>NZ_CP158959.1:4800000-6831166 GCF_050986225.1 Sphingobacterium puteale
GCAAGAATATGTGTACAGATACGGTCCAAAAACCATCTATCATGGGAGATGACCACAGCACAGCCACCAAAATTCTCCAGACCTTCCTCTAAAGCACGTAATGTATTGACATCGATGTCATTGGTCGGTTCATCGAGGAGGAGCACATTTGATCCTTCTTTTAGCGTGATCGCCAAATGGACACGGTTGCGTTCTCCACCGGAAAGCACACCGACTTTCTTTTGTTGGTCAGCACCATTAAAGTTAAATTTAGACACATAAGCTCTGGAATTTACGGAGCGATTGCCTAGAATCATGTTATCGTTACCGCCAGTGATATTTTCCCAAACAGATTTCTCAGGATCAAGGTCATGGTGCATCTGATCGACATACCCCAATTTGACAGTCTCTCCTACTTTGAACGATCCCGTATCCGGCGTCTCCTGTCCCGTGATCAGGCGGAATAAGGTTGTTTTACCCGCGCCATTTGGTCCGATGATCCCAACGATACCCGCAGGAGGCAACATGAAACTTAGATTTTCAAATAAAATACGGTCGCCATAAGCTTTGGAGATATCGGTTGCCTCGATGACAGAGTTACCCAAACGCGGCCCAGGCGGAATAAATAATTCCAATTTCTCTTCGCGTTCTTTGGTTTCCTCAGAAGCCAATTTTTCATAGTTATGAAGACGGGCTTTCGATTTGGCATGGCGTGCCTTTGGAGCCATACGTACCCACTCCAGCTCACGCTCCAATGTTTTCTGACGTTTGGTTTCCTGTTTTTCTTCCTGTGCCAGGCGTTTAGCCTTTTGGTCTAACCAAGAGGAATAATTTCCTTTCCATGGAATACCTTCACCACGGTCCAATTCTAAGATCCATCCGGCGACGTTATCCAAGAAGTAACGGTCGTGGGTGACAGCAATGACAGTTCCTTTATATTGTTTTAAATGTTGTTCTAACCAGTCGATAGACTCTGCATCCAAGTGGTTGGTCGGCTCATCGAGCAATAACACATCTGGTTCTTGCAATAATAAGCGACATAATGCTACACGTCTGCGCTCGCCACCTGACAAATTGGCAATTTTAGCATCAGGTTCGGGACAACGTAAGGCATCCATTGCTCTATCCAATTTGGAATCGATTTCCCAGGCATTTGTTGCGTCAATTTTATCTTGTAATTCACCTTGTCTGGCCAACAGTTTATCCATCTCATCTGGATTTTCGTAGACCTCAGGCAAGCCGAATTTCTCATTGATTTCTTCGTATTCTTTTAAGGTCGCCGTAATTTCAGCAACACCCTCCTGTACAATTTCAAGAACGGTCTTTTCGAGATCCAATTGGGGTTCTTGTGCCAAATATCCCACAGAGTAACCCGGAGAAAACACGACTTCACCCTGATAAGATTTGTCCAAACCCGCGATAATTTTCAATAGTGAGGATTTTCCGGATCCGTTCAAACCGATCACGCCGATTTTGGCACCATAGAAAAAAGATAAATAGATATTTTTTAGAACTTGTTTTTGAGGCGGATAGATTTTGTTGACACCCGCCATCGAAAAAATAATCTTCTCGTCTGACATAAAATTTAAAAAAATTGGAAAACTCTTGTTATATTAACATACAAATGTAATCTTTTATACTGACATTTTGGACGTATAATGGTCATGGCTTAATTGTTGATGACATTATTTAAAATAATTTTAAGGTTTGAAATGTAGAATTTACTACATTTATATATCCTTAATATAAAACAGAAAGGTATTCAATGGAAGCAAAATTTTCACCGCGCGTAAAGGATGTCATATCGTACAGTAGAGAGGAAGCTTTGAGATTGCGTCACGATTATATAGGCACAGAGCACTTGTTGCTCGGCTTGATTCGTGAAGGCGATGGAATGGCGATCAAAATCCTTAAAAACATAGGCATTGACACAACTGCCCTACGTCAATCTGTGGAAGACGCAGTGAAGGGGGCATCTGTATCACGTGCACCTATTGGCAACATGCCGTTAACTAAACAAGCTGAAAAAGTTCTGAAAATTACTTATTTGGAAGCGAAGATTTTCAAATCTGACATTATTGGGACCGAGCATCTATTATTGGCAATCTTACGGGATGAAGATAATATCGCTTCGCAAATTTTACAGCAATATAATGTGACCTATGACATCTTCAAAGCCGAAGTAGAGCAAAATAAAACCACCATCAAGGATGAAGCTCCGGGCTCTCCTACCGGTGATGATGATTTTGCTGAGGATGATCAATATATCCAACCTAAAAAGGTTTCGGATATCAAATCCAAAACCCCTGTATTGGACAACTTTGGTCGAGATCTGACCAAAGCTGCTGAGGAAGGCAGATTGGATCCGATTGTAGGTCGTGAAAAAGAAATCGAACGTGTATCACAGATTCTTTCTCGTCGTAAAAAGAATAATCCGTTATTAATAGGTGAACCCGGAGTAGGTAAATCAGCGATAGCGGAAGGATTGGCACTACGTATTGTGCAACGCAAAGTATCCCGTGTCCTGTTCAACAAGCGTGTAGTTACTTTGGACCTGGCGTCATTGGTTGCGGGCACGAAATATCGGGGTCAATTTGAGGAGCGCATGAAAGCGGTCATGAATGAACTGGAAAAATCACCGGATGTCATTTTGTTTATCGACGAAATACATACCATTGTTGGTGCTGGCGGTGCTTCAGGATCTTTGGATGCTTCCAATATGTTCAAACCAGCCTTGGCAAGGGGAGAAATACAATGTATCGGTGCAACTACACTGGACGAATACCGTCAATATATTGAAAAAGATGGCGCTTTAGACCGTCGTTTCCAACGTGTGACGATTGAACCCGCTACACATGATGAAACTGTAGAGATCTTGAATCGTATCAAAGAGAAATATGAGGATCACCACAATGTGACTTATACCCCAGAAGCGATTGAAGCTTGTGTATCGTTGACAACACGATATATTACGGATCGGTTCCTACCCGATAAAGCGATTGACGCTTTGGATGAGGCTGGTTCACGTGTACACTTGAATAATATTCATGTTCCACAATCCATTATTGACATCGAGAATAAAATCGAGGAAGTCAAATTGGAGAAAAACAAGGTAGTGCGTAGTCAAAAATATGAAGAAGCTGCTAAGTTACGCGATACAGAGAAAAAGCTTATCGAGGAATTGGAGAAAGAAAAGATCGCCTGGGAAGAAGAAACCAAATCTAAGCGATATACTGTTTCCGAGGAAAATGTAGCGGAAGTTGTCGCGATGATGACCGGTATCCCCGTACAGCGTGTCAGCCAAACAGACAGCCAAAAGCTGTTGAATATGGGTGAGTTGATGAAAGGAAGAATCATTGGCCAGGACGATGCTGTTGGTAAATTGGTGAAAGCCATCCAACGTACGCGTGCCGGACTGAAAGATCCTAAGAAGCCAATCGGTTCCTTTATATTCTTAGGCCCTACTGGTGTCGGTAAGACAGAATTAGCGAAAGAGCTTGCACGGTTTATGTTTGATACTGAGGACGCACTGATTCAGATTGACATGAGTGAATACATGGAGAAATTTGCGATATCGCGGCTCGTAGGGGCGCCTCCGGGATATGTCGGTTATGAAGAAGGTGGACAATTAACGGAGAAGGTACGTCGTAAGCCTTATGCTGTCGTGCTTTTGGATGAAATCGAGAAAGCGCATCCAGATGTGTTCAATTTGTTATTGCAAGTATTGGATGAAGGTCAATTGACCGACAGTTTGGGCCGTAAAGTAGATTTCCGTAACACCATTATCATCATGACCTCTAATATTGGCGCACGTCAATTGAAAGAATTTGGTCAGGGCGTTGGTTTCACGACCGCGGCAAAATCGCAACAAACAGATGCGCATTCCCGTGGAGTAATCGAAACTGCACTAAAAAGAGCATTTGCGCCGGAGTTTTTAAACCGTATTGACGACGTTATTGTTTTCAATTCGTTGACAAAAGAAAATATCTTTAAGATCATTGATATTGAATTGACGTCATTGTTTAAACGAATCTCAGATTTGGGTTATACCATTAACTTGACGGATGAGGCTAAAGGTTTCATTGCAGATAAAGGTTATGACAGTAATTTCGGTGCACGTCCTTTAAAACGTGCAATCCAAAAATATCTGGAGGATCCAATTGCGGAAGAAATTCTGAAAGGAAATGTCCAAACCGGTTCAGTTTTAACGGTGAGCATTAATCCGGAAACCAAAGATATTGAGGTCTCTAGTTCAGATCCGAAGTCTTCAAAAGATACAGCGGAGAAATAATCGCTTGCTGTAATCGAAATAAATTCATGAAAATGCACCATAATGGTGCATTTTTTGTTGTAAAGAAGATTGACGTTAAACTTTTACACTATTTTATCGTCCTATAATAAAAAAACTGTCACAAATAACACAAACGATATGAAAAGACTTTTATTAGCAGCTTTAATTGGAACCGCAGCCTTGGTTTCATTCTCTTCTTGTAAGAAGGAGTATATAACGAATTCCCTTCCAGGGGTTACCTATAAGTTTGCAGTACCAGGAGCCAATTACCAATGGAAAACTGAGGGAGATCCCAGAACTTTCGTAATCTCAGTTCCATTCAACGAAATTGATTCTAAATATTTTGATTATGGACAAGTTGCCGTGGCAATATCATTTAACGATAGTCCAGATTTTTATATCAACTTAGGGGCGAACAACGTACCAACAAAAAACGGCCTTTACAATTTCAGGACAGAATATACTTTTTTTGATGGTAAAGTAGACGGGAATTTAAATATTTATGCTGATTATCTTGGCACAGGAACAGCAACTCCACCGCCACCTTTCCAAGCTAAAGTCACACTTACTGATGGCGAAAACGGCGGGCAATAATAAAAAATCAGCCTCAGAATAACTTATTCTGAGGCTGATTTTTTATATAAGGTTTCATTATTTTATCCCTAACCTTTCAACAGCAGCTCTGCATGCTCCAGTGCAGCATCCGTTGGATTTGCTCCGCTCAGCATTTGCGCGATCTCTTTTACCCTACCGGTTTGATCCAGTCGGACGATATTTGATATGGTACGATCGGCCTTGTCTTCCTTATATACTTTAAAATGCGCCGCCCCTTTTGACGCAATCTGCGGTAAGTGCGAGATAGCGATTACCTGCATATTTTCGGCTAGGTTTTCCATAACCTCTCCTACACGTAATGCCACCTCTCCCGAAATCCCGGTATCGATCTCATCAAAGACAATTGTTGGTAAAGCCGAAGTTTTGGCAACCAGTGATTTTATGGCTAACATCACCCGGGAAAGTTCCCCTCCTGAAGCTACACGATGAATAGATTGCAATGCCTGCCCCTTATTGGCAGAAAATAAGAACTGAATGGTATCTATTCCAGACTCACGCATCTCTCCCTCTTTTAGTGGTTCCAATACAATCTGAAGTACCGCATTTGGCATACCCACATTCAACAGCGTATTTTGTATCTCCCCGGCTATTGTATCCAATACTAATCCGCGTGCGCTTGAAAGCGCTTTCGCATTGTGTAGCGCAACTTTCAGCTTCTCTATAACCTCGGCCTCCAGACGCTCCAATTGTTCATCGGAGGAATTAATGGCCAATAGTTTTGCCTCCAGATCATCTCTTAATTGAATGAGTTCCTCCACTGAGTCGACATGATGTTTTTTCTGCAGCGAATACAGTAAGCTCAATCGCTCATTGATCTCCAGTAAGGTGCCCTCATCCAGGTGAGTATCCTCTTCCAGCAAAGTCAACTCCGCAGCCACATCTTTCAGTTCGATCAAGGTGCTCTTCACCCGTGCAGCAAGATCAGCCGCTTCGGGCAGAAAAGAAGATATTCCTTCGACCTGCGACATAGCATCTTTCAACTGTGTCAATACTGCTATATCTTCGTTTTCTAACAGACGGGAGGCCGCATTTAAGGCTCGCTTGATATCCTCGGCATTCTCCAATTGCCGCTGTTGCTGCTCTAGTGTACCCTGTTCGTCAGGCACGAGCTTCGCCCCATCAAGTTCGTCAAATTGAAATTGAAAATAGTCCAGCTCTACAGCCGCCTTTTTTACCGTTTCTTTCAGTTCTTCCAGTTCCCGTTTTGCTTTTTTATAAGCTATATAGCTCTCTTTATAGCTTTGTTTCAGTGCAAATGAATCCGCCACGCTGTCCACTACTAAAAACTGAAATTCCTCGGTATTGATCTGTAAAGTCGCATGCTGTGAATGTACATCAATCAATTGCTCGCCCAATTGCCTCAGTATAACCAAATTAACAGGTGAATCATTAACAAAGGCACGGGATTTACCATCCGGTGTTATTTCCCGTCGGATAATCGTATGATCTGCATAGTCAAGATCATACTGCTCAAAGAAGCCATTTAATTGATAAGCTCCGATATTAAATTCTCCTTCGATCACACATTTCTTTGATGGATCAAAAAAGTGTTTTCCCTCTGCCCTATTTCCCAGAATTAAGGAAAGTGCTCCCATAATAATGGATTTACCCGCTCCAGTCTCCCCAGTAATCATATTCAACCCTTTATCAAATTGGATTTCCAATGCGTCGATCAGGGCGTAATTCTTAATATGTAAGGTATCTAGCATATTCTTGAAGGTCTATTTTATAGCTGAGAGGAAAACCTTTCCTCATCCAGATGATATCGTATATTTTATGATCCTTTCTTTAGTAGGTAATTTACCTAAAAATCAGGCGATTTCAATGCTTTTTGTTCCAAAAAAATATCTATCCAGATTTGAACATCTTCTACTTTAATTAATTTACCAATACTAAATACTAAAAATAATATCAAAAATACAAATAAAACTAATTATAATAGCTAAAACACTTTACTATTATAAAGCCATCAGTAGTATTTTATTTGTCAATAACTACTCAGATTTGCCCCTTGATACAATGAATTGATCTTATTAAGAGAAATACTACAAGTAGCTACTTCGACTATAAACATACAAGCCTTATCTTTTGACAGTATCATGTTTGCTTGTGACAAAATAATGTCGCGCCATTATTAGGTAAGCATGAATAAATAACTATTTTTACAGCATGCAAGATTACAGTGCTATCCTAAAAAAATACATGCCAGAGGAAGCTGCGCCGATCATATCTAACTGGATCAATCATACAGCGTGCCTGTTTAAGATCTCCCGTGCCCGTAGCAGCAAATTGGGCGATTACCGTGCTCCTTTTAGGGGCAGTCCACACCGCATTTCGGTCAATCATGATCTGAATCCTTATTCCTTTCTGATCACAACCATACATGAATTTGCTCATCTACAGACTTGGAACAAGCATCAGCACCGTGTCAAACCGCATGGAACTGAATGGAAAAAACATTTTAAGGAGCTAATGGATCCATTTTTAAAACTAAATATCTTTCCGGCTGACATCAGCGGTGCAATACACAGTTATATGGAGAATCCGGCCGCATCAAGCTGTACCGATCTTCATCTATTCCGAGCGTTAAAAGCTTATGACAAAGCAAAAAGCAATGCACTGACGGTAGAAGCATTGGAGGATGGCCATTTTTTTAAATTGAAGAACGGACGGTCTTTTCAGCGGATCGAAAAGATACGGAAGCGTTATAAATGCATGGAGCTGAGCAGCAAACGCATGTACCTGTTCAACCCAATTGCGGAGGTATTTCTGCTAGAACAATGATTTTTAACAAATACATTCATTATATTTTTATCTTTGCTAACTTAGGAAACAATTAAAGAGAGCTTTTATGTTACACTTACACTCGACAATAGCAATTGTCTTATTGCTAGCCCTGGTGATATCTATTGTGATCACCTTAATGAACTATTTAGGCAACAAACCTTACAACCGTAAAATTGCCTTATTAGGTTTTATCGTATCGCATATTCAATTATTGGTGGGATTGATCTTATACTTTTATTTGAAGTACCCATCGATGATCTCTGGCAGCGTGATGAAAGATCCGACATTACGTTTAAAAATCATTGAGCACCCATTGACAATGATCATTGCCATTGTATTGATCACCATCGGTTACTCAAAAGCTAAAAAGATGGAAAACTCAAGAAAAGCAAATCAAACTGTTGTGATATTCTACATCATCGGCTTAATCCTGATGCTTGCCCGTATTCCATGGGGTACATGGTCATTATTTGCATAGTCTATCATCAATCATAGCAAAAGGCATCAATTGTTTAGTTGATGCCTTTTTTATTTATTATTTGCCCCGTATAATATTTTCTATACAGATGCTTTTCCACTATTGATTCTATGTTGGTTAATGTATCAGTAAATTCCTGTCCTTCAAGAGGCTATCATTTATTCCAGCTGCTGGAATCCTATTCAAAAACATTATTTTCTTTGTTTTAAATGAGCACAAAAAAAAGCCTCAGTAAAACTGAGGCTTTCAATATTTTAAACGACTATTAATTAGTCACGGTTTTTTCCAAATCCCAAAATACCGAAAACAGTTTTAAATGCAATAAGAGAACCTACGATCAATGAGATATTTGCTATCGCGGAGAACAAGAAAGTTTGTTGTCCCATTGCAGTACATACATCCGGTACAAAACGGATAAATGTGCCTATTAAACCTAAAGCGATAGCTACTACCAATGTTTTGTAGTAATGAGTTTGATTCGCATTATTATCAGTTGTCTTTGGAGCTCTTGGTTGTACAGTTTCTGCCATTTCTATTTCGATTTTATTCGATACAAATGTACAAAATATTCTATGTTTGAAAAATAAAATTGCAAAAAGCATTATCTGTTGAAATCCCCCAAACAAAAGACAGGTATTTCTCTCTATTTCTGACAATTGTTGTACAGTTTTTCTGCTGTAAATTATCTTCACTATAAACCTGGCAACGATGCTTTAACTCCATCGCTTAAAAAACCTTTCCGAAAGTAGTACACTTTTATTAGCTTCTATGCCGAACAAAAACTGATTCCTACCAGCTGTATTTTGCGATGTCTTTTCTTATGATTATTTTTAAATATCATATCATATTAATCGAATTAAAGTACATGGGATTATTCGACATTTTTAAGAAAAAGAAAAACATCTCCACATTTCCCGAAAATGAATTGGAAAGATGCCTTTTAAGAGGTACAAATAACATCGAAGCTCAAAAAGAATTCTATCAAAAATTATTGTGGAGTAATTTATATATACTGACCATGGATTTGGTCGATTCTAATATGGCAGAGCAAAATCCTGAAAAAGTAACAGTAAAAGCCGCCACATTTGAAGGAGGCCAAGTTCCTATTTTTACCTCAATCAACAGAATATTTGATAAAGGTATAGTCAAAGAAGGAAAGGTAAATTATATCGGGATCAAAGGCCAGGACCTTTTTGATGGAATAAAAGCGGCTACTTTCGTTCTAAATCCTTACTCCGAGTATTGCAAAGAAATGAAGCCAGCGGAAATCGATGATATACTAAACGGATCAATATATCAAAAAATTGACGCTAACGCTCGGAAGGTGATCGCGATGGAAAAGTTCAATGAGATATTTAGACGCTCAAATGAGAGACAAAAAGACTTGATCTATCTAAATGAAATAAGCATAGAAAATCCCACCTCTGCTGAAATAGTTGCGCTTGAAAGCTCGATAACAGACTTTCAGGAATGCCTTTCGATTGTCCCACATCATTGGCAAAGTATGTTTTTTATGGCCAAAGCGCTGCAACGATTAGAGCGCCATACTGAAGCGCTCGAACAATTTGAAGCTGCATTTAAGATAGAATTGGAAAATCATTTTATCCCCATGGAGGCCGCAACGGAGGCAATGCATCTCAAGGACCTGGATAAAGCTTTATTTTATTCAGAAGAATCTCTGAAAAGAAACCCTAATGATATCGCTTCGATGGGTAATCATGCCATGAATTTGCTAATCGCTCTTAAAGATATGGAGGCGTTAATGACGATTGAAAATGCAATTAAATTGGCCCCGCATGACAAAATAAATAACAATATTGCGTCCATTGTACGAGATGTAATAGCGGGAAAACGTCAAAGACCAACGTTTGAAGAGATGATAGTAGTGCCTTCAAGGTCTTTTTCATAATAAGCGCTTTCTCGCTTCAAACCAAAAAACTCCAGTACCATTGGATCTTTGATGATCTCTTTCGCATCGGAGGGCATCTTTTTCTTTTTTTGCCACAGCCAATACACTTTCCTTATCATTACTCAGTAGCAGGCGTTCATATAAATTACTAAAGACCTATCGTTCCAACTGCCGTGATGTCCAGTTATTTTTAATGGTTTCGGCGATATAAAACTCCCGTTGCTCTTCTGTGTCAAGCCGCATCAATAAGCGGTATTGTGTCCAGCTCAATTGCGAACGCAGTGCGTTCGCAATTGGAAAAACACGAAAGAACTGTCTAAACAATTCAACTTGTCTTCTCGAAAACCCGCTACCATATTCGGGTTCTAATTCTTTGGCGATATATCCAGTCAGATATTTTCCATAATCGGCCCTATCCTTACCTTGTTGCCCCTGTTCAAATACGTTTGCCAATATGCCAATACATTAATGTACGCTGATGATCGGCAGCACGAACCGCATTATCTTTGGACTGTGCAATAATCGCCTTTATATCGGATACTAAAGTCTGATCGGACAACAATTAACAGACGCATAGCTCCCAGTCCTCCTCCGCCAGACACATCAAATAAGTCAATCGTTTAACAAATTGATATAACTGAGATATCATAAAGTTTGATTAACTTCACCTTACTAGAAGAAAAATAAATGAAAATATCGGAAAAATATCTATTGGGCTTAAAAAAGGCGTACTATGACAACAATGGTGTTGAAACTTGGGATCATTTTGACCAGATCAAACATGGGGCAAGTAAAACAGACATGGAGCAGCTCAAGGAGATATTTCCAGATGTCCCTCAGCCACTCGTAGACCTGCTTGAGTATGTAGATGGGACTTACTGGAGAACCTACGCCGATGAAGAAATTGCCTTCTTCTTTCTAGGCTCTGACTTAAATGAGTATCCTTATTATCTGCTTTCTTCCAAAGAGATGATCGAAAATCAATCTATTGCATATACCTATTATGCTGACTATATCGATCGGAAATATGACCACGTGGAAATTGATAGCAAGATTACTGATAAATCAGCTAACTTAAAATGGCTTCATTTTTCAGACTGTATGAACAATGGTGGCACTTCTCAATTATTTGTGGATTTCAGTCCTTCAGAAAAAGGTAAAAGAGGGCAAATCGTACGTTTCGTGCATGACCCTGATGAGTTTCGTGTCATAGCGGATAGTTTCGATGAATATCTCCAGCTGCTGATCAATACTGGTTATAATTTTATTGATGAAGAAGATATGTATTAGCACAAAATAAAGAAAAAATAGAAGATAAAAATGTACTCATCGGCAGATTGAAAGAATTGGCCGATTTTCTAAAGATCGGTTATATTATCGATGAAAACTGGGAATGGAAATAGGGTTAAAACATGACTAAATTATGTGGCGCATATTCTCCTCAAGGACCAAGAAAAAACATATTTCAACTCCTTGTTAAAAATCCAAGTGATTTTTTCCTTGTTTATAAAGGTGATAAAGCTGATTTGCAAAATCTATTGGATGGATGAAAATGTGTAAAAAAAGCCAATGACTGCCTTTAAATTAAGATATCCCATCATATTGATCCATGGTACAGCTGCGGGAGATAGTAGTTTGTTTTGGGGCAGGATTCCCAAAACCTTCAAAAAAAACAATATCTCATTTTTTTATGGCAAGACCGATGGATGGGGCACCGTCGCTAACAATGCGCAGATGCTGAAAAGAAATCTGTCAGATCTTGCAGAAAAAACAGGTGCAACTAAATTTAATCTCATCGCGCATTCTAAAGGTGGGATAGACGCCCGCCATTTTATTTCAACGCTAAACGGACATCAAATGGTGGCCTCCTTAAGCACAATATCCACGCCACACTTAGGAACGCCAATAGCAGATTATCTAATGGAAAAACATCTATCCGGGGATTCTGCCACAAAAAAACTGATTCAACGTATTTCTTTCTTATTTGGTGGTCAATCTCCCGCACCAATCGAACTAATCCGAGATCTCAGTGTAAAAGAAATGCGTGTTTTCAACCAGCTCAACCCCAATATGGACAATGTATTTTATCAGAGCTTTGCTTCGACAATGAATAAGCCACAGGATGATTTATTGTATGCATTGAGTTTTAAATACCTGAGGCGACTGGTAGGTAAAAATGATGGGATGGTTCCATTAGAAAGTACAGTCTGGGGTGCCAACTTTAAACATATATATGCTTCCCGTGGCATCTCACATGCTGGTATTACCGATGTCACCCGTAAAAATATTGGAAATTTACATATACCGCAAATCTATTTAGACATTATTAGTGGATTAGGAGCTTTAGGATTATAACGATTAACAAATGTATACACTATACGCGCTGATTTTTTTGATATGGTTTGGCATCCCAGGCCTATTCATCTATTTAATGTACTGGATCCTAAAAAAGTCTGGCCGTAAAAAATTGGGAACTATCGTCTCGATTGTTTTAATCTTACCTTTTCTTATATTCACGCTATACTTGCTATTTGATGATCTATTATTCTCTAAATCTGATGCAAGAAAACTACTCAGCGAACAGCATATCACGCTAAACGATGATTTTAAAATTATTTCCAACCAAAGTGGCGGGTTAAGAGATTACACACACCAATTTGAACTATTTATCTCTGAAAAAGACAAACAATCTTTTATAGATCAACGTACCTGGAGTGATAAAATGGATGAAAGAATAGAAGTTCATACCTCTGCGGTAGACAGGTATGAAGGTGACACGCTACGGGCTAATTATCACGACAATGATTCCTATATTTATTCCATGTACCGTCCCAATGGCAAAGGTATCGCTCCGACATTTATCACTATCCGTGTATCAAAGAGTAAAAACACATTGACATACGAGGAGATCTTAGACTAGTTCAACACAGAACCGATCAAATCTCCTATCGCTTTGCTTTTAAATATTTGACCACTATAATATTTTGTTACTTCATACTTTACAGCAAGCAACAAACAGGTTAGTCATTCAACATCTTGACGGCTAGTATATGTTTACATAGCCCTCTTTTTCCCTGATGATTGGTAAACCAATTGCAGGTACATTGATGTTTGTCACCCTGTATAATGACGGTATGTTGTACCCCTGATCCATCAACTCTAGCTTCGATATAATCCGTTGTATTCTTAACAAATTGTACACCTGCTGTCGCAACAAGTTTTTTAGCATTTTTTAGCCTCGGGTTCAATGCCAAGATACGTTCCATCTTAAACGGCAGTCGTCTATAATAATGCTGATGGCTATGTAGATCATAACCCAGCAACCCGATGGAAGATAACGATGCTGACAAGGTATCCATCGTGTCAAAGTCGACATCGTGCTCTATGGAAAGCATTGTTGGATCAAATAACTCGTTGGATTTGAGTAGTCCGTTGACGGCATGAATCCATTCATCCGGAACGGCCTTAATCATATTTTCCAATACATTACCTTCGCCCGAAAATCCGCGATAACTATCTGGCGACAAGGCAAGAGTAAGTCTCATTTTACCAAAGTCAGCAACAAAAGCGGCACTTTCACCTCCTTTTTCCTGATAAACAAGCAACTTATCTGCGAAGGTCAGCAACCCCTCCAGTAAACGTAATCGCTGTATACCACCAATACGTACCGCATCACCTGTACTTATAGGGGAAAACACAAATCGGTTAGCTCTTTTCGTCAAATAGAATTCCCCTTTCACATTACCTTTTGGAATGCCCTGAAATAATTGGATAAGCTGAATTTTATTTAATTCAAACTGTAGCTCCATTCCCGCCAAATATAATTGAACCGAAGTCAGCCCTTTGATCCAACGCGGCGGCAAAGTCACTTTCTTTTCAGTCACTTTGGCCTTATCGGTACTAATGGCAACCTCATTGCTTCCTACTCCCAACACCATCTTTTCGGTTTTCTTGACAGCATTTAACGCATTGAGCATAGGTTCATTAAAATCCACATTGGTTGTACCACTTGTAATAAACTCACCATCAATAGCATCTTCCAATAAATCCAGGCGTGCATAAACACCATTGCAGGAAGAGAAGCCCTCAAAACGAATCTGATTGGTACCAGCTGAAACGATAGGATCCCGCAAACTCGGAGGTACGGGGCCGAAACTCGACCGCACTACTTTCGACAAGGTCAACAAACATTTGGATGTCAGTAAAGGATCCGTCAAACTACCCCAAAAGAAACAAGGTACATTGGCGACTTCTGCCAATTCCGACTGATGTGCCAATACCAATTGCTGTATGCCCGATTGTTGGGTCAGTTGTGAATTTCGTGCATAGCTAATCGCTAAATCTTGCTCTGCCATATTATTATTTTATTATTTTTTTCAAAATAGGTTGTAAACTCTTATATATTTCCAGTTTCCCAAAAACCTGCTGAAGATCATCTGGAAAATGATATTGTTCCTTGTTCATCAAATCGTAATAATATTCGATGATTTTCTTAAAATTGGTCGGCATTTTTTCAGCAATGTTATAATGCGCAAAAGCCACATCCAATAACTGCAATAAGGCATTGTTATGCTTCGAAGATATATCGCGGCATTGTTCCAGCACTTCAACACAACGACCGATCGGGCCATAACCATTGCTCAGCAGCATTCCCAATTGTTTACCTAATACAGTGGTGTCTATCCTATTTTCATTAACTGCAGCCAGAATGACTTCAACAGCCATCGCACGCACCTCTTTCTCTTTATTGAAGAGTGAAGTTGCCAGGTATAGATTGGACTGCTGATCAAAACGGAAAAAGTCGTACAGCATCTCCTGTAGGTAGGCTGCCGAAGATTTTCCCCCAATATCACTTTTACTATTCAGCCCCATCGTTAAAAACATGGAAAGACTTTCCGTATTCTGCGGCATCAAACTATGCATATAGGGGACATCCGCCCTGTACAAATAATAAGACAGTAAAGTATCGTTCCCACGGTTAAAAATATCTTTGTGATACAAAAAGGCCTCAGCTCCCTGTTTGTAAGACGGAAAATGATAGGTCAGCTTATCGCCGTTATACACCTGTTCCGATTTTCTAGTTGTGTAGTTATAACCGTTATAATAGGTTGGTTCTATTTTCAATGCCGGACGGAATGGCTGGGCAGCAAAAGGAATATTCGCTAAAGGCTCTTTGGAAAATTCTTCAAAATAGGCATCCCGATGATGCGTGCGCGCCACGGTAGCCCATACACCAATCCAATTGACCGGATCGGAATCTTTGGAAGACAATAAATTTTTAAGCCAAGATTGCTGCTGAACCTTCATCGGATCCAGCCCCAAGGCATAGCTGATCACATCCTGTACCTGCTGTTCATTTATTTGTTTTATCAGGGCTTCAATTCCTTCTAGATCTTCACGGACAGTACGGCTCAGAGCTATGGATAAATCCAATAAATTGATCTTCACTCGTGCTTCCTGATAAGCCAAAATACGCTCAACGAGAACGCTCGGTGCAATCCAAAATGGCTTATGTGTCGGCAAACTCAAAAGCGGCAGGCGGATACCATCAATCCGATAACGTTGCAATAGTTCCAATTGGCTCCCCATCAGACTGACCCATTTGGAGTAATTGTGATACCGATCCTTATCTTTATATACGACAGTGGGTTTATAATACATATTAATGAAGGTCCCTGAGAAATGATTGTACCAGGAAGATTCACGATACGCTCCTGTCAGTTGTTTAATGTAAGGTTCCAGCTGTATCTGATAGTCTGCTGGAAAAACAGCCGTTTGTTGCACCCATGCATTCATTAAGATCTCCACCTGAATGGGGTCAGAACCACCAATGACCTCCCCCACCTTGAAAAATAATTCGTTCCAGGTCTGTGGGTATTCATAAGCTTCGTTCAGGCAACGAACTTCTGTTGGCTGATAACTATATTGCGCTGAAGATTGACCATTCAGTTCTGCTAGGATTTCATCTTCAGAATATCCATCTTCTTGTAAAAGATGCTTCAGGTCAACAGCCACTGTACCCATCATTTGGGCTTTATATAACTGAAGCTTACCGGATAGTTCTTCTGAAGGCTCCGTCTGATTTTTTAAGATAAACTTCGCCGCCCTTTCCTGTAACTGCAAATCCGAGATCATAAAGATATCCGACGTTAGCGAAACAAATCGCTCCTGCCATTCCGTTTTTTGTTTCAATAGCTTATCAAATTGAATCAAAAGAGTTTTAAGACTTGTCTTAATATCAGTCCGCATAAAGATCGGTTCGGCCCAATCTAAAAATTCCTGTAACTGGAAATCACGATGCGAGAAGAATGGTTTTAGATAATCGACCACAAAATTGATCACAGCGCTATGTTCAGCATGCAATAAGGGAAAGAACTGTTGCTGATGTTCAATCACTGTATTCTCGGAAAGCTTCATCCGTTCAATAAGCTTTCTGAAATAGCTTTTTAGATTATTATTCCAATTTTTGGTTTGAGCTTCAAGCGCTCCAGTGATGATGAGTTCCGGATCAATTTTTCCGTTTTCCAACAAGGTATCAAACACCTTATCCCATAACAGTTTATTGTCCGCATTATTATAATCATAATTCCAATAGGTGCTGTGAATCCCTGTTTCGTAGGCAAATACTAGCGGAATATCCCGTTGGATCGTCAATTCATCCGTTGTCAATTGTTCAAAAAACCTTTTTGATTCATAATTAAAACCAGAGATTGAACTTGCATAAAGTTCCGGTTCAAAATCAACATATCCCATTTGCTCCAAAAGTCGGAGATTATCGTAATTGATCCGCTGCCAATCATTTTTACGAACCAACTGCAATAAATATCCGCCCAGCCAGTTGGGCTTGGCATAGGTTAGGATCTGCATGACATCCTTGCTCCTTGCCTGGTTCAAAAGTTCATAAAAAATATCCCAATTACCAGCATCCGAGCCCGAAAATGTGGCGAGCGCTAGTAATTTTACTGTACGCTGTTGCTCCTTCGTGCCTCGTGTCCCCCAGTTGTACTGTGCCTTATTTTTAAATTCAGGGTCTTTGGAGAGATCACTGTAATCAACCCAATATCGCTTGGCTGCACGAATTTCTTTTTTTAAAACTTCAAGGTTGCCACTGGAATATTCCTCCAGAAAAGGGATGATATCTACCATCCTCGCCTCTTTGATAAGCAACTTCAGTGCTGCTATCGCCTCTTCTTTTCGCTGGCTGGCAGCCGTTGGCGGTCGAACAGCTGATCCTTTTTCCTTGCTATCAGCATCTACTGTACCATCTTCAGAATAGCCTTTTTTAGTCTTCTCCGCAATTAGTTTTTCGGCATCCTTTAGACAGGCTTCCTCCGAATCGAAGGTTTTACTTTTACTTTGTCCCGTCGTTCCATTTCGACCATAGGTAACCGTATGTGTCGCACCAGCTGTTTGTATTTCCCAAAATTTATCTGATGTCCCGTCTATGTATTTTAAATGCTTAAACATTTTTTCTTAACGTATTATAAATTCTTTTCTCTGATGCTTAAATATAGGAAATTTAAACACAACAACAGCCCTTATTTTTCACTTATGAGATAATAATCCCCTTTTACATACGAGAAAATACACTTTTGAAAGAGCCTGAGATTTTATCTACCAGGATTAAATGAGTTAACATTATTTTCTTATCAAAAAAGCGTATATTAAACATCAAATCACAGTCATATGATACGTATATATATCCTATTTAGTTTTGCCCTGTTGCTTTCCAGCATTACCGTAAAAGGTGAATTTTCATCAGATAAAAACCGTTTTAGACAAGGATCAGACACACTATCGAATAATGTAAAAAATTACATTACCAAGCTGGCCATCTTAGAAGGTTTAGATAAAAGCTCTATTCAGATTGAAGTAGATCCCTGGGGAGAAGTTACCGTTTCTGATAAATGGCGTAAAAGCGTAAAATATAGCAAAAGCTACGGCGGTGATTATACAGCAAAAGATAAATATGGTGCAAAAACAATAATAAAAGAGGATTTATCGGGAAATATTATAGTAAAAGATGAGGATGGAAATGAGACCACAGTCCGGAAAAACAACAATGGTGATTTCGATGTTCCTAATCTGGACAGAAGTCCTTCTACAATCGTTAAAAACATACATGGCAACTTAGAGATGTATGACAATAAAGGCAATGTAACGACTATATCCAAAAATATTTTCGGTGGTTTAGAAATACGTGACAACAATGGAAACAGCAGTACAATATCCAAAAATGTTCTAGGCGATCTGGAAATCTCTGACAATAAAGGAAACCGTACCTTTGTATCAAAGGATGTACTTGGTAACCTTAGTATACAAAGTAGCAATGGTAAACGTACATCGGTAACGACAGATGTCCTAGGGAACAAAGCAATTGATGATAATAGAGGAAATCGTATTTCTGTAAGAAAAGATATATTTGGAAATTACGAGGCAAGTGACAATCATGGTAACAATGCTTCAATTAAAAAGGATATTTTTGGGAAAATAGTCGTTGACGACCCGAAAGGAATTTTGGAAACTGTAAAACTTCAGTTAGTTGAAGAGCTAATGAAGAAATAATTTTTTCCGCCACAACCTTTTAGTATACTGATTTTGGCATTCAGATATGGACAGAAAGTTTCTACAAAACCAATATAACGGTCAACTAAGAATTATCAGGAAGATCATTAAGTCCTGGAATTTAATCCCTGGCGCACCATTGGATGAACTTAATGCATTGGCACATAAATTACTAAAACATTTATCAGAAGGGGCCCATATAATAAAAATCAGAGAGATTATTGCGAGCGGGCTGGTGTCGAGATATGGCTTTTCCAACCATGAGATAGATACGGAATCATTTACTAATGAAATTATGGATTGGTGGTATGATTAGATTCCTATTGTTAATAAGTTGATTTTGTATATTTATGCCTTAACTTGAATTCAATAGTATTTAACTTCTGACAATACCTACAATATCCAAACTGGAAAATGAAAAATTTATTTATCTGGACGTGTGTACTCGTTTTTTTCGCTTGCAATAACTCGCAATCTCAATCCTACAAAATACCGTTAGAAGAGATCGAAGAAATGTTTTCCAAGATGGAAGCTAATGGAGTTTATACAGATAGAACATTGCTTTGGGGATATTTTTTCACTGCAGATAAAAAAGATCATTTTAATCAGATCACCAAAGAGCTCAAAAATCAGAATTTTGAACTTGTTGAAATTTTTCAGGCCGACGACAAAAGCTATTGGTTGCATCTAGAAAGAAAAGAAATCCACAATCCGAAGAGTTTATTTGAACTTGACAAAGTACTCTATAATGTAGCGAAAAAATATGAAGTCACTTATGATGGCTTTGATGTTGGAAATATAAACAAAGGCCAGCCAATACCACGAGATACATACGTTGTACCGGAAGAATTTAAGACTACCGATTACCCAAACGACAATTTCCCTTACTTATTGGTTGGTAATACTGCATTTGATAGATTTCTACATAAGCCCGAATTTTGCTACTTTGCAAAAATAACAACAGCTTGTGTCAGCAAAGACACAGCGACAATGCTACCAACAAATGAAGAACTGAATGAGTTAGATCAATTTGAACACACTATTGAAAATTACCTGAAAGAAAGTAATATCCAGTGTTATTATGTTTTCAGAGATACACACAAAGGAATCAGAAATTTTTATATTGTAACAAATGACAAAACAGGTACTACAACCGTCCTCAATAATATAAAGAATTCAAAAAAATTAAGAGAATTTGATTTTGCTATAGCAACAGACAAAAACTGGGACGTATATCATGATTTTAGAAAGAAAATCCGCGATAAATAACATTCTTGAACAATGAATCTATTCGAATAAATAAATGACAGACGACAATATAATTGACATCGTTGTTGCGGAACTCACAAAATATCCTTCAGTAAAATTCCAAAAGGGAAAGAACGACGAACTTAAAATTTATCGTAATGACGAATATGGTTTTGACATTACTCTACAAACAAATGTAAGAGAGAATACACTCCATTTTGGCTCATTTCATTGGCATTATGAAAATACCGAAGAAGAAATCGATGAAATGCTCAGTCAGCTGATTTTTGCTTTAGTAGGATTGGTCAGAATTCAAGAGTTTTCCAAAAATAGTATAGCCTATAAATGGACACTTCAGATCAAAGATTCAGATGGGAAGTGGCACGACAACGGAACGATGCAAACAATAAATCTAAAATTTTGGACCACTCCAGATATTAGTTATCTACAAAATTCAATACTACCTGAAAGTATAGTTAAATAATAATGACTACTTTTTCATCGTACTGATGTACATCAGAAAGTCGCGACTTCCTCTAACAAAGGCTGCCAGTCAAAACCAAACGGCATAGTGATCAGCTTCCCGCCTGGTGTTATATACTTGCTTGGATACCCTCTGACCTGAAAGCTTTTTTCCACCCAACCATCTGACATTAACACATTTACGGTTATTTTTATAACGTTGCTTACCCTTGACGCGAGGGAGATAAAACAGATTGAAGCAATACTACGCAATAAAGCTGCGCACTTAAATATACTAACCCCATATTTTTTTGAAATAAAAAAATATAAACCTAACAATCAATCATATACATAAAATTATTTTCTTTCTATATACTGCGTACATCTACTGCGTAGAGGTGCTTGCAATTTTGTAATGTCAGTTCAGAATAGTCTGGCAGAAATGTTTAACGATAATAAAATGAATATGAAATTCAACTTCCTTAACACTAAAAAACAGCTGGTTACGAATCATGAAAAAGCAAAGGCTTACCTCATGACACCAGAACTGGAATTGTATACTACGGTAGTCACAACTGGATTGAATGATTCATTTTATGAAAGCGGCAACAGTAGATTGAATCGAATCAAGGAACTGGTCATGACATGCGAATCGACATTTGTTGCCAAACTGGCCATCTATGCACGTACAGTGATGAACTTAAGGTCCATCCCGATAGTACTAGCTGTCGAATTAGCGAAGAAAGCCTCTGGCCAGTCGATCGTTAGTAAAGCCGTGAGCCGGGTAATATTGCGTGCTGACGAGATAACTGAACTTCTGGCCTATTACCAGATTGCAAATAACAGAAATGGAGCGAAGAAGTTAAGTAGGCTTTCTAAGCAAATCCAAAAAGGTCTTGGAGCCTCTTTTAACAGATTTGATGAATACCAGTTTGCAAAATATAACAGAGAAGCTGAAATTAAGTTAAAGGATGCATTGTTTCTTGTACACCCTAGCCCTAAGAACGATCAACAGCAGGCTATTTTTGACAGGATCGCAGCGGATAATCTTTCGACCGTCTATACTTGGGAAACGGAGCTTTCTAAATTGGGTCAGGAAAATTTTGATAACGCTTTGGCCAGATCTGATGCTTTCACCAGAAAATGGGAAGAGTTGATCGAAAGTAAAAAAATGGGTTACATGGCTTTGCTCAGAAATCTTCGTAATATACTGGAGGCTAACATATCAGCACAACATGTTTTGATGGTCTGCAATTATCTATCGAATGAGCAAGCAGTACTCAACTCTAGACAACTTCCGTTCAGGTTTCTTTCAGCTTATAGAGAGTTGAAAGTGCTAAAATCAGGTTTAACGTCAACTGTATTAACAGCATTGGAAGATGCCACGTTATGCAGTGCCAGAAATATAAAAGGCTTCGGTTTTGAGACTTCGGTTGTGATTGCCTGTGACGTTTCAGGATCTATGCAAAAGCCTATTTCGGCAAAAAGTACGGTTTTACTGTATGATGTGGGCTTAATGCTAGCAATGCTATTGCAGTCACAGTGTAAAGATGTAACAACAGGGATATTCGGTGATACATACAAGATAATCAATATGCCTAAACATCGGGTGCTGACGAACGTAATGGAATATTACAAACGAGAAGGTGAAGTGGGCTATTCAACAAATGGATACCTGGTCGTGGACGATCTAATCCGTAGAAAGAAGATCGTGGATAAGGTCATGATATTTACTGACTGTCAATTATGGGATAGTAATTATAATGGTAATTCTTTGGAAAAGTCATGGAATAATTACAAAAGTTTGGCTCCAAAGGCGAAACTCTATCTATTCGATCTGGGGGGATATGGAAAACAGCCTATAGATGTGAAGCAAAATGATGTTTACCTGTTAGCGGGCTGGTCGGATAAAGTGTTTGATATACTTTCTGGCATGGACAATGCCCTATCCGCTGTCGAACAGATCCATCAAGTTGAAATATAAGATCATCCCGCAGTATAAAATAAGCAAGTGTCGTAGAAGAGAGTTACTTCGCATTTGGGTTGCCCGTGTCACAGGTTCGAGTCCTGTCTCTATAAGTATATAGAGTAGCTCAGTTGGTAGAGCAGGAAAAACAGTCTCTTTTCGTTAGTTACCTTGCTTTATGATAAAATTGGATAAGTGCCGTAGAAAAGAGTTACTTCGGTCCAATGGCAGGTTCAAATCCTGCTTCCGATCAGTTCTAGATAGACGATATCGAAAACGTCGGAAAAAACTCTTTTCGTCAGTCGCCTTTCTGATGCTAAACAGAATGCCGTAAACGATAGTTACTTCGTCACCGTTAAGGGGAGGAATAATGAAGTTGTAAAATCAACAAGATTATCCGGTTCGAATCCGGCAATGACTAGCCCCTACTATTGTTGCTTTTTGCTTCTGTTTTTTTAAACTAGAAAATTTGTCAAGTACAATGTATTCGCTTACATTGTACTTTTAATGCTAGGCCTCTTAAAAGACTGGGCATATTAGAATCACCACAAATGAAGTTAAATGGACAAAATAGATTTTATACCGCTGATTGAACTTCCTACCATAAAGGGAGCCCAAAGCAATATAGTACCCAAGGGAACTTCCTTTACGAATACGAAAGAATGGGATCTATATCAAGAAAATGAATTAAGGAAAAACTATATTGGTATCCCCCGTCCAATCGCAATGGGAATTTATCAATATAGACTTTTTGACATTAAGATCGAGGATTTAAGAACAATAATCAAACTACATATTGGAGACATGCCCATAAAAGACTCTTGCTCACTATTTGGAGGGTATGCAATTTCCATTAATGGACAGATTGAATTGTATCCACAATGCTGTGGTCTAATGGAAGAAATCCAACAATGGAAAAAAATATTAAATGAAAATTTCGAAGATTTTTCGTTATTGGAGTGCCACCCTTCACCCCTAATCACCAAAAATCAAGAAAGGATTATCATTTTCTGCGACGATAAAGACGAACCTTTCTTTCCATATTTTTCAAAAAATAAAATCGAACTTGATTATCAAACCACAAAAAATGCTTTCATCACCTTGCTAAGTCAACTGCATTCTTTCTCCGAAAAATTGGACAATCTAGCGGCAGAATTTAAGGTAACTAATATCGCTAACATCTTGATTTGGGGACAGAATGAAAACAAAGAATCTAACGAGGAAGATTAATTTCGGCATATTGCTCATACACAAAAAAACAAAAGAACCCAAGCTTCGCTGGACGGAAAAAATTAGCCATTAGACCTGTAAAAAAAAAAGAAAGTTTTCGATTAGAATCATCGCCCCAATAATTTAAGATTTCCAAAAGAAGATTAAAATTCCTAAAATTGCATGCTCATTTCGACAAGATCTGTTTCGACATTGTCAACATGAATTTGTCCTGGCTTGTAGAACGTGATATAAGCAAATAAGTCAAATCTCTTGCTGCAAATGGACTAAAATTAAACGCTTATAATAAAATGAAAAAGATTATATTTTTTCTGCTGTTGATACCTTTTTGGGCAAATGCTCAACAACAAAATATTCAAGACTTTGTTGTGAAAGAAAATCTTTCCAAAAACGGCAAACTAGCCATTGTAGCTTTGGACTCATTAGGTAATACCAATGAGACAATCAACGGACACTACATGTTCACCATCAATGGTTTTTCGCAGGCACTTCAATTTCACGATGGTGTCGCGGTTGCCAATCAAAAAATTGAATCGTCTACCTTTGTATTCTTTAGTCATAAAAACCAAGCGAAATCTAAGGGCCGTCTCTTTTATATCTACAAGACTGACAAGGGGCTTTCCCCTTTTGCCATCAGCGGACTGATGTTTTTGATTATCCCGGCCATTGTGCTAGGAATAGCTTACATGTTTAAAAAAGTGATTATGACAGCGATCGCACTGGCTATAGTTTTCTTTGTATTCAACCATTCGCAGGGTCTAGACTTGAGTAAAATTTTTGAATCTATATTTTCAAGTCTCAAAAATCTCCTCGGTTAACAACGCGATCTGTCTGGATATCGTATCAATGGATGGGATCAAAGTAAATCATAACGAAACGATTGTACATTAAAACGGCATACCGATTCCGAAATTGTATTGGATAAAATTATACCGGTCGGGCCTGTGGCTTTCATAATATTGCTGTTTAAATTTTTTGGAGTCAAAGAAATGCTTGATTACCCATTGATCACTGCCTGAAAATTGTGGATCTTTAACTTTTAGACCAGCATCCAGACGGATGACAAAATAGTCAGAGTCAAAACGTAAACCAAATCCTGTACCGATCGCTACTTGCCCCAGGAATTTATTGAATTTAAATTCACCGCCTGGATTTAGTTCCTCATCTTTTTTCAGGCGCCAGACATTCCCCATATCCACAAATGTCGCCCCATTCATCTTAGCTCCAAGAAAATTATTCAGGAGACGAAAGCGATATTCTGCATTTGCTTCCAATTTGATTTCCCCCAGTTGATCGAGATTACGCAAATTGAGCCGGAGATCTTCACTCAGATTTTGTCTATTGTAGGCTCCTGGACCGAGCGTCCGGGCTTGCCATGCCCGTATGCCATTCATTCCACCGCTATAAAAACTCTTTTCAAAGATCAATAACTTCGAATTGTTTCCATACGGAATAGCAATTCCGGGATTAAATCGGAATACAAACTGTCTATTTCCACCAAAATTTCGATACAGGCGATAATCAAATTCAGTTTTTGCATATTGTAAAAAAGGTACCCCAAAGATCTTCTTTTCACCATCAGCATTGGCGGGTAGCTTCGCTAAGCTACTGATGAGATCCAGCACATTCCCGCTGACATCCACTGTTCCACGGAAATATTGAAAGTCTTCCTTACTGGTCAATTTCTTGCCATTCAGAATAAAAGTATATTGTGTCCCTAGCCCGAAATATTGACGATCATTGCTTCGTACATACAGTTGGTATCCTTCCTGTTCCAGATTTTTTCTAAAATTCGAATCCAATCTTCCGTCCCGATATTCCAATACGATCGGAGTAAAACTATGATACTTATTCTCCGTTTCATACCAAGAGTAATTCAACGAAGTCGTAAAGTAACGGTTAGAGTAAGTCCGATCCTGATCGAATAACTGTAGAGTCATGGAATAGGTCGTCTTGGGCAAACCAAATTTCCCACCCGGATTAATATGAAAAGGTACCATGAGCCGTGGGATCACCAAATTTACACCCGCCTGAAAATCATTGTTGAAGATTTTACTGGAAAGCCCGCCCGACAGACGCGGATCAAACAGCACCCCGTAGCGCAACTTGACCTCCAACTGCTCTGAACCACCAAAAATATTACGCTGCGAAAATGTATTTCCAATGTTAAAACCACTCATACCCGAACTAAAGGTATATTCTCCTTCAATCTGATTTCCCATACGTGGTCTCGGTACAAAATCATAGTGAACATTGAGTTTATTAGAATCCTTTTTTACAAACTGTACTTTCACAGACCGAAAACCATTCATTTCATAAAGCCGATCATAAGATTTGTTTTCTTCTGCCAGCGAATAATAATGACCAGACCGCAGATACATATACCGCTCCAAAGGCTTCCAGCGAAAGCTATTGGTCTCATCTATAAAAAGAAGCTTCTTCGTTGAATCTGTTATACGACGTGGCGGTTTTTTTGATATAGCCCCATAATTCCTAATAGTCATATATACACTATCAATTTGATACTTTTTATGTATCGTTGAATCGCTAGGGTTTTCAACATTTATTTTTAGATCAATTGCGTTACCTTTCAGCGTAGAGTCGATACCGACACGCATATATTGCCGCAAGTAATCATAATAACCATTGTTGCGCATAACAAGATATAGCTTTTCCCGTTCATCGAGCAGTTTTGCAGCATCATATTGCGTGTTGGGTGTAACTTTGGTTTTGGGGAGAACATCCCGATCAAAAAGCCATTTTACCTCATCATCATCAAATTTACGGTCAATATTCCTGATCTGATATGCATTTCCTTCATCGACCTTGAAGTCGATATGTGCTCGCTTCTTGTCAACTGAAATCTCAGGATTAACTTTAGCATTGAAATATCCTTTGGTAAATAGAAAACGTCTAATCTGGTTAGCAGATAAATCAACCATTGCCGAGTCCAACAAATGAGGTGGCTCACCAACATTTCGAATCTTCTTGGTCTTATAACGTCCTTTTTTAGTATTGAAAGTATTGTAAATAAATAGATTTACCCTCGAATTAGGTCTGATCTGATTGGATACATAGGTTTCGGAAGACTCTTTCAATGCTGGTGAAACACCAGAAATCTGTACTTTTGTAACCAAAGCCTGGTCGTCATCTATATATTTTGAAGATCGGCAAGATGCAAAAAATAGTGTCAAAAGCATTATACTTGCAAATCCGATAAAACGAGGGTACTTAATCATCAATAAAAATGTTGTCAAAAGCGCAAATCAGTCTAATAACGTCTCTACAAAATAAAAAGTATAGAAAACAACATGGCTTATTCATCGTTGAGGGCATAAAATCCGTCAGGGAATTTATCTCATCAAATTACCAGGTCGAATCCATTTTCTATACAGACGACGCAAACACAAAAGTGGGTAAAATCTCGCATAATATAAAATCCCATGAAGTGACCGAGGCTGAATTTCAAAAGATTAGTACATTAAAATCTCCTCAGGGAGTCCTTGCCTTAGTCAAGCTCCCCAAACAACAACAGATCGAATTAAATGATCTCAAAAACTGTTACAATATTGTATTGGATGATGTGCAAGATCCTGGCAATCTAGGAACCATCATCCGTACTGCAGAATGGTTTGGAATCAAGCATATCATTTGTTCCATAGGTACCGTGGACGCCTATAACCCAAAAGTTGTACAGGCGACTATGGGCTCACTGGCCAGAATACAGGTTCATTACCTGGATTTAAACAAATTTATTTCTGACACAAATTTACCTGTGTACGGCGCATTGCTTGATGGCCAGTCTATTTATCAAACACAATGGGATTCAGAAGGATTAATTGTCATGGGTAATGAAGGCAATGGTATCAGCGAAGAAATAATAGCATTAATAGATCAGGCGGTGACCATACCTCGTATCGGCCAAGCGGAATCATTGAATGTCGCTGTAGCAACAACGATATTCTGCAGTGAGATTGCACGGCGGCAGCTGATCTAAAGCGATATTTAACCGTACATGATATCCGTTGATCCACTCAATGTGATGTCATGGTTGGAAGATTTCTCCAAAATTTCAGCCAAAAGAAAAAGTTTAATCGTTCCAAAAGCTGTACATTTGACCTATTCTTCGAAAAGCACAGTTATCTTTCGTGATAAATGCCAGCTGGGAGACTTATTCACGCACGACAATTGTTTTAAAATGCAATCTGAACAGAAATCCATCTACACGCTTCAATTTATTTTACTTTGCCTGAGCTCACTCCTATTCTCGTCTAGTTTCAATATGATTATTCCCGAGCTACCTAATTACCTGAGTAGCCTGGGCGGGGCTGAATATAAGGGTCTGATCATAGCACTATTTACATTGACGGCCGGAATTTCACGACCTTTCAGTGGTAAACTGACCGATCGTTGGGGCCGTGTACCAGTTATGGCCATCGGATCCATTGTCTGTTTTATCTGCGGGTTTCTCTATCCGATTTTAACTTCTGTGGCGGGTTTTTTATTTCTGCGGTTGATCCATGGTTTCTCTACCGGTTTTAAACCTACCTCCACCTCGGCGTATGTCGCAGATCTTGTTCCTCAGAAAAGATGGGGAGAAGCCCTGGGGATGCATGGCCTTGCATTCAGTGTTGGAACGGCAGTAGGGCCAGCAATAGGGAGCGCAATTTTTGATGCTTTTGGAATTAATGTCATGTTCTACTCCTCGTCTTTCATGGCATTGTTATCAATCCTCATCGTCATCAATATGAAGGAAACCCTAGTTAAAAAGGAGAAATTTAACCTTTCCATGCTCAAAATAAACCGAAAAGACATTATTGAATGGCGCGCACTCCCTGCTGGAATAATTACCTTTCTTTCGTATACGGCATACGGTGTGATCCTGACCCTTATACCGGATTGGAGTGAACATCTTGGATTAAAAAATAAAGGCCTTTTCTTTCTGGCATTTACGATTGCATCCGTCATGATACGTTTTGTTTCGGGAAAGGTTTCCGATCGCTATGGGAGGCCGAAGGTTATTATTACAGGCTTAGTGATCATTGCGATTGCTTTGGTGGTCATTGGCTTTGAGGATAGCTTTATCGGTATGATGATCGGGGCGAGCATTTATGGTATCGGCACCGGTATATTATCTCCCGCGGTCAATGCATGGACCATTGACCTGAGTATTCCTGAACATCGCGGCAAAGCGGTCGCGACCATGTATATTTCGCTCGAAGCGGGAATTGGCCTTGGAGCCCTCCTCGCCGGACTATACTATGCCGATGTCATCCTTCGCATTCCGCAAATTATGTATGCCAATGCCGTTGTCCTAGTGATTGCTTTACTCTATATGCTAAATTGGCAAAGAAAATCTCAGCTTTAGCTATTCGATTGGAATCGTTAAATTTAAGTATGCCAACGGCGGACAAACAAGTTCACGAGCATCACTTGTATGACTATTTATAAACAGATGGCAAATGATAAACAATTATTTAAAGCTTCAATATAAGTTATTGACCCGCCATTTTACGGCGACAGGATTACCTTTAGTGATTGCGCCAATTTTGCTTTTGGGAGCATGTTATCTTGTTTACTATCTTTTATTGCAGTATCCCGTCTTTGGAAGTTATGCCATACTCCTGGGCAATTTTCAGTTACTCTTTCTCCTGACCGAAAAAAACAGAAACGATTTTCTAAAAAACACGTTTAACAAAAAGGACTTTTACACCATTAGACTACTGGAAAATGTTCTAGTGACCTTACCTTCTATTGCTCTATTGCTATCTCAAAGTCTTTGGCTCTATGCGTTCATCTTAGGCCTGTTAGCGGTTGTATTTGCCTTTTTGACTTTTAAAGCTTTTGGTAAATCCATCCCTACTCCCTTCGCAAAGAAACCCTTTGAATTTATTATCGGATTCCGAAGGAGTTACCTGCTGATTATCGTTTTGTATCTACTGGCAGCAATTGGTTTTTATGTCACGAATTCCAACCTTGTTCTATTTTGTGTAAGCGGTATAGCCCTGACTTGTATACTCTATTATCAGTTGCCTGAACCTGTCTTTTATCTATGGAACAGTAGAGAAACACCTGCTGGATTTCTACTGCGTAAATTTAGACGTGGACTGCTGCAATGTCTTTTGTTTGTCCTGCCACTCCTACTGACATATGCCTTTATTTATTCATCAGAATGGTTTAATGCATTAATTGTTTTGGGTGGAATATTATTCCTGATCCCTTTTGCCATTACCTTAAAATATGTCGCTTATCCGAGAGAGATCAATTTTCCTGAGGTCTCTGTGCTGATATTGTGTTTTAGTTTCTATCCCCTGATAGTAGCCTTATCGCCCTTTTATTACCTTAAGGCCCTCAAAAATCTAAAAAACTATTTATGATCGAGCTTATTCATATCAGTAAATCCTTTGGTCAGCATCAGGTCTTGCATGAGGTGACTTTTACTTTTGAGGACGGAAAAGTCTACGGTATCGTAGGCGAAAACGGTGCTGGAAAAACAACCTTATTTCGCTGTATAGCGGGGCTGGAAACAGCTTCGGGAAAAATCAGCTCGAACCTACAGCCACTTAAGAACCATTTAGGCTACCTGACATCAGATCCGTATTTCTTATCGAAACTCACAGGCGAAGAATATATCTATCTCCTTACCGATGCCCGAGGAAAAAGTATTCAGCATCTAAGCGAAAGAAATATCTTCGAATTACCATTAAAAGAGTATGCGAACTCCTATTCTACAGGCATGAAAAAGAAACTGGCACTGACAGCGACCCTGCTCCAGGACAACAGTTTCTACATTCTGGATGAACCTTTTAACGGGATAGATCTACAAAGCAGTATTATCCTGACTGAAATTATTCTACGACTTAAAGCAATGGGCAAAACCATCCTGATCTCATCGCATATATTTTCGACATTAAAGGATACCTGTGACGAGATATTGGTTTTGGAAGAAGGTCGGATCAGCAAGACTGTCAAAAAAGAACAGTTCGGTGATTTTGAAGAAGAAATGAAAGAGAAAATATTGAAAAAAGATATCGATAAACTGTGGCTTTAAAACCCGTTAAAATTTAAGATAACTAGATGGAAAAATATCTACCAACATTAGAAACCAAACGACTAATCATCCGCCCGATAAGCATGGACGATAAGGACTATTTTTTTGCCACGGATTCGCAGGCTGAGGTACATACCTTCCTCAATAAAGAGCCTGTTCAATCCATCGAAGAAATGGAAAAAGTGATCGCTTTCATTCAGCAACAATATGAAAAATACGGTATTGGCCGGTTGGGAGTTATTGAAAAATCAAGCAACCAATGGATCGGCTGGACGGGTTTTAAATATATTGATGAACTGGAAAACGGACGTATCGATTTTTTGGACCTAGGTTATCGTTTCAGGGTAGAATCCTGGGGTAAAGGATATGCCACTGAGGCAGCATTGGCCTGTATGCAGTATTATCGGGAACACCTGACTCATTTCGAACTCCATGCCATCACCCATACCAAAAACGAAGGATCAAGAAATGTATTGGAAAAAGTGGGATTTCAGATCACAGAGGAATTTTATTTCGACCGTTGGGATATCCATTGTTATTGGTACGATCTGGTCGAGCAATCGGTACAAAGCTAATTATATTAGCTTAAAAAGCTAATTTTTTTAACTTTTTATACTTTCACTGGGATAAAACAAAATGGTTTTGTATTTTTACACGTTCGAATAAAATAAAATTTCGAACATTTCTGTATTGTACAATTTAATCTATTGCTGAGTAAATGAGTGACGAAACAAACTTCCCAACGGAAGATAACCAAGAAGAATTAGGATCAGGAAAAACAGAAGGCGGAAGTCAGACAATACCTTTATCTGGACTGTACGAGAACTGGTTTTTGGATTATGCATCCTATGTGATCTTGGATAGAGCTGTACCCCATATAAATGACGGCTTGAAGCCGGTACAACGCCGTATTCTCCATTCCTTAAAAGAAATGGATGATGGACGATATAATAAAGCTGCCAATGTAATTGGTAATACCATGAAATATCACCCGCATGGAGATGCTTCCATCGGTGATGCGATGGTACAATTAGGACAAAAGGATCTGCTGATCGATTGCCAAGGAAACTGGGGCTTCCCGATTACAGGTGATTCGGCTGCAGCGCCACGTTATATTGAGGGTCGGCTTTCTAAATTTGCGAATGAAGTTGTCTTCAATCCCGAAACGACCGAATGGCAACTAAGCTACGACGGACGTAACCGCGAGCCAGTCACGTTACCTGTTAAATTCCCCTTGCTTCTGGCACAGGGAGCCGAAGGTATTGCCGTAGGTTTAGCGACCAAAATTATGCCGCACAACTTTATTGAACTTATCGATGGTTCAATTCAGGCGCTGAATGGCGAACGCCCGAATATTCTTCCCGATTTTCCCACAGGTGGTATGGCCGATGTGTCCAACTACAACGAAGGTCAACGTGGCGGAAAGATCCGTGTACGCGCTAAAATCGAAGAACGGGATAAAAAGACTTTGGCAATCACCGAGATTCCTTTTGGTACGACCACTGGCGGGCTTATCGAGAGCGTCGTAACAGCGAATGAAAAAGGTAAAATCAAAATCAAGAAAATCGAAGACAACACGGCTGGAAATGTTGAAATCATCGTGCATTTAGCACCGGGAATCTCTCCCGATGTTACGATCGATGCGCTTTATGCATTCACAGCCTGCGAGGTTTCGATTTCGCCCAATACCTGTGTCATCAAAGATGAAAAACCTCATTTTATGAGTGTCAATGACATCTTGATTGAAAACACCAAAAACACCAAAAACCTATTGAAGCGGGAACTGGAGATCCGTTTAAATGATCTTCAGGAAAAAATCTTCTTCAATAGTTTATTGAAAATATTCATCCAGGAAGGGATGTATAAACATGCCGATTATGAAAATGCCGGTGACTTTGACACCGTCGTACAGGTTTTAAATCGCTTGTTTGAACCATTCTTTGAACAGTTTTATCGCGAAATTCTTCCTGAGGATTATAAGAAATTGATCGATAAACCGATGAGCAGCATTACGCGTTTCGATGTTAAAAAATCGGACGAAACGATGAAGACCCTCGAAAATGAGATCAAAGAAGTTAAGCGGAACCTACGTCAACTGACGGAATATGCCATTGCATGGTATGAAAAACTACGTGAAAAATATAGTAAAGATCGCGAGCGTAAGACCGAGTTACGCATCTTTGATAAGGTGGAAGCTACACAGGTCGCGCTAGCTAATACCAAACTATATGTCAACCGTGAAGAAGGATTCATCGGTTCAGGAATGAAGAAAGATGTGTTCGTCTGCGATTGCTCGGATATCGACGATATCATCGTCTTTCGCGAAGACGGCAAATATGTCGTCAGTAAGATTCAGGATAAGGTATTCGTCGGAAAAGGAATTATCCATGTAGCGGTCTTTAAAAAAGGTGACGAACGAACCATATACAATGTCATTTATAAAGAAGGTGAAACCGGCACAAGTTATATCAAACGTTTCTCTGTAGTGGGCGTGACCCGTGATAAGGAATACGATGTATCAAAAGGATCGAAAGGATCAAAAGTCCTATACTTCACCGCTAATCCAAATGGCGAGGCCGAAGTGGTCAATATACAGCTTAAACCACACACGAAATTACGCAAATTGAATTTCGACATGGATTTCGCTGAGATTGCCATCAAAGGTCGTGCATCTCAGGGCAATATTGTTTCCAAATACCCTGTCAAGAAAATAACCTTTAAAAGCTCAGGTATTTCAACACTCGCAGGACGAAAAATTTGGTATGACAGCATCATGAAACGTCTCAACGCCGATGAACGTGGTCAGTATCTAGGAGAATTTGATGGTGATGATAAAATATTGGTGGTACTTTCTGATGGTAGTTACGAGCTATCGAACTTCGACCTGAGCAACCACTTTGATGAAAAAATGATCCGTATTGAGAAATTCTATCCTGAACACATTTATACCGTTGTGCATCAAGATGGCAAAAGCGGAACTTATTTCGTCAAACGCTTTAAATTTGATGACCAACCTATCGGTAAACGTATTTCGTTTATCAATGAGGAACCTGGTTCAAAGCTAATACTTATGAGCAATGCCGCTGAGCCTACCGTCAGATTAGATATATTAAAAGGCAAATCCCAAACAGAGGAAACACTGGAGCAACCATTGACTGAGATCATTGATATCAAAGGTATAAAGGCACAGGGCAACCGCCTATCTTTCCATACCGTAAAATCTGTCACTTTGATCACTGCGGATGAGGATCTAAGTGAAAAAGGAAAGGAAAAAGCCGAAGTCGCTTCTGTGGATGGAGAGGCCAAATCGGATGAAACAAAGTCTGAGACATCAACGACCCAAGCCTCCACGGATGCATCCGACAATAAAAAAGAAGATGATATCAAGTTAGAGATCACCAATCCTGACGACATCCAAATTGATGACAATGGACAAATGGAAATGTTTTAATAAGCTTTCTCCATAAGTAATTCCTATAAGAAAGGCTCGAATATGATATTCGAGCCTTTTTATATTATTGTAGATCGCAGGTCGTTCTCAAAAAGGTAATCAAGACCTTGTTTCAATCCTCCGGCCCTCTGTTAAATACACAGCATCAATTCGCTGCGCGCAGGCACCAAGTTCTTGCAATAAAGCTTTTAAGCTTTAAATTCTTTCAAGAATTTTTGAAGTTTCGGTGCAATGACCACCGAACAGAACGGATTCTCAGGATGATCATTGAAATAATTATGATGATAGTCTTCAGCCAGCCAAAACGTTGACGCCGGTTCTACGGCTGTAACAATCGGATCCTCGTAGACAGCTTCATTTTCCAATTCATCAATAAAGTTTTTGGCCAAAATCTCCTGTTCTTCATTGTGAAAAAATACCACAGACCGATATTGTGTGCCCACATCATTCCCTTGACGGTTCAATGTTGTCGGATTATGTGTCTTGAAGAAAATTTTCAACAGGTCCTCATAATTGACCAATTCATCGTCATACTCCAACTCCACCACTTCCACGTGATCGGTTGTACCAGTACAGACCTGCTCATAAGTAGGATGATCTACATGACCACCCATATATCCTGGCAATACGGATGTCACTCCCTCGGTATTCTGGAAAATTACCTCCGTGCACCAAAAACATCCACCTCCAAATGTTGCTTTCATATTTTTATTGTATTTAGTATTGCGTATTGAGTAGCTAGTATTTAGACTTTACTTTTATAAGCTGCTGGCAATTTGTTATTCTGTTTTTTCACTTAAACAACGCTTATACAAAGATAATCAATATTAAATTTAATACTCAAACCTCAACATGTATTCTAAATTAAGTACTGTTTATTGAATAGCGAGTAATTAGACATAATTGCTATTATCTTTTTTTTACAAAGACGACAATTATCACTTATATGCAAATCTGCATCCAGAAGAATGACAAAGAGCAAGGATTAGGAACCTCCAATCTCTTATCTAAATCTTACATCTAATAGCTAAATACTAATATCTATTCACTAATAATAATGTTTTCCTTTGATCAAAAGATCCTGCTGCTTACTATCACAAACAGCATATGAGAATCCCTCCTGCAAAGCAAAAGCTCCATACTCGCCTTTTTTATTGATCGCCAAAAATCCAACTTGTATCTCTTTGGCAATTGCAGGCTTTTTCTTCACGATACGCATCACCGCTTCCTTGCAAGCATCTTCGGGCGAGTACCCCTGACGCATTAATTCAACCACCAAAAAGCTACCTACATTACGGATAACTTCTTCACCTACCCCGGTCGAAGTAGCTCCACCAACTTCATTGTCAACATATAAACCAGCGCCGATAATCGGGCTATCTCCCACCCTGCCGTGCATTTTAAATGCCATTCCACTGGTTGTACAAGCTCCGGATATATTTCCATTGACATCTAAGGCCAGCATACCAATCGTATCGTGGTTGTACCGGTTGCCCGGTAGGCGCTCCGCAGCAAAAGATTTATTTTCGATATTAACGACCGGTTTATACTTCTTCTCCTTTAACCATTCTTTCCAAGCTTTTTCTCCCTCTGGCGTCAGCAAATTTTCTTCCTTGAAACCGTTTTCCAACGCAAATTGCAAGGCCCCCTCCCCAACTAGCATTACGTGTGGTGTTTTCTCCATAACCAAGCGGGCCACCGATATCGGATGTCCGATTTTTTCCATACCGGCCACAGCACCGCAATTGCCATCAGCATCCATAATACAGGCATCTAAGGTCACATGTCCATCACGATCCGGATACCCTCCTTTTCCGACGGTCATATTTTTCAAGTCCGCTTCAGGTACACGCACGCCTTGTTCGACAGCATCAAGAGCTTTTCCGCCTTTCGATAAGATCTCCCAGGCCGCTTTATTTGCCGCTATTCCGAAATCCCAGGTTGATATGACAATCGGATATTTTTTTACCTTATCATCAGATGCAATCGTCAGCCCTTTTGTATCAAATGCACGCAAGGTACCTATGGCTGCAGCAGCCATAAAACCTTGTCTAATAAAATTACGTCTAGAACTCATATATAATCTATTTGTCTTTTAATAACCTGTTTGCCTCCGCCGTCCGGCATTTTCAAGCATGAATAATTCGTTTTTGAATTTTCATTACCACAGTTCACAATCGCTAACCTGCTTTTGGCAGTGAGATTCAAAAACAATCAACGGTTTTGCGATCAATAAGCAATAATACAAAATGGTTTTAGCAAATAGACAAATTAATTAAAATTAAGCCCAAAGGTTCGTTTTTTAGCAACACAATATTCAAATCACTCAAAAATCGACAACAAACATTGATTTATATTGTGAATTAATCCTATCTTTAGAAACAAACTAATCAGCATGAAAAACACACTAAAATTCGCTATTTTAGCATGTGCAAGTCTTATTGGCACAAGTCATGGCCATGCACAGCAAGTAGATTCCACCACTTATTTCAAAATCAAAGAATTGCAAGAAAACGTAAAGCGTGAATTTGCACCGGATCGGAGAACGAAAATTGTGGCTATCCAAAAAGCGGATGTCCCCCAAAATATATATATTCTCGAAACAACCGAAAAAGATGCTAAGTTTGTTCTCGAACAAAAGGCAAAAGAAATATCCGCGAATATCCAAGTTCAGCTCTTACCGGACGCCAGTGTTGATGGCAAAACTGTAGGGGTAATCAGGCTTTCAGTTGCCAACATGCGTACCTTTCCGGATAATTCCGCGGAACTGACAAGCCAAGTTTTATTGGGTACACAAGTAGATCTGCTACAGAAGAAAAGTGGTGAATACCGGGTACGCACCCCTGATGGTTATATCGCTTGGGTGCCAGCATCCTCAATAGCAGTAATGGATCAGGCCGAGGCCGACAAGTGGAGACAATCAGACAAGCTGATCTACACCACTGAATTCGGAAGATCTTATTCCGAACCCACAGAGAAAAGCCAACGGGTATCGGATCTTGTATATGGGGATATCTTGAAATTAACCGGACAAAAAGGTGGTTTTTATGAAATCGCTTACCCCGATGGCCGCAAAGGTTATATCAAGAAATCTGAAGGTCTAACATTAAAAAATTGGCTGGATACACGTAATCCTACCGCTGATCATATTATTGCAAGTGCAAAGTCCATGTTGGGACTACCCTATTTGTGGGGCGGCACATCGGTCAAAGGGGTCGATTGTAGCGGATTTACCAAGACAAGCTTCTTTATGAATGGCTTCGTTATCCCTAGAGATGCATCACAACAGGTTTTAGCGGGCGAAAAGATAGATATCTTGGACAGCGAGGGGCATTTTGATCCTGAAAAAGCGCTTAAAAACCTGAAACCTGCGGATTTGCTCTTTTTTGCTGCGGGCAAAAACAGTAATCCCAATGCGCGCGTCACCCATGTAGCGCTTTATATAGGCAATGGCACTTTTATCCATGCTGCAGGATTGGTTCGCATTAACAGCATGCTAAAAGACGCTGCTGATTACGACGATTTTCAGACACGTACCGTTGTTGCTGCCCGGCGTTATTTAGGTGCCAAGGATTCTGCAATTCAAAAAATCGCTGAAAGCAATTACTATATCAATAAATAAACCATAATGAGCAATCAATCTGAATGGATCAGCAAGGACTTTGGAGCCTTTAAGCTAAGGTTCCGTCCATATACCCTAACATTGCGCCATGTCTTTACCGTCGCTTCCTATAGCCGCAGTACGACGCCTGTCGTACTAACCGAATTGGAGTATGACGGTATAGTGGGCTATGGTGAGGCCAGCATGCCGCCATACCTTGGTGAATCACAGGAAAGCGTGATCGCCTTTTTAAATCAAATTAACTTATCAGCATTCAACTCACCTTTCCAGACGGAGGAGATTCTGCATTATGTAGACCAAGTAGCAGCAAAAAATACTGCCGCAAAAGCAGCAATAGATATTGCCCTACATGATGTGCTTGGTAAAATTATGCGCCAGCCCTTCTATAAAATATGGGGATTAAATCCGGATCTTATCCCACCGACTTCCTACACCATCGGCATCGATACGGAGGATATGATCCGTAAAAAGGTTGCTGAAGCAGATCAGTTTAAGATCCTAAAAGTAAAATTGGGACTGGATACCGATAAGATGATCATTGACACCATTCGTCAGGTCACAGACCGCCCATTATGTGCGGATGTTAATCAAGGTTGGAAAACGCGGGAAGAAGCGCTGGAAATGGCACATTGGCTCGCTGAGCGAAATGTTTCTTTCCTTGAACAACCCATGCCCAAAGAACAGATTGATGACAATGCCTGGCTGACTGAACATAGTCCGATACCAACAATTGCGGATGAGGGGTGTCAACGTTTGGTTGATGTACCTGCCCTAAAAGGAGTTTACAGTGGCATCAACATCAAACTGATGAAATGTACAGGCATGCGTGAAGCCAAACGGATGGCTGAACTTGCACGTTCCCTCGAAATGAAAGTCATGATCGGCTGTATGACCGAAACTTCCTGTGCCATCAGTGCTGCGGCACAATTAGCACCATTGACCGATTGGGCAGATTTAGATGGGGCACTTCTGATCGATAACGATATCTATGATGGCATGACGGTAATTGATGGCAACTGCATCTTACCGAACCGTCCGGGAATTGGAATTTTAAGAAAATAAGATTATATTCAATGCAATGTTTTTTGTCTTATAAGGAGAACATTGCATTGAATCTTTGTCGGAGTTGAGATCAACAACCGATGAAACCAACATATTAACAAACTAAATTAATCAATTCAAACTCTTATGAAACAACATGTGCTCACAACGTTGTGTCTCATAGCCTGTAGTTCGATGCAGTCTTTATATGCACAACAGATTCAGATTGCTGGGAAAATCACAGACAGCAAAGGAAATCCCGTCAGTGGAGTTACCATAAATGTCAAAGGATCCAGCCAAGGAACATCAACCAACGAACAAGGCTTATTCACGCTCAATGCAAATTCAAATGCCACACTAATACTATCTGCTGTTGGCTATAATGCGCAGGAGGTTCGGGTTAATGGCCGGAAAACGATCAGTATTACACTCGTCAGCAACGAACAAGCCTTAGATGAGGTGGTTGTAACTGCATTAGGAATCAAACGTTCCCAAAAGTCCATTGGTTATTCCGCACAACAAGTCAAAGGAGATGATCTAACATTTACAAAAGAAACCAATGTGTTAGGTTCCTTAGCAGGAAAAGTTGCCGGCGCACAAGTAACGGGATCTTCTGGCGCAAATTTGGGTGGAACACAAAAAATCAAGATCCGTGGCGTTAACTCAGTTACAGGTGGAGGCCAACCGCTTATGGTCATCGACGGCACTCCAATCTCAAATTCGAATTTCAGTAGTTCAACTGGTAATGGTGTAGACCTTGGAAATGTTGGACAAGATATAAATCCTGAAGATATCGAAACAATCAACGTTCTGAAAGGTCCTACGGCTTCCGCTTTATATGGTATGCGGGGACAATACGGAGTAATCATGATTACTACCAAGAAAGGAAAAAAGGGTCCTAAAAAAATTGATATCGGCTTTAACTCCGCTACTTCATGGGAGAAAACAGGCAATTTTATGCCCCTTCAAAATATATATGGTGTCGGTAATAATCAGACTTTCCTGAAATTAGCATCCGGAGAGTACTATGTCAATGGCAATGACGAATCTTGGGGACCAAAAATGGATGGAACTCCTGTTCGCATGTATTATAGCTTTTATCCTCAAGATGTTGATTTCGGCAAAACTACCCCTTTCTCTCCTCAACCCAATAACATAAAGGACTTCTATAATACGGGATTCACAACAAACAATGGTCTGACGATTGCTGGCGGTAATGAAAATGCCGCAATCCGCTTTAGCTATAATAACACCTATATCAAAGGTGTTATTCCTAATACCTCCCTAAAGAGAAATAATTTTGGCTTAAACGGGACATTGGACATCACATCCAAACTGCTTGTTGGAGCTAATATCAATTACGCAAATAATAATGGACAAAGACCTGTTCAAGGTTATCAGGGATCATTCACTGGTGCTACACAATGGTTTCAACGTAACATTGATATTAATAGGCTCCGAAATTATAAATATGCAGACGGCACAATATTAAATTGGAACGTAAATCCGAATACATCCACAGGAATAATTACAAATAACAAACCCTCAGACTGGAACAATCCATTTTTTGACGCATACGAAAATCTAAACAATGACTCACGCGATCGAGTATTTGGAGATGTTAACGTATCCTACAAAATTTTTGACAATCTAAAGGTTTCAGGTTTTGTAAGAAAAGATTTCTTTACACAAAACCTCAGCAGTAGAACCGCATTTGGAGGTCGGTTAGATGAAGCATTTTCTGTAGGAAAATATCAAAATGATGAGAGCAATTATGAGTTTTTAGCAGAATACAATAACAAGTGGAATGATTTTTCGCTAAATGCTAATTTAGGTACCAATATTTATACCCGCGACTATTCTTATGTTTCGCAAGCTACCGTTGGAGGTTTGGCAACGAGGGGATTTTATAATATTGCGGCATCTATTGACCGACCGGAAACAACTTCCTATAAGTTGAAAAAACAAATCCGGTCACTGTATGCAATGGCCTCTTTCGGTTATAAGGATATCTACTTTATAGACGCATCAATTCGTCAGGACGTGTCTTCAGCATTACCTAAAAACAACAATTCTTATGTTTATCCATCGGTTTCCGGATCTTTCCTATTTAGCGAATTATTCGATTCCAAAGTACTATCTTTTGGTAAATTGAGAGCTTCCTATGCGATTGCGGGTTCTGATGTAGATCCTTATTCTGCACTTTTGAACTATCAAATGGGTACGGCCTACAAAACCAGTACAGGAACAATTACAACCGTCTCTGTCCCAGATAAACTAAAAAATGCAAATCTAGAACCATCTTTTGCCCATACCTTTGAGATCGGTACAGACCTCAAATTTTTCAATGACCGTTTAGGACTTGATTTCACTTATTACCAACAGCGTAATAAAAAACAAGTTATTGATCTATCTCAGTCATCAGCTACCGGATATGAATCTGAATTTGTAAATGCCGGGGATATTGAGAACAATGGTATCGAAATATCGCTTTCTGGAACACCTGCGAAATCAGCCAACTTCACTTGGAACACCACCTTAAATTTTGCAAGAAACAACAGTAAGATCCACGAATTGATCGACAATATTAATTCTTACCAGCTGGATTTAAACACCTATTCTAGTCAAACGGTTTATTTAAGAGCAGACAGAGGAAAAGCATTCGGTACATTGATCGGTCCGGGTTATTTACGTGATCAAGCAACAGGAAAAATATTATTGGACGCCAATAATATGCCGATCCAAGAACTGAACAAAGATTTCGGTTCTGTTCTACCCAATTTTACCGGTGGTTTCTTAAACTCAATCCGATATAAAAACATCGATTTTAATGCCATGATAGACTTCCAATCTGGAGGTAAATTCTTTAGCTGGTCTAAAATGCTCGCCGTAAAATCTGGACAGGCAGAAGAGACTGCGGCAATGAATAGTAAAGGCAAAAATGTACGCGATCCATTAGCCGATGGTGGTGGTTACGAAATTTCTGGTATTTCACAAGCTACAGGGGAAGCTGTCAATGCATTTGTCGATGCAAGAAGTTATTTTAGAAACCAGATCGGAACTAAATTTTACGAAGAATGGTTGTTCAATGCCTCTTATATAAAATTGAGAGAAGTAAGCCTAGGGTATACATTTTCTGAAAATACATTAAAGAAAACACCATTTAAATCTATCCGTATTGCTGCTATTGCAAGAAACCCATGGATGATCTGGCAAAAGGCTCCGAAAGGAATTGATCCTTCCGAACTTTCTATGGGAAGTGCATCCATCAGCTGGATCGAGAAAGGGGAATTACAAACAGTACGTTCTTATGGGGTAAACCTAAGCTTTAAATTCTAAAATCATGAAACAGTTATCATTATTAAAATATGCCCTCGTTTTTACCGCTATAACGACGATGGTATCATGCAGCAAAAAATTTGACGATTCATATTATATAGATCCAAATAACCCTTCCACTGCGACAGGCATGCAATTATTGGCGAATGCAGAGTTCTTTCTATCAGGAACGAGTGCCAATACGGCTAATCAGATGGGGGTTCATTATCCTCAGTACTTATCATTAACGACATATACAGACAACTCTAGGTATATATCAACCAATTTAAATTTTGAAAGTTGGTATAAGGGTCCGTTAAAAAATATTCAGGAAGTAAAGGATAAAGCTAGAAATGGAACATTAAGTGAATCAGAGGGCAGCGCTGTGAACCAAATTGCACTAGCTAATATCTTGGAATCCTATTTTATGTTGCATATGACCGATCGTTGGGGAGATTTACCTTATAGCGATGCACTCAAGGGTAGTCAGAATCGTCTTCCTAAATATGATACACAGAAAGAAATCTACACTAGCCTCTTCAAACAGCTTAAAGAGGCAAGCGCAAACCTAGATCCCAATGCCACATTAAAAAATGAGATCATCTTCAATGGCAATATGAGCAAATGGAAGAAAGTCGGCAATTCGATTCGTCTTCTTATGGCACTCCGTTTGTCTAAAGTGGATGCCACTTGGGGTAAACAGGAATTTGTCAGCGCCTTAGCAGACGGAGTCATGGCTTCTAATACTGACAATTTTGCCTACCCACATTTGGCGGAAAAGGATCATGAAAATTTCTGGTATAATTCCTTCACACGTCTTGAACGTCAGTGGTTTGCACTGAGTAAGCCCTTAGTGGACTATATGAAACCTAAAAATGACCCGCGTTTGCCTATTTATGGTGATAAAAATCAATCTGGGGAATATGTTGGTTTAGAATATGGAAAAGCGGCTGGAAATTCGGGTGATATTCCGGGAATATCGTTATTGGGAGCAAAGCTTAGGCAGCAAAATTCTCCAGTCAATCTGGTTACTTACCCACAAGTACTGTTTGCAATGGCGGAAGCTGCGAAATTAGGTTGGATAAGCGGGGGTGATGCTGTTGCTGAAACCAACTATAAAAATGCGATCAAAGAATCAATTAATTTATGGACTGCCAACGCGACCTCTGCTTCTGCCATCGACGCTTATATTAATCAACCCGCTGTCGCCTATTCCGCGGCTACGGCCATACAGCAGATAGCCGAGCAACGTTGGATCCATCTTTTCTTAAATGGGTATGAGGCATGGGCAGAATGGCGAAGAACAGGTTTCCCTGTATTAACGGCACCAGCCGGAGCTAACGGGAATCTGATCCCACGCAGAGAAGGTTACCCTACCCAGGAGGCATCAAATAATACAGTGAACTACAATGCCGCTGTTGCAGCTTTCCCATATGGAGGTGCTGACGGCCTTAATGCAAGAGTATGGTGGGATAAACCATAACGTATTCTCCTGCATTAATTCATTAGCATTTCAAAAAAGAGGCTGTCTCAAAAAGACAGCCTCTATTTATTACTTCAAGCGATAAAACAGTATTATTTCACTACATTTTTTGATTTATTATCAATCGATTGCGTTAAATTGATCAGATAACCATTTATCACTGCATATTGTACCTCCTTTTCGGATCCAATAAAAAAATCAGCACTACCACCTAACCGAAGACAGCTCTCAGCTTGGAAATTAGCACCACTCAATACTTGGATAGGAAAAGAATGCAACCTAGTCTGCGCTAAATTATCAGAAACCACAATTGCTCCATACCCCTGTTTCAATAGACTTTCTACAAATGATGAAGTTAAATCCGCCAGTGAAAATATCTTGTCTGTATACATTTTTGATGGAGTAAATTGGAGTCCTTCGACATCAATATCGGTATATCCGTAGAAATCCTGCAAATCGCCAATATCCTCAATCACACCTTCTACGTAATAGTCACCCGCGACAGTTTTTTCATTTTGTCGAATAGCCACATCTACCAACATCCTTTTACCATTTTTTTCGATGGATAAGTTTCGAATCAAAACATCATGAAGCTTTTCATCATTAAAGGGAATTGCGTTGTAATCTGCAATATCATGTACCAGATAGGATCCCGACGCGATTTCCTGAAAGGCGTGTAAAAGCGCAATGAAATTATATTTTCGAACTTCCAGTTTTTCAGGGTCACCGGCGTAGGCTCCTGATTCAATCAGAATGGTACTGGCACCCCATTTTTGAAAATTGTCCCCGAAACCACGGGGGGTATGCTCATCATCATATTTCGCGACAGCATTCGGAATAAATTCCTGCAGTATCTTATTTATTCCCACGATTACCCGCATTGCATCTGCTCTAACCGTATTAACACATCTCGCATAATCATATGCTGGGGCCAACAAGGAAATTGTTACTGGGGTGGCGGCACCAGGGATATTATAGTAATTATTCTGATTATGGAGATTAAATGCAAAATCAGGTTTTAGTAACATCGCCTGCGCTTTCAGAAGAGCGCCTTCCACCGTTGCAACAGCACGTGCATCGCGATTCATATCCACATCCATCGCCGTTCTCCGCTGATAACGTTCTGCGCCATCGGGATTCAACATCGGAATAAAATATAAAGTCAGTTTCTCCGCTATTTCCTTTCGAAAGTTATCAAAACCATCCGTCTCCCCATTAAAAAAGTTAAACAGGTCAAACAGCGCCATTGTTGCCGTAGGTTCGTCCCCATGCATCTGCGACCATAACAAAATCTTTATGGGCCCTTGCCCATATTTCAACCTAAAAATCGAACGATCCTCTACTGACTGTCCAATCTCTTCAACAATAAATTGCTTACTGATCTCATTTCCTTGCAAAAGTGGCAAGATATCAGCATGATTAAATCGCCTATGCTGCAAAGCCTTTTCTTCATATAAAGAAAAGGCTTTGATAAAATCTTCTTTTACTAAATTCATCTTAATCTTTTAAGGCTCCCTCAAGTAAGGTGATCGTTCCCTGCGATGCATCCATTCTCACCTTTGCACCTACCGGAAGGATAAATTGCTCCGCAATATGTCCAATAATAGCTCCACTATAAGCAGGCACGTTCAAGGGCCTGATATAATCATTGAATAGCTGATCCAATGTCACAGAGCCATAGCCTCCCGACGGCTTACAATTGGTACATTTCCCAAAAATAAAACCTTTGATCACCGCCAATATTCCTGCATTTTTCAACTGACAAAACATCCGGTCAACACGTTCCATATCTTCATCCACTTCCTCTATAAAAAGGATCTTATCCTTAAAATCGGGTAGATAGGCCGAACCACATAATCCGGTCAATACCGTCATATTTCCGCCAAGCAGTACGCCATCGACAGTACCGGGAGAAATTGTGGCTATCCGGTCTTTCGTCTGTACAATATTATCCCCTTTTGATTTAGGGTTTTCAAATACCGCAGGTTTATTCGCTACAAATTGCGCATTAAATGCATCGGCAAGCTTCTTCGTCCATGTGCTTATACCGACAGCACCATGGAAAGCAACAAGTCCGGTTTTCGCATACAAAGCCAGAATTAACGCCGTTATATCTGAATAGCCCAACAAAATTTTAGGATTTTGGGCGATCATCTTATAATCAAGTCTGTCCAGAAGACGGGAAGTTCCCGAGCCTCCCCTGACACAAACTATTGCTTTGACAGCCTTATCAGCAAACATATCATGTATATCGGCGATACGCTCCTGATCTGTCCCCGCCAAATTACCATAACGGCTACGGATATGTTTCCCCTCTTTCACTTTAAACCCCAATGTTTCAAAGATCTCGCGAGCGATAGTAATTGATTCCTCATCGTCCAATACACCTGCGGGAGTTATCAATCCAATCGTATCACCGAACTTTAGCTTCTTTGCCAGCAAAGTAGCTGGCTCTTTTAAGCCTGTCACGGTTTCTGTAGCGCGCCCAGCCCCTAACACCGGAATGGCCAATGCGCCCAAAGCAATTGATTTTATAAAAGCCCTTTTTTCCATATTAAGCTAATTACCTATTGAACAACAGTCGCTCACCAGCGCCCTTTTCAATGATTTGTCCTTTCGAAAACGCAACTTTACCAGATACAATAGTATGTTCGATGGTTGAACTAAAGGTATGGCCTTCAAATGGTGACCATCCGCATTTAGAAAGAATATTTGATTTTGAGACGGTATAGGGTTTATTCAAATCTACGAGTACAAGATCCGCCCAATAACCTTCACAAATATAACCACGATCTTCTACCTGAAACAATGTTGCCGTATTATGTGCTGACTTTTGAACCAATTGTTCCAAGGTCATTTTACCTGCTTTGACCATATCCAATAATGCTTGTAAAGCATGTTGAACCAAGGGGCCACCGCTAGGAGCAGATGCATATGGCTGTGTTTTTTCCTCGATTGTGTGTGGGGCATGATCTGTCGCTATGACATCAATATGTCCATCCAATACCGCTTTAAGAATATGATCACGATCATTGGCCGTCTTAACAGCCGGATTCCACTTAATAAAATTTCCCTTTGTCGCGTAATCCTGATCAGAAAACCAAAGGTGATGGATACAGGCTTCCGCCGTAATTTTCTTGTCCTTTAATGGAATATCATTCCGAAATAGCTCAATCTCTTTTGCTGTTGATATGTGTAAAATATGTAATCTCGTATCATGCTTTTTGGCTAATTCCACAGCCTTGGATGAAGACAGGTAACAAGCCTCTTCAGAGCGGATCAAGGGATGCATTTCAATCTTCAATCCATCTTCACCATATTTTTCTTTGAATGTTGCCAGATTAGCCTTGATCGTTGCTTCGTCCTCACAGTGTGTCGCAATTAATGTCGGAGCGTTAGCAAAAATACCTTCTAAGGCCTTTTCATTATCGACCAACATATTGCCAGTGGACGATCCCATAAATACTTTTATACCGCAGACATTACGTGGATTGGTTTTCAGGACCTCCTCTAAATTATCGTTAGCGGCTCCCATAAAGAATGAATAATTGGCTAATGCATTCTTTCCTGCAATATCATATTTATCCTGAAGCAGTTCTTGTGTCAAGGTATTGGGAACCGTATTTGGCATCTCCATAAAGGAAGTTGTCCCACCTGCAACCGCAGCCCGACTTTCATGCCAGATATCCGCTTTATAAGTTAATCCGGGCTCCCTAAAATGAACCTGATCATCAATTAATCCAGGAAACATGTGCAGTCCCTCAGCATTGATTTCCTGATCCGCAGGATGGTTAATCTCCTGTGCGATCATTTCGATTCGACCATTGCTGATGTATACATCAGCAGCCTCAACTTTACCTTCGTTAACAAGTTGTGCAGATTTTATAAGAATAGATGACATGTTGATCTCTTTACTTTGGTATCTGTCAAAAGTAAAGATTTGTTGTCGTGATACCAAGTTATCTGTTCAAAAGAGTTGTCCTATTAAGGCGACAAAAAGCAGATAACATCCATCCTTATACCTATTGGATCATAACACATCGGCTTTTTCTAAAAAAAGCACAAAAATCCGGGCTGGAAACAAAAAAGAGGCCTAAGCCTCTTCTTTTATTCTTTATCAAATTTGTAACCTACTCCTTTTACAGTGGTCACATAATCGTCGCCTATTTTTTCACGGAGCTTACGGATATGTACATCTATCGTACGGTTGGTGACAACCACTGAGTCCTCCCAGATACTTTTTAGGATCTGTTCTCTTGTGAAAACTTTATTGGGTTTGGATGCCAACAGGTAGAGTAATTCAAACTCCTTTTTGGCAAGCACAATCTTTTGCTCTCCTTTGTAGACTAGGAAGGAATCTCTGTCTATCACCAGATCCGCGATCTCGATTTTGTCCTGTACAGAAGAATCAGACTCCTCCGACGCATTTCTTCTTAATATCGCATTGATGCGGCTCATCAGCGCTCGGGGCTTAATTGGCTTGGCAATATAATCATCCGCTCCAACATGAAATCCGGCAATTTCCGAATATTCTTCACTTCTGGCAGTCAAAAATACCATAAAGGTATTTTTGAATTCAGGCATCGCGCGCATGATGCGACAAGCTTCAATACCGTCCATCTTGGGCATCATCACATCGAGGATGATCAGATCCGGGTTTACTTGTTTGGCAACTTGTATTGCCTCTTCTCCATTGTGCGCTGTAGAGACCTGATAACCTTCACGATTTAAGTTGAATGCAATTAAATCCAAGATATCCTTTTCGTCATCAACAATTAAAATCTTTTGTTTCGAAGAACTCATTTGTCTTATTTTTTTGCTAAAATATGAACAAAATGATAACAATCGGTTAATCTAATGTTACCAAATCATTAAGTAATATTTCAATTAACAATAACACATTGATTACTTAATTGTTTTCTTCAGAAAATCTGCCAGCTCTTCGCCACGCAAGTTCTTTGCAACGATAATACCGTTCGGATCGAGGATATAGGATGTTGGCAAAGCCTTGACACGATAGTCTATTACAACCGGTGAAGTCCAAGCTTTCAAGTCAGACACATGGGTCCAAGTAAGTTTATCGTCTGCAATAGCCCGCATCCACGAACCGGGATTGTCGTCAAATGAAACAGATAGAATATCGAAACCTTTGGTATGATAAGCATTATACAACTTGACGAGGTTCGGATTTTCCTGACGGCAGGGCATACACCAAGAGGCCCAAAAGTCCACTAAAGTATATTTCCCTTTGAAACTGGACAGCTTTACTTCCTTGTTAGTAGGTGTAAAAGATGTAAGTTCCGGTGCCGGTTGACCAATAGCCATTTTCTTCAGTTTTTGGGTTTCTTCCTTAAACTGCGTCACATATCTATTTTCCGTAAATTCATTTTTAATTTTATCTGCATAAGCAATTATTTCTGCCTCTGCTACTTCAGGATCCAGTGTTGAGATGGCGTAAAATCCAGCTAGATCATTATGCTTACTGGAAAAATCAACCGCCTTGCTGGTATAGTTACGAAGTTCATTCGCAAATTTGGCTTTATATTCTGCACGAAGTTTTTCTATTTCGTCAGCAGTCGAATTCGCTGTTAATTTGGAAAAGACACCCTGAAGAGAATCTTGCACATAATCGCGATGGTTCCGTTCCTTAGCAAATGGCTGTATTGTTTTCGACAATTCAGATCCTTCAACAAGATAATCATTGACGTCCTTATGCAAATCGGCTTTAAATGAAATTGTCTCACCCGGAGAAGCGATAAGATCATAACGATTTTTACCGACGCGTAACGACAACAGCCTAGATTGACTCGCTTGACGCACAAACTGAAATTTGTTATTATCGCCAAAAAACATAGAATCCAGCTTGGTATCCCCTTCGTACAAGGAGATAACTTTTATATTACCGGGGTTTTCTATATTTCCTTCGATGGTAAACTGCTCTTTATTCTGGCAACCAAACATCAATCCAACCACTCCAGCTACTAAAAAAACTGCCTTTTTCATCTATATATCGTTTTGTAAGCGCTTCAAGTCCATCCATAACTGGATGTTAATAGCACTCGGTTTCCTTTTTTATTGTAGAAACTATCCTATTTATTGCTTTCCACCCTTGTTATTATTCATTCATAAATTGCTCTTCAGTCAAATTTACGAGCTCGTTACACCCGGTTTGGATAATTAGGATAGTTTCATAGCATAGAATTTTCGGAGAGACTTCCGATAAACTTGAAACTTATTCAAATAAGTATCCTAAGTCTCCGATTTAAATACGCAAATTTAACTTAAAAATTCCTTCGCACGTTCAATCGCGGTTTTTAATCCCGCAGAATTTTTACCTCCCGCTGTCGCAAAGAAAGGTTGCCCGCCACCGCCGCCTTGGATATCTTTTGCCAGATCACGGACGATATTGCTTGCATTCAAACCTTTTTCTTTTGCTAAATCATCTGAAATAACAACAGTTAAACTTGGTTTCCCGTCGAATTCTGCTCCTATAACCAAAAACAAATTATTGACAGCTCCCTTTACAGCATAGGCTAACGTTTTTACCGCTTCTGCATTAGGGAGATCAACCAGAGTCGATAAAAAGTTGACATCACCAACCTGCTCTATCTTTGCTTCCAGATCCGATTTCAACGCCAAAGATTTCTCGGTAATACTTTTCTCAATTTCCTTTTTCAGTGCACCATTTTCGTCGATGATCTTACCCAAGGCTGATACAAAGTCCTTTGGATTGTTCATGAGTTCTTTTAAATGATGTACCAATTCAAAATGCTCACGAATTACTGCGGCTGAACGCGTCCCCGTAATCGCTTCAATACGACGTACTCCCGCAGCAACAGCCGATTCAGAAACAATCTTAAAGAATCCGATCTGCCCCGTTGCTTTCACATGGGTTCCCCCGCATAACTCTTTGGAGAATTGGTCTTCAAAAGTAATCACACGAACAAAATCACCGTATTTCTCACCAAACAAAGCTGTTACACCTGAATCCAAAGCCTGTTGGTAAGGTACATTCCGTTCTTCTTTCAACGGGATATTCTCACGAATTTTAGCATTTACGATATCCTCTACCTGTTTGATCTCATCCTCACTCATCTTTGCAAAATGAGAAATATCAAAACGTAGGATATCCGCATTGACCAATGAACCTTTTTGATTTACATGTGTACCTAATACCTGTTTTAGTGCAGCATGCAATAGATGGGTTGCGGAGTGATTATTCTCCGTATCCAATCTTTTGGTGCTGTCAACCTCGGCGATAAAGGTTCCGTTAAGATCCAATGGCAACTTATTGGTAAAATGGACGAAGATTCCATTTTCCTTTTTTGTATCCGTAATGTAGATCTTTTCGCCCGTTTCCTCCGAAATCAATTCACCGGAGTCGCCTACCTGACCTCCTCCTTCTGCATAAAATGGACTGACAGAAAGTACCAGTTGGTATTGTTCTTTATTTTTTGCGACAACTTTACGGTATTTTACGACTTCTGTCTTTGCTGTCAATGTATCATAGCCTACAAATTCGAAGCCCTCATCATCATTAACGATAACCCAGTCACCAGTATCTATCGCTGTTGCCGCCCGCGAGCGATCTTTTTGAATCTGAAGTGCCTGTTTAAAACCATCCATATCAACAGACAATCCTTTCTCCCGCGCTAATAATTCAGTTAGATCAATTGGAAAACCGTAAGTATCGTATAATTCGAACGCAAAGTCACCATTAATAAGTGTATGATCTTCCACGTAATTTTCAAAACGTTGTACACCAGTGGACAAGGTTCTTAAAAATGAAACCTCTTCCTCCAAGATTACTTTCTGCACGAAATCCTGCTGTTGGATCAATTCATCAAATACACCGCTGAATTGTACTGCCAGTACCGGAACAAGCTCATGAATAAATGGCGTTTTAAATCCCAAAAACGTATAAGCATAACGTACAGCACGGCGTAAAATACGTCGGATTACGTAGCCCGCTTTGTTATTAGAGGGTAATTGTCCATCCGCTATCGCAAAACTAACGGCACGAATATGATCAGATACCACGCGCATTGCGATATCACTCTTTTCGTCTAAGCCATATTTTATCCCTGACTTGGCAGCGATAAAATCAATGGTCGGCGTAAAGACATCTGTATCATAATTTGAGGTTTTGCCTTGAATACATCTGACAAGACGCTCAAAGCCCATCCCTGTATCCACATGTTTCGCGGGTAAAGTTTGGAGTGAACCATCTTTCAAGCGGTTGAATTGCATAAAGACCAAATTCCAGATTTCGATCACCTGTGGATGGTCTGCATTGACAAGGCTTTGTCCTGAAACCTGTGCCCGTTCTTCCGTACTACGCATATCAAAATGGATTTCAGAACAAGGTCCACAAGGACCGGTCTCTCCCATTTCCCAGAAATTGTCCTTTTTGTTGCCAAGCAAGATACGATCTTCGGCTATCCACTGCTTCCAGAAATCGAATGCTTCCATGTCTCTGTTCAAACCTTCAGTTGCATCGCCTTCAAAAATGGTCACATATAAACGATCTTTGTCGAGCTTATAGACTTCGGTCAATAGCTCCCAGGCCCAAGCAATAGCTTCCATCTTAAAGTAATCGCCAAAGCTCCAGTTTCCTAACATCTCGAATAAGGTATGGTGGTAAGTATCTATACCAACTTCCTCTAAATCATTATGCTTACCTGAAACACGCAAACAGCGCTGCGTATCAGCAACACGCGGAAACTTAATCGGTGCTTCTCCCAAGAATAAATCCTTGAACTGGTTCATCCCTGCATTGGTAAACATCAATGTCGGATCATTTTTTACAACTACTGGTGCTGAAGGTACTATCTGATGCCCCTTGCTTTTAAAAAAGTCTAAAAAGGCTTGACGAATTTCTCTACTTGTCATTTAATTATCTAAAAATATGTGCAAACTTACTCAAAATTGGTCTGTTATGCAATGTAGAATACCAGATAATAACCTCGATTCAACGATTTTAACAGCCTATCTTCTGCATAGAAAATTGACTTTTCTAACAAAAAGATCAGGACTTAAGATTCAGGCGGACAGGGTTATTCTATTTTCAAGATGACGGTAATCATCATTATACATTAAATACATCATTTTAAAAGCATTAAATGTTATCCAACTTTGTATCATCATAATTAGTTCCAATACGTTTAACAATAAAAACATTTTGACTGATACCCATCCACAATTGCATTTGTTTTATTACATTTGATAGGGATAAGGGGCCTCAACAACGATTCTTTTGAATAGTTACCCTATACCGAAATAGAAATTTAAGATAAGATAGCGCAGATAAAATTCCTTCCAATGAAAAAAAACATTCTACTACCCGTAGATTTTTCGGCACATTCTAACAATGCGGTAAATTACGCTGTGGGTCTGGCAACTCAGAAAGGGTACAGCATTCACCTTTACCACAATTACACTTCAGCTTCCGCTGTATTCGAGGAGGAAACAGGTTCCACAGGTAAACAGAGTCCTATATTTAAAGCTGATATTCTGATTAAGAAGCTTGCCGAACAGATAACGTCCATGAATGCTGCTCTTGAGGTTACGACCCAATGTGAGCGCGGCATGATAACAGAAACTTTACCTGATATCGCTACACCTGATCGCTTTGATTTCGTGATTATGGGCACAAAAGGGATTACAAATGATGACAGTCAACTTATCGGCAGTACAACCTATGTCATTAGTAAAAAATCAAAAATTCCCGTTTTGGCCATCCCCGCAGAGGTGTCATTTGAACAACTTGACAAAGTTGGTTTATTGTCCAATTTCAAGGAAGAAGAAGTGCAGACGGTTCGGGATTTTGTCAATATCATGGGCAAAGATTTTGAATTAAAACTGATGCATGTACATTATGATCATTCTTCAGAAAACCGGATTGAAGACAAGTTGGAAGTGTGGAAATATAAAATCAAAAAATATATCGGCGTCACCAACATCGCTATTGAAGTCGACTCGATACAGGGAGATATTGAAGATCTCGACACCGTCCCTGAGGTCATCAATGAAATGATCCATGCTGAAAAGATCAAGATATTACTGGTGACACGTTCGCGAAAATCATTTTTTGAACGTGCTTTCACCCGATCAGTGGCAAAAGCATTGTTTAGCCATCCTTTAGTTCCAATATTTTTTACCAAAGCATAATTAAGTATATCGCTATGTCTAAATTATTAATACCCGTAGATTTTTCCGAAAATGCACGAATCGCAGCAGCCTATGCAGCCCAGATCGCGCAGGAAACACATGATGAAATTACACTCTTTCACTCCTTCACTTCACATATCAATAAATTTGCAAATGCGAAGCATTTAGTAGACCCGACCGAAGGTGAGGCTCATCGTAAGATGGAGGAACTTGTCGCCGAACTGCTACAAAAATATCCTTCGTTAAAAATTTCTACTCTTTTTACGAACGGGATTTTAGCAGAATCTTTGGATAAACAAGAGATAAAAGATAGCTATCGGGCCGTGATTATGGGAACAAAAGGAGTTACCGGACTCGAATCTGTACTAATCGGAAGCAACACTTATGACGTTATTAAAGAGTCAAAAATTCCCGTATTGGCAATCCCAAAAAATGCCGTAAAATTAAAAAAAGATAACATTGCATTACTGACTAATTTTAAGCCCGGTGAGCTTGAAGTGCTTAAGCAAGCGATTCCTTTGTATGGAAAAAACTTTCATTTACAACTTATCCATATCAACAAAAGTGAACTAGAAATCAATACATTAGGCCAAAAACTCGAAAAATGGATTGAACAGATTATTGCTGAAACAGGCATTGAAGACATTTCATATATTGTCAAAGTGCCGAGCTATTTCGCCGGTTCACGAGAGAACATCGCAAACGGAATACATACGATTATCAGAGATGAAGACATTGATGTGATTTTGATTACAAAAAGTAGAAAAACTTTTTTTCAAAACATTTTTACTGAAAATATTGTTAAGCACATGGCTTTTGAAATTGAGGTGCCAAATTTTTTCGGCCGAATAGATTGACCAAATAATTTTTGGCAAATTTATTGCAAGAGTAGTCAATGAATTAATTTAACAAGAATTTTATAGTAGAAAATTTTACAAGAACACATTATGAAAATTAGCCTTAAAAAATCAGGATTACTAATCGCGGCAGGAATTATCTCGACCGCATCCTTTGCACAAAGCGCAAAGCAGTCATCAATTGAAGGCACAACTCCATTTGGTCCGGCAACACAATACAGAACTTGGTCCATCGGTGTGGGCGCTGGTGTAACTAGCTTACAAAACATTGCCAAGTTAAATAATGGAGGTTATGACAAACTGGACTGGAACCTAGGTTACAGTGCCTATATCAAAAAGCAAATCTCACCTTCGTTCGGAATCAAGGCAACTTATTTTGGCGGCAAAACCTCTGGCTATACAGCTGATGACAAGCAAACCGGTTTTGAAACAAAAACTCCTTGGTCAGTAGCTTTATCTGGAGAATTTTTAGCGGCCAATACCAACTGGAGATTCTTCAATAGCTTCATCAAACCTTACGCATCTATTGGTGTGGGTGTAATGAATGCCGAAACCGCTGGAATTACCGGAGGAAACAGAGGTGAGTATGGCGATTCTTATTCAAAAATCTTTGTACCTGCTGATTTCGGTTTTAAATTTGCCGTTGCAAAAGGCATCAATTTTGAATTGGGTTATCAGCTGAACTGGGTAAATCAACGCTTCGACAATTTGGCTAACCCAGCTGGCGGACCAAAAATTGACAAAAACGACTTGTTCACTTACGCACACGCAGGTTTAGAGTTTGCTTTGGGTAGCGGTAGCAAACCAGCCTTGAACAATTCAAACCCTGTAGCGACCCTAGTAAGTGATTATACGGTAAAATACGATGACTTAAAAGCTCAAAATGATGCGTTAAACGCAAAAAACCAAGCCTTACAAAGTCAATTGGATGGTTTGAACAGTGACCTGAAAGATGATGACGGTGACGGTGTTGCAAACAAATACGATAAATGTCCAGGAACACCTTCTGGTGTGCAGGTAGATGGTGCCGGCTGTCCAATCACAGTAAAAAACGAAACTAGAGTCGTAGAGAAAGTTGTTGTCACAGAAGCAGACAAGAAAGTTGTCGCTGATGCGATCAAAAACTTAGAGTTTGATCTAAGCAAATCGACGATCCGTCCTACTTCATACGCAACATTAAACAAAGTAGCTGAATTGTTGATCGAGAAAAACTTTAGCTTGAAATTAGCCGGGCACACAGATAACACAGGTTCACGCGAATTGAATATGCGCTTATCCAAAGAGCGTGCTGAGTCAGTGAAAGCTTACTTGGTATCTCAAGGCGCAAATGCTTCACGCATCGAAGCTACAGGTTATGGTCCTGACCAACCAATTGCATCCAATAAAACTGCTGATGGTCGTCAACAAAACCGTCGTGTAGAGTTTACACTTTATTAATCGATATTATTCGATCTATACAGCCAAAAGGCATCACTTTCAAGTGATGCCTTTTTTTATGGAATCAATAGACTAAATCTGATAACTCTCTTGTGTTTAAAGTAAATAAACATTTGAAAAACAAAAAGATAACACCAACAAAACTTACATTATCCGTATTTTTATTAAGCTAAGATCATAAAAAATGCGTAAACCACAAGTTCTTGTTTTGGCCCTTTTTTCGCTGATTTTTTCCGCTTGTGAAAAAGATCCGCCCCTAAACGAACCAGGCTCAAATGAAGCGATCAATCAATGGACACTGAAACAGATGCGACAATACTATTATTGGAATGATAAAATCAGACAACCAAACGACTATCAGCAAGCTCCAGATCTATTTTTTAAAGGTATTCTATTTCAAGACGACCGTTACTCCGGCATATTACAGACACTCAACAGCGACACCTATGGTAATACTTTAACGAACACTTTTGGGTTCGATATGGTGCAACTCCAAACAACCGACAAAACCATCCAACTTGTCACTCAAGTTGTTCCCTTCAGCGAAGGGGATTTAATGGGACTCAAACGGGGAGACAACATCACCCACATCAACAACGAGCCCATTGGTCACAGCAACCTGAAATCCCTACTAAGCCAATCCTTGCTTTTACCAGCAATGCAATTGACGCGAAACGATGGCAAAATATTTATCCTCCCCTCTTCTTATATTTCGCAGCCCATCCTCTATACCGCCAAGCTCATCTCCTCCTCCCCCAAAGTAGGCTATATGTTCTTAAGTCAATTTGACTTTAGCGGAGCTTATTCATTATTGGAAGCAGTTCAAAATTTCAAGTCCCAACAGGTACAGGAACTTGTTGTCGATTTACGTTACAATCCAGGTGGCCAAGTCGCTTTTGCCGCGTTTTGCGCGCTCTTATTGGCAGATATCAAAGAAAATGACATTTTTGCCAAATACCAAGGCAACAAAAATCTCAAAAATAAAGCAGACAGCTTTGCAGCTGCGTTGCAAGGACAGCCCGACGGCTATTCATTTATGGCAACAGAAATTTTAAAGCAAGGTTTACATTTAAAAAGAATCTATATGCTCACGGGACCAAATACGGCATCTGCATCCGAAATGTTAATCAATGGATTGCGTCCCTATATACAGGTGATTCAAATTGGAGACAAAACGTACGGAAAGGATATGGCTTCGACCACCATATCCACCCCCGAAGAAATCCATGGTACAGAACGAGCCTGGCATTTGATCCCTATGATTTATAAAATCTACAATAAAGTGGGACAGGGAGATTATAGCGATGGAATTACTCCTTCTACCAAGATCGACGAATTTGCCTTTTTACCTTTGGCCCCAATAGGTGACACCAGAGATCCATTGATTCGGGAAGTATTACGAGCAATCAGCAATAAAAAACCGGGGGCCAAAAGCGCTGCCAATAATACAACAGAAAAAACCAGTAATATAGCTCCCCATTATATGGGAAGTAGCTATCAGACAATATTTATTGAAGTTAGCGCACAAGACAAGACCGAAAAGTAGTTTTATCAGTGTGCGCAGGAATTTAATGAGGTAATGACCATACGGAGATCAGCCCCAGTTTGCCCGTTTTTGGCTAACTTGCGAAGAGAAGGAGACAAGATTTTCGAACGAATGGTTCGTTCCTTCGATTCATAGTCCTGCACGATGTCTTCCAGCTGCTGCAACAGTTCCAAATATTGCCGATAAAGTTCATTCAGCTCCGCCATTTCATTCCGTAAGGCTAGCAGCGCAGCCGCATCAACGGACTGATCTACATCTCCCTGAATTTTCAGGGAGATAGCAAATAAATTGCGATGTTTTATAGCATTGATGCCTTTCATAATGACTATTTTTTTGAATTAATGGTTTACCATTGATGTAAGTGTTGACGGGTATCTGTGTTTATTTTGTAATGAGTTTTATTTCTGTAGCCAGATATTATCCAAACCATAGCCTATCCCTCCAATTTCTGAGAATGCATCAACATCAAAATATGCATCGGATTCTTTTTGAGGGAGATATACAATACCGATATCTACCGAAAAATTAAAAAACAAAAAGACTTTTTGTCCATCTATAAGGATCGGTTTTAAATCCTTATCTAATACTTGCGCCTTTGGCACAAAAGTAGCGTCAATCGGTATTTTGATAAATTCTTCGGGAATTTTATCTGATATCAAGTCGGTAATCAGGATTGGATTTTCGTCATACTTGACCATATCCATTCCCCAACTTTCATCATAGACAGGCTTACCTTGATAAATCGCCAATCGAATCGGCTCGCCATTTGGTGAAATCGTCTGGTTATAATTTAATATCTTTACCTGCCTCACACCCGGAATCGATTCGACATCATCTCCTAAGGGGTTGGGCCCGACAACGAGTGAAGGATCAATGGGACTTTTGCTATGCACACCAAAAGTATTTAAGCCTGACTTGAGGGCGAGACGTTGTTCTAGGACAACCTGATCCTTGCTATCATACGCAACGACCAATGAAGAATCGGCATCTTTATTTCGTATAAAAATAAAATTAGCATCGCTTGGATTAGCAACTTTTCCATCTATCGTTACTCTTTTTACATCCACCGACGCAGTGCTATAGGATCTAAAAGCAATCCGGGCTAGTTCTTCATTTTCTACAATAGGTTCACCTTTTTGACAGGAAGACAATAGCGCCCCAACCCAAAGGACTATAAAACAGAGAAATAAATTTTTAATCATCTATAAAGGATAAAGAAGTGAGCCATTGTATGGCTCACTCAATTAAATAATCAATATTAATAAGTTTTTGGAGCAAATTGAGTCCAGTTTGCAGTCCAAGGAGCAGTTGTTGGATGAAATGCACCACTATACGTTGTCGTTCCATTGCCATAGGCTGGTGATGTAGAAAGTGGTCTTAGAAATGCAGGATTAAACAAAGTCGCTGTCGGATAAAAAATATTAACACCGCCTGCTAGTTTCAAATAAGCAGCAGCATCTGTTGAAACATTTGTTTGATTTCCAGCTGGTGTTGCACCACTGAAAGCTGCTGTATACGCATGTATAACATTACCCGTAAATGTACCTGTTGCGCCATCTTGGAATGCAGCACCTGTCGCATAACCTGCGATAATCGAATTTTGAATATCATACTGTGAAGCTCTTCTCCAACGGTTACCAAATTTCAGCTTAGTCGTAGCTACACTAGCATCTTTAATACCCAAGAATGTGAAATTTTTCAATACGGGACGAGTCTTAGGTGTTGCTGCATATGGTGCTGTACCTTCGTTATCCGACTCCAAACCGTTTGAATCCGAGCTACCGCTTGATGTGCTATTTGTTGAATTAGGATCCTTTAATGATAAGGCATATTGAATTGTTCCGGTGTATCCATGATCGAAATCAAAGTCATCATCGTCATTCGATAATGCTACTAAGTATTTTGCATTTACAGTACCACCGAAGAACTCAAATCCATCGTCTTTACCCCAAGATACCTGGATATTTTCTAGCGTAGTACCAGTACCAACACCACCTAAAGTTAATCCGTTAATCTCATTATCAGCAGTTAAGTTGTAACCGGCAAACTCAATACGTACATACTTCAATGAGCCTGAATTATCTGCAGCATTTGTTCCACCGTAAGTAACATCTACACCTACAGGCTGAGGAATACCTTCAATTCTTCGTGTAGCAGCCTGATTGGTCGTTGCGCTACCCAATAGTACAACACCACCAAAATCACCTGGGTTACGCGATCCTGCAGCATTTGGAGAAGTAAATACGATTGGCGCAGAAGCAGTACCGTTAGCGACCAATTTCGCTGTTTTAGGTACAACCAAAACACCTTTGATATTTTGTGTCAATCCAGTGATTTCATCGTTGTATGCTTTGGTAACACCAGAGGTAATATAAGTACCGGCTTGAATTGTCAAGGTAGCACCTGGTTTTACGAAAGCAACACCATCAATTTTCCATACCGTATCCGCAGATAATGTCGTTTTGGTAATAATACCAGACGCATCTGTTGGGATCGTTGCTTGAGGTTTACTTGGCAAACCAGCGTTCAAATCTGAATTAGGTCCTACGTTGTCTTTGTTACAAGAAGCCAATGCGATTGCGCATACGCTTGCTACTGTTAAGATTTTTTTCATTTTGTGTTAAATAATTACTAGTTTTGCCATCACAAGATCATTTTTTAGACTATGCGCCATATGGGATAGCATTTCATAAGGGTGCATAGTTGTTTTCAATCACTCATTTTTTGTTTCTATTTTATCTTCCTGTTGTGCTATTTGGACAAGCCCGGAACTCATTACATAATTAAGGAGTGATATGAAACTGCCTCGCGCAGGTATTTTTTATTTAAAAATTATAGCTAACTGAAAGATTAAACCTTCGACCATCTCTTCTGCGATAGGTGATAATATCTCCCTCTTTATTATATTTTATAGATTTGCCTTTTTTCAACACATAAAATTTTGTATCATCTTGATCATAATCTTGAATATTCATATAATACCGCGTCCATTCATCCAATAGGTTGGCCATATTGAATTTTACTTCCATCTTACCCTTTAGAAAACGTGTATAAAGCTGCGCGTCCAATTGTTTTGGAGCCAACTCATATTCGACATTATTCATATTAACATTAGCTAAATTTGTGCGGTACCCGCGATGATTATAACTTGCTGTTACCCCAAAAAGTTCACCCCAATATCCTACACCTAGATTCAATAACCAGGGTGACTGCCCCATCAGTGGTCTATCTTGATTGGGATAGCGCTGTTGGACGCGCTCAGCAACTTGAGTTTCAGGATTATTGATCCATTCCCAAGGACTTAATACGTTGACTTTCGATTTGAGCAATGTTCCATTAGCGTAGACAAATAAGTTTTTAAACCACTCCTTTTCCGACAGAAATGTTAAATTTTTCCTGACTTCCATTTCGAGTCCAAGATTTTTCGCATTTTCCATATTGGCGAAAGTATAACTGTTCCCCCCACTATGAACAAGTTCTATGGGTTTATCCAAGTATTTATAGTATCCTGTTATAGAAATGATTTCACCTGATGAGGGGTACCATTCAAATCGAATATCTACATTATCGATCAACGTGGATTTAACTTGCTCGCCATAAACGTAACCGTCTAACTCATAATCATACATGGCGAACATGCCAACTTCTCTAAAATCCGGCCTAATTACAGTCCTCGCGTAACTACTCCGAATATTGAAATCAGGTGTTACGTTGTAGGTAGCATTAATCGAAGGTAAGAAACGCCAATTATTTTCTTTTACGCCAAAACGGTGCCGTTGCACGTCATTGGGATCCGGCTCATCCTGATAAGTTCTTTTATATAATTCCTCTTGTCGGGAGTTTAAATTAAAATGCTCCGCACGGACACCATATACCAACCTTAATTTATGCCATAACTTTTGGTCTGCCATCAAATACACCGCTTGTGACGCCATTTTACCATCATAAAATCGTCCACCACCTATGGCATCTGCATAATAATAAGCCTGGCCGTTTCCATTGCCTATATTATTAGTATCGAATAATTCATCGTAAGGGATTTCGATTTGGGGAGGCAATTGATTCGTGGTACCCTCCGCCCAAGATCTTGTCCAAGGAACAAAATTGAATAAATCCAGCGCTCTCTTTTTCGACCAAGCCTGATAACCTAATTTCACCAACGTTGGCATGGCTGTATTCATTCCGAATTTTCTCGAAAATGCCGTACTCCAATTATAATCCGTCTCATCTATATTTGTCCATCTCCGCGAGTCTTTGAAAACCCCCGCTACAGATGAGCTTCTGTGGGTCATTAGGCCAGGGGTTTGAAAATAAGGAATATTATCTATCGTCGTAGTTACCCTATAGGAAAGTTTTCGTTCGTCTAAAATTTGTTGTTTGATTTTGTTAATAGTGAACATTCCTTCAGCTTTTATTTCCCACGGCAATTGATACTCTCCAACCAACTGGTGTTGCTGCAAAGACATTGCTTCAGGCAATTGATAAATCAATTTGCTTACTTCCGGATTAGAATCATTATAGGGTTTTTGAATAGACTCATTATAAATATCACTGTATGTACGCGCATACATATTCTTTAAGGAAACTTTAAAAGCTTGTCCTTGCCAGCCCATATTGGCCATTAATCCTCCACTGCTATTGAAGCGATAGGATGTCCCTGCTCCATTGTCACCGAGACCTACACTATCAATATAATTATTAATACTTACGGAATTACGCACATTATTAAATGCAATGATGTTTTGCTCGTTTCTAAAATTTGCGGATGCCACAAAGCCCAATCGCTGTCCATTATTTAATTCATAAACCCGTCCTAGCGAAAAGCGCATATTCTGATTAGGGTATGCTTTATACTTATATTGCCGCAATGCATCGTTATTAAAACGCTTAGATTGTGCGATAGCATCCAAATCGTTGTACTTCACGCCCTCTCCGTATTCTGTAGGATTTAGGGGTGTATTATTTAACTCTGGATCTGTCAAAATATAACCGGGAGGCGCATCTAATTGCATTGCCCGATTGTTCCACTGCCAAGTCTTTATTCCATCGGGCATTTTTGACGATTTGTCAAAAAAACCGAAATATTCACTCGTATGCCGCTCCCCAAGACGGTAAAAGTCTTTGCCTGTTGTACGGGAATTTCCGCCTATCCCATATTGTATTGTCGTAAAATCCTTCTCCGGAATATCTAATGTATTCACCGAAACCTGTCCGCCCGAGAATTCAGCGGATACATCTGGCGTTGCTGTTTTATTGACCACCACCGAGCTCACCATCTCTGTCGGAATAATATCAAAGGAAAAATCACGTCTATTCTGCGAAGTGCTTGGAATCACGACCCCATCCAGCATGGCCTGATTGTAGCGGTCCGACATACCCCGTACTATTACGTTTCTATTATTAACCGTTGTCACTCCGGTAACACGTTTCAAAACTTGTCCCATATCATTGTCCGGTGTGCGGGAGATTTGTTCAGCCGAAATACCATCCGTTACCGACGCTGCGTTTTTTTGTGCCGCATACAATCCCGCTACGGAAGCTTTTTTAAACGATACGCTGACAACAGCTGTCTCCAACGCATTTACCTGCGCCTTCATGGCAATATTTAATCCTGTCCGTTGTCCGGCCTCTATTTTGACTCCCTCAATCCGTTGGGTCTGGTAAGAGAGATAACTGACTTCCAGTATGTAGGTTCCCGGTTCGGCATTCAACACATAGCTACCATCGATACCGCTTTGGGTTGATTTATTGGCACCGATCAGTTTGATGCTGGCATTAGCCAACGGCTGACCGCGATCATCAATCACTTTACCTGAGATCCGCCCATCCTGCTCTACCGGCTTTTCAACCAATGTAATATAGACCCCGTTGTCATGCGCCATCAAGTTCGTTTCTTTGAGCAGATAATACATGATATCCCGGACACTGTTGCTTTTGAAAATTTTGGCATTGACCTTTTTCTTTGCCAGATTATATTTCGTTGCATCGAAAGCGATATGTATATTTTGGGTTTCCAAACGCTCGAAAGCTGCCGGAATATTGGATTCATTAAAAGAAACTGTAATCTTTTTATTGAGTAACTGGCCGTATGCGCCCGAAGCAAAAAGCATTTCGGCCGACACGATCGAAAGAAGTAAACCTACCAACGATGTCCTTATCATAAACTTAATATCGTTTTGCGTAACGTATTGCTTAAAATTCATAAATTTGTATGCGTATATAATATCTCTATAAGTTGTTGTATATGTTATTTATACCATCTCCAAATGGTGTATGATTCAGAGTTGACGATGGCCGTCGTCAGCTCTTTTTTTATCCCGCATTAGTAAATATGCACTATCCCGCCCTCCTTTCTGGATTTGTTGTGATGAATTGCTTTGATACTTTCGAGGGTTGCGGCCCAGGAAAGCTGCTTTGATATCGGCATGCTATACCGTTGTTGAGCAATCCGCTCATCGTCAGCTTTAATATCCACATCATAGATATTTTTGACCGCCAGTGCCAATTCTGCAAAACTGCTTTGCTTAAGGTAAACTCTCCCCTCAATCCAGCTATTACGTGTCGTCAGATCAAAAGCCTCCTGATTACTATGGTGGTTATTTTTAGAATATCGGAGCTCTTCGCCACGAGTCAACACACCCAACGGATGATTATTGGCCGTGACCTGCACTTTACCTGTAAATACAGATACCGATATATCATCCAATTCCGCGTAGTTTTTTACGGTAAACGAGGTTCCCAGGACCGTTGTCTGTACTTGTTGGGTATTTACAATAAAAGCCTTTGTAGAATCTTTCTTGACCTCAAAAAACGCCTCTCCGGCTAACAGTTCCACAACACGGTCCCTCCTGTCATAAGAAACAGTATCCAATTTAATTTTGGAATAGGCGTTCATTACGACAGTTGATCCGTCGGCCAAAAGTACCCGTTTACGTTGCGAGGCCCCTGTTTCAAAAATCCGGTAACCCGGTTTTAAATGCGTTTCTTTTGCGATTAAATTAAGTTCCTGCTGTTTTTTCCAAAATAAAATACCAAAGCACAACAGCAGGCTTGCGGCAACTGCTCCACTCCAATAGCTTATTTTCCGAACCGCTGATTTTTTAGGAACTGTACCTCCGATACGTTGCTGTATACTATTCCACAACCGAACCTCATCTATCTCCTTTACAGGAAGTTCTTCCTGATCGAGCGTATCGTACCAGCGATCAATCAGGGACCGCTCAGCCTTGTTGGCTTTGTTCTGCTGATATCTATAGATTAAGGATTCAAAAATTCTTCTTTTCACTTTTCTTGCCTGCTGTTTATATACAAGTCTTTAAAAAAGCCGGAAAGTACTTCAAGAAATGGTTAATGTTTTATAAAAGAATTGTTAAGTTGATTTTTATTCCTGCGATCGCCTTTAAAAGCATAATCCCTACTTGGAGAGCTCATCCAGAACAAAAATAAGTAAGAGAGTAAAACTGCCGTTTTGAACATTTTGATAGCCGACAATCGCTTTCTTCAGCCTTTTGGACGCTTCTGTGAGGTTGTTTTTTACGGTTTGTTCAGAGAGCCCCATCCGCAGCGCTATCTCACGAATTGATAGATGCTCCCACTTCAACAAGAGTACCTGCCGCATATTATGCGGCATAATTTCCAATTCATCTTCCAGCATCTTTTCTAGCAAGAGGTAAGTTTCAAGTTCTTCCGAATGATGCTGTACGTAATCAAAAATATGTTTGCTCCAATGATCCAAAAGTTTATCTTTTGCTTTATTGGAATTGAAAAAATCTATAATTTTATATTTGAGCATTCCCTTAAGATAGGCAGGAAGATTCATCTGGATATCGATCGTATGACGTTTTTCCCAAAACTGAACAAACAGTTCCTGAAGAATATCTTCTACATCCTGCGAGTCAATGATACGGCGGGCAGCATGTTGATAAAGATCTTTCCAACAGTACCGATATAACTCAGCATAAGCATTCGTATCATTTCGCTCTTTAATCGCCCTTAGCCATTGCTGATATATAATTGGTAACTGATCCATACTAATGCCAAAAATAAGGTTGAGATATTAAGTTTCTATTAATAAATGAATAAAGAAAGCACAAGGAAGCAAAATTGTTTACAATCAAAAGAATACTTTTCAGCCCGTCATTAAAGGTATACCTCAACTAAAGTTTTTATCCCCTCAATTTGAAATTCTTCAATCCTATTAAAAACCAATCATTTAAATTCTTTGATTATTCAAATATTATTCTTACCTTTGCAACGCCTTAGGCAATAGTGCCTATTGTATATAATATTTCATGAACCCATTTTTAGAACTGGGAATCCGTGAGGAAGTTGTTAATGCCATCTCAGAATTAGGTTTCGAAAAACCTTCTGAAATTCAGGAAAAAGCCATTCCTGTTTTATTGACTGGTAACGACGATTTTGTCGGATTAGCCCAAACTGGCACAGGAAAGACCGCGGCATTTGGTCTTCCATTATTAGAGCAATTAGACTTTTCTCAAAAACACCCACAGGCATTAATCCTTTGCCCTACTCGGGAATTATGTTTACAAATCTCAAAAGATTTAGAAAAATTTGCTAAATACGTTGACAACGTACATGTTGTTGCTGTATATGGAGGTGCAAATATCTCAGACCAGCTACGTCAAATCAGACGTGGAGTGCAAATTGTAGTAGCGACCCCTGGTCGTATGTTGGATATCATTGGCAGAAATGCGATTGATTTTTCAAAAGTAAAATATGTTGTATTAGATGAAGCGGATGAGATGCTCAATATGGGCTTCAAAGAAGACATCAACAGCATTTTGTCAGAAACTCCTGACGAGAAAAAAACTTGGTTATTTTCGGCGACAATGCCTTCCGAGGTACGTCGTATTGCAAAAAATTATATGACCGATCCTGTTGAGCTTACTGTAGGTACAAAAAATACCGGTAATGCCAACATCGAACACCATTATTATTTGATCAAAGCAAAAGATAAATATGCTGCGTTCAAACGTATTGTGGATTCAAACCCTGATATCTTTGGTATCGTATTTTGTCGTACAAAAATCGAGACACAGGACATCGCCGAAGCGTTGATCAAAGATGGTTACAATGCAGACTCGTTGCACGGTGACTTGTCCCAACAACAACGCGACAAAGTAATGAAACGTTACCGTGACCGTAGTTTACAACTATTGATCGCAACAGACGTAGCTGCTCGTGGTATTGATGTAAGTGATGTAACTCACGTGATCAATTTCTCTTTACCGGATGAAACAGAAAACTATACGCACCGTTCTGGTCGTACTGCCCGTGCAGGTAAAACTGGTATCTCGCTTTCATTGGTCAATGTAAAAGAGCTCAGCAAAATCCGTCATCTTGAAAAGATCATCGGTAAACCTTTTGAGAAAAAACAAGTTCCTCAAGGTGCTGAAGTATGCGAAAAACAATTGTTCTCTATCGTTAAGAAGATTGAAAACGTTGAAGTAAATGATGAGCAAATCAGTCCATTCTTGCCTGCAATTATGGAAAATCTGGAATCTCTTTCAAAAGAAGATATCATCAAAAGATTTGCATCCCTTGAATTCAACCGTTTCTTGGATTATTATAAAAACGCTCCGGATCTAAATATCGAAGCCCGCGAAGGTTCTCGTGAAGATCGTGGCGACAGACGTGATGGTCGTTCTCGTGAAGGTTCAAAAGGTTATACCCGTTTGTTCATGAACTTAGGTTCAGTAGATGAATTCTCCCGTGGAGACATGTTAGGTTTTATCTGCAACAACGCGAACATCTCCGGAAAATCTATCGGTAAAATCGACTTAAAAGGTGTATTTACATTCTTTGAAGTTCAAGATGCTGAAGTAGAGAAAGTATTCCAAGGATTCCAAGGTGTGGATTACAACGGTCGTCAAGTACGTATCGAAGTATCTGGAGAAGCAAAAAGCGAAGGCCGTGGAAGAAGCCGTGGTGGTGACCGTGGCGGAAGACGCGACGGATACCGTGGTGGTGATCGCGGCGGAAGACGTGAGGGCGGATATGGTGGCGGTGACCGTGGCGGAAGACGTGAAGGCGGATTCAGCGGCGAAAGACGTGACCGTGGCAGCAGCAATGGCGGAGGTTTCCGTGATTTCTCAGGTAAACGTAAAGAATCTAAAAGCAAATACTAGGTTTAGTATTTAGATAAGCGTATAAAGACTCTGATCTGGAAAGCCCCGGCTTTGCAGATCAGAGTCTTTTTCATTTATAATTCCCCGACGGATTCACAACCAGTTCCTCCCTACTCTTCTCTTCAGCTTAATGCGATTATTCCATTTCCCATCTGCTTTAATATCCTCAAAAATCCGTAAATTAGCTTAATTACACGAACGGGATTTCCATCATGCTAACAGCAACACGATTATTTGACTTAGCCTATCTGCAACAAGAAACTGCGCCCGGCTTTCCGATGTTTTCCTACAAAAAAGGAACAAATTGGGTAGCGGTAAGTAATACAGAATTTATCGAACAAGTCAATCAGGTATCCAAAGGTCTGATTGTACTAGGTGTTCAAGCAGGAGAAAATGTTGCTTTAATCAGTGAAAACCGTATCGAATGGAATATTCTTGATTTTGCAATCCAGCAGATCGGCGCAGTCGTTGTAGCAATTTACCCCAATATTTCTGAATCCGATTACAGGTATATATTCAACCATGCTGAGATCAAAACTTGTATCGTAAGTTCCAGGAAATTATACACTAAAATCACTTCGATCAAAGACTCATGCCCGCTTCTGGAGCATATTTTCACCTTAGATAAAGAAGCGGATTTACCAGATTGGCAGCTTTTTGTAGCTGCCGGCGCTTCCATTACCGATGAGCAGGTTCAGGGACTTCGAAATGCCGTCAATACCGATAGCCTGGCTTCAATCATCTATACATCGGGCACAACCGGAAATCCGAAGGGAGTAATGCTGGCTCACCGTAATCTATTGGCCGATACTATGAGCAGTGAGTATTCCTTTCCTGTTGAACGTGGCGACCGGGCCCTTTCCTTTCTCCCGGTTTGCCATGCCTACGAACGTGTGTTCCAATATGTCTATATGTATAAGGGATTGACAATCTTTTTTGCTCAGTCGATGGATACTATTGGTGAAGATTTTAAATCAGTCCGGCCCCATATTTTCTCTGCTGTACCGCGTGTGCTTGAAAAAGTGTATGAAAAAATTAAGGCCAAGGGTGATCAACTGACCGGATTAAAACGCAATATATTTTTTTGGTCGCTTCGTATCGGAGAACAATATACCTTAGGCAACCGATCCTGGTGGTACGATGTCAAATTAAGTATTGCGCGAAAGCTAGTCTTTTCGAAATGGCGCGAGGCTTTGGGCGGAGATATCAAGGGTATTGCATCCGGGAGCGCAGCCTTACAGGAAAGATTAATCCGACTATATATGGCTGCTGGCATACCGATATATGAAGGCTATGGTTTAACTGAAGCAGGTCCCTGTATTGCGGTGAACTGCTTTAAAAGAGGAATGAAAATCGGTACTGTCGGTCTGCCACTGATCAATATCGAAATCAGACTTGCCGATGATGGGGAAATCCTCACCAAAGGTGAAAACAATATGATTGGCTACTATAAAAATGAAGAAGCCACTGCTGAGGTCTTAAAAGACGGTTGGCTATATACAGGAGATATCGGTCAATGGGTGGACGGTAAGTTTCTTAAAATAATCGACCGCAAGAAAGAGATGTTCAAGACTTCCGGCGGAAAATACATTGTCCCACAACAGCTTGAGTCCAAAATTGCGGAATCTTCTTTTATTGAGCAAGTGATGGTAATTGGTGAGTCACAGAAATTCCCCGCAGCTCTCATTGTTCCAAGCTATGTCAATCTGTTGGAATGGGGCAAACAGACTGTTCCGGCTTTGACAGAGCTTTCGAAGATAGAGTTCTTAAACAGTCCAGAAGTTAAACGGCAGATTGAATCTGAGCTCGATCGTATCAATCAAAATTTTGGCAGTTGGGAGCAGATCAAAAAATTTGCGATTATTCCAAATGAAATGACGATAGAGACGGGTGAATTGACCCCCACCTTAAAGATGAAACGAAAAGTCATCCTGCAAAAGTATGCGAAGGAGGTTGAGACGATCTACAATACTTAACGAGATAAAAAGACTAACCTATTTCTCAGGATCAAACAACAAAGTATGTAAGATGACAGTGTCTGGACCAGGCTTTTGTCTGTGTATTGAAATAAGAATCAGCAAGATCAGTATAAAATTGCTCCCGCTTTTGTTTACGCATCGAGTAAACGCAACAAGATCGGTATTCAAAAAAATAGCCTTTGTCAAAGACAGAGGCTATGTTATATCATAGATTTTATACTTATGACTTCTTGGGCAGGCGTTGACGAATTGCCTCATAAATAACAACCGCAGCCGATACAGACACGTTAAGAGAGCCTATTTCGCCATACATCGGTATCTTTGCGAGATTATCCGCGATACGGATTAAATCATTTGATACACCGACATCCTCGGCGCCCATGATGACGCAGGTCGGTGCTGTATAATCGACGTCATAGATGCTCGATGTTGTTTTTTCCGTACTAACAACCAATTGCACCCCTGAATCTATCAGAAATTTACCCACTTTTGATAGGCTATCATGACGGCAGACCGGAATTTTATACAACGCTCCAGCTGATGTTTTAATTGCATCCGGATTGACTTCAGCAGACCCTTTTTTCGGTACGATGATCGCATGTACGCCCGAACATTCAGCTGTACGTGCAATCGCTCCCAGATTACGGACATCAGTCACCCCATCTAGCATCAAAAGTAAAGGCGTTTCACCTTTTTCGTAGATCTGAGGGAGGAGCTCTTCAATATTTTGATAGGTAATTGGCGATATCACCGCAATAACACCCTGATGGTTTTTCCGAGTGATACGGTTCAATTTTTCGATGGGCACCTGTTGAAAAGCAATATTATGCTCTTTCAGTAAGGATTTCAGTTCCAGAATCAAACTACCACTTAATCCGCGTTGTACAAATAACGATTCAATTTCTTTACCACTATCGATCGCTTCGATGACAGCTCGGATACCGAACACCATCTGATTTACTTCACGTTTTTCGCCGTGATCACGATCACGTCTCTGAAAATTTCCTTGCATCATAAAAACTAAATATTACCTTCCAAATAGAAGAGATTGCAAAGGTACAAAAATTAACAGGAATTAAAGCTTTGATTTAGCTTAAACCTAAGTTAAACTCCTTACGCAAAGTATCCAAAAGTGGATTTTTGCTCACCATAGCCTGATACTTTTCCTGGGAGGTGTATGGTTTACGGGATACGGTAAATTCCATCATAACCCCTTGTAGATCGAGCGCAAAATTTTGCAGCTTGACGCGAAGATAATTCAACACATCCACTTTCGCACTTTGCAATACATCCATCTGTACAGCATTCTCGACATCTATCTCGATCAATGTGCCCTTCAAGCGAGGTTGCGTAGCCGTCATCATCGTATATAGATTGATTTTATTTTCTGCTTTCAATTGCTCGGCATAAGCATTCCAGATGGCTATAAATTGATTGAAGCTTACCTCACGCTGTTCAGTACCTCTTATTAATTCAGGTTCATCCCCCTCTTTGGCAACAGAATTATTGTCATAAATGGTGTTCAGATCGGGCAGCGATGGAATAATTGCTGAGGCAGAGGATCCCCATCCTCCTTTTTTGACTTTTGGGGGCACGTTTGAAGCTCCCTCATTTTTTACTTCGGGTTTGACGGTCGAAGTCTGGGGATTGGAAACTGTTGTTGGCGGGCTGGGGACGGGCGCGTGAGCCGATAAAGCTGGTGCTGATGGCGCATTTTGTCCTGTATTTACAGAAGATGCTGCCGTAGAAGAACTTTCCTTCACCTGCGAAACTACTGGCTCAGGGAGTTTTTTTTTTACTCCTTCAGCAGCTGAAGGAATCTGTACGGAACCAAGCTGGCTTAATTTAATGGCACTTGCGATGTGACACATTTTCAACAAAGCGAGCTCTACCTGCAAGCGTTGATTTTTACTCGTCTTGTAATTTATTTCACACTGATTTGAAATATTCAATGCTGACAATAGAAGCCCCGAAGAAGCTTTCTGCGCTTGCTGTAAATATTTTTGACGTATGCTATCACTAACTTCCAATAGTTTTAAGGTAGCGGGCTCTCGGGCCACCAGCAGATTACGGAAATGGGCCGACAAACCAGCAATGAAATGACTTCCGTCGAAGCCATGGTTCAAAATCTCATTAAATGTCAAAAGCGTTTGTGCAGCATCTTCAGCCAAGATCGAATCCGTTAACTTAAAATAATAATCGTAATCCAGAATATTCAGGTTATCGATTACAGCTTGATAGGTTACGTTTTTATTGGAGAAGCTGACGATCTGATCAAACATGGACAGGGCGTCACGAAGACCACCATCTGCCTTTTGGGCAATGATATGCAAACCATCTTGGTCATAAGCTATCGCTTCACGATCAGCTATTCTCGCCAGATGACCTGCCATGTCCTCCACTTTTATACGGTTGAAATCAAAGATCTGACAGCGCGAAAGGATCGTGGGTAAAATCTTATGTTTCTCTGTTGTAGCCAAGATAAAAATCGCATACGAAGGCGGCTCTTCCAAGGTCTTCAAAAAGGCATTAAAAGCAGCCTGCGAAAGCATGTGCACCTCATCAATGATATAGATCTTATACTTTCCGGCCTGCGGCGGTATACGGACCTGATCGATCAGATTGCGAATATCGTCTACAGAGTTGTTGGATGCAGCATCAAGTTCGTGTATACTGAAAGAATTACCGTTTTGAAAGGATTTGCAGCTGTCGCATTCGCCACAGGGCTCAGTCCCTGATAAGATCTGTTCACAATTTATTGTTTTGGCCAAAATACGCGCACAAGTAGTTTTACCAACACCCCGTGGCCCACAGAATAAAAATGCCTGCGCCAACTGATTGTTGTGAATTGCATTCTTTAGGGTGCCTGTGATGTGTTGCTGACCTACAACCGAATCAAAGGTAATCGGGCGGTATTTACGTGCAGAAACAATAAAATTATCCATTGCACGAAGATACGGATTTTAAAAAAGAAAATGGAGAAACTAAAACCTAAAAATCACAAGTTAGTAATTCATAGGGATGTCCAACTTTCTGGAGTCACTTCAAAGATCGGACATCCCTATTTTTCTTTAATTTTATTCACCCCTTCGGGGCTCCTTTCAGATTTTCTATTCTCAGGGGCAATTCGCTTATTAAACAGCTTCTTTATCCCATTGAGATAGCACATCTTTTATAGAAGCGTCTTTAACAGATTGCTTAGGGCATCACCGTGGAGTTTTTTTTGCAATGATTTTATCCTCATCTTTGTAGCGTCACCTTAATATTGACCGTTATATTATTATCAAAATAATTAAAACCAAATTTTATGAAGCAAAGGATAACTTTATTTTACACCATTTTATTCAGTATTTTTCTATTTTCCGGATGCAAAAAAGAAGATAATTACGATGAGCTTTCTAGACTGGCGGATCTCAAAATTCAGGAAGCGGTAAAACTTACTGAAAATCTTTCTTGCAATGATCTGAAGGAATGCCGTATTGACACACTTTATTATACCTACGTACCCGTACATCCGAGCTTCGAGCAAACCTATAATAAATTACTTGCCGAGGCCGCAGATCTTAAAGAGAGAGCACAGAAAGTATATAAAGGACCAATTATTTACAACACGAGCGTAGCCCCTAATTATCTTCCACCCCATTTTGGGATACGTTGCATCGCCGGTAAACTGAAAGTCGCTTCGGCTAGAGATCTGGAATTATCCGAAATCAATCAACGATTGGCGGATCTGCTCCCCAAATTGCAGACATTTTTTGATGACATTCCCTGCAACGACCCAAGTAAATGGCACATTGCCACCTTTCGTAAAGACTGTGAATTTATCTCCATATTGTATACGGACAAAGAAAACTTTGCTGAGTTTGGAAATATGGCAGAACAATATAATCATTTGGACAATGCCAAAAGAATACTGGACAAAAGCTTAAATTGTAGCGAGAAAAATGAAAAACCGGCTAAAGGTGTGGTCTGTGAAAATGGCAAGCCTAAAGTAACGTATTAATTTCTCTTAAAAGATTATAGAGCCAGTTTTTGGGCTTGGACTTGTATAAAATAACAACAAAAGCCCTCTAAGTTTGTGATAGCGGTTAAAAACTATTCGAGGGAGGGCACAAACTAGCCCATGTAACTTTTCACGAAAAGGTATACATGGGCTAGTTTTATTATTTAGTTACTGTAACAACGATATCGTCGACAAAAATACGGTTAACGGTAGCTGGCCAATTACCAGCACGCTGATCAAAAGCGCCACCCAATAACCAAATTTGAGTCTCCGCAGTAGCTCCCGTAACAACAAAAGAATAGGTCGCCTCTGGGGCTTGCCATGCAGCTCTGCACGATTCTAAATTCGAATTAGGAGTTGCAACGTTCATCACATTAAATTGGCTCACGCTGACCGTTCCTGGTCCTTTGACACCAACATTGAGTAGATGATGATCACCAGTGGCATATCGCACAGCTTTGAAGGTAACCAACAGATTTTTTGTACGCTGTACATTGGCCAGCTTCGGCGAAATTAGATCGCCGCCGTAGTTCGTACGTCCTAATTTAATAAAACCCGGTCGCGCATAAATCGATGCATAATTACTGCCACCTTCCGTCGTATTGATCGTACTGGTCCAGCCTTTGGCCAACTCTTCAGTACTCCATAAAGCAATCCTGGTTTCGCCTGACGTCGCATTAAAGATCTCGCTTCCATAGGTCAGCCAGTTAAAGTCCTCCTTAAGAACGACATCGCCCTCTACCTGCAATTTTACACCTTTCTGATATACAGCTAGCGGAGATGCCTGTTTCACGTCGTCTAAAAACAACAATAGATTTGCTGTACGCTCAATGTCGGTATTTTTATTTACTGTGATTGTTATTGGAGTATCGCCCTCACCTTCCATAGGAGCAACATTCACCCATTCAGATTCATCTTCCAAAGCGACTTTCCATTTTCCCGTAGCGCGGAGAATATACTGCCCAGTTATACCAGCTTCCAGAACTTCCAAACGGTTGGATATGCCATCTATTTTTAAATAGGGATCTTTCACCTGTCCTTGATCTGTGGTTCCTGCCTGCTCTACCTCCAGCACGTTATTTTGTAACTTTCCATCTAAAGTAAAAAACAAAGTCAGTTCACGCGCTTCGGGATCGGTATTTTTGTGAACGGTAACGGTAAATGTTCCATTTCCATTCCCCTCCATTGGATCTATTTTAACCCAGTTTTCTTTTCGGAGGGGCTCAACCTTCCATTTGCCAGTCGCCTGAACAGTGTAGGTTTCAGATACACCATTAGCCGCAGCGGTCAATTTTGATGGGTTATCTTTTAGTGCAAAATCACCATGTACCGCAAGATCGTCTTTACAGGATGTTAGTATCATTATCAAACTAAGACAAAAGACAACTATTGATTTTGGAAGCGTATCCAATTTGTAATAATTAATCGTATTCATGAATTCCATAATTTTATTTAGCCTGCATTTCAACACGTTCCTTCATAATTGTCGTCACATTGCCTATTGTATACTGATATGACAATAGAAACACGTTTGTGCGCATACCAAATGCTTCTTCCACTTTGAATTTATTCGGATACATGGGGTCATTGTCCAATTGTACGACCTGAATATCTTTGTAAGGCTTTATCTTTACGTTATTAAAATCATCTATCTCCAAGGTAAGACAGTTTTTCTCAATATTAGGTACTTTAGATATAAAGGTCTCATTGCCGGCGACCATCCGCACGCTATTGCTGGTTAATGGAAATAGCTGTTTATTCGCCGCTGTAGACAAACCATTGGCAAACCCCACCATTGAATACATGGTATTTTTGGCCTGTGATGCATATTCATTCTCTATGATAACCTGGTACAACATGGTGCTTTTCTTAGGATTGATTTCAACACCGGATGAGCCTGTCGCTTTCAGTCCAATAAAATAAGTAGAGTCCGGAGATAATCCATCTGGTCGCAATTTAACCATGGTACGGCCTGTTAGCTCACCTGCTTTGATCACAATCTTTTTGTCCATGATGTCATACTTCTCTTTGGGAAGTAATTTGGCATACAGATCTTCCGAATTATCATAAACAGCAAAATTGTATTTTACTAAAGGTTCTGAATCCTCTTCCAGTGCAATAACAAGATCTTTATCAGGCGCATGTGTACCTCCTGATGATGCCGCTACATAGCCAATTACCTCTTCTCCGGTCAAGCGAACCACTTCTTTAAACGTATTGTGATAATCAGAACTTATTAATGCTACCTCATTTTTATACATTTCCTTCTCGAATACTTCGTTGTCCTTACAGGCAACTAAAGCCATCGAAGATGTCAGTATAGCGATAAAACTTCGTTTCATAATTTAATATTTTAATGTCTTCCACAAACCAAAACGGTTATGGAAGACGGTTATATTTTCCTTTTCTAATGCTTAATCCTAATTATAGCCCGGATTCTGATCCAATGATGGTAATCTGCGCATTTCGGCACGAGGTATAGGCACCCAAATCAACTTTTTATCGACCTGCCTTGTCAGGAATGACGATGTACCTGGTGAAACTCGCTTGTAGAAAGATTCCCGATCCGCACCATCGGGGTTCATACCGCGAATAGGCTCACGTTCCGTTTCTTCGTACTTGCCCCAACGGCGTACATCGTAAAAGCGTCTGTTTTCCCATAGAAACTCCACCATACGCTCACGTTCTATTTGCTTCTGCACCTCTGCCTTGTTGGCAAGCTGCGCAGAGGACAATCCTGGTAAACCTGCACGGTACCGAACAGAATTAAAAGAAGCTTTTATTTCACTTTCATCCCGGCTCGCGGTATAGGTTTTATCACCAAGCTGTACTGTATGGCTTCCAGTAAGGTTATTTAGTGCTTCAGCGTAGGATAACAATATTTCTGCATAACGGATAATAGGATATGCTTTGGGCATCATTCTGGCCCCCGTACCACTGATTGCATCAAATGGGTTTACCCATTTCTTAATAACATAACCAGTTAATGGATAGTTAGGTGAAGATGCCGAGACACCACCTCGACCATCAGGTTCCTGGTAAAAATATTTAGCCGTATGTGTATTCAACGTCGTACTCGACAAAGCCTGCCACACAGCACCGTTGAAACCTATCGATGCATAAAAACGCATTTCCCGGTTTGCATACATCTTAAATATCCCTGCATTCAGTGGGTAACCCGAAAAATTACGCGATTGAGCCGTAAATAAATCGTCAAAAGTGCCACCGGCAGGAAGATCAGCCACTGCCTCAAAATACGTATCGCCACGTGCTTCTTCTTTGGTACGTCCGTCATCCATCAGATAGGCATCTACAACTTTTTGTGTCACCGAGAAACGTCCCCATCCTCCTAAAGTTGGCGGAAATGCCCCCTGATTCAAATCCGTTCTAAAATATTCTGTATTACGCCCCCAAATGTATTCAGGATTGATTGAAGCGACAGCTTCACCGGTAAAGACATCAGAATATGATCTAAATGCATCAATACCACCCGCCCCATTCGGATAGCTTCCATAAAAGTTGGGGTCGGAAGTTACGCCAGCCGGAAGTGTGGGCGTTCTTTCGTCCGCTGGCACTGTATATAATTTATACCGGCCCATATCCATGACACGCTTAGCAGCGGCAGCGGCTACTGCCCAACGTTTTTCATCGTATTGTTGTGATACATAATGTGTACCATCGGTCTTGCGAATCCAGCTACCAAAATAGGATGCGGCAACCGGTCCGCCATTAAACAATGGACTGGCATGGATCAAGCGCAAACGGGCGATCAATGCAAATGCTGCTCCTTTTGTCGGTTTGCCAAAATCCAATAGACTAACATCAGTGGGAAGTTGTATTGCAGCCTTTTCAAATTCACCACAGATGTATTCCATAGCCTCATCATACGTTGCCCGGGGCCGGTCATAATACGCAATATCCTCATTGGTATTCACAACTTCATCTCCCAGCAAGATCGGTGGGCCAAAATCTATAATGAGGTTATAGTATGCGTAAGCTCTAATAAAACGTGTATATCCTTCGATACGGTTACGGTCTGCGTAGCTCATATCCCTTGGCACATCGAGGTTCTTTAAAACATTATTAGCTTTACGAATGATTTTGTAGTATTTTCCCCATTGATTAAGTCCACCGTAAAAATCAGGCGTAATATTTCCGGTTACAAAATCCATCCCGTAATAAATATTAGTAGTTCCAGTGCCTGTAAGGCCATTTATAGCTTCATCTGTCGCCATTGGCCCGGGCGTATAATTTGATCTGATCGTATTGGATTCATCAGGGAACAGTGCTGCCGCCCCCCACATATACGCTTCGATATAACGCGTATTTGTATAAGCTGAATCAATATTAAACTCATCATCAAAGTATTTATCAATATTTAGATAATCTTTACAGGATGCCACCATAAACAACAGTTGTATGGCTAAGACGAATTTGGTTATTCTCTTTATGATTACTGACGTTTTCATGTCCTTCATTTATTTCTATACTATTAAAAATTAATATAAGCCTGTAACGAGTAAGTCGTCGGAATTGGATATTTACGCCCTCCCCAGGCCGCTTGTTCGGGGTCAAAAATCTTAACATTATCCCAGATATAAAGGTTATTCCCAACAAATTGAAGATCCATAGATCTGACACCCAGTCTCTTTAAAAACTTAGGGCTTAGGGTATAATTCAAAGTAACCTCCTGTAAGCGCAAATAGCGGGCATCATCCATCCAAAACGAAGACAGCTGACTGTTGTTACTGTTGTTTCCGTATTGCAAACGGGGGAATTTAGCATTTGGATTTTCAGCTAAAGATAGATCAATACCATGCTGTAACGCATAGTCTCTTGGGATCCAACGGTTGGCAGGGTCATTAGCCAAGGTAATGACGTTACCATCTGTACCGCCAAAAAACGGCATATAACCCATACCGGTATTTTCAGTAACATCTTTATATGTCATTGGCTGCCCCACATAGAAAAAGGACGTCTTCCCTGTACCTTTGAATAACACTCCTAGAGATAGATTTTTGTAACGAAACTCTCCTCCGAAACCATACATGGTCAATGGATAGTTGCTATGGGTCAATGGAACTTTATCCAGCGTATTGATGATACCGTCACCATTTACATCTTTATATTTGATATCACCAGGTAATACCGTTCCAAAGCTTTGTGTCGGACTGTATTTGATATCGTCTTCGTCCTTAAATAATCCTAATGATTGATAACCACGAATAGAGCCGTAAGGATAGCCGTTAAACTCCAAGTAAGAATACTCCAGGTAAGCCTGTTCCCAATTTTGTACGACATTCTTTGAATAGGTAAAATTACCCCGCAAAGTAAGAGTCATATCGCTATTGAGTTTGGTGGTGTAGCTCAAATTACCATCAGCACCCGAGCTTTTCATACGCCCCACATTGGCGTAAGGATTGGATATTACACCCACATAATCCGGCACCTGAACCCGTGGCTGGAAGATACCGTTGCGCTGATCCTGGAAAAAATCAATCACAAAATCAATTTTGTTATTAAAGAGCTTTCCCTCTATTCCTAGATTGGACTTAATCGAGCGTTCCCATGCTAGGTTGTCCGCCCCGATACGCGTTTCAGAAATTGTTTCAATGCCACCAACACCCCAAACACCGCTATTGTAAATATCCGCTTTCGTCAGATAAGGGAAACGGACAGCATTTAAAATCCGGTCATTACCTACGGTACCATAAGATGCCCTGATTTTGAAATAGTCTAACCAAGGTGCTGCATCTTTCACAAATTGGTAACTTGAAGGTACCCATCCCACTGCCACCGATGGGAAGAACCCATACTGACGGCCGGGCTGAAAGTTTTCAGAACCTGTATATCCAAAATTGGCGTCCAATAAGTATGTATCCTTATAACCATAGGTAAACCTACTGGAAACCCCTTGATAACGAACAGGTATTGCGGTCATATTACTGGTTGCATCATCGGTATCTTTAGCATCGCTCAGGTAATAATAAACCAAAGCTGAGGTACGATGATCCTCACCAAATTTTTTCTCATAATTAAGTGTAGACTCAAAATGATATTTTCGGTACTGACTTACGGTCTTCAGATAGGAAGCCGGACTTTCCTGTACCTTTTGAACCATGATTAGCGAACCGTCCAAGTTTCGGCCGGTTGCCTCATACAATGCCGGTTGCATCCATCTACGTTCGGCAAAATAACTCTGAATGTCATAAGCACCCTGACCACGAATTTTCAGACCTTCCAGGAGACTACTTAAGTCTTGATCAAGCGCCACGGTTACCTTACCTTTATAGTTTTGATTATTATAGTTACCCGTACGATTGATCATCACATAAGGTGATGAACGTTGGCCTGCTCCTAAACCAGGCAATAAGCCATTGGAATATTGAAGCGGAATGGAAATTGGCGTAAGTGTCGATTGTGTTTTCCAGATCGCATCCGTATTCCCATAACCCGGTTCTTTTTTAACCGATAAAAATCCATCTGAACCCAAAAACACCTTAGTCGTTTTTGTCAGGTTGATATCAAGGTTAAGCCGATAATTGTAAGTATTGTAACCAACATTAGAACTGTAAATACTATTCTTATCAACTTTGTAGGCCGCTGTTTCGCTATTACCGCCCAAACTCAGGAAATATCGTGCAACCTCAGAACCTCCACGTCCCGAAGCATAGTAGCTTTGACGCCAGAAACTTCGGTTTAGAATCTCGTCTTGCCAGCTGACATCAGGATACATATCTGGATCTAGATGTTGTTGTATAATACCTAATTCAGTATCATTAAACAAGGGCTCGCTCCCCCGCACTACGGAAGCTTCATTAGCCAATAGGGCATAATCATAAGCACGTAGGTATTTCGGTAAACGATTCAGTCTGGATAAGGTCGTATTTGCACGCCCTGTGATCTGTATCCGATCTACGGTACCACGTTTAGTGGTCACCAATACCACTCCGTTTGCACCCCGCACACCATATACTGCTGTTGCTGAAGCATCTTTCAGAATGGAGAAGCTCTCCACGTCTGCAGGGTCTATGGTATTTAAATCGCCTTCAAGCCCATCAATAAGCACTAAGGCTTTCGCGTTGGCACCAAATGTACCTATACCACGCACCCAAAAATCAGAGATATTTGATCCCGGTTCACCCGAAGTCTGCATGGATATAATGCCTGCTGCACGACCGCCCAGCATATTCGCAATAGAAGGCGCGGGACTTTGTAACTGTTTTACATCAACTGTTGTAATGGCACCTACAGAACTAATTTTCCGTTGTTTTGCGCCCAAACCAACTACGACGACCTCATCAATATTCGTACTCTTATCGAGCATTTTTATTTCCAGATTGTTGGTCGATTCTACCACCAAATGCTCGGCAACATCATAGCCAACACTGGTAAATACCAACCAGTCTCCATACACAGCTTTAATAGTAAACTTTCCCTTTTCATCTGTAGAAGTTGCTCCTGTCGGTTTATCCTTGACGTAGATTGACACTTTAGATATAGGTTGCCCCTTGCTATCAACGACAGTTCCGGCAATCGCTAACTGTTCTTCTGCTTGTTGTGCAAGTGCAGGTGATAGCCAGAGGCACAGCGGCAGGATGCACAAAAAATAAAAAATCTTCATAATATAATAAGTAGGTTAATTATTCGATAACTAATTTACGGATACGCGCATTGTTCCAATCGGCGATATAGATATCACCCTGATCATTCACCGCAACTCCCCAAGGTTGGTTGAACTGCGATTCTACAGGCCCACCGTCTTTATAACCAGCTTTAGTCGGTTGTCCGGCAACAGTAGAAACAATTCCATCAGCCGATAACATGCGGATACAATGGTTACCGTAATCAGCAATAAACATATTTCCGGTCTTATCAAATTTGATATCTTTTGGATAATTGAATACAGCATCTTTGACGGGGCCGTCACGAAATCCCGACCCACCCGGTGCATTGATACGTTTGAAGCCTTCGTTGATATGGTCAGGACGTAGGTCTAATACAGAAATGCCCTGTGCAAACGTGTTCGGGCTAGCGTTTGAGTGCAACGTAATATACAATTCCCAAGGTTTTGCAGGATTAATAGCCTGTCCATATTGTGAACCATAAGGCCCTTTGTGCACGATCGTCGCAGCATATGTCACCGGATCTATTTTAGCGATATGACCATCACGAAAGCGTGTATATAAATGTCCATCGTAGGGGCAAAAAGTCACAAAGTTGGCATAACGGTCGGCCTGAACGATCTTCGCATAATCCGCAGCTGAGAACTGTGCATTCCGCTGGCGAATTGTCCAAGCTTCCCTTGGATCAAAGGAAAAAAACACTTCGGCAACCGACTCATGTGAAACCGTCATAATACCAGTCACCCGATCTACCGTCACTCCATTGGCATAAGGGTTCGGTGAGGATGCCGCTGAATATAAAGGGGTAACAATATTTTCCTTTTCGTTGATACGCGCTATCCCAAATGACCCACCATCACGCCAGGTCATAAACAGGTTGCCTTGCGCGTCCATATCTAGGTATTTACCGTAGACATGTGCTTGATCAAGGGTACCCGCCAAAAAGTTTTTATCCCCCGTACCGGTGACAGTGCTAACTTGTGCCTGGATATGATAGGTAAATGATTTATCATAAACCAATGAATCTTTACCGATGACAACCGAGATTTTGGGATCATCGCCAGGGAGGCGTGGTACAATGGCATAAATGCGTTCTCCGCTCGAGGATACTACGGCGGCCCGTGCATTATTAAAATACACTTTGATCTTATTTGGATCGGATCCAAAATTTTGACCATCTAATAAGATTTTATCCTTAGCCCCGCCTTCTGCAGGATAGAAAGAAGAAAGCACGACCGGTTTATTGGGATCATGCTCGCTCTGTTTTGTCGCAACATCTTCCTTACAGGAAGAAGAAAACAGCAACATTAACAAAGAAAATGTTAATTGACTACATTTCATAATAACTTCGGTTAAGTAAATCTACAATTGGTTCTAAAAGTTAGATCGAATATAATTTAGAAAAACAAACAAAACAAATATTTACAAAATCAAAATTGAAACATAATAAAGTTGTTTTAATAAAATATGAAAGCATTAGAAATATATAACATAAGCCATCACAGGTAATAAGACCTTCGATTAGAACGCTGCAAAACTAACAACAAGCCCACACAAACCGTCATTCAGCTAGTTATTAAATCATTAAGATTGTTTTAATTTAATGCTAAGAGTGCATTTTGAACAGAAAGAAAATTAACAAATCAAATAAAACAAAAATGTTACAAAAAATAACAAAATGAAACCTTCATATTGTAACATCTTGTTAGCAATAATTTTGTACAGGAAAACAGATTTAAAAAACAAACAAAGAAAATAGTGCTGTATTTGGGATACAACCAACTAGTTATTTTCCTTTAGTAATTACCTGCCGTAATACTGTATTTCACGTATAGTTTTCCTACTGTTGGCCTACATTTGGTTTACTGGGATAGGAGAATAGTAGGCCAACAGTAGGTCAGTGGTACGTCAGCGTGCAAATAAGATCAGGGAAAATAGCAACGAACATAGTAAGTTAGTGCGATTAGCATTATCTAAAATTGTTCATCCTATTTTCGGAACTCATTCAGGAATGCTTCGCCCCTTCTTCGCCGATCACCTTACTTTTCTCCACTCAACACCTACTCTTTCCCTACTGATTATGTAGGCAATATGTAGAGAATGAGTAGAGAATCTATATGGGCATTCCGAAGACGGTACGGACAAAAGGCGAAGAAATACTGTACAAATACCAAAAAATAGTGCTTAAAAGCCCAATTTTTTGGTATCCCACTTCCCTAACTTTGATTTGATAACATTCCAAAAATCAGGAAAATGAAAAGGCATATAGCGTCATACAACCATTGTTCAGGGCGAGCATACTCGATTTATGAGCAGTACATGGTATGTATTATTTAAAGATTTCCAACCATTGCAATCCCAAAAACATTTTTCAATAATCGCTATAAAAAGCAACTATAATTTGTTAAATTTATATTACACTAATGTTATTAAATTGTTAAGAATTGAACATCAAAGGATACTATATTGCGTTTTTGACCATTTTATGCTGGTTAATCTACAGTCCACAACTTGTTAGCGCTCAAAAGCATGTGTTCGATTTCTATGATGGGAAAGTTTGCATTAACGTATCACCATCATTCAATATTCCATTCAATGACAGTTTAACAGGATCTCTCGTACAGGAGTTCTACCAAACTGCTGATCAGAGAGACTATCGTGATCTGGTAAATAGTTTGCTAGAATACAAAGATAAACAGCATCTCAACGACTGGGTATATTATCAGCTCGTGCGTCGAACAGCGCAACAGATAGCGCCAAAAACGGAAAATTACGCACGTTACACATTATACAAATGGTTTCTAATGTGTAAATCTGGATATGACGCACGTCTGGCGGTAGGAAACAATCAGATTATCTTTTTTATCCAAAATAATGAGGATATTTCTGATATTCCTTTCTTTGAAATTGATGGTAAAAAATATACCTGCTTAAATTTCCATGACTATGGAAAGCTATTTCAAAGAGCAGATGCCTATATACCCGTAAAGATTAAAGTACCGGAAGCCACCAACGATTTCAGCTATAAAATCACCAAGCTTCCAGATTTTATACCTGCAAACTATATTGAAAAACAGATAGCATTCAATGATGGTCATAAGGCTTATCATTTTAATGTTAAACTGAACAATGATATTAGCGATCTTTTTAAAAACTATCCTGGAGTTGATTTCGAAACCTATTTTAATATTCCATTGAGCAAGGAAACTTATCAATCGCTTATTCCAGCATTGAAAGAAAATTTAAAGGGCAAGAACGAAAAACAAGGTGTTGATTATTTAATGCGATTTACACGTTATGCTTTTTTGTACGAAAACGATGAAGAGAATTTTGGCACAGAGAAACGTTTATCTGCGGAACAGACTTTGTTAAATAAATATAGTGACTGCGATGATCGTGCAGCGCTGTTCTTTTATCTCGTTAAGGAGATCTACAATCTACCAATGATCACTCTCCTCTACCCTACGCATATCACAATGGCCGTCCAATTTGAACATCCTATTGGTGACGCAGTTTTGTACAATGGCAAATACTATTCGATATGTGAGCCTACTCCACAAGCCCAAAGTTTAGCGATCGGTCAATTGTCCGATAAACTCAAGAATCAATCGTATCAGATCGTTTATCATTATGAACCTAGGTAAAATTTCCGGCAAAAAATAGCCACATAGCTGTAGTTATTACATCTTATTAATAAAGTCTAATAGATCAGTATATCGACCATCTGTACGGTATGCTGCAATGGTTACCGTATTTTCTCTGCCTTCGGATTTAATTGTGATCACATAATCAAGTCCATCCGCACAACGTGCGCATTCATTAATTTTAACATCCATTAATTTATAAGTATTGGATATAGCTGGACAGCTGTTTTAATGTGGCCTCACTTGTTTTATAAACTTTATCTTTTTTTGATCCTGATAGACCATCTTTAGGATATTTAATTTCAGTCTTATTTTGATCAATGCTGATGTTCACCCCATCACCCCAGCCAGAAATTCCCTTTATTTCCATTTTTAGTCCGGAATCTTCAGGATTAACTTTGTCATCAGACTTTTTACAGCCCAAAAACAGAAATATGCTTCACGCAAATAAATAGATTGTCTTTGTCATAATTCTAAAGTTTACATTATTTGACTCTATAACGAAATATTGGCACAAAATGCTACAAAAAAAAATCCTGCTAAAAGCAGGATTTTTCTATTTTACTAAACTATAATTTATTCTAGTATTTATTGCTTTTAGGATCCCAACTAGCCCATCCTTTTGTCCAGTCTGTCGTCCCCATTGCACCGATAAACGTCTCTTTTGTTAAGCTAGCCAAGTCTCCTTCATATTTTGCTTTACCTAATGCCGGTGAATCAGATTTCAATAGAAGATTTGGAGCTGAAATGCTTGTACTAGTAAATCCAGCACCATCTACGGAAGTAGTAGCAAAATCTCCAAATCCGTTCAAATATCCTGTCAAATCAGCTACAGAAGCAAAAGATGTTACATCTTTTAAACCATAATTTGCTGTATTACCAAATACCATATTATTTGAAAAGATAGAGCGCCCCGCTTTTAATTCTGCTGCAGGAAAATCGGAATTAAACTCTACAGCGTTTCCTTTTGCACCAACAATGATTGAATTAGCCAATACCATTCTACTATTCAAACCAAAGTGAATGCCAGCACCATGCTGAGCTTGAGATTCTTTACCAGGACCTATGAACGTAAAGTTTGACAATACCGGTCTAGAATATAGATTATTCAATACATTTCCTTTATTTTCCAACTCTATTCCTCTAGATGTCCCTGCTGCATCTGCTATGTTTGGATCCTTAATAGAAATTCCATATTGAATTTTACCACTGTAACCTTGATCGAAATCAAAATCATCATCAACACCTCTGTATGCAATCAAATGAGATGCATTCACAGTTCCTCCAAAAAATTCGAACGAATCATCGCCTCCATATGATACTTGAATATGATGGATCTTCGTGCCCGAACCAACGCCACACAATGTCAACCCATTAATCTCTTTATCTTTTTGAATTGCAATTCCAGCAAACTCAATACGTGCATAAGTTAATTCACCAGAATTGTCATCTAGAATAGGAGACAAGCCTCCGCCATAGTTAGCAACGGTCGCTCCGAGCGCTCCCCCTTCATATTGTGATGTTCCATCAGCTGTATTAACTTGAGATTTTCCACAAATGATTATACCCGACCAATCACCTGTATCTTTATTGCCGTCAGCCTGGTCGGAAGTAAACACGATAGGTTTATCAGCAGTACCATTTGCTTTTAATTTCCCACCACGTTCAACAATTAATGCCCCATTCGTTGATTTCTCACCTTTAATAATAGTACCTGCTGGAATTTCTAATGTTGCACCATCCATTACCTGCACATAACCTCTTAACAAATATGTTTTTGAAGCACTTAAAACTTTATTACTCGCAATTTTACCTTCGATCACCTCTACTTCTCCAGTTCCAGGATTAGGATCAACAGGGTTTGGATTATCAGACTTACTGCAGCTCGCAATACCCATCGAGGCCGCTACTAGAGCTAAAGCAAACCATTTTGAATTCATGTTTAATTTCATAATTTGTTTTTTTTTCAAAGGTATCAACAGAATGTAACCTTAATGTTAACTAATATTTATTTAATCTTTAAAACTTATAACCGAATGACAGTGAGAAGTTTCTTCCATATTTCACAGAATTAATTAATTGGTCTCCACTAACATTATATTTACCATTTTTATCAACATCTTGATAAAAAATAGATTTTGAATCTAAAATATTCCCCACATTAAGTTTTAGTTCCGCCTTATTAGAAATCAACTTTTTGGATAGTTGAAAATCTAATAAACTCCGTGGTGCCTCATAAATCGTATGATATTCATCCACAAATATTGAATTGATATAGTTCCCAAAGCCTACCACATCAATACGTCTTCCGGCTCTATTAAAAAACACACTAGACTCCCAACCATTTGCACCGCTGTATTGTAATCCTAGATTAAGTAAATAGGGTGATTGGCCATAGAGGGGTCTTTTATTTTCGGCTAAGAGTGTAGAGCCTTCAAAATTAACTTCAGATTTGATTAATGATGCATTGGCACTGAAGACTATTTTTTTCAGAAATTCAGACTCATCATTAAAAATCCCCAAATCATGACGAATTTCAATTTCAGCTCCAGCAATATAGGCTTTAGGCGCATTAATAAATGTCACTGTTCTACTCGCTGCTGTAGAACCTGACCGAACGTTCGTTTCGATAGGATTCTTTAAGTCCTTGTAGAAACCAGAAACTGAAATCAACTTACCTAAACTAGGATAAAATTCATAACGAACATCTATATTAGAAATTTTAGTCCTTTTTAAGTTTGGATTACCAATTTTCATGCTATTGGTAATAAAATCAAAAAAGCTAAATGCTGCCAGTTCCCTAAATTGAGCCCTTGCTACTGTATTAGAAAAGCTAAACCTCAAATTGGTTTTTTGAGTCAATTCATAAGTTAAATTCAATGAAGGCAAGATATCTGTATAGTTATTATTTACATTATTGTCTACATCAACGGAGATTGACCCTGTATTTAATTTTTCTATATAATTTTCAACTCTCGCTCCTATAGTCGCTTTCAATTTCTCAGAGATATTACCCGAAATCATAGCATATCCTGCATTTAAATCCCCTGTCCCTTCATAGCTATTTGTTTGATTGGTAATATCTTCTATAAATAATTTATTCCCTGCTATATTATTATTATCGAAAAGTTGATCTTGAGGGAGCCCAAGTAATTCTCTAGACTCATTGAAGTCGGCTGTCTTATTCACGTACCCCAACACTCTAGCATCCACATTACGTTTTTTGTATTGCTTTAGAACGCCCACTTTAACAGATTGTTCAAGTCCTAATAGATTTAGCCCACGAGACCAATTGACACCTCCGCTGTAAATATTTTCTTCGAGATTACTATAAAATTTACCAGCCTGTTCTGGTGATGGGGAACCATTTGGGATAGCAGCCTGAAAAGGCACGTTAGGGTCGGTTTCGTCCACAGATTTAATATAACTCAACCTTCTCAAATCAGGTTCATTATCCCAAATTCCGCTGTAAGATAGGTTCCAAGTCAATTTTGACTGTTTGGAGGGGGCTAACAAATATTCCCCATCTAATACACTATTAAACATTCTCTTCTCGAAAACCTCTAACATAGTAGTCTTGCGATAATTCTCATTTACTATTTCACCTTCACGAGAAATAAAATTTTGCTCTAAGCTTTGGTTGAAGATATTCTTTAATGATATTTTAAATTTGTCATTAATGTAAGATAGGTTTGCCAATGCTCCTACCGAAGAACTAAATCTATAATAGTTATCTCTATATTTGGAGTAGTAATTATTATATCCTTGGCTTGTGCCATTAAAGTCGTTTCGTATTTCATTAGATATACTTTCTGAATTTCGATAAGTTAATGAACCAATCACCCCCAATTTCCCGCCATTCTCAAGAAGAAATGAGTTACCATAAATAAATTGAAGATTTTGATAAGGCAACGATTTTCCAAGATTTTTATAACCCCATGTATTTTTAAAGTCTTTTGTATACTCGGCTTTATCGTTTGCTGGTAAACTTGTATATGATTCTTTATTCTTTGGAAAAGTTGAAGGTAGATTATTATCTGGATTTTTCAATCCAAAATAATTCCCTACAGTTCTTTTGCTTCCATAAAAGTCTTTAAATGTAGTTTGTGTATTCCCTCCCAGACCTACACTAAACTCTACTGTCTTTTTATCCGGAAAATCTTTCGTTTTGATATTAATAGCTCCCCCCGTTAGGTCACCAGGTAAATCTGGGGAGGCTGTTTTACTGATAACAATATTGTCAACTAGAGAAGAAGGAATAATATCAAATGAAAATGCTTTACGGTCTGGTTCTGTACTCGGTAGTGGGCTATTATTTAATAAGGATGAATTATAGCGATCACTCAAACCACGAATTACAAGAAATTTATTATCCTGAACACTTGCACCACTGACACGCTTTAATACTTCACCTGTATTTTTATCTGGCGTTTTCTTAATCACTTCGGCTGAAATACCATCAGAAATAGAAATGCTATTCTTCTGCTGCGCATACAATGCACCTATTGATTCTTTTTTAAATGTACCCGTGATCACAACCTGATCCAACACTTTTCCCTCGGAATTGTCAAGAACCACATCTAAATTCGTTACATCCTTATCTTTAATCTCTACATCAGTAATTTGCTTTGTCGCAAACCCCAAGTAGCTAAATTCTAAGGTATACTTTCCTGCGGGTACAGCCGGAATATTGTAATTACCTGTTACATCCGAACTTCCTACACGTGAAGTACCAAGAACCTTTACCGTCACCCCCGCGATGGTCTCTCCTGTCTTGACATTTGTAACTTTACCTGCAATCTTCCCACTCCCCTGTGCATAAACTGTTGTTGACGCAGCTACGACGAACGTAATGGCAGCAGCGATTCTTTTAAGTTGTAATTGTGGTTCCAATTTATTTTGTTTTTTGTTTCTGCAAAGCTATTGGCATAATATTATATTAACATTAACAAGGAATTACCATTACGTAAACCACTTGTTAATTTAATGTTACTCATTAGGGTTTTGTGTTTATATTTTGGTCAAAAACACATCTAAACTGCATTTTGAGCGGATATTTTATAATTTCTATCGAATTATATTAAAGCAGTGTAATAAAATTATTAAGTCAAAAAGTTATTAACATATAATAGCTATTTCCACGTTTTTGGTATAGTTCCTCTTATTCTATAGCTTATCACAAGAAAAGTACTCCCCTATTTATGGAACAAAATGCCAAGAATGATCTTATTATTGCAATATAATTGCATATACAAAGCAATTTCTCTAAGTTTGAATATATTTTCAATTTTTGAGCATATGAGCAACCCGATCGTATCTACTGAACAGCTAACATTCCAATATACGAATGCAAAAAGCATCGCATTTCCTGATATCCATATCGAGAAAGGACAGCACACACTACTATTGGGCGATTCAGGCACAGGAAAAACAACCTTATTAAACATGCTGGGTGGCCTATCCCGACCTGAAACTGGTCATGTTAAAATTAATGGTCAAGATCTTTCGCTATTATCAAATAGCAAAATAGATAAGTTCAGATCGCAATATATTGGGTTTATCTTCCAGGAAGCTCACCTTCTCAAAAATTTAACTTTGCTAGAAAATATCAAATTAGCACAATCGCTCGCCGGAAAAAAAGTCAATGTAGATGAGATTCATCAGGTATTGAAACAATTGCAGTTGGAGGACAAAACTGGTGCCTATCCAAATGAACTGAGTCGTGGCCAACTGCAACGCGCCGCTATTGCGCGTAGTGTGATCAATAAGCCGGCGCTGCTCATTGCGGATGAACCCACAGCAGCTTTAGATGATAACAATACAAATCGTGTGCTGGAACTCCTTTTGGATATCGCAGATACTGCCGGCTCAACCCTATTGATCACCACGCATGATAAACGGATTAAAGATCAGTTTTCAAAAATGTATCTCTTAAAATAATGGCGCACGCCAAATATTCATCACCCTTTTAGATTCAAAATTTGCTATGAACACGATACAGTTGGTTTGGAAAAATTTAAGTAGACAATTCGGTTCTGTCTTTTTGAGCATTTTACTGACAGCTTTTGGAATCTCCATACTGGCTGTACTCTCGATTACAGGTGAAACATTCGAAAAGCAGCTCGACAACAACAGTAAGAACATTGACCTGGTCGTCGGAGCCAAAGGTAGTCCTCTTCAATTGATCCTATCCAGCGTATATCATATTGACAACCCAACGGGAAATATACCTTTGAACGAACTCGAGCCACTGCGTCAGAACCCGCTTGTACAATTAGCGGTTCCCTTGTCATTGGGTGATAACTTTAAGGGACATCGAATTGTCGGTACGGACTCTTCTTTTCTAGCCATCTATGGTACCAAAATAAATAACGGCCGCATCTGGAAAAAAAACTTTGAGGTCGTTATCGGTGAACAGGTAGCTAAAAAAAACAACTTGAAAATAGGTGACCAGATCAACAGCTCACATGGACTGAGCAAGGATGGCCATAGTCATGACGAACATCCTTTTACTATTGTGGGTATTCTAAAGCAAAACAACAACGTAACTGACAACCTCATATTGACCAACCTCGAAAGCGTCTGGGATGTTCATGGTATCGCCCATGATCATGCCGATCACGAAACAGCAGCTCAAAAAGAAAAACGTGAACGGGAAGAAGACCGCGAAGAAACGGTTAAAGCACACCTGCACCACCATGGCGAGGATTTGCCGGAAAATTCTACTGCTCAAGTAGCAACCAATGAAAAGGAGCATCATGATCATGACCATGAAGGACATGCGGATCATGAACACGAAGAGGAAGGTGTATTTGTTAAATCCATCGGCGCGGATATGGTGAAACAGAATGGTCTTGAAATAACGGCTATTTTAATAAAATACCAGTCACCGGCAGCCATCGGTATATTGCCCAAAATGATCGACCAACAAACTGATATGCAAGCGGCTTCTCCGGCTATGGAAAGTACGCGTCTGTTTTCACTCCTAGGTGTAGGAATAGATTCTTTGGCTATCCTTGCTTATGTCATCATGCTCATTGCTGGCCTGAGTGTATTTATTAACCTCTACAATGCGTTGAAACAACGTAAGTATGATCTGGCCATTATGCGTACACTCGGTGCGTCTAAAGGAAAGTTATTCAACATTGTTCTGTTGGAAGGTCTGATCATAACGATCGTTGGTGGACTGGTGGGACTTTTATTCGCACATCTGGCTTTATACTATATCAGTAACCAAACGAGCCAGAGCGCTGACTTTATCGAAGCTTTTAGGCTACATCCAAAAGAATTGGTATTTTTGCTTGTTGCTTGCCTCATCGGCGTGCTCGCAGCGCTGATTCCCGCTGTGAAAGCGTACAGGACAAGTATCGCTGGTACTTTATCAAACAAATAGGACGACTGGGTATTGGTGTTAAAAAACGTAAGAATAGCAGATACAAGATAAATTCTGGATGTGCATCGGCAAAATCTCAGTACGCAATACAATATACTCAATACTAAAACAGATGAAACCATTATGATTTATTCATCATACAGAATAAATCTGATCGCTTCATCGCAACTACAAAAAAATTAAACAGATGAAAAAAATTATCACGGCATTTGCCTTCATATTCTTCAGCATTATACAGGTACATGCACAGATCGGTAGCAATCCCGATGTGCCTGATCATACACCCATGATGAACAAAACATGGGACGCCATTGATAAGATGGCTTATAAAGTGACTTATAATGGCGCAAAAAAAGTATATACCCCATTTTATCCCAAAGAACTCAAAGCACTGGAAAACAAAGTGGTTGAACTCCCAGGTTATATGGTTCCGCTGCACAGTGGACGCAATCACAAGAATTTTATGATGTCTGTCTTACCTGTCATGCAATGTCAGTTTTGTGGTTCCAATGGAATACCACCTATGGTAGAAGTAACTTTAAAAGGGGGAGCTATAAAATTTTCCGAAGACCCTATCAAGCTCAAAGGAAAAATGGTTTTTACAAAAGATCCGCTGAAAGGAAATTCTGAGATTCAGATCGTCGACGCTGAACTGATAAAGTAATAGAAAAAGTATCTTCAATGTTGAATCTGATCTACTCCAGATTAGATTCACATTGAATCACTGAGAAAATAGTATGAATTATCTATTGAGTAGTGAGGTTTCAAGACAGGCTGCCAAAGCCGCTGTCTCTGTCCGTAAACGGGCTTCCCCAAGCGATACTGGATGAAAGCCGGCTGCTAAGGCCATATCGATCTCCTCTGCTGAAAAATCTCCTTCCGGACCTATCAAAATGATATAATGTTGTCCAGCTTCAAATACTTCGTTCAAATACTTCTTATCCGAATCAACACAGTGTGCTATTGCTTTTTGAGCACCTTCCTTTGGAAGATCTTTTAAAAACTGTTTAAAGGGTGTTGCAGGATTCAGTTTTGGCAGATACGCTTTCAAAGACTGTTTCATGGCTGATACAATAACTTTATTCAAGCGGTCCAACTTCACCTCCTTACGCTCGGAATGCTCACAGATAATAGGCGTAATTTCCTGAATTCCCACTTCGGTAGCTTTTTCCAAAAACCACTCGATACGATCGATGTTCTTAGTGGGCCCAACAGCAATATGCAAATGATAATTTGGTTTCTGGTAGTTCTCCGTAATGTCCAAAATCGCTAATACGGTACGTTTTGGATGTGGGTCCATAATTTCAGCTTCGTACAGGCCGCCGCGACCGTCTATTAAATTTAACCGGTCTCCAGCATTCATGCGAAGCACACGCACAGCATGCTTACTTTCTTCCTCACTAAGGATAAAATTTTGTAAAGAAGGATTTAATTCCGGTGTAAAAAATAATTGCATGTACTGCTTCCTTATAATCCTATTCTTCTATATCATCATCAGCTGACTCAACCAGTTCTAACTTGACAAACTCGATGTTCTGTTGTGCTTTGCGGATAATTGTAAATACGTATCCATATTCTTCTTTCCGCTCGCCTACCTCAGGAATTTTATCAAAGATTTCACTGACCAATCCAGCCATTGTATCGTAATCCTGACTTTCGGGTAATTCTATCGGAAGAAACTCATTCACATCATGAATACTAGCCCCTGCATCTACCATATATTCTGTTTCAGATATACGTTCTACAACTGGGGTTTCCTCATCGTACTCATCTTGGATCTCTCCTACCAATTCCTCCACAATATCCTCCAGGGTAGCCATCCCTGCTGTCCCTCCAAATTCATCCAGTACAATGGCCAGTTGCAGGCGTCGCTGCTGAAACTCGGCCATCAGATCATTGATCTTTTTGGTCTCAGGGATAAAATAGGGCTTGCGCATAATATTTCTCATCACCACCTCTTTGCCTTTGGCCAATAGCGGAAGGATATCCTTGGTATGCACAATACCAACAATCTGATCAATGTTATCTTCGTAGATCGGAAGACGTGAATAGCCTTCCTCCGTCATAGTCTCAATCAATTCCGAAGCGTCCGCTGTTATTTCGACCGCGACAATTTTCGTCCTCGGCACCATAATATTCTTGACGATACGTTCATTAAAATCAAAAACATTTTTAATTAACTCATGTTCAGAAATATCCAATGCGCCGGATTCTTTTCCTTTATCCAAGAGGTATTGTAATTCTTCCGAAGAGTGGGCAGATTCACCTTTAGTCACCTCAAATCCTAAAATTTTAAGCAGAAAATTAGCAAAACCGTTTAGGATCCATATAAAAGGTCTAAAGATAAAGTAGAAAAATTGCAGGGGAACCGCAATCTTCATCGTTGTTGCAACGGGTTTTTGAATCGCAATTGACTTGGGAGCCAGCTCACCAAAGACAATATGCAGTACGGTAATAATTGTAAATGCCAGCACATGTCCTGCGTTGGTCGCTATCGTACCGGTCAATTCAACACCAAAGAAACCTAAAGCTCCCTGCACAATCTGGGTCATTACAGCCTCTCCTACCCAACCTAAGGCCAGTGAAGAAAGTGTAATACCCAATTGTGTAGCGGCCAAATAACCATCCAAATGCTCCGTTATACTTTTGGCTATTGTAGCAACTTTACTACCTGTTTTTGCCTGAACTTCAATTTGGGAGATTCGGACTTTGACAATAGCAAACTCGGCCGCAACGAAAAAGCCGTTGGCCAGTACTAAAAACAATGTCCAAAAAATATCGAGCGCCATGCTGGGGGTTATTTGTTAACAAATTCTGTTTTGTACAACTCAATAGCCTCTATCAAGATTCTTTGTGCTTCTTCACGTCCTTTCACCCCTTCAACGATAACTTGTTTCTTTTCTAAAGCTTTGTAACTTTCAAAGAATTGTACAATTTCCTTCATTGTATGCGGCGGCAATTGATCAATGTCTTTAATGTAGTTGAATATAGGATCATTTTTGGCAACAGCAATGATTTTATCATCTTGCTCTCCGCCATCAACCATATTCATGACACCGATAACCTGTGCTTCCACCAATGTTAAAGGTAAAATATCAACCGAACAAATTACCAAAATATCCAAAGGATCTTTGTCATCGCAATAAGTCTGTGGAATGAAACCATAATTGGCTGGATAGACGACAGAGGAACTCATTACTCTGTCCAAAAGCAACAAACCTGTTTCTTTGTCTAATTCGTACTTTCCTTTGGATCCGTTTGTAATCTCAATGATAGCATTTACGGCATTTGGCACATTCTCACCTGGAGAAACCATGTGCCAAGGGTTTTGTTTACTCATTTTTTATTTTACTGTATATTTTGTTTGTTTCTTTTGTCTTTTATTCGCTTTTTGAGCAAAGTTATTGCAATAGGCAAAAATGCGATCACAATCATCCCAACCACAACGTATTCCACATAATGGATAATCCAAGGAAACTCTATCCCTAGGAAATAACCGGAAAGTGTTAATATCAAGACCCAAATTAAAGCTCCACTGATATTATATAAAACGAATTTTTTGAAGTCTAATTTTACAACACCGGCAAAGATCGGAGCAAAAGTACGAACTATTGGAACAAATCTACCTATAATTAATGCGGTTCCCCCATATTTATGGTAAAATTCTTCCGCCATCACCACATATTTCCGTTTAAAGATAAAACTATCCTTTCGCTTGAATAACATGGGACCGGCTCGATAACCGAACCAATAGCCTGTAAAATTGCCCAGTATTCCTGCTCCCAATAAGCCCAGACAAAGCGTATAAATGCTCACATCGATCTTATTGAGCGCGCAAAATAGTCCTGCTAAAAACAATAAATAATCGCCCGGTAGAAAAAAACCAAAAAACAGACCTGTTTCGGCAAATACGATTAATATAACTAAATAAAACCCGCCTGAACTCAGGAGCTCTTCGGGGTTCATTAGTTGTTGAAATGACAACAAAAGTTCATGCATAACTTTCAGTAAAAATCAATGTTGTTTTCTCCATTTTAGAATCAAAATCTACTTTTTTCCCCTGTACAATTTTAAAACAACAAAGTACAAATATAGTATTCTTCTAAAAAACGAAAGTAAATCAAGTGTAATATAATCTTGTTATTGATTTTGTGCAGTTATGCTGATAATAGACTCACGGATTGTTTCAGCGATCTGATGTAGTTCATCTTCGCCTAAACTCAACTTAGGCCCAGCAAAATTTAGGTCACTTATTTTATTGATCGGAACAAGATGAATATGCGCATGCGCAACTTCCAATCCCACAACAGCCACGCCAACTTTAACACACGGTATTACTTTTTTTATCCCCTGCGCAACGATTTTTGCAAATACCCAAAGCGCCATGTACTCATCATCTTCAATATCGAAAATGTAATCTGTTTCTTTCTTAGGTATCACCAAAACATGACCTTTCGCCAAAGGACTGATATCCAAAAAAGCCAGAAAATCATTACTCTCCGCAACTTTGTAAGCTGGAATCTCTCCAGCGACGATTTTTGAAAAAATTGTTGACATATTATTCTATATTGGAATAAACTCCTTTTGTAATAAAGTATTGAGATATTAATAGTGCATAGGAAACTTCGATTCTACCGGCCATCGGCCTGCAGAAAGAAAGTCTAACGTCTACCATTTACTATCTAAATACATTTGATAAAAAACGACCATAAGTAACATTAAGTATGATGTTCTCAACAAATATAAACAAAAAAGGTCGCGATTGCTAGAACCCGACCTTCTTAATATAAAGTTAATTTGCGGATGTGCGGTTATGGCATACCGCACATAACCGACATATGTTATCTCGAAATCTCTACAATTTCAAATTCAATCTTACCTGCAGGTACTTCGATCTCTGCCGTGTCACCTTTCGACTTGCCCAATAATCCCTGAGCAATAGGAGATTTAACGGAAATCTTGCCCGACTTAAGGTCCGCCTCTGATTCGGCAACCAATTGATAAGTCATCACAGCACCATTCTTTTTATTTTTGATCTTAACGATAGACAAAGCTAGCACCTTAGACGTATCCAATTTGGATTCGTCAATCAATCGGGCTGTCGCCAAGGTATTCTCCAAGTTGGCTATTTTAGCTTCATGGAGTCCTTGAGCTTCTTTAGCAGCATCATACTCCGCATTTTCAGACAAATCTCCTTTGTCTCTTGCCTCTGCAATAGCATTGGCAATTTTAGATCTTCCTTCCGTCTTCAGATAAGCTAATTCCTCTTTAAGCTTACGCAATCCTTCTTCCGTAAAATAAGTTACTTCTGCCATAATTTTATCTTTTTCTTATTTTCTACATTTAAAAAAAGAAACAAGACCATATTACCCTCTTCGGGTAACATGGTCTTGCTTTCAATCTATACGAAGATAATAATTGTTTTCAACAAAACAAATTCTTATCCATCAAATCTCTTCTTCATCAACAAATTTATAGCCCAATCCGCGTACTGTCTGCAAATAATGCGGTTTGTCAGGATTTGTTTCTATCTTCTTCCGCAGACGTACGACGTGCATGTCCAGCGTCCGTGTATTCACATTGGAGCTATAACCCCATACCACTTCCATCAACTCCTCACGTGTGATCTCCCTACCTAAGTTTTGAAGAAAATGTAATAAGATTCTATTCTCTAAAATAGTTAATTCGACCTTTTTACCATCCCGTATCAAGGAATGGATATTTGGATGGTGTTCTGTCTGTCCAAACTTGTAGATTTCGGGGCTGTTCTTGGGCAAGAAAAACTTCACCTTATTATCTATCATTGCGATCAACACGTCCATATTAAACGGCTTGCTAATATAGTCTGTCACACCAAAGCTATAAGCTTCAATCTTGTCCACATCCTGGGACTTGGCTGTCATCATAATAATGATATTCTCAAATCCTGCTTTACGGACATCCTCGCAGATCTCGTTACCTTCTTTTCCCGGGAGCATCCAATCTAAGAGGACCACGTCCGGTCGTTTCTCCAAGATTAAACTTTCTGCTTCATTCCCATTTCCGCTTTGGATGACTTGATAGCCCTCAGATTCTAATCGATGTTTTACCAAGAAACGTAAGTTCTCATCATCTTCAATAACAGCAACAGTGATGTCTTTATTCATAAGTAAATAATTTGTCTTTTAAATGTCTTATGAAATATCCAGTTTATAATTATAAGTTTACAAGCTTTCTAAACATGGATATTTCATATTTAAATTTAGTTTTTAAACCGGAAATACTAACGTGAAGGTAGTGCCTTGCCCCAATTGGCTTTTTACCGTAATATCTCCACCAATAAACTCAGTGATCTCCTTACAGAAAGCCAAACCTAAACCAATACTTCCTTGCTGATTATATTGACTTTTTATTCTATAAAACTTTTTGAAGATATTGTTAAACTCTGCCTTCTCTATCCCAATTCCTTCGTCCTTAAAAGTAATAACAAAATTCTTCTTATTTTGTTGTATCGCAATATCCAAGATTTTATGCCCATTTTTCGAATATTTGTAGGCATTGTCTATCATATTTTGAAATACACTGCTCAATAACACCGGATCGGCAAGCATCGATGTTCTTACATCAATTTTTGTGCTAATTTTGAAGTCAGCATATTTTATTCTTGAGGAAGCAACCAAATTTTCGGTAAATTCCTCCAAGTCTACCTCCTCTTTATTTAATTTGATGGTTTTATTTTCAATTTGACTAAATGACAATAATTTATTCATCAGATTATTGAGCCGGTCAGCTTCCTGATCCAAAATATTACCATACATCTTTCGCTCCTCATCGGATAAAACTTGTGCACTCTTGATGTTATTTCCAGCAATTTTTATAACGCTTACAGGCGTCTTAAACTCATGGGTCAAATTGTTGATAAAATCATATTGCAATTTAAAAAGTCTCCCGTTAATTTCTAAATTTCTATAAATTAAATATAGAATAGCGATCAAAATAATATAAATCAAGGATATACCTCCCAATACGGGCCAAAAACTACGGTTTATTTCCTTCGAGAGAAAACTTTTACTTGATCTAAAGAGCAGTTTATAATCTGCCAAAGCTCCTGGTAAAGGCATTTCTGTAGAAATTTCATCGTTCTCGGGCGTAATCGGTGCCCCTACCAAGGGGACGATCTCCACTTTTTCGTAGAGATTGGCATAACTATTTTTTACCTCCAGAAACATTGGGTCGATCTGAAAATTGAACATGTCCTGTTCATAGCCGACAGTATGGTCCAGATTACCCTCCATAATGGCTTTATAAACGATCAAATCATTGACCCTTGGTATATTTAAATAGGTAATCTGTCCGGGTCTGATCGTATAGAATACCTTTAAAATATCCTTGTCAGAAAGTTTAGCATTCGGCTGCAACTTGTCAATATAAGTAGCGAGCTTAACCCCAATGTTATTGATTTCCTCCGAATGCAGCCCCATCTGACCACGGTCACGGATCGTATTTTTGTTCAGCCCCGAGCGGGATACCGTAAAAAAAGTAATGGTCTTAGGCTGAATTCTCAAATTATTGACTATAAAACCGTAATTTAAATTATGATCATTGTTAAATTGTAAATCAAAAAAACCGATTTCGCGCACAAAAGGATAAGAACTTAAAATACTGTAGGCATATTTTCCGGCTTGTACAGAGTCCAAAAAGCCCTGATAAAACGAGACCTCAGGAATTCTATTTTGGAAAAAGTCATTGAAAGGAACCAAGGTCTGATCAAAAATTTCCGATTTCCTATTGGTAAATTCATTCTTTATATGGGACTCGGTATAGCTTCTGGATAGAAAAAGCGCAAAAATATACAAACCACTGATGACGATGAAAAACATCAACAATAGTCCGTAATTTTTTCGATAGCTGTATTTCTCTGCTTTCATATAATGTCCCTAGTCCGCTAGATATTTTGCCAAAAATCGCTCCAGTTCATTATAGTAGCCAAATATATTCTCATCTTTTTTAAAAGTTCTGTCTTCATCTTCCTTCAGGAAATATTGCACAGGAACATGGTTATTCTTCAGTTTCTGAACAAATTGGTTTGCATCTGTCACCGAACTAAATCGATCTTTGCCCCCTTGGACTAACAGTACAGGAATCCGTACCTTATCCGAATGAAAAACAGGAGATATATTTTTAAACAGCTCCGCTTCCCGAATAGGATTCCCTACGATCTGATACATTTTCTGCACATAGGACTTAAAATACGGTGGAATATCCCTAAAATAGGTAAATAGATTGGTATATCCTGAATAAGAAACAGCACATTTATAAAGGTCTGAATTGAAGCAAGCAGCATGTAATGCCGAATATCCCCCAAATCCTTTCCCCACAATGGCCACACGATCTTTATCGGCAATCCCCTCTTTGATCAGCCATTTTACCCCGTCCGTAATATCATCTTGAATTTTCCCACCCCATTCCTTAAATCCAGCAGTCCAAAACTTCTTTCCAAACCCTGTTGAGCCCCGATAATTCATCTGAAAAACCAAATATCCCCTGTTGGCTAAAAATTGTGCTTCATTGTCAAAACCCCATACTTCGCGTCCATTGGGACCATCGTGCGGCAGTACCACCATCGGCAGATCTTTTCGGTTGGAATGTATAGGATAGGTCAAATACCCTGAGATCGTCATGCCATCTCTCGCTTTGTAGGTAATAAATTCATTGGGAGCCAATTCCTTACTTTTGAGATCCGAGTTATTGTCGGTTAATTTGGTCAATTTTTTTGACCTAAAATCGTAAAAATAAATCCCGCCGGGATTCACATCTGTATAGGTTTTAATAATGACTCTCTCTCCCGAAACATCGGTATTGAGTACCTGGAATTCAAAACCATCAATTTGCTTAGACAGTTCATCATATTTCCGTTTTGTTTGTTCGTCAAAAAAATGCCGGCTCTGTCTCGAAGTTGTATAATTAACAAACAACAAGCGGTTTTGCTCCGGGAAGTAACCTCCGGGACTTACATCGACCTCTTTATGGCTATACAGCTCTCCCAATTCCCTTTCGTTGACCAGATCATAACTAATGAGAGCCAGCTTGTCACGATTTATATTTGAAAGTGCATAAATAATACGGTCTGAACTATCCTTATATCCCAACGGAGTGAAACTACTCTCGACATCACAGCGTATAATCTCCTTAAAAGGTTCTTTCTCAGAAACCCGAAAAAGAACTGATTGCTGTACCGAATCATTTGCTATTGCTAAACGCACCTGCCCATCATTGGAAGCAATCCAAGAACTCATATTACCGGGGTTTTGTAAAATCAGTTCCCGGGGTCTTCCGTCCAAATAAATGCGATACAGATCAAAAAACGAGGAATCACGGTCATTGATTCCAGCAACAAAACTATCGCCGTTGGAAACCATCGGATGAACCCACCTGAATCTTGCACGGGCAGGTTTAATTAATGGCCAAATCTTTTCTGTGTTGATGTCCACAGCATATAAACGTAAACTATCCTGGGCAGATTGCTCGGTCAAAAAGGAAATTTTGGAATCGTTATTCCAGACAAAGGATTTTACATTGATATCATTCTGATAAGTGAGCTGCTTGGAGCTGTCCTTCTCCATCAAATCTATCAAATAGATATTTTTGCAATGATTGTCCATACCGATATAAGCAATGAACCGGCCATTGGGAGAAATTTTAAAATTTGATTTTTCAGGTGTGGAAAAGAATTGATTAATGGGTATAGGGTCAACCTTATGTTGTTGGCACCCTAACATAGTCAATGCACAAAAAAATAAAACAGTCCAAAATTGCAACCTCATAATCCCGAATACGTCCTTATCATTTAACCCAAATATTGTAATTAAATACCAAATTGCAGCCAATGCAACCTTATTTTTACAAGATATAGTAATTAAACGTAATATTCAAAAATAGCGCATAAAACCGTATTTTTGTTTATGTTTTTATACAATGTATCTGTTATAGCAGAAGAAACAATCCATCACGAGATCGTTTCCTGGATTGAAGATAATATCGTACAATCCCAAAAATTTCGAGTGCATCTTCTGGAAATGCTCCAGTCCCCGCACGAAGGAATGACTTATTGTATTCAAGTCGTCCTGCCTTCCGAAGAACATATCACGGATTTTCAGCAGGTGCATTTGATACCATTACAACAACTTATTTCGGAGTCGTACAAGGATAAAGTTTTCCTTTTCGACAGTACAATGAAATACTTAAAAAAATAAAGAGCTTTTTAGCTCTTTATTTTTTTAAGTATTGTTATTTCTTCTTATTATCCTGCGCCTCTTTATCTTTCTCTTCTATTTCCAAAGCGAGCTCATAGCGAGGTTCATAGCTTATTTTTGGCGTTAAAAAATGTAATAGGATCAAGCGGGAATACCTGAAATTAAAGGGAGCGAAAACTAAGATGGTCACAGCCAGACCTCCCAAATAGAACCAAGGCGATTCACTTCCCGTCAAAATCGCAATAGCAACAGACACTGACACAATTTCAGCTACCGAAAGTGCATAGCTAACATACATTGCTGCATAAAAATAGCCGGGCTCGACCTCATATTTAACGCCACAATGTGGGCACACTTCATTCATATGCTGCTTCCGCAAGCTGTATACCTTTCCTTCAAATACATTTCCGACATGACATTTAGGACATTTGGAATGTATCATTGCATGAAATTTAGATGTCGGCATTGGATTCTACTTTATCTCGTTAACAAACTTTTTGGTTGGCGGATTCTTTTTTCGGTATTTTTTAAACCATAGATAGCCCAGTCCTGCAGCGGCCAGATAAGGAATCACCAATAGAAATAAGATACCGTCGTTCAACCCCTTTCCCTGCATATTGCCTTCTTTGGTAGAATTTTCGGCATTCAATGTACACATGGCACACTGTGCTCGGGAAATAGACACCATCGAGCAGCTTAAGGTAAATATTAAGAGTAGATATTTAAACCATTTCATAGCCCAAAGTTACTGAAAATTTAACGATTAGCGTACCAATGCTTCAAATTTGTCCCAAAAACCATCTTTCGGCAATGAAGCCTCCAATGTCATCCGCTCTTTTTTGATGGGATGCATAAACGCCAACGATCGCGAGTGCAAACAGATACTTCCCAATGAACTTCCTCTTGGATATCCGTATTTGTTATCGCCGACAATAGGGCAACCCATCGCCGCCAGCTGTGCACGAATCTGATGTGTACGGCCTGTAAGAGGTTCAACACGTAACAGGTAAAATCCGTTCAACTCACCTATCACCGCGTAATCCAATTCAGCATAGGTACCGCCCTTCACTTCACGTGGGAATGCCTTGGTGACTCGCGTCTGTCTATTTCGAATTAACCAGTTGATCAATTTACCTTCAGCATTTCGCGGACGTTGGCGCACAATGGCAAAATAAGTTTTCTTTACCGTGCGATCTTGAAAGAACTTATTCATACGCTCAAGGGCTTTGCTCGTTTTCGCGAAAAGAATCATACCGCTAACCGGTCGATCCAAACGATGGATAACCCCAACGTAAGCATCATTGGGTTTATCATACTTCTTTTTCAGGTAGATCTTTACCATGTCTTCCAATGAAAGGTCTCCGGTTTCGTCAACTTGTACAATATCCCCTGCCCTTTTATTGATTGCTATCAGATGATTGTCTTCAAAGATCACCTCTTTATCCGTAATTTCAGGTTTATTCATTTCCTCTTAACTAAAAGTCATTCAAACGTTCACTATAAGCCTAAGTTTCGTTTGAAAACCCATATGGTTTGTTATTTATTAAAGAAAAAAAGGCTCTACGCAAGCGTAAAGCCTTTCGATAATATGTTTACGACAGTTTACTGTGCACTATCTGCCTTAAGTAACTCGGCTTTCTTCGCATTTTCCTTCATTTTTTTCTTAAAGAAGCCGCGTAGCAGGAAGTTATGTTGCAAGGCTTCCATATTCTCATCCAACTTTTCGGTACTTGAATTCAAATTGTTAATTGCCGACTTAATCTGGTTAGCGGAAGCAGGATCATTCAATAAGACACCTACAGCATTATCCTTATCGTTCAATCTGCTCGAGGCGTTATTCAAATTATTGATCAATGCATTTGCGGTCTGCGAAACGCCCTGCAATTGAGCAGCAGATTGACGTAAATTGGAGAATATCGCCGTATCTGTGGTCAGATCATGGATCAAACCTCTGTTGCTGTTCAACGAATTTGTCAATGTAACCAAGTTTGCCGATGCCTTGTTCGCATTGTTCATTGCCGCACTGATGGACAATAAACTCGCACGTAATGTATTCACCATAGCCGTATCGGTCAACATCGCACCGACCATCCCCTTGCCATCTGCCAATCCACGTGATATCTCGACAAAGTCTGTGGTAATCTTAGCCAGGTTTTCGTTATTCACCTGCAATGTCTCCATCATAGCTTCCATATCTGCAGTTTTGGCGGACCGCAGGAAGTCACCTGTTTCTACAGTAGGTGCATTTTGAGATCCCCCTGAAATAACAACAATTTTATTACCGATCAGTCCATCGGAGCCTAATTTCGTGACTGCATCCTTACGGATATATTCTGCAGATTTCTCTTCAATAGTCAAAACAACTTCGACATCCTGTACACTTTTAAAATGAATATTTTTAATAATGCCCACCTTAACTCCAGAAAACCACACATTACTTCCTACTTTCAATCCTGCAACATCAGGAAATGAAGTGGTGATCTCGATGTTTCTTGTAAATTTCTTCTGCTGACTGCCTAAAATAAAAATCCCGGCCAAAAGAATCAATACGCCTAAAAAAACAAAAATACCAACAATGATAGCTCTTTTATTTTCTGCCTTACTCATGTATATTATAGAATAAAATTATAATTATAAAACGCCCTTACCCGTGCGTCGTCTGTATCAAAAATTTCCTCAAAAGACCCCTGTCTTTCAAATTTACCGTCCAGTAACATCACAATACGATCACCGACTTCTTTTGCACAGGCCAAATCGTGTGTAATAATAATTGACGAAGTCTTATACCGCTCCTGAACCTCATTAATCAACCCATTAATATCCAAACAGGTAATCGGATCCAAACCCGCCGTGGGCTCATCGTACATCATAATCTCCGGCCTAAGGATTAGCGTACGCGCTATACCAATCCGCTTACGCTGACCTCCGGACAGTTCAGATGGCATCTGGTTGATTGCCTGAGATAAGCCTACCCCATCCAACACCTCTTCCACTGCATAATTAATCTCAGACCGTGTCAGCTTCCGTTTATTTCTCACCAAAGGAAACTCCAAATTCTCACGAACCGTCATACTGTCATAAAGCGCGCTATTCTGGAAAGAAAAACCTATTTTTAATCGTAATTCACGTAGTTGACGATCGTTTAATTCAGTAACAGATTCACCCAATACATCAATTGCACCCTCATCGGGTTTCAATAAGCCAGAAATCAACTTAATCAGAACCGACTTACCGGTACCTGAACGACCTAAAACAACAAGGTTTTCTTCCTTATATAAATCTAGATTAACATTCTTCAGTACATGGTTATCTCCAAAAGACTTACTTACATTTCTGATTTCAATAACAGATTGAGAATGATCTATATTTAATTTCGCTTTTTCCATATACCACTATCCAAAGAACGACAAAACCTGAACAATAATTATTTCCTCAATAAATACAAGGAACATTGAAGCGACTACAGCAGCGTTGGCAGCTTTACCTACCCCCTCGGTACCTTTTGAAGAAAAATAGCCGCAATAGCAACTAACAGCTCCAATGGTAAAACCAAATATCACCGCACGCAATACCATAGCCCCTAAATCTTTGAAAGCAATGGTCTCAAAAACCTGCGTAAAAAAACTTAAAAAACTCAAGTCATCTTTACTCATCATACTGAGGTAACCACCCAAGAGACCAATACCGGCCACATAAAAACAGAGGACTGGAATACCGATGGTTGTAGCTAAAATTCTACTTACAATCAAATACTTATAAGGATTCGTACCGGACACCTCCATGGCATCGATCTGCTCGGTCACATTCATCGAACTTAATTCAGCGCCGATCTGTGACCCCACTTTACCTGAGGCGATCAAAGCTGTTACGAGGGGGGCCAAAGCCCGAACAATTGCAATGGAGATCAAGGATGGCAACATCGAAGTTGCACCAAATTCTTCCAACGAAGGACGAGACTGTTTTGTAAAAACAAAGCCAACGATAAATCCGGTTAAACTAATCAAAGGCAACGACTTATAGCCTATCTCATAGCATTGGCGTATAATTTCCTTGAATTCGTATGGTGGTGTTACTAATTCGCGCCAAAACCGTAATAAGAAACGGTGAATGTTCGCGAATTCTAGAAAAAAAGTCTGAAGTTTTTTAGCCATTTAAAAATATGTCTATGTCAAATCAATGTGTCATAAAACACCTTATATACTCAACAAACACGTAACAATTCGAGCGGTAAAGGTAAATAAAAAATATGTATCTAAAATTGTCGTTTATGTAAAAAGATCATCAATTTGACTTTTATATAAAAAAAATCAGATTTATAGTGTACCGATTAAACCATTTAATACGTTATGCTGTCATAATAACAACGACAATCGCATAGAGTTTTGTCATACTTTAAAATATTACGAAGATGAAAAATTTAAGGCATATAAAATATTGGGCATTGGGTCTGATCGCAGTTGCTTCTTTCACAAGTTGCACAACTTCCATGGCTCAAAGAGGAGGATACAACACAGGATATAACAATTATAACAATTCCGGTGTTTCATTTCAGATGTTCTATGATGAGCTTTCACCTTACGGGCAATGGGTCAATGATCCAAACTATGGATATGTGTGGATTCCGGATGCTGGTCCCGACTTCCAACCTTATGCAACCAATGGCTATTGGTCAATGACGGATTATGGCAATACATGGGTCTCCAACTACGATTGGGGTTGGGCTCCTTTCCACTATGGTCGTTGGAATTACAATGACCGTTACGGCTGGGGTTGGGTTCCTGACTATGAATGGGGGCCAGCATGGGTAAACTGGCGTCAAAGCAATGATTATTATGGCTGGGCTCCATTAGGTCCCGGCATGAATATCAATGTTTCTGTCAATATCCCCATGAACTTCTGGACCTTTGTTTCAGTCAATCATTTTATGAACCGAAACATGGATAGATATTATGTGAATCGTCGAAATTATAACAGCATCTATAATAGAACTACTGTTATCAACAATACGACTATCATCAACAATAATTACTATGTCGGTGGGCCGCGTCGATCTGATATCGAACGTTATACAGGCAGAAGTGTTACGGTCAATCGGATTACCAATGCGGACAGACCCGGATCTGCACGCAGCAGCAACAGCCGTACAAGGACAAATGAAATCAGTATGTACCGTCCGACTGTAGACCGCAACACACGTTCATCTGCACGTCCGGCCAATGTCGTCGATGCATCGACCCGCACACGTAATAATAATAGTGCGATATCGGACCGCAACAACCGTGTCATTTCCAATCGGGATAACATCAATTCCAGATCCGGAAACCGGGAGTTATATATAGACAATAGTGGTAATGCCTCGGTCAGATCACGTAATGATGCAAACAGCAACGGGTCTACACGTAGCTCTGCTGACAATAACAGTAGAACGAGAGACAATGGTACAACCAACAGAAATAATAGTGGAACAACTCCCAATTCAAATAATTACGATTTCAGAACACGATCGGGCGGACAGTCGAATCCAACAAATAATAATACCCCTACTTCTACCGGTAGAACCAGACAGGGAACCACTGTTGACGCCAATTCTTCACGCGGTTCGCAACCAACAACGACACCGCAAAGAAATGGTAACTATGAATCGGGTAACAGCAGAACTCGTTCTAGCCAGCCCGTATACCAACCTGCTCAACCGGTGCAAAATAGGAGCTATGAGACAAGCAACAGTAGAACGCGTTCTAGTCAGCCTGTTAACCAAGCTACTCAGCCAGTACAAAATAGAAGCTATGAGAGCACCCGTACTAGATCCTCGGCTCCCGCAGTGGATAGATCAGGTTCGGCACATAGCGGTAACTCTTCAGCGCCAAGATCAAGATCATCTGAAGGCTCTAGCCGTTCAGGCAGCGGTTCTGAAAGAACACGTACACGATAATAGATTAAATTTAGGATAAAAAGCGGGTCAGTGAATCACTAACCCGCTTTTTTTTAATCCGGTCACTTGTTGATTCTTCTTTTATTCTCTTTAGACTTCAGTAAATTTCCTTTGCTCCCCTAGTCATCCCATTAAAAATTTCTGGCGCTATTCGCGCAGCCATTGAACCGCGAAAGTTTTATTTATGATGAACAATCCACACAATTTCATGTTAATTAGTAAATTTACAAACTCAAACAAAAATCAGATTAATAAAGATGGCTTCATTCACCTCTATATTAGATAACGACTTTTATAAATTCACGATGCAGAATGCGGTAGTTAAGCTCTTTCCTAAGGCAAAGGCGCGCTACCACTTTATCAATCGGGGCCATCACAAGTTTCCGGAAGGGTTCGACGTCCTTTTGAAGGAGGCTGTAAACGAAATGGCAGACTTACGGCTTACCAAAGCTGAAAAAGCCTTTTTCGCGAGAACCTGCCCATACATCGACCCGACCTATTTTGATTTTCTGCAAGGTTATCGTTATGATCCCGATGAAGTTAAGATCACACAGGATGGGCCTGATTTAGAGGTTGTCATCGAAGGGTACTGGTATCGGACTATTCTCTGGGAGGTACCGTTAATGTCGCTTATCTGTGAGCTTTTCTATGAATCACAAGGCTTAATCCGTGCATCAGATGAGGAAGTCATCGCCACGGCCAAAGACAAAATTGAAAAATATAAAAAACTCCATATTACCATCGCTGATTTTGGCACCCGTAGAAGGCATTCCTATGAAGTTCACGATCTGGTTGTCCGTACATTAAAGCAATACGGAGAAAGAACCTTTATTGGAACCAGCAACGTTCATCTGGCCATGAAATATGAAACCAAACCCATTGGCACGCATGCACACGAATGGTTTATGTTTCACGCCGCTAAATATGGCTATAAAATGGCTAACTTGCTGGGGCTGGAACACTGGTCTGATGTCTATCGGGGCGACCTTGGGATTGCGTTATCCGATACCTATACCACCGAAGTTTTCTTTCAGCAATTCGATAAAAAGCTCACCAAATTATTTGACGGTGTACGACACGACAGTGGCGACCCGCTGGAATTTACGGACAAGGTTATTGCGCATTACAAGAAAAATGGCATAGATCCGCTGTCAAAGACAATTATATTTTCCGATGGGCTTGATTACGATAAAGTTGAGCGCATAGCGAATTATTGCGAAGGTAAGATATTACACTCCTTTGGCGTTGGCACCAACTTTACCAACGATGTAGGACTTAAGCCCATGAACATCGTCATCAAAATGACTGACGCCCTCCCAGAAGACGATCAATGGACACCTGTCATAAAACTTTCAGATGAGCCCATGAAACATACTGGTGACGAGGATTCCATCTATATCGCAAAAAAAGTATTAATGATTGATAATGACAATGTATAGAGACGTATATGGCGAAGCTTTGGATGATTACTTTGTCCATCAAGAAGAGAAATTCCCTTTAACACTACATACGAGCTATGGCGACCAAGAGGAAATGCCTGTTGAAGTTTTCTTTAGGGATGCCGACGATTTTCCGGAACTGGAGTTCATTGGATTATCGCTCTGTGATGGACGGGTGTTGGATGTAGGAGCAGGAGTGGGTGGCCACAGCCTATATTTACAAGAAAAAGGATTTGAAGTCGATGCCTTGGAAATATCGCAAACAGCCTGTCATATTATGCAGCAACGTGGGGTACAACGTATTATACATGAAGATTTTTACGAGTACAGTGGACAACGTTACGACACGCTACTGTTTCTCATGAACGGCGTTGGTATCGCTGGCGACCTTGAAGGGTTTAAAAGACTATTACACCATAGTAAAGAGCTCCTCACTGAAAAGGGACAACTTATTTTTGATTCTTCAGATATCGCTTATCTCTATGAAGATTATAAGGTCAAAAAGCCTCCCTACTATTTTGGAGAGATTCAATATCAATACGAATATAAAGGACAAAGGGGCATTCCCTTCAAATGGCTGTATTTAGATCAGGATAAACTGATCAACATATCCCATGAACTGGGCTGGGTAGTCCAGATTTTATATGAAGATGAAAATGATCAGTATTTGGTACGCATGGAACCGAAAAAATAACAGACCTATTTCAGAACTTTAGGCACAACTGAAAACGCATCAAAAAAAACCTTAAATACCTGTTCGGTAGTTAAGGTTTTTTTTGATGCGTTTGTATGCTAAACGTGGTCAGCCTATTTCAACACTTCACCTACTATTTTTGGGATCTAATATAGATATCACCCATAGAAGTCTTCAGGATCACATCCTGTCCGCCACCATTCATTTTTCCTTTAACAGTATTTGACATGTTGTAAGGACTACTTTTAGGTTCCTCAACAGGCTTTTCAAATTGAAATTCATCTGCCGCATAGATATTGCCCATTGAGGTCTTCATATCTACGTTGGCGCCGAATTTTGCTGGGAAAGCCACATCCACCGCCCCCATTGCGGCAATGAGCGAAATAGGCCCTTTGACCGGTTGCACAAATTTAGCAACAACATCCCCCTGAGCAACCTTTACATTAATCGGTCCTGTTACATTGATCACTTTGACATCCCCCATCGTGCTGGAAATCTCCACTTCTGCGCGAATATCTTTCACCTCAATCCCCCCCCCATTAAAGAAACCTCCGCGGCCTTTTACGCTAATAGGAAGATTAAAAGGAACCCGCACATGAATGGAATCCTCCATTGGCATGCCTACTATACTGATTTCGGTCACGCCAGCATTATTTTGGATATTCATCCCCATTCCCGAATTATCGGACAGGCCGGAACCGTTTACAACGCGTAAACCTTTAGTACGGTCGTTTTCTTCCTGTTCCTCTACATTCGCCGTAATTAAAACTTCTTTACCATTATAGCCTTCGACAGCCACATTATCAAATTTTAGCAATAACTTCTCTCCTAAAACAGGTACTTTAAACTCTTTCCAAACCTTATTTCCACTATTTCCAATAGCACCTCGAATTGCTCTTGGCGGTCTGGGTGGCTTCGGCGGTACAGCCCCCTCCACATTCTCTGATATCTGCGCCTGCAATGCATGTGCAAAAAGCAGCGCCATTCCCATGATGATTATTCTTATCCTTTTCATCTCCTTAATTTTATTGTTTCTTTATCTAATATTTTTCAAATCTTCCCTGTATTCGCTAGCTCCGTCTATCCCATTTGTTTGGTAGTCCTTACCGCTCTGTGCCCTTATTGATGCAACAACACGGCATAGGCCTGCTCTTTTACAAACTTCAATGTAAAGGGATCTTCCACGATCGCATTCAGTTTGTCCTTTGTGCTGTTTTTCATTTCCAGCTCGTCTCGCTGCCCGATCATTTGCATCAGTTCGACCTGCAATGTAGGATCATTCTGTGCGACGAAAAAATCCTGAACTTTCTGTTGCCTGGCTTCCGGTGTCATTCCTTCCAATAAGGTCTCAATGGCTGCCATACGTACATTGCTGCTTTCATCAGAAACTGCCATTTTCTCCAGCACTCTTGTTTCATCGTCATTCAGACCACCTTGTTTTTGTAAACCAAGTATGGCTGCAAGACGTGTACTTGCCCAAGTGGAATCCTGAAGCATTTCCATATAATCCTGTTTTTTGACCGACAGGCCCTTGTCCTGAACTGCTTTTTGCCCCTTCACTTTAGCCACACGATTTATTTTTTGAACATTTGGCATTGTTTGTATGATTCGAACCGGCTCCTTCCTTTCAATTTCTACAGAAACTCCCTGCTGTGCAGGTGTCATTGTTTCTAAAGCATCCTTTTGGACAGAAACTGGTCTTCCTTCTGCTACTTTGGTCACATGATCTTCTTTCTGATTAAAAATCAGTAATGTAGCAGTACCTACCAATAATGTCGCTGCTGCAATGCTTGCCCATCTCCATAATGGTTTAATTCTCTTTTCCTGTACCGGAGGAACTACCTGTGGTTTGATTTTATTCCATAAATCCGCAGAAGGTTCTCTATGGTCAAATGCATCCCGATTCGCATTTACAAAATCTTTCAAATTATCCCGCATAATTATACCTCTCCTTCAATTGTTCGTAAATTTTCTTTTTGGCCCGATGGTATTGACTCCTTACCGCTACAGCCGTCATACCCAAAGACTCAGCAACTTCATCATGACTCATATCTTCAAAAAGATAAAGATTGATAATCATTTTGGGTATCCCGGTCAACTGATCAATAACCGATTCCAGATCAGTTAATCGACATTCCCGCCACTCCTTTTCCAATAACTCATCTTCACCCTCGTCCCGGATTTCCAGATCATCAATCGGTGTGTGATATTGCTTATTCTTTCGTAAGAGAGAGATAGCTTTATTCACCCCCATCCGTCGCAACCAAGCCTCAACATTTAGTACCGCATGCCACTTATCGGATTTTGAGAAAAACTCCACAAAAGTCTCCTGTAAAATATCCTCGCTCTCCTCCTGATTGGACAAAATCCGATAGATCGAGTTAAAAATCTTCTTCGCATAGCGATGATAAAGCTGTGCAAACCCTGATTCGTTACCGGACTGGCACATCGCTAATAAGTCTCTATCGCTAAGTTGATTCTGCACGTGTATTATTTAATACTGTTAATTTTCTATGTTTCTATTCTATAGTCGGAAAGCGTTGGAAAATGTTGCAATATAATTTTATTTTTTTTCTAAAATAAATAACGAAGCGCTCGTAAACCGCAATAAACAACTTTATTACTGTTTTTAAGCAATAAAAAAACACCCAAAGAATACCTTGAGTGCTTGCATTGACAAAAAGTACTTTATGAAGTTTTATAAAATCTTCAATAAGCCAGTGTTATATTATTTTATTTTTAGATAGGTTTCTATAATAGTATGTTTTACACCGAGTTCAGGTAAGTTCTCCTCCCCCCGTTGAATAAGTGTATCCCCTTTAAATTCCAGTTCGAAATCGAACTTATTGCTTTCCCAATCACGGAGGCTACAATATTGTAGCCGTTCCTGGTAATTTTTACCGTCAAATGAATAAGTTCCTCCACCGGCAAGAAAATGAGGTTCTTTCCCTTTCCCTTTCTCTTTATCGTGGTTAAAAAAAGAAAAATGATCTTCATTAAACATCTTAAACATTTCGGTTTTGCTGGTATCAGTAAATGCGGTCACTGTATCTTTCCCTTTGATTGTTTTACTTTCCAGGAGTCTATAAGTCCCGGTCAATGACTTGGCTTTTGAAGCCTTATTTTCTTTCTGTTGTTCGCTGGCATTGTTGCATGAAAAGAGCATGCATGGCAACATCGCCAATAGCAAAATTTGATTTTTTAGGTTCATAGTATTTTATAAGAGGTTTAAAGAGGCCAAACTACGAAAGTTCGGCCTCAAAAAAAACAAACCATTGTGATTATTTGTCCCACCAGACCCGGCCGGCAAGATTATCCCCGCCGGGTACCGCTGAAGAAGCAGCTTTATAGTTTTCTCCGTTTATAGCGGCTTCATTAGCAGGATATGGAAAGCGACGTGGAATCGTACCCGAAGTTGCATTTCCAGGATAGTTTACAGGTGTTAGTGCTGGTATGCCGGTTCTACGCCAATTGCTCCAAGTTTCATAAAAATCAAGCATGGTGATCGTGTGGGCCCAATACTGTGTATTTATCTGTTTCAAGCCATCCGAAGTACTAAATGGATGTGCCGTTAAGTACGCATTTGCTTCGGCCTCACTGATAGCCAACGAGCCATCATATTGATCAAGGAAAGTTATACTTGCTTTGACCCCTTTGTTATAATGGTCACTTGCACTACCTCCAATTCCCCACCTTTGCGCGGCTTCCGCTAAGAGAAGCTCTGACTCACCAAAGGTTAATATAAAAGTAGCCCCCGTTCGCTTAACCATGTTTGGATTAGGCGATGAATAATCTGGAAAGGTCGTGTAACTCGGATCTCCACTGATATTATATAGCGGGTTAGCTCCTAAGTCCTTTCCATTGGGCATACCTTTTTGTTTTGCTGGATCAGATATAAATCCGGCATTCTGGTCTTTACTTTGTTCAGACAGGTAAAGCTGAGTCACCGCAACTTTTTTCAATCTTGGATCATTATTGGATTTCAGATAATCAATAAATGTTTTGGACCATTTAACATAATAGTTTTCCTGCCCGCCATCGCCCAATAATACTTGACTATTCCGGTTCTGGGTAACTCGGGAACCAGAAACATCATGTAGGATAAAAGCATTGTCCGTATTGCTGGCCATCGTTTTACCCACAACTTTTTGTACGTATTCTTTGGCCTTGGCTTCATCTACTTTCACCAAACGCATGGCCGTACGGAGCAAGAGTGAATTTCCAAATTTCCGCCATTTAGCAATATCGCCTTTATAGATAATATCTCCGGTCACTTTATCACCATCATCTTTCAGGGCTGCCGTAGCGGTTTCAATTTCCTTCAATAAATCATTGTAGATATCTTGTTGCTTGTCATACTTTGGCTTATAGATTTTATTGTAAAAACCTACACCTGCTTCTGAGTAGGGAACATCACCATACAGATCCGTCAGACGAGCAAATATCAATGCCTTCCAGATCCTTGCAACATGATGAAGATTTGCATATTTCGGTTTGTCTTTTGTAAACTCGACAACATCGACAATATTCCGAACCTGCTCAATATAGGCACCCACTACTCCATTACCCCAATAAGCTGCCGTATAACTTTCGTTTAGCATATATTTATCTCCCGCCCAATAACTCACAACGGTAGACAAACCCTGCATCATTGTAGCTGAATAGATCAAATTTCCACGCCAGGTATCGTACGCGAAATCAAAACTTCCTGTGTAAAATAACTGAGCAGAACTAAATGTATAATTAGGATCCCAATTGTCTTTACTATAAGCAATTGGATTTGTATTTATTTTTTCAAAATCTTTTGTACAGCTGCTTACGATAAGTGCTGTTGCTGTAACTAAGCTAGCGAGTGTTGGTTTTATATATCTTTTCATGAGGGTTTTCGATTAGAATTTAACACTTAAATTAACACCATAGGTACGTACAGCGGGTACACCTCCAAGTTCAAGCCCCGGAAATGTAGCGTTGTAGCTCGATTCAGGATCAATATTATTTGTCTTCTTCATGATTATCCAAAGATTTCGTGCTACAGCACTGACTGTTATCGCCTTAATCTTATTATGGAATAGATTGGAAGGAAAAGTATACCCCGCAACAATTTGACGTAGTTTAACAAAATCAGCGTTGTTGACAAATATCTTCGATACATTATTTGCAGTGTTGGTATAATAGGTTGCTGCCGTGCGACCTAAACTTTCACGGTCAGCCACCGTTTCCTGATGTAATCCATTGATATATCCATAATAATCTGTACCAGAAAACAGCTTTCCGCCCCATTTTCCATCAATCAAAAATGAAAAATTGAATCTTTTATAATTGAATTCATTGTTCCAGCCTGCAAACCACTTGTTCATAGCCGAACCATAGGGCTTTAAATCACCGCGCAGTGGAGAACCGTCCGCTGCCTTTAAAATATTGCCTTGATCATCATACCTATTATCGAATGCCATAATTTGAAAAGCAGGCATCCCGACCCGATTCATTAAATAACCTACTCCTGAGCGTGAAATTGCAACAGACTGTTCATCCATTCCATCTGCCAACGAAAGCACTTTATTATCATTATAAGAGCCATTGAGTGAAGAAATCCACTTAAAGTTTTCCGATTTAAAGATTGTTGCTGAAATCAGTGCTTCAAAACCTTTGTTTTGCATTTCACCGGCATTTAGCACAGCACCGTTATAGCCACTTGAAGAAGGAGTCGTGATAAAGGAAATTTCGTTTTTCGACTTTTTATTATACCAAGTAAGATCTAGATTCACCCGGTCATTGAAGAGGCGCAACTCTGTTCCGATCTCTAACTCTGTAGCTGTAGAAGCTTTTAGGGAAGAATTGGGAATATTGTCGTTTGAAATAGTTCCCAGTGGTTGCCCATTTAATGTTTCGCTTCTAAAATTATAGGTTAATAAGGTTTGATATGGATCCGTTGCCTGTCCAACTTGTGCAAAACCAGCCCTTAACTTTCCATAGCTCAGCCATGTGGGTTTAAAATACTCTGAAAAGATAAATGATCCCGAAACAGCGGGATAAACAGAATTTAATTTATTGTCAAACCCCGGTGTAGCTAATGTAGAAAACCAATCTGACCGTAAACTTCCTGTTAAATAAGCAACATCCTTATAGGCAAATTCCAATGTACCATAAGTTGATTGTGTTTCCGATTCACTTTCGAGATAATTAACCGCCTTATTCTTTGCATTTAATATATTATAGACACCAAATATGGCGAAATCCGTTCCTAAGTTAGTGGTCTGCTTGATTTTTGTATTTCTATAACTTGCTCCAATATTAGGCGTCAATGTATAATCTCCCAATATAAAGGACTTACCGATCAATAGGTCTGCATTGACATCAGCAAATTTTGTTTCCTGCTCGGCAATCTTTCCACTTGGATAATATCCCGTACCTGAAGGAACGACATTCTTATAATGATCGGAATATCCATCGCGTCCCGCACGTGCCTGAAAAAACAAGCCATTATCCATGGTATATTTTGCGGTTACAGAGGCAATAGAGCGATCGCGATTGGTATTGTTGATAAATTCGTTTGCAGCAAACCAAGGGTTGGTTGCATAAACGTTACCCGAATTATAGAGGATCTCATTTCCAGCATCATCCTTCCACGGTTTTAAATCCTCGATATTAATGCTTGTTGGTAAAAACATCGCATTATAATTGGCATTACCAGCACCATCAGATACCATTGGACGATTCTTCACTTGTTCCAAAATCATATTATACCGTGCATCAATGGTCAAGCCTTTAAGTGGTTCGAACAATCCAACCAAATTAAATGACTGTCTCTTCAGTCCCGAATTGGGGACAACAGATCTATTATTTACATCTGTTCCTGACAAGCGGATCGATCCACCTTCAAATGATTTATTAAGTGCCAACGTATTTGTCCAGGTTGAACCTGTCCGATAGAATCTTTTAAGATTATCTTTTTGTAATGAATATGGCCTTTCCACCCCATCAAATTGCACCACAGGAGTGCCATCCAACTTCGCCCCCCAACTTGAACCGCCAACCTGAGCGGCACCAGCCTTGTTTGTTGGCTTTTCACCATTCGCACCCTGGCCGTACACCGTTTGCCAGTTCGTATTGTCTATAATTTGTTCGCCTACAAAATTACTGTTAAAGTCGATTGAATTCCCCTTACCCGATTTTGTTGTAATTAAAATCACCCCTGCTTTTGCACGGGAACCATATAAAGCAGAGGCTGCTGCACCTTTTAATACAGAGATACTCTCAATATCGTCCGGGTTAATGTTGCTGATAGCATCCCCCAAATCCGGAGCATTGTCCCACTGACTGCCCGCGTTTCCTTTGGTGTTCGCATTTCCGATTCCCACGGGTTTACTCTCCATCGGAATACCATTGATGACATACAACGGTTGATTGGTTTGATTCAAACTGGAAACACCACGTATGATTACATTAGAAGCCGCTCCCGCTCCCCCTGAGGTTGCAGTGATATCCAAACCCGCTACTTTTCCGACAAGTGAATTCACCACATTATTTTCGCGCGCAGTGGTCAGGGACTCCCCAGCAACCTGTGTTACGGAATACCCTAGCGAACGTTTTTCTTTTTTCATCCCCAATGCGGTAACTACGACCTCATTTAACATCCGGTTGTCTTCCACCAAAATGATTTTCATGTCACCATCTTTCGTCACAGCCACTTCCTGCGAAGCATAGCCCGCAAAAGAAACAATCAACGTATTACCAGTAGTAGCTTCAATGGAAAACCGTCCATTGATATCGGTCGCCCGTCCGACAGCTGTTCCTTTAACACGGACACTGGCTCCTGCTAATGGATTTCCTTTGTCGTCTGTTACTGAACCCGAAACGGAAACCTGTTGCTGTTGACTCACCACAACAAGGCCTTCTTTAGATACCGAATACACCAGTCCACTTTTATTGAAAAGCTTCGCCAGAACGTCCAATACTTTTGTATTATTGACATTGACAGACACTTCTTTATTTAAATTCTCGTTGGTCGAATTATAAACAAAGTAATAATCACTTTGCTCTTCGATCAGCTTAAGTACCTTGCTCAGTTTTGTCTTTTGAACATCCAAGGAAACTTTTTGTTGGGAAAATACAGATGCTGAGACATTGATTACAGCACACGTAGTCATAATTAAGGCTAGTTTCATCCGGATAATGAATCTAAAATGCACAATATATCCATTGCGCATTTGCAATAAGCAATTTTTAATCATATTTTAGTGTTGGTTAAAATTAATATTAAGCAGCACGCCCCAATGTTGCTGCTTTTGGTTAATCATTTTTTCAATGAAGGATGGTGTTGGTCCACCATCCTTTTTATTTTTCTGAGATAGTTATTTTTTTCCCATATAATTCAAATTTAAAAGGTTCGACTTTTTGTAAAGCACTCAGTACCTGAGTAATGTTTTCTTTGCTAAAGGTTGCCGTGAAGCGATACTGCTTTAACTGCTCGCTTTGAAGCTGAATATCCACGTCATACCAACGCTCCAGGGTGCGTCGTAAAGTTTCGAAATCTTGGTCCACAATTTCTAATCTATTTTCCTTCCAGGCGATATCAGGTATTTCGGTGGTATTTGACTCCACTACGGGGATATTTTCGATGGCAATTTCTTTAATGGGCAATTTACCTAGGGTTGGTTTATCTCCCTTAGATGCATCAACTAAAAGCTCAGCCTGATTTTTGAATATCGTAATTTTTTGATTTGGCTTAATGACAACGGAATTCTCGCGCTGCCCTTTGCTTTTCATCTCAATGGATCCCTCCACCAATACAGCTTCAGCTGTTGGCTCTTCGGGATAACTTTTCACATTGAAGGTTGTTCCCAAAACTTTGATATCAAAGTCAGAAGCCTGTACCATAAATGGTTTTTCTTTATTCTTCGCGACCTGAAAATAGCCTTCACCAACTAATTTCACAAGGCGCAATTCACGGTTAAAATCCGAAGATACCTCCAATTTACTCGCAGAGTTTAAGGTGACAGTACTACCGTCAATTAACTCAAAAGTCTTTTTCTCACCCTTCTTTGTCTGGTAAACCTGACCAATATCGGTCAGCTCCTGAGAGACGATATCTTGTGTCGGAACTGTATAATACCATATTCCGCCCGCCACTAAAGCAACGAATACCGCAGCAATAGCAGCCCATCTTTGCCATGCTATTCGACGGATAGGTGAAGATTCAACTGGAGCATTTTGAAGATCAGTTTTCAATCTCTCCATTTGTTCATGGACGGATTTTCGGTTTCCGACCAATATTTGGTAAAGACGTTTTGCTTTTAAGATCATTTCAGCCTGCTCGGGATGATTTAAGCTGTATTGTTGCCAGTAAAGGATACAGTTTTTATCCTCTCCGGAGCAATACTTCTGAAAAGTATCGTCAATCAAAAAATCCTCTAACTGTTTATAATCTTTTTGGCTCATTCTAATGGGTATTTATCCTATAGTGCCCGAAATGAATCCGTTTTCCTAAGAAAAAAATAAAATATTCAATAAAAACCTGATTATAAGCTATTTATTTTTACTCAAATTCAAATAGGAGATCTGCGAGGTTCATGTTAACGGTATAGCCTGCTTACTGATAAAAGCACTAAATATCCTTTAGTTCCTCCCGCAAGATTTTCAATGCATCATAAAGTGTATTGTAAGCGGTCTTAACAGACATTTGTGTGATTTCCGAGATCTTTTCGTAAGAATAACCTTCAAAAAACTTCAGGTTGACCAATTGTTTCTGGCGAAACGATAATTTCTCCAAGGCTTCCTTTAAGCGAATCTGAATAATTTCATTGGTTTGTACTTTGATGACAAACTCTTCGTAAGGCATCTCGATCCATTCATCCTCCGCCTTGACGTTTTGAAGTGCCGTATTAATTTTATGCTGCTTTTCGATCAGTCGCAGCATACGCCTTTTTAGAAAGGTAATAAGATAGGACTGTACATTTTCAACGCGATCAAGCTGTGCTCTTGTTTCCCAGATCTTAACGAAAACCTGATCGGTCGCTTCACTTGCCAGATCGCTATCACCACAGGTACGGATCCCAAAATTAACGAGCTCCTGATAGAGTGCTCCATACAGATCAAAAAACGCTGCCTCGTCACCTGTACGAATACGCTCCCACAACAGGCGGTACCCCATTTTATTTCTCATAACAAAGCATATAATCCGTATTAAAGCTAATATAAGTCCTTATTTCCAAAAGTATAAACTTAATCCGTAAAAGGAAAAAGTTTTTATCTTTAGGTATAGTTATCGGTATGTGGTCTGAAATTATAATTACCTTATTTATCTGTATTGCATTGAACTTCTATGTGTTGAAGTGGCTTCGCGATCATCGAAAGATGCGACCAAAAAGTATACTAGCCTACTTAATCACACCGATTCTTTATCTATGCATTCGTTTATTGATGATAAAATGGGTATTTATCACTGTTTTTGCATTGGTATGGATCGGTATTATTGTCTTCTTGCTCCGTAAGACTATCATCTATTTTACACCGCAAAAATTTCGTTCCGAAAAAGAAGAGATCATAGAAGCCGAAATTGTTGATCCCAAAGCTGATGAAAACAGGGTGGTTTCGCAGAATCCGAAAGACGCTGAGCAACCAGCAGCTCTTTCCAAGTTCCAAACAATATCTTCACGGTGCATAAATAAAACAGACCAAGACCAAGGTTCACGACAGCCCGATCCAGCCGCCCCTGCCGATATCTCTGCTGTCGAAATGACGGAAATTCCGGATGAACGCCACAAGAAAGAACGACAGCTTTTATTATTACAGTGTATCTCCTTTTATGCGACGATTTATAACGTTGTTTTTTGTCTCTTTCTCCTGATTCGAAAAGCGTATTTGCAGACAGATCAAGATGATGACATCATTGGTCTTTTCGGCACATTCCAGATCAACAGTATTATTTGTCTTGTTGTTACAGCAATTATCTGCAAATTATTTGACACACTAAATAAACTGACCAATCTGATCCAGCTCGAAAAAAAAGGGTACAAATTATTCCTTTTTATCTTACTTGGCTTTATTTGTTTTTTCTATTTCCGGCGAGATTTCATTACTTTAGAAACGCTAATCATGCAATCTTATGCTCATCAAGGTGTCTTTTTTCTTATTGGAATAATAACCTTTCTGCTCGCCCAGCTTGCTTTTATGACCATAGATTATCCCAGTTTTATCCACTATCAATTTTCCAGAAGAAGGGACTTAAAAGTCATTATCATACTCAATTTATTTTTGTTAGTTTTAGTAATGATTATCTGTGAGATTCTGTTAAAGGGACATCAAAACAGTTTCAATACTAGTCATCTTTTCACCCTTTATCCTACAATACTACTATTTTTTCTGGAACGAAAAAATTACATTCAGGCTAAAAACTATGTCAATCGTGTGGATCTATAATCGTAAATTAGCAGTTTCAAAATCTTATAGGCGCAACTGAGCTCCAGTACTGAAAATTATACATTAAACAATCAGGGCCTTGGCGTCCAAAAAGTAAATATATTCAATGAAAACCATCTTCGCGATAATAGGTAGTGCAAGCGAACATTCGTCCAATCACCAGCTCGTGCGGCATCTTCAACATAAGGTTAGTCCGGAAGTCAATCTTGTTCTCTTTGACCGTTTAAAAGAATTACCCCATTTCGACCCAGAGGAAAGCAGCTCCCGTCCACCCATAGAGATCATTGCCCTACGTCAGGTCATTCAGGATGCCGACCTGGTATTGATCAGTAGCCCAGAATACATTTTCAGTATCCCCAGTGGACTGAAAAACCTGCTCGAATGGTGCGCTGCGACGACTATTTTTACCGACAAGCCAGTCAGCATTATTACAGCGTCAGCGCAAGGAGAGACGGGCCATGTCGAATTGCAACGCATCATGCAGGGGCTTGGAGCTCAGCTTGACGCTGAAAAAAACCTGCTTGTCCAAGGAATAAAGGGCAAACTTGATGCTGCGGGAAATATCTGGGATGAAAAACTCGATCAACAGCTTGACGCGCTAGCGGAGCAGCTCAAGAATGCCTAATTAAAAGAAGTCGGACCTATCATGTTGCGACAGCAACACGATAAAAAGTCCGTTAAAGTATACAAAGATTGCTAACTTTACAATATGCAAGAACAAGTCAATAATCCATTACACGGAAAACGGTTGGATACAATCATCGAGTATTTAGTGGAGTATTATGGATGGGAAGAACTGGGACAAAGGATAGCCATCCGTTGCTTCAATGAAAACCCGAGCATAAAATCCTCGTTAACTTTTCTACGGAAAACACCTTGGGCGCGTGAAAAGGTTGAACGGCTCTATGTCAAAACCCTGGGTAAAAAATAATCTTATTTCCCTGATAATACAAATAATCTGATTATTAAGCATATCTTTGCCGCCATGAAAAAAATTGCCGACTACCGAAAGTTGTTAAATGTGGATAAATCAGCGGATCTCAAGACGCTCAAATCCACCTATCGGACGATTATGAAAGAATGTCATCCGGATAAATTTGTCAATGACGAAGAAGGTCGTTTGGCTGCCGAAGAGAAGAGTGTAAAAATGATTGAAGCTTATCATTTTTTGGTAAGTATCTGCCCGGAAACTATTGAACAACAATTACCGATCTATACAGAAACTATTACGAATTCGGTTATTCAGGATATCGACTGGAAAGCCCAAATATTGACAATCACCTTCCAAGATGGCAGTCAATATGAATACTTTGGCGTCCAACGAAATGATTATGTAAAATTTGTCAATGCTGATTCATTGGGACGATTTGCACGAAGACATATTTTTCATACTTATCCATACCGGAATGTATTGAAAACAGCTACTGTTGTTGGCTAGTTAAAGCGTGTATAGACTATATATCTGTTAAAGCACAAGCGCCTTTGTTGGTACAACAAAGGCGCTTATGTAAAATGTTAAATGTTTAAAAGCTATCTGTATAACACTTGTATACCCAAAATAGTTTTAATTAAATTATAATTTTAACATGAGCCCGGCGATACCGCCACCGTAGAACGTATTTCTGCTGCGGTCTCTTCCCCAGGTTTTCCAACGGGTACCCGTCCCAGAAATCGTGTCTTCATCCCGTTCAGCATAGTTGAAACTTGGTGCCACAAAAAAGGACAGGACTTCAGTTAATTTATAGGCTGGTATAATACGGAAAGAAGACTGATGATTATCCAACAATTTAAATTTATCAGTCAGATGATTACGTGTCGTAATTTCCGTGCGAAGCGCAAACTTAGCAGTGTTCAGCAGAACTGCCCCTAAACCTGCTTCAAAGGTATATTTAGAAGGTCCATCATCAACAAGAGCTGCACCGACAGATAACACACTATAAAGTACCCTGCCTCCGGAACGAAACTGCAGTCCAAGGTACCGATTCTCGTCTATTGCCAACGAAAGACTTTTTTCTCCGTTTTTGATTAGATTTAATAGACCGATCGGGTAATCACTACTATCAGCAATATTAACAATTCCGGCCAGTTGAAATCCCTTTACTTTTTTTGCCTTATTTGCAATACCCGCTATTTGGATGCCCACTTCTCCGCTGCTATTGTTTAATACACCTGCTAATTGGGTTGTTCCCGCAGCTTCCTTTGCGGTATTAGCAACACCAGCGATCTGTACGCCCCGTACGGTGTCAACTTTATTCAATATCCCGCCAATCTGGACACCTTTAACGGTTCCAAAAACCCGATTACCTACCCCCGCTAACTGTACACCACCAACATTCCCGCCGACAGTATTAAATACCCCCGCCACCTGGAACCCGTGCATATTATATTGGTTGATATTGAATACGCCTCCGAGCTCTACGCCACTCACTCCAGCGGTTGCGCCGCCGATGATATTTAATGAAAATTTATTGACAATCTGTGACCGAATAAAACCATGTGAGCTTAATCCCGGCGTCATAGATATTTGATACGGGCTATATAGAAACATCCCGCCGAGGTTCATGCTCTGAATCCGTTGGGCAGGCGACAAAAAGACTCTTCCAAAAAACGATCTATAAAGACCATGATCCTCCTCATAGCCTTCAAAATAACCATACTCACGTTTCTTTTTGTCACCTATCTGTGCTTCAATAGGGAAAATAACCATTACACTGGTATCCCGAAACATCTCCTTGCTCACATTAACGGCGATCAGATTACTTTTTTTCTTAACATCCAATTCAAAATAACCATTCTTATCTGTCAATGTAGATAGCAAAGCACTTCTGTCAAAAATACTGGCATTGGAAATCGGGTTATTGGTTCGGATATTTTTAATATACCCCGTGATCACAACCTTATCTTTCCTTGGGGTCTGTACTTCAAAATCAACCGACATCCGTTGCGGCGTATATTGAACGATAATATGTTTACCTAATTCCTTAAAGCTATATTCCTTACCCAAAATCCCATCGAGATAATCGTATAAATTTCCCCTATAGGCCCTGGGATAGATGACACTATCCATCTGTAAGATATTTCCATTAAAGGAAAAGAGCACATCCTGCCGATCTTTTAATAGCTGAAAGACTTCGCCGACGGTAGTTTTTGAGAAAGCGGGCATTTGAATTTCTGCAGCGAGCTTTTGCTGTGCTAGCCCCAAACGAAAGGAGCATAGCAGAGAGAAAAGGATATAAAACCTGATTCGCTTTATAAAAAATAGTATCATGCTACTATCTGTACAATTTTGTTTCGAAAACATGTTATCGTTTTTGATTATCTTGTTAAGTGAATTTCTTTATCCCGCACTTCGACCTTTAAGTCTAGGCTTTTTGCCATCACCTTGAGTATTTCTGCCAAGCTATTTTGTTTAAATTCGGCAGTATATGGTATTTTTTCAAGAGCAGGATCATCTAGCATAACCTTATAGTCGTATGCTCGATTAAGCACCTCAGTAACCCTTTTTAAAGGTGTATTTTCAAAATTAAACTCACGGTCTACATAATATTTATAGAATTTATCCTGAACAGGCCTCTTTTCAACTTTCATGGTATCTGTATCTCTAATCGTCAGCATTTGATCTGGCCGTAAGAAAATCTCTTTATCTGCATAGGCCACTTTGACCAATCCCGTGGCGACGATGACCTCCGTTGCATTGGAAATACGACGCACATTAAAACTGGTTCCCAGTACCGTTATATGCGTATTGCCTGTCGCAATTACAAAGGGATGTTTTTTATCTTTTTCCACCCGAAAAAACACCTCTCCTTTTTTTAATTCCACATTTCTGTTTTTATTACTCCATGTGCTGGAATAGGCTAGTTCAGTATTCTTATTGAGCGTGACTATAGATCCGTCAGGCAATGCATCCTGACGTACGGCTTCTTGGCTCACAAGGTGCATTTCCTCCCGCTGCGAACGATCAAACACATAGAATCCTACCATGCAGACCAACAAAATGCTCGCCGCGGCCCACCAGTTCCATTGAATCACTTTTGCTTTTCTTTTTGGGGTTGCAGTCGATTCCGATGCTCTTCTGTCCCTAACGATTTTAAAATCCATCCAAGCCTTATCCACATCCACTTCTGGAACCTCCAGGGGTTTAGGCAAGCTATCCCATAACTTTTTCATTTGCAAATATGCCTCCCTATTATTAGCGTCTTTTTTCAACCATTCCTCTACGATCATACGCTCAGCTTCATTCGTTTCCCCGACCATATGTCTTTCTAGTAATTCCTTATTCATAGCGTATAGATAAGATAGAAATACATTTTTCACTTTTAGGTATTCTGCTCTGTTGTCAGGATCGTCCTCCAACCAGCGCTGTACTAAAGCATTCTCTACTTCATTGGTTTCCCCAACGATATATCTTTCCAGTAATTCCTTATTCATAACCTATAGATAAGATAGAAAATAATCAATGTCAAATAATCCATCAGTTCGACACGTAAGTGACGCAAAGCCTTGCTCATGTGCCCTTCTACTGTTTTTATGGACAGATCCAATGTTGTTGCAATATCCTTGTATTTCATTTCCTGAAAACGGCTCAATTCGAATACAGTCCTGCTTTTTTCAGGCAGTTCGGCCAAGGCGACCCTTAATTTATCATCCAGATCCTTGCTGCTCTCATCTACAGCCGGCTCCCAATCCTGCCTATGTTGTTCGTAAGACTGATATTTGAGCTTACGTTGTTCCTTCTTTAGGACATTCATGCTTTCATTATAGATAGCACGATAGAGATAAGCTTTCAGCGAAGTGTGTACCTGTTCTTCCCAATCTTTTTCCCATAATCGCAGAAATACTTGCTGTACAACCTCCTCCGCTCCGTCGCTATCACCCAGGTATCTAAAAGCATAACGATGCAATTCCTTGTAATGCGCTCGAAAAAGCTGCTCGAAATTCTTTTCTTTATTTTCCGACATTGGCCAAATCTACCATTTGATTAAACAATCTACTTTATACTAAGACAACGCAAGTGGTCATTACCCTTATTTACTTTTTACTTTTTTCTTGTTTATGCTAAGCCCGCCTTGGTTTAGTGAATTAGCAGCCCTTACACCCGTTCCATAAATCTAAGGTCATCTTCCGGTATCCTGCGCTAACGCCACTGTCTTATACCGGAAAGCATCGTTCAATATGTACAACCTCCGTGCGAAATGATGCTATAAGCGATCTTACATTCCTAATTGGAACTAAAGTTAATAGCTAAAAATAGAAAAATGTTTTTTTTCTAAGGGTACAATGATTTTTTGTTGTCATATCATAAAAGCACATTAGTGAATAGATCACAAAAATTAGTATTAAAGATGAAAACAACATTCAAAGTAGCCTTATTGGCATTAACAGTATTGGGAGTAACAGGTACAACACAAGCACAAGAGGTGACTTATGGTATACAAGTTGGAAGCAACTATCACATGACATCATTTGGAAATAAATCCGTTAAGGACAATAATGGGAAAGTAGGCGTTTCTGTTGCAGCATTTGCACGTGTCGGGGATCGCCTCTTCTTTCAACCCGGCATTGGAGCCAGTTTACTGCGTAAAGAATATTCGTTTGAAAATACACAGAAGACGCCTAAATTTTACCAGGTTAATCTTCCGTTGCAAGTCGGCTATAAATTACTGGAAAACGGTGATTTTAGCCTTCGCGGTTTATTAGGACCACAATTAAACTATGATCTAAAAACCGTCAAATCCAGTGCAGCTACAGATTATAAGAAATTCTCTCTTGACGGCAGAGCCGGAATTGGAATAGATGTCAGTCGCTTCACCGTAGACGCTTACTACAGTCATGGATTAACAAGCGTGGACAAAACTTTAGACGCTAAGAACAAAACTGTTGGCATTATGGTCGGCTATAAATTCTAGCAATAGCTCATTCAAAAAACAAAAATACCTCCCCCGACGATTGAATATTTGAAAAGAGCATGCAGGGAGAATACGAATAAAGTCTAAAAAAATGGGATGTCAAAAAGTCGGGCATCTCATTTTTTTTCAATTAGATTTTATTTTTTGTCAATAATTATTATTTTAGCGCTACCAAAAAATTATTCTTAAAAAAACGAGTTTAGGATCATCCTATACATTCGTATTGGAATAATTCGGGATGTAGCGTAGCCCGGTATCGCGCCAGCATGGGGTGCTGGAGGTCGTCGGTTCAAATCCGGCCATCCCGACAAAAAAAATAAAACCACTTTATTCAATAAAGTGGTTTTATTTTAACAATTCGGATTTTATCTAATTAACAAATTGACCATCAATAACTAAAACCGCAACAAGATGCTGTACTAAATTTTACGTTAAGTGATCATTCGACTTTGTACTATTTCTCTATCACCATCAATTCTTGCTCAAGCATAAAGCTCACTAGCCATTTGTCCCCGATTTTAAAAGCATTTAGATCATTCGGTGTATTTTCGCTTGATTCATTTTCCAGTTGTACATATGCATAAATTACTTCAGCTTCCCCTTCCTGTTTAAATGTGGAACTATTTATCAAAATAGTTTTTATTCCATGTGTAAAAGCGTCTCCATATTCATAAAAAAAACGAAAATTATCCCCATCTGGAAGCATGATATATCTATCAAAAAGCTGATCTTTTAGTTTAATCGATGGAATGGACTCTTTTTGACCGATCGGAAAAAAGTATAATTCATTATCGACTTTATCAAAATAAAACGTCTGTTTATCAGCAGATAGATAGCTGGGGTACCATGGTAAATTAGCGGGCAACTTCACTGTTTCGACAGGGACCAATTTAGCATTGAGCGATAGGTGATAGATGACCTCGTTTAATTTAAACAGCAACGGAAAGTCCGGGGAAGTGCTATTCATTGTTGCAGCGGGCAGATACTCGATTTTCCCTTTGGCAATATGGGCTTCTGCCAACAATTTGTCTACAGTTTTTTGCGCTATTATTGTCCCTGTCTTACTGTTGACACATAACATTTCATAATTCGCGGTCCGATCCTTATGATAAAGGATATAACTATGCTCCGGAGTCATATAAGTATGATCGATAATCATATCCCCTGCCATCGGCAACAACTTTTTGGAAGCCCGTTCTTTATAAAATGTAGTCTTTTCATTGCTTGGTTCCGCGCTGTATTGCCCCCATCGGAATTGCTTATTGATGCTGAATAGCGTTCCATTTTCAACCCTAAAATCGACGAATTCTGCTGCATTTGGTTGTTGTGGAGAAGCAATTTTACCGACCTGTATACTACTGTCAGCAGGATTGATAGACAACAGCTGTTGATCTTTAAAATTAAGGTAATCTGGCTGTGGATGTAAGCGAATGATTTTGCCCTTTGTTTGATCCAGCGCAGACAATGCTTTTGTATTTTCTGCTAATTTTCTTGTCCATACCTTTTTGGCACCTTTTGCGAGTTGTCCTCCCGGATCAATCCGGATGACACTATCCAACCAGTTCTGCCATACCTGTTTTGAAGCATCCTCCGTCGGTACACCCAACCGCTCCATTGTGTTGCTGAGATATCTTAACCGTGCCTTTGCGAGATCAGCTAGCACTGTTGGCCGATAATCATGTATTGTTTCACCACCATCTGACGTTTTAGCACAACCCACGTAATGTACCATTACCTTATGTTTGCTATCTAGTTTTTCTATCCAGCGGGGCACATCCCGGAGATCCCGATCGTCGATAAATTTTGTCCATTCAATAGTGTCGGTCAAATTTGACCTGTCAAAAATTGACGCCGGATAAGGATTATGTTCAATTTTGTCCTTGTTATGTGCATTGAAAAATGAGGCATTCTTACTGTAATAACAGTCTTTGATTCCTGGCACAGCAATTATTTCAAATGTAAAATCTCGATCATAATTATAAAATAAGTTCCCTCTATCTGGAAAAAGGGGAATCAATAAAATATCCTTCGTTCCTAGACGTTTGGCATCAGCTTGATTCAACTGCAGAAAAAAACCACTTTCTGGCAAGTAAATATTCCCCTTATTAAGCACAAATAGCAACCGTTCCATTGCAAAACTCAATTGGACAACTCGATAATCCGATTTGAAGCGTCCTGTAACAGATTGCACCTTTTCCATTGTATCCACCTCTACCTGAAATTTTCTATTATTCGCCATAGTATCGTTATTGCCATGACATTGACAAAATGCCACGATCAATAAGACCAAATAAAGCTGCCTAAAGACCATACCTCTCATTTATTTCATTAATAATATAATTGATTGAATTTACAGCTTTTCCGCTAATTAAAGTAAACCAGTTAATATCCGCCTTTCCTTACATTATATTCGTCTTTATTTCATACCCTATTCGAAAATGTTGTACTGATTCGCCGCAATACTGTCTATCGCCTCTTCTGGATACCTACCTATCTAAAGACAATAAGCAACAAGCCCGAACGACCTAGGACCATAAAAAATTGAGGGTTGACAGCTGACCGGCATAGGTAAATTATAGGAGCAGCTGAAAAAGATTAAAAAGAAAAAAGGTATTTAGATGACCCGGACAATCCAGATCGTCTAAATACCTTCAAAACAGCTATTGCAAGCTATTTTCTCTGTACGGCTATTGGTATAATGATCAATACCCCGGATTTTGTTTCAGGTTAGGATTCACCGCGATCTGTTGGCTCGGGATAGGATACAACAATGTTTTTGGATCCGGATCAGCAGCCTTTTCCTGCCAAGCTTGCAAGAACTTGCCGAATCGGATCAAATCTTGTCTCCGCCAGCCTTCCCAATACAGTTCCCTGGCACGCTCATCCAATAAATTGTCCAGTGTCAAGGTGGTTAAATTTGTCACACCACGGTTTATCCGAATACTATTGACCAAAGCTAGCGCCTCACCCGCCGCGCCTGTACCGCCTCTCAAAATCGCTTCTGCTTGCATCAGTAGCACGTCCGAATATCGGAACACCACCCAATCGTTGTTCCGCTGTCCTGAAGCAGCATAATCAAATGCATACTTCATGGGGCGGATTCCCGCTGTCTCCAGCGTTGCTCCAGAAGTACGGATGGTAACCTCTCTGCTAAATGACAGCGGAGCTGTTGAAGGGTTGCGGGCCATTAACGGCTTGTTCGTACTCCAATTATATTGTTGTCCGGCAAAAAAGCCTACGTTCTGACGACCAAAACCTTTTTTTCGATTGGAGGTTGTGTCCGCTGCATAATCATAATAAATCCCTCGACGTTCATCAGATGCCGAAAACTTGTCATAATAGTCCGAGAGCGTACACCAACCGTTCCAACCACTTGGATTCATATTATAATGCGCTATTGTATTCCAGGTTCGATCCACATTTCCGCCTCTTTCACCATTCTTGTTTAATAGCGTAAAAATATTTTCGGTCGACTTCACATCATTATCAGGTGCAAAATTATCGAAATATTTTCCCTTGGCAGATACAGTATACTGCGCAGACATCGTAATTTCCTTTGCCAAAGTAATCACTTTATTCATATCCTCAGCTGCAAATGTAGGCGCCTGTCTATTGACAAAAGCACCTTTATTCAGATAGATCTTCATCAGCAAAGTTTTCGCTGCATTCCTATTGGCAACATATGCTGCCCCGTCTGTTGGAAGACTGCTTAAAATGTCATTCAGGTCTTTGACTATATAATCAACGGCTGCCTGTGGTTGCAAAACCTCTGGAGCGATCCTAAAATCCTCCATTGCTTCACCTTCTCGAATAGGAACGACCCCGTAAAGATCGAGCAAATCAAACATTGCCAGTGCTCTTATAAATTTTGCTTCAGCAGTTTGTTGTGCATTAGGCTTGTAACGCAACACATTACTGGCGTTATAAATCGCAGTCCCCAGACTTACAAAAGTATTATTCATGTAAGCGTTATCCGCATTCCAGGTATGTAAATGAATTGCACGGTGCATTCCATTATCATCCCAGTCTCCCCCTCTTGTAGGAGCCATCGCTGCATCGGTTGAAATTTCTTGCATCACCCAGCGCTGCTCCTGTTGATAAGGGGTATTCAGTGAGATATAGGCAGTAGTCAATAAGCCGCCTGGCTCGACTTCAGAAGTTCCCTCCTCCAATTCGCCTTTAAACTCTTCTTTCAGTTTGGTGCAAGATGATGTACTTGCCGCAACCGAAGCTATCAATCCAATATATAATAAAGTTCTTAATTTCATCTGTCTCATATTTTTGTTTATCCAATGACAATATATCTTAATCTAAAGTGAAAAATTAACACCCAATAAGATATTTCTCGCAGGCGGGTAAGGTAGATATTCAATACCCAAAGAAGGGATTCCATTCGTAGAACCGTCTGTATTCACTTCGGGATCAAATCCAGTATATTTTGTGATAATAAAAAGATTCTGTCCGGTTAGTGACACATTTAAATTCTTCAATGTTTTACCCACGTTTCCTACGCGGTAGCTTAATGTCAGGTTGGCCAATTTTAAATAATCTCCTTTTTCCAAGAAACGTGAAGACGGTGCTGCCGAATTCGAGGTAGACTCTTTGACCGAGGTATCAAAAAATTTGGATCCAATGTTTCGTGAAGACAGATTAGTCAATCCCAAACCTGTAGCAGCGGTATTGTTAAATAAGTAATGACCAAAAGCACCGTTCATATTGGCCGCTAGCGAAAATTTCTTATAATTTACATTCGTAGAGATACCCAACAAGGTTGTCGGATTCGGGCTATTCATGTAATACTTATTGACGGCCGGATCGTTTTCGGTACTTATGCTACCATCCAGTCCCCGGTACATACTTGTTCCTGTCTGTGGATCTATCCCTTGGTAGTCGGCCAAATACCAAACGTTCAATGGCTGTCCATTCACCATGCGTTGTCCCAATACGCCGGAGAAACCTTGCCCTCTTAACGCACCTGTTTCGTAGTAACCGACAAGTCCACTGACGCTATTTTTAAGAAAGGTCGCGTTACCGGTCAAATCCCAAGTCCAGTTGTCATTTTTGACTATCGTACCGGTTAATGCGATTTCCACACCTTTATTAACGATTTCACCATCCAAATTTACCCAGATACGGCCGGCTGGTGCTGGTTGAGCAAGTGTCTGCTCAAATAAAGCGTCCGTTGTCTTTTTATTGAAATAATCAATAGAACCATATAATCGGTTACCAAGGATGCCAAAATCTATCCCCGCATTGATTGTGGTTGACGTTTCCCATTTAAGGTCAGGGTTACCGTAATTCGCCTGACTGATACTCTGATTGTTAAAAATAAGTCTATCTAATGAGGCACCAGAAGGGAATTCCTGATTTCCGGTCTTACCCCAGCCAAGCCTCACTTTCAGCTGATCGAAAATACCACTTGACTTTAAGAAATCTTCTTCCGCCACATTCCAGGCAACAGCAAGTGACGGGAACACGGCATATTTGTTATTTGAACCAAATTTTGTCGACCCATCCCTTCTTACCGTCGCTGTCAATAGATAACGGTTCAAATAATTAAATCCTCCACGTAAAAATAGCGACTGCAATTGATTGGTTGGACTTCGATAGGATGCTATTTCCCTATTTGCAGGTTTACTGTATTGCATGTAGTCGAAATAATCCAATCCCATATACTTGAACCCGCGTCCAAACATAATATTATTATTAAAGTTATAGTCCAAATATTCATAGCCCGCAACCGCATTGACGCTCCAATCCTCGTTGATCTGTTTATTATAGGATAACATATGCGTCATCTGTAAGTTTGTCTCGCCGTTATTGGAGATAAATGCTTGCTCATCTTCGTTATTGGACGGTTCGATCAGTCCCGCACGATACATTCCCTGGCGATTACCTGTCTGACGCATGGCGCTATAGATAAAACGATATTCCAAATCATCCGTAATTTTATAATATGGAGCCAAATTGATGACGAGCGTATTGGTCGTCGCTAAATCCTTAAAGGCTTCAATACTGGTCAATGGATTTCGGGTGGTTGTACTGACAAAAGTCAGATTGCCCTGCGCGTCCCGTAATGGACGGGTTGGATTCCACTGTAAAGCCTGTGAAATAATGTTACCTTCTGAACCTACCGTCGCATTGATCGGTGCATATTTATTGTCCATTTGTGTCAAAAATAGGCCAAAATCAAGTCCCAGTCTTTTGTTCTCCAAAAAGCGAAAATTTCCACTAAGGTTGGCCGTATATTTCTTGAGTTGCGAACCGCGGATAATACCATTCTGATTTAAATAACCACCTGAAAGACGATATTTTCCGTATTCTGTTCCTCCAGCCACATCTGCATAATAATTCTGTGTGATGGCTTTTCTGGTGATGGCTTTAAACGCATCTTCATTGCCACCAAAATCAGCATCATCCACTTCGTTTGGGGTATAGTATTTCAATGCCTCTCTAAACCGCGACGCATTCAATACATCTGGGTATTCACGCATTGTCGACACCCCAGCGGAAGCGCCCACAGAGACTTCTGGCGATCCTTCTTTGCCTTTCTTCGTGGTAATAATCACAACGCCGTTTGCACCACGTGATCCATAGATTGCCGTTGCTGAAGCATCTTTCAAAATGTCCATGCTCGCAATATCACCCGGGTTCAAATAGGTCAATGGATTCCCTCTGTCCGAAGAAAATCCGCCTCTTCCCTCCGGTAATGGCGAGTTACCGGACATCGGCACCCCATCCAATACAAACAGGGGATTATTGCTCGCCCGGATGGAGGAGTTACCACGTATACGGACCGTGGTCGATCCCCCAGGCTGTCCCGTGTTATTAATAACCATTACGCCGGGCGTCTTTCCCTGTATCAATTGATCGGGACTGGTCATAATACCTTTGTTGAAGTTCTTTGCCCCAATGGTGACCATAGAGCCCGTAAGGTCTTTTTTCCGAGCAGTACCATAACCAATGACAACCACTTCCTCCAGCCCCTGATCGGAACTCGGTTCAAGTGCAATAGTCATATCATTACCTGTAATAGGCACTTCCTTTAATGTATAGCCAACATAGGATACCTCAAGCGATTTGGCATCATTGGGTATATTCAGTGAAAATGCACCCTCAGCATCGGTGGTGGTTGCTGTGGTACTGCCTTTTACTTTAATTGTAGCGCCAGTCAAGGGACTTTGGTGCTCATCCACAACCTTTCCTTTCAGCTCCCTGGTCTGGGCTACTGCAGTAAAGGTGGTGAGCAGTAATGCTGGCATCATTACACATTGCGCAAGTAGTTTGTTTTTCATACGCGTTTAAATTGATTGGTTTAATTGATTCTGTATTTCTGAGCAATTTCTCACTCAAGTAACGTAAAGTGATTTCAATGTTTCCAGTCCAACAACGGACTGAGATCTATGTTCTCCTTGGCACGGCTCTCGTTGGGTCTGACTACAAATCCCTTTTCCAGAACCTGAAAACCGTCGTGAAAAACCAGTCTCCCGATGCAGCTTGTATAAGCGCAATAGATGAATAAGTAACTCGCTGAAAAATAGAAATACAACAATTTGTTGTCATAATTTTAGGGCAAGGCATACGTTTATCTTTGGTTATTATTGTACCATAAAAATCGCCAAATCATTGCTGTTAATCCAATCATAGCGTCTCAATTTTATATCATAGCGTATCAGTAAATCTCTTTTTTTCTTTTTTATTGACTATTTTTAGATAGATATTATAAATTGTGCACGGAATAACCTTTATACCTATCCTATATCTACTGCTCGTATGGACTAACCTGCAGGCGCAATCACTCTATTTTAAAAACTATCAGCCCCACGATGGTCTCTCCAATAGTTCTGTGAAGTGTATTACACAAGATACTCAGGGCTTTCTATGGTTAGGGACAAGGAATGGTCTCAATCGTTTTGACGGCAATCAATTTAAGATATTTAGGCACAATGCTTCAGATCCCTCAAGCATCGGGAGTTCATCTATTTTAAGTATCCTTACTGATAGCAAAGGAGTGTTATGGGTGGGAACGACATGGGGCACCTACTGTTACGATCCGGTTAAAGAAAACTTCAAAGCATTTAATCGAATACCAATAGGTGAGGTAAATGCCATACATGAGTACGCCGGTTTTATCTGGTTGCTTTCCAACGGGAAACTTTATCGCTATAATCCTTACACGACAGAGATCGTTTCTTTCGATCAAAACAAAAACACGCTGGTGGCCATTACCAGTAGTAAAAAAGGCGGTCTGTGGACCACAGACAATAACAGTACCATAGAACGATATCAAGTTAACACAGGCAAATTTGTTCAAATTGCGCTCAAAAAAAATGATCGGAAAGCACTGGCCAATACCAAGACTGTTTACGCCATCAACGATTCTCTACTTATGGTCGGCACCATCAATTCAGCCTACCTTTTTGATTTTAAAAATGGAACGTTAAAAAATCTATTTGCAAACCATTATCCCAACAAAGTTATTCAGGCAAATTGCATTATTCAACAGACAGAGTCGGTATACTGGATCGGAACAGAGACGGGAATATATACTTATGACATTCACACAGGTGAAAGCCAACACATCAAAAAAGATCTGCTCAACCCATTTGCCATATCTGACAATGCTGTTTTAAATTTCTATCGAGACCGGGAAGATAATATTTGGTTTGGAACTTTTTTTGGCGGCTTTAACCAATACAGCAATCAATTCGACAATTTCAAAAAGTACTTATCCGGATTTGGGAAATCGGCTCTATCAGGGAATATCGTACACGATATAAAGAAAGATAACTATGGAAATTTCTGGATAGGCACCGAAGATGGGGGGCTAAACAAAATAGATGCTCAGACACAACAGATTCAGCATTTTGTTGCCAATGGAAAAAAAGGAAGTATTGCACATAACAATGTTCATGGCTTGGCGACGATCGGCGATGATCTCTGGGTAGGCTCTACAACACATGGACTTGATATACTGGATGTAAAGACCGGAAAATTAAAAAAACACTATGACCGTATCGGCACAGGCCGATTACAAAGCAGTTTTGCCGTTTGCATCTATAAGTCCAGGGACAACAGCATGTTTGTCGGAACAGACCGCGCATTATACGTCTACAACAAAAATAGAGACAGTTTTGATCTCCTTCCCATTACAGCATGGATACAGGGAATTTATGAGGATGAATACGGTATACTTTGGGTCAATACTTATGGTAGCGGAGTCTATCAATATAACCGGGGTTCGGGAGAGATACAACATTTACTATCCGAGCAAGGTAAACAAAATACTCTGGTCAATAATTATGTCAATGGTTTATTCGAAGACAGCAAAAAAAACCTGTGGTTTTGCACTGAAAGCGGCCTCTCAAAATACCGCCGTGATGGGCATTTCACCAACTATCTGACCGAATCGGGTCTACCTTCCAATCAGGTATTTAAAGTCCTGGAAGACGACAATAACAGCATATGGATATCAACAGGTGGTGGATTGATCAGGCTGGATGAAGGTATCCCCCGTAGGATTATCTATACATCGAGAGACGGGCTTCCTGCAGATCAGTTTAATTATAATTCAGCTTTTAAAGATAGCGACGGTACCTTATATTTTGGCACCATTAAAGGAATGGTCAGCTTCAACCCTACAAAATCTATTAAGAATAACTTTATTCCACCTATATTCATTAGTGGCATTCAAATCAACAATGTAAGCATACCCGTTCATGAAAATGGCATAGTAAAACAATCCATCACCCTATCAAAAGAGATCCGCCTGACCTACGACAGTTCCAATATCAGTTTCAATATCGCAGCTTTGAGCTTTGTTTCCCCAAAGAGCAATCCCTATCGTTATATCATGGAAGGATATGACAAAGGCTGGACAGATATCACCGGCAGCCAGAAAATCTATTATAATAAGCTTCCTCCCGGAAGTTATACTTTTAAGTTCAAGGGCGCTAACAACAATGGGATCTGGAACCCGATGGAAAAAGAACTACGTATTGTCGTTTCGCCTCCATGGTGGTCATCAGTATGGGCTTACGTCCTTTACTTTTTGACCATTAGCACAATTGTTCTATTGATCTTGCGGTATTATTTTTTGCTGATCAAAGCGAATAATGCACAGAAGATGGATAGCTACGAACGTAAAAAGGAGCAGGAAGTTTACAATCTTAAACTCGAGTTTTTCACCAACCTTGCGCACGAGATCCGCACACCATTGACGCTGATTAAATTGCCATTGGAGAAACTCATCCGAACACATCAATTAGAGGATAACGATACGGTAAATGATCTTGCCCTGATCGAAAAAAACACAACGAGGCTGATTAGGCTAACCAATCAGCTTCTGGATTTTAGAAAAGCAGAAACAAATAATATGAGCCTTATCTTTACAAAAACAGACATTAACAGCTTGTTACTTGACGTATTCAATGACCTAAACACTCTAGCAAGAGAAAAGATGTTGCAATATGATCTTTCCTTGCCCCGGATTACACTCACTGCCCAAGTTGATGAAGAAGCTTTGCGCAAAATATTTACCAACTTAATCCATAATGCCATAAAATATGCCGCTCATCAAGTCCATGTCAAATTGCTTCCCTTCAACAGTGACGATATTATGTTCAATATCGAATTTCGAAATGACGGCGATATTATTCCATTCGAAAAGAGAGAAAAGATTTTCGAACCCTTTTATCGGCTGAACGAATCAAACAAAGATACGGGGACAGGTATAGGCCTCCCTCTCTCTCGTTCCCTGGTCGAACTTCATCGGGGGTCTTTGTCCTTAGCCTATACCGAAGAAAATCGAAACATCTTCCTGCTCTCCCTTCCTATCCTTCAGGAACAGTCGCTTGATATCAAGCCTCTTCTCGAAGAAACAGCAGATCATGAGGAAGGCAAATTATACGGGAAAGCAGACGAAAATGCTGAAAAACCCGTCATCCTCATTGTCGAAGACAATAAAGAAATACTGGCTTACCTCAATAAAGAACTAAAAACTGATTACACCATTTTGCGTGCAGGAAATGGCGCTGAAGCACTTGAGATATTGGACCAGGACAATGTACAGCTCGTCTTGACAGATATCATGATGCCCATTATGGACGGCATCGCTTTATGCAAGCGTATCAAAAGCGATATCCTGTACAGCCATATCCCGGTCATCTTCCTCACAGCAAAAAATGCACTAGATTCTAAAATTAAAGGCCTGAAAATTGGTGCCGATGCTTATATCGAAAAACCCTTTTCACTGGAATTCCTAACCGTACAGATACGAAACATCCTTAACAACCGTAAGATCATCAAAAATTATTTCACAAATTCTTCCATTTCCAATCTGAAGGATATTAATGTATCGGCTCCCGACAAGGATTTTATAAGCCAGCTCAACACTGTGATCTACGACAATATATCAGACATAGATCTCAATGTTGACGAGTTGGCTCGGTTAATGAATATGAGCCGACCAACCCTATATCGTAAAATTAAAGGTTTATCTGATCTCACGCCTAACGAGTTGATCAATATATCGCGTTTGAAGAAAGCGGCGGAATTGTTGGTTCAAAGAGAATATAACATTACTCAGATTTCGACCATGGTCGGTTATACCGTTCAATCCAATTTTTCAAGGGATTTCCATAAACATTATGGGATGCCTCCAAGTGTTTACATGACTGAAAATAGTTGAATCTTCCGACAAGAAATAAGCTAGGTGGATTTTGGGGCCTGCATGTGACATAAGTGTCACACGCAGGCCTCAAATTTATTGCTTGCTTTTGGGGACAAAGAATGCGGCCAAAAACATGAATATGCCTGCCAGCAATAAGCCATAGATCGATTGGCTCTGGAAGATGAATTTAATAATCATACCACCAAAAAAACCACATACAATCTGCGGCAGTGTAATGAAAAAATTAAAGAGGCCCATATATACTCCCATTTTTGTCGGCGGTAAATGGTCGCTCAAGATGGCGTATGGCATGGCCAATATGCTCCCCCAGGCGATGCCAATACCAACCATCGGTAAGATAAGCAATGTGGCATCTTTGATCAGAAACAGCGAGATCAGCGAAAGACCACCCACAATCAGTCCAAAAGCATGGGTTTTACTGCGCCCATACCGTTTGGCAATCGTGGGGATAAACAGGGCATACAGGGCCGAAACCCCATTGTAAATTCCAAACAGCACGCCTACCCAATTGGCGGCTTCCATATAAAGATTCTGGCGGTTTCCAGCTTTTAGATAAAACACAGATTCGGCAATAGCCGGCGTGGTATACACCCACATCATAAATAATGCAAACCAGGAAAAAAACTGTACCCAGCCCAATTTCTTCATTACCGCGGGCATAGCTTTAATATCCTTAACAATCGTAGTTAATCCAAATGCAGCGGTATTATCTACGGTCTCGACGGTTTCTTCGGTAAATGATTTCAGTTCCGATGGACTATATTCCTTTGTTTTGATCACCGACCATAACACCGAAAGCGACAATACCAGACCACCGGCATAAAAGGAATAAATGACATTCGTAGGCACATGCCCTTTCTCCGCAGTACCAGCAACCCCCAGATAATTGGTCAGGATATAGGGCAGTAACGACCCGACAACAGCTCCTACTCCAATGAGAAAGGTTTGCACAGAAAAACCAAGACTACGTTGCGCGCTAGGCAGATTATCTCCAATAAGTGCCCTGAACGGCTCCATAGTCACATTAATGGATGCATCCATAAACATCAGCAGCCCCGCTCCGATCCAAAGTGGTGGCAGTAAAGCTGTAAACAAGGCTGCATTGGGCATGAGAAACAATGTCAATGTGGTAAGCAGAGCGCCCACTAAAATATAGGGGCGACGGCGCCCCATACGCGTCCACGTCCGGTCACTATAATGACCGATAATGGGCTGGACGACCATACCTGTTATCGGAGCTGCCAGCCAAAATAACGACAGGTGCTCCACATCGGCACCAAAAGTCTGTAGGATACGCGAAGCATTGCCGTTCTGTAGCGCAAAGCCCATTTGTATTCCTAAAAACCCAAAGCTCATATTTACGACCTGGCTTATACTTAATTCAGGTTTCTTTCCCATAATAGGCTATCAAAATTTAAGACAAAATACAATTTATTTACTATTTAATCCCCATTTTTCAGCAATGTAGGCTAAGATCCAACATCGCTGAAATTATGGATTTATCTGAGTTGTGACACCTGTTTTCTATCTTGTCCAGCCAGTACGAAATCTTCGGTTGCCGTCTGGATATGGACTGAAGTGTCGCTGATATTTTCGATCGTATAGCCATCGGCGTCTACCGCAATCAACAGTGTCGCGCCACGAAATAGGATACGAAACTTATACCCCTCCCATTCGGGCGGTAACATTGGGTTGAGATAAAGTTGTCCATCTTTTACGCGCATCCCTGCAAAGCCTTCTACAATGGTCATCCATGTACCGGCCATTGAGGTAATATGCAAGCCGTCGTCGGTATCGTTGTTATAGTCATCCAGATCCAGACGTGCTGTGCGCAGATAAAACTCATAAGCTTTGGCGGTTTTGCCCAGTTTTGCAGCAAGGATGGCATGAACACAAGGTGAAAGTGAACTTTCATGTACAGTCAAGGGTTCATAAAAATCAAAATGACGGGCCAGAGTATCATCACCAAAATGCTCTTCCAAAAAGTAGAAACCCTGGAGCACATCAGCCTGTTTGATATAACAGGATCGCAAAATACGGTCCCAGCTCCATTTTTGGTTGATCGGCCTTTGCAACGGATCGAGTTCCTGTACAGGGATCAATTCTTTATCCAGGAAGCCATCCTGCTGCAAAAAGATCTTCCGCTTCTCGTCGTAAGGGAAATAGAGGTTGTCGATAATATGCTGCCAATGATTTTGTTCTTCGGCAGTTAATTTTAACCTGTCTACTAGACTTGCAAAAATTGCCGATTGAGATCTTTCAGCATTTCGAAGACACGCTAAAGTATATTCTAGACACCAGGAGGCAATTCGGTTGGTATACCAGTTATTATTGACATTATTCTCATATTCGTTAGGACCGGTTACGCCCAGCATCACAAATTGCTGTTTATCCGCACTCCAATTGACACGTTGTGCCCAGAATCTGCTGATCGCGATCAATACATCCAATCCATGCGACCAGATATAATCGGTATCCCCCGTATAACGTACGTAATTGTAAATGGCAAAAGCAATAGCACCATTGCGGTGAATTTCTTCAAAAGTAATTTCCCATTCGTTGTGACATTCTTCTCCATTGATCGTCACCATCGGAAAGAGGGCCGCCCCATTACCGAACCCCAATTTCGTTGCATTTTCTATCGCCTTATCCAGCTGCTGATAGCGGTACAAAAGTAAATTGCGTGCAACTTCTGGCGATTGCGTCGCCAGGTAAAATGGAATACAATAGGCTTCGGTATCCCAGTAGGTCACTCCACCATATTTTTCGCCTGTGAAACCTTTTGGACCGATATTCAATCGGGCATCCTCACCCGTATATGTTTGATTGAGCTGGAAGATATTGTACCGAATAGCTTGCTGTGCGGCTATATCTCCCAAAATTTCGATGTCACTTTCGTCCCAGATCGCCTTCCAGGCTTTGGACTGTTTTTCCTTCAGTTGGTCAAAATCAAACGCCCGTAGTTCAGTCAGCCGTTCTGTAGCGACAGTCTTTAACTTTTCTACAACATGGTTTTCGGAAGTGACAATCGCCACTCTTTTTTCAATACAGAGTGTTTGTGACCTCCCCACTGTCGCGCGATAGCGTTGGGCCATATAGCCATTTTCCGAAATGGTCTGTCCCACCTCAATGACTCCAGCCGCTCCCGTGACTAGCGTTTCGAGTTCAGCACAGACTTCAAAGCCCGTCTTTTTCGTTCGCGAGGAAACAAATAAGTTATTCCCCTGCTGTCCCTGTGCCAACGACTCCCAAAACTTTTCATCGTAGTTGCTGTCTCTATTAAGTACCTCGGCATCCAAAAAAGAAGTCAGCTCAATGGCAATATCACCTGTCAATGCCTGCAATTTATATTGCAAGGATGCTGTCTCGGAAGCAAAGAGATGATACATACGGGTTGCATCAACTTTAACTTCAGCACCGTCGGGCAGCTGAACGACAAAACTACGCTGCAACACACCGTGCAGCATATCCAGACGACGTTCAAATGAGCGGATGTTGACCTTCGCCAAATCCAGTCGCTGCCCGTTGACCAGAATATCCAGACCGATCCAGTTAAAAGAATTAATTACCTTGGCGAAATACTCCGGGTAACCGTTTTTCCACCAGCCTACTCGTGTTTTGTCAGGATAATAGATTCCAGCAAGGTAAGATCCCTGTAAACTTTTACCACTAAAATACTCTTCAAAATTTGCCCTTTGCCCCATACGACCATTGCCGATGGCAAAAATACTTTCCGAAAACTCATTGTGATCGGGTCTAAACTGATCTTCGATAATCTGCCAAGGATCATGTTTGATATATGTTTTCATACGTTGATTGTTCTACTCAATTAAAATCTTTCTACCAGCTCGCTGAGGTCTTCCACCAGCGCATCCGCCCCAATGAGGTTCTCAGGTTTTCCAACACCGATCACGCGCATTTGAGCTGCTTTCGCAGCATCTATTCCCGCTTGTGCATCTTCCAATACCAGACAGTATCGTGGTTGTATGGTCAATGCTTCCGCCCCTTTTAGAAATACTTCTGGATCTGGCTTTGAGGTCTGTACTGCATTTCCATCGATCAGCGCATCAAAATAGCCCACGATCTCTGTTTTCTGAAGGATGCTCAACGCATTCTTGCTGGCTGATCCAAGTGCAATCAGGATATCCTTTTCGCGAAGCCGCTGTAGCAATGCCAAACTGCCGGGCAAGAGCTGCGCAGGACTAAGCTGCTCGATCAGCTCGAGATACCATTGATTTTTCTGTTGCAACAATTGTGCTTTCTCCTGTTCCGATTTCTCCATTCCTGCCCACTTCAGAATAAGTTCAAGCGATTCAACGCGGCTCACGCCCTTTAGCTGCTCATTGTCAGCCAATGAAAAGGAATAGCCCAATTGCTCAGCCAGCCTATGCCAAGCCTGAAAGTGGTAAATTGCCGTATCCACCAGCACACCGTCCAAATCAAATATTACGGCTTTTACTGTAGTATAATTAATCATTGAAAAAAATGAAATTTAAAATATCGCCTTGTATTAAAATTTAAGGTCAAGGACTTTGGTCTCATAAGCCGCTAATTTGACTTTATTATCAACTGGTTTCAGTCCCTGCTGACTGATGACATCCACATAACCTGTCGCTTTTGCATTCCGTTCAGCAAAACGATCAAGCTTGACTTCCATTTCCTGGTCGTTGCAATTCATTATCACCATGACAGTTTGTTGCTCATTATAGCGGAAGTAAACATAAATACCATCTTCAGGTACATACTGCATGGTTTTCCCAGACTGCAATACAGCATGTTGTTTGCGGTAGTTGGCAAGGGTACGCACAAAAGTCCACATATCCTGTTCAGCTTCCGTTCTACCTGAAGCTGTAAACTTATCGTTTTTGTCTCCGGCAAAACCACCCTGAAAATCTTCACGCAAGAGACCGTCCGGATTGGAAAAATTCTTCATCAGAATTTCTGCACCATAGTACAATTGTGGGATACCTCTGGTCGTCAGCAACCATGCCATTGCGGATTTATATTTTTGGATATTTTCTCCGACCACAGAAAAGAACCTGTCTTTATCATGGTTATCCAAAAAAAGTACATTCCGTTCTGGTTGTGGGTACTGATAGTCCGATGCCAAGGTTGAGTACAGCTTATTTGCACCTGCAGTCCATTCCGTCTTTTGATTAAGAGCGTCGCCAATAGCATAATTCAACTGGAAATCCGTCACCCCCATCAATTTGGAGTCCACTTCCTGGCCAACATGTTTGCCGCCCAGAAAATATGCCTGATTGGCAACACCATGCACCCAGGTTTCGCCAAAAAAAGTAAACTGGGGGTACTCGCGTTGAATGCGATCTGTCCATTGGGCCATAAAATCAAGATCATTATAAGGATAAGTATCTATACGAAATCCATCTATTCCGGCCGTTTCGATCCACCAGATATGACTTTGTGTTAGATAATTCTGCACATATGGATTTTGCTGGTTCATATCCGGCATAGTAGGGACAAACCAACCTTTGACCATTTTCTTTTTATCTGCCGCAGAGGCATAGGGGTCAAAAATTGTCTGGTCTTTGTATGACGTCTGTGTGTAGCTAGGCCATTCGTTGAGCCAATCAGCCATCGGCTTATCTTTCACTGTCCAGTGGAAACTGCCGATATGATTGGGTACCACATCAAAAATCAGTTTCATCCGACGTTTGTGCAGCTGCTCACCCAGTTGGACATAGGTTTCATTACTTCCAAAACGTGGATCTATATGATAGGTTTCGGTATTGGCATAGCCGTGATAAGACGCTAAGGGCATATCGTTCGTGAGTACAGGAGTCATCCATACCGAGGTTACCCCCAGATCTTGGAGATAGTCCAGTTTATTGATCACGCCTTCTAAGTCTCCACCGTGCCGTAAATACATGGAGTCGCGGTTGAGACTCTGGTCTAACATACCTTTGACCCGGTCGTTTGCTTTATTGCCATTGGCAAAACGGTCGGGCATAATCAGGTAGATCAAGTCTTTGCTGTTTACCCCTTGCGCTTTGACCCCTTGGTTTCGCTGTTTTAATTCGTAGCGATAAGTCCATTTCTTCTTTCCTTGACTGAAGGTGAAAGTAGACCATCCCGGTTTAGCCGAGGCGGAGATTTTTAAGTCTAAAAACAGGTAATTGGGATTTTCCACGCGGTTTACCTGAATGAGTTCAACGCCTTTGTCATCAACCTGAACCTCACTTTTCCCGATCTGAGGACCGTAGATCACAAGCTGTACCGTTGGGTTCTCCATTCCTACCCACCAGTTTAACGGTTCTACCCGCTGAATGGATTGCCCCTTTAAGGGGCTCCATCCAAGCGCTGTTAGTGCCACAATTCCTGCGGTAAGTCGTATTGTTTTTTTTAATTTAGTCGGCATTATTTCTTAGTTAAAGTGTATGTATTCGCATTGAGGTCAAGGATGATATCATAAGTTCCGGCATTCGCTACTGCGATATCAGCACCACCCGCGACAAGGTTTCCATTTGCCCCGCCAAAGTTCGTTCCCCATTCGTGATTCTTGCGGAACTTAATCGCGCCCGCAGTCAAGTTTACAGTGAGCTTCCATACTTGGTTGGCGTTATCGTATTTCATGTCGGTATCTGCATCCCAGCCTTTTGGTGTCGCACTACCGATGACGCCCCAGCTGTGATCTTTGAATATAATGGTATTCGCTGTTGTATTGACTTCAAGCTCAAGATTGCCTGTGCGTGGAGCTTTAATATCTTGACCACCATTGTAAACTATTTTACCCGGCTCTGTTTCTCCATACGAATTGCTCCAATTTCGTTCAGGTGTCAGTTTAAATGTCAATTTCCCCTCCGGAAAATAGATTATTCCACTATAAATCCCGTTACTCGTTGGCGAAATCAACGATTCAGCATTGGCCTCAACCCAATCTTCATAAGCCCCTATGGCATATAGATAACTGGTGGATGCGTAGGGACTGGCTTTTAAACCACTGATCGTGGAAAATACAGGCGCAATCTTAGCGTTGATACTGGACTTCAGACGTATATCAAAATCCGATGCTTCACCAGTAGGCACACCAAGAGCCAACAGGTAGCTATTCAGTTCATAACCTGTGAATCCAATTGCACTGTGTCCATTGGGTATCACAACTTCTTTCACTGTTTTAAAATTATCACCCTTGCGTCCAAACTGGATCACATTTGTTACTGCAGCCTGATACCCAAAGTCCGGTTGCACCAGATTCAGGTGCAAGACTGTATCGTTAGCGGTTGCTTTTGATAGGGTCAGATTACTTTTATCCAACGTCAATGCGGCGGCTTTTACCGATTCTGTCGGATGAAGCCGGGCCTGCGTTTCGTCTTTTTTACAACTTTGGAAAGCCACCAGCACGAGGAGCGCTATTCCGATATAGTGTATTAGTTTCATGTATAAATCTTTTCTTTTTCCATTTCACAGATGGAATATGGGTTTATCATTCGATAAGCAATTAATTATAGCCCGGATTTTGCACGAGATTGGAATTGGCAATCAGATCTGCAGCCGGGATCGGGAACAAAGTCCGGTAGCTCGGTACTGCCTGACCGGCTAACACGCCACCCTTAAATGGCCAGAGATAATTATCGCCGGTGAATTTGCCATAACGGATTAAATCCGAGCGTCGAAATCCCTCCCAGTACAGTTCTTTCACCCGCTCATTCAACACGTTATCCAAAGAAAGATTGGTCAGGTTTCCACTGGTATTCCCATAAGCACGTACGCGCAATTTATTGACATAATCCAGGGCTTTAGCCACTGTTCCTCCCGATCCACCCCGCAAAGTACCTTCAGCGTAGATCAGGTGCATTTCTGCCAGACGGATCAACGGAAAATCCACCGAAGCGACAAAACCTTCTGCAGCGGTAGGCGCAGTCTTGCCATCTTTATTCATGTTACTAAATTTAGTTACAGCCAGTCCCTGCTTATACACGGCAATATCTTCGATCTTCACACTGGAATTCAAATGAAACATGGCGCGTTTGTCTGTGGCTCCAGAATAGTCACCAAAAATTGCAGCGATGTTGTCGCGTACCCTATTTCCGGCCCATCCACCACCAGGGACACCAAAAGAAGTCGGATTCATGGAAGCATCAATCGCGGCATTGATCAGGTAAGTCGTCCCACCTTTACTTTGGGTCTTTGTGCCATCATAAGGTAGATAGAATATAAATTCTGGATTGTTGACATCATTATCCGCACGAAATAATTCGCCATAGCCTGTACTCAGGCGATATCCTGAGTTTAGCACTTTCTCGGAATAAGTAATCGCTTCGCTGTATTTTTTATTGCCAGCCCCCAAATAAACTTCGGCATTGAGGTAAAGTCTGGCCAGCAAACCCCATGCTGCCACTTGGTCTACCCGTCCATACACATTCTGCTTTGCACCTTTCAACTGTTCAGCTACGGCCAGCAGTTCCTTTTCCACATATGCAAAAAGATCCGGTCTTTTAATCTGAGGCGGCGGAACCTTGCCCACAGCAGTTTCTTCGGTCACAAAAGGTGGATTGCCAAAAAGATCCAGGAGTACCCAATAGTTATAAGCACGTAAGAATCGCGCTTCGGCTCTATAGTATGCAATTTCTGCTTTATCATCGTCTGATATGCCACGTTCGCTCAATTTTGCGTCTGTACTCTCCCGTAGAAACTCATTGACCAGGGTTGCGCTGTAGATACAGCGTGTGTAAAGACCACGCAACATTGGATTGCTATCGTCAAAATTAAGATAATCCAGGCCGCTGATACCCGGGTCGTTCAACCAGGCACAGGCAGCCTCGTCTGTTGTCAGTTCCTGCGCATTCCAAAAAAGGCGTAAAAAATCAGAAGTCCCCGGATCCAACCCACCCAGATCAGAATTATTGGGTCCGGCTGTACTTGGCATGGTCAGACTACCGTAAAGTCGCGCAAAGGCCATGGTATACCCCTTAAAATCTTTGTAAGCCACATCGGCAGTCACGTCATTGGTCGGCTTCAGATCCAGATCTTTATGGCAGCTGGATAAAGCCAATGCCAACAAACAAGCCGATATATAGTTATTTAGTTTTTTCATTTTTGTTCGTGTTAATTACAATGTTTACAGATTCACCTTCCTAAAAATTGACATTGATCCCCAAAACATAGGTACGTGGCCGTGGATAGAAACGGTCGTCGATACCATTTGAAATTTCAGGATCCACCCCCTTGTACTTGGATACGGTAAATACATTCTGTACTGTTGCTGAAATCGATAGATTAGCCTTGCTGTTCCGTAAAAATTGACCAAACTGGTAGGACACATTGAAATTATCCATCTTCAGGAAAGAAGCATTTTTGATGTAATAATCACTTTGCAGCTGTTTTTCCTTGAAGTTGCTGTTCAGAAAATCCACCGGTGCATTATTGATCACCAAGGAAGCCTGGTCGATCACATTATAGCTGCTGCCAAAGTTTGACGAAACGTTGTCATAGACGTAGTTATCCAAATTAGCCCTTAAGGTTGTTGTTGCCGACCATTTTTTATAGGAATATGCAGCGGTGAAGCCCAGTAAGTATTTTGGCAATGGAGACTTATACATATAACGGTCGCTGTCGCTGATGACTCCATCACCATTACGGTCCACATACAGACCTTCTACCGGTTTCCCCGCTTCATCATAGACCTGTTGAAAGGGCCTAAAGCTATAGGGGGTATAACCGACCATATGTGCCTGTATATTATTTCCGGTTCCACCACGGATTCCGCCGGTTTCAATTATAAAATTCGGATCATCTGATAAGGTCAAGTTGGTCACCTTACTGTGGTTGTAGGTAAAGTTAATTCCAAAATCCAGTGTGGAATGTTCGGATTTGACGGGTACTACATGCAGGTTGACCTCCAGCCCCTGATTTTCCATATTGCCGACATTGGTGAGCAGAAAATTGCTAAAGTTAGATCCAACAGCAATTGGTATAGTACTCAGGAGATCCTTGGTCTTTTTGGAGTAGTAATCCACACTACCATAGACCGTATTGTTATGAAAACCAAAGTCAATGCCCGCATTGTAGGTTGAAGTACTTTCCCAGCGGATATCACCATCGTAAACGACTGGCGAGTACAGGTAATAATATTCATTTCCAAAACGGTACATTGACTGGTCACCACCTATGGTATAATTTGGCATATAGGAATAGTTGGCAATACCATCCTGTTGTCCTGTCTTGCCGTAGCTCAGACGCAATTTTAAATCAGAGATCGTCTGTTGATCTTTTAGGAAACTCTCATTTTTTGCGCGCCATGTAAAACCTACAGAAGGAAAATAGCCCCAGCGGTTGTCCTGACTAAAGCGTGAAGAACCATCGGTACGTAGTGTCCCTGAAAGCACATAGCGGTTATCGTAGGTATAGATCAGACGACCGTAATAGGATATCAGTAGATTTTCAGGCCGGTCAAAAGGCAAGTTTACCGAGGTTAAGACCTCCCCAGCTTCATTGGTACGGGCAAAATTATATGATTTTGTGCTATTTTTATAATAGCCATAGCCGACTGTCGCGTCTATATTACTTTTTATTGCCGGTAATTCTTTATCATATTTCAGATAGAACTCCAGCGTTTTGTTGTTGATGTCGGTTTTATATTCTGTACGCTCACCGCCCTCATTAAAATTACGGGCCGCAATCGCTGGCGTAAATGTATTCCCCTTGGACCGTGCCAGATCATAACCAACATTCAAGTTGGCATGTAATTCCGGAAGAAAATGAAAACTATAATCCACCTTTGCATTTCCGATGCTTCTGAAAACATCGCCATTATCTTTGCGTAAATCCAGCAATGCAAGTGGGTTGCGTGGCGCGTTCGGATTAGGCTTCCCACCTTGGATCCACTCGTAGTATCCCCCAAAGCTGTTCTTGTCCTCTACATAGACCGATTGTGTCGGATCAAATTGAATTGCTGTTCCGATAGCATCCTGTGTTGCAAATTTCGACTTCGACCAAGTGCCGCGTACATTTACGTCCAATGAAAGATGATTATCCAAAAATTTCGGGGTCAAAGCCAATGCCGCTGTTGTCCGCTTTAGGTTATCATTCTTCAGCACACCGTCCTGGTTCATATATCCCGCAGAGACACGATAAGGCATATTGCCTGCTTTAGAAGCAATGTTAACGTTGTTGTCCGTAGTAAAGGCGTTACCATAGATTACATCCTGCCAATCGGTATTGGCAGTTCCCAGCAGTTTTTTCATGGCATCAGAACCATTCGCATTAACATAGTCCCGAATCTGATCCGCATTGAGCAACTTCACTTTATTGGCTACTGTTGCGAGTGAATTCTGTGTAGAAAAATTGATCTGCGTTCCCGAACGGCTACCTTTTTTTGTTGTAATCAGGATAACCCCATTGGATGCACGCGAACCATAGATAGCTGTCGCGTTAGCATCTTTCAGAATGGTGAACGTCTCAATATCATTGGGGTTGATTAAGCTCAGCGGGTTTGCTATCCCTGATACCGATCCACCGGCTAAAGGTACTCCATCTACGACGATCAGTGGATCGTTGCTCGCATTCAATGAGGCGCCTGTACGGATACGAATTGTACTCCCTGCTCCGGGCTGCCCGCCACTTGTGGTAATCTGTACTCCAGGTACCTTCCCCATAATTAATTGCTCGGGGGAGGAAATCTGTCCTTTCTGAAAATCCTTGGCCGTAACGGTACTGATTGAGCCGGTCAGTTCACTTTTCTTTTGCGTACCGTAACCGATCACCACGACTTCCTCCAACTCACTTTCATTGGATTTAAGGTATAAGTTCAAGGGGTTACTACCGTCTTTTACCTGAATCAAGGTATCAAGGGAGGCATAACCGACCATACTCACCTTCAGACGCAATTTCCCCATTTGCAGTCTATCCAAGCTAAAGTCCCCATTCGCGTTGGTAGACAGCGATTTTTGGATATCCTCAAAGCGCACTGTAGCACCTACCAAGGAACTGCCTTTCTGGTCCATTACTCGCCCTCGAAGCGTAGCCTGCTGGGCAAATGCCGAAGCACTTACTCCAAGTAGCATGTTCAGGGCCCAAAATGGACGTAATAGCTGTTTGTTCATAAAATAACTGTTTATTTATTTAGTTTTGTTTTGCTTATCAATTGGTATTGCCCGGGCAAAAGGCTCAATTTTGTCTGAGCGGACCAGCTAAGCTCCTTCCCCGTAAAATTGTCTACCCAAAGTCCCTGTAATGCTTGTGGTAATACAAACTCCGCACTTTCCACCCCGAAATTGCCCAATACGCCCACTTGTTGCCCATCCTTTTCCAATAGAAAATATTTCACCGCATCTTTTACTGCCGCAGCAACGATATTTCCATTTTGAAAGATGTTATTTCGCGTTTTAAAACGCGTGAGTTTCGCATAAGTCTCAAAGAGCTGTCTACGTTCGTCTTGTTGCAGATAATTCCATAGAAGCGGTTTTTCCCCAGTTCGACCATTTTCGTCAATAGATACATCATAGCCGTATTCACCAAACTGCCAAATCATCTTAGGTCCAGGCGAAGCCAATAAAAATAGCGCCGCCAGTTCCATACGTTTTAGTGCAGTACCGAGATTCTTAATATTATAGCTACCTGCTGCGTTTCCATAGTTCAAGCACTTGAACAACAGCCGCTGTTCGTCGTGACTTTCCATATAGGATACAAAAGAGGGCTGTGCCATACCGTGACTGGAGGCAAACAATCGGCTCAGATCCGATCCATTATTTGCATTCCAGCCCATTGCTGCTTCGTTGAATACAGCATTCATATTGTTCCAGAGCATCATTCCGGATTGCGCTAGCTCGATTTCTTCCTGATCTCCACCCAGATGTTCAAGAATAATATAGCAGGAAGGATCTATGCTACGAATATGCTGTTGATATTGCTTCAAAATCGCAACACGCGATGCATCATAGGCATTCCAGGCCGACAGATCAGTCTCCAATGTGCCCGAATTTTTCTGTGTAAAGCCTTTCGAGAGATCAAAACGAAAACCATCAATTTTGTACTCTTGCATCCAATAACTCAAAGCATCCTTGACAAAAGTTTGGGTATAGCTACTTTCATGGTTAAAGTCGAAACCTACATTGAACGGATGTTTAGCAACCGTATTAAACCAAGGATTATTAGCAGCAACATTTCCCTGTTCCATATAAAGCTGTACGAGCGGAGATTGACCAAAGGCATGATTAAAAACAACGTCCAGGATAACGGCAATACCATTTTCGTGACAAGCGTCCACATAGGCTTTCAGGTCATTCTTTGATCCATAATACTTGTCCAGTGCCCGATGAAAAGATGGGTTGTAGCCCCAGGTTGAATTGCCCTCAGATTCCTGTATAGGCATCAGTTCAACGGCATTGACCCCTAAGCGCTTTAAATAAGTCAAAGAGTCTTTCAGTACAGTATACTGATGCTGTTTGACAAAATCACGGACCAACAGTTCATAAATCACCAAATCACCTTGTGCAGGTTTAGTAAAGGAGCTGTTTTTCCAGGAATAAGGCTTGGCTGGGAGATCCAATACCCCAACTATTCCATGTGCAGCTGCGGGATAAGCTGGTAGTACAGTGCTTGCCAAATCCAACGCCGGATCATTTTGCGGATCGAGAATCAGTTCGGCATAGGGATCAGCGATATACAATTGGCCATCCACCAAAAACTGATAAGTATATTTTTTGGAGAAATCCAGATTCGATACCGTGATCCACCAAGTTTTACCATCCGGTGTCTGGCTCATCGCATAGGCCGGCGAGGCTTTGTAGCCGTTGAAATCTCCCAATAAATACACACTGTTTTTTAAAGGTGCTGCCAATGCAAAGCTGACTTGGCCTTTTTCCTTATTGACCGTCGTCCCATTAGGATTAACTCCTCCTGGAAGCGCTGCAATGGCTGGTTTTGCCTGTACAAATAATTCTATTTTAGTCGTCGCTACCTTGCCGCCAGTTTCAAGACGCGCTTCAAGTTCATGCAGTCCACCGCTTTCCAAGCTGAAGGACTTTTCCAACGACTGTGCCCCGCTAGATGCCGAGATTTGCAGGCCATTGTCCCAGATGCTGATTTTTCCCGACTGGGTTGCCTGAACCTTCAGCTTTAGATTTTCACCAACAGTGTACATTTTCTCTGTGGAGATCGGATTTGTGGGTTGCAGCGTTGGGGACACAAAACGAATTGCTTGTGTATTGCTCGCCACAAGAGGTAAAAATAGATCCGAATTATTTTGGTTTCGTTGAACCAGCGATCCGTCGCCATTGCGTACCAAAAATGCCAGCTGACCAAATCGATCAGCATTGCTCAGGTTAAAAAATTTAGAGGGGGTTAATGTAAATGAATAGAGCCCGGAAGCTATAAATTTTAATTTGTAAGCGTTATCATTCTTTGACCAGTCTGTCACGACATGCTGCCAATTGCCCCCATTGACGGAAATCAATCCAGCATGTAGGTACAAATCTGCTGAACTGCCTTTTAAAGCGGCATTTCCTTTGGAAAGATCAAATTGCAAGGTAACTTCCCTATCCCAGAAAAGAAATGGAGAAGACAGATTGACGAGACCAGCTTCTTGCTGCTCATTCACAGGCGGCTGTTCAATATCAACGATATCTTTTTTATTTGCACATGATGATAATAGGACGATCATCCAGAGATACCCTATTAAACGAGTGATATGCTTCCCCATCGATAATTAGTTTTAATTGGAATCTGATAATGGGAACGTTCCCGAAATCAAGGTAAAAAGAAATCGCTTATTGCGATTTTTTGGATTCCCTTATCCAATATTTTATACAAATTGATTATTTGAATACTTTCGGGAATGTTCCCGAAAGTATTCAAATCTAAATAATGGGATTGCAAAAAACAAATATTTTTTTTCTTATCTGAGGCTAGATTTTTGAAAAATAAGCTGGGAATTAAGGTAAACCGAATTAGCAAACTTATCATTAGTTGGATCCTCCATCTTATCCAATAGGTATTTTGTTACTAATTCGCCCATTTCATAAGCAGGTTGCTTCACCACACTGAGTGCTGGATCAATCAGATCGGCAATATCCAGACAAGAAAAACAAATGATTTTGAGATCTTCAGGAATTCGAATTGCGTGCCGCTTGGCGACTCGTATACTTGAAATGGCGAGACGCTCTACCGAGGCAAATATGGCATCAGGTTTCTCCTGTTCGATCAAGCCTGCAATATCCTTCATATTTTGTTCAGCATCATTGACCGTATCCAATATAAGCTCCGGCCTGATGGGCATCCCGGCTTCCTGCAAAGCTTTTTCGTATCCATCTTTACGTACTTTACCAATGGAAACATTTGGGTTAATCGCTAAGTAAGCAATCCGCTTGCATGCATTATTGATCAAATGCTTTGTTGCGAGGTAAGCGGAATCAAAGTCATTACCCGTGATATATCCGCCTTTCCAATCGTCATAAGCACGGTCAAAAAACATAACGGGTATTCCCCGTTCTGCCAACAGTTGCAAATGCGAATGGTCTTTCCCTTCACCCGAAGCCGAAATGATAACGCCATCCACGCGCCCATTCGCTAGCGAACGCACGATGGAAGCTTCATTTTGCACTTGATGGTCGGTCACATAAATCAGGGTGTGGTAGCCCTTGGATCGCGCCACAGCTTCTATGCCTTTGATCGCCTGGGAGAAAAACTTATTACCAAATTCGGGAATAATAATCGCAATAGTCAGGCTTTTGTTCGCTTTCAGGCTACTCGCATAAACATTCGGCGAAAAACCGATTTCTTCGGCCATGGCCAAAATACGTGCTTTCGTCGCCGGATTAATATCCACGTTATCCCTGAATGCGCGGGAAACGGTCGATTTTGACAAGCCCAATCGTTTGGCCAGATCTACTATTGTTAATTGAGACATATTGGATTCCCTTTGCTTTTCGTATTTAATAATTGTTGGGTACAAATAAAGCAATTATCTGACCAGAATAGCAAATTTTCTTTTTGTCCTCTTTGTTTTAAATCAGCGGGCCATGTTTTTTTTTATCTCCCGATAAGAAAAGCAATCTAGTGATCAAATCGTGTAAACGATCATTCCAATATGCTTGCTTTCATCCGCTTTCCGTTAACAGAAAAACTTGTTTTATATGGCCTTTTGTGTCGACAGCGCTAATGCTGTCTTCGCGTTGTCTTCGTATTGTGTTCGTACCACCTTCGGATGTGGAGAATCTTGCTACGGCTATTGATCGAAAGTTGGCCAAGTAATTCCTGTTCAGGGTCTGGTCAATATCTAGTCAATAGCTGTACCATATCTGTATCGCATCCGAATAAGGTAGGAAGCAGGCACGAATCTTTCCCCACTATTTGATCAAAAATTGTGAGCGGGTGCTTAACAGGCTTAGCGTATTTTGCTAAGCCTGTTTACAATTAATCGCCCATTTTCTTTACTAGAACTTTTTAAAATCCCATTCGCCGCGATATGGACGACTGCGCATGAGGTTGGCGTATTCGTTGTCAAACTGTTCTTTCTGTGGGTTCCATTTCAGGTCTTTCTGTAGTTCATACGCTATGTTAATGGCGTTGCAGACAGAGCTTGTGCGATGTCCGACCTCCACGTCACAAATCGGCTTACTCCTTTTTTTGATCGCGTCGATCCAGTCCTGATAGTGATTATCACTATAATACAGACGGCGATCAGCAGCTGTTAATTTGAGATTTGCCAGGTTTTCCGGGTTTGAACGGATAAACTCCCGACTCACCTCAATCTTTCCTTTTTCACCAATAAACTGAATCGCATTATGTACTCCCCATTGCACATGATTTACCTTAACACCATTTGCGTAGCTAAAGGAAAGTCCCGTAGTGCTATTGGGTTGTTTCGGTGGATAAAACCGAACTGGGCCAGATTCATCCATACCCAATGCCCATTGGACGATGTCAAACATATGCGCTCCCCAATCCGTGATATAACCACCGCCAAAATCGCGATAGCCGCGCCACCATGCCCATTTATCATCTTCCAATGGCGGACTTAAGATTGGGTTATATCCCCTATAAGGTGAAGGCCCAACCCACATATCCCAGTCGAGATAATCTGGAGCTGGCATGGATGGAAGATCACATTGCTTGACCGGCTCGCCAACAGATACGTTGATTTCTTTTATTTTACCGATATAACCGTTGAGAACTAATTCTGCCGCCTGTCTAAAATTGTACGATGAGCGCTGCATGCTGCCTGTTTGAAATACACGTTTATATTTTCGGGTTGCATCGACCATTGCCCGCCCCTCTGCAATGGTGAGCGCCAGGGGCTTCTCGCAATAAATATCTTTGCCAGCTTTAGCGGCATCGACCGCAATCTGTGCATGCCAATGATCTGGCGTTGCAATGACGACGGCATCAATATCTTTTCTATTCAACAGTTCCCGATAATGCTGATACGCCTTGAGATCGGTCTGTGCCTTTGACAGTTCCGTTTGTTTTTTTGTTGTTGCAGCAATAAATGCGGCCAATTTGTTACGATCTACATCACAGGCAGCCAAACTGGCGATTTCCTTACAACGATTGAGGCCATTCATTAAGGTATAGGATTGTTTTCCTACACCAATGAATCCAAGATTGATACGATCGCTTGGTGCAAGGAATCCATTTCCGCCCAACACAACGCGAGGAACAATGGTAAAAGCCAAAGAGGATACAATCCCCTTGGCTATAAATTCTCTTCTTTTCATTCTTTGTTTATAATTTATTTTCTGTTCGTCTTTACCGACAACTTTTTAGGCTTTTGACTGCAAAATGATTTAGCTATAAATGATTTGTTCAGGTTTTCCTAAAGATAGTTTATTCTTGAATCGGAACCAAGGTAATTGACGCAATCTCGGGCAGAGTGTCGCCTTCGATGGAAGTAGCTTGCAAAATCACTTTTGTACTGGGCTCGCCAATCACTTGCTGAGATACCTCTATGATTCCCATACTCATTTCCTTAAATTTATTTTCTTGTTCAGTTATAAATTCCCATGGAAGTTGCTGACCGAGCATCGAGAGCATAATTTTTCCTCGATGTTTATTGTTGGGCAGGTAATTAATGAGCACCTTATACTTACCGGGTTTTTGAATTTTGATATCCCAAAATACCCTGTCCTCAAGATCTTTCCATTGGCCGATAGCGTTTGGACGATTGGGATCATGGGTATGTGCACCAATTATTTTCAACCCCTCCCCTTCCTGTAGTTTTGCATTATTTGCGTTCATTACAATACGCCCATCTGCCTGTGTCTGGGTCAGACTTTCCTCTACAATTGGTTTTCCCTCTATTTCAACAACAATAACTTTCGGGCCTTTACCTTTATCAAAGGTATCGACAGGAATTACAGGTTTTCCATTCTCCGAAGCTGGTTTTATTTTTGTTTTGGGTGAAGCCAAAGTATAAGCAGCTGTCACCCGGTTTTTGATAGGCAGATCTATTTTTCCACTGGCAGGGCGGTCGAAGACATGCAGGTATAATTTACCGTTCTTTTGAGTGCAATAGCCCCAATCCAAGGCCTGAAAAGGACTGGCCGTTGTTCCGTATATCGCTTCACTATTGATCTTCATCCAATCACCGATCTGTTCCATAATCCGCACCGCAGGTTCGGGAATTGCTCCATCTCCATCCGGACCGACATTCAACAGAAAATTTCCGCCTTTACTTACCGTTTCTACAAATAATTGCATGATCTTGGGAAAGCTTTTCCAGTTTTGATCGTGAGCACTGTAACCGTAACTTTCATTCATGGTGTGGCTCACCTCCCAATACATGCCAGGTAGACCTGTCGGTGGAATATATTTCTCCGGAGTTCCGATATCACCGTTTTTATTTTCAAGTCCATTCCAAAATCGATTATTGATAATAATGTTGGGCTGCCATTTGATCAGGTCGGTTAAAATATTTTTTGTGCCCCAGGCTTCGCCTTCATGCTGTTTGCTACTGAAATCGGGCCATAACATATCCAAGCGCCCATAATGTTGGGCAAGCTCTTTAATTTGACCATACAGATAGGCTTTATAGCGCTCATGATCAGGCTGGTGGTTATTCGTATTCGGGTTTAACTGAAATGCCTCATAAGAATCAGGATGCTGCCAATCCAACAGCGAATAATAAGCACCTACCTTCATTCCCTCCCGGCGGAAAGCTTCCATAATTTCGCGGTAAAGATCCCTTCCCTTTGGCGATAAATTTGCCGTACCCGTTACGTCATTGTTCAGGGCAAAAGGCTGTTGGCTATTGAATAGACTAAAACCTTCGTGGTGTCGGGAGGTCAGCACCATATACTTCATGCCCGTTTTTTTCGCAAGACGCGCCCAGGAGCGTGGATCAAAAGAACGTAATGCAAATTTTGGTTTCAGCACTTCAGCATACTGCTTACTAGGAATTTTACCCCAAGTCTGAATCCATTCGGCATAATGTTGTGGATATTGCTTTCCCTCAAAAGAACCTCCTGCTGCACTGTATAAGCCCCAATGGATAAATAGTCCAAAACGGGCTTCCTTAAACCATTCCATGCGCTTATCTTGAGTCTCTTGCCAACCAGCCGCACCTTCATAAGGTGGCGACTTGGTCTGTGAAATTGCGCCTTCATTCATGCACAGCAACATTCCCACTGCGGCTGCACACTTCCACTTAAAAAAATTGATTTTCATCATGATATAGATTTATACATAAAAGTTCACTTATTCGGAGGGCAAGCTATCGCCGATCAGAAACCCAAGGCTTTAATTTCATCCTGAATAGCAGCATATGCTTTGCTTGCATCTTCCATTGGAATTCCCTTGGATAGTCCTGGTCGTTTATGGCCTGTATAGGTCAGCCATGCGTCTTTCATCATCGTCTGCCTTTTCAAAACAAGCGTATATAACTGGCGAAGTTTTGGCTGATTGCGCAAATTGTCATCCCATGTGCTTTCAATCGGGAAATCAGGCATCAGCTGCTGTACAATTTCCTTAGCCATTAGCCAATGCCCCAACTCTCCAGGGTGCACCCCATCTGCGGCCAGCTTAAACTGAGCGTCTTTCTCGATCCTAGCTTCCAAGTAACGACGCATGCGAAAATGGAGGTCTATGATTTCCCAGGACTGCATTTTTGCATAGCCGATAAGCCATTCGGCATAGCGATCCAATACTTTATTGTAGCCATCGAGCCGAAGCTGCGGATCATCATGTACTGGGGGTGTCATCCATATCATGCGTTTGACGCCCTGATCAACCAAGCATTTGTGCAAACGAATAATTCCATCTTTATAAGCTTCAAAACGGGCGGAATCAAAAGGAAGATAAATGCCGTCATTCATACCATAACAGACGAAAACAACATCAGGCTTGATTTTATCAATCACGTTGTCCAAACGATCAAATAGACAGGGGCGTGGAAATTTTCCATCAGCATGATTCGGTTCGCTGAGTCCAGAAACGGTCTCACTTGGTAGGCCCGAATTAATAAACTGAGGTTTCCCTTTCGGGCGACTGCTCAGCAGCAGACTTTCGGTCATAGCGACGTATTGCCCAGCGTAGGTAATGCTATTGCCCAAAAAGAGCACTTTTTGCCCATCGTCCCAGCTAAAAATATCCGTTTTTTTCTGCCCAATAGCTTGCCCATACCATATACTAAAGCAGAGCAAAAATGGCAAAAAGCGTATTTTTTTTGTTTTTAATAATAAATTCAACATCGTTATAATTGATAAAGCTAATAGCTGGATTAGCCTAGTTTTATTTTTAGTGCATAGCCCAAGCTGCTGTTTTGTATCTTCTTGGGTAATTTCAATTGCAGTCCATGGTTATCCTGTTGGAAATCGATTCGACCAAACCCTAAAATTTCCACGGATTTCACTTTAGCCTTATTTTGGTTCAGGGACTGTACCTTGACGATTCCATCTTTGGGTACTACAAGAGCCATGGCATAGACAAAATCTTTCTTTTGTGTAAACCAAAAATCCGAGGCAGTAAATGCTGCTTTAAATCCCTCTTTTTCCCGTTGTTCGGTGTCTGTTATCCGAATTATTGTCGGTCCCTCGTGTGCGATGGTCCAAGGCGATGTCCCATAAACAGCTTCAGCATTGAGCCGCAACCATTTCCCTAAGATAGCAAGATTTTTCTTTACTGGTGTGGCTACATTTCCTTGTGCGTCGGGACCAATATTGAGCATATAATTACCCCCTTTGCTGACAATTTCCAAGAGCCAATACCGTAATTCATCCACATCTTTCCAATCATGATCATAAGATTTATAGCCCCAGGAATGGTTGAATGTCCCGATTGCTTCCCAAGGTTTGGTAAAACGTTCCGAAGGATCGGGAATCCGATTATCGCCCGGAATGGCATAATCGCCCATCCCATTACCGATCCGTTCGGAGACAATGATATTCGGATTGAGGTCATACACTGTTTTGTAAAAGCGAAAGCTCTGTTCGGCAGTCATCAATCCGGGCATGTCGAACCAGATATATTTTAATTTTTTGAAACGCTGTAAGATTTCCTTCACCTGCGGAATTGCTTTTTTATTCAGATAGGAAGCAAAGGAATTGGTACTGGGGTCCCAAAGGTTTGCCCCAAAGGCATCAGTTTTTTTGTTGAGCATATCATGCTGTGCTTTCGTAACGGCATATTGCGCGTCACTGCCGTCTTTCCAATCAATATTATGGGAGTAATAAACACCAAAATCAAGTTTATGCCGAAGACAAGCATCATAAAGTTCCTGAATGATATCGCGTTTAAAGGGCGTAGCCTGCTCACTATTGAATGAACTAACCATTGAACCATAGAGGGCAAATCCGTCGTGATGTTTGCTCGTCACAACAAGATACTTCATCCCTGCATCCTTAGCCATTTTAACAATTTTATCGGCATCAAAAGATTGCGGGGAGAATTGATCCGCTAATTTGGCATAGGTAGACCGAGGAATTTTTGCAACCAGTTGAATCCATTCGGCAACGCTCGGGCTACCCAAATCTTCCATTTTTTGCCCATTCCATATCCCTGCCGGAATAGCATACAGCCCCCAATGGATAAATAGGCCAAATTTCTGCTGCTGAAAATCTTTTAATGCTCTTGTCTTCTGTCTATTCATCTCCTGCCATTCCTTCATCAATTGCGTAAGCCGGTGGCTTCGCTTGTTCCAACGCATCAATGCTTCTAAATAATAATAGTCTGCATATACCAAGGGTACATCGATCTCCCCTTTATGCGGAATACTGCCCACACTATGCTTCAAGACAAATAGGCCATTTGCTCCAACCTCACTGGAGTACTTTGGCGAACCCAATGAGCGCAAGATTATCTTGGCCACATCCAAATATTCCTGCTGTTGTCCAGTTTCGATATAGTCAACCAGTTCCAGCAATGCCGAAGCAGTGACCGCCGCTGCCGACGCATCCCGTGGAATAGTCTCAAAATCTGCTTTGCGATAATTCCAGTTTGGGACAAATCCAGCTTGATTTACATCGAAATCCCATTGTGGCACCTTATCTTGAGGCAGGCGCGGATGCTTTATATAAAACTCAGCCATTTTTTGTGCAGCCTGTAAAAACTTAGGATCCTTCGTTTCACGGTACATCACAACAAACCCATACAATCCCCAGGCTTGCCCTCTAGCCCAAGCGGAATTGTCCGAAAAACCTTGCGCGGTCTCTTTGCTCAATACAGCGCCTGTGTTGGGGTCATAGGCAACGACATGATAAGAGCTAAAATCTGGACGATATTGGTTTTTTAGCGTTGTCTCCGCATGCCGAATGGCAGCATTACGGTAAATGGGATCCCCGGACAATTTGGAGGCCAGAAAAAGAAGCTCCAGGTTCATCATATTGTCAATAATGACAGGAAACTCATAGGTATGTTTACCGTCCCAGGAAGGAAATACATCCCATGATTTAATAGCACCTACCTTGGGGTTAAAACGTGTCAGCAGCGATTTAGCACTCTGAATTAAAATCGCTTTGAAAGTTGTATCTCCAGTAAGCCGATAAGCATTTCCATAACTACAATTCATGACAAAACCAATATCGTGGTGATTGGTATTGAATTGATTTTGACGTAATGAATTCGTCCATTTTAATGCTACGTCCCGCCATTTATCGTCACCGGTATAGTCAAAAACATACCAGAGACAGCCCGGCCAAAAACCGCCGGTCCAATCTCGGATATCCGTAAAAGTTGTTTTCCCGTTGCGATCTGCCGAACGTGGATACTTACTCATGTCCTTATGATCTTGATACAGTAATGCATACTGTCGTTCGGCTAAATCGAATCCTTTTTTTACGATATCACTTGTATCTGCATGCAGAAGAAAAGGATAAAAAAAGGTCAAAAAATAAATAACGTATAGGTTATATTTAAAAACAATCATATTTAGGTTTATTTTACATGAAACCGGGGATAGCTCCAAATAGCCCCACTCCCCGGTTTTATTTTACAAAAACTAGTCGATCCACCCCGGATTCTGCACCAAGTTCACGTTCATCTGTATTTCGGAGGTAGGAATAGGCCATACAGGCAAGAAATCACCCTTATAGCTGTAATTCCCAACATTTGTTCCCCAAACCTGCTTACGTCCATTCCCTGCTTGAAACACCTTCTCTTTCCAGGTTCCCCAGCGCAGTTCGTCGAAGTAATTGATTCCTTCATTCGGGAACTCCACACGACGTTCATTGCGAATACGCAGCCGTAAGTCATCCTTCCCCCCAACAGCCGTTGCAGTATTTGAATTTAACAGCGCGACACCAGCCCGTTGCCGTACTTCGTTGACTTTTGCAATAGCCTCATTCAATTTCCCATCTTCATTTAATGCTTCAGCCCACATCAGCAATACGTCGGCATAGCGAAAAATCGGAAAATCAATGGGGCCATAGTTACGATCCACGATCTCATTGACTCCTTCCGCAACAAATTTTCGGTAGAAATAAAAGAAATTGATCTGTGTATCACTCTGAATATCGCCATCTGCCTGTGCCTGTCCACGAAACGGCCAGCGCATAAACTGAAGGCTTTCCACATTGGTAAAATTATAGGCGCCCCTAAAAGTCGAATAGGGTGTCACCACATTGGCCTGCAAACGAGGATCACGATTTTCATAAGCTTTTTTGATACGCTCCTCGTTACCTTGTGGCAGGTATAGGCTCATCTTTGCTCCTCTCAACGCCGCTGCAGCCTTCTCAGCCTCCGTGAGGTTGTTGCGTAGAAAAAAAACTTCCCGTTCATTTTCAGTTAAACTACTGTATCCGGGAATGATTTTATCCCATTCAAATTTAGAACCGTCAGTATTTTCATAGAGATCGACCAAATGTGGTGAAGGCATGTAATAATTCCAGCCCCTTGAATAGACTGAGGGCCAACCGCAAAACAATTGCATATTATTTCCATAGCCTGACTCACTCCGATGCTGAATGGAAAAAATCATCTCAGGACATTGCTCATTGGCTTCCTTAAACAAAGCTTTATAATCGCCGAAGAGTGTATGGCCAGCATCTTTTACTTTTTGAAAATCAGCGGCAGCCTTTGCCCAATCTTTTCGATAGAGATAAACTTTACCCCGCAAGGCATAAGCCGCTGCCTTTGTTGCATGTCCGTAATTCGCATTGCCCGCGGGATAACGATCCGGAAAATTAGTTTCCGCAATACAATCGTTCAAGTCAGCCAATATTTGATTCCAGACCTCTTCTTCAGAACTACGCCCTTTGATGGCCTCGGCCGCCGTAAAAGGCTCAAGATAAATAGGTACTCCTTTATAGAGTTGATTGAGTCGAAAGTAAAAGTAAGCGCGTAGAAATTTAGCTTCGGCTATATATTTCGCTTTTTTTTCTGCTGTTGAAGGCGACTTTATGGGAATATTTTTCAAAGCATCGTTTGCCCGCTGAATACCTTCGTATTGGATCTTCCAGACATTCATAAATAAGGGATCGCCAGCAGTGATGGTACCCGTTAATAGGGGTTCATCAAAACGTGCTTGCCCAGTATAGGAGAAACGGTCAAACTGATAGAGTTCATAAGGTGAGATCAGTCCGCTATGCCCCATTAAGAGTCGAAAGGAACTATAGATCCCCGCAACGCCCAAATCTGTTAAATTATCGGTTGTCCACATCGTTGCAGTGGAGACCGATGAATATGGAGAGGTATCCAAAAGATCTTTTTTACACCCCACTATACTTGTTAGCAATACAATCGCCAGAATTTTTTTCATCTTTTTCATTGTTCTCATTCGGATTAAAAGGTAAGATTTAGACCAAGTGAATATTGGCGCATCGTTGGGTAGTTTACAACAGAAGAGTTGATCAACGATGGATCGTTGCTTGCCGGCCCAATTTCCGGATCCAGTCCCGGGAACTTGGTCCATGTCAGCAAGTTTTCGCCAGCTAAATAAATCCGGAGTTTAGCGATCGAGAAACGGCTCGCTAAGCTTTCAGGAAGGGTGTAGCCCAACTGAAGATTTCTCAGTTTCACAAAAGAAGCATTATACAGGTAATAATCGCTGGTACGTCCATTCTGTGCGTCAGTCACGCCTTTTAAGCGTGGGTAATAACCATCTATCCGATTGTTGGGATCCGAGGGATTCGCGGCATTATAATAATAATGGTCGTTAGCGACCAATGCCGGTACGGACTTACCTTGGGCGACGATGGATGAATTGAGATAAAGTTCATTCCAATAATACGACATGCCTGAAGAAGCCGACCAGATCATTGACGCATCAAATCCTTTATAGGCCATATTGATACTAAGGCCATAATTGAATGCCGGTGTTGCCCTTTTGCCCATAAACTTTTGGTCATACACATTCCCATAAATACCATCTCCGTTCATATCGGAATAAATCAAATCACCATACCAAATCTTGGTAGGATCTATACCATCGGCAGGCTGGAATGAATAACCCGCGGCCACCATGGCCTTTAACCAGGCCATATCCTGTTCGGTACGGATCATACCATCGCGCGGTCCGCCATTTTTATCAACGGAACCATCCGTTAGAAAATGGTTTCCTGATCCTCTGTACACATTATACAAGTAGAATTCATTGATTTCGTGCCCTTCCAGAATCCGTTGGTTTACACCATTGGAAACCATGCCGATATTTGACTGATAAACCCGATTACCGGCGGCATCAGTTACATAACCCTCCGACAATGCTCCTTTATATTTTTCTACCCGATTGGTATTATAGGCAAAGTTGGCTGATACGCCATATTTAAAATCGTTAATTTTATCTTGGTATCCCAGGGTCAATTCAATTCCCCGTTTGCTGACTTCAGCAATATTCATCGTTGCTGCTGTAGCAGTCCCTGTTGTCGCTGGAATGGTCGGGACATATAAAATTCCATCCGTGTAAGCGCGATAGGCGTCAAACTCGACTGTCAATTTATTTTTCAATGCTGTCGCTGTAAAGCCAACATTTGTCGTGGTGGTCGTTTCCCAGTGTAACAGATCATTTCCTAATTTGGTCTGCGCCAAACCACGGACGGCCTGATTATTGAATGAGTAATTTACAGCACCATACGACGGAAGATGATCGTAATTACCCGGAGATGCATTATTTCCGGTTTTCCCCCAGGAGGCCCTTATCCGCAAATCATTCAGAAAAGACTTAAGTGGACGCATAAACGATTCCTCCGAAATACGCCATCCTGCGGAGAAGGCCGGAAAGAAGCCCCAGCGCTTGGCGGTTCCGAAGCGTGATGATCCATCGTACCGTAACACCGCTTCGGCCAGGTATTTATTATCGTAAGCATAATTGGCGCGACCAAAAAAGGAACGTAAACCGTAGTCTAGCTCATCACCTGTGATAGAACTCATTGTTGTTGCCGAATTAAATGTCGTCAAGTCGGGATGTACAAGTCCCAGTTTAGCCGCTCCTATATTATATTGGTTAAAATACTGTTCGTTATAGCCCAAGATACCGCCAACGTCGTGTTTACCAAAAGATCCTGAATAACGTAATACATTATCAATAATCACATTGTAGCTCTTGGTAAGGCCATATTGGGTTGTAATTTGTCCCGACGAAAGCGCTGCTGTACTCAATTTGTTGGTTGCAAAATTCCATTTTTCATAAGGCACCTGATGGGAGTTGGTTTCGGTATACGCATAATTGTAATTTACCTTAGATTCAAACTCCAACCCCTTCATTAAATTTAACTTTGCAAATATTGTGGTGTTGAATCGGTTGACCTGGTTCTTCCCTCCCATTCCATTTAGAAAAGCTAGGGCATTGTTTGCGGTTGCCGATTCTTCGGCGGCAGCCGGAAAACCATAAGCGCCATTGTAATAAGGATAAACTCCGGGCACCGTTTGGGTCAGGTAGGAATATGCAGTGACCACATCAGCCACACTCAAATTCTGCATATCGCCAAAGGTCTGGGTGCCTACAGTCAAAAACTTGGCAACTTTCGACTGTAAGTTTATACGCATCCGGATCTTGTCCGCACCAGTTTCGGGCATCGTCCCGGGATTGTTGAAATAGCCTACTGAAAAGAGGTATTGTGTATGCTCATTGCCACCATTTAAGGAAAGATTGTGGTTTTGTAAAAGTTTGCGTTGTCCAAAAAGCACATCGCCCCAATTGGTATTCGGATAAGCAACTTCATTGGGAATACCAAATTCGGTTAACCCCGTCGGATTTCTCTTCGCTTCTTCCCAGAGATTGATCGTTGCATCGGTATAAACAGCAGCCTGTCCCAAATTCTTGAAACCTTCATTGACAAGGCGCATATGCTGCGCATAATCGGTAATAAATTCGGGCACATTATTGGGTCGAAGCATCGAAATCATGCCCGTATAGGACACATTATTTTTCCCTTTGGCACCTTTTTTTGTCGTAATTAAAATAACGCCATTCGAACCCAAGGATCCATAAATTGCTGCCGTCGCCGCGTCTTTTAAAATCGAAATCGATTCCACATCGTTGGGATTGACAGCATCCATGGAACCTACGATACCATCGATCACCACCAAGGGTGACGTATTGTTTAGTGTTCCCTTTCCACGAATAAGGATATTAGCGCCGTCTGCCCCCGGTTTTCCTGTTGTGGTCTGTACATTCACGCCGGCCGCGAGTCCAGCCAAGGAAGACGTGAGCGTGGACGTTGACCGGTTTTCCACTGAACTTCCACTCACGGTTGATACAGCGCCAATCACATTTGCGCGTTTCTGGCTTCCGTACCCCACAACCACAACCTCGTCCAGACCGTTCACCTCCTCCTGAAGCACAATACTTAATTCGTCATTTCCAGTGACACTTTTTTCCAAACGCTGGTAGCCCACATTCGAAAATACTAAGATGTCATTCGTCGCAGGCAACTGAATGGTGAACCTTCCCTCTTGGTCCGTGATCGTGGAAATATTGGTTCCTTTCACCATAATAGTGGCTCCTACGACAGCCTGTCCCTTACCATTCACGACTTTACCGCCAATGCTCCGCTGTAGAATTTCTTTGCGGTCGGTATTTAGTAGCTTTCTTTTGGGTTTTATCACGATTACCTCGTCTTTTTTGACCCACTCTAGATTCAGTGGTGTTACAATGGCATTTAGCGCATCTTCCAATTTGGCATGTTGTATATTGACAGATAAACGAGTCTGGGCCAAGGACTTGCCATTTAAGAAAAAATTAAACCCGCTTTGTTTTTGGATATCGCGCATTACCTGATTTAAGGTCACATGCTTAGCGGTTAAGTTTATGGTCTGCGCATTTCCCTCAGCAAACAGTTGCATGGTGGTCAGCAAGGAAATGAGTACGATCAATTTCATAATCAGTATACTTCGTAAAGTTAAACTCCACGGGTGTAGCCTAACAAATGGATAAAAAATCATATGTTTGTACGGTTTGTATTTATTTATAAATGGTTATCAAAAATTTGCCCTCGGGCAACACTTGTAAGTATATGCATCCAATTTAAGGCAGTGCCCCCCAGCACTGCCCTTTTTGAGTTGCTTATACCTTTCCCCAGCTCAAGAGGAGTCTATAGTCATTTCTTTTTTCATCAATATTTAAGGTTTTATTGCAATGGTGTCACCAATAAGATATTTTTTTCCTGACTTTTGCTCAACTCAAAATGTACCCCACCTTCTTCCAATACTTCGAGTACTTCCCGGAGTGGCTTGCTTCGTTTTATACGACCATAGAAATGCGTTTGCGGCACTTCGGCTTTGTAACTCACTTCTACATTATACCAGCGCCCAATCTGCTGCAATGCATCCGACAGCGGTGTTTCGTCAAAATAAAACAAGCCATCTTTCCAGGCTGTGAACGGCGCCGTATCTACATTTGCAACTTGTATATTTCCACTATTAGTATTAATCGATTGCTGACCGGGTTGAAGGTATATCGCCTGTGAAGCGCGATTATCGTTTGATAATTTGACCTTACCTGTGATTAAGGTTGTTTTAATCGCCGTATTTTCCGGATAAGCATTTACATTAAACGCAGTCCCAAGCACCTCAATTTCCTGTCCTTTACTCAGCACTTTGAAAGGTCGTGAACTATCTTTGGTCACCTCAAAAAAAGCTTCGCCCAGCAGGATAACTCTTCGTTCATTTTTGGCAAAGCTCATCGGGTATTTTAAAGAAGAGGCCGCATTGAGCCACACTTTTGTACCGTCAGGTAAAGTAATCTGGTACATCCCGCCCAGCGGTGTGGTTAACTCCAACATAACCTTGCTCGGATCTACTGTCATCCCCTGTTTACCTAATGTGGCGGCAGCAATAGATTTCCCATTTTCGTAAGTAATACTTTCGCCCATAACAATCCCAGATGCATGTTTATCGAGCTCCAGAAGTGTACCGTCCGCCAAACGAAGTGTTGCACGGTTTCCGCCAGGCTGTACGATATCCTTCCTTGTATCCTGTATCCCAGCCAGGTTGCTATCCACGTGAACAGGACTCGTCTGCTGCCGCTGGAATACCATTGAAAAAACAAAGAGCAGTAGACAAGCCGCAGCAGTCCAGTAGGGCCATCGTATAGAAAATATGGTTTTCTTTTGCATCGGCGACATACTTTCTGCATCCATATCCGATATCTCATCGCTATCTTCGGTCCCCCGCTGAATTTGCTCTTTGATGTTTTCAAGCATTATTTTCTGCCTGGATTGGCTCATTTTCTCTACAGAAGAAGGCTGCAGTAAATTAGCGACTATGGCTTGGTCGATGGCATCCTGATCATGGATATCAGCAGTAGAAAGCGCGTGCTGTAGCCATTCGATCTCCTCAAGCGAACAGTTCCCTTCTTTATATTTTTGAAGTAATTGGTCTATTTTAGATTTATTGGTCTCCACGCTATGTGTATTTTTAAAGTAAATACACACAGCGTGGAATAAAGGTCTGCTCTAGAAAAATTTTTTTTTACTGCGCAGAATGGAGAAGCAGAAGCAGTAACAAAGCTGAGAAACCATTGTCCTGCATTGCACCGCTTCGGATAAACTTATTTGCCTTGACAATATGGTCACGAACAGTAGCAATAGAAATACCCATTTCTTCTGCAATCTCCTGATAGCTTTTACCTTCCAGCTTAGATAGCCTGAATATTTTTTGGCGTTGTTTGGGCAATCTGCTCAACAAGTCTTCTACCAAGGCCATGGCCTCCTTTGAATCCAGCACTTTATCAATGGTATTCTCGGATTCCGATGCCCCATAGGCGAGCTGGATCTCAGATTCCATCTCCAATTTCAGCCTTCGTTTGAAATTAAAAGTAATATTACGCGAACAGGTAAACAGAAATGCTGCGAAAGATTGCTCAGGATCTATCTTTGACCTATTTTCCCAAATACGTAGAAAAACATCCTGAAGTAAATCTTCAGCGCTAGTTTCATCTTTTAGAAACTTAAGAATATTGGCGTAAATAATCTGGCTATAGCGATGATACAAAATATCAAAGGCCTGCATATCTCCATGATGGAGTTGGCACAAGAGTTCCTTCTCAAGCAGATTTTCATCGATGTCCATAATTGATTATTCTAGGCATGAAGTTAATTACTTCGCTGCAATAATTCAAATCAAATTTCTGAATCCCAGTAAACTTGTGGTATTTTTTTCTTAATTTGCAGCAGCTAATCCCCCCCATAGCTGCGTAATCAATCCATAAACGTATCGATTTAAAACCATGCAAAATTTCATCTATTTATTTTCTGGCCTCTATGTCCGAACTGCCCAATTTTTAAAAATGGGATTGACTTTGTTCCTAGCGGGCCTGTTTATCTCACCTTCACATGGGCATGCCCAATCCTTAATGCATCCAATTCCCCAGATCAATGATGTCAAATCCCAAATCAGCAAAAAGTCCGAACCGGTGTATACTGCATACAAGCAGTTGATTATGCTGGCCGACTCCCTTTTATTGACCGACCATCATGCTGTCGAAGATTTTAGCGTACCGGGCTTCTACAGCGATAAAGAAGGCCAGCGTGCCATGGCAAAAAAACTCCATGCGGATGCTTTTGCGGCCTATTGTACCGCCTTAGCCTATACAATAAACGGTGAGCAGAAATATGCATCCAAGGCCCTATATTTCATCAACTCCTGGGCCACAATCAATAAAAAATATTCTGATTTTGACGGACCCGTTGTACTTTCTTATGCTGGTGCCGGATTAATGATCGCGGCTGAATTACTTAAAAACGATCCTCTTTGGACGAAGGACGACCATGATCATTTCAAAACCTGGACTGTCAAGGTCTATCAAAAAGCGACACATTTCTTGCGCGAAAGACCAAATAATATTGCGGATTGGGCAAGATTTGCTAATCTACTTTCGGCAAATTTTCTTGATGACCAAAAAGAGCTTTCTTTTACAGTAGCCTTAATCAAGGCTGATCTTTTTGAAAAGATCGCAGCGGATGGCCATCTTATTGAAGAAGTAAAACGGGGCGAGAAAGGTTTATGGTATACGTACTTTTCTTTGGCTCCATTGACAGCCTCCATGTGGTGCATATACAACGCCACCGGAGAAAACCTTTTTGCAGCAACGAAGGATGGAAAATCAATCAAGCGGGCTATAGACTACTTATTTTATTACAATCAACATCCAACAGCATGGCCCTGGTTTAAGAATCCTGATGTTGACACTCCGGACAGGACAGCAGGAGTCTGGCCTTCCAATCTATTTGAAGCCATGAAGGATATTTATCATACACCTGAATTTGATTCGTACCTCTCGATTTATCGTCCAATGGTCTACAAAAAAAATCATTTTGCGTGGACCTTCCCGACACTAATGCCAGCACACTTGCATCCGGACAATACGATCAAGTAAAGCATGGAATAAAGCGATCCTTGTCATGACAAAGGATCGCTTTAATCGCACAAAACCAGCGCTTATTTTTTAAACTCAGCAATGCTTAACTCTTGAAATTCCAGCTTTTTATCCCCGACGATACGAATCTTCGTTATTGGCTTATTCGGAAAAAATAAGCTGGTCATTACCGTCAGTCCGCCATCTGCAAAAAGCTCCACAGAGCTCACATCAACATACAAGCTAAAAGACAAAGTTCCATTATTCAGTAGGCGTTGCGCCAAAGCCGTTTTAGCGAATTCCGAATTGAAAGACACTTTGCCGGACTTAGCACGATCGATGTAATATGCATTTTGGTCTTCACGATAACCAATGACCACTTCGTCACCAGATTCATTCGATAAGATCACTTTAAAAGCCTGCTGCTTCAAGGTCTTGAGGTCCAAACGATACGCTTGTGGGAGGTGTTCCTCGAATGAAACTTCTTTCGCCCCGACGTCATGGTATTTTTTTAAAGGCCGAAATGCAGTTTCAATTTCTTTGGGCACAGTACTCGCGACGTAGAAAGACTGTCCAACTTTTTCCAAGGATAAAACACGGGGTATGGTTGTTGAGGAACGCCATCCTGTCGTAGGCACCTCATTAGCATATTGCCAATTGCTCATCCAACCAATCATCAGAGGTCTATCGCCTATATTGCTCCAGGTTACACCAGCATAGTTATCCGGTCCCCAGTCTAACCATTTAATTGCTGTATCGTCAGCTTTGAATTGCTTTCCATCAAAATCACCGACAAAATATTGCGTTACCGACCCCCCATTGGGTCCTCCAGGATTTATGCTCACCAATAGAGCCCATTTCGTCTCGCCTTTGTATTTCATTGAGATAAGGTCAGGACATTCCCAGACTCCGCCATGTGCACCCACCTCCTTACCAAATTCGCTTTCCTTATTCCATTCCTTTAAGTTTTTAGATGAATAGAAAGTAATGCAATCCTTGGTTGCTAAAGTCATGATCCAACGCTGACTATGCGCATGCCACATTACTTTTGGATCTCTGAAATCCCATATTCCCGGATTAGGCAGCACTGGATTCCCCTTATACTTTGTCCAGGTAGCACCCTCATCCAGACTATACGCCAAACTTTGATTTTCATGTAATCCTGTTTTCCGATCCTCTTCCTGATGATTATGATGGGTAAAAATAGCGACCATCGCACCTTTTCCAAAACCGGCTGTATTATCCTGATCAATTACAGCACTTCCCGAGAAAATAGTTCCTAAACTATCCGGATATAAGGCAATCTTTTTTTCATCCCAATGAAGCAGATCTTTGCTGGTCGCATGCCCCCAATGCATAGGCCCCCAGACTGGTTTCTCGGGGTTATGCTGAAAAAAGAGGTGATAATTCCCGTTGATATATACCATGCCATTCGGGTCGTTCATCCAGCCCTGCTTGGGCGCAAAATGGTAGATCGGGCGGTATTTTTCCTCTGTATCTTTTATTTCTTTCGAACCAACTTGCGCGAATGCTGTACTCGTTATACCTGCAAGAAGCAGCATAGTTCCATATTTCTTTATTCTATTCATAGCTCATTTAGTTTATATCATTTTAGGTTATTTATGTCTGTCCATAAAATAGTGATAATTCTTATGATTTCTCGACTTTCATCGTATTGACTTTAATGGTACCCTGATCAGCATAAATCGTCCATGGATTATGCTCCATTTTATAAATACGATTGGTAAAAGCGACATTATTATTAACATAGACCACACAGATAGATTTTTCGATGACAATTTTTACGTCAAAACGTTTATCGGCAGGTATGATCAACGGCGTAAAGTTAAGTTCTGTTTTTCCAGCTGTTCCCACAAGACTGAGTTCCCGATGCATAAAGAGCGAAGGCATGCCCCAGCGATTTGCAGAAGTTAGGTCGAAGGCAATACTATACAACTCAGAAGGATTGTCACAAGCACCAAAAGTGAATCCAAAGTGTTCAGATTGCGAAGCATCTATCGTCATTGATATTTTAACAGCGGTTTTGTTCCGGTTGAATTGTGCATAGCTCCTCCGATTGGACTGCGCTGTTATACGATATGTTTTATTATTTTCTGAAACATTTCCAACGGCATTCAGTTTTTCAAACAACAGCTCCTTATTAAACTTATTGTCCACAGCATCGGGAATAACCGGATATAACCTCCCTGTCGGCCCCTGCAGCAGCCTGTGCGTAATTAAACTTCCAGACCAGGGCAGTTCATTATTACTATTGATGGTCTGCCCTGTAGAGCACCAACCCGATAGGTAGCGCGCTGTTCCATCACTGGCTGTCTTGCCAGCATAGAGGTATAAGCCATCAAAAGTTTCATGATGGCCGTTGTCATCTCTACATATTTTCCAGGGGCCATCGGGTGAATCAGCAATGCGGTAAAAAGTCTTGCGATGCGCGTCCCGGTTGATCCGGGAGAATGTTAAATACCATTTGTCACCCATTTTAAATAGATCTGGACACTCCAGTATTTCTGCATCCGTTTCAATCTGATACATCCCTACAGCTTGTGCATCTGTCGCTACAATGGGTGTTATACTAGACCAATTATTCAGATCTGCAGATATATATCGTGCAATAGCACCCTTGCCATCCTTACGCGTCGTCACCAACATCACATAACTGCCGCGAGTTTCGTCCCAATAGACATGAGGATCCCGAAAATTGTTTTGGTCATAACCCGGAGCGGCCTGTATTGTCCAGGCGGACTGCTTTGTCCAGTTCAGTAAATCTGTCGAAGTCGCGATCATCACTTTTTCGGCCGGATTCAGGTTGCCATTATGCCCCGTATAAAAACAAAAATAGGTCTGATCCTTTTTAATAAAGCTGCCTGTTCCTATCCATTCATCCTGACTTCCCATAACCCCAGCAGGCAATACTTCTGTAAAACCATCAAATGTGGCGTAATCGCTGGTTTTGGTCACCTGAATCGGATGGCGATTGGCATTTTCGTAGAGATAAAACAAATAATAATTTTTATCATCGGCATTGTAATACGGCATGGGATCTCCGACAAATCCTTCTTGTGGCTTATAAAAAGTCTGAAACAGACCGGCTTCCTGTACCGAAGTACAGGAAGTAGACCGATCTACTGCTATTGGATCACTCGGCTTATCGAGAGACAAGCTTTGATCAACACTTTTACAATTTGTCAGCAACGCCATCAAGCATAGCACCGGAATTAAATATAATTTTGTTCTCATTTAGGATCTCAATAATACCATTATACATATTGTTCTGCCCATTCCTACAGTGTTTTAATATCCTGGGTTTTGTTTATAGAGGTACTTGCTCAATCTGATCTGTGCTTCGGGAATAGGCAAATACTCATTCTTATCTGCCGTAAAATGAGCTACAGCATAATAAGAACGCCGTGACTTCTCCGTTTCATAATACGCATTCATGGTTTGATCCGCAATTCCCCAGCGTACCAGATCGAAGAATCGGCCATTTTCCATCGCCAATTCCAAACGGCGTTCCCAACGTAAAGCCTTCCGTGCATTTTCCTCATTCCATATGATATTTTCACCATTTTTATACGTTTCGATCAGCATTTTATCTGTAGCATACCCCGTCATTGTGGCACTATTTTTTGCACGCAGACGTACTTGGTTGATCAGAGGTAAGGCTTCGGCCGAACGATGCGATTCTATAAGTGCTTCGGCACGCATTAGCAAGACATCGGCCACACGCAGCACAATACGATTTTTCGTATTCGCAAAAAAGGGAGCCATTGGTACAAAACAATCACAATCAGGATCAACATTCTCTTTCAGCGAAGCATAGACCGAATAGTCCGCCGGATTACGATTCCAGCTCTCTTGATAGGTGCGTTTGGTATTGTATTTATAAGGCAGTCCCGGAATCGCTACGGTGTGAAATAACCTGGGATCATATTTTTCTGAAGCGTTGAACGTATTTAAAGTATTATAGTTATCAAGGGGTACCCCCTTTCCTGTCGTGCGAAATGCATTCACCAAGCTCTGACTAGGTTTATTAAAATCGCAGCAGCCCACACCCATTGGCACAGAGAGCACATCCGAGAAATTCACACGGCCAAACTTAGTTCCATCATCTTTTGAAAATTGAACTGAAAAAATTGCTTCTGTACCGTTCTCATATTTCCCGGGCAAAAAGTTGAAAGCGAAGTCCGCTTCAAGTACATGATTTGAGGAAAGTACAATGTCTGTATTTTCCAACACTTTATTCAGATCGTCCGAACTAATTCCTGTTACGGCGTGTCGCTCGGCATTGTCCTGACGATAAGCTTTATACAAGTATGTTTTCGCAAGATAGGCAGCAGCTGCAATTCGGTTGGCACGACCAATTTCCGTTTGCGCGGTCGGCAAATGATCTACCGCGTACTGAAAGTCATCGACAATTTTTTGCCAGAGTGCATCGTTGCTCAACGCTCGATTTGATACCGTTTCATAATTGTCTATTGGCACATTTTCATCGATATAGGGTACATACTTAAAGAGCGTCTTAAGCATAAAATAGAAGTGCCCCCGCAGGAACCTTGCTTCGGCCAATTTTCCCTCCTTCCCTTCAAAACCATTCATTTCCTGAATCGTTTTGATCGTCGTATTGGCACGTGAAATGGCGACATACAGCTGAAACCATAGTTTATCCAACTCCGCAAAATTGGTCGTAATATTGCTGGATACCTCCAAAAAATGGAACGTTTGAATATCCTGCGGCCCCGAACCACCTTTGTACGCGTCATCAGACCTTACTGTACCATAAGGCCAGAGGCTAAAAGGTACATCATAATGGTCATTGCCCAAAGCGGCATATGTAGCCGTCAGTAATCTTTCAGGTTCCTTTACCTGGTCGGAGCTGAGTACAGCATTGGGGGTCTGCTCCAGAAACTTGGTACATCCGGACAGTAGACCGGTTGACAGCATCATTATTATCGCTAGTTTATTGGTTATTTTTTTCATTGGAATTCTATTTATTAACATGCTCCATATGGATGGATGATTCTTTTGGTTATTTTGTCCATTATTTAAGGATTCCCGGTTTCTTTTTGCTAAAAGCCAATATTTACTCCCGCAGTCCATGTCGTAGGGATAGGATAGCCCCAGCCTACATTCTCCGGATCTACACCTGTAAAATTCTTCGATTTGACAGTAAACAGATTCTGTCCCGTAAGGTAGACGCGTAACCGGTTCATCCGCAAACGAGAAGCGGTTGCTGCGGGTAACGTGTATCCAATAGACAGGTTTCGAAGTTTCATATAGGATCCGTTTTCAATAAAGTAATTGGACAGTCGGCCTTCATCATTATTGTTTGTCGTCTGCAATGCTGGAATTGTCGAAGTTGGATTCTGCGGTGTCCAAGCATTGAGCAGGCGCACGCCCTTGTTGGAATTTACATCATCTACACTCCAAAAATCAGTCTGTTTTTTCAGCCAATTTTCAACATCTATCCCCTGTACCCCCTGAAAATAGGCTGAAAGGTCGAAGCCCTTATATTTCAGTGCGATATTCAAACTATAGGAAAAATCAGGGTGTGGGTTTCCGATCCAAGTACGGTCCATGTCTGTAATTTGCTGATCTGCATCGTATACATTTACGTAGCGCAATCGCCCAATCCCTTTCCCCGTTTGGTTGACATGATTGTCAACATCCATCTGATTTTGAAAGATTCCATCGGTTAAATAACCATAAAACGAACCCAACGGTCTACCAATAATATTATCCCCCTGGCGTCCACCGTAGGAGTTTTCCACGGCTACAGGCAAGTGAGTTACCTTGTTTTTATACGACGATAAGACAGCAGTCACATCATAATCCAAACCAAAAGCGGTCTTATTGCGGTACCCCACAGTAAAATCCAGGCCTTTGTTTTCCATCGAGGCCCCATTGGCCCAGCGATAACCACCCTCACCTACAACACCAATATAGGCGGGATTAATCAGCATATCTTTCGTTGCTTTGACATACCAATCAACCGACCCGTAAAGACTTTGGCCAAACAGCGTGAAGTCCAAACCGATATTGGTTTGTGTCGTAGTTTCCCACTTTAGGTCGTTGTTTTCTGTCTGAATTTTCCGGTATCCCGAAGGTAAGATTCCGGTTCCCGAACCCGAAAGATCATAAGCAGTACCGTCGATGATATTCCATGTTGGGTCACCTATCCCATACTCAGGCACAAAAAGTGCATAAGTCGCTAGATTGCCAATCCCCTGATTACCAGTCTGCCCCCAGCCCACACGTAATTTAAGATCAGAAATGTAATCTTTGGTATTCGCCATAAAACGTTCGGATGAAATCCGCCAGCCCGCTGTTACGGCCGGAAAAGTTGCAAAGCGGTTATTTTTGCCAAAACGGGAAGAGCCGTCATGTCTCACTGTAAAGGAAGCCAAATAACGGTCATCAAAAGAATAGTTTGCCTTTCCGAAATAAGAGAGGAGCGAAAAGCCTGTCGAGGTACCACCGACGGCAGCAATTCCAGTGCTCACGCCAGGCCACATATACTCAGGCGTTTCTATAGAAAAAGCCCCATCGCCACCGGTATATGCGTTAAAACTAATATCATTCTGACGATTCATTTCAACACCAGCCAATAGGTCTATCGTATGATTAGCAATCTCTTTTCGGTAGGTTGCCGTATTCGACCAAGTCCATTTCATTCCATGTGACTGTTCCATATTGACAGCACTTCTATCGCTGTTCATAAAACCCGAACGGTAGGAAACTTGCAGGTTACGTTTATAATAATTACCATAATCTATCCCATAGCTTGTCCGGAGATGCAAGTCTTTAATAAGCCGCAAATCGGCATAGACATTCCCAAATAACCGCCAATAGTTGTATTTATTATTTCTGTTGTCATGCAGCAGGCGTACCGGATTATGGCGATCGTTCATTCCCAGCGCTGGACCGCCCCAACCAATGCCGTCAACAGTATGTACCGGTATGATAGGCAATGCTTTCAGGGATAGATCAAGCACATCTCCGGGTACCTGTACTTCACCTGTATTGTTCACCGTAAAATTCTCCCCAACAACCAGTTTACCATCAAAAAGTTTGTAATCGGCATTCATCCGAGCTGATATGCGCTGGAAATCCGTATAACGAAGAGTACCATCATTCCGCAGATAACCCAAGGAGAAGTATGAACTCGACTTATCCGTCGCCGAACTCAAAGTGGCATTATAGGATTGGAGCAGACCTGGTTTGGAAACTTCATCGAACCAATCGGTATCCGCGGCATACATAGTATGCTCACGGTCGATATATTGTGGTATAACGACCTTGTTCAGCTGTGGCAGACCATTGGCGTCATTGTTCCACTCAAACTGATAGCCAATATTATTGCTGTTTGGATTACCACCGCTATTAATCGTAGCCTGCCATAGCGCCTGTCCATACTGCTGGGCATTAAGGACTTTCATGCGGTTGTTAAAATGTGTGCTGGTTGCATAGACATCAACCGTAAGTTTTGTTGCGCCAGGTTTTCCTCTTTTGGTTGTAATCACGATAACGCCATTTGCTGCGCGTGATCCATAGATACTTGCTGATGAGGCATCTTTCAGGACTTGAATGCTCTCGATGTCGTTAGCATTAAGCTCATGCATTCCACCCTGTGTAGGTACGCCATCGATGACATAGAGTGGATCTTGGCTACTGTTGATCGAACTGATACCGCGCATCCGTACCGTGGCAGCTCCGCTGGGACTACCGTCAGAGGTTACCGTCATACCTGCTACGCGTCCCTGAAGTGCTTTCATTGGATTATTTTCAGGCGCTTTCATCATTTCTGTCACATTGACGACGCTTACCGCCCCAGTCAGGTCCTTCTTGCGCTCGGTCTGGTAGCCTGTAACAACCACTTCGTCAAGTCCCTTTTCGGTGCTGATCAATCGGATATCCAGAAATTTCCGATCACCCAATTGCATAGTCTGAGGTTCATAGCCTACATAGGTTATTTCCAAAGTACCTTTGTTACCCGATACCTGCAACACAAATTCCCCTTTTTCATTCGATTTGGTTGCCTGAGTGGTGCCCTTGACCACTAATGACGCTCCAGCGATAGGAGCTGCTGTTCCGCTGTCCGAAATCCGCCCCCGAATTTCTGTCTGCTGCGCGAAAGCAGCTACCGAAAAGAGCGCCAAAGACGGGAGCAACATCACTTGCTGTCTTGTAAACATAATTGGTTATTATAAGTAGATTATTAATTAGATTATTTGTCTTGTTGTTGGTTATTTTATTTTGTCATAAACAGCTATTGTTTCAGCTTTAGGTCGCTATCGCGAAAGATTGGATTCAGCCAATGGAAGCGGTTGATATCTTCAGGACTGTAGGCGGGGCATGCACCGCTGCTCTGCGTCACAAAACCACTGAGCGTAGCAGCAAATTCCAGTACTTCCTCAAGTTGAACACCATCCTGCATCTGAAACCTCTTGGCCAGAAAAGCTGCCAAAAAGGAATCCCCGCTTCCAATCGTATCTTCTACCTGAACCTTCAATGCCGGAAAATGGTAACTTATATTGTCTCTTTTAAAATGATACACTGCTCCGTCTGCACCATACGTTACTATAGCTTCCTGAATTGCAAAACGTTCCATGATTAGATCTACACGCTGCTGATCAGTAGAGGTAGCTGTAGCACCATTCCAGTCCGAAATAATGTGCAGTTCCTCCGCATTCATTTTCACAAAATCAGCATATTTTAAAAGGCTATGTATTTTTTCGGGACCGAAATATGGAGCGCGCAAATTGACATCCATCACGCGGAAACGTGCTTTTTCCAGTAACAACAACAAGCTTTGAAAACTTACCTCATCCCGACAGGCTAAACTGCCGTATACCAAAAAGTCTACGGCCGCAACCGCTTCCAGCACAACAGTATCCACCGCTATTCTATCCCAAGCAACAGGATAAACGATTTCGTATTGTACATTGCGTTCCGCATCAATCGTAACCTCGACCGTTGAGGTGGGTAAACTGTCGTCAAACTGAAAAAATGTTGTCGGAACTCCCAGTTGCTCACACGCAGAAAGCAGTTCATCTCCATTTTCATCACGCCCTATGCGTGTCAGCATACGCGTCACAACACCTAGTTTATTCAGGTGATACGCTACATTCAAAGGAGCGCCACCCAGTTTTTTGCCTGTAGGTAGATTGTCCCAAAGAACCTCTCCAAAACAAATACCCTGTATTGATTTATCTCCGTTTCTCATATTTACTCTTTTTTATACGCGCTTTGGCTGAGTGCCAGAACGGTGTACCGAATTGATTATTTTAATTTCCCTTACAAATACCTCCTTAATGCAGATTCATAGTATGCCCCATATCTTCTAAAGACCTTCCTTTTGTCTCGGGCATAAATTTCACTACATAAATAAGCTGCAATACCATAAATAGGGCAAACATCAGAAAGGTGCCACCACCGCCAAGAATCTCCGTCAGTGCCGGAAAGCAAAAAGTTATAATTGCTGCCATCACCCAATGCGTCAGGCTACCAAATGTCTGCCCTTTGGCCCGTACATCATTTGGAAAAATTTCGGAAATAAACACCCAGATCACCGCTCCCTGTGAGAAGGCGAAAAAAGCGATAAAACTCATCAGGTAGATGGTGATGGCAAATCCTGTTGTCTGTCCGGTGTAGAAAGCCTGCGAAACCAGTGCTAGCGATACGATCAGCCCTAGAGACCCCACTAGCATCAATTTTTTGCGACCTACCTTATCAATAAAATTGATCGCCACCAAAGTGAAAATAAAATTGATAACACCGATACCGACTGTGGATAGCAGCGAACTCTGCGAGCCGAGGCCAGCCATCTCAAAGACACGCGGCGCATAATAAATAATCGCATTGATACCCGAAAGCTGGTTGAATAACGCAAAACAGAAGGCTAACAGAATCGGTTTGGCATTTTCACGTATAAATAATTTACCTTCGCCCGCCATCTTATCATTGGATTCCTGAATTTTCTCGATTTCAAGCTCGTAATCTTCAGAATTTATTCTTTTCATGATCTTCGTTGCTTCGGACAAATTATTTTTATGCAATAACAGCCACCTCGGACTTTCGGGAATAAAGAAGATCAATATAAAGAACAAGAGCGACGGAAAGCATTGCACACCCAGCATCCAGCGCCAGGATTCTTCTCCCAATTGTCCGATAAAATAGTTGGATAAGTAGGCAATCAGAATTCCCAATACCACATTAAACTGAAAGAGGCCCACCAACTTGCCTCTTGAAGCTGCAGGGGAAATTTCGGAAATGTAAATTGGCGCCGTCACCGAAGACACACCGACCCCGATTCCCCCCAAAAAACGGAATAAAATAAATATAGTCCAGTCATTCGCCAATGCGCTCCCAATGGCGGAAATAAAATAAAGTGCCGCCACAGCAAATAATGTATTCTTCCGACCAAGCTTATCCGAAGGCAACGCCCCCAATGCAGCACCGACAACAGTACCTATTAAGGCAATAGCCATTGTAAGCCCATGCTGAAACTCGCTTAGATGCCAATGCTCCTGTACTGCCTTTTCAGCTCCAGAAATCACTGCTGTATCAAAGCCAAATAAGAATCCGCCTAATGCCACTACAAATGACCAGGCTAATACGGTATTTTTGTTCATGTTTTCCCTATAATTGATTAACTCAAATTTAACCCAGGATTCATGCTAACTTAAATTTGGACACAGCAAAAACATATATTTATGTAACATTTTAAAAAACACAATAAACCTTTATATATCAATAATTTACAATAAAACAATCTTTTAAAACTGTTAGTTTTTAGACATATCCTTTAGAAAATGATACATATTTATCTCAATCCACTTTAGTGTAATGAATACACTAACCATATACTGATTATCTAAAAAAAGCGAAATGATGTATATTCGGATTGTAAAGGGAAAAAAATCATGGGAAGACACACCGTTTATAGCCTATTGATCCTATTCCTTTTTTTGGGTTGTCAATCAGTAAGCCAAAAAAAGAAGCGGATCATCGCTTTTTCGCAATGCATTGGGAACGATGCCTGGAGGCAGACTATGCTCGAGGAAATGAAACGCGAACTCTCTTTTAATCCCGACATTGAATTCTTATACCGGGATGCCCATGGCAACAATGCGATGCAAATTGACCAGATACGCGAACTTGCCAAAGCAGATATAGACTTGTTGATCGTTTCACCCAATGAGGCCGAGCCGCTTACTCCCATCGTTGATTCCATATACCAGCTTCATATCCCTGTGATCGTAACCGACCGCAAAACCTCCTCGGGTCAATATAATGCATACGTAGGGGCAGACAACCTGGCCATTGGTAAACTTGCAGGTCAATATAGTCAAACTGTCCTTCCAGGCAAAGGCAAAGTCGGATTAGTGACCGGACTATCGGGGACATCGGCTTCCATCGAGCGCGAAAAGGGTTTTAAACAAAGTATTTTGGCAGCATCTGGCATGCAAATAAGCAGTATTATCCACGGGGGATGGGAAAAAAATACTGCCTATGCCGAAACGCGAAAGCACATCAGTCAGATGGCGCAATGCGATGTCATTTTTACTTTCAATGACCAAATGGCCATGGGCGTAAAAAAAGCCCTGGACGAAGCGCAGTCCAAAAAAGATATTAAAATCATCGGTGTAGATGCGCTGCCCGGACCAGGCAATGGTTTGGAACAGATTATGCAAGGCCATATGTATGCTTCCATGCTGTACCCCACAGGCGGCACTGAAGCAATCCGAATAGCGCTAGCGATTATCAACAATCAGCCTTATAAACGCGAGAACATCCTTGCTACCTCCGTTATTGACAAAACAAATGCAGAACTACTCGCACTGCAATCCCATAAGATCCAACAGCAACAAATAGATATCGACAAAAGACAGGAATTTATTACCGAACAGAACCGTATTTATCAGAATCAAAAGTCTGTACTCAATGTCCTTGTTGTCAGTCTGGTGCTCGCAGTCGTTTTTGGCGGTGTTTCAGTCATTGTCATCAAAAGCAATTGGGAGAAGAACAAACATCTCGAAATCAAAAATGGCGAAATCTTGTCCCAGCAGCAACAAATCGTTGAGATGAACAGTCAGATTCAGCAGGCAGCGGAAATTAAAAACAATTTTTTTACCAACATCTCCCACGAGTTCAAAACTCCCCTCACCCTTATCCTGGCGCCGATAGAGGATCTCGAAACACGGAAGGATCTTGCCGACGATATCAAAGATCAATTGTCACGTGTCAAACGAAGTGCGAAAAAATTGCAACGCCTGGTAAGCGATCTCATCGATATCCATCGCATCAGCAAAGCAAAGATCAAGCTTCAAGTTTCAGCAGTACAGATTGACCCTTTTATACAACAGGTAATCAACAGCTTCAAGCCGCTGCTCAAAAAAAACAGAATATCCGTCAGCTACGTTAACAAAAGTATATTAAAAGAAGTATGGATTGACGAATACCTGATGGAACAGGTGCTATCCAACCTCCTTTCCAATGCCATAAAACATACCGCAGCCAGTGGAAGAATTGAAATTTCATTGGAAGAAAATAGCTTCAAAGATTACTTCTACTTACGCGTATTGGATAATGGATTAGGAATCGCGCCTATCGATATAGAGCATATTTTTGATCCTTTCTATCAAGGGACCGGTAGCAGGAATGGCTCTGGGATTGGTCTTGCTTACGCCAAACAGATTGTCGAGCTACATCATGGCCAGATCACAGCCAGCAGCAAATTAGGCCATGGTTCGATCTTTACACTACGGATGCCCATCGGCAATGCTCATTACGAGCAGGAAGAGCTCCTGAAAGATGAATCTGGCATAAAGCCCGTATTCAAGCAGCAAGAACATCTGGAGCCTGAGGTCAAGTCCCCCCAAAAGAATCTTTCCTTTCATTCTGATAAATCAAAAAGCATTCTGATTGTCGAAGATAATGATGAAATCAGAGACTACCTCAGATCTATCTTAGAAAGCGACTACAATTTATTGTTGGCCAGAGATTCGCGTCAAGCCAATAATTTTATGAAAACGCACTTCCCGGATTTGGTACTCACCGATATAATGCTGCCTGACGGCAGTGGCCTAGATATCCTCAAAGATGTTAAAACCTTTTATCAGACCGCTCATATTCCAGTCATTCTGTTGAGTGCACTTGCCAACGAAGAGACTATCCTTGAGGGAAGCCTTTTAAAGGCAGATGACTATATTACCAAACCATTCAATGCAGCCCTCCTTAAGGTGCGGATTGCCAATATCCTACAATCGAGGCATCAGCTGAAAGAAAAATATAGCAGCACTGTGGAGCAATTTGATACTTCACAGTCTGATAGCATTAACGAGAGCGACAGACGCTTTCTCAATAGTTTTTCGACGATTGTTGAATCAAAGCTGGCTGATTCAAGGCTGAGCGTCGACGATATTGCCAGCGAACTTCACTTATCGCGCGTGCAGCTCTATCGAAAGGTTAAACAGTTGCTCGACTGTAGCATCAGCGAATATATTGTAGAAAGGAGGCTCAAAAAAGCCAAAAGCCTGATGGCAGATGGCCTCCATATCAATGAGATTTTCAGCAGTGTCGGTTTTTCATCGGCTTCCTATTTTGCTTCAGCATTTAAAAAGAGATATGGACAGTCGCCAAGCACTTTTAAAAAAGAGCTGGACCGAAAATAATAGCAACAAAAAATCAAATAAAAAAACGGTTAAGCAACTAGTGCTTAACCGTTTTCAATCAACTCATCGCCACACTCAAAAGGTATTCCCAAATCCTGTTAAATGTGCGATTAATAACCTGGATTTTGTTTCAGTGTCCCCTTACTGTTATCAATTACAGCTTGTGGGATTGGCCATAATTCATTTTTGTCAGCTTTGAATGTTCTGTTTTCGGAGAAAAAGCGGTCAGTCAGAGACGTGTAGGTCACTTTCCCTGTTTTTGGATCAACCGTTCCTTGTGACAAAGCACCATTCACCGGACCGTTCATCACATCTTTCGCAATTCCCCAGCGGATAATATCAAAACGACGGCGTCCTTCACCCGCCAGTTCGACGCGGAGTTCTCGGCGTACCAATTCACGTAATTTGCCCTGACCGGCATATACAGCTTGGTCAACTTTTGGCATTTTGGCGCGTTCGCGTACCAGATCTATATTTTCATATACGCTGTTATCAATCTTTCCCAGTTCGATTTTTGCTTCTGCATTTAATAATAGCATCTCTGCATAACGCATGACAATAATATTGGTTCCAACATTCCATATGTTAGCATAGCTGCCTGGGTTTTGGATATACTTCTTGTAGTTATAGGCAGTACTGGATGCATTATCGGGACCGGAAGGGTAATCTTCTGATTTTGGGTTCAGCGGATCAAAATATTTGCCATTGTACGAGGCTCCAGGGTAAACAATAGTTGCCCCCAGGCGCGGGTCCCTATTTTCATAAGGATTTGCAGGATTATAATTTGTCGATTCGCTAATGGTTTTTCCATCTGCCGTTTCAAATGCATCTACCAGACTTTGGGTAGGCACAATTGATCCCCATCCCCCCATGGAATTGGGTAGCATAATGCCAAGCATGGTATACCCTTGTACATTGGCTATATACTCAATGTTCATCATCACTTCACTGTTATTTTCATTTGCCTCCTCAAATAAAGTAGCATAGTCATCAAAAAGTTTATAGGTTCCTGCGGAAATGATTTCTTCGGTAGTATTGATTACCTCCTGATGTTTTTTCTGGAAGGCATAACAACGAGCCAAGAGCCCTAAGGCAGCACCTTTGGACATTCTCGCACCGCCTCTTGCGTAAGACAAATCAGCAGCAGCTTCCTTTAATTCTTTTTCCACAAATTCCAGCACTTCTTTTTGGGTATTCGCTGGAATGTAAGCATCTTCTTTAGCTAATGTTTTAGTGATGATTGGCACGGCTCCAAATAAGGTTGCCATATCGAAGTATCTGTAAGCACGGATCACCCGAACTTCGGCTATCAACTTTTTTCTTTTTTCGACAGCCATCGGTGCTTTATCAATATTCTCCAAGATATAATTTGCACGACGAATATGTTCATAGGTATACCTTGCTTCGGCATTTCCAGAATTTGTTGGTGTTGCTGTACCGTTTCCTAGACCTTGAAAGCCCTCCCATGGAAAATCGCTATTGGAATTATCTGAAGTACAGTCCATATAAAAGATTTGCGTTCCATCTTCCCAGGCAGAGCCCTCGTTCATTTTTCCGTCCCCATCACTTGTTCCACTATACAATCCAGTCACAGCAAAGTCCGCCTCCGCTTCTGTTTTCCAAAAATTATCAGCATTATAGGCATCTAAAGGTTCTTGATCCAGTTTCTGACACGAAAATAAAAGTGTCGCAACACTTAGTGCTATGGTTATATTTTTAAGTTTCATGATTTACAATTAAAAGTTTACGTTAAGACCAAAGACATTTGTTTTTACTTGCGGATAGTAATTACCGCGTGAATCAGCTGGCGCCTCCGGATCAAATCCTTTAGCAAATCCAGTGAATGTCAACAGATTTTGGCCGCTATAATAAAGTTTGGCCCCCTTGATTCCAATTCGATCCGTAAATGTTTTTGGCAGCGTATAGCCAAAAGTGATATTTTTTAGGCGTACGTAACTAGCGTTTTGAATCCAGAAGTCCGAAGGGGTACCCGAAGGGCTATTTTGTGTCCAACTCGTTAATGCGCGTGGCATCGATCCATTTGGATTGGTTTCGGCATTAAATCGATCGGCGTAGATGGTAGTTGGTTTATCCGATCCAGAGATCCCGCCAATGGCTTCGCCCCATAGATATCCCTGTACCTTTGCTGCTCCCTGGAAAAATAGACTCAAATCAAAGTTTTTATAACTCATATTTGAGGTTAAGCCAAAGATGAATTTTGGATCTGGCGATCCTAAATATACCCGATCGTTGCCATCAATCTTCTTATCCCCATTTTGATCTTTATAGATCAGATCTCCAGCACCGATCTTATCATTTACACCCTGTATTTTACTATTCGTGTATTCCTCATTAGAGCGGTAGATCCCAATACTCTCATAGCCGTAGAATGAACGAATGGGTCTACCTTGTTCATAGACATAAAACGTTCCATTCACTTGTGGTTCATCGCTTGCCCATTTTTTAATCTGATTATTGATATAGGATCCATTGGCAGCTATGCTATATTTAAAATCCCCTATACTATTTTGGTAATTGATTTGTAATTCTACCCCATTATTCTGTACTTTCCCCGCATTCTGATAAGGTGCCGGAAGACCATAAAGGTTTGAAACAGGCAATTTCAGGAGTACACCATCGGTACGACGGTCAAAATATTCAAATACAAAACCTAGGTTATTCTTCAAGTTCAGATCCAAACCAATATTGGTACTTGTGGTCGCTTCCCAACGCAGTAAAGGATTAGCCGATTGTGCTGTAGCTCCTCCAGAGCTCACTTTATCTTTTTCAAAAGGATAATTAAATCCTGGAGCAATTGTAAATATTCCTGGATAAAATGCATCTCCCGTTGGATATAAGTTGTCTGATGTTGCAGACAACTGCTGATTTCCCAATTTACCCCATCCTCCTCTTAATTTCAATTCTGATATTCCTTCAGCCAACGCGGATTCCTTGAAAAAATCTTCCTGCGAAATACGCCATCCAGCAGAGAATGAAGGGAAAGTGCTCCAGCGATTATTCCCCAAGAAACGCGAAGTTCCATCACGCCTTACATTGGCTTCTAAAAGATATTTGTCTGCAAAAGCATAGTTGATCCGGCCAAAGAATGAACGTAAAATCAGTTTTTTAGCACCGCCGTCTACTTTCATGCCATCTCTGCTACCTAAATTGAGTTCCGGAAAATCATGATTTAAAAAACCTTGCGCATAAGCGCTTGAATAGTCAGCCCTAAAAGTCTCATCCATAAAGCCACCTAAAACATTGAACTGGTGATTTCCAATCTTTTTATCGTAGGTCAATAAGGTCTGAAAAGTCAATCGTTCTGATTGGAAGTTATAGACTGTCAAGTTATTTATTCCCTGTTTAGGGCCAGGTTCGCCATTTTGATTGTAGTATTGAATATCTTTAACAAACTTAGACGACATATTATCTATGGGCTGAAATCCAATCACTTGTTTCACTTTCAATCCCTCCAAGATTTTAAATTCACCCGAGAAATTTACCTGTGTATGTTTATAGGTCATATTATCTTTAGACTCCATATCCATCCAAGCAATGGGATTACCATCGCTGCCACGGCCGTACACACCGTTGCTATATTTATAGGGAATAAAATTTGGAATCCGGTTGACTTGTCTAAAGATCTGTGCCATATCACCGGTATACGGGTTTACTGGCTCAGTAATGCGTTGATAATTGTAGGCCAATCCCAGATCAAAGCGTAATCTTTCCGATACTTTTGCCCCTACATTTGTGCGCAAGTTATATCGGTCTGAACTTGCTACTTTAATCACACCTTTTTGTCCCAAGTAACCACCAGAAGCCATGTATTGCACCTCTTCCGTGCCGCCTGTCACTTGCAAGTTGTGCGCTTGTTGGAAGCCCGAGCCCTTGTACAATAACCCTAACCAATCTGTATTGGGATGTCCATCTGGATCCGAACCGTTTTTAAAAAGCTCAAGGTCTTGCGCTGTAAAACGAGTCGTTTTTCCTTCATTCTTGAGCGCTTCATTAAGGATCACGGCATGATCATAAGAATTCATATATTCTGGAAGCCGCGTTGGGTCCTGAATACCGGCATATCCTGTATAATTTAATTGCGGTTTGCCACTACCACCTTTTTTAGTAGTAATTAAAATGACTCCGTTTGCCGCCTTTGAACCATAGATTGCCGCACTCGGACCATCTTTCAATACCGATACACTTTCAATATCATTTGGGTTGATATTATTCATCGAACTTTCGATTCCGTCCACAATCACTAAGGGATTGGCGTTGTTGATCGTACCCAGACCGCGAATCCGTATTGTGCCATTGTCTTTACCCGGCTGACCAGAATTCTGTGTAATAGTTACACCGGAAAATTTACCTTGAATAGCCGATGATACGTTCGTCACGGGGCGATCCTGTAAGTCTTTTGACGTAATTGCCTGTACGGCACCAGTTAGGTTCACTTTCTTTTGCTTAGCGAAACCGACCACGACGACTTCCTCCAATGCCGCGTTATCGCCTTCCAATTGAATAGAAATCGTACTACCAGCTACAGTCACTTCTTTGGGTTTATACCCCACACTACTTACAACCAAAATATCACCAGTCTTGGCCTTGATTGAAAATGCACCTTTTGTATCAGTCGATGTCGACATGGAGGTACCTTTCACCGAAATGGTAGCACCTGCCAGTGGTCCATTATCCGAAGTGACCTTTCCCGTAATCGGATTTTGTTCAATTAGGTTCGGTGTACTCTCAAAGACGGCAGGTCTATCGATCGCAAATGTACTTTGCGAAGATGCCACAAGAAGAGCAGCAGCAAGCAAGCTTAACTTTTGGTTACTTGTAAATTTTGAAATCATAATTAAATAGTTAGTTATTATTGCGTCAGTCAGTTTTTTCAGTTTAAGATTGACTAGTTCAGCCCCTTAAATTAGAGGGATATCCCTTGGAAAAAAAGTATTGGACAAACGAAATCGATTGCGTGAACAGCGCAATCGATTGTCTAATGCAGGAAAATGAAACTTATGTCACTCGGTCTCCTGTGTATTACCAAGATCGCACGGAGAGTTTTCGATTAACCTGACTATGTAAATGACGCCCGCCTGTGCAACGGCTTATAGCATTAAGGCAATCCATCAAATCGTGCTAAGATGCAAAAAAGGTCCGTTGATCTATTGACCAACGAACCTTTTTTGATGCAGAAAGGGATTCGAATACATTATGGTCTTAAAAACCAATGCCGTATCACCTGATTATTGAGCCAAAACCGGCTTATTTTAATTTCCCCAGTTTTTTTGAGCTTTGTCCCCCATCACAAATTCAAGCGTGCCACCTTTAAGGATATCTGCATGGCTCAGCTGCGTACTGTTTAACGGCTTTCCGTTGAGCGTGGCCGATTGGATATATTTATTTTTTGCCGAAGCATTCTTACCGATAACCACAAAAGACTTCCCGTTTGGCAGGCTTATCGTCGTTTTCCTAAAAAATGGTGATCCAATACTATAAGAAGCCAGTCCAGGTGTAACAGGATAAAAACCCATCTGTGAAAAAACGACAAAAGCTGACATTCCACCACCATCTTCATCACCCGGTACCCCCATCAGGTCGTTTCTAAACCACTCGCCTATTAGTTTATGGATACGTTTTTGTGTCATCCAGGGCTGTCCTGCATAATTATACAGATAGGGAATATGGAGCGCCGGCTCATTGGCCATAGAAAACTGTCCAACGTTGCCCGTATGATCCGGCAGCTGTGCATAGAAATCAAATTTGGAACGTCCCAGCGGTTGTTGGAACATTTCATCCAGATAGTGTACAAAAAGCTGACTTCCGCCCATTAATTTGATCAGATCCGGAATATTGTGCTGTACATCCCAACGGTAGATCCAAGCGTTGTTTTCACCATAATATTCCCTAGCTCCCTGCCCGCCCGCAAATACATAGTCAAAAGGCATGATAAAGTTACCTTTTTCATCTTTGGGATGGAAAAATTTGGTTTGCTCATTGAATAAATTTCTGTAATTGGAAGATTGCTTCATAAACAGATCATAATCCGCTTTTATACCCAATTCGTTCGCCAGTTGAGCGAGACACCACAGGTCATAAGAAGTGCCTAGCGTAACAGCTACTGGCTGACGTTTTTCAAAGCCATGCACTTCCGGATAAACTTCTTGCTCTCCAGGGTGCAAAGCAGGTATATAGCCCTTTTCTTTAAAAAATTGATCCATTTTTCCAGCGGGCTTATCCGACCATGGTGCTAAGGTTTTTTCGGTAATCGCTGCTTTTGCAGCCAAATAGGCTTTTTGAATATCAAAGCCCCGGATCCCCTTGCGGTAAGCATCCAATAAGGTCGCAACACCGTGGTTTGAATTCATCCTTCGGCTATCTCCTGTGATTTCCGGAAAAGTCGGTAACCAAGGTTTGTCCATCTGCTCCGACATCCGCACAAAGGAATGGAGAATATTCGATTCAGCAGCCGGCTCCAATAACACGCGTAGTGGGTGGTGCGCGCGGTAGGAGTCCCAAATCCAATCATCTGTAAAAAAGGGTTTGCCTTCATCCGAATGAACCTTGCCATCAAATGCACTGAAATACCGCCCATCTTCGGAGATATTGACCGGACGCTCATAGGTGCGGTACAAGGAAGTATAGAAAACATGTTTATCCGATTCACTGTCGCCTTCGACAGCAATCTTTCCAAGTGCTTGATTCCAGATTTTACGGCCATTTTCTGCCAGTTTCTTTTCATCAAAATCAACAATCTCACGGTTCAGGTTTGCTTTAGCCTGTGTGACATCAATAAATGAAACACCGTACTTCATCTTTAAATTGACCCCAGCCTGGTCAAATTGCAGCACAAGACAAGCATTTCTTCCTTTTGCGTCCATACCTTTTGCTAGCTGTTGCCCCTGGAGCGTGCTGACAGCGCTAGGTTTGATTTCCGGAACAGCATAGATATACACCCGTGTGCCGTTGCCAATTTCCTGTATTCCAGAAAGTGCCTGTCCATCCCACTTTAGTGCTCCGTCACGGGAATTGAATTGCAAATATTTTGTCCCTGCATTCGGAAAGGTAAAGGCATACATTCCCGACTGATGCGACAAAGCATATGACACCTGAATATCTTCCTGATCCAACACAACGGAATAGCCATAAGGCTTGATCTCCTCCTGATCATAGCTGTACAACTGCACTGGCTTAAGATCGGTAGGCAATTGCAGCATTGGACTCAGGTTAAAAGCGGACGATCCACGATGGCTCGTGACGATAAGCGGAAGACCATACAGGCGGTCAGAAGTAAAATCACCTCTTTCAGGGTAGACCCGTAATATACTATTTGGTAAATGAACGGTTGGATATGTTGGCACCAACAAATGGCTGATATTCCCCATATAGGGATTGACATAATCAACAAAGTTTTCTAAGTTTTTAGCCTGAGAAAAACCTTTTAGCAAAAAGATTGTCAAAAAAGAACAACAGCATATGGTCCGTAAGAAGGTTTTAGGTTTCAATTTAATTTTTTTGTTTTGCATGCTGAATGATTAAGTGATTAATGGTTTAAGGACAAAATATCCGCTTCGTCCTTAAAGTTAATTTTTTTTGCTCAAATTTACCTTAATCGGTATTGATTTAATAACCTCACGAAGGCGCACTTGCATCACCTGAGCCGTACACAACATAAACTTTGAGCTTTTTACAAAAAAATTCGTTATCCCGCCTGCCTATCTTTGTCCTATAAACAATTTAAGATGAAATCAAAGCACAAGGTTACAGGCTTCTTCCGGTTTTTGAAATGGTCCGCCCTGACACTTGTTGTTCTCATCGGATTAATCACTTTATATATGATGCATCCCCAATTTGGCAAAAGACCTTCAGGCGAAAGACTTAAGCGTATCGAACAATCTAAACAATTCAAGGATGGTAAATTTCGAAACAGTAGCCCGACACCACAGCTGACACAAAACTGGACGGTAGCGCTATCCGATTATCTTTTCAAAAAATCAGACGAGACCAGCCCCAAAGGTAGGATACCTTCGGTTCCGGTCAATTGGGATAGTCTTTTTACCAAATCCCATGGTTTGGTCTGGCTGGGGCATTCCTCCTATCTACTGCGTACAGACGGTAAAACAATCCTTGTCGATCCGGTACTAAGCGGTAGCATATCGCCCATACCGGGAAGTGGCAAAGCCTTTGCGGGAGCTGATGTAACCACAGCCGATGCCCTGCCGGCCATCGATTACCTTTTTATTTCACATGATCATTACGATCATATGGATTACAAAACGCTCAAAACACTGCAACCCCGAGTTGGCAAAATAATCGTTGGACTTGGTGTGGGTGAACATCTGGAATATTGGGGCTACCGTAACGATCAGATTATTGAAAAAGATTGGTGGGAAGAGGTCGATCTGGGAAACGGATTTCATGTAACAGTCACACCGGCACGGCATTTTTCAGGCCGCAGCATCTGGTCGGCTAATACACTCTGGGCCTCCTATGTGCTTGTGACGCCAAGCCGTAAACTATACTTTGGCGGAGACAGTGGTTATGATGTTCATTTTAAAGAAATAGGCGAAAAACTGGGCCCATTTGATCTGGCTATCCTCGAAAATGGACAATATGACCTGAGCTGGAAATACATCCACATGATGCCCGAAGAAGTGGTGCAGGCGGCAAAAGATCTACAAGCAGCGGCACTATTACCCGTTCACTCCTCTAAATTTGTCCTAGCCAACCATGCATGGTATGAACCCTTGGAGCGCATTTCAAAAGAAGCCCAGCAGCAGCAGCAAATATTGATCACCCCACGCATCGGTGAGGTTGTCGATCTTGATCATGTCGATAACGGTTCGAGCTATTGGTGGAGGAACTATCTGATTAAGCAATGGAATTGATTGTCGCCGGCGTTATCCCAAATTTCTCTTTAAAAGAAGCATAAAAATGGGAAAGGTTTTCAAAGCCAAGATCCAGGTAGATATCCGCAGGTCTTTTCCGTTTATTTTCAATCAGATAATAAGCCTCGGAAAGACGCTTTTCCTTCAACCATTTACGGGGCGAGGTGCGGAACATCTTCTCAAAATCACGCTTAAAACTAGCCAAGCTACGGCCTGATAATTTGGCAAAACTTTCTAAAGGGACATTATATTTATAGTTCTTTAGCATAAATTCCTCGAGATCTATCTTATGCGGTTCGGAGAAATCAAACAAAAGATCTTTCAGAGCGGGATATCTTTCCAACAGTAAAGTAATCAGTTCGTAGATCTTGATGGTTTCCATCTGCGGGCTGACGCGGTCCGAAGCCTCCGCATAAGGCGCCAATGATTCAAAATAACTCTTGATAAAGATATCACCCTCCAGGAGAATATTCGTGTCCGACTGCTGCTTCTTATCCGAAGACAGCTGCTGGTCCAGGGCATACTTCTTGAGCCGGTCTGCATGGAGCATGATGGAGATAGACTGATAAACAGAATTTTTCGAAGGGTGTTTGAACGCCTTTGCCAGTTGATTTCTCCGGGCGACCAATAGCTGTCCTTCCTTTGTCACCAGCTTTCCCTTTTCAAGGTCAAAATGTGTCTCACCGGACAACTGGAAAAGCACCACATGTTCAGGAATAAACTGTTCATGACCAAATGCCTTATCCACATAACAGGAATATAAAAAAGCCTTTCCAAAATCTTTTTCTTCCATATTCATCATATTCAATTTTATCAATTCATATAGCACTTTAGCTATCCCCGTACTAAAAATTGAACCTATCCCCAAGATAGCAAATATCTATTCCAATACGGGCTTAAGTGGTGCTTTCCACGCTTTTAATCTTAAAAAAGAAACCATGTGCGTATTACTTACCTGTGGCAAGTCTTTTCCTTATGATACTGACAAACTCGGGTGAAACACCGAGATAAGATGCGATATAATATTGTGGCACCCGTTGTGATATTGTCGGATATAAGTCGATAAACTCAAGATATCGTTCAGTGGCCGGTTTTGCCATGGTGTGGATCAGCCTATTTTGTAGCACAGCAAGCCTACGCTGTACCAGCATACGAAAGACGCGTTCAAACTTTGGAATAGTATCCAGCAGTTTTTCTTTAGTCTCGGGAGTCAGCATAAGGAGTTCACATTCTTCCAATGTTTCCATATACAGACTCGAAGGTATATGGTAATGAAAGGAGGCGATATCACTGATCCACCAATCTTCGACCGCAAAGGCCAAGGTGACCTCAAAACCATTTTCATCAAGATAATAGATCCGAACGCAGCCTTTCTGGAGATATCCTTCAAACTGGCAGATCTCCCCCTCCTGCAACAACATGGTTTTCTTGGGGACTTTGCGTGTAGTCAACAAATCAGTAAACTGTGTTATCTCTTCTTCTGTAAGTATTATACACTTGGATACATTTTTGAGAATATTTGCGTACATCATATTATTATTGTCAAAGCTACTTATTTTCATATAAAATATAACCGGCACCGTAGATACTCTCGATATGTAGCATCTTATCGACCTGCAGCAATTTACGAATACGCGAAATAAAAACTTCCAGGCTTTTGCCATTAAAAAAATCTGTATTCCCCCAGAATAACAAAAGAAGATCCTTTTTGTTGACCAACAGATTTTTATGTAAGATCAGATGGCGCAGCAGTTCTGCTTCGCGGATGGTCAGCTTTTGTGCCTTTCCTTCGCTATCCGTCAAGCTATAACGTTCCATATCAAGCCACAGCTGACCTATCCGAAGTCCGGTCTCAGACACAGCATCCGGTACAGGAGCCGCAGCTACCGCCAATAAATTGCGAATTTTAAGCAATATTTCATCCATATCAAAGGGTTTAGCAATATAATCCACCGCCCCTAGCGACAGCCCTTGGAGACGTGAAGTTCGTTCGTGCAGCGCTGTCAAAAAGAAAATCGGCTGTCCTTTCTTCAGTTGCACAATATCCTGAGCGAGATCAAAACCATTTCCGTCCGGGAGCTGCACATCTATAATTAGCAATTTAGCCACGTGCTCCCCAAAAGCCTCCAATCCAGCTTTCATCGTGCAAGCCCACACCACGCTAAATCCCTTGTAGCGGAGATAGCGTGAGAAAACCTCGCCCAGATCAGGTTCGTCCTCGATCAGCAGGATATCAATCCTTTTTTTTGCTATTGAAATACCCATTGTCAATGTAAATATAAAAAATAGTACCGCCCCCGGAACTATTTCCCAAACAGATTGCCCAACCTAGGCGATCCAAACAAGATTTTACATAGTATAATCCTAATCCAAGTCCGGGTTTCCCACCCGAAGACTGTCCGCGATAGAAAGCGGTAAATAGCGCGTTCCTATCCGATGGAGCAATTCCCCGCCCATTGTCTTCAATCTTGAGGCAATATTGTTCAACTTTCCTCTCCCAGCTCAATCGAATGGTCTTGGTGGAATGGTCGTTAAATTTGATGGCGTTTGAGATCAGATTGTCAAGTATTGAAAAATAATACCCCTCATCCAGTTGCAATAGCAGCTCCTCCCCTAGTGGTGTATAATCTATTTCAATCTCTCCTTGGTAACGCAGTTGCAGTTCGTGTAGGATCTCCATTGTAAATAAGTCAAGGGGAACCTGTACAATTTTTGCCTGCTGCTCCTGCAAAGCGACGGATCCCATCACTTGTTCAAAATAGTCCTTGAGCCGCTTTGCCTGCCTTTCGACCACACGCCCCAACTGAGCTACCTCTTTATTGTCCGGGTCAGTTTCCCGATCGATCAGGCTATGTGCGCTGACCAAGATTGTTGTCAATGGTGTATTGAATTCATGCCGCATATGATTCAAGAAACTTGTTTTCAGATCGACAAGTTTACGCTGATTGACCCAATTTCTGTAGGTTCTGTAGCTCAGCAGCACAATAAGAGCTATACAGGCCAAGGAAAGTAAAAATACAGGCGCCATTTGTTGTATGATCCGCCAGTTGCGATTTTCATAATCCACATAGAGACTATAAGTAAAACGGTAAGGAATCGGTGCTCTGTCGCTGACGGCCAACTGGAACACCCGATTGTTGAGCGATCCCTGTTTGAGTGAGCCACTGATGGCCGACATATGATTGGCATTCGTACTTTTATAAAACACCTTCCAGGTACTGTCTGTTGGATTGTAGAGTTCCAGCTCATCAAAATGAAACAAATAGACCAGTGTTGTATCGAGCCGCTGCTGCCGGACGATCCGATAAAAGATGCTGTCCAGCGACTGTTTTTTACGCATGCTTGCGAGAAACTGTTCCATCCGTTGCTTGCCATACTGTTGCGCATCTGGGGAATGCTCCATGACTTTCCTAAACCAGGTCTGCAGATACGGAACCAGTTCCGCCTGAAATACGGCATCGCCCCCGGGAAAAATCTTATCATCCATAATGGCTGTACCATATTCATTTTGGATCAGATTGAGCTGTCCGATCTGATAGTTTTTATCTTCAAGTTGATAGGTATTGAAAATCAAAAAGCCTATTAGGGCCGTTAAAATCAAGAAACTTGTCCCAAATGCCCAGGGATATATATTTCTATTGAAGCTATTCATAGTTTAAAAATAGCATCTATTTACCGATTCAAGATACCCATTAGGTTTTTATTAGGCTTTCATTAAGCTTTTGTTAAGCCGATGATACCCCGATTAACTGTACTTTTATAGTATAACAAATTAGCAAATTATGTCCAAAATTTCACAAACACTACTTTACAGCCTATTTTACCTTTTGTTGGGTAATACACTATTCGCACAGTCCAGTTTTTCAAAGAAAGTTCTTGAGCAGAGCCAGCTCGATTTTGTTAACTTAGGATTTGGAATGTTTATTCACTATGGTATGCCTACCTTTATGGAACAGGACTGGTCTGATCCCAATGCTCCTTTGGAGCTGTTCAAATCACCGAAACTCAATGTGGATCAATGGGCCAAGGCAGCTAAGTCGGCCAATATGACCTATGGCTGTCTCACCACCAAACATCATAGCGGTTTCCCGATCTGGGACACCAAAACCACGGACTATAACGTTATGAATACCCCTTTACACCGTGATGTGGTGAAGGAGTTTACCGATGCCTTCCGTAAAAATGGTCTGCGCGTGATGCTTTATTATTCCATTCTGGACATGCATCAGGGAATACGCCCTCATACGATCACCAAAGCCCATATCCAGTTGATTAAGGATCAGCTCACAGAATTATTGACACAATACGGCGAGATCGATGCTCTGGTTATCGATGGTTGGGATGCCCCTTGGTCGCGCATTTCGTACGATGATATTCCTTTCGATGATATTTATTATTTAGTCAAATCATTACAACCCAAATGCCTGTTGATGGATCTCAATTCGGCTAAATATCCGGGCGATGCATTATTTTATACCGACATCAAATCCTATGAACAGGGTGCGGGACAATTTATCTCCAAAGAACATAATAAGCTGCCAGCCATGGCCTGTTTGCCCCTACAGCAAAATTGGTTTTGGAAAACATCATTTCCAACTACTCCGGTAAAGGATGTGAAGGAACTTGTGGAGAAATTCGTTATACCCTACAACAATGCCTATTGCAACTTTATGCTCAATGTAGCTCCCAATAGTGATGGTTTAATGGATCAAAACGCACTTGAAGCCTTAAAAACCCTCGGTACATTATACAAAAACAAACCTAATTACAGCACATTACCAAGCTATCAGGCTCCAATTGTCGATCACAATATTGCCAAACAAGTCGCTTCTTACAGCAGCTGGGGTGAGGATATGAATATTATGGATTTTGCCAATGATGATAATTTTGGTAGCGCCTGGGTATCCAATCCACAGGCTAAAAAAGAAGTATGGTATGAATTGGATTTTGAGCGTAGCAAAGCTTTCAATAGCGTGGTTATCACTGAAGGTAAAGACAACCCATCACACTATAGTTTATCTTACCTCAAAGGTGGAAAATGGCATTCCATTTCAGCCACACCGGTGCAACAAGGCCGAATTAAGATCTTTCGTTTTGACGAAGTTCTTGGAGAAAAATTACGCTTCAATATCCATCCCGAGAAGGATAATGCGGTAGTAAATGAGATCGGTGTTTACCAAGAAAGAAGGTAGAAATAGACTATTCACCGTTATATAAAACAGTAAGAATTCCTGAGCGCAAAGCGTCTCGGGAATTCTTATTTTCACCTGTTACCATTACCTTTATTTCCATAACGGATTCTGAACCAATACCCCTTTAGAAGCATCAATTGCAGATTGAGGTATCGGCCAGACGTAAAATTTTGGATTATTAAAATACCGTGTATCAACTACAGTTTTCAAATATTTATTTTTATGGCCATTTTCTGTACTTATAGAGGCAATGCCATCCGGAGCATGAACTGTATATATAGGTCCCTGCAGAACCTGTTCTCCTAGTTTCCAGCGCAGTATATCAAAATACCGAAGCCCCTCCCCTGCTAATTCTATCCTTCGTTCATGTCTGATAAAAGTACGTAAACCAGATTGATTCATTGCCCAGCCATTCAACGCAAAAGTCTGCTCGACAGATGGCATATTTGCTCTCGTCCGAATTTGGTTTAAGACAGCGATAACCTCATTTGAAGGTCCTGATATCTCATTTTGTGCTTCAGCAAAATTCAATAAAACCTCGGCATAGCGAAAAGCTTTCCAATTGTTTGTTCCGGATCGGACATAATCATATCGGTCTACATTTTTGGCCCATGAAAAACCTGCTCGCGAACCAAGGTCACCACCGATTCTGTCACCAGCATTATTAAATGGGTCATACTGATTTATATTGGAAAAAAAAGGGTAAGGGAAAATGTCCCCCGGACACAATATCGTCCCCCTTAGCCTTGGATCTCTATTGCCAAAGGGGTCTGTTGACTTATAAGCAGGATCCTTCGTGAAAGGATAATATCCATTTTTACTTTCATAATCATCTACCAATTCGGCCGTCGGCCCAAGAATATTGCGCCCGTTCATCAAGGCCTGAGACCCCAGAATATCTCTCAGGCTGTTCTGCTTAACGGACAAGGTATAGCCAAAAGACCAAATATCCTCCGCCGAATAATCACCGTCCTTTTGAAAAAAATTATAATAATTCGGATAAAGGCTATAAGTCTTCATCGCCATCAGTTCCCTGGCAGTAGTTGCTGCTTGACTAAACTGTTCATTATAAAGACATACCCTAATTTTAAGGGCCATTACCGCACCTTTGGTCGCCCTCCCCAAGTCTGCACCTGTATAAGACTGTGGTAAATCTGCCGCGGCCTCGTCCAGCCATTGAATAACATTTTTTATAATCTCCGATTTAGCAGTTTTTGGTAGATCTGCTTCATTTGGATCCTTAATCAGACTATTGACAAAAGGAATATCCCCATAGAGCGTAGTCATAATAAAATAGCGGTATGCTAAGACAAATTTGACTTCTGCAATCAATCTTTTTTTCAGATTGACGTCCATGCCCGGAACTTGGTCTACGTGTTCAAAAAAACTGAACGCCTGTCGCATAGGTGAATAATTCCATTCTTTTCCACTGATGGTCGGATCTTGGGTGCTATTGCCAAAACGTTTTGTTGTCGGATCATTGCTAATACCGTTATCGCTCATTCCCTCATAATATACAAAATTATCCTGGGGCATAAAAGTATACATTCGAGTTGCAAACATCACTGCATCCTCCGAAGACTGCCAGTACGTTTCATCTGTGATCTGATTCAGGGGAACATGATCCAACATATTTTTGTTACAAGCTCCTGTCATGATACAGAGCGCCATGACACCTAATAATTGTGTTAACTTTATCATTTGATTGCTCATTATTTATATTTCTAAAAATCAACTTTCCCTTCTTTTAAAACGATAGATTTAGACCCAGACTCAGATTTCTAACCTGTGGATAATTGGATCCATCACCATAATTTGAGATTTCAGGATCCAAACTTTTTGGAAAATCTTTATTTGTAAAAACGAATAGATTGTCCGCCGATGCAAAAAAACGCAAAGAGGAAAGACCGAGCTTGTTTACGATTTTACTATTCATGGTATAGCCCAATTGAATATTTTTAACACGCAGATAAGAAGCATTAAATAACCACCAACTCGAAAACTGACTGTTATTAATGGACTGATCTGTACGCAATATGGGGTAACGTGCATCCGGATTAGTCGGTGACCAATAATCTAACTGCGATTCCAGAATATTTCCATCACCATTATAAAAAAAAGGCACTTGAGCTCCACCGCTAACACGGGCAAGGTTGCTCATAACCCCTTGCAATAATATTCCGATATCAAATCCACGGTAGGATCCACCCAAATTAATTCCATAACGATACTGAGGAGTTGCCTGTCCCAAAATCACGCGATCATCAGGCGTAATCTTGCCGTCCCCATTGACATCCCTGAATTTGATATCCCCGGGGATATTTCTTGGGGTCTGGGTTGCATGATTCGCTATCTCGTCTACTGATTGAAAAAGTCCCTCCGCTTTCAGGCCATACCAAATCCATCGCGATTGTCCCACGATAAGCGGATTATCGCCGTAACTGGGTCCGGTCCCACCTAAATCAAGGATTTTGTTACGATTATCAGAGAAATTAACAGAAGCATGATAATGAAAATCATTGACATGGTTCTTGTAGGCGATATTTACCTCAAACCCCTGGTTCTGTAGCTTTCCGACATTTTGCTGAGGTGCTCCGATCCCATAAGTACTTGGCACAACGGGCGATCGTAAAATTCCTGATGTTCGTTCTCTGAATAAGTCCACGTTCACATCAATATGATTTAGAATTGTAAAATCCAACCCAACATTTGCAGTTGTTTTGACCTCCCAGGTCAAATCTGGATTAGGCGAATTATTATAATAGGTGGTCGTGGTGCTATTTTTATTCAGAATATATCGATCCTGTCCAATGGTATTCGCCCACGGGTATAATCCGCTTGCATTTTGGTTGCCGACCTGGCCATAAGATGCCCTGAATTTAACGAAATTTAAAACATTCGTGATAGGTTTTAAAAAGCTCTCATCTGAAATAATCCAGCCAGCAGAAACCGATGGGAAAAAGCCATATTTTTTATTCTGAAAAACCGAGGTGCCGTCATATCTGGCATTCGCCTCCAATAAGTAACGTCCTTTATAATCATAGTTTACCCGGCCAAACCAAGATCTGACAGCATAAGAGGTTGCGTTTCCGGACACATTGGTCAAGGTTGGATCGGATGATCCTGCATCGATCTGATCTAGGGAATTGTTTAAGAAATCATAACGTGTAATGGCGTTGTAATCATAGCGATCGGATTCCTGAGAATAACCCAGTAAAGCTTTTAACGCGTGGTCACCAAAAATCTTATTATAATTTAATGTAATTATTCCAGTGGGATGGCTTTGCGCATAATTTACTTTACTCGCACTATTGGGATCATTCACATACACCACGATCTGTTCATCATCATTATAAAGCGGATGTCTGCTAAAAAATGCGGAAGTAAAACTATTGGTGTAGTTATAACTATATGTTCCGTTCAGTACCAAATTATCCAGAATTTTAAATTCAGCAAGAAAATTCGTATTTATGGTGTTAAGATTTTCATTACTGACCCCGCCCTTTGTCATGATATCATTAGGCTGAGCACCCCCACGGTAACTTCTGTCATTTCCTCCTTTTGTATACGGATATTCGGTTACAGGAACAATATAGGACCATTGTAGCGCATTGCCTATACCATAAGCAGGCTGTTGCTTATCTTCCTTGGTCAGCACTGTATTAACACCAAGTTTCAATCTTTTCGATACCTGAACATTTACATTACCCCGCGTATTGTATCTTTTATACTCCACATTTTTAATTAATCCGCCCTGGTTTAGGTAGCCTCCCGAAACGAAATAATCTACATTTTCACTTCCACCGGACACACTTAAATTATGCTGGTTTTGCATTGCCCGATTGTCAAGTATATAAGGAATCCAGTTTGTACTAGGCAAGGCTCCAGATTTGTACTTTTCAGCTAATTCGGGGTTGAATTTTACCTGAGCATTTGGATTGTCGTTCAGCTGGGCCTGATTGTACAGATCTACAAATTGCGGCGCATCAACAAATTTAGGGAGTCTCACCGGGCGTTGTGCCCCAAACATCGCACTATATTGTACATTTGGTTTACTATTTTTTTTACCCTTCTTAGTTGTTACCAAAAGTACCCCACCCGAAGCTCGGGCACCATAAATAGCCGTCGCCGAAGCATCTTTCAAAATACTGACTGACGCGATATCATTCGGATTGAGGTAATTAATATTGTTCACAGCAATACCGTCAACAATATAAAGAACCGGATTATTCGACAAAGTGCTATTACCACGAATATCCACCGAAGTTGAACCATAGCCGGGATTGCCATCCGTCTGCTGGATATTTAAACCACCGGCTTGGCCCTGGAGAATATTGATCACAGAGGGAACAGCACGATTTTCAAGGTCCTCACTCGAAACCGTAGCAACAGAACTCGTCAAACTCGCTTTCTTCTGTGTGCCGTAGCCAACCACGACAACCTCATTTAGACTGGTTTGCGAAAGCTGCAAAGTTACATTTAACATTTTTCGACCTTGTACCGGAATAACCTGTGTTTGATGGCCCACATAGGAAAATACAAGTGAGCCATTTTTCGGCACGCGAATACTGAACATCCCTTTGCTATCAGTTTGGCTTTGTTCTTTACTTTCTTTCACAGCTACTGTAGCACCAGAAATACCCATTAATCCTTGTTGTACACCTGTTACTTGCCCAGTCACTAAAATCAACGAATCCTGTAGACTGAGGTGATTTAATAATATGGGTTTGGTAATTTTCATTTCAGCCGATCTGGCTGGCGAATAACATGCTACCGAAGTCAATAGCAAAATTGACCAATGACAATTTGCTTTCCAACGAAGCATATATTGAGTCTTTGGTTGAATAAAAAAATGATTCATAACATAAAAAGTTTATTAGTTACTTGAATAGGTATAAGGTTTTTAGTACTCGTAAAGATACTATACACAGCTGGGCACTATGCTTAATGGAAACCTAATGAAAGCCTAATAAAAACTTAATGGTTAATTCAATTTTTATCCCCTAAAATATTTAAGGAGAAAGCAGATAAAGGATCCGATATATACAAAAAGCACCGCCACATTTGTGACGGTGCTTTTTGTATACTGTAGAAACAAAGCCCTTATTTTTCCCAGCCTTGATTTTGTCCCAATTGATTGTTCAGCACAAGCGCCGAAGAAGGGATCGGGTACAGGTATTGTTTACCATCATCGTACCACTTTCTATTCATTGTCATCCCCCATTGCAAATGGTTATCTGCAGTCATTGTCTGGGAATTTTTAGCGCCCCCCAGTTTCACCTTGGTCACCCCTTCCACGGTTGGCTCCGGTCTGCTTGCATCATAAAACAGTACATCGGGAGTACCGTCGCGATCCAGGTCCATTGGTTTTTCCAAAGCAGGAATATAGATACCTGTCCACTGTAATTTAGCCATCAATTCACCAGTTTTCCATCGTTTCAGATCATTAAAACGGAATCCTTCCAATGCTAACTCCACCTGTCTTTCGCGACGGATCTCCAGCAGAACAGGATTAGAGATACCCGGAAAGAATGTATTTTTCAAATAGGTATCCACTTTGGCCGGCAGCACATTAGCTCCGCCGGAAATTCCGGCACGAGCACGTAGTGCACCAACGGTCTTTGACCAATCCCCATCGTTAAATGTTCCTAGTTCCTGCTTCGCTTCCGCATAATTCAGCAACACCTCTGCATACCGCATCAAGGGCAATGCATTTGTATTGAATCCACCATTGTCATAGTAGGGATCATCCAGTGCATATTTAATGGGTTGGTAGCCCGTATAGGTATAACTTGCGAAATTGGGCGGAGCAGCCTTACCGCCGCGCTTATAGCCCGGTGTGCGGATCAGCTGTGCTAAACGGAGGTCCCGATTTTGGCATTCATCATAAAACTCTTCTTTTTCGTAGTTTGGACGATCAGTATAAGGGGATCCGTCTGCGTTCAAAATCGTATTTATAAATGGGCGTACTAGGCTCAGCCGCGGGCCATAAGTGGCCGAAGTCCACCACCAGTTCGCATCATTCATCAAGGCCTGATTTTTACTAAATGCAACAGCCAGCATCACCTCGTCTTTCATTGGTTGTTCGCTAATGAAAAGCTCACGCTGTGAAATTTTAGGATCGGCGGCAATATGAAGGCGATAAGGCCCCGTTTCCATCAGGATCTTACCAGCGTCCACAGCGTATTGAAAAAAAGTTTCGGGCTTTGTCGGCAGATTCAGTTGATGGTATTTACGAAAAGTACCTTCAAATAATGCGATCCGTGTTTTCAGTCCCAGTGCAGTCCATTTATTTACTGTAGTTCCGTCTCCCGGCGCATCCGTTATATTCTCATAAGCAAAATCAAGATCTTCCATGATATGTTTCATGACTACTTCTCTCGAATCGCGGGGTGCTTTTAAAATGTCTGTTTCATCAACTGTTAAAGGGTGGTCCACCCAAGGCACATCACCAAAACGAACCACTTTCTCGTAATAAAACCAAGCCCTGAAAAAACGAGCTAAACCAATGTAATTATTCTTAACCTTATCGCTTAAATTGGGGCTTGTACATTTGGCGATCATCTGATTGATATTACGCAGTGCTGTCCAGGTCCAGAGTCCCTTTAATTCCTCCACCTCTTTGCTATATGCTCCTTCGACCATAAAATCATTCACCCGATTGACAGCCGCATAATCGGCCATAGCATCTCCTTTATAGGCATCGCTACCTGACGTAATATTGCGATAAAAAGAATTGCTATAGTTTTTCAGGCCCTTTTCGCTTCCGAAAATGTCCTCTTCTGTTGCCTCCGATTTTGGTAATTCCTTCAATTCACAGGAAGCGAACAACAAGACTAAAACCGGTAAATAAAATATTTTTTTCATTATACTAAATATTAAAAACCAATGGATAAGTTAAAACTTACGCTTTTCATGATCGGATAGTTAAATCCATCGCGTGTACCTGTTTCTACAGTAGGATCTGATTTCCCCACATTACCGACATCCAAGTCTCTGGTATGTTTATAAAAAGGGGACCATGTCAGCAGATTTTCACCAGAAAGGCCTGCACGTAGATTTTGAATTTTCAGTTTAGAGATTAGAGATTTTGGAAAATTATAGCCGATCTGAATATTTTTCATCCGTAGATAACCGATATTCTGTAAGAAACGGGTCTGTGGTGTAACTTTTAGTGACTCATTGTAACCAGCGTAGCGCGGGAAATAAGCATCGGGGTTATCTTCTGTCCAATAGTTGTTCAGGTGCCATTCCGGTAGGTTGTTATAAGGTCTATTATATTGTCCCCAAAATAGAGATTCATTATTCGGATACCAATTTTGCTTTCCTACTCCCTGAAAGAAAGTTGAAAAATATACATTTTTCCAATCCAGGTTAATATTAAAACTATAAATATAACGGGGTTCGGAATTCCCGATAATTGTTCGGTCACCGTGGCTATAAACGGTATTGTTACCATAATCTATAACCCCGTCGCCATTGAGATCTGCAAAACGTATGTCTCCCGGATAAATCGTTCCGTTATTGGACGATTTGATCAACTTTTGTTTCGCCGCACCATCGATCTCCGCCTGATTATGAAACAATCCCTGTGTCACATAGCCCCAAATATCTCCGATTTGCTGACCTTCATAATAGTATCCATCCTTAATAATCCCTTCCTTGTTATCGTAACGATCTATTTTCGATTTATAATCTGCTAATGTCGCTTTGACAGACCAGTTGAAAGAACTTCCATCGAGTTCAAAATAATCTTTATAGGCCAAGCTGACTTCAAAACCTTTGGTTGTCATATCAGCATAGTTCCCTTTTGGAGATTCAGCACCAAATATTTCAGGCAATGCCATCCCCAATGTATACATATCCAATGTCTTCCGCTGATACATATCGCCAGTAAAGGTAAGTTTTCCGTTGAGCGATGAAAAATCAATTCCAACATTTGCGGTACGTGCGGTTTCCCAAGTCAGATTGTCAGGGATAACTTTAGGCACCGAAGTGTAGGTCGATTTTTCTCCATTTAATAAACGGTCCATGACTTTGATCTCGTAAAGATCAAGATACGAATAAGGGTCTACGTTACCATTTCCCAAAGAACCATAAGAAGCACGTAATTTCAGGTCAGACAGAAACTTTTTGTCCAATTGAAAGAAAGGTTCTTCCGATACACGCCACCCCACCGATGCAGACGGAAAAAATCCCCATTGCTGATCAATCGGAAACTTTGAAGAACCGTCATAACGTCCATTGAATTCAAATAGATAACGGTCTTTAAAAATATAGTTGCCCCGCATAAACACCCCTACATTTCTATATTTATTGTATTTGGCGGTTGCGGTGGTACTTTGCCCCACTGCAAGATTGATATTCTCCACGTTATCATTGAGCAGGCCGTTTTTGGTGATATAACTCGCATTATAAGCGCGTTGCTCATAGTTATAACCCAGCAAACCTTTGAAATAATGATCTCCTATCGTCCTTTCATACTCACCGTAGATATTTCCGAACAAATAGCGCCAGTTTTCGTTGACCTGATAGAGGTTATCGTTCATATTTGTCGTCAGTTTGACGATTTCCCCTTGCTTTGTACTGTAAGGTACTGGCACCCTAACACGCAGCGAATTAAGATCACGGCTTCTAAAGGTGAGATCTCCCTTTACGCGAAACGTATTATTAAAAAACTTAGATTCAAAAGAGGTTGTATTCCGCAGATCCTGATTGCCACTTCTGGTTCCATTTTTGCCATATATAAAATCACCTACGGTATACGCAGCGGAAAAACTTAGTGAGCCATCTGGGTTAAAAATTGGAGACGAGGGGTGTCCTTCATCCGCGATATTCCGCCATATATTGCCGCCTTCACCTGCAGTAGAAGGATCCCAATATTTGGCATAACTAAAATCAATATTATTAGCAATCCGCAACCAATCTGTCACTTGCAATCCGGCCTTAGCCCGCGTATTGTAATTTTGATATTTGTCCGTATTATAACGGTACATACCTTTGTAATCATAAGCACGCCCCGAGATATAATAATCTAACTTTTCGTTGTTTCCGCTGATCGAAAGATTATGGTCCTGCACAAAAGTATTGTCTTTTATTAAGGTACCATAATAATCTTCATTACCATAATAAACATAGTTACCATCCTTATCGACAGTAATGTCTTCTGTTATGCCCTGTTCTTTACGACGTTTAAATTCGTCCAACCACTCTTTGGTGAAAATCTGGGTTTTATTCAGTTTACTAGGTGTTAAGGTATAGTTGTTCCAGGCGTTGTAAGCCTCAAAGAAATGAGAAGCATATTCATAACCATCTGTTACGAACTTTGGTATAGTAACTGGTTTTTGGAAAGATCCACTTCCAGAATAGTTCACCGAGGTCTTTCCTGATTTGGCCCGTTTTGTTGTGATCAACACCACACCAAAAGTACCTCTTGAACCATAAATTGCTGCTGATGACGCATCTTTGAGTACCGACACACTTTCGATATCATTTGGATTGATCGAACCGGGATCGCCCTCGACACCATCTATTAAAATCAGGGCGCTTCCTCCCTGCCCAATCGAGGTTGTTCCCCGAATATTAAAACTGGGAGATCGATTTGGTTTACCATCGGCAGGGATGATATTCAGGTTAGGAACAACCCCTTGGAGCATTTGGCTCGCATTGCCAAGGACACGTCCCTCAAACACTTCTGACCCTACCTGATCCACAGCACCTGTCAAATTTGCCTTCTTCTGGGTTCCATAGCCCACTACGACAACTTCTTCTAACTCGGTATCTTTAGACTCGATCACAAGTTGTAATTGGGTTGCGTTTACTGTCACCACCTGTTCGCTATACCCTACAAGGGTCAGCTTCAGTTTTTGGCCAATAACAGCCTCGATGGTAAACGCTCCGGATGCATTAGTAGATGTCGTTTTTTGACTCGATAGATTGGTGATGGTGACACCGGCCATAGCTGCACCGCTTCTGTCTTTTACCACACCATTTACGGTAGACTGAATCGCAATAGCTTGCGTTTTCTCATTCAATTTGACATAATTACGCTCCATATTCGCCCATGTGGGATATGAGAGACCCAATGCCATACTGATTAGTAATGTTTTCTGCATTTTTATCCTGGTTTAGAAGTCAGCACCAAAATTGATACTTTCGTTTGGTTTATAATTTACCTTAATATTAAGAAATATTTAATTAATAATCATACAAATCCCTACTAAATAGGTTTAGCACCATATCACTTAATGAAAAATTAACTTATAAACAGCTTAGACATCACAATAGCCTTTACAAGAATAATATTTATCGTTAGCATTTCCCGATAATGAGGTAACCAAGAGCGATATCCCAATATTGAGCTAGCCTAGGTATGCGCATCGCCATTCTTCGTGTTATTAATTTCTCCTTCCCCTTTTTCTTAAACTAGTTCAATGAACAGCAAATTACGGCCGCTTAATTTTGAGTGTATCCGCTGAAAAAAACGGATAACAGTCAAACATTAGGAAATCATTTTAAATAGATATATCTGAAGAAAAGGTCATTTAACGAAATATCGTCAAATTTAAAACCAAGACAAAACACCTAACACACTATAAAATAAGCAACTAAAACAATGGGCAGAAAAATTGAATTTCTCAAGAAACATAAAACAACATTTAAAACACATAATTTATGAAACCATCAGCAGAACTATTATCGCCAAGCAACCATGCGCTTGTATTAATCGATTTTGAAGGACAAATGGCCTTTGCCACCAAAAGCATTACCATGGAAGAATTGAGAAACAATGTCGCAGTTATCTGTGGCGCTTCCAAAATATTTAATGTCCCAACAATCGTCACTACTGTCGCCGAAGAGAGTTTTTCAGGGCCGGTTTTTCCGGAAATTGAGACCTATTACCCGCAAGCTAGCAGCGGATACATTGATAGGACAAGCATGAACACATGGGAAGATGAAGCGGCGTATCAAGCCATCACTGGCGCCGGAAAACAAAAACTTGTTCTTGCAGGACTATGGACAGGTGTCTGTATCGTCGGTCCTGCACTTTCCGCTTTGGCTGAAAATTATGAAGTCTACGTCATTGCTGACGCCTGTGGCGACGTGAGCCATGAAGCGCATGAACGTGCCATGCAACGTATGATCCATAGGGGTGTCAAACCGATTACTTCAGTTCAGTACCTCTTAGAATTGCAAAGAGACTGGGCTCGTCATGAAACTTATGTTGCCGTAACAGACTTGATGAAAAAACATGGTGGTAGCTATGGATTAGGTATCCATTACGCCCACAATATGGTCAAACATTCCTAACATCATCCAAACAAGTATAATTAATAATCCAGACGCCGTGTATCCACAACAGCCCATAGCCCCTTATGTCCGTCGAGCGACCCTCCTGTTGTTCTTGTTTGGCCTGTTACCAGAACTCTTCGCTCAAAGCTACAAATTGATGCGTTTTGAGGAAGATTATCGTAACCTTGCCGATTCAGCACGTCGGGGTTATGAGCGGCTCAAATATATGCCACTTGCATCTGACGACAAAATTTGGCTCTCTCTTGGGGGGGAAGCGCGAGCAGAATACGTGGATTTTAACAATGAAGACTGGGGGCGCTTACAGCTTGGAAACAACAACTTTCTACTGCAGCGCTACAACCTCCATGCAGACCTCCATTTTGGTGAGCGCTTCCGGTTATTCACACAATTGCGATCAGCTTTGCAACATGGACGCAAAAACGGCTCCCGGCAGATTGACGAGGACCAATTGAATGTCCAGAATTTATTTATCGATTGGACAATCCTCGAACGAAATAATCGCTCGCTCCTCATACGCATAGGCAGACAGGAACTTGACTACGGTTCTGGCCGTCTGATCTCCGTAGGTGAAGGCCCCAACGCAAGGCGATATTTTACAGGTGCAAAAATTGCTTATAATTCCGGCAACGTCAAGCTCGAAACTTTTGCGATGATGGCCGATACCATTAAAGCGGGAGTTTTTGACAACAAACCTTCCAAACAGATCAACCTTTGGGGTGCCTATGGCAAAATCATCATGCCTCGACAAGCCAACATCGATCTTTACTACATTGGAATATTCCGTGATCGGTCAACGTTTGAAGAAGATGTCGCCAAAGAAACCAGACACAGCATTGGTACCCGTATATGGAAATATGGCGGTGGTTTTATTTACAATCTTGAGGGAGCCTATCAATTCGGATCCTTTGGCAAAGGAAAGATATCCGCATGGACTGCCTCGGTCGATATCGGCTACCTCTTCGAAGACAGCTATTTAAAACCTTCGATCAATCTTCGCAACGACTATATCTCAGGCGACAAAAAGGCTGGAGATGGCAACCTACAGACTTTCAATCCCATCTATCCCAAGGGTGGATATTTTGGGTTTAGTCCGCAGATCGGTCCGGTCAACCTGATCGATATCCATCCCTATGCCACATTAGATCTGCCTGCAAACTTAAAGTTGCAGGTTGACCTGGTATTTAATTGGCGCCAATCGCTTCAGGACGGCGTTTATAGACCCAGCGGATCATTTAATCTTGCCGGTTCGATGTCCCGAAAACGCTACATTGGCACAGCCTATCTAGCCAACCTTACCTGGGCTGCCAACAAACAACTTTCGCTTGTGTCAGGGATCCAGTATTTTAAAACAGGTGCATTCATTGAAGACATCATTACGACACCTAAAAATGGAATTTTCTTCAATAGCAGGATAGCCCTTAAATTTTAATCATATGAAAATAGCAAATAGACTTTTTCAAAACAAAACACCGCAATGGACACTGGTTGCTTTATTTGCTGCGCTGGCAATTGTGCCTGTACAAAGCAATGCCCAAGCGGCCGCCGGTATACCCAAAGCGACAGCAATAGGAACAAGCACAATATGGGGCAACGTCGATGGACTTGCCATTGAAGGATTGGTGCAAGGCCCTTCGGCAGCAATTAGCGAATTGCAAATAGCCTGTATTTTTGAATACACCGAGGGTGATATCTTTATCTCACCGCCTGCATTGCCCGCAGCGCTAAATGGTCTTGTCCATTTGGATGAGGCATTGCATGGTACCCTTACCGAAATGCGTAAATCGGGCAAATTCAAGGGACACGCACGCGAAACCATTCTGCTGACTCCAACCCAAGGAGGTGCACTCGCAAGCAAAAAGCTGTTGTTGATCGGCTTGGGCAACCGTCAAGATTTCAATGCCGAACAAATGAAAGATATTGCCCACGTCGCCATGCGTGAAGCGCTTAGGCTAGGGGTTGAGGATTTCAGTTTCGCAAGCGACCTCAAAGATGCCGGCGTAGACTCGCCGACAGCATTAATTGCAGAAAATATCGTACTTGGCAGCATTGATGCTTTTAGAACCCAGAAATGGTTGGGAGCAAAAAACATGGATCAATCGCCAAAATTAAAAAAGATCACTTTATTGGCCGGCCCTGCATTTTTCGAAACCGCAGGTGAAGGTATAAAAAAAGCGATTTCATCCTTAAACAATTAAACTCAACGACTATGAAAGCAGATCTCATTCTTCATAACGGGAAAATAACCCATTTTGGTACTGCACAGCAAGAGGTGACCGCCGTGGCGATTCAAGATGGCAAATTTATTGCGGTCGGACCTGACAAAGACGTGATGCAATTTTCCGATGCTGGCACCAAACTTATAGATCTGGGCGGAAAACGTGTAATCCCCGGGATCAACGATTCCCATATCCACCTGATCCGTGGTGGTCTCAACTATAATCTGGAGTTGCGCTGGGACGGGGTTCCCTCTTTAGCCGATGCCCTGCGTATGCTCCGAGAGCAGGTCGACCGCACCCCACACCCGCAATGGGTGCGCGTAGTTGGTGGATGGTCCGAGTTTCAATTTGCCGAACGACGGATGCCTACCTTAGCCGAGATCAATGCCATTGCTCCCGAAACACCAGTTTTTATCCTGCATCTCTACGACCGGGCACTTTTAAATGCTGCTGCACTCCGTGCCGTTGGCTATACCAAAGATACACCAGCACCTCCAGGCGGCACTATTGAACGTGATAGCCAAGGCAATCCAACAGGTTTACTCATCGCTTCCCCAAATGCCATGATACTCTATTCAACCCTGGCAAAAGGACCCACACTTCCTTATGAAGAACAAGTCAACTCGACACGTCACTTTATGAAGGAATTAAACCGTTTTGGCATCACCAGTGTCATTGACGCTGGCGGTGGTTTTCAGAATTACCCTGATGACTACAAAGTCATCAGTGACCTACACCGTGAGGGTCAGCTTACTGTCCGCATCGCCTACAACCTATTTACACAAAAGCCAAAACATGAGTACGAGGATTTTCAGCAATGGATCGATACTGTGCCACTACGTCAAGGGGACGACATGTACCGTCACAATGGTGCTGGTGAAATGCTGGTCTTTTCGGCAGCCGATTTTGAGGATTTTATACAACCAAGACCTGATCTCAACGAAAATATGGAAGCCGAACTTGAAAAAGTCGTCCGATTATTAGTCAGCAACAGATGGCCCTTTCGCCTACATGCAACTTACAATGAAAGCATCAGCCGCTTCCTAGACGTATTTGAAAAAGTCAATCGCGATATTCCATTCGATGGGCTTGCCTGGATCTTTGATCATGCCGAAACCATTGATGAGCGTAATATCGAACGCACAAAAGCACTGGGCGGGGGTATTGCCATTCAAAGCCGCATGGCTTATCAGGGTGAATATTTTGTCGATCGTTATGGGCACGAGGCGGCCGAACAAACACCGCCAGTCAAGAAAATGCTCGAAATGGGAGTTCCTGTCGGTGGTGGCTCCGATGCAACCCGTGTGAGCAGTTATAACCCATGGGTATCCCTTTATTGGCTCACCGCTGGCAAAACAGTTGGTGGACGGCAACTATATCACAGCAGTGTACTTGATCGTCTGACGGCTTTGCAGCTTTATACCAAAGGTAGTGCCTGGTTTTCACAAGAACAACAGCAAAAAGGCGATATTGCGGTGGGCATGCTGGCTGATCTGACCGTGCTCAACAGCGACTATTTTACAATCGACGAGGAAGCCATCAAATCGATAGAATCCGAACTGACGATTGTTGCCGGTAAGATTGTCTACGCTGATGGCGATTTCAGTCCATTTTCACCCCCGCCTATCCCCGTTCTACCTGACTGGTCACCTACAAAGAGTTATGGTGGCTACTATCGTGTATCAAAAACGTCCTTGCATGATCACCCCAATACTGCTTCCACAAAAAGCAATATTGTGGATACAATCCATCTTTGTAGCGGCAGCTGCCAGGTGCATGCTCACAACCACAATCATGCCCGCATGAGCAATATTGCTATCAACAATTATTCAGCATTCTGGGGGGCCTTAGGCTGTTCATGTTTTGCATTCTAATACGCAAGAAAATGATGGAAATCTTTCAAAAACTATTTTATACCGACTTGGGTACTGCAGTCAACAATACCGCTCTACTTATTTTTCGGATACTATTCGCTTGGGAATTACTTACTGTCCATGGCCTCAAAAAGATAAAGCAAAGCCAGGAAGCTGAGGCAGAGCAGATTCCCAATCCCCTGCATCTCCCTGAGAAGCTTAATGCTGCTGTTGCCCAATTTGCCGATACCATAGTACCTTTCTTCATTGCGCTCGGACTATGTGGAAGGCTAGCTATACTTCCAACCCTGGGGGTCACCGCTGTTGGCTATTTCGTAGTTCACCGTCATGATTCGCCTCAGGTCAGGGACATTCCATTTATGTATACGTTATGTCTTCTATTCCTGCTAATGACCGGCCCCGGAGCCTACTCTATCGATCATTTTATCTATCAACTATTAATAAATATACGTTAACAACATGGAACCACATATCGGAATAAAGGAAATTCATTTAGCTGATGCTGCCCATTTTCTCGCTAAATTATTAGCGGATGAATATCTGTTATACACCAAAACCCGAAATGCACACTGGAACATCGAGGGTCCAGACTTTTACAACAAGCATTTGTTTTTTGAAGCCCAGTATAACCAACTGGATGAAATCATAGACAGCCTCGCTGAGCGCATCCGAACATTGGGGCATTATGCACCAGGAACTTTAAAACAATTCCTACAACTGTCCCAACTCACTGAAGAAAGCAGACAGACCAACCAAAGCAGCGGATACATCAGTGAATTGCTTGCTGATCACCAGAGCATTATTATTTCATTGCGCGAAAACATCGATTATTTGGCCACCCAGCTTAAAGATTTTGGAACAAGTGATTTCATCACAGGATTAATGGAAACCCATGAGAAAATGGCCTGGATGTTACGCGCACATTTAAAGTAAAATTATGGAAAATCAAAACAAGGCGCACATCGCCACACTGGTTCTTACGCTTGTAGGAGGATATTGTGATACCGTCACCTTTGTGGCTGCCGACAAAATATTTTCGGCTCATGTTACGGGCAACTTCATTGTTTTTGCTTATCAGCTGATCAATGGTGGAGACATCAGTGCCTGGATCAAACTGGCCACTTTCCCCGTCTTTGTCGCCGCTGTCATGGCGGGCGGTTGGCTCACCTCACGCTCGCACAAGAAAAACACCGTTCTTTTTGTCGAAGCCCTGCTACTCGTAATTGTAGGTTTATTGGCAATTATGCTTCCGGTCGAAGAGTCCAAAACAGTCATGTATGGACTCGTGATGCTTGTTGTGTTTGCGCTGGGCATGCAAAATGCTTTCGGAAAATTATTTGCAAAAGCTACACATGGACCGACGACCATGATGACCGGCAATGTGACCCAGGCCTCACTGGACCTATGTGTGTTGATTGCCAATAAATTCAAAAATCCTGAGACCAATGTCAGTTTTGGAAAACAGCTGATTACACTTTCGGGATTTTTCATTGGATGTTTAGCTGGTGCTTATTTCGGTAAACAACTTGGACTAAGTTCTATTATATTTGCAGGCATAACAATGCTAATCTGTTATTTTCTTTCCAGAGATAGCGAGCATTAGCAGATAGCAAGCTTCAAAACAATAGAGGTGCAAGCGTCGGCTTACCGTCCGTTTGCACCCAATTAATATCCACCTTGATGAAAATCAATTTTTTACTAAGCGTATTTATCCTTTGGATCAACAGTGCTTTTTGTCAGGACAATGGCCTAATTGACCGGTATATGGACAGTTTATCCCTTGAGCATGACACCGGACGCAAAGGTCATTTTTTGTATGAGGCTGCAAAGTGTTATCTCGAAAAGCCCGGTGAATTGAAAAAAGACCTCGACAGTGCGCAATGGCTCAATAGGAGGTCCCAAAAGCTGCATTTGGCAGCTAATCTCAAAACCGAAGCCGCCATGAATATGCTTTTAGATGCGCGCATTCAGGAAGAGATGGGCAAACCATCCCTTGCTAAAGAACAAAAGGCAGCAAGCCTACGTTTTGCCAATAGCCACCGCCTCAATAAAGCTGCGGCAATGATTTACTTATCCATGGCAGGAGACATCAAGGACGTAGCCTTTGATCAAAAAGAAGCAGTCTTTAAAGAGGCATTACTGCAGGCTACCAAGACCAATGACAAGCTGCTCGAATCTAAAATTCTGATGGAACATTCCAGTTATCTTTCCGGATATGGCGATTACAAAGGGGCAGTAAATACCGCCCACCGCGCAGCCACATTAAAAAAACAGGCCGGGGATCAGAACGTCAGCAGGGAACTGGTATCCGTAGCCGGCAACCTCCGGTTACTCCTCCGTCTCAAAGAAGCACTTAAATATGCTCTTCAAGCTCGCCGTATTGTCGAAAACGAAAATATACCGACAACGCAAGATGATATGGCCGCCGTTTATAATATTGTCGGACTAATCTATTATGACCTGAAATCCAATAAAGAGGCACTTGCAAATTATCAAAAAGCGTTTGAAATTGCCAAGCAAAAAGATGACCGTTATGCTATCCATACCATAACCCTCAATCTAGCGACTATATTATCCCGTTTAAATCGTACCGCGGATGCGTTGAACCTGCTTAATAATGTGACAAAAGACTATATTTCGGATCTCTATACGATACGTTATGCCTATTTGTACACCATGCTTTACTGCAAAACAAAGGACACCCAAAAAGCACGCCCCTATTATCAAAAACTGTTAAACTATTACAAGACAGGAAACATTACCGGACAGGAAAAGCACATTATGATGATCGGTATTACGAGTTTCCTGTTTGCAAACGGTCAGATCAAAGAAATGTACCCATATTTAGCGGAAATTGAGCGCTCCTTGACAAAAGAAACAAGTTTGCTGCGTGTATCAGAATTTCGTAAACTCCATTACCTGGCCGACTCTGCACGCGGAGATTTTAAATCAGCTTTTAAAAACTTTGCAGCATTCAAAACCATCAGCGACTCGATCAATAGTGTGGACCGTGTAAAAGAACTGACCGCACTACAACTGGACTACGATACCGAAAAGAAGGATCACGATATCGTTTTGCTCAAACAAAAAGGTCAGCTTCAGAAATCACTGCTTGAACGTGAAGCAATTATACGGAATGTGTTCATTGGCAGTCTAATTGTCCTTATTATCTTTGTCGGATTTCTCTATGTTCAGAACACAATTAAAAAAAGAAGCAACCAAAAACTTACGCTTAAGCAGGAAGAAATCAATACCCAAAACGAAAAATTAAAACAGTTGATTGCTGAAAAAGAATGGCTCCTTAAAGAAATCCACCATCGTGTTAAAAACAATATGCAGATTATTATCAGTTTGTTAAATACACAATCCGCTTACTTGGATAATCAAGATGCGATCAGCGCAATCCAAAATAGCCAAAATCGGATGCATGCCATGTCTTTGATCCATCAAAAACTTTATCAGACCGACAATCTCTCACGGATTGACATGAAGTGGTATATCCGGGAGCTTACTGGTTACCTCAGAGATAGCTTCCAATCTGAAAAAAAGATAAGCTTTGACATGCAGCTGGATCAGATCAGCCTCGACGTATCGCAAGCAGTGCCCGTTGGACTCATTCTTAACGAAGCGATCAATAATGCCATCAAACATGCTTTTGATCAACGGGAGGGTACCGTTTTTATCAGTTTCAAACGAATAATCAAGGCAGCGCCCTATGATCTTATGCTCAGTATTGCTGATAATGGTGTGGGTTTGCAGGAAGATATTGACAAGGACGAAAACGATTCATTTGGTATGAGCCTCATGCGGGGTCTGACCTCTCAGCTCGAAGGTGAATTTAACCTTGTATCGGACCATGGCGTTTTTATAACCGTCCAATTTTCTCAAAAAGAAGGTGAAATTTAAGACAAATTTTATGCACAGAGGCAACAAGATCTTAATTGTAGAAGACGAGTTTATCGTCGCTAACGATCTCAAGATGATTCTCAAAAAACATGGCTATCAGGTTATTGGTATCGCATCTTCGGTCACACAAGCTACAGGAATCATCGAAACCCAAAAGCCCGACTGGGTCTTGCTGGACATCATGTTAAAAGGAACGGAAACAGGTATCGACCTTGCTATACGACTTAACAAAGTACAAATTCCATTTCTCTTTATATCAGCAAATACAAACCAGGGAATTTTGGAAGCGGTAAAAGGAACCAGACCTTATGGTTTCTTGACCAAGCCTTTCCGGGAGAAAGATCTTTTCATCATGCTAGATATTGCCAAGGAACGGTTCATGACGGAGAAAAAGGATTGGGAGACGCCTGTAAAAGTGGCAACTAGTAAATCCGCCAAAGAGGAAATTGTAGGTACAAGCCCCGCTTTTAAGGAGGTGCTGTCACAGGTGGAACTTGTCGCTCCGACCGATACCTCGGTATTGCTCTCAGGAGAGAGTGGCACAGGCAAAGAAAAGATTGCACAATCCTTACATCAGCTTTCACTACGCCGACAACAACCTTTAATTGTCGTCAATTGTGCGGCAATCCCCCTATCCTTGATCGAATCCGAACTTTTCGGGCATGAAAAAGGCGCATTTACAGGAGCTCAAAACCGCCGTATAGGCAAATTTGAGCAAGCTGATCGCGGCACAATCTTTCTGGATGAGATTGGGGAACTGCCGCTGGAGGCGCAAACCAAATTGCTCCGCGTACTTCAGGAACAAGAAATCGACCGCGTTGGTGGCGACTTACCGATCAAGATCGACGTGCGCATCATCGCCGCCACCAACCGCAACCTCGAACAGGAAGTTGCATTGGGGCGGTTCAGACTTGACCTCTACTATAGGCTCAATATCTTTCCGATCGCTATCCCTCCGTTACGTGAAAGGGCAGAGGATATCGAATTACTCGCAAATTATTTCTTGGCTAAATATGCTTCTAAACTCAACAAAAACATTGTGGGTTTTACAGCCAATGCTTTAGCACAGCTGCAGGCCTATCCATGGCCGGGCAATATTCGGGAAATGCAACATCTGATCGAAAGAACTGTTTTACTGACAAAAGATCCGATGATCAGCACATTTGTCTTTACAGATCATATGGGAGGTCAAACCCAAATTGAGGGTAAACAATCCCAAAAATTGGGATCACTCGAAGAAATGGAACGGGCACATATCTTGCGGGTCCTTGAATCTTGCAATGGAAAGATTTCTGGACCAGGCGGAGCAACAGAGATTTTACAGATCAGCAGCTCCACCCTTTATACCAAAATGAAAAAATACGGCATTACATCGGACTTCTACTAATAACAAAATTTCATTTTCCGCCTTTAAAACTGCAAAACATGACCTCAGAAACAGCTCTACAAGCGCTATACGACCGTCTACGAAAACGGGAGAACGAACAGCTTAAGCAATTAGCACTCAGTCAAAAAATGGCAACAATAACGACCCATAAGGCATTTGAGGCGCTTCAACCAGATCTGCAAGATTTTTTTTATCAAGATAACTTGTACATATTTGTTGCGGACAAAGAGGAAAAAAGTTATAGCCTACTTTTACAGGTAAAAAGACATACGCAGATTATCAACAACGATTTGTGGAGTTGTAAAGCAGGCTTTTTTCAGGATTGCATTGATTCAGCCGAACCAGTTCAACATGGCCCCAAAGAGATTTTAAAAGCCGAAAGTACCTTCCCTACAATTCTTGTTGAAGCGGTACGTACCGGAAGTAAGGCTATTATATCCATGGCGTTTCGATTGCATGACCAACGCTGGGCAATAGTAAGTCTGGAATACAAAAAACGGACAGATAACGATCTACAACTCAATAACCGCATCACCAGCCTTATTCCACAACTCAACATTACCATAGGCAATATACTGATGTATACCCAGTCAGTACAGCTTACGACATCCCAAATACACGCCTCGCCAATTGTATCCTCCCCCTCGGTGCGAGCCGCTTTTATGCCGCCAGACGATGTAAGAGCACAAATCATCGGAAATAGCCCGCAAATAAAGATCATAAAATCACAGCTCAAAACAGTTGCCGGCACAGAAATGACCCTGTTGATTCAAGGAGAAAGTGGAACGGGAAAAGAAGTCGTCACTCAGTACCTCCATCGCCTATCTACCCGTTCACAGCAATCTTTGATCAAAATCAACTGTGCTGCTATTGCACCGACATTGATCGAAAGCGAACTTTTTGGTCACGAAAAAGGAAGTTTTAGTGGTGCCATAAAGCGTAAAATCGGTAAGTTCGAACAAGCTAATGGCGGTACGTTATTTCTGGACGAAATTGGTGATCTTCCTCTCGTCTTACAAGCTAAGTTGCTTCGGGTACTACAAGAAAAAGAGGTTGAGCGTGTTGGCGGCAATAAAACTATTCCCGTAGATGTACGCATTATTTGCGCAACGCACAAGGATCTGCAAGACGAAGTACGGGCCGGCAACTTCAGAGCAGATCTCTATTACCGTATAAGCGCATTCCCAGTCACGCTGCCTCCTTTACGTGAACGTCGAGAAGATATCCCCATCTTAGTGCAGCATTTTCTTGAAAAACATGCCGGAACAGTTCCGCCAAAGCAAATGGGAAAAAAAATGCTTCAACGTCTTGATTTACATCCTTGGCCGGGCAACATTCGTGAACTGGAACATGTCGTAGCACGTGCAATTCTTATGACAGCTGGTCCGACCATAAAGAACATCATGTTATCAGAAAACCCCGTTTTTGTGAGAGCAAACAAAATTCAGGACTTCAGTCCACAGACCCTTGCAGACTTTGAAAAACAATATATCCTTTGGGTGTTGCGACGCTGCAATGGACTTATTTCAGGCACAAATGGTGCTGCGAACATTCTTGGCATTCCAGCAACCACATTACAGTCCAAAATGAAAAAGCTTGGTATAAGTAAGAAATTTATCTCCCTACAAGAATAAACAAAAAGGCCGTTCCCAAAAAAGAACAGCCTCCACTACTATTTAAAAACTAGTTTTGATCCGTGGCACATTTTATTTAGTGATAAAAGCCAGGATATCTTTATTGATTGTTTCTGCTTCAGTTGTCGGCATTCCATGTGGGAATCCCGGATAAGTGATCAGCGTACCATTTTTCACCAGTTGTGCTGCTCTTCTACCGGTAATATCCAGCGGTACAATTTGGTCATCCTCACCGTGTAAGACCAAGACAGGAATCTCCACTTGCTTAAGTTCTTCCGTAAAATCTGTTTCAGAAAATGCTTTGATACAGTCGTAGTGTGCTTTTATTCCCCCCATCATTCCTTGTCGCCACCAATTATCTATCACCCCCTGCTGCACCTTGGCTCCATCCCTGTTATAGCCATAAAAAGCAAGCGTAAAGTCCTGAAAATATTGTTGTCTGCGTGTCGCTGTATTCAATCGGATTTCATCAAACACGTCCATGGGTACACCGTCGGGATTTGTTTCGCTCTTAGCCATTGTCGGTGTTACAGCACTAATTAATACCGCTTTTGCAACACGAGAAGTCCCATGATTGGTTATATAGCGGATCACCTCCCCACCACCGGTAGAGTGGCCGATATGGATCGCATCTTTCAGATCCAATGCTGCTACCAATTGTGCGACATCAGAAGCATAAGTATCCATGTCATTCCCTTGGTCAGTCTGTGTAGAGCGTCCATGACCACGACGGTCATGCGCAATTACGCGATAGCCTTTATCGAGGAAATACATCAGCTGTGCATCCCAGTCGTCGCTTGACAAAGGCCAACCATGATGGAAAACGATAGGCTGCCCTGTTCCCCAATCTTTGTAATAAATTTCAGTTCCGTCTTGAACTTTAAATGTTGCCATGATGAATAATTTATTTTTTTAATTGTTTAATTTATCAATATGCATAGTACAACAACTTGACCATAAAATACAACATATTGTTTTCAAGCGATTTAAAACAACAAACGTCCATTGAAAAACAACGAAATATCGTTAATTGCATATTGGATTGATCGGTTGTCCACGAGCCTTCCGACACCTGCGACAGCTTTTGCCTTATCAGCCCAATCCTAAGTCGGGCAAGGATTAAATTATCAATTTTCGTGTAGCATCCGGACAAGATCCTCTGCACCGCCATCGAATTTCTCGCCGTTGACAAAAAATGTGGGTGTACCATTTACCCCGCTCATCATACCGCTTTCGAAATCACCCTCTACTTTTTCGTCCACGCTTTGGTCTTGCAGGGCGCTTTTGAAATTGTCGACATCGAGACCGAGTCGTTCGGCTAGATCCATAAACAACCTTGTACTCAAGCTTGACTGGTTTTCATAGATTGCATCATGCATCTCCCAGAATTTGCCCTGCTCGGCCGCCGCTTCGGCGGCAAGTGCTGCCGGCCGCGCATACTCGTGCATCTCTGACAGTGGGAAATTGCGAAATACAAACCTGATTTGGCTACCTAATTCGGCCATCATCTTTTTTAATATGGGATGAGCAGCGCCACAATGTGGACATTGATAATCGCCATATTCGACAATCGTTACATCCGCACTACCATTACCCTGAATATGATCCTTATCGTTTACTCTTGGTTTTAATGACATAAATTTCTATTTTAGATTTTCCAATGCTTCTATTATCCCATCTGCTCCCGGATTTACCGCTGTCGGCGACAGGTAGCTCCATTGAATAACCCCCTCTTTATCGATCACAAAAAGAGCACGTTTACATTCTCCTTCCTCCTCATCATACACCCCATATTTTTTCGCGACTTCACCTTTTGCCTCAAAATCAGCCAACAGTGGAAAGTGCAATTTTCGGGATTGTGCAAAAGCAAGATGGCACCATTTGCTGTCCACAGATATACCTAATATCTCTGCATCATATTTCTTAAAATATTTAAGCATTTCATTGTACAGCGCCATCTGATCACTACATACCGGGCTCCAGTCAGCAGGATAAAAAGCAAGGATTACATTATGGCCTTTAAATTCCGACAATTTGATTTTTTGATCTGGAGTCGCATACAAGGTAAAATCAGGCGCAACATCATTTTTCTGTAGCATATTAAGATATTTAAAATTTAACCATTACCCAGGGCCTCCATCCGGTTTAGCTATTTTATCGCATGGGACCCTGCCTATTAAAACAAAGCGTTGTAATGGAAAAATTGTTTTATTTTCTTTGCGGCCAAATCAATACAGGTCAGGTTGGCCGCTCAAATCTACGCCCCAATTCAGCTGCATATCATCGTTTCGGTTATTTGTTTAACCATTTACGGATCATTCTCGTGTAATTGGGCATAACCAGATAAACCATCAAAAAAACGATACATCCGGAGATCAATAAGCCATCAGAAAAATGATTTTGAGGAATATGAAAATATCGGAGAACAGGCAGTAGAATTATTGGTATAATCAATGACAGCGGGTAAATTGCTGACCAGGTAACAAGATATTGTTTCCAGCGCCGCGGCACCTGATGGGCTTGCTCTGCTGTTTCAAAAAGAAACTCGAGACCCGACTTGATCTGATAACGGTCCTGCTTTCGAAATAAGTGGCTTGCCCGTTCAATCATTTGTTTGCGCGTATCAGACTCCATCCAGATTTTTAGGTTGTCCACCGTATCAAACCTGATGATTACCGTATAGACAAAAGTTAATTTGGGGATAGGACGAATGATCTGTAAGTCTATAAATCCTCTCGCATGTTTGGTCAGCGGAACAATCTCCGCAAGCCACTGATCGTATTCTAATTGCTTGTCATCTAAAATATGATGTGTTATAACGACAGAAGCGCCTTGATTTTCCATAGTTACTATTTGTTAAAAGTTTACATTCATACAACCGGGCTATACTTCCGCCCGGTATCTTTCTTTTTTTCATCGGTGCAGGTCGAAGGGATTGCCTATCGAAATTACTATTTTATAAAAAAACATCAAACCCACGATTTGGCTACAAGATCCGTCGATCTGCCTACATCCCAAAAATACCAAATCATCAACTTTGTAGCATCAATTTATTTTTAAACTAAAACACATGAAATCACAAAAAGTATGGTTTGTCACCGGTGCCTCCAAAGGCCTGGGTTTAAATTTGGTCAAGGAACTTTTAGCACAAGATTATCTTGTTGTAGCGACCTCGCGTACAAAACGGGCCCTGGAACAAGAAATCGGTGAAAATGAAAATTTCCTTCCCCTTGAGGTCGACATCACCAATGATGCGGACGTATCGCGGGCAGTACTGTCTGCAATTGATTATTTCGGGCGGATCGACGTCCTGGTCAACAATGCAGGGTATGGGCAGACAGGCAGTGTCGAAGAACTCAGCGACTCCGAAGCCCGACGCAATTTTGACGTGAATGTCTTTGGATCTCTCAATGCTATCCGGCATATCGCATCGCATATGCGACGTCAGAAATCGGGGCATATTTTTAACATCGCATCCATCGGCGGCCTTGCAGGAAATTACCCGGGTTTTGGCATCTATTGTTCCACAAAATTTGCCGTATCCGGATTTACAGAAGCGCTCGCTGTTGAAATGGAGCCTTTTGGTATTCACACGACCCTGGTTTATCCCGGTTATTTTAGAACGGATTTTTTATCCGATGGATCAATCCAAACCGCAGCCAATCCCATCGAAGCATATGTCACTGCAAGGGAAAATGAAGCAGCACACTTAGAGCATATCCATGGAAATCAGAAAAACGATCCGCAAAAAGCAGCTACTTTATTGATCGAGCTCAGCACCCTGGCACACCCGCCAATCCATTTCCTAATGGGTGAAGATGCCTTTGAGCTGGCCAAAAACAAGATTAACATGTTGACTGCCGAGATCGAAAAATGGAAGAGCTACACCGTATCCACGGGTTTCGAACAAACTGCAAAATAGCCTAAAGTTATCGATCACAGTCAGAAAAAATCGGCAATATTAAAAAAAGAAAATAATTAAATTTACAATTATGGAGAATACATTTCGCTTTCATTCCCTTTCGGAGTTCCACAGCTTTTGCGGGCTGCCCAAACCAGAGCATCCCTTAATCAGTTTGGTTGATTATAGTCAAGTGCACTATCCTATTAATGACAGCAAATTAAGTTGGATACAGCATTTTTATTCGATCGGTTTAAAGCGAAATGTAAATGCCAGGTTCAATTACGGACAGCAACAATATGACTTTGATTCGGGTGTACTGACTTTTATATCACCATTACAATTCTTGAAAGTAGAGATTAATCAAGAGGTCCGTGCCCAACCCAGTGGCTGGATTCTCTTGATACATCCCGATTTTTTGTGGAACAGCGAACTGGCGAAGCATATCCATACCTACGATTTTTTCCAATATGAAGTCAACGAAGCACTTTTTCTTTCCGAAAAGGAGGAGGCGGTAATTGTAGACATTCTCCAAAATATCGAAAAGGAATATCAATCCAACATCGACAAATTTAGCCGTGAACTGATCCTCAAACAGATCGAACGGTTGCTCATCTATGCAGAACGGTATTACGAACGTCAATTTATCACACGAAAAAAGTCCACCCAAGAGCTGGTGACCCGTTTCGAAAATATACTATCGACACATTTTAGCTACGACAGCCTGATCACAAAAGGGGTTCCAACAGTAAGCATGCTTGCCCAGCAGCTCAATCTTTCCCCAAACTATCTCGGTAGCCTACTTCGAATCTATACGCAGCAAAATACGCAGCAGCATATACAACACAAAATGATCGAATACGCCAAACTAAGATTGAGTACCAGCGCCTTATCGATCAGCGAAATAGCATACGAGCTAGGCTTTGAGCACCCGCAGTCATTCAGTAAAGTCTTTAAGAAAAACACGCAACAGAGCCCCGTAGAATTTAGGCAGGCGTTTCAATAAGTACTGTTTGCAAACATCCAGATCATCCGTATCCACGAGTTTGCTCGCATGGTCTGGAAAAACCGATCGATCTTAAGCTATTTCCCCCAATCTATAGACCGTTAGAGCCTTGGGGCTTTGCTATTCTGGCGATACCATTAATCGGCATAATACCCTTCAACACCAATTCCGATTGTCCAGAAAAACTTCGCTTTCTCCAGGTCTTCGAGCAGCATATCCACATTCTCTTCGTATTCCCCTTCGGCCTTTATCGCTTCAATATCCTCTTGGATATCCTCTACGGTCATCTGCCGCCAAATACCGACTGAGCTGTTCAAAAAGGCATAGCAATACCCCGCCTCAGCATCGTCGACAGGTCCACTGTTTTTTTCACTCAATATATGGAGCAGCTCGTCAGCTTCCACCTGAAAGGGGTTAACCCCATAGATGCCGACTTCGGTCTTTTGGGGATAAGGGCCATTGATGCTTTCAATAAATTCAAGTTGCCCCAGGTCATTGAAATCCAACCGCAATTCAAGCTCATCATAATAATACTGCCCGTCAAGGGCGTCCGATGGAGCCCCCAGCAATTCCTGTACCTGCGCTTGGTCTATGCCGAAGGGCACTCGCCCCAAGTCTTCAATATGAATTCCGACAAGTGGAATAAATTCGATCTTTTTCATTTTATACATAGTTGAGCGTTCAAAACATATGTTTTCTTATATCTTAAGATCCAATACCTTAGTACGCTAATAAAGATAGCTAAAAATTGATGGACAACAATTTAAAACCAAAATTTTCAACAAGAATTAACCCTAGCGATCCAGTATTTTATTTTTATTTTCAACATAAAAAGAATACATACATCTACCAAACCAAAATTTAAATACGCCTTTAAAACACTAATTAACAACAACATAAACCAATAATAAGTTTTAAAAAGTTTACCAACACATTTACGCTACTGAAAAACACGCACTTTGCTAACTATCTTTATGGAAACCAAACACTAGACCTCCAATGACCAATTCATTTGCCCTTTTGTCGTTATGCTTACTTAGTGTATTGACCTCTATTGGTTACAGCAAATCTAAAAACATTAAGCTATACGATCTACGATGTGAGAACCTGATCAATCCAAATGCATTGGATAATACCAGCCCCCACTTCAGTTGGAAAATAAAGTCTCCCCGTAGAGAAATGAGACAGCAGTTTTACGAAATTCAGGTTGCATCCGACAGCATAACCTTACTTGAAAATCGTCAAGCAGATTTCTGGCAATCAAATAAGATCGCCTCTGACGCATCTGTCATGGTGCCTTATGCAGGGAAGCCCCTGGCGTCTCGGTCCCTTTGCTATTGGCGAGTGAGGATTTGGAGCAACCAAGGCGAGCAATCCGACTGGAGTGATATTCAACGGTTTGGCATTGGACTTTTGAAAGATCAGCCTATGCAAGGTGAATATATTGGATTAAAAGGTGTGCACAGTCCTTTGCTCCGAAAAAACTTTCATCTGGATGCCGTGGCACTCTTTTTTTTGCATATCAATTCGCTCGGATATTATGAAGTATATATCAATGGAAAAAAGGTGGGCTCAGACGTACTCTCTCCAGCTGTATCCCATTTGAACAATCGTTCATTGATCAATACCTATGACGTCAGCGGCTATCTTCGTAAGGGTGAAAACAGTATAGTACTTTGGCTGGGCACGGGCTGGTACAAGAAAACCACAGGTTTCAACGTTGCTTTCGACGGAGCATTGGTCCGGGCTCAGCTCGACATTCGCAACACCGGTCACTGGCAAACGAAGCTTGTCTCCGACTCCTCCTGGGAGGGTTCAGTAACCGGATACGCCGATACAGGGCCTTGGCAGGCACTGCAATTTGGCGGCGAGCGTGTCCAGGCCAGCCGAAATCCAACAGATATGGACGCTATTGCCTTAAACCATCGCTCCTGGTCGCCCGTATCCACGATCGCACTTCCCGATATACAAGCCAGCCCACAAATGACCGAACCCAATCGCATTCAGGCGACCTACCGACCAATCTCCATCAAACAGCTCCGTGATAGTACCTGGCTGATTGATATGGGAAAAACACTAAACGGATGGTTCGAACTGGATATGAAAGATTTAAAGAGCGATCAGATAGTTGTTTTCGATTATAGTGATGCCCTGGACAGCGCCGGTAATTTTATGCAGCAGGGACAACGGGATAGCTACATGGCATTGGGACTTCATCGCGAAACTTTTCGCAACAAGTTCAATCACCATGCTTTCCAATACATCAAAATTTCCAACCTCGGACATCGTCCCAAAAAGAAAGACGTTAAAGCGCATTTAATCCATACCAACTTTCGCCAGACCTCTACTTTTCTCTGTTCGGATCCGGACCTAAATGCCATCCACACGATGGTCCAATACACCATGCGTTGTCTTTCTTTCAGTGGATATATGGTCGACTGCCCACATTTGGAACGGGCCGGATATGGTGGCGACGGAAATTCATCCACCAATACCTTACAAACCATGTTTGCAAGTTCGCCGCTCTTTGTCAACTGGCTACAGGCCTGGTCGGATAGCATGCGCGAGGGAGGCAGCCTACCACATGTAGCACCCAATCCTGGTGCAGGTGGCGGCGGGCCTTATTGGTGCAGCTTTTTCATTATGGCGTCATGGCGTACGTATGTCAACTACCAAGATCCGCGGCTGATCCAACGCCACTATTCTGCCATGAAACAATGGCTCTCTTATGTAGAGCGCTATAGCAGAGATGGGCTCCTTACACGCTGGCCGGACACTAAGTACCGCGATTGGTTTTTAGGAGACTGGCTTGCCCCTGCTGGTGTAGATGCAGGAGCTGCTCGCTCGGTCGACCTAATCAGCAATTGTGTCGTGAGCGAATGCTTGGCTACGATGGAAAAAATAGCCACAGTTCTCCGACTCCCGCAAGAGGCACAGGACTTTGCCAAACGAAAAGAAAAACTGGACGCTTTGATCCATCAGGTATTTTTTAATAAAGAAACAAACCAATATGCCACAGGATCTCAACTTGACATGAGCTACCCCATGCTACTAGGAATTACACCTAAAGCTTCTTATGCAAAAGTAAAACAACAGCTTTTAAAGGAAAGTACCGAAAAATACAACAACCATATAGCTGTCGGGCTCGTTGGCGTACCAATTCTAACGCAATGGGCTACGGACAACAATACGGTTGACTTTATGTATACTATGCTCAAGCAGCGGGATTATCCCGGCTACCTCTTTATGCTTGATCATGGTGCTTCCACCACCTGGGAATACTGGAGCGGAGAGCGTAGCCGTATCCATAATTGTTATAATGGTATCGGAACATGGTTTTACCAGGCTATCGGTGGAATCCGTGTTGATGAAAACCAGCCGGGCTATAAACATATCCTCATCACTCCACAGATTCCCAAAGGTCTTACCTGGGCAAAAACAGCAATTGAGACTCCTTATGGTGAGGTTAAAGTAGATTGGTCCATCAAAAAGCATAAATTAAAGCTCGATATTACCCTTCCAGTCGGAAGTACTGCTACGGTAAAAGCGCCGGCAGGATTCGAGATGAAGGATGTTACAATCAATTACCACCACTAATCCAACTATCGAAAGATTATAAGCGGGTAATCCGGATCCGCCAAATCGCCTCAAAATAATAAGCGGGACCAAAACTATTTGACCCCGCTTATTATTTTTAAACCTGTAAGCGTATTATTTAAACCTGATCACTTACTGTTAAAGCCCGATCTGTATGCCCAGATTCACGACACGTTGATTCTGATAGGCATCTCCCGCACTGTTGGAGGTCACCTCAGGATCCTGCTGATATAAGGAATAATTCGTCCAGGTCAGCAGATTATATCCGCTCAGGTATAAGCGCGCATTGTTCATCTTAAATGGCAGCCATTTATTGGGCAACTGATAGCCCAGTTCAATGGTCTTCAAACGTAAATAGGTCGCATCAATAAGCCAGAAATCAGACATATAGGTTGACGGGCTATTAATCGTTGTCGGATTGGTCGTTAAGCGTGGAAATTTAGCTTTAGCGGCTGTTTCCGCGGTCCAGCGCTCTTGGTGGATCGGTTGAAATTGACTCTGGAAGGGCTCAATACCACTTCCCTGAACGCTAAAACTGTACCCGGTAGTTCCCTGTAGCAGCACATTAAAACTAAAACCTTTGTAACTTCCCCCCAGGGTAAGCCCAAAACTGGTATTCGGAATATTAGGCTTACCGATCACTGTTCGATCATAGTCATCAATTACACCATCGTTATTGAGGTCCTTGTACCGCAGATCTCCAGGCTGCACCTCATATCCTCCTGATGGTTTTGGACTTGTACCGATATTTTCTTCGGTATAGAAACCATCGTACAGATAGCCCAATGGTTGATTGATCTGTTGCCCTGTCAGCCGCAGCCAAGGATAAGCTGGCGCTGGTTCATCCTGAAACAAAATCTTGTTTTTGAAATACGTCAATACCCCTTTGATATTATAATTAAACGCACCGATATTGTTGTTTAAATTCAGTTCCAATTCTACTCCCCGATTGCGCACCTTCGCAATATTTGATGGCGAGACCCCTACACCGATATGCTGAAAAAGCGACTGTGAAGTCACGAGCTGATCGTAACGCAGGTTATTAAAATAGTCAAAGGTCATGGAAAACTTGTTTTTCCAAAGATTGACATCAAGCCCTACATCAAATGACTTTTGTTTTTCCCAAGTGACATTATTATTTCCCAGATTTCCTTCCGTGATAATCAGTGAAGGCTGATGGGTTTCACCAAACGAATAATTTCCGCCTTCATTGTATACTTGTTGATACAAATAGCGATCACCGGTCACCTTGTCAGAGCCAACGATTCCATAGGAAGCCCGCAATTTAAAGAGCTCCACAAAACTAAACGCGTCTTTGAAAAACGATTCCTTAGCGAGATTATAACCCGCTGACACCGCCGGAAAAAGACCATAACGCTGTGCCGCCTGAAAACGGTCCGAACCATTGTATGCTGCCGTCGCATCCAATAAGAACCTCTCTTTATAGTTGTATCCTGCCCGAAAGGTGTAGCCCTCAAAATTCTGTGGAATCCAGTTGATTTTCTTATCCCCCTTTGTTTTATAGGATTCCCGATTATACAATAAGAGTGCTGTCACCGCATGAGCCCCAAAAGTTCGCGCATAATTGAAGTTGGCCTGCACATTCACCCGACTGTTATAATCACCCTGATACGCCCGCAGGGTATAATTACCCAGCACATAAGGTGCCCCACCTTTCAGCTGGTAACTGCCCGAGCTTGGGTCATAACGATAGACCGGGATTTCATCACGGGCCTGCTCACGGCCGTTTGACTCGACGCTGGCATAGGCTACACGGGTCGAAAAAGAAAGCCCTTTTAACCAAGAGTTGAGTTCCTGAGTCCCGCCAAATAAAATATTGATGTCGTTGCGTCGATCCAAACTATAACCAGCTGCTGCCAGGCGTGCATTGATGGTTGGAAGCAACTCCTGCGTATCGCTGGCATAGGTAAATGAACCATTTGGATTGATAAAAGGTGCTGACCAAGGTCTTATCTTATTAAAATTGAATACCTCACCAACGATATTTCCCGCCCGCGGCGAATTAATGCGATTGAAGTTTGCCCGGAAATCCAAACGCAATTTGAGTGTCCTTGTCGCCTGTACATCCAGATTCGACCGTAAGTTGAAACGACGGTAATAATAGTTATTATTGACCTTGTCGCCCTCATTTTCAAAATTGTAAAGGTTTCCATTCTGGGAGAAAGCACCACCCGACACAAAATATTTAATACTCTCGCCACCGCCAGTGATATCAATATTTGTATTGTATTGTTGGCTCGATGGCTTAAAGATCCGATCATACCAGTTGATATCAGGATGACCATAAGGATCGTCCCCCGAACGGAAATGTGCCAAATCTGCTTCACTAAAAGGCTGATTGGAATTGTCACCCACCGTATTTGCTATCGCTTCATTCCATAAGAGCGCACTTTCATAGGCATTCAAAAACTTCAATTTTGTGACCGGGCTCTGCATACCTGATTCGACACGCGCATTGATCTTTGGCCTTCCCGATTCACCCCGCCGCGTTTTGACAACCAAAACACCATTGGCACCCTTTATACCAAAGACTGCTGTCGTCGATGCATCCTTTAAGATCGAAATACTTTCGATCTCATTGACGTTGATCTGCGACAATTGTTCATAGGTATATTCAATATCATCGACAATGATCAGCGGCTGGTTTCCTTCTGGGTTTAGCGAACTGACACCACGGATATAAAAATCCGAAGCATCCTTACCGGGTTGGCCAGAACGTTGTACCGACACAAATCCGGGCAATCTTCCAGCCAATGCATTCTGTACGCTCGATGTTGGCACCTGACGGATATCTGCCCCCTTTATTGAACTGACTGCGCCCGTGCTGGTCAGCTTTTTCGTCGTACCAAATCCCACCACCACCACCTCATCAATATCCTGGCTGCTGGATTGCATAATCACTTCGATATTTTCACCCTGCTTCACGTCTCGTTGCTGGGTATTATATCCTACACTTGTAAACACTAAGACCTTAGTACCTCGTAAGGCCAATTTAAACCGTCCATTTTGATCTGTTTGTGTGGCTCCCCCTCCTTTCTCCTGCACCGATACACCCACCAAGGGGCCTGAACTATTTTTGACAATACCATTCACAATGGATTGCGCCAATAGTATAAATGGCGTCAAAACCATTATTGTTAACAGATATATGCTCTTTTTCATCCGTTTATGTTTTATTTAATCATGATTAAAGCCATTCGCGCAGCCTTCTTCGGCTAACATTAATAAGCCAATTACCAGCCGGGGTTCTGTACCATTTTTGGATTTTTGATCACTTCCGAAAACGGAATGGGAGCCAAATACATCTTCGTATCAAATGTCATTTTCAGAATAGGAAGTGACTGCCTGATCGCCCCGGTTCCCGTTTGATAAATGACTGTGGCGTGTAGCTCCTTATTAAACTCCTCTTCGGCTATTTTCCACCTACGCACATCGTAAAAGCGATGCTCCTCAAAGGCCAGTTCTTTTCTCCGTTCGAGGTAGATCAGCTCCCGCATTTCTGCTTTGGTCAATGCCTCGGGAAGTTGATAGGGACTCAGTCCTGCCCGTTGTCGTATTTGTTCAACAGCACGATAGACATTGACATCAGGTCTGTCCAGACGTTCATTTCGTGCTTCCGCATAATTCAGCAATATTTCAGCATAACGGAACAGGATAAAGTCATGGTTTACATTACTATAGTTTGCAAGGGATTCAAAATTTCCCATAAACTTGCGGAGGTAATAGCCCGTTTTTGTCTGTTGCTTGGATCCACCTGGCTTATCGGATCCACCCTCAAAGGTTTGTACAGGCCGATTTAACCAAGGGGCACCATTATAAAAAACAGTTGCGTAAAAGCGGCTGTCGCGCCCTACATAAGGATCGTTTGGATCATAACCTGAATTTTCGTCCGTAATTTTAAGACCGTTGCTCATCCCAAAGGCGTCTACAAGTTCCTGGGTCGGACTAGTTCGACCATTGTTCACTCCATTGGCATAACCCACAGGACCATTGTTATTTTCAAAACTGGTATTGTTGCCACCTTGTTTCGCAAAGATCCGTTCATTGTTGCGTGTGGTAAAGACATCTTTAAACTGCGGTTCAAGTTTAAACAGGTTTAGATCCATTAAGTCTTTGGCCGCGTTCTCGGCCAACTGCCATCGCCCAGCGGAAAATGCCGTATACCCCGTAAGAATATTCTGCCCATCTATATTTCCACCGTTGAACAATGGGCTGGCAGCATACAGGAGCACACGGGATTTTAGCGCCATGGCTGCCGCCTTCGTAGGCCTTCCATAAAAAGCCAGATTAAATGGATCAGTACGTAAGCTATCTTTTATTGCATCACATTCCTTCACAATATAGTTGACGCATTCTTCGAAGCTCGCACGTGGTAGCTCAATATCATCGTTCAGCTGGTATACCTTATCGCCCATCAGTGGCACCCCGCCATACCGCTTGACCAATTCAAAATAAAATAAGGCACGCATAAATTTTGCTTCGGCTTTCCATACGCGCGGCATAGGCGTACCATTCTCCAGTTTCCCTTTAACCGGTACCCGATCAATATTTTGAATAAAAATGCTGGTCTTTCGAATCCCCTGATACCAAGATGCCCACAGGTTGTCCTGATAATTATCCGAAGTATAAGAACCTGTTGCCAACTGCTGTACCGATGTGTTGGTCGGATTGGAGGAAACCGCATCATCCGTAGCTGCGTCGAGAAAATCTCCACCAACCCGATTGCCCAGGCTGGGCAGATAACGGTAGCAATCGGTCAGAAACCGGTTTGCATTTACGCCGGCCGAATCCCTTCGGTCAAACACCTGATCCAGTGTCTGCAACTCGATAGGCTCTTCCTCCAGGTCGCTTTTACAGGAGAAGATCCCAAGTGTGACTCCAACCAGGAACATCCATTTAAGCCGATTATATTTTATACGAATGAGCTGTGCTTTAAAAGGCATCTGCAAGCCTCGGCCCATGTCAGACGCGGATTTAATTTCAGGCGCTCTGCAAGATACCTCACGCTCCTCAGCATGTATGTGGTTTGAATAAGAATATTTCATCATTGTCGATTTCTAAGGTTTATAATTTCACGTTTACACCAAAGCTTATGATCCGCTGTGCTGGATAAGCTGTACCTGATGAGATTTCAGGATCCAGACGTCCATAGGGGGTAAAAGTGAACAGGTTTTGCGCGTTTGCAAAGATGCGTACCGAGGATAGCTTCGCCCGCATTGTCCAATTGAAGGGCAATGTATAGCCGACATCCAGGTTCCTTATCCTAAGATATTCCCCCGAACGGGTCCAGTAGCTAGAAATATTTTGTGTATTGGTCGGATCGGGTCCCAGCGTCAGCCTTGGATACGTTGCAGCAGTACCGGTCTCCGGTGTCCAACGTCCCAGCATATAATCAAATCCCTGTCCGTCGCCGGTATTTCCAAAGGAATAATCCGTCTGCTGGTAACTACGGTTCAATACCCCCTGAAGCAACACGCTGAAATCAAACCCCGCAACATTGAATCCTACGGTAGTACCAAAATATACGAGTGGTTTTGTATTGCCAATGGCCGTTTGATCGTACTGGTTGATGATACCGTCTCCATTCAGGTCCACTAGTTTGACATCACCAGGATACACCTTATTCCCCGATAGTAATGGTGCATGATCGGCTTCATCCTGTGTCTGGATCAGCCCATTGGTCCGGTAACCAAATGTCTGACCCACGGGCATTCCCGTACGCCGGTTCCAATCGTATTGCTGAAAGACCTCGTTCATATACAGCACTTGGGTCTTCATACGTGAGGCATTGGCGGTAATGAAATAGTTAAACTCACCAAAATTATTTTGATAGGTCAAACTGATTTCCTGTCCTTCATACCGGTTTTTACCGATATTTTCATTTGGGTATCCAATACCGATCAGATCAATGGTCGACCCGCGCTGTTGCAATAGGTCAAAATAAGTATCTCTAAAATAGTCGGCTGTTAATTTCAGTGTTGAATGCCAGAATGCGGCATCCAAACCGATGTTAAATTTATTTCCCTTTTCCCAGGTTCCCTCAATGTTGGCAAGTCCTTTTTCGATCAAGCTATTGGTATAAGCGTATTCCGAGCCAAAGTCATAGCCGTTCGCGCCATCTTGTCCATAAGAAGCTCGCCAGCTGTAATAACCCAGGGCAGCTTCGTTGGTATTTCCCGTCCGCCCAAAGGTAGCGCGCCATTTCAGCTGAGAAAGCCAATCCGTTTTTTCCTTCAGAAAGTCTTCCTGCAGCATGTCCCAGCCCAAACCAAAAGCATAAAACAGACCATATTGGTTTCCGGGCATAAAACGATTGAATCCTGAGTAGTTTAAGGCTACTTCAGCAAAATATTTATCCTGATAGGCATAGTTTGCCGTTGCAGCAAAGTTGGTATAGATTGCGGGTAAGTCAAACTGATAATTGGCCGTTTGCCTGTCCATAAACAGTTTAGCTCCGACACGATGTTTCTCACTCACCTGTTTATCATACCCCAGCGCTCCCTGGAAATAGAAAAAATTTGCTGTAGACGTGGTCGCAAATGAATTAGGCTGATCCGCTATCGTTCCATAACGAACATACACGAGTTCTTTTTGCTCGTTATAGCTTAAGTCATACACCGGCTGTTGGCGATTCCGGTCGATAAGACTCGACGAAGTTGATGAAACATTTAACTTACCCTTTGCATACAGTCCGGGAACAAATTTGTCAAGCTTGTAATTAAAATCCAGATTAGCCAGCAGGTCCCTCGTATTATCCAAAAGATAACCCGATCCCGTCGCAAGCTGGTACAAGTTGCTCCGATAGACCGAGGAGCCACCATAAGATTGGTCGGGATTAAAAATTGGATAAGCGTTGTTCGGTGTATTATACAAGGTCGATAAGATCGTTCCTGTTTTTGCCCCCGGCTGTCTGCCATCCTGTATCTTTCCAAAAAACTGTAGTCCAATTGTTAAGTCATCAGTTACATCCACATCAATGGCACTATTGATGAGATAACGTTTATTCTGTACATTGGTCTCATAGTCAAACTTATCATCCGATTTAAATAGACCATATTGGTTCAGGTAACTTAGTGAAAGGGCATACCGTGCATTTTTGATTCCGCCCTTTACACCAAGGTTATATTTGGTGGTCGGATTATTGTCTCTTACGACGGCATCGTACCAGTTGACATCCGGGAAGAACAAAGAATTGGTTCCATCCCTAAAGGCTTTAAAATCGTCCGAACTATACACGGGTTGCCGCCCTGCATTGAGAAGTGCTTCGTTGTAGAGATAGGCATACTGATAAGCGTTCAAGGGCTGCGGCATTTTCAACGATTGTTGGATTCCTGTTTGTGCTGTAAAGCTGATCCTTGGTGGTCCTGCCTGTCCCTTTTTCGTCGTTACCTGCAATATCCCTCTGGAACTCCGTTGTCCCAATAAAATGCTGGAAAGTGCATCTTTGACCACGGTCACTGATTCGATGTTTTCAGGATCAATGGAATAGATATCCCGCTGTACACCGTCGATCATAGTCACCGGACTTTGTCCCCTTAGGTTAAAGCCAATTTCCGTATTGTCACCGATGCTGGAACGATATTTCACGGCATCCGAGGGAAGAGATCCCGCCAGATCATTTGAGGTGATAGCGGTCATGCTCGGTGATCGAAATCCGCTGACTTCCTGCGTAAACAGCCCCGGCATCCGACCTGTGAGCGCATTCAAATACAAGGGTGTAGGCACATCTTTGATCTGACTGTTGTAGACTACCGAAACGGCTCCCAGGAGCTCCGAACTTTTCTTTTTGTCATAGCCAATATGCAAGGAGTCTGTGCGCTGGAGTACGGCCGGCACCAGCGACACCGATTTTTCGGATCCTCCCTTTATCCTCTTTCTATAATATCCCGGATATTCCACCCATAAGACTTCATGCGTAACATGGCCTGACGGGGAAAAATCTCCATTTTCATCGGTCTCACCGACAAGCTGCCGCCCGGCGTCATAGACCTTAGCACCTGAAATCGGCTTACCATATTCATCCACAATTTTCGGAAATTTCCCTATCGCCCGCTTCTCATTCCCTGAGGCTGTCTCGCGGAGCCGTGGATACCAGCTGGCCTGTGCGGTCTGTTTATCGGCAATCACCAACAGTACACCGACAACACTTAATTTTATATAATGGTTAAACATTTGTCATTCGTTTATAAGGTTAGCAATCACTCACAGCGGAAGGTATATTTAAAAGGCTCATCCGTATTGCCATAACCGACACTTTTGGTTCCCGTAATGTCCGTATAGAAGTATTCCAGCCGGGCGATGTGTACATCTTTATCGACCTTAAAAAATCCACGTGGCCAGATATCAATAAGGTATTTTTTACCACCAATGTCCGTCAGTTTGGTATCTGCTGTCTGTTTCCTGATTTCAGCAATAAGCTTTCCTGACTCATCCATTGCCTTGACATGTAGATAGATGGCAGGCTCATGATCCAGCACTGTATTGGTAACCCCACCATCAAAAGTCAATGTAATGATATCGTTGTCCAGACTTTTGACCGGTTGTACCGTACCCAACTGTGGGTTGATAAAATCGATCAGATCGCCCTCACCATCGGTTACCTCGAAAGCATTTGAGAACGTAAACTTTTTATAATCTGTATCCTCCGGACGCAGATTTTCGATTGAAGAACCAATATAGAATCCCAAAGACACCAACATATTTTCGGCGCCAACGTTACATTCCGCCTTCACCGTAAAATCGATGTCTTCGTTATTGACAAAGGAATAAGCCTGCGTACTTCTAAAAACAATCCATTCCATATCATCCACCAAATTGGGGCCTATACCGAACATTTTCTTGGCGGCCTGATGCCAGCTCAGCCCAGATACAGGTTCCAGTTCACTGTCCGAAATGATCCGCATGGTGCCATTTCCCTTTGGACTGGTAAAGGACATGGTCAGGTTTTTACGCGCATTCCATCCCTTGGGTACCATAATACCCGCGACCAGCTGGGTGCTATAATTACCTCCCCCCTGGATACGGGGCTCAGCTCCGCAATGCATCGTAAAAGTCACCCGCTGATTTGCCTTTGCAGATGTCGGCACAACTACTGAGATGGCTTTAAGACCGCATTGGGCTAAGAATATGGCCAAAAATAGCCCCATTGCCCAGTAGATATATGTCGAATAATGTGTGTTCTTTTTCATATGTAAATAATTTGTTCTTTAAAGGCCACAAGGAATATCCAGATTATTTCATTGGTGCTTGTGTTTTCCAATCGTGGATATCTCATATTCCTCCGTTTAAACGTTCACAATCATATTGATAGGTGTTGCTGCTGCAACCCAGACTCATCACTAAGCTGAGCTGGCGTTTGCCATTGACTACAGGGAACAGGAACTTGAGGACCACCTCCTCTTTACCCTCCGTTGGACTAAGCACAACACTAAAGGGATACTGTGGATCATCCAGGCGGTACTTTCCCGAGCCGCTGACTACAAAAGGTAGATCATCAGCTATTGTATAGGTTCCGTCCGCATTGAAATCGATCTTAAAGTTTTCCAATTTCAACCGCTTACTCAGGTTTTCACCATTTCGGGTCAGCTGTGTTACTTTCCAATTTCCAGTAATATCTTTTTCCGCCTCTTCCGTGCGGATATTGCCCAGCTCATCCTTACAGGAGTTTATTCCCCAACATAAGACCAGCATCAAGAGCCATGAGAGTATCTTGTATATTTTCATCGGTTTAATTTTTTTAATAACCTGGATTTTGAATCAAGTCTAAGGACTTCGCTACTTCAGATTGGGGAATGGGCCAGAGGTACATGCGTTTGTCAAAGACACGTTTTCGTACGTTGATGGTATTATAACTTGTCCCCGATGCTGTACGGACGGGTTCGGTTCCATGCAGCTGTTTATTTTCCAATGATTCAGCCAACTTCCAACGGCGTACGTCAAAAAAACGATGTCCTTCAAAGGCTAGTTCTTTTTGTCGCTCATTCCGGATAATCTCACGCATAGCGTCCTTGTTTAGCCCAGTCGGCAATACAAAAGGATCCAATCCTGCCCTTTCTCGGATGGCCTCCACCGCCGCATAGACCTTCTGATCCGGGATCCCGAGCGATTCGTTGCGTGCTTCAGCATAGTTCAACAAAATTTCGGCATATCGGATGATTGGCAGACAGCGTGGCGTATAGGTATTGAACCAATCCGCGGCTACATCCCGATTGACCATTTTATAGGTATAATACCCCGTAGGCGTGCCACGGTAAATGGCATCCTGCCCTGAAGTCACGTTGTTTGGATTGGTCTTATCGATATAGATATTGACTGGCCTCCGGGCTAATCCATCGCGGTGGAAGACCAGTGACTGATCCCGGGTTACGGTATTCGCCAAGCGGGGATCGCGGTTTTTATAGGGGTTTTTCGGGTCGTATCCAGCATTCGGATCGCTAATAGGCAAACCATTACGCATCCCAAAAGCATCCACCGTTTCTAGATAAGGATAAGCGCCAGGGTTGCTTACGCCAAAAGTCGGCGGATTCCAGATACCTTCAAGATCCCGGTTTGAATCTTGCATTTTGGCGAGGATATATTCTGAGTTTTTACGCAGTTGAAACAGCTGATAGAAACCAAATCCGGGTTCAGGATCATTGTTGACATACAAACTGTAATGTCCAGATTCAATGACCTCCGCTGCTGCCGCTTCGGCCCGCTGCCAGCGCGTTTCATCTGCATTAGGATAGGCGACGACGTCCTTCAATGCTCCTTCTGTTGTCACAGGGCTACCATTGAACAACGGACTCGCAGCATACAACAGTAAGCGGGATTTTAATCCGTAACAGGCTGCTTTATTGATCCGTCCATAGTCTTCGCCCGCATGCTCCCAGGGGAGATCCTGCGCTGCGGCATCGCATTCAGCCACAATGTAGCGTACACACTCCTCGAAGGTATTACGCTTGGCAGGGATCGCATCACTGGCCGTGTAAACACTGTCTCCCATCAGGGGCACGCCACCATAGTGTTCCAGCAAGATAAAGTAATAATAGGCCCTTAAAAAACGTGTTTCTGCCTTCACCCGCACCTTAATATTTGTACCAAAGCGTGCCCTATGCAGGTTTTTAAGCATAATATTTGCCCTGCGAATATTGGTATAAGGTTTCGCCCAAGCATCATTGGTGATAATATTGGAGTTGACGGTACCTGTAGCAAACTGGATAAAGGTATTGATGCTCCCCAGTCCAGCTCCCTCCGCTTCGTCTGTGCTGGCATCAAGCCCACCCCCACCAAAGCGTTTGGGCCAAGTCGCAAACCCGATATCACCATATATGCCTGACAGGAAGTTGATGGTATAGGTACTATCCGAAAAGACGACCTCTTCATTCAGATCTGATGATTGCGTCTGATCTAAAAATCCCTGTTTACTACAAGCCGCAAAGGCCAGGAAGGCCAGTGCGCAAAATGTCAATTGGCTTTTGTTCATAATTTTTTGTAAAACAGTAAAATAATTGGTTATGCTATCATTATACCAGCGAGCCTAGCCCGCTGGTATCAAATTTTTCAAAAGATCTAATCGATCGAACTCAGGGAAAATGGCCTTGCATCCGTCGAAACTCCTCTTTCATAGTTGGGCTTATCGCCCATGACAAAATGAAGCTCGCCTCCTTTCAGTAGATCTTCATATCGAATAAAATTTTTGTCGTAGGCTGCTCCATTGAGTGCTGCTGATTGGATGTAGACATGCTGCGGACTATTATTGTCTGCCTTGATAGTAAATGTTTTCCCATTATCTAGACTGATGGTCACCTTTTTGAATACCGGACTTCCAAATACGTATTCATCCGTTCCGGGACAGACACTATAGATCCCCATCGCGCTCAAGACATACCAGGAAGACATCTGGCCCTGGTCCTCATCACCCGGATACCCCTTTTCGGTCGCGTTATAAAGGCGCGATGTCACCATACGGGCATATTTTTGCGCTTTCCAGGGTTGGCCACTGAAATTATACAAATACGGGACGTGCTGTGCCGGCTGGTTGCCATGCGCATATTGTCCCATTTTTGACAACAACATTTCGCGCATTTCATGGATTTCCTGTTTATAGCTACCATAGTTGACGCGCTGTTCCATGGTAAAGAACGTATCCAACTTTGCATTAAACTTATCCACCCCACCGATCAGGTTGATCAAGCCGTTCACGTCGTGCATCACCGACCAGGTATATTGCCAGGCATTCGCTTCGGTAAAAGGACCACCCCATTCTACAGGATCAAAGGGTTCACGCCATTGCCCATTATCTAGCCTGCCGCGCATAAAGTTTACCTGAGGATCAAATACGTTTTTGTAGTTATACATCTGCCGGGCAAAGATATTTTCATAGAATTTGTTGCCCGTAGCCTTTGCCAGCTGATAAGCACAAAAGTCATCGTAGGCATATTCCAACGTCTTTGCCGTACTTTCGTGAATATCGCCATAAGGAACATACCCTTTGGTAAAATACGCTTTCCACCCTTCGCGCCCATTTGATCCACCCCACACCCCCTTATTGGTCGCTTCATGGTAATAGGCCGTCAAAGCACTGTCCGCATTGAAGGATCGGATCCCTTTCACCCAGGCATCTGCCAATAGCGAGATAGCATGGTTGCCGATCATCACGCCCGACATCCCAGGATTGGACCAGGTCGGAAAAAATCCGGCCTGCTTTTGCGCATCCAGCAAGGACTGCATATAACGCCCTTGCATGACCGGATGCAAAAGATTGCTCAAGGGGAATTGCCCACGAAAAGTATCCCAAAAACCATTATCCGTAAACATGTACCCTTTATGAATCTTACCATCATAAGGGCTGAAATAATAGGGACTGCCCTCCGGATCCATTTCATAGAACTTACGTGAAAATAAATTGGCCCTGAACATGCAGGAATAAAATGTTGCCATCTCCGCTTCCGTCCCCCCTTCTACGCGCACGCGGTTAAGCAATGCATTCCAGGTATCAAAAGCTTTCCTTTTACTTACCTCAAAAGTATTGTGTCCTTCCAGTTCGCGTTTAAAATTAAGATCTGCCTGCTGCGGACTGATATAAGATGAAGCCATCTTGACCTGCACTTTAGTCCCCGGGCGGAATTCCAGATATCCACCTTTGCCTTTCCCGGCATCATAGCGCTGCCCGGCCTGGATTGTGCCCTCGACATTTTCCCAGGTGCCGTAAGCTTTAAAATCCTGATCGAAGGTAAGCACAAAATAATTTTTCATATGCTCGGGCACAAAACGCCCATTATGCACATACCCGACAATCTTGCGTTCTTCAGGAATTATCTTAATCTCGCTATCGCCCAAAAAGCCATCCAATAGCAAGAACGCTTTTTCCTTTTTCGGGAAGCTAAAGCGCATATGCGCCCCTCTTTCCACTGGACTCAGTTCCGCCTTGATGCCGTTATCAAAATTCACGGCATAATAATGCGGCTTAGCGATCTCATTTTCATGTTTAAAGGATAACGCGCGACGTTCCTCATTGACCTCCAACTTCCCAAGGCCCGGCATCAACGAAAAAACCATATAATCGCCCATCCAGGGACTACATTGGTGAACCTGCTGAAATCCGCGTATGCTGTTTGCTTTGTATTGATATTTCCAGCCATCCCCATTTTTCCCCGTTTGTGCCGAAAAGAAATGCACCGCAAATGGCAGTCCTACCGTAGGATAAGTATTTCCATAGGACAGGCTCCATTCAGAATCCGTTCCTTGGAGCGTATTCACATACTTTACCAGGTCCGCCTGCTGCGCTTGCGCCTGATTTAGCATCGCGTAAATCATAGTCAGATAAATACATAATCTTCGTTTCATAATCAGTTATTTAAATTTGTATCATCTTTAAAAAATGTTCTTTAGTTTCAATGTTTCCTTTTCGGCATGACCATATTGCTTCCATAACAGCTTTGCATTTTTTAATTGCTTTGCATGAGATTCCGTAAGCCGAACATGCTTTTCCTCGCCCGGCATCAGGGTAAAATAATTATCCGAAATCATGAGCGGCAAAATGCGTTCATTAGTTGCTGCATCCACCAGACGCAAGCGATTACCAAATGATACTGTTGTTCCACGATTAAAAACCCGGAGCACAACACCGGCGGTACCGTCTTCTTTTTTATAGTCAAATTCAAGTTTGGCCTTCGGTAAGCTAGTTAGGCTGGTATAATCCAGCTCTTTTCGGCCATTCCGCCAATAGAAATTTTCAGACAGCAAAGCTCCCTTTCTATCCTTCAGGGTAAGCTTAATGAAGTGTAGATCGGACAAGGCTGTAGCTTCTTGTTCGCCGCCAAAATTTAGACGGAAGACTTCCTTCGCCACATTTGACCGTACGGTAGCGCTGGTTTGCAGGCCATATTTTTTGATCTCCTGGCCATCCATGTCAAAGATCTGCGCCGAAACCCATACTGAATCCAGGCTCTTTAAGCTTGTATTGATGACCTTGACACTATTGTTGGATGCATTCCATTGTACATGTACCGGTTCGCAGGCTTTTTTCGCCCCCCAGTAAGCGCCCGTCGCATCGTAATAGTAATCATAGGTCTGCCATACAAATGAAGGGTAGGCCGATTGGCTCATCCAGATCAGCATGCCTGCTGCGTCGTCCCAGAGCTTGTCGTTCCAGGCTTCATACATGCCCTTCATGACCTCGAGGTTAAGGTATTGCGCCTTTTCAGCAAATGCAGATAGGTCCGTCGATTCGCCATACTGTTTATTGACCGCATTTTTATACTGGATAGGACTGGCGTTAGCAGCTTCCTTACCAAAAAAATGCCTATTCCACACATTGTCATCTTCCGATTTGAGCTGTTCGTCCGTAGGTAGTGGCCAGAGCTTGTCATTTGGGATAAACTTCACGATACTTTCATAATTGGGAAAAGTAGCCGTTCCGATTTCCGTACGTAGGCCATAGCCGTAGTCGCTGCTATAAGGGTAAGGCGGATCGTTCCAGGCCAGGTTGCTTCCCGAAGTTTCAAAATGGTGCCGCGGCGGCTGGTTGCCCCACCATCCGCTTCCCGAAAGACCATCCTGATTGGAACTGGACTTATACAGCCGATCATTGTGGTCCTCCGACGCCACAATAGCACGCAGGTAATTATCCAATTCAGGTTTTGGACGCGTTTCATTGGCGCCGCACCAGATTGCGATGCTGGCATGATTTCGCAGTCGTTTTACTTTATCGAGCGCATTTGCTTTAAAATCATCATCATTGGCCACATCGTTATACGCCACATAGAGCCAAAAATCATCCCACACCATCATCCCATTACGATCGCAATAATCATAGAAAGCATCGTCTGTGATCGAGCCCGTCCACAAGCGGATCATATTATAGTTCATATCCTTATGTAACTTGATCTTGAGACCGTACTCTTCCCCTTGACAGCGGAGCAAGTATTCGCTCATTCCCCAATTCCCGCCTTTGAGATAGATCTTTTTTCCGTTGATATAGAAATTCAGCACTGGCCATCCCGCTTTATTGCGCACATAATGGTACTCATATTTACGGATCCCAAACTGGAACTCCTTCTGATCCGAGATCTCATCACCAATTTTTGCGGTAAGCGAACAGCTGTACAGATTCGGTTCCCCATAACCATTTGGCCACCATAGCAGCGGCTTTTTGATCAAAAATTCCTTCACCTCGTTGCGGGTGATATATACTTTTTGGGTGCTATGTGCCGGAACTTTTACTTTTTTAGAAAATCGGATATCTCCGGGCTTGATGATCCCTTCCAGTGTTATTTCTTTGGGTTGATCACCTGTATTTTTTAGATCGGTCGAAAAGTCCAGGTAGGCAAACTCGTTGCTTTCCAGGTCGGACCGCATCCAAGGGTCTTCCATACTGACATCGCCTGTAAAACGTAACGATACATTGCCGGTAATCCCGGCCAAGCGTCCCGGTACATAAGGCATCCAGTCCCAGCCAGCCGCAGCCAAGTACGTGGGGCTTGCCGTTACGCCAAAAGGTTCTTTTGCCGTACGTGTTTTTTTCTGGTCAGCATCGGTAATCAACACCGCAATTGCATTTTCCTGCCCCACACGCACAAGATCTGTGATATCAAATTTGCTGCGCAACATATGGCCACTGACATCTCTTGTAGCGCCAGCTGTACCCGATAGTTTCACTCCATTGCAGAAAAAATCGGCATAGCGGTTGGTATTGTCAAAATGAATCCATACACGCTGCCCTTTTTTATAGTCTACAGGCAGGCGAAAAGTTGTACGGTACCAGAACGGACGGTTGAATAACTGTTCATCCACCCGGTAGATATTGTCTGAAAAATTGGGATCCGGTACTAGTCCCTGATTTACATAAGCTGCGAAGACGACACCCGGAACAATACCGCGCACGGGGTCTTTCATCCGAAAATTGGGTTGTGCTATTTCCTGCCCTGAATAAGGCAGATCCGATTGCGGCTTTATTTCCCAACGAATCGCGGGATTATCACTATTGAGCGAAATTTCGCGTACTTGACCATAACCTACAAGTGCCAGCTGCAAGAATAGCAGCATATATACTAGTCTTTTTTTCATTTGATCCCCCAGTCTTTGTTTGGATTAGGCCCCATATAGAGTTCCAAGGTTGCCCCGGCCACCATATCTGCAAAGTCAATGTAATTTTTAGCATAGGGCTTACCGTTTAACATGGCCCGCTGGATATATATATTATCCGTCGAATTGTCGTGCGCAACAATGCGAAAGGTTTTACCCGAGAAATAATCCGGATCTAGCTTAAATGTCAGTTCCCGGAATAATGGGCTTGTTATTTCAAAACGTGTTGCTCCCGGACAAGAGGGGTGTATCCCCGATGAGGCAAGCACGTACCAGGCCGACATCTGTCCCACGTCCTCATTTCCCACGATTCCCTCTACGGCATTACGATACGCTTTATCGCAGATGTAACGGGTCCATTTTTGGGTTAAGTAAGCCGCATCCAGATGGTTGAACAAAAACGGAACTAAATGCACGGGCTCATTGGCATGATTATAATAATCGTTCCAGAGCATATTTTCAGGTGTCTTCTCAAAAAAATCCGTTAGATCAGCTAAGGTCTTTTCTTTACCGCCCATCAACTCGATCATGCCCGGAATATCATGTGGCACAAACCAGCCCTGCTGGTATGGGTTGCTTTCAATGGTACCATACCATTCTTTAGTACGTGCATTCTCAGGCCATTCCTCCCATGACCCGTCACTTTTCCGTGGTCTGAACCAGCCTTTTTCCGGATCAAATATCTTTCGGTAAGCTTGGCTTTTGGCCAAATACGCTTGTTCCGTTTCTTTCCTGTTCAATCCATTTGCCAGCTGCGCAATGCACCAGTCGGTGTACGCATATTCCAGCGTATTCGAAATGCTCAATGCTCCCGGCGTATAGCCTAACGAATCATTGCCAAACCTTTTGGAGGTATTGATCGCGTAGGTTAATGCTTTGGATACATCGTAATTGCGTATCCCTTTCGCATAGGCATCCGCCAATACCGATAGCGCAGGATTGCCGATCATGCAGCCAGAATACGCATTTAATAATTCCCAGCGTTCAAAATACCCCTTTCCAGACTCGTCAGCCAGACTGATCAATGAATTGAGCTCATCATTTACCAAGCTGGGGTTGATCAAAGTCTGCAACGGAAATTGTGACCGAAAAACATCCCACCCACTAAAAATGGTCCGTTTGGTAAAGCCCTCATTACGGTGTATTCTGTTGTCACCGCCCTTATAACGTCCGTCTACGTCCGTAAAGATGCGCGGATCAATCATGGTATGGTACAATGAGGTATAAAAGATCGTTTTCTGGTCTTCGGTACCGCCTTTAAGCGCAATTTTCGACAGCTGAGTATTCCACATTGCTCTGGCTTCCCGACGGACGCGATCGAAATTCTTGCCTGCGATTTCCCTTTTAAAATTATTTTCCGCGCCCTGCATATCGACGAAAGAAATGCCGACCTGTAGATTGACCTGCTCGCCCTGACTGGTTTCAAATTCGGAGAATACCCCGAGGTGTTTGCCTTCCAGTTCGTTTCTTCCGGGCCACACTTTTGCTTCTGCCACCCGACTTTGGTAAGGGATGGACTGCACATCATCACGCTTACGCTTCCAGTCGTCAGGGATTTCTGCTGACCAGATGCCGTGTTTTTTTAGGGGTTTATCGAAGCGTGCATAAAAGTAAACCGTGTAATCCGCCTTACCATCGCCATCGCCCCAGCCACCGCCCTCCGGCGTACAGTGCATCCATCCCTGAATACTATAGTCATCTACTTTTCGGACATATTGCTGTATTGCTGTGCCACCGACACGACGCGCCAGGTCGATCTGGATACGTGATTCCTTACTTTGCGGAAAGGTAAAACGAAGCATCCCGCTATGTGGGGCAGCGGTAGCCTCCACCCGTATGTTATACCGTTCGAGATCAACCGCATAGTAGCCAGCCTGGGCGATCTCACTGGACTTGTTGTAGGGAGACCGATAACCGGTCACGGTACCATCCTCCTTACCCGCAATGGTATGCAACTTACCGATGGTAGGCATCACCAGAAAATTTCCGAGATCGCCATACCAACCCACTCCACTCATCTGGGTGAAGGCAAAACCTTCAATACTGCGATGCTCATAACTATACCCAGGACTGTTATCACCGCCTGTAACCGTGTTAGGGCTCACCTGCACCATGCCATAGGGAGTCGTTGCCCCTGGAAAAGTCTTTCCCAGACCATGATACGTTCCTGCCGCGCCCACACTTGTACTGGCACCAATAAATGGATTGACATAGTCTGCTGGACTGGAAACAGAATGATATCGGCGACTAGCACAAGATGTCGACGACAGTGTTAGTGCGATAACAAAACAAGATAGCAGTCCATATAATTTATTCATATTAATTTATCGTTTTTTAGGTTCTATTTATTGATCTGAAAGGTCCTGATTCCGAACTTTGGCAGTTGTGCCACGAAAGCTTTCCTATTCTCTGCCATCTTTCTAAAGGGAATACTCCCCTTTTGCTCACCATTCAGCAGGACTTCCTGTAACGAAGCCGCAGGAAAGTCTATGGCGACAGATGATGCGGCCTGTTTATTGCTCGTATTAAAGAGGCGTAAGCTAAGTTGTCCATGGTCTAGCTGCAAGGCCGATATCTCCAGATGATCATCCGAGAGTGTGATCAGCTGACGATCTCTGAATTTTACATTGGGATAATAGTACGCCAGCAGTGGTTCGTTCCAGGCATTGCTTCGGTCTGCGATACGCGCTATATTCCAATTCTTTTCATGTGGTATCAATGCATAGCGCATGTGTAAAGGTCCAGTGATCTTATAATCCATCCCCCACAATCCCAAACCCGAGTATTGTGCCGTCAGACTCAAAGGGAATTCCTTACCATGGACGTATGACCCTGTATGGTCGGTCATTACCGCGAGACCATATTGGCTATTTTCGTCAAAGAGGTCTACCCAGTTCAACACAACGTTGTTCTTAATCTGGTCCCACTGGCCAAAAAAGGTATCCTCTAAGCCGCTTTCAGTGACGTCAAAAGGAGCATTTTTGGCTATTTTTCCTTGCTTTATAGTTGTTGGAAACATGACTTTCAACTTATAGCGATCGTCCGTAAAAGCACGTCTATTGTCTGTCCATTTCTGTTGTTGCTTATATTCACCGATCCCAACATTGCCTTTCCAGTCGATGGTTAGATCCAAATCGATGCGTTGCTGTCCTGCTACTAGCGACAGTAACTGAACAAAAGGATGCCCATTGATATTCCCGGTTATTTTAACCGTTGTTTTCAACCCATCATCCTGTACGACAGTGAACGTTACGGGGCTATCCTTCGAAGAATAAAATTTCCCCTCCTCATAAAAATACCCTGCAATTTCTCCCATCCGATACCCCCCATCTTGTGCAGCGAATTCCTTATGATTTGCATATTTGGCAATCAGACTCTTGATTGTTCCACCCTGTTTTTTGTCCAGCACAATCTTGTACAATTCATTTTCGAGAATACAGTTGCCTTCGGTATCAAAGCGGACCATCCTTTTCGGTTCACTCGATTTAGATTGCCCCAGCTTAATAGGTTGAGCCGGCTTAAGCTGATACGTAGCATAGCCAAAGCCATTCACCTCTGCTTCAAATTCCAGGACCTTACCGAGATCCGTTTGGTAGCAATGAGCGGGCAGTACCTGCTGTTTTCCTGTCCACACGGTGACATCATCCACATCTGCAGGTAAGCGCACCTGTACCCATTCCTTTCGGTGCCGGGCTAGCGTATTATAAACCCGGATATAGCCCAATTCCGAATTAGTACTCCGCGTGGAAGTGGCATAAGAAGCATTTGCCTGATGGATCAATTGATCCGCAATGTTCAGCGTATTGGTGGTCCAGTTCTCGATCGCCTGCGCCCAAGTCTGGTCCTGATGCAACTTATTGTAAGGTACAATCCAGGAATCGTGATGCTGAGCCATCATCAACGTTCGCCAGGCTTCGTCAAGGCGTTTACCATCTGGTACAAAACCATGATCCATAAAAGCCATGGCTCCGATTTTTTCAGCTTGCAGTATCCTGTTTTCCGCTTGGCGCACCTGTTGTGCAATGCGTTGCAGCACTTGGCTACCCCACATTAAGTTGACCAAAATGTCCTCCTGCCCCATTTTCCAGGTTGGCACAGCTCGTCCAGCTGGGATCGACCGAAAATATTCCGTCCAGGTGGTGTAACGCACATTATTTTTCACCTGTTCGCCCGTTCCTATCCACGGACCATTTTTCCATCCGGCATCCTGATAGCACATACCGACTGGATTCATAATTCCAGCTTCATAACAACTCTTCCAATAGTCTACAGTATTGGCCCAGGCCGTAGTCTGCCAGGTGGAGTTTTTTTCAAAAGCCTCATTTGCATAACGTGGTACCGTAAGGATTGCCGTACCATCAGGCCCTTCCCAATTCAGAAATTGACCACCATGTGCCCTGATGTAGCCTCCCCAGCAGGTATTTGGAGTTTTAAGTACCGCATACTGAAATCCGAATTGCCGGAGGATCTGGGGTAGACTGCTTGTAAAACAAGGTTCTTCCGCAGCATAGGTTGTAAAGTTGATTTCAGGAAAATGCGAACGATATTTAGCCATGCCATAAGCAAATTGGCGAATGATACTTTCACCAGAGATATTATACAGATAAGGTTGCGCATAGGTCGGATTTGTGAAATCCAGGCGTGGATCCTTCGCCCATTCCTTCATGCGTGCATAGCCAGCAGGATCCTTAACCTTGACTGTATCCCAGGTCTCCGGTTCGATCTCAAGTCCGATTCGCCAGCTTGGCTCCCCTTCCAGGTGGTCGAGCATAAATGTCGTTACCCAAAGTGGGTAGTGTCCGTAAACCCCGCCGTGATAACCATCGACAAAGTAATCTTGCTGTTGTCCCTTTAGTCCAGCTGCTGACACCAACACAAGGACCAAAATAACTGCTATTTTTTTCAACCCGGTCATGCCATTATTTTTTCAGCTGCACAAGACGCACAGACCGTTTAACAGGTTGATTTACTTCATTCATCCGCTGCTGCAGATCATCAATTTGGCTTTGCCAGGCCGCGCGTACTTCAGGATACATCGCCTTGGCATAGAGATCTCTTTTTGCACGCAACCAACCATCTGCGGCCACATGTTGGTCCATGACCTCGATTGCCTTTCGATTGTCGGCATTCAACAATCCTTTTGGGAGAAAAAAATTATACTGCACCCAGGCCAGATCACGGAAGCGGCGTTCAATCTCCCAGCGTTCTTCATTGAGAAACATCACTTTCAAGGCCTGCTGATATTGGGGCGTCCGTGTCTGGTTCGCCAGATTGATTCCTTTGTCGAGATCCGCAGCAGACCATACACCGATTTCCTGATCGTCAATCCATAAGGTGTACTTTCCTTTAAGTCCCTTTACCCGCAAGATCTCCTGATTCATTTCTTCCATAAAAGGGACGATATTAACCGCATCGTGCTGGCTATATTTAGCTCCCCAGCCTCTAGCGGTTGTATCCATGGGATAAGGCAGTGCCGCCGCGAGATAATCAAAACTGAGGTTATTTCCAGCCTTTTTGATATTTTCAACCCCACAGTTCTTTGATTCTATCACACGTTGTTTTGTCGCGTCAATCCCCACTGTGGCTACCCCCTGACCGGCAAATCCCTGTGCTTTCAAGAATAAGTAAGCCATGACCATATGCCCATTATTATCCGGGTGTACACGGTCGCTTCCCGATATGGTGAAGGACGGATCCTTTTGCTGAAAATTCGCATTGATTGCGCTGATCGGCTGATTGAAATCATAGAATTCCCAGCCATTGCTTTTGGCCGATTCACGCTGAAAATCAACAATGCGTTTCATAGCCTTGTTTTTATTTTTAAAGGGCTTATTATCCTTGATCACCACATTTTCATCATAAGGAGTGCTTCCAAGCAATACCAGGCGGGTATCGACCAACCCTTTGTATCGTTTTTCCATTTCTTTATACCCATCATACGACTCTTTTACCTTGGTATCAGCAAAAATCTCCGGCTGGTCACCATTATATTCAAAATAACCTGAATCGTTCATACCGAAAGTCGTGATCAATACTGTAGGTTGCTTGCTGAAGACATCGCCATCCAATCTTCGAAGCATATCGACCACCCGATCACCACCGATCCCCGCGTTGAATACCTTCAATTTCATTTCGGGAAAACGTGTGAGGTAATACAGCCAGATATAGGCGTGGTAATGCCCACCATCCGTAATACTATTTCCCAAAAAGACCACGCGATCGCCATCCTTAAAGGGTGAAATTTGTTGCGCAACAGTCCGGAGAGCTGTTCCCAAAGAGACGAGAACGATGAATCCTGCCAAAAAGATTTTTCTAGAATAATTTCCCATAAGATTAAAATTGTATCAGGTTGACGATAGCTAAAACGTAAAAATAGATTTATCAAATTGGTATTGGTTCTATCGGCATTCCCTTGGAAACAAATGTATAACGCAAGAGCCCTACTTGCAGCTGCAAGTAGGGCTCTTAGTAAACGATTAAAACACAGAAATCAAACTAAAGCACTAAAAAACAATAATTTACAAATAATCAAGCAAAGTGTTTTGGTAAATGATTTAGAATTGATTTGTGGATACTGCGCCCAGTTTTCGTACTTTTTCTTCGAAATGTTCAGCATCATTGATCGCCTTACTCTTTACTTTGCTTTTATAGTTATAGATGGTTTGCATCGAATAACGTAGAAATATAGCGATCTGGTTGACATCAGATATTCCCAATCGAATCAGCGCAAAAATGCGGAGCTCGGTATTGAGTTTATCCTTTTTCAGCTGGTACTGTTCATCCGGCCGGAGGAGGCTGTTAAATTCATCAACAAATTTGGGATATACCTCTAGAAACGTACGGTCAAAATCAGTATAAAGATCCTGTGCATATTTTTCAAGTGATGCATTGGAGGAGGTAAGTTGCTGCAGGTCCTCGAGCTGGCGGCTTTTGACTTTACGGTACACATTTTTCCTGAAATCATCTAATTTGTCCAGATATACCGCACACTGATTGAGGTAATAGCCGATATAACGTTCACGCACGAGATTGGCCTCGTCCAGTTTATGGTTGACGAGCGTCAGTTGCTCATTGGTCATATTGAGTTTCTTTCGAGCACGGGATACGATCCTCATCTGTTTAAATAAGAAATAGAGTGTGAGGATCAAAATAATCGCAAATATGCTGATTACGATCGCGTACAGACGTAGGTTTTTCCGTTGTTGGTCGATCTTGGCAAGATAGGTCGCTTCGATAATAGGCTGCGTACGAGCGATCACGGTATTGCGGAAACGCGAATTGTAGTAATTGGCATCATCCAGGGCAGCCTGAATATAGGTAAAAGCCCTGTCTACATCCCCTTTTTTGTTCAAGTAAATCGCCAAAGTCAATAAGGACTCGTTTTCCTTAATCGCCAGTCGGACATCTGTAATTGCGGCCATGGCCAGATATTGCTCGGTCAGTTGTGTCTCACCCAGATCTTTAGCGATCATCGCAAGACCCATGGCAGACATTCCATAACCGTGTGTATCAATTTTTTCCTTTTTAAATAAATGCAACTGAATATCCCTAGACTCTTTGAACATACCCGCTGCTTTGAGTTTAAATGATTTCTCCTTGAGGTACATATCCGAATTTGGACCAAGCAGTCCCATGAGACTATTCCTAGATTTGGCGATTTCGCTTTCGTACTGCCTATTGTAATTATCGTGGTCAGTATATTTGATCAAATTTTCATAATAACGGATAGTGCTCCATTGGTAGAGGACCTTCAGGTGCTGAGGCAGTCCATTATAATCGATTTGCTTCAGTACATCCCATGCCTGGGTAAACAATCCAGAGATGGAAAGAACAAAAGCCAATTTGACTTGGCTTTCTGTCATGAGCATCTTATCGTTAAGCTGGTTGGCTATCGCAATATTGCCGTCTATATAAGCCAATGAAGAGTCACAGTTTAACGTCTGATATTCAAAAATTAGCTGATTCTGGATCTCGTACCGTTTCATGGCTGCCGGGTGGCTTTTCAATTGGCCTTTGATAGCGTCAATCCGGTGAATCTTGGCAGCTAAATAAACAGCCCGATTATGGATTGCTTTATCCAGTACGTTCAATAAGGAATCTACTTTGTTCGCGTGCAGTGCTGTACAGTAAGCTAATGCAAAAATGCACAAAAGAATAAGTTGTCTCGCTTTCACTAGGTTATTATAATTGATCACCGTCACTCAAATATAAACAAAAATTCATTGGTGAAAACCCAAGTTTATATAGTTAACTTTATTGTTGCATTAAAAGTAGCACGTGATGAAACAAACACTGATTATATTAAACAATTATATCCAAGACCTTAGACCTGAACTCTATACCGAATATCCCCGACGGTTTAGGGTGAAATAACAGATGGTTTGGCGTGTTCCACTTATGGTCCATGACTGTTATTGCATCCTGAAACTCATCACTTTCATTTTTTTTCCTCGTAAAATTTTTGAATTCTCCTTAAATAAGTAATCGATTTAGGCGGAGGGATGCTATCCCCAAACTCTTCATGTATATAGTAAATGGCACTTTTTTCACCAAGCTCATGAGCCTTAAGCAGGTAAAATAGGGCTTGATTCCGCGAGATGCTATCCCTGCCCGCAACTTCGACTCCGTCTATTGTCCCTTTCCATGTAAGTATATCATATAAGTTCAAGTATGCCTCAGGACATTGGTGCTTGTTAGCCATTAGAAGCGTATAATAATATTCATCTGGAGTCAAGAGCATGTTACTATGAGCTATTGTATGATATGCGTCAAAATCACCTACATTAATAGCTCTACGCCAAAGCGAATCTAACATCTTTTTGGGTAACATCATATCCTTCCAGGGCTGATCAATGACTCTTTCTTTTGTTTTTTCAGCATGATGACTACAGCAGTAGAAAAACACACAAAAAACAACGGTAAAAAATTGTAAAATCTTTATCTCTATTTTCTTTCTCATAACTGAATAACCATTTTATTTTTTAAGCACTTCGCTCCCCGCTTATCCTCAAAGTTTCATCGACCGCACTCACTTTACCCTCGGATCATTAAACATTACTTTTTTCATATAGTTGCTTTTTCCACTCGCAGCAAGAGCTGCCGAATCTAGCGAAATGTAATTAGCAAAAAAAGAAATCAGTTCAGGAGAAGCTTCATACACCAAATAATTAAGTCTTAAAGTTTTGTTATCTGGATTCAAGCATAATTGACACAAGGATTTTTTATGATCAAAAAACTCAATCTCTAGATTTGAGCAATAATTATGTTTGTACAAGATATCATTCATTTCAGGTTTATACCGCTTTAAACTAGCCATTTTATTTAAGAGAATATTCCATTTCGCTAATGGAACTGTATCATTCTTGGCGACAAAAAAGTCAGCCGCATGATGTCTATAAGAATCACCCAAGTATCTTTCTTGACCATACTGTTCATCAACAAACTCTCGACTGAACAAAATCCGTAATTCCTTTTCACGCTGTTTTTCTTTGGAACCGCAAGAAAAAAGCAACATTGACATACAACAAAGTGCAACAAAAATTAAACAGTACTTTGGTTTTATGAACATATTAGTCTTTATCATGCTTCGACGAAAGTAATAAATTCTGATTTTAAATGACTACATTAATAAGGTGCTTATTAAAATAGAGATGTAATATTTCATCCAATTCCACACATTCAGAAGTTAAAACATTATATACTTTTTTTATAGCAGACAAAATAGGAATTTAAAGGAATAGATAATACCTTTGAACATACAACAGTAGACAGTTCCCTATACGAATCAGACCTTAATGAAATCAAAAAAAGCAAATACCTGCGACCACTCTTGCCTTATGTGCCGTTATGTTTTACGCGATTGGCTTGGACAGATTGACCTGCAACGAAAAAATATTAAATTAAAAAAAGGGGAACAGTTTATTATTGAGGGAGAATCTGTTCGGGGTATCTACTTTGTGCAATCGGGGCTTGTTAAAGTGCACCGCAATCTTGGAGATAAGGAAACTATCGTACGTTTTGCAAAAAAAGGTGACATCGTGGGACATCGGGGCATCGCTTCAGAACCGACCTTTTATCCTGTTTCGGCAACTGCCCTTGAGGTTAGCCAAGTGTGTTTTGTTGAATTACCATTTTTTCTGTCTACGCTTCGTATCAATCCGGAATTGAGTTATCGTTTGATGTTATTTTTTGCCGACGAATTGCATCTTTCAGAACAAAAGATGGCTAACCTGGCTCAACTTTCTGTCAAAAATCGGCTGGCATGGAGTCTACTGCTGCTCCACCGTATTTTTGGTGGGGAGACCGAGGACGGAGACATTGGACTTGCACTGAGCAAAAAAGACCTTGCTTCGTACGTAGGGACTACCTATGAGACCTTTTATCGGATGCTCGGGGAGCTCGTAACGATTGGGGCCATCACAGTGGACGGAAAGAAAATTTTCATTAAAGATTTCCAGCAGCTAAACAGATTAGCTTCTGAACAAGGAGTATAAAAAAGGGGAGCCAACAACTTGAATGATCTTGTACTCCCCGGCGTAAATATTTCCCAATCTATACGTCAACGTTAAAATTTGTACCCCATGCCGATTCCCAATTTCCATTTTCCATCTGAAGTACTGGTTTTTGCATTATAAAAAACAGGCAACTGGATGGCCATATGCCTGAACACCGCGGTTAAACCCAAGCCCAATGTCGGTGTGATCAAGGAATTTTTTGGTTTTCCGGCATCAACCTTATCTTCCCTGAGTTTTAAACTCGGCATGAAGCCGAATAAAATGCTGCTCTTTGGGGCAAAAGTATATTTGATTGAAGGTCCTGTACAGTTTATATACCCGCCATGATCGGCATATCCGGCCACGACAATACCTTCGAACAAACTCCCCTTCACTGCCTTTTCCTGCCCCAAAGCACTATAGCCGATAGCCAGCGATAGGAACAGCACGAATAGTTGTTTCATTTTATACATAAAAATTAGCTTTGCAAAGTGGACACTTTTTCTTTTTGATGATAGGTATAGTAGATTGCCATTCCAGTAAACAACAAACCGCCAACAATATTACCGGCGGTCACGATAAGCTGATTGTAAAGCCACCAGTCGGAGACGCTTACTTTTGCACCGAACATCATTCCGGCAGGAATCACAAACATATTGACTACAGCATGCTCATAGCCCAAAGCAAAGAATATAAAGATAGGAATCCCCGCGGCCAGTATTTTACCCAAAGTAGACTTGGAAGTCATGGACATCACTACGCCCATACAAACCATCCAGTTGCACAATATTGCTTTAACAAAAGCGGAGAACAAACCCGCTGCACCATGACTGGCATAGCCCAGGGTTTTCTTTTCACTGATTAAAATCAGACTCTGTTCAATACTTCCGATCTGACTCGCCTGTCCCGTTTCTGTACTGGCAGTCCAAAACAAAATCGCAAAGAGGACGCTTCCCAATAAATTTCCCAAAAAGACCCAGAATAGATTACTGGCCATAGCCTTAAAATTAATCTTGCCCTCAAACCAAGCCAGGGGCACCAAGGAGAAGCTTCCCGTAACAAGCTCCAGGCCAAGGATGACGATGATAACAAATCCCACAGGAAAGACAAATGCGCCAACCAGGCTCAATCCTGTTTGAGAAGTTGCGAGTAAGGCAAGTGTAACCGAAATAGCCAATAAGGCACCTGAAAGTGCACCACGGATCAGAAGATCTCTGATGGAAAGGGATGATTTGTAGACAGCGGTATTCATCATTGTTCCTGCCACTTCTTTGGGGCTAATATAATCCATAATTTATTTACGTTAAAAGTTTTCCATTTAAATAGCTGCGAAAGGCCTAAGCGATCATTCCGATATACACGTTCCCGTTTTCAACTTTAACAGGGTAAGTCTTAATGGCACATTCATCACCGGATAGACATTCCCCCGTATCCAGTGCGAAAGTTTTTTTATGAAATGGACAAGCTACCTTAGGCGTATCCCCAAGGGATCCTAACATTCCCCTACTCAAAATCATCTGCCTTTTATGCGGACACTCATTCTGGGTAGCATACCACTCATTACGCCGGGCAAAATAAAATAAAGCCACCTGCTCATTGTTTAATTTGAGACAGACCCCACCATTTTCGATAGCATCCTCAATTTTGCAGGCTTGAAGCCATTGTGTGTCTAGTTGCGTTTCCATGTGATTTTCTTTAAAAAGGTTTTGTATTATATGTTTAAATAGTTTTAAGGTTCCAATCAGCGGCTTTTTTCTGTCCACGCATCGTATCGAAACGTACAGTATCATCTTTTTGATCAGGCGCATTGACAAAGTGCACAAAACGCTTACGAATATTCGGGTCCTCTACTGCAGCTTTCCATTCACAACGGTAGCTATCCACTAATTTCTGCATATCGCTCTCCCAAGCTTCCCCCATACCGAGGCTATCTTCCACAACAACATTCCGCAAATAGTCTATTCCACCCTCCATTTTATTGAGCCAGGGTGCAGTACGGGTCAGCGGATCTGCAGTACGAATGTAAAACATCAAAAAACGGTCGATGTAACGGATACAGGTTTCACTGTCTATATCTGAGGCCAGCAATAAGGCATGCTGTGGCTTGCTTCCTCCATTACCACAGACGTAGAGATTCCAGCCTTTTTCAGTTGCTATAATTCCAAAATCTTTACTTTGTGCTTCGGCACACTCCCGAATACAGCCGCTCACGGCCGACTTAAGTTTATGTGGAGCCCGTAACCCCCGGTAACGCTCCTCTATACGTATCGCGAATGAAACACTATCGTGGAGACCAAATCGACACCAGGTACTGCCGACACAGCTTTTTACAGTACGCAGTGCCTTTCCATAGGCATGTCCACTTTCAAATCCGGCAGCAATAAGCTCTTCCCAGATAAACGGGAGGTCATTGAGGTGTGCACCAAACAGATCAATGCGTTGTCCTCCCGTAATTTTTGTATATAAATTATATTTTTTGGCTACTTCACCGATGACGATCAATTTGTCTGGTGTAATCTCACCTCCCGGGATCCGTGGAACAACAGAATACGTCCCTCCTTTCTGAATATTGGCCAGGTAGCGGTCATTACTATCCTGCGCCACATCATTTCCCTTGCCCAAGATCATTTCATTCCAAAGACTGGCGATTAACGAAGACACCAAGGGTTTGCACACTTCACAACCATGTCCCCTACCCAATGCATCCAGCACGTGATCATAACTTTTTAGCTCGTGAATTTTGATCAGGTCGTACAGTTCCTGACGGCTCAGGTCAAAATGCTCACATATTGTATTACGGATATATTTCCCCTGTTGTTTCATGGTGTAGTTGACCAGATCTTTTACCATAGGTACACAGCCACCGCAACCCGAACCAGCTTTGGTACATTTTTTAACAGCCTCCGCATTTTCGCAATTATGTGTAATCACCGCATCACAGATCTGCGCTTTGGTAATCCCTTCACAACTGCAGATCAATGCCTGATCCGGTAGGGCTTCCAATCCCGAAGAAGCCGATTTGCCCTCACGCTGTTCGCCAAACAGTAGCAGTTCGGGATGCTCAGCCAAAGGCATACTATTGTTGACCATTTGCAGGAGCATGTTGTAACTGGTAGCCTCGCCCACGAGAATTCCACCGAGCAGGCGCGTACCGTCCGTACTAACGTTCAATCGTTTATAGACACCTTTATTGCGGTCCTCCAGCAGGATTGTCCGCGCATAAGGCTCGCTGACAAAAGGGTCACCAAAGCTAGCCACATCCACCCCCATCAGTTTTAATTTGGTACTCATATCAAAGCCTTTGAATGACTTTTCTTCCCCGATGATGTGTGTAGCTGCAATTTCTGCCATTTCGTAGCCTGGAGCAACCAGACCATAGATCATATCATTGACCAGCGCACACTCCCCGATGGCATATACAGCAGGGTCGGAAGTCTGCATCTGGGCATTGACAAGTATTCCGCCACGTTCTCCGACTGCTAATCCAATTTTTTTTGCAAGCTCATCCCGCGGACGGATACCAGCAGAAATCACCAGCATATCTGTTTCGAGCACCGTACCATCGTTAAAAGCAATACCGGTAAGGTGTTCATCTCCGAGTAACTGGCTTGTCGATTTTTGTAATAGGCAGCTTAACCCCAATTCAGCCAACTTAGCTTCTAAAAGGGCGCTCGCGCTTGTATCGATCTGCCTGGGCATCAATCGCGGTGCAAATTCAATCACTGACGTCTCTTTGATCCCCAGATCAACAAGCGCTTTTGCGGCCTCTAAACCCAAAAGTCCGCCCCCCATAACTGCTCCTCTTCTCGCTGTTGCGGCATAAGCTTTGATCAATTCAAGATCTTCGATGGTGCGATAAAGAAACACACCTTGCTTTTCTACACCGGGGATGGGCGGAACAAAAGCTGCGGAGCCTGTTGCAAAGATGAGGTAGTCATAATGAGTAACTTGCCCCTTTAATGAACAAATCTCTTTTTTACTTAAATCTACATCAACAACGGGATCATTTAAATGAATTTTAATATTATTCTCAGCGTACCAATCGTTTTTTGAAAGAAAAAGTTCATCAATCGATGAAATTTTGAAGTAATCTGTCAGATGTACGCGATCATAGGCACGAATTGGCTCTTCTGCAAACACCGTTATTTGTAGATCGGGAGATTTTTGTTTTAATTTTTCACAAATCTTATTCCCAACCATACCATTTCCAATAATTACAATATTTTTTCTTTCCATAGCATCTGTTTTTTTGTCAAAAAAATCAATTATATGATTTCACAGCACTAATTTATGAAATAAAAAATCAAAAAATCAACAAAAAGATGATTTTTATCATATTTTTTCATTAAAAAACTTATAAAAATTGAATATTTAGTGATATTAATCATAATTTTTAATACATTTACATATATAAACACAGCAAATTCAGACAAACCATGAAAAAATCAACCGAAAAATCACTATTTATTGTTGGAGCTGGCCCAGGAGACCCAGAATTACTCACCATTAAAGCTTATAAAGCGATACAAAATGCGAAAGTTATCCTATATGACAACTTAATCAACGAGAAAATCCTCAATATAGTGGACAAAAACTGTATAAAACGTTATGTTGGCAAGCATCCATATGGCAAATACGTACCACAAGAAGAAATAAATGACCTTATTCTTTACTATTGTCAAAATTTTGACCATGTGGTGCGCTTGAAAGGCGGCGACCCCTATCTTTTTGGACGTGGTTTTGAAGAATGGCTCACCGTGAGAGACCAAAATATAAATGTTACCTATATTCCGGGAATTAGCAGCATGCAAGGTGCGGGTCTCAATAGCATCCCGCTCACGCATCGTGGTGTAAGCGAAGGTGTATGGGCATTGACCGGTATGAAAAAAGATGGCAGCCTATCGGCCGACCTTCCACTAGCTGTCCAAAGCAAATCGACCGTGGTGATTTATATGGGGATGCGTAAACTTGATGAGATTGCACGTACTTATGTGCTCTATGGCAAGGGAGATACACCCGCGGCCATTATACAGCACGCGAGTCTGCCACAACAAAAGCAGGTTTTATGTAAAGCAAAAGATCTTGTGCGAGCTAGTCGGGAGAATGGCCTCGGGCACCCGGCCATTATTGTCATCGGTGAGGTCGTCAATTTACATCATGCTGTTTCAATCGCTATGGAACAACGTCATATTGTATAACTCAAAGATATGTAATCAAACAGTGCACAATTGGTACCAGAATAAAAAAAGCCCCATCCGGAGGCTCTTCTATCATATTATGTGGTATTTTTCTACCAATTGTTATTGGACTTGCTGTCATTGATATGTTTGGAGAAATTACCCATATATTTAGTAATGAATGCATCTAATCCTTCCTGCAAGCTTTTTCGGGCCACTTTGCCATTGCTACCATATAGCGCTTTTTTTGACATGAAATGATTGGTACCGTTCAACGGATATTCACCTCCGCCTGGCGACTCAAAATATTTGTAATTCGGTGCGAACCTTATTTTCGAATCTTTGAAATCCAAGGTAGTCTTATAATAAAAATCATCGTACGTTTTTGAACCCAGACAGGTCGTATTAACAGCCTTCTGCTCCATCACATCGATCACAATTTGTTCGCCTTCGATTTTCGTTTTTACTTTCTCTTCTTTGACCCGTCAGCAGTATCGACAAAATCCTTCACGATATTTTCATTTACCTCTCCCGCCTAGGCATACTTAAAATGTCTTCCTGCTCCTTAGCTTCCCGTTTACTCAATTCCATCAGATCTAAATCAGGATGATAAATGGATTGGTAGTTATTTGAAAAGATAAACCGAAAATATCTGGCCGTTCCTGCGGCCTCCGCAAACTTTTTCGGATCTTCATAAAATGATTCCTTACCCATATACTGTTCGCCGGGCATTGCAAGTGCCCTACCCGTTTTATCCTTGTCCGACCATCCGTCCTGACGGTTAAAAAAGGAGATATCCGATTTATAGTTTTGATATTGACCCTGATACACATGTGTCTTCTTCTTCGGATCCGTATACGTTAGCTTAAAATTGATATCATCCACAAAATCAATCTTATAGGCGGTCTTTTCTTTTCCGAATACAATTCTCATCTCATTGTCCTCCGAATTTGATGGTGATCTTTCGTATTTGGCTTGAAAATACCAGGTTGTATGCTGAAGCGGATAAGTCTCCGTAGCAGGAAACGTGTAATTATCTGAAGAAAAAGGAAATTTTTGTCCTTTGTCATAGATCAGCAGGAATTTTATAGTATGAAGCCGCTTACTGTCAATGGCGGTATCGCTGGCGATCATATACCTAACCACAGGATTGTTAAACGTAGCTTGATAGGTGTTCGCATCGATCTGCTCGAGCTTAGGCTCATAATCAAGCAAGCGCGCTCTAAAAACGCGAAGATCGGCGGCCGTATTATAAGTCAGCAACAGTTCATTCTTATTGTCCTGCTGTCTGGTGGACAACGACAATCTTTCCTTGGTCTGCGGATGTATATAGAGGCTATCATTTACCCGCTGGAATCCTGTTGGTAGCAGATAGTTTTCGTTTAACCGAACAATTTTATCTGCTTGAACCCCTTCATCGGTATACAGATGAATGAAATTTCTTGGATAGAATTTCTGTGCAAATAGGCTATTCCCCATACTGCATATCAACATCAGCAGACTCAGCAACCTCAGTATTTTTCTGTTCATTTTTGTTTTTTATGATCTATTTGACCCTAAAGATAGAAACAACATCGTAGAAGGCGGATCTATTTTAATATTCGCATTGGATCAGTTATGATTCGCGGAATTCTGCAAAATATAGCTGACTCCTTATCTCTAAACCTTAAAGGTAAAAGTCAGCGCAAAATACAGGAGGACAAGCCAGATCAGCAGAAAGACGCCATAAGCCGGCTCAGCTGCCCCATGTAATTCATCAACAATATGGCAACGACAACATGTAGGCAAATAGCGATCAAGCTCAACCCGGAGTTGGACATAACTTTATATTTATTAGCAAATATAATACATTTGATATAAGGCCGTACAACCCCATGTCATCGATTAAGCTGAAAAGATAATTCGAGAGTCACTTTACAGGCAAAAGCCCGGCATTCATGCTAGGCTTTTATTTTTGGATCTATCCAATAAGCAGTGTGCTGTGTGTGGCTAAAAAATTCCATGGGTGTCACGTGACAGTCCATGGTATCCTGCAATCCCCCGTCGGTATAACTTATCAGTTCTTCGGAGGGGACAACCATTCCCGTTAGGATAGCCGATTCATCCAGACAGTTTAAATCGGACAATAGGACATTGATATTGTTGGATACAACCCATTGTTCCATCTCTGCTTTGGTCAGCTGCTGTACCCTTTCGGCCAAAAATTTAGCTTCCTCAAGTTCCTTTTCGACACTATTGGGATAAAATAGCTTGAGGAATGCAACATACTTATCAAAATGTTTCGTGCGGATGGCTTCGTTGCGCAGGAATTGCCTCTCCCCCAATTGTCCGTACTCCTTCGCATATTTACGCAGTTCCAATTCCGACAATTCCCGATCCGACCAGTGTGCCAGCTCCGACAGAGCATACACATCGGTGCCCTGTCCATCACATTTATTTAGATATTCCCAGACATCCCCCTCAACGATTTTGGGTTTATTATGTTCCAGGATGTTATATCCCTCGCCAATCCACGCTTCAATTTGTTCCCGTTTCATATATCAATTTTTAATTTAACACCTACTCCCTAATCGACAAACACCCATCCAACCGTGTCAAGTCCGGCAGCATGTACGATCCATCGTCCCGATTATTCTATCTTATAAACAATCGGCCGGAGCCGAAAGTTTCCCACAAAAAAAGAAAAGGCCAGGAACATACAAGAATCCTGACCTTTATAACTAAGTTATCCATCAAATGGATTATCATAAGGACAAGATCCAATTGGAAATAGTTTAAAAAAACTTCAACGAGCCATTTTTTTAAAAAGCGCTATTTTTTCTGTCAATTTATCATGTAAAATTTGACAGTTTTGGTGCAAAAATTTCAGTTTTTTAAGCTCGGTATTTTTTTTGTGGACTATTTAATACAGTCGGCCGGCTGGCAAATTTAAATTATTGTTAAACTTCATTAAAAGGAGGTTACTATGAAACTTGCAAAAAGAAACTGGAACAACTTTTCACTTTTTTCGCCCATGTTTGATAATTTTAACCGTGAGCTTTTAAATTGGGACAACAAAAATTACTCATCAACAAGTACCACCGTTCCTGCGGTCAACATCAAGGAAAACGGAGATACCTTTGAGGTCGAGGTTGCAGCACCCGGCATGGCAAAGGACGATTTCAAGGTAACGCTTGACGGCAACCTGTTGACGATTTCTTCTGCTAAGGAAGAAAAGAATGAGGAGCAAACAGACAACTATACACGCCGTGAGTTTAGCTACCAATCTTTCCAACGTAGCTTTGAACTTCAAAAAGATGTCGTCGATCAAGATAACATTCAGGCGCGTTATGAAAATGGCATGCTGCGGTTAACCATACCCAAAAAAGAAGAGGCCAAACGAAAAGAACCGCGGCTTATCGAGATATCTTAAGATCCAAATAGCAACTTTAACGTGGTTAGCCTCCAGTGGAGGCTAACCTATTTTTTAGTCTTTAATACAAAGATTATGAAAACATCGAATTATTATATTGAATTACAGATGTACTGCCACGGACGTTACATCACTATCGCCAGTTTTGACCAGAACAGCTGCGAAAAGATTATTCATGAATTATTTGATGAATTACTTGGTGACCATCAAGCCTCGGACATCCGACGATTGCGTATCAATCTTCTACTGAACGACACTGAGGTTTCGAAGACACAATTACGATCAATACACTGTACACTGGATGAATTGGCAGAAAACACCAAGATCATCATCAAGAAGACCTTCCGGTCAGTAAATTTCGACTGACGGCAGTCCGTTCTGGCATTCAGGACAAATTATCGGCTTAAAGTTCATTTAAGCACACTTTTTTTACAATTGTTTTTTCTTTCACCCTTGATTTTTATCAAATTGATTTTTAATTTGGGAGCGGTTTTTTCAAAAAAGGTACCTGATACCGCAAACCGACATTTTTTAAAAGCTAATATTCTATTTAAATATAAATTTTAGTTATTGGATCATGTTAACAAAATTACTAATTACAAACACAGACCGACATTTTTCTTTCAGGCCATTTTTTATCGCACTTATTGTGCTGGCAAACAGCCTTTATCTATCGGGGCAAACCGCAAAACCGCTCAAATCCAGTTTTGAAGCGAGGTTGATCAATATTGAGGCCCCTAGCAATGAACCTTTTCGTTATACGACGACCCTGACCAATGGATCTGCTCAATTAGTCAACTACAACTTGAATGCACAGCTACCCGACGGATGGCAGATTAGCTACCGCGTAGAAGGGTCACAAGTGACTTCCCTACAGATGCAGCCCAATAAAGTACAGGAAATCAGCATTGAAATCAGTTGCCCCATCACTGCTAAGCCCGATAAATATAAAATTCCGGTAAGAGCTATATTTTCACAAGATACCCTACAACTCGATCTGGAAGCAGTCGTCAAGGGCTCTTATGCACTTGAGCTGACCACACCAAGTGGAAGACTCAGCGACGAGGTCGTATCCGGCAGCAGCAAGGAAATTCTGCTTAAAGTCAAAAACACGGGCACACTCCCCCTAAACACATTGGACCTCAGTTCACAGCTACCCAGTAGATGGGAAGCCACCTTTAACCCCACCACGATCAAACAGCTGGAAGCAGGCAAATCCGTAGACGTTAAAGTCAACCTAAAGGTTCCCGACAAGACTATCGCCGGTGATTATGCGGCCAAATTCGAGATCAAATCGTCCAACAGCAATGCTGACATTTCGTTCCGCATGATCGTCAAGACCTCCCTGTTATCGGGTTGGATTGGCATGCTGGTCATCGTATTGGCCATTGGTTTGGTGTATTACCTCATCCGCAAATACGGACGTAGATAAGGGGGACACATAAAGATTATCATTATGAAGGATCCTATCATTCAACTGACGGGTCTGACCAAAAGCTATGGCAAAGTAATCGCCGTAGACAAGTTGGACCTGCAGATTTATCCCGGAGAAATCTTTGGCCTACTCGGACCCAATGGTGCCGGCAAGACGACCAGCATTCTGATGATGCTTGGCCTGACCGAACCCACGGCTGGTACGGCCTATGTCTGTGGCCATAATGCCACCCGCAATCCGATAGCTGTCAAACGCAAAGTGGGCTATCTACCAGACAACGTGGGCTTCTATCCCGAGATGACCGCATTGGAAAACCTCTGTTTTATTGCCGAGTTAAACGGGCTTACAAAATCCTATGCACAGGCCTGCGCCAAAGATATGCTGCATGTCGTGGGTCTCGAACAGGAGATGCATAAAAAAACAGGTGCCTTTTCCCGTGGGATGAAACAGCGCCTAGGCTTGGCCGAAGTGCTGATCAAAACACCTGAAGTTGCCATTTTGGACGAGCCTACCCTCGGTATCGACCCCAAAGGTGTCGACGAATTTCTGGAACTTATTAAGCGGCTCAGCAAAGAGCATAATCTCACGGTACTGCTCTCTTCACACCATCTGCACCAGGTACAACGGGTGTGCGACCGCGTGGGCATCTTTGTCGGCGGAAAGCTGCTGGTCGAAGGATCGATCGAGCACCTGGCCCACAACCTGCAGCAGCAGGAAGGTGTCACCACAGCGATCACGCTGGAAGCCCCGGGCGATATGGCACGCTTTGAAGAAGCGTTAAAAACCCTGCCCGGATTCCGCAAGCTTACCGTAACCGGCTATTCGATAGAGCTGCAAACCGATGCCGATGTCACTGCTGCTGCTGTGCGCCTGCTTGTAAATAGCGGAGCAAATGTCGTCGCTGTGAGCCGTAACGATTATAAGCTCGACGATATCTATAACACATATTTTGAGAATAGCATAACAACAAAAACTGCACATGAAAAATCCAACGGTTTCTTCAAAAGATATCAATAGCCACCCCGCGGCCGCGATGCAGGTATTGGTCAGCAAAGAAATCGCCGCACATATCCGCAGCTGGCGTTTTAACATATTGATCCTGCTTATCGTGCTCACTTTTGGGGCCTCCTTATACGTTTCGAGCATGGGCCTAAAAGACGCTGTCAGCAATATGCGTGATCCAGACCAGTCGTTTCTGTACCTCAAGCTGCTGACCACAACGGACAACTCGATTCCTCCTTTCCATGTATTTCTGAATTTCCTGGCCCCTTTGCTGGGCATCGCACTCGGTTTTGATGCCATCAATGCGGAGTACAACAATGGTACGCTCACTCGTCTGATGGCCCAGCCCATCTACCGCGACAATCTGCTGTTTGCCAAGTTTTTGGCCCCGCTGATTGTTGTAGGCACTTTATTTATTGCACTCGTACTACTGATGATCGGTGGTGGTCTGCTCGGCACCGGCGTAAGGATCGAGCCACAGGAACTGCTTCGTATCCTCGGATTTACTTTAATTAGTGTACTGTATGTAGCCTTCTGGCTGAGCCTGGCCATCCTGTTGTCGATACGCTTTCGTCAGCCGGCCACTTCGGCGCTTACGGCAATCGGGATCTGGTTATTTTTCACCGTATTTTTTCCGATCCTGGTCAATCTGGCGATCCGACCTTTCTTGCCGAATCCGAATTATATCTCAGAACAGGAGTACCTAGCTTACAATGAACTGATCCTAAATCTTCTTCGGCTATCACCAAGCCAGCTTTATACCGATGCCACGACGACCCTGCTGATGCCTTCGGTACGCAGCCTTGGTCCTATTGCCATGGAACAGATGGTGGGCGCCATTCCTTCACCGCTCTCGTTCCGGGAAAGTTTCTTGATGGTCTGGCCGCAGGTAAGCGGACTCACAGCCGCCATGATGATCTGTTTTGCCTGGTCCTATTATATTTTTATGCGAAGAGAAATACGGAGCTAAATAGCGCTACGGGATCCGATTGATTGCATAACGTGCCTAAGCCAACCATGCGGGGATCCTGCTCTAAAAAAATAACAAAGGCTGCACTGTCCGATAGGACAGGCAACCTTTGTCAAGTATATAATGAATAAAAAATGGGTACTTAATCTTTATTTTCCTTTTTGTAAGCCAAGTAGAATACGATGGGCAGAATGGAAAAGGAAAGGATCATACAGATAATCAATCCACCGACAATCATAATGGCCAAGGGTTTCTGGATTTCAGATCCCATGCCATTGGACAGTGCTGCAGGCAATAAACCCATTGCCCCCATGAGTGCAATCATTAAGATCGGTCTGATCCGGCTTTTTACCGCTTCATAAATAGCAGGTTTCAAGCCCATCTTGTGCAGCAGGTTTTCCTTCATGACGCCTATTAAGACAATTCCATCGATCGTTGCCACGCCAAATAGAATAATAAAACCGATACCCGCCGAGATCCCGAATGTCGTCCCCGTCATCCACAGGGAAACAAACCCGCCGATAAATGCAAAGGCAAGCGTCAGGGAGGAGATCAGCGTATCTTTAAGATTGCCAAAATTGGCGTAGAGCAAGAGCAAGATCAATAACAGGGAAACCGGTACCACGTTCATCAGCTGTTTGGTGGCCCTTTCCTTGCTTTCAAACTCACCGGCCCAGACAACCTTGTATGACTTGGGCAACTTAACGTCAGCCGCGACCTGTTTTTTCGCATCTGCGATGGTACTGCCCAGATCCCTGCCTTCAATATTAAATCCGACACCGATGTAACGGGAATTTCCGTCGCGATAGATAAATGCCGGTCCAGTGTGATAGTCGATGGTTGCGATTTCCCGCAGCGGTACCTTCTGGTCGTTCATCGTCGGGATAATGATGTTTCCGATCTTTTCGGGGCTGTCCCGATACTGTTTCTGAAAGCGCAGGCGCACATCAAAGATGCGCTCATTATCGTAAAAGTGCGTCACGGACTGCCCCCCGATTGTCATCTCTATGACCGACTGCACATCCTTGGTGGACACACCATATTTTGCCATCTTCGAATCGTGCAGCTGAATCCGTAGTTCTGGTAAGCCGATATTTTTGAACACATTCACATCCGTGACGCCATCCACCTTCTTAAGCGATTGGGCAAAGCTATTTGCTTTATTTTCCAGATCCTGCAGATTTTCACCAAAAATCTTGATTACCAGCGGGCTTTTCACACCGGCCACGTATTCCTCCACATTATCCTGAATCGGCTGGCTGAACCCAAAATTAATCCCCGGAAAGGTCTGTAGGCTATCCCGCATCTGAGCGATCAATTTTTCCTTGGGTATCTTCCGCTTCCACTCCCCTTCGGGCTTCAGTTCAATGTTAAATTCGATATTAAAAAATCCGGTCGGATCCGTTCCGTCATTGGGCCGGCCCGTCTGCGTCATAATAAAATCAATCTCATCAAACTGCTTAATCAATTTGGTTTTCATTGTTTTTGTCAACTTGACCGATTCCTCCAGGTTGACACTATTAGGCAAGGTCGCACGGACATAAATGGCACCTTCGTTGAGCTTGGGCAGGAATTCCGAACCGTAATGGCTAAAGCGCACCATACAAACAACCAGCACCAGTCCAAAAAGTGCCAAGGTCCATTTCGGATGATCAAAAGCCTTTTTGAACCCACTAAAAATTACCTTTCGGCTGACCCTGGTTATTTTATTTTCATCCTCTTTGATATTCGTCTTCAGCAGATACTTACACATTGCAGGCACATAGGTCAGACTCAGGACCAGGGAGCCCAGCAGGGCATAGCCGAGGGTAAAAGCCAAAGGTGAAAACATCTTTCCTTCCACCTTTTGAAAAGAGAAAATCGGTGTCAGTGCGACAATCAGTATCAGTAAGGCAAAAAAGATATACCCCGCCACCGAACCCGCGCTTTTTTTAATGATCCCCAGTTTGGATACCTTGTTGAAGCGGGCCGTACCAAGCCGGTGCGCCTCCTTTTCCAGGGAGACAAAAACCGTCTCCACGATGACCAGCGTCCCTTCGAGCAGCAACCCAAAGTCCAGTGCCCCCATGGAAATCAGATTCGCCGGCAGCCCTTGAATTTTCAATAAGATAATCGCAAACAGAAAGGCCAATGGAATCACTGAGGCGACAATAAAAGTCGTTTTCCAGTTGTTCAAAAAGATAAAGACGATGACTGACACCAGGATAACCCCCTCAATCAGGTTTTTTGACACGGTATGCACGGTGTTGTTCACCAATTTTGTGCGGTCGATGACCGGTTCAATCTTGACATTTTCCGGCAAGATACGGCCGTTCAATTCCTCAATTTTTTCTTTCAGCCGCGTTACTACCGCCGATGGGTTTTCACCCCGGAGCATAATGACGATGCCCTGTACCAGATCATCGTCCTCATTGAGCCCCACCTGCCCCAGCCGCGGCTTGGCACCCAATTCTATTTCAGCCACATGCTTGACCAAAATGGGCGTGTTGCCCACCACTTTGATCAAAATATTGCCAATATCATCTATTTTATCCAGCAGTCCCACACCACGCACGACATAAGCCTGGTTACCTTTTTGTATCACATCTCCCCCCACATTGATATTGGAACGCGATACCGCTTCATACACATCCAATGGTGAAAGGTTGTAGTTGGCCAGTTCCGTTGGATTGATCTTTATTTCATAAATCTTTTCCTCACCACCAAAGCTCACGACATCCGCTACCCCCGGCACCCCGACGAGTTCCCGTTCGATCACCCAGTCCTGAATCGCAGAGACCTCCTTGATCGGCAAGTTGCTCTTGATCACATAGCGGAAGATTTCCCCTGTGGCCCCCGAAGGTGGTTCGATGGAGCTTTCGGCCCCTTCCGGCAGATCAATGGAGCGCATCTTATTACCCGCATACTGCTGTGCGTAGAAGTCTTCCACAGCATCCTCAAATTGCACCGTCACGACAGACAGCCCAAAAAGCGAGATGGACCGAACATCCGTCTTTTTCGGGATGGTATTCATCTCCTTGGTGACGGGCAGCGTAACGAATTTCTCAATTTCTTCGGCACTGCGCCCCGGCCATTGCGTGATGATCCGAACGCGTGTATTGGTCACATCCGGGAAAGCTTCAATCGGTGTATGCAGGTACGCATAAATTCCGCCGAACAATAAGGCCAGCGTAAAAAACAGCACCACCAGTGAATGTTTCAGTGAAAATGAAACGATATTTTGTACAACTTTCTTCATCCTATCTATTCATCAATTCGTCAAATACAATCAGTTCATTTTCGGTCAGCACGCGGTCTCCCGCCTCCAATCCTGTTTCGACAAAGGCGTAACTTTCATTTTCCGAAATGATATCGACAGCTTTTACGGACAGGTCACAGTCGCTTTTATAGATCACCACATAATTCTGGTTGTTATGCAAGATAACCGCATCTTTGGGTATTGCCAGCAAGGGTTGCTTCTGCCCTGCGGTCCCTTTCTCGACCAAAACATCCACGCTCATGCCCGGTTTTAGTCTTAAATCCTTGTTGAGCAGCTTGACCCGCGCTTTGACCACACGCTCTTCGGGATCAAAAAAGTTGGCCACCTGGTCGATATAGCCTTCAAAATATTCGCCTTTATAAGCCAGGGTCGTGATCTTTACATGCGCCCCATTTTTGACGAAGGGCAAGTTATTTGCATAAATATTTACCGTTACCCAGACCTCATTCAGGTTGCTGATGGACACTAAGTCCGTATCGTCACCCACCGTCATTCCCGGGCTCACCTTTTTATCGACGATATAACCCGCTTTGGGTGCGCGGATATAAAAAACACCATTTTCCGATGAACCGTTCAACAGTTTCATATTGGCTTTCACATATTGGATCCCAATCTGCACTGCTTTCAGTTCACTTTCCAGCTCTTCCAGCTCCCGCTGTGAGGCCATCCCATCCTGGAGCATGCTGCGCATATTATTCACTTTGCTTTCCGCCAGGCGCTTATTGTTTTCCAGCTCACGGAGTTCCTTGCCCAGATCATTGACCGAAGTCCCCTTGAGCGTTACCAGCAGCTGCCCCTTTTCGACATAATCGCCCATATTGACAGCGACAGCCTGTACCATGCCCTGGATTGGACTCTTTAAGGCTGCGAGTTCATCCTGGTTGTATTGGATTGCACCGTTGAGGGCAATCTGTTCGGACACATCCCGCTTTTGGATCGAATCAATTTTAATATGGCGTTTGAAATCCTCATTTAGGCAAAAACCTGTAGTGCCAACAGCCTGTTGCTCCTCCTTTTGTGTTGACTGACAGCCCGGCAGTAGACAAATAGACAAAAGCATCAACGGCAATAAAAAATTAGCTTTCATTGGACAATATCCTTTCCAACTAAATAGGTTAGTTCCTCCCTGTACTGTAAGTATTTAGCCCTTCGCTCCAATAGTGATTCTTTATTTTCCATATAATTATTGATAAAGTCTATAAATTCAACAATGGTCAGCCTGCGTTCCTGAAAATTGCGGACATAGCGTTCCAGGGCCACATCCAGCTGACCGTCAAATCCATTGTCTGTAGATTTCAAACTCGCTTCCAGATTGCTGAGACGCGATGAAAGAAAATCGATCTCCCGCTCAATATCGATGCGGAACTGCTCGATTTCAACCTTATTCTTTTCCAGTTCCAACGTGGCGACCCTGATGTTTCCCTGGTTTCTATTAAACAACGGCAGATCCATGGCCACGCCCACCCCCACAAAATCGCGCATAATGTTACCACCCCGGTCATAATTCAGGGAGACCTTCAGATCCGGCACCCGTTCTGCTTTCTCTATGTCCAGCTGGGCCTGGCCTTTCTTAAATTCATTGTGGATGATTTTATAATCGCTGCGATTATCCAGCGCCATGATTTTCCATTCATCTCGTCTGTTTGCAATAAAAGCAGGACTACCTAATGTGTCCGCAATGGAAAGCACCTTGCCTTTCGCCCCGAGATAGCGTGCAACATCGTTCATTTTTGCAATTTTCTCCTGCTGGATTTCATTCAATTTATTACCAAAGGCGATCGTCTCGCTCTGGATCCTGAGGTAGTCCATTTCGCTGACATTGCCTGCTTTCCATTGGTTTTGGTACGATTGTGCCAGCTTATGGAAGATATCGACCTGATTGGCGTACAGCCGTTCTTTCTCCTGGAGCACCTGTAAGTCCAGGCATTGGCTTCGGAGGTCATATTTCAGATTTCGCAGCAATTCCTCAAACTGAAGTTGCGCATTCTGCTTCTCCAGAAGCTGCAGCTGTACTCGCTTTTTTCTTTTGCCGGCCAGTTCAATCGTCTGCTCCAGTTCAATCTGCACCTGTTGGTGTCGCCCATAGTTTCCGATCAAAGCAGGCAGGGATTCGCTGGAAGAGTTTTTCCAGAGATTGACCTCACTGATTGAAATATTGGGGTTGGGCCATAATTTCGCCTGCAATACCGCAGCCTCAGCCTGCTTTAGCTGAAAACGCTGTGCCATCAAGCTTAAGTTATGCACTAGGAATACCTCTTCTATCTCCGATTTTTGCAAGCGGTTTTCAGCCACTTCCTGTGCACATAGTTTGCTGTTCAGCCCAAGAAGAATAATGAATACTATGCCTATTTTTCTCACTTTATTTTGTATTTCCACAAAACTAAGCGTGAGGGATTACAGACAACTTTAGCCTAAATTAAAGTTTGATTAGAAAAGATTAGAGAAAGATTAGAATTTTGGAAAGAGCAGCGATACCCTCGTTCCCCTATCATCTGAATAAATATCAAAGGCTACCCCCTGGTCTTTAAAGACAATCTGTGCGAAAGAGAGCCCTATGCCACTCCCCTTTACATTGCCGACATTCGATCCACGGTAAAAGGTCTGCTTCACGGCCTCGAGCTCGGCCGCGGGGATACCAATTCCATGATCTACGATCTGCAGGGATAAGCGTCCATTGAGGGCCAGCAGTTGTACCATTACTTCCTTTCCATCCGCATATTTGAGCGCATTTTCAACCAAGTTGGAGATCGACAGGGTAATGAGCATCCGATTGCCACGGAAATTAAAATACTGCGGGTCGTCCACCTGTAGATCTACTTTCAAGGGTACGGTAAATGTTCGGGCAAACTTAGGCACCAGTTCCCACACCACTTCGTCTATGCGAAAGACCTCCATGGAACGTTTCAGCGCCTGGTCTTCTGTCAGCAATAGAAAATTGCCGATCAGGTGATTCAGAAAATTCACATGTTCGGTAATGGTCGCCGCCAGCTCCTGATACTCTTGCTGACTGCGTGCTTTTGTTCCAAAAACCTCCATGGATCCCAGAATACCGGCCAAAGGTGTACGAAACTCATGGGAGACATAGCTCACAAAATTCTTTCGGATAATCATATTTTCACTGATCCGACGCAGGAGTGCATTGTAACTTTCGATCAGATCCTGTAATTCATCCTTCGTCCTGATGACCGTCAGGGGCTCCTGGATCGTATTTAAATCCTTATCGCGAATTTCCGCAATCACCTTGCGAATGGGGAGATAGGCATATTTGCTCAGCCAGACCGATAGCAAGACAATACTGATCAATGCCACAAGAAACACCATAATAAGCGTAAATAACAGGCGGTTTAACTGATGGTCGAAATCCGCATTTGACTCCTTCACAAAGACAAAAAAATCACCTTGGTTATCGGGGTAATACAAGCCAAAATAAAAGCTATCGTCTGTTTTAAAATAAATTGTTTTCTCCGATTTTAGCCGGGTCAGCAGATGTTGATCGATTTGACTGTCATTTCGCATACCCCCATAATTCACTTGACCATCCGCATTATAGACAGCCACCATGGCCCGTTTGACCAGGCTCTCATATTGGTTTTTAGATTCCTGGTGCTTTAGCGGACTCTGTTCATCCGCCTCCAGGTAATAGATTCCCGCTATCTTGGCATTTTTCTCAAGCGAGCTGATCAGATGTCGTTCGGATGAGTTGTAAAAAATCCAGTAGATAACCACCGTTGCAAGCCCAAAAATGATCGTGAAGACCAACGAAGTAAAAAGTGTAAGTCTTGTCTTTAAATTCATGGTCAATCCGTTTTGAGCATATACCCTACCCCTTTGACCGTCTTGATCAGGGATATATCAGCTCCATCATCAATTTTACCACGCAGATAAGAAACATACACGTCCACGACATTTGTGTTATTATCAAAATCGATCCCCCAGACGGCCTGCAGTATCGCCGTACGCGAAAGGGTCTTATTGCGGTTTTCGATCAGAAATTTAAACAGCTTAAATTCTTTTGGCGAGAGATCGACCGGTTGGACACCCTTATAGACTTCGTATCGGTCCAGATCCACTTTCAGATCCCGAATTGCGATGCTGCCTTCATTTGCCGTCATTTTATAGTTTTCCCTACGGACCAAAGCTTTGATGCGGCTCACCAGCTCCTTAAACGAAAAAGGTTTGACGAGATAATCATCGGCACCGCTATCCAGAGCTTCCACCTTATCATCTATTTCGCCCAGCGCACTGATAATTAAAATTGGAATATGGTTTTTGCGGTAGCGCAGCATCTTCGTAAACTGGATCCCATCAATGCCGGGCAACATAATATCCAGCACCACGATATCTAGAGACTCCACATTGGTCCATTCCCGTGCAGCTTCAGCTGATTCTGCCAAAATGACCTGGTGCCCAAGTTCCTCGAGCCCTTTAATCACAAAGCTACTTATACGACGATCGTCTTCAACCAATAGTATCTGCATATACTCAGTTTATTTGATGCGGGGGTATATTGCTACGAATTCCCGCCGGAATCTTACAAGTATACGAATTTACAAATTAATCCTTAGACAGTTCAGGGCCTTCTATTACCCCATATTAACGCATTGATCTACATCACGGGCATCTGTCACCACGCATGACAGGTATTGCTGATGCATATACAGGGCTAACACCCCACACAAATCGGGGCATTCCAAGTCTGCTCGCGAAGCTCTTATTTCAGACAGCGCGCGGTGACCAGCAATTGTCCGACATGGCGTTGTGCATGTTCGGCAGCATGAAACAGTAGGCCGATCAACGTTGTTGGAATGCGCTTGCGCCCCAGAAAACGCTCCTCGGTCAACGTGCCGGGATCAACAGAAGCTAAGATTTGTAAGGCCTTTTCGATCTGCAGCCGTAAGTTTTGGACCAAAGCAACCACATCCAGCTCCATATCCACGATGCTTTCCTGTCGGAGATAATCAAACTGTTCTGCGGAAAGCGATTGCCCTGCCGCATAAGTAAACATGCGGTCGATCACACCGCGGATATGCAGCAGGTGAAATCCGACACTGGCATTTCCACAGGGACGCGCCCAAAGCTGCTCAGGCGATAGCTGCCGGGTATATTTTGCCGTATCCTCCCCCGCTTGCATTAATGCATGTGCCACCGGCTGCAAGAGATCCGGAATCCCGGCGATTGGTCCACGCATCCATACTTCTAAATTTTCCATCAGTTTCAGTATCCTATTTTCTTTTACATGTACTTTTTAATGCCCAAGCGATCAATACCGGTTGAAAAAACAAACGGGCGAGCCGCTTTGTGTCGGTATCTAATCCAAAACCATCACGCTGGTTTTGATACTGAGCGATATTTCCAGGAAACACGGCAACAAAAAAAGCAGCCGCAATTTTACCGACCTTTGAGCGCTGTTTGCCCTTTGCCAAAATCAGGGCACTGCCCAGGGCAATTTCAGCAAAACCGGAATAAACCACCGTATCGTCTTTAGAGATCGGTACCCAATCCGGCACCTGCGCCTGAAATTCCTTTCGGGCAAAAGTGAGGTGCCCGATTCCTGCCACGATTAAAAAAGCACCTAAGCCATAGCGGGCGACCGTTTGAAGATAAGATTTTTCCATAATCTTTTTTAATAGAAGACAGTACAGGGCAAAAATAGTTTGCACCAGTTACCCACGTTTCGAAAAACAACCCCGACAATTCCCTTCTTTCCCAAATGTTTCCAGAATCTATCTGAAACTTTACCCTGTGGCGTTTTCTGTTTCCAAGCTTAAGACAGCCTGGACGACAAAAAAGAAGTCAACAACAGATGTAATAGAACTTTGTAAAATAGCAAACATGAAGAAATTAACCTGGTTAGCCGCTGTCCTGATGACAGGCAGCGCATTGACATTTACGGCATGTGACAAAGATGATCCGATTGAGACAGCGACTAGCTATGCCGAATTGCCGCAGGCAGGCAAAGCAATCCTTGATTCCTATTTTGTAAGCAATGCTGTCGCCCGCGTCACCCGCAAAAATCTACCTGATACCGATGGTACCCTGTATGAGGTGAGGTTGACCAACGGCATCGAGATCGACCTGGACAAAGATGGCAACTGGACCGATATCGACGGGAATAATCAAAAACTACCTGATGCATTAATTCCTTCACCCATATTGGACCATGTCACCAAGCAATACCCTGCACCGTTATTTATTGAAGGGATTGACAAAGAACCCTATGGTTACCAAATCGACTTGTCCAATGACCTGGACTTAAAATTTACCACCGAGGGAGCTTTCATCGGTCTCGATGATTAAATGTCAGACAAAAAAGGGACTTACCATACGATAAGTCCCTAACAAGTAAAAAACAAAAATTATATTATTGACGATCCCAGCCGCCACCAAGAGATCTATATATCGCGACACTGGCTTTGAGCTGACTAGCTTTCTTTTCCACCAGTTCAAATTTGGATTCCAAGGCATCGCGTTGCGTCAGCAACACCTCCATGTAATCCGCCCGCGCATATTTAAACAGATCATTGGAGATGTCTATGGATTCTTTGAGCGCATCCACTTCCTTGCTCTTGATTGCCAGCCCATTCTCCAGGTTTTTAATTTTGGAAAGCTGGTTGGCCACTTCGATATAAGCCCCCAGTATAGTTTGCTCATAATGATATACTGCCTGCACCTGTCTTGCGCTGGCATTGTAATACGCCGCTTTGATCGCCCTCTTGTTGATCAGGGGAGCAGTCAGTTCGCCGACAAGTGAAGACAGAAAAGACTCCGGCTTAATGAGATAGGTCGGATCAAAAGCCTGCAAGCCCACACCGGCAGCAATATCCAAGGAAGGATAAAAACGCGCTTTCGCCGATTTGATATCCAGTTTGGAAGCCGCCAGTTCGTATTCCGCCTGCTTGATATCCGGCCTATTTTCCAGCAGATCAGCAGGGATACCCGTGTAGACAGTTTGTGGAACAAGCTTGTCAAAAGCTTCGTGATCCCTTTCCACCGGCTGCGGAAAACGTCCAACCAGGTAATTGATCCTGTTTTCTGTTTCGGTTATTTGCTGTTTGATATCATATTGCATGCCCTGTGTTTTCAGGATCTGCGCCTCGAATCTTTTCACTGCGAGCTTATTGGACCGGGCATTCTTTTTCAGGTCATTGACTACCGTGAGGGCATCATTTTGGATCTTCACATTCTCATTGATGACCAGCAGCTCATTATCCAGGGCCAGGAGCTCATAATACGCATCCGCAATTTCGGAGATCAGATGCGTCACCATAAAGTTCTTCCCTTCGACGCTGGCAAAATAGCGTTGCAGCTGTGCTTTGGTCGCATTGTGCAGTTTGCCCCAGATATCCGTTTCCCACTTGGCCTGTACACCGACGCCAAAATCAAACAGCGGTTCGGGCATTTCCCTTCCCGGTTCGATTTCCGTATTCTTCTCCATAGCGCCAATATTGGTGTATCGGCTCACTTTGTCCACACCGGCACCTACCTTGACGCCTACCGAAGGTAAATATTCTCCTTTTTTAGCACTGACCTCATTTTTGGCCATTTCGATCTCTTGCAGCATAATATGAAGCTCCTGATTGTTGGCCAGTGCCAGACCGATTAGCCCCTGTAGATGCGGATCATTGAAATAACTGTTCCATTTAATTTTTCCCGTATTTAAGGAGTCGCCGTGTGCTCCCCCATATTGTTCCGGTACCGTTCTGTTTTCGGCACGTTGTTGTATTTCCAAGGGTTTGCAGGCCGCAAAACTAAGCAAGAAAAGCGCGAAACCCGTATATTGATATATTCTATTCTTATTCATAATGTATCATGTCTTCGCTTAAAGGTGAATCGTCTTCGGATTGGATCATCTTTCTTCCGTCGGCCAATTTTGCAAATATGTAGTAGAGTCCAGGAATGACGATCACGCCAAAGATTGTTCCGACAAGCATACCGCCCAATGCAGAAGCACCGATGGTATGGTTTCCGATGGCTCCGGCACCACTTGCAAAGACCAGCGGTACGAGTCCGGCAATAAAGGCAAAGGAAGTCATCAGAATCGGTCTGAACCGTGCCCGTGAGCCCTCGATGGCCGCTTCTAGGATCGAATCCCCAGCCTGGCGGCGCTTGACGGCGAATTCGACGATCAGTACGGCATTTTTACCCAATAAACCGATGATCATGATCAAACCGACCTGTGCATAGATGTCGTTCTCCAGGCCCATGGCTTTCAATAGGAAAAATGAACCAAACACCCCGACCGGCAGTGACAACAATACCGCAAAGGGAATGATAAAACTCTCGTATTGCGCGGCTAATACCAGGTAGACAAAGACCAATACGACCAGGAAGACGTAAATCGCTTCATTTCCACGCTGTGCCTCGTCATAGGACAATCCCTCCCAGGCCACTTTATAGCCATGCGGCAAGGTAGCAAGGGCAGTTTCGTTGATCGCATGAATGGCATCGGCCGTTGTGTAGCCATTAGCCGGGAGCCCGCGGATCGCAGCAGAGTTGTACATATTGTAACGCGTGATCTCATTGGGCCCCTGTGTTTTTTTCAAGGTCATGAAGGCCGAATAAGGCACCATCTGATCATGGTCATTTTTGACATACAGGTTCAAGATATCCGAAGGCAGCCTTCTAAATTCGGGTGATGACTGCACATACACTTTGAAAAATTGGCCAAAGCGGATAAAGCCCTGTTCGTAGGTACTACCGATCAGGATATTGAGGTTGTCCATGGCTTTACCGATGGAGACCCCTTTTTGCATGGCGGCATTATTGTCGAACACCAATTCATATTGCGGGTAATTGGCAGCAAAGAAGGTAAAGACACCGGTCAGCTCCTTGCGTTTTTTCAGTTCAGCAATAAAAGCTTTGTTGACCTTATCGAAATCCTGGTAGTCTGTAGTTCTATTCAAATCGAGTAAGCGCATGGAGAAACCTCCCGAAGATCCGAAACCGGGCACTGCCGGCGGTTCGAAAAACTCTACGGTCGCCCCGAGGTTTTTTGACTTTTCTTCAAGCTCCTCCATGATCTCTTTCACACCATGCTCGCGCTCACTCCAGGTCTTCAGGTTGATCAGACAGGTCCCGGCATTCGAACCACGGCCTTCCGTCATGATCTCATAACCAGCGAGGGAAGAGACAGACTCGACCCCATCCACACCCTGACAGATCTTCTGGAGCTCTCTGGAAAGTTTATTGGTCTGTTCGAGTGTCGATCCAGGTGGCGTCTGGATAATGGCATAGATCGTTCCCTGATCCTCACTCGGAATAAAACCACCCGGAAGCGTTTTATTGATCAGGAAAGTTCCCACACAGAAGGCGATTAAAATCCCCCAGGTGATGACCCTACGGCTGGCGATTTTCCGGAGAAAGGAAGCATAAGACCCCGTTAACCTATCGAAAGTGCGGTTAAAGGCATCGAGTGATTTGGTAAATAGATTGGCTTTTTTGGGCTTTCCATGGTTATTTTTCAGCAGCATCGCTGCGAGCACCGGCGTGAGTGTCAGTGCCACCACGGCCGATATCACAATGGAACTCGCCATGGTAATTGAAAACTGACGGTAGAACGTCCCCACGGGGCCTGTCATAAAAGAAATCGGAATAAATACCGCCACCATGACCGCCGTGATGGCGATGATCGCACCTGCAATTTCGGCCATCACTTCCTTGACGGCACTGTAAGGTGAGATCGTGCTCTCCTCCATCTTGGCGTGCACAGCTTCGATTACGACAATGGCATTGTCCACGACAATTCCGATCGCCAGAACGAGTGCAAACAGGGTGACCAAATTGATCGACATGCCGAACCACTGGATGACAAAGAATGTACCTATTAACGACACTGGCACCGCAATGATCGGGATCAGGGTAGAGCGCCAGTCACCAAGAAAAATAAACACCACAATGGCTACCAGGATAAAGGCATCGCGCAGGGTATGCATTACCTGTTCGATCGAGGCATCCAAAAACTGCGATACATCATAGCTGATCTTATAGTCTATGCCCGGAGGGAAATTGCCCTTCATCTCTGCCAGCTTCGCTTTGACATCTTTGATGACATCATTGGCATTGCTCCCATAATTCTGTTTGAGCACAATGGAAGCCGAAGGATGTCCGTCCAGATTGGAGTAGATATCAAAAAATTCACTGCCCAGTTCGACTTTGCCGACATCTTTGAGTTTGATATTCTCCCCTTCCGAATTCGCGCGAACTATAATATTTTCGTACTCTTCGGGTTGATTGTACTGTCCTTTATACGTCAATACATATTCCAGGGACTGGGCAGCGATACCCGAGCTCTGTCCCAGTCGGCCCGGCCGGCCGATGATACTTTGTTCCCCGATCGCTTTCATCACCTCATCCACCGATAAGTTGTAGGCCCGCATACGGTCGGGATTTAACCAGATCCGCATGGCATAGCGCCGGCTACCCAAGATCTGAGATTTGGCGATTCCATGGATCCGGTTGATTTCGGGAATGATATTAACCGTGGCGTAGTTGTACAGAAACTTTTCGTCCATACTCTTGCTGCTGCTGTACAGGTTGACATACATCAACATACTGGGCTGGATCGGATTGACGATCACCCCCTCCTTTTGCACCAGTTCAGGCAGGAGGGGCATCACCTGATCCACCCTGGTTTTGACCAGCACCACCGCATCGTTGGGATCCGTTCCCGGATCAAAGATCACGTTGACGGTGGCCTCGCCGGCACTGGTTGCGTCTGTAGCGATGTAACGCATGCCCTGCACCCCATTGATGGCATTTTCTAAGGTAATCAGCGAAGATTTGACTAACACATCCGCACTGGCGCCGGGATAGGCAATGGAAACCGCTACCGTGGTCGGTGCGATCTTCGGAAATTGTTCGGTGGGAAGCTGCTTGATCGCCAGTCCCCCGATAAATAGAATGACAACCGATATGACAATAGCAAATACCGGTCGATGAATTACTTTTTTAAACATAATGCTGCGTTTTAATTACTCTGCATATAAATCCAGGTTTGACATGACTTTCTCCGGGGTCTGGTACCTTGCTTCAATGGTCTGATTTTCCTGTACCATGCGAAGACCGTTCAGCAGAATCTTTTCGTCCTTGTTCAGGCCCGAAGAGACAACATAGATATGAGGCAGTTCGGCAGCAACCTTTATTTCTCTTGCTTTTACTTTATTATCTTTTGTGATGACATATACATATTTCTTTTCAAGCTCCTCAAATGTAGCTTTCTGGGGGATCATCATCGCATTCACATAAGGAGAGGTAATGACGATATTTCCCGTCTCCCCAAAGCGCAATAAACCCTTTGGATTTGGGAACGTGGCCCGATAAGCAATATTTCCCGTTTCATTGTTGAAGTCCGATTCGATCGTTTCAACAATACCTTCCTGACCAAATTCCTTGCCGTTGGCCATGTTCAGGCGGACATGCATGGGACTGTTGTCCTTCCTGGCTTCCATCTGATTGAGGTATTCCACTTCCGGCACATTGAAGTATACCCACATTTTGCTGTTGTCGGAGAGTTCGGTGATCAATTCCCCCTCGTCCACCAGGCTCCCCTTGCGCACATGTAGTTTACCGACGATACCCGAGAATGGGGCGGCGATATCCGTAAATTTGAGGTGGGTGTTCATCGACGCCAGTTCGGCCTTGGCTTTCTCATATTTTGCTTTGGCCATCTCAGTTTCCTGGGGTGCAACGATATCTTTTTCAGAGAGATTTTTGGTATTTTGATATTCGATTTCAGCATATTTGACCTCTGCTTTTGCGCGGTTGACATCGGACTCATAGAGGTTGGGCATAATTTTAAAGAGCGGCTGTCCTTTTTGTACAAACTGTCCTTCATCCACAAATATGGACTGGATGTAGCCCTTTTCCTGCGCACGCAGTTCAATATGGTTGATCGAACGGATCTGGGCAACATACTCTTTATTGACAATGGTGTCTTTCACCAGCGGTGTTGTCACGTTGAAAACTGCGGCTTCCTTCTTTTCCTTTTTTTCAGACTGACAGCTCGTTGATAGCACAATAAAACACAGGCTGATATACATGAAGCTTTTCATGATCGTATATTTTTTAATAATTTTTGAAAAATTTGAACAATAGTGTGACCAGCTTCCAAAATATATGAAAGCCATTTTGATATTCTTTTAAAAAAATTAATTAAAAATCACAGCCTGAAGACACTGTAATGGATATAAAGGGCGTTTTTTAGTGGAGTAAGATGCTGTGTATTGGCAAGCGATATCGCTGTGCGGGTATTGTGAAACTCGGGGTGGATGTAGGCGTTCAGATTTCCAAAATCATTTTTGGAAAGTGCGAATACATTCGAAGCGTCAGTATCGCTGCCCGTCTCATCGTTTTCACCATCCTTCTCAGCAACATAAGCCCTGAGTTTTTCGTGGCGTTGGTGTTCACCTTTACGGATGACTTCAACATCCTGTGCCTCAGTTTTTACCTGTCTGTTGTAGTACTCGACTGCATAGCGGTTGGCTGATGCAGGCTCATTTGACGCTGATGCATAATACCAGCCCAAACTGACAAGTATTGCACACAGAACGCTGAATAGATATTGACGGAATCTTCCTTGCATCGTTAAAGCAAATGTAATTAAACTTTAAAAAGGATGCAAGGAATTTGAATATAGAAGTTTTAAAGATTATAGGTTATTGTTACAAAGTATTTAAAATTAACCCTTTAAAATTAAAATAATGATATTTAAATAGGCTAACGCACTGATTCAAAAACAGTAAACAAAAGTCCGCTTGTATTTATGCTCCCACATAACGATCGAAACGCCCTTGGAAATACACATCAATCCTGCCCATTTCCATAAAGGGTTTCTGAAAGAACCTGTAAGTAGCTATCCGCTTCTTCAAAACGTTTGAGTTCGACCTCATAAGACGCTATCACAGGCTCAATCGATGCTTCGCCTCCCTTAAAATCGATGTAAGCCATCACGGTATCACCACCCCACATCCAGTCAAAGATCAATGCAAAACCGGTCTGGGTATAGCTGCCCAGTTGTTTAAAAAGAGCCAGCATCGGCAGTATTTCGTGATAGTTTTCGCTGAAATGGAGTGCTGCAAAAGTCCAGCGCTGATCGGTGTCATCATACTGCTCCATAGCTCCGTAAGATGCCGTATTGAGCAAATCATCCAAGACATCACGGATACACTGTCTGGAATAGGTCGGGATGGTTTCCAAGTCCGATTTATTATACATCTGGCGGCTTTCCCACCATTGCAACCAATTCTTATCAATAGCTGCCTGCATTGGCCTCGCTGCGAAAAAAGCGTTTAATCTTTCTTTTTCAATTTGAATGCTAATATAGAGCGTATCCAATTCCATACATGTATTTAAATTATTCCATTACTCTAAAAATATTGCTTAAATTATGAATAAGCTTTATACTTAAAATAAGCAAATACCGAACTCCAAATGAAAATAATGAAAATCAAGATATTTAACAACCAATGCCAAAAAAATCAGCCTATCAGCTGACGCTGTGGATCTAGACATCAATAGATCAATGGTTGAGCAAAGGTCAATGACCTATTTGATCCAAAGGTGCAAGGAGATGAGCATTGATAATAGAAATGCCGGGGGGGTAAATTTCCGCGGTCAAAGTCGACTATGGCTTCAAAATCGACGAATCGTAAATCAGGCAGGCCAAATATAAACCGGTAAAAAAATATTTGATCTTAATATGCACATTTGCATGTATACAACGCCGATCAAACATGAAAAAATATATTATCGTTTTTAGTCTATCATTGCTTACTATTACTGCTTCTGCGCAAAAAAAGAAGAAAAAGCAGATACCGCCGCCAAAGAAGGTGGAGCTCATCCCCGTGGTTGAACCGGTCCAGATTACCAACGGTTCGGCCGAAGATGCTCTCCCCGTGCCGATGCCCACAACCAGCCCCGTTCCTATCCTTGCCACAACCGTCGAAGGAAAAGAAATGCGTTTCAAGAATATCGAAGAACTGACAACGACAGACTTATCGAAGCTGAAAGAGCTGTCATTTCGATCGGCGGTTAGCGGCAAGTCTATCGACAGCGGCATTTTGCAGAAAATCATTGAACGCGCTACGCAACTGGAAACACTAGGGATTGACAATTTCGAGTTAGCTGTTTTTCCTGAAATCAAGACAGCTCATCATCACCTAAAAACACTGGCACTACGACAAAACAAGCTAACATCACTGCCGGCAAGCATTTCCAATCTTACCGCATTAACAGCTTTCACCTGTGACAACCCTCTTACCGAACTGCCGCCATCATTCACGCAGCTCAAAAACTTGAAAGAACTTGGACTGAACGACCACCTATTTACTGCCTTTCCAGCAGAAATCTTTAGCCTGAGCCAACTTTCCCTGTTATATATGTCGGGCAATTACAAAAGTGAAACGAAACTGGGGAAACTACCTGACCTGTTTCAGCAACTGCCTGAACTAAAAGAGCTGGGTATACAAAATGCAGGACTTTCCTCATTGCCCAGATCTATCGCGACACTAAAAAAATTGGAACACGCAAGTTTTTCCAATAATCAATTTAAGTCGTTTCCCGAAGTACTGGCTTCAAATCCCAGGCTGGTCTATGTGCCCTTTACCAATAATCCCCTACAATGGGAGCCATTCCTGGCGTCCATCAAAAAAATACAATGGCGAGGACTGTTCTTCCTGTACGAAACAGGATTTACAAAAAAACAGTACGAACAGCTTCAGCAGATCCTGAGCAAAATCGATGTGTATTACGACGGTATGAATGACTAAGACTTAGCGGATCTTTCAACGGCCTCTTTGGGCAGTCTGGTCGCAAGTCAAACGGCCAATAATCTAATATAATGATCAATAGTGATGAATAACTCAAACGAAAATTATCTAAAAGAGACCAGGAAATTGTACGACAAAATTACGTACAAATTTCTGATGCCAGTGCTATATATAGTATTCCTGTGCGTCAGCCCGCCACCTGTTTTTATCTTTACGATAGTCTTATCCCCGCTGCTGTTTATGCTATTTTTTAACCGTAAACTCTTCAGTAAGAAGTTCGCTATTTTTTCGTTTATGATCTATTTGACCGGATCAGCTATCTATTCCTGCTTACCGTGGTTTCAATACCGGAGCTTTCTTTTTTTTCATCCCAGCTGGACGGAAGCAGAAGGCAGAATTATTGATTATAAAATCCGCTGGACGCCGACGACAAAGCAGTCCGCAGCTTCGTCTACCGCATCCATTACCTACACGTACAGGGTCGGGGACAAAGAGCGGCAAGTTTACGCTTCGGAGGCAGTAGATCGTTACTCCAATAACTTATGGAATACAGACGGCGACATCGAAGGCCATAATTTAGCACTGGACAAGCAGATAAAGGAGTACATCAACGCTAAAAATTATAAAATACTGATCAACAGAGCAAATGATTCCAGACTATTTATTCCTTTGGACTATTTTAGCTTTTGGGGCGCTCTCCCCCTTCAGATTATCCTCATGCTTCTAAAAATCATCGTAGCATTGGCCATTATTATTTCGCTGCCTTATAGCTATGCATATGTACTTGAGCGCATAAAGGAAAATCAGCGAAGAAAATATTGATGCCTCCGGTTGATCCCAACACGACTATCTAAGTCTAATTTTCTACCAATTCAAAAACCTAGCATATTTTCCTATATTGATACGATGCTCCAAGAGCTCCTGTTATGTCATTTGCTTAATACATATTAAATCACTATCGCTTCTTCTGCGCAGAAAAAAGAAAAAGTAAAATATAACCTCAGCCAATCAACTACGATTTAAGATCGAGGCCAGGACTTCTTCCTTTAGATTTCGGGCTATCGGAATTTTATAATCCGCGATGTGCAATTGATTTCCCTCTATGATCGCTATTCTATTCTTGTTGACCAGATAAGATCGGTGGCACGATATAAAAGTATGTGTAGGCAACGAGGTCATCATCTGTTGGAGCGTGCAATAGGTAATTTCACGAGAATGCATAGTCTGCACAATCACATAGTTACCCATACTCTGAACGAATAGGATATCTTGAAGAAAAATTTTCTTCAATCGTTTATCCACTTTAAGAAAGATATGCCCCTCTTGAAAATTTGTCGGCATGCCAGTCGGCAAACCAGCTAAGCTGAGCACATCGAAGGCCCGGTTGGCCGCCTTAAAGAACCGTTCAAAGGGAACTGGCTTCAACAGATAATCGATAATCTCCAACTCATATCCACGCAGTGCATACTTTTCGTAGGCAGACACAACGATAACCCTGGGCGGGTTGTTCAGGCTTGCAATATAATCCAGGCCCGAAATTTCAGGCATTTCGATATCAAGAAAAATAAGATCAATGGGATGCGAACGAAGGTACTGACTCAATTCGATAGCGTCCTCGCACTCAACAACAAGTTTCAAAAAGTCTATTTTCTCTATATAGGATGCAATTCCCTTACGCGCGAAAGGCTCATCATCAACTATAGCACATTTGATCTCCATCATATCGATTAAATACATATTATTAATTCCGCCAAAAAATTCCTTCCATCAACCTGTGTATTCAGGGTATGGCGCTGCGGATATAGCAATGCCAACCTCTTTTTCAGATTGGAAAGTCCTGCCCCGGACTCAGTTATTTCAGCCAGCGAAATTGCCGGCTTTACGGAAGCTGCATCGGATAAACTGTTTGAAATGCTAAAGCATATTTTAGTTCCTTGGCGTTTGAGGTGGATAGCTATCGCGTACTGCCCCCGCACATATTTAAATGCATTTTCGAGCAGTGGCTGAAAAAGTAAGGGAAAAATTGTTACCCCTGTCCAATCCTCATCAATATCTGTATGTACTGTCAATCTTTCGGTCAACCGCTGCTGCTGAAAGGCTATATAAGATTTTAAAAATGCAAGTTCCTGGTCCATGGATACCTTTTCATCCACATTGTAAATCTGGTAGCGCAATAGTTCCGAAAGCTGTTCGACACTTTTTTTTGCCAACGTATTCGACTCATCAATCTGAAAATATACTGTGTTAAGGGCATTAAAGAGAAAATGTGGATGATATTGGCTTTTCAGCAATTGCAATTCGGTATTCAATTTATCCGCTTTGATCTTTTCGACATAGATACGATTGTTCGCCATATTCTTATGTATATACTCGTTCCGCAACAACATGTAGTAAAGTAGAAACAATGGAATATAAATCGCATTAACCAGCATATAATCGATATACCCATCGCCCATGTAGATCCAGCCGAAATGTTCGGTGACAAATACCGCCGGATTAAATATCAGAGCGATTTGCACAATGGCAATCATGTACTCCAGTGGTACATTTGGCGTAATGGTAGGCATAGCAACAAAGATCTTGTCAAGTCTCCGCCGCCACAACATTGTCATCACATAACAAAAAATCACAGAGATAAGAAGTCCTACGGAATGGATCTTAATCCCCCCTGACCAAAATTCATCTTTCTTGGTTAAATCGGTCACGACACGTAAAATATTGAACGAAGCGATTCCCCAAAGTGCCGGGCCTAGGTAATGTATGGGATTTTCTCTTAATTTTGAAATGCTGGCTATCATGACATCAATAATTGATCCTGTTATTTTCCTCCAAGCGGTCATTGGCAGGAGCATTCTTAAGATTACTTTTCTTTCCGCGATGTAGCCTGTAAGAAAGATTGATCCCCACCGCTCTACTATCGTATGACTCTCGGTACTTCCCTTCCATGAAATCGCTACTAAAAGTTATTTTAGGTCGGTTGGTCCTGAAAAGGTCATTGGCATAAATATACAAAGTAAATTTATCTTGCAAGAAGGTTTTGCGCAAACCGGAATTGACGGACCACAATGATGCAATGCTAGCCTGTCCTTCTGCAGTGGACCCATTCACAAAACAGTTGACATCCAGCTTTATTTTAAAAGGTAGTTTTATATTATTTTGCAATTGCAGAGCAGGAGTCAGTTGCCTGTTATGATAGACATCATTTGCCGTCACCCATTCAAAATACCTATAGATGAGATTGCCATTTGCCTGTATGTTCCAATTTCGCATAGGGGAAATACTGGTCGCATTGATCCGCAATCCAATACTAGATGCGTGCTCCAGGTTGATAGGCATTACTACGGTCCGCTTGTTCCCGTCCAGGTTGTAGCTCTTGCTGATCGCATCTTGTCGTAGGCTGTAGAACATGTGGAAGGAATAGGAATTTTTAAATAACCAAGTAAGCTCCATATTATGGACAAATTCGGGCTTCAACGCAGGGTTTCCTTTTTCATATAAATAAGGATCGTTGACTTCAACGAAAGGGCTCAGGTCTTTAAAATTAGGCCGGTTGACCCTCCTGTGATAATTGATCGAAAGCTTTTGTTTATTATCCAATGCATAGGTCATTGTCAGGTTCGGAAAAAAATTTTTGTATGATCTTACAATAGTAAGATCTGTACCCAGACCATTTGCTGTTCCACTATGAAAAGCCGCAGCCTCATAACGCAGCCCCAGATCCATCCGAAACAACGCTGAAGGGCTGTATCCCACTTGCATAAAAAGCGCCTTTAGACGTTCTTCATGATCGAAAGCATTTGTCAGATCGCGACGTTCCTGCCAATCGCTGTTATTCGATTGTTGAAACAATGAGCTTGTACGCATGTCAACCTGCGTAAATTTTCCACCAACGGAAGCCGCGATATCCGGCCGGATGTCCAGCATGTATTTCGACTGTATCGTCGTGATATTTACCTTACCTCCACTCTTGCCTCTGAGTTCCTGTGGCAGGGATACCGGTGCTCCGTCCCCTATAAATTTATCCAACAGCTGATGTTGCGTTTCAGCTTGTTTAACCTGTTGCAGGTCAAGATAATTTTCCCATTTTGATCCACCAACAAGCTGTACGGTAAAGTGAGCTCCGGTACTAAAATTTTTAAAGTTATGTCGTAAACCATTGCTTGTAGCAATGATAGAATCCGCCTGCGACCGGCTGTAAAAAAAAGCAGAACCAACAGTTTCCTCTTTCGTTCTTTCCTGATCGGAGAGAAGCAGATAGGTGCCCATTTTAATTTTATCATTTGGCCTATAATCGAGCGTGCCGTTATAATAATGATTGCTATATTTTTTCTTTCTAATGGCATTCATATCCAAGCTTAGCATTTTATTGGCCGTATGGATAGTATTACTGAGATACCGGGTTGAATTGACATCCACCAAATCACTTCCATTTGCATAAGCGTAGGTATTTGAAATATCCAATTTACGCAGGTTGGCCGCGACAGTTATATTATGGTAGTTCCTGTTATATTTACCTTGTTCGGCATTGGTCGAAAGAAAAACATTTAGGCCATTTGAAGTACGGTTACCCCGTTTTAGATTGATAAACCGGGCTTCACCGTTGGCATCCATTCCAGCATCTGGCTGTGTAATAAGTTCGACAATATCAAGGGATGAAGCTGGCATGGAACTCAAAAAATTAATTAGATTTTCACCATCAATAAAATTTGTCTTGCCGTCAATCAGCAGCTGTACACCCGCTTGTCCGTTCAAACTTATCTTACCGTTTGGTAAAATAGTAACTCCCGGCATTTTCCGCAGTAGTTCCAAAACACTGCCCGACGCACCCATTGTATTTTTATTCACCTGATAACTCAGCTTGCCAGGAACAATTTTAATCGGATTGAATCGTCGTGACACTTCGACCTCACTCAGCTTTATATTCTTATTGGTCGTTGTATCCTGTAAAAAATAGCCTGTCTCTCCATGAGCTGCGCCTGAAGCAAATAGCATAATGGCAAACTGCATATAACTGAATTTTCTAGTCATTATTCGTGTGCTTTAATTGACTACGAATGTATTTGCTTAGCAGCGTTTGCCTAAATAATTTATTTGAACGGTAATTTCTGCGGGATGAGTGGTCGCTTTGCCCTATGGCATTATACTTTTATAACCTTTATAATTAAATACAATCATAAACAAATATACCACATCGGACTTATTGGCAAAAGGTGTGACCGACAACAGCATATCTTCCATTAAAGTGGGCGCCAATGTTAAAGTCACGTTATACAACGGCAATAATTTTACCGGCGATAGCCTCGTCGTCACCTCGTCGTCTTCCTACCTGTCGACTTTCAACGATAAGGTTTCCTCCATGAAAATACAAAACCGTTAGAGAAGGCCGAGCGCTACAATGAATAAATTAATTCTTAATAAGATAAAAACAATCCTGCTGCTGCTATTTGCTGTGGCGGGATTGAACCTATCAGGCCAGCCCGCCCCCTGGTTTACCGAAGGCAAATTTGGTCTATTTCTCCATTGGGGGCTCTATTCCCAGACGGCGGGAGACTGGAACAGGCATCCCACCAAAGGCGGCGAACATTTTATGCTCTATGAGCGGATCCCGGTCAAAACCTACGCAAAGATTGCCGATCAGTTTAACCCGACGGCCTTTGATGCTGACCACTGGGTGCAGATGGCCCATGATGCCACTCCACGCACGCTATCGAAATGAAGAGGATAAACAAAAAGCCACATCTCCCGACGTGGCTTAAACTAAACATAAACATATGAACCACCACCTCATCTCGTGGTTTTAACTCACTCTTATTTGATATTGACATTAAATGTAAACGTCGCCTGCACGGTTTTCGTTCCTTCGTACGTATACACCAGTGCCTGCTTGATGGTGTATTTCTTTCCAGTGGTCAATGCCCCTGGATATTGACCGATGGAGAACGTAATCGTACTGGCGTTAAATTCTGAAAATAAGCCCGCATTGGCCCCCCAGTTGGTGACAGCCCCTGCAGGCGTAAACCAATGCCCGTACCCGGTGGCCGTATTGTTGGGATTTAAACTTCCATTCGGCTCCACGGCATAGAACTTAATTTTTCCGCTGCTCATCAAACCCGCCAGGTCTGCCGAAGATATGGCCAAGGCCTCCCCTAGCTGAGCTGCATTGACGCTTACCTGCGCACCCGAATACCCTGTGGCATCTGCCGGGAAGCTCAAGTCATAATTCAACGCGATATCTTTCGGCTGACTGCTCACCTCATTGTATCCTGTCGCCGTGGTACCCTGAATTTTAATTTCGTAAGGCCACTGCTCGTCATTGCTATCGTCATCATCCCAGGCATGTGGCTGGTAAACAGCTGGGGCACCTGTGACAACAAACCAGAGGTTGCTGCAATTGGCCGGAACAGTAAACGCTACCGTATTCTCCGTGCCCTCCGTCCGATCACCGTATACCCGCGTGCCATCTTTCAATAAAGCCACATAGCCATATCGCCATCCGGCACGGCTGGCATCCACCGGGTTGAATCCAGCAGCATTTGCCAAGCCCTTAAAAGCCACCGAAACCTTGGTTCCCGCAGCCGGAACTTCCAGCGGAATCACATTATAACCCGTAGTGCCCGGACAACGATCATAGGCAACGCGAAGACTACCGTTGGATTGCCGCGTAAATTTGGTCGTCAGCTTACCGATATAATTCTTTCCATAGTCCCGGATGCTGTTCAGGTCCCAGGTCACAAAGCGGGTCGCCGCATCATAGATCTCATTGTTGAATTGTTTCACATCGATACCCGTTATACGCATATAGGCCTGCACCGGATCTTCAGGTTTTAAAGCCTCCCGCCAGATGCGGCCAATCATATCGATCCCATGTTTGCCTGTCCAATACCAATGGATGAAATAGCTGGCATAACGATATTTCTCATGATGAATATGGCGATGATAATTTTCGGTATAGACGGGAAAATCGGAGCCCGAAAATGCCTGTGCGGGATACGTTTGGTAGGCCTGCCATTGCGCGGTCTGCTCCCAGAACCCGTTGCCGCTCGTTCCACCGTAGCCGTAACGAAACCCATGCCCCCCTTTCAGATCAGCAAATACCTGATATTGAAAACTATGCCCGATCTCATGAGCAATCACAGCCCCCACAGGCTTACAGGTCGCTGGATTAATCCATAGTGCCCCGATCGTATCGTCGTAACCGCCACCATAAGCCATCCATTCTGTCGTGTAGTGCACAAAAATCATCATTTTGTATTTATCCAGATTGGATCGGTTTACTTTGCGTTCTGCAAACTTCAGCGTGCCGATGTTCAATGCGTAGAACTGTTCGGCCTTGGCCAAAAGATCATCAATATCGACCCGGTATTCTTCGGGGACAGTTTCCGAATTGGGATCGTTCTTCCCATAACTCGCCCCCCAGAACACGATAAAATGCTCCGACTGACGGCTGCGCGAATAGGACCATTTGCTCCCTTTATCGTTATAATCCATCCCTTCAAATTCCTTGGGCTTGTAAATTTGCAAAGAATCTGTCCCCACTGTAACGGGCGGCGTGGTGACCTCTTCCTCGACGGGAAGGGGTACTTCTTTTTTGCTGCATCCCTGCGAAAGGAATACAAGTGCTGAAACCAGTGTCAGCAGGACTTTATGCAATACTATACTTTTCATCATTTGCGCTTTTAATAGGTAGAGATCAACTATGTGTGACGGTCAAAAAACGGAAGCGAACGGTATAGGTACCACTTCGGTAGAATTTGATGGTCGATACCGGGTTAAGATTACGTCCCAGCGTAGTCGCCGTACCTACAATACGATAATAAGAAATGGGATCCCCCGACCAAAATTCTGTGCCAACATAAGTACCGTTCATGATAGGATACACCAGTCCCGAAACATCTGGATAGCGATACACCAAGCCCGTATCGGTGACTTCCTCCGGATAATAGGGCGACCAATTTTTGAATGTCGGCCGGTCGCCACGCTTGATGACCTCGCCTTTTTTTGGATTGAAGGGCTTGCCGTTTTTATCTTCCCATTGATATACAATTTTGTTTTCTCCTTCCGCCTGATGTTCTACAACGATCTCATAGTCTGTATAGGGTAGAAAATTGGATTCGGCACCGTAGTCCGAACTCGTGCACGACTTAAATAAAATATCTTCCTTCTTGGCACCGATAACATTAAAATCGAGGATGTTCTTAAACGTTTTCTGTCCGGCGATATTGCTCACCTCCACATCGATGGTGTACTGCCCCGGGGTCACAAATTGCGTCGCCTGTGTAAAACCCACGCGGCCACCGGTCGCATTGAGCATCATCGGCGGATATTTCGCCTTGCCGATTTTGGCCTTCAACAGATCCAGGGTGGTATCCCGCCAGGTGACTTCAGCAAGGTAGGTCGATATTTCATGTTCTTTTGAAAATTCTGTTGAGAGCTCGCCGGTTTCCTTGTTCCGTACCGCAACCAGATTGACGGTCAACGGGGTTGTGCTTCCATTGGCAACAATGGCATCCGTGTACACTACTGCCCCCTGGTTGACTTGCAGGTTCTCCACATTATAGCGTAAATTTTCACTTAAATAACCTATTTGGTCACTCTTGCAGGAATCCAATAGTCCTAGGGATAAACCTGCTAAGCCGATTATAAAACTTCGTTTTTTCATCTGTTTTATTTTTTCATTTGTGATGAAGCTATCCGGTTGATTCGGTTTTGCAGCGGAATCAATCCAGCTAGTTTCATAATTTATTTGATCTTAACATTGAATACAAAAACAGCATTCAAATCACCCTTTGTTTTGGACTTGTACACGAGCGATTGTCGGACAGTGTAGGTACTACCCACCGTTGTTTGCCCTGGATATTGCAAAATATTGAAAGTCATCGTTGAGGTTGCCAGCTCCGATACAATGCGTGCATCGGCACCCCATGAACAGGTTTGTCCTTTGGTATCGAACCAGTGCCCGGGAGCGTTGGCAGTACTGTTTGCATTTAAGCTGCCATCGGGCTGTACCGCGTAGTACGTGATATCCTTACCTACCAGCGCAGGTATTGTACCGCTCTCCACGCCATAAAAGCGGGCTAAACGCGGAAGCATTATGTCTACGGTCGTGCCTGTATATCCCGCTGCATCGTATTTAATGCTCAGGTCGTAGGTAAAGGTCAGCGTAGAGCCAGTCTCCACGATTTTAGGCCCCGTCAGGAGGCGCGGTACAAAATCGCCGATAAATGTATGTGTATTGGCCAATACATTCAGTGTCGTGCCGGACGCTGTTTTTATCCCCGTCGTCTGACAGAATATACGCATATCAGGCTGATCATCTTCTTTATAAGTGACGGTACCATCCGGGCTGGTTTGATCCGCTTCGCCCCGTATTTTGACGTAATACAAATAATAGAGTGCCCCGGAAGACCAAAGTGGTTTGGGTTGCTTTTGCCTATGGTAGACAAATCCGCCCACATTGGCCGCATTCTTGATTGTCGTATACGCTGTGCTGGCCGTCTCCAAATCGTAAGGGGCATCGTTATAGATGTATGCCCTGACGGAATCTACAGGAATTTCGTTCAGAAATTGGTCAAAAGAATACTGCGCATTTTCATCCACATACTTCACCGAGTCTTCTTTTTGTTTATAATAGCGGTTGACCGAATAATCCGACGGTGCCCAAAAGGTTTTCGCCTTGTTGATTTCATCTTTGAGTTTAAAATGGTCAATCACCAGCAGCAAGGTATCAAACATCCCCGCGGGATGAGCGGCCAGGTAGTCGTAAGTAGACAGATTGACTTCGGCTTTATGGAGACCGTCGTCCGTCAGATAAGCTGCTTTCTTGCAACCGATCACGGTCAGTCCAAAAGCCAGCAGCAACGCAAATCGATATAAGGTTTTCATTTTTTTCAAGTTTAGTGGTTTACATATTGACAGTGCCCCAGTATGGTGTCTGATTAAGCGCAGGATTGGCTGACAACAACGATGGGTCAAATGGCCAAAGGTATTTCTTCGCGTTAAACTGCGCCTGGTTCATTTTGCTTTCCGGAAATTTATAGACGTTAAAGTGTTTATACAACCGCACCAGGTCGTAATAGCGATGGCCTTCCAAAAACAGTTCGCGCGCTCGTTCACTAAAGATGGCCTCGATGAGCGGTTCTTCGTTTGCGTAGGCAAGCAATCCCGCCTGCGTCCGGATTTCATTTAAGATGGTTTCAGCAGCACTGTTTTTGCCTGTTGCGGCCAGTCCCTCTGCCATCAGCAGCTTAATATCGGAATACCGAAAGATGATGATGTTATTTTTAAATATCGCGTTGGCATTTGACGCATCACTCGAGAACTTTACATTTGCATATTTTGTACATAGTGCATAGTTACCGTTATAGTCAATATCAAACACACTTTTAAAGCGTTTGTCGTTATTGTCTTTAAAGAGTGTTTTAATGTAATCCTGACTGATTCTTAACACCGGATCGGTGAAAATCCGAAAATAAGGTCCCGCCAGTGAATAGTACCCTACCCCCCTATTGGTCCCTTCGTTTTCACCACTCTGGGCGATCTCAAAGATACCTTCATTGGATTTACCCTGATAGATACTGCGGTAGTTGAGGCTGTCCCTTCCCACAAAAGAATATTCGCCACTTTCCAGTACCGATTTAGCCGCCGCTATGCAGTCGGCGTATTCGCCTCTCCAGGCACTCAAATGCGCCTGAAGGGCAAGCGCAGCTCCAGTATTTGCGCGCAATGCAAAATCATTTTGGTCGATATTGCTCCATTTCAATAACGTCAACGCTTTGGTTAAATCTGCCTGACTCTGATCCAGCACATCGCTCTCTTTGCTGGCAGGCAGATTGACCGCATCGATCGGTGCTACAGATTCGGTTATAATGGGAACTGTGCCCCATACCCGTGCCATATAGAAGTAAGCAAATGCGCGCACAAAGTATGCTTCGCCGATGTAATAATCCCGCACCGACACGTCATTAAAAACATTTTCATCCATCTTTGGCAGCCTTTGGATCACCCGGTTGGCCTGGTCAATAGCCTGATAAAAGACATCATAGCGCCGCAGCTGATAAGCGGGTCGCCAAGTTTCCGAAGCTGCTACAGCCGTGTTGAGCTGCATATTGACAATTGTATTTATATCCGCGTCGGTCGAAGAAGAAATTTCGTCCGACAGCAAATCACCATAGGTGTAGAAAGCCATTCCGTTGGCCTGGTTAAGGGCCTTGCGCAGCAGTGCATACATTGCATTGGTTGCGCTATTGGCATCTTCCTGCGTTTTCCAGAAGTTCTCATCCGTTGCCGAACTGACAGGCTCAATGTCCAGAAACTTGGAGCAGCCCGAAGCGAGATACATAAAAGTACTCAGCATTAAAAACAATATTTTTCTTTTCATCTCGAAATAATTTTAAGCCACCGTTATGCGATGGAACTGACATGATTAAAAGGTTACATCCAGGCCTATAGTCCATTTCTTAGGGATCGGATATCCGTTACCCGTTGAATAACCGTTGGCTTCCACCGCTTCAGGGTCTGGCACCGACGACCATGACTTGACAGCCACATTATCCACCACCCCATACACGCGGAGCATTTTCAATTTAAGCTTCTTTATCATGGCCTGTGGGAATGTGTAACTCAGCTGAATATTTTTGAGGCGTACGAAACTGGCGTTTTCCACAAACGTGCTGTTGGCGATGTGCCAATTGTCCACCGTATTATGAAACAGCGATGGGTATTTGGTCTGATCCCCATCTTTCATCCAGAAGTCGCTGGGGTTAAAATCGCCAGCAATGGCCGAATTGGTACCCCAGGTCGAATACAGATTAGATGAACCCGCATCCTGCAATTTGTCCGACATATAACCGTTCCATAATGAGCGTCCAAATACGAAGCTCACCAGTGTGGACAAGCTAAAATTCTTATAAGAAAACTGGTTGATAAATCCGCCTACAAGGTCAGGATTTGGATTTCCCATATCAATTTTGTCGTTGTGGTCGATGGTGTAATCCCCATTCACATCCCGGCGGCGCGGATCGCCAGCCTGATATAAATTCCCCCTAAAATGCGTGAGTCTTTTTCCTGTCAAAGGATCTACAGGTACATCTGCATTGGTTGCATATACCCCATCCACATCCCACACTTTAAATGGAAAAATAGGCTGGCCTACGTTCAGTGCACGTTGCATCCATACTTCTCCCACCTGTATTTCCTGCCCACCGCCAGGAAGGCTGGTAACATAGTTTTTATTGTAAGCAATATTGAAATTGGTGGTCCACTGGAATGCTGACGAAGGAGCCATATTACGGGAAATAAGCGTCATTTCTACCCCACTGTTTCTCACGCTGATAAAATTATTGGAAACTGTGCTGTATCCTGAGGTCGCTGGCATGGTCAGATTGTATACCAGCTGTTTGGAGTCGCGCACATAAAAATCGGCAGTCACGGTAACCCGATCGTGCAAGAGGTTCATATCAAAACCGGCATTAAACTGCGGCGAGCGCTCCCATTTGATTGTCGGTGAGGTTGCCGCTGACGAATATTCAGGGGCTACGGTAGGCTTGCCATTATAGGAGAGCACCGAACCACTAATACCATTTTCCAGCACCGACCCTGCATAGGATGCGTCAAAAGTCAGTCCTGTATAGCGCGCGTAGTAAGAGCCCGGATCACGTCCGGTAACGCCATAACTACCCCTGATTTTGAAAAACGATATCGCGTTTTTGACTCCTTCAAAAAAAGGCTCCTCCGAAAGTACCCAGCCGGCAGATATGGACGGGAAAATACCCCAGCGGTTGTCCTTGCTGTAACGCGACGAAGCATCCATCCGGTAACTTGCAGAAAGCAGGTATTTGTCCTTATAGTCATATCCAAAACGACCGAACACCGATACCCGCGAGCGCTCACTGATGGAAGTTGTCGCATAGAGATCCGGCCCGGAAGGGATCCCGGTTACGGTTTTCACATAATTTCCATTATCGTTATAGCCGGTCATCGTACTGTTATTGGAGGTATTGCGTTCAATACCCGTCCCCAACACGGCACTAATATTATGGGTATCGCGAATGCTCTTGATGTAGTTAAAATAGGTTTCCCATTCCCAACGCTTATTCTGGTTTACCCAATTCTGAGCAAAGTTTCTATTGCCTGTCAGCAGTTTGGGACGAAAAAGATCACGCGTATTGTTGTTGACATTGAACGAAAACTGCGAGCGCAGGGTCAGGCCATTGATCAGAAATTTCTTGAGTGTCCCAGCGAAGTTTCCATTCAGGCTGAAGGAGTTATCGCGGTCCATCAAACCATCGTAACGCCCCGTATAGATCTGTTGGTCTACGTCTGTAATCTGATAGAAAGAAGAAGGGAATCCCCAGGTACTAAATGGATATTTCGAGTCGTCCCCCGAACCATGTTTTGCTTTTGTAAAACCGGCAAACAAGTTGGTCTCAAATTGGAAATTGTCGGTTGGATTGGCCTGCAACATCAGACGCGGCGTCAGATTTTCATTTTCAAAGCCCATCATCACGCCCTCCTCATAGTAACGCTGTGCCGAGAAACGGTATAAAAATTTCTCCATGGTGGCACCGATACTCACATTGACATTATTGATATTGGCCGACTGCAGAAAAAGGCCCTGCCAATCGGTATTGTTGTTAAAGGCCGGATTTAAACTATCTGTCAACATGGGGCTGATGGATCCGTTATTAAACCAGTCATACGATCCACCCTGATAGAGCAAGTTCATTTTCAGCCTACGTTCTGCAGCTCCCACGGTGATCGGTTTCATGGCCGGACGGCTGGAAACCCCGTTGTAAGCCGAGATCCGTATTTCGGGTTTCCCCACTGCCGGACGTTTGGTTTTGATGATGATGACCCCATTTGCAGCACGGGCACCATAGATAGCCGATGCCGAGGCATCTTTCAGGATATCGACCGATTCGATGTCGTTGGGGTTAATGGCCTGCAAAGGACTCGCATTCCCGTAAGCCGCCTGTATGTCGCTCACATCGTAAATAATATTATCGATCACATACAAGGGAGCCTGCAGCTGATTGTCAGCTAAGCCCAGGTTGCTCGTTCCACGGATATTGACAATGTTATTGGTACCCGGTTCCCCCGAAGTACTCAGCACCGTCAGACCGGCCACACGTCCCTGCAACATGGCGTCGAAGGTAGCGTAAGGCGTATTTTCAAAATCCTTCCCTTTTACGGTAGCGATAGCACCCGTTGTTTTGCGCCGCTGCACATCCTGGTAGCCCATGACGACTACCTCATCGAGCCCTGTCCCATCTGCTTTCATCGTTATTTGCAGCGTATTTTCGCTATCCCGTAGCTGTTTCTCCTGTCGCCCATAACCGACGGAACTAAAAATCAAGGTTGGATTTGCAGATTTGAGCTTTAAGGTAAATTTCCCATCAGCACTCGTTTTGGTCGCATTGTTGACGCCTTTCTCCAAAACACTCAGGTCAGACAAAGGTGTTCCTTTTTCGTCTTTAACGATCCCCGTGACCGTTCTCTGTTGTTGCGCATAGAGCTGTTGACATGCCAACAGCAGCAGCATAAAAATACCCGTTAAGCATTTTTTTTGAAGATTTTCATACATAGTCATAATTTCGTTAAGCAGGTGTTCAGTTTAGCATACTGTCAAGGACAGATCTATCCCGTCGGATAAATGCGATTCCTTTCGAATGAAAGGCTGCTACAGCATGTTAAAAAATTGATTAGTTCTTCTTTCTGTAACAAAAATAGTACTTCGAAACAGCGGTTTTCGGTCAGATCTTACCCACTCGTTCTAATATTTTAACAAATGGAAAGCAGCTTCCGGGCTAGTATAGGGTTACAAAATAGGGCATAAAACTATTCCGTCTAACCATAACAGGGATATTTACCTGCAATCGTTAGACGGAATCGGATGAGAGCGGCAAGCGCTCAGAAAAATGAGTGAACTTCTAATAGATGGAATCAAATAGGCTACAATCTGAATGGTTAAAAAGCCGTTAATCGTATAGATAATTCCTGTAGTTGCGGACGTATATTTTAGGCGATATGCCCAATATACTCCGAAAAACTCGGTTAAAATTGGTGATGCTATTAAAGCCCGAATCATAGGCTATTAAAGAGATCGAATCGTGCCTACCCAAACCCAATAATTTACATGCTTCGCGGATGCGCAGTTCATTTAGGTAGGCGATGAATGTTTTTCCTGTACAGTTTTTAAAATAGCGGCAAAAGGCGTGCGGCGTAAGATTTGCCTTTTCAGCGATTTCATCCAAACTGATATCCTCTTTAAAGTGCTCTTCCAAAAATTTACATAGTTTTTCAATACGGAAGGGCTTATTTATTTCCCTATTGGACAATTGCACACCAGAAAGTGGCTCAAGATCAGCGAATACTTTGCTGAGTGATTTTAACAAATAAAAGAAATTTACGAGCTGATCCAGGTAGTCAGACTTTTGCAATATTTCAATATGATAACATACCTGCTCTCGATGTTTCTGCGGGACCTTAAATCCCCGCTGACATTTATGCACAAAATCAAGCAGGTTGCGGAGTTCGGGCATCCTTGCCATGGTAGACAATGCTCCTTTCGTGCTAAAAAATAAAGAAATAGAACGTACGCATTCCCCTGCAATGAAACTTCTAAATACATGGGCTTGATTTGTCCCCAAAAGAAAAATGTCACCAGGCTGAAATTCATGTACATTATCGTCCACGAGTAGCTGGCCAATACCTTCCTTGATCCAGATTAATTGATATTCCTCATGACGATGCATATAAGGATAAAACTTATCCAGTACATCTTCTTGAATATAGATAGATTTGTCCTCAGGGGCAGGAACTTTAAATTGAACTGGCTTCATAACAATTTAGATTTAAATAAATGTCAATATGACATTAAATATACACAAGCCAATTCGCCGTTGCAATACTTAAACAAAAGAGGTTAAAATACGGTGATATAAAGTTATAATATGCACATGAATCTGCTGGGTTTAGTATAATTGACTGCCAACATACTACATATCGAATTTGCGAAAATAAAATATGTAAAATCCAGCAAGCAATGGAAGCTATATTGGCGATGGGCGAAACCTACCGTGAGGCATTATTCTTTCGAAGAAGACTGTACGACCTTTGGTTTAACGCCGAAATGCTTCTTGAAACTCGCTGAGAAATGCGCAGGATTGTTATAACCTAAAAAGCGTGAAATTTCATTTATTGGCCGATCTCCCTGTGTAAGCAGCCTCTTAGCTTTTTGCATTCTAACTTTGGTAACATGGCCATAAATGGTCGTTCCATAGCATTGTTTAAAATATTTCTTTAAATAGTTTTCATTCGTTCCCAATTCGGACGACAATTGCGATAAAGATGGCGGATCGGTTAATCTGCTCTCCACTATATTTTTTGCTTCGGCCATAAGTTTTTTCATTTCCGGGCTCAGGTGATTACCGGTCCTGGCAACCCTATTGCCAAACCTGTGCTGGTCGAATGTCCGCGCCAGCAGCTCCAGGAGCTTGCCAAAACAAAACAAGGGATTCCATTCTTTATCAAGCTCCGGATTAAGCAATTCCGCTATAATTTTCTTTTGCTGATCACTGATCAATATGCAATCTTCAAACAGTGTACCCGTTCGTGACTTTTCCAGAAGTCTGCGTAACTTACCCCGAAATGAACTGTCTACGGGCAAATAGGTCTCAAACAAGGAGATTGGCATATTGATTTCAAAAAAACTTTCTGCCGGGCGGCGATGCCATAACCCTAAAATCTGAGGTGCTGCAAACAGGTAACTTTGGACATGCCCGGGTGAACAACTCCCCAACAGATCACCGTCCACGTAGTACTGCCGGTCGCTATTTAAGGCGAAAAAAACATGAATGTAAGGAACCGCATTGTCAATACAGATATAACCATCACTGGGAGATGTTAGCTCTGAATGCATCATATGAATCCCCTGAGGCATGATGATCTCGGAGATCTCCATTTGCGAAGAATATTGCTCCAAGGTGTTTTGCCGAAACTGAAAAGGCTCATTCATAAATGTTCGGATATCAAACGAATAGCGGGGCGGCGCATAGGCCATCTCACGCGCTACCTGCTCATCCAAAGACCATGATTCCTGCAGATAAGAATTATTGGATAAGACTTTTTCTAAACTATCTGTGTACATGCCGACCTATGAAATTCCCGAATTGCATATTTTTTCTCCCCCAAATATAAGTTTAATCATCGAATTTTGTCTCCTTATTAAGATTAAATTTAAATAATATGCGAAAAATACCTATGCTTGTCGCAACAATATGGAGTCTACTACTAACTCAAACACATGCGCAGGAAAAACAGCTATTCCATGGGACAGTCTTGAATGAATACAACTCTCCGCTAGCCGGAGCTACGATCACCGTACTTAAAACCAACCAGCATACCGCAACAGACCATCTTGGCCAGTTTATATTGTCTACATTGGCCAAAGGCACTTATGATATCCGGATCAATGCAATCGGTTACAAAACAATCAAGCAGAAAATATCGATCGATCCGGCACATCCAATTACCTTAGCATTTCCCATGTTTCGTGCAGAAGAATCTTTACAGACCGTGGAAATCTATGGGCGCAAAGAAAAATCTTATCGCAACACACAGTCCTTTATCGGCAGCAAGACCGAAACCAAATTACGCGACTTGCCGCAGTCTGTTTCTTATGCGACCAAAGAGCTTATTGCCGACCAAGGATTGATGCGTGTAGGTGAAATAGTTAAAAATTTCAGTGGTGTAAATCAGTTTACCTTTTACGACGATATTACGATCCGTGGTTTTCGGATCAACGGAGGATCCAATACCCAGCTGGTCAATGGCATGCGTACCACAACAGGATTCTGGAAACAGCCGCTGGCCAATTACCTGGAACGGGTCGAGGTATTGAAAGGCCCATCGTCGGCCCTCTTCGGGAATGCAAGTCCCGGGGGTGTTGTGAATCGTGTCACAAAAAAACCGCTCGATGAGGCACGGAAATCGCTGCAATTTTCTGTGGGAAGCTTCAACAACCTCCGGGCCCTTGCCGACTTTACCGGGCCTATGACGACAGACAAAACGCTGCTCTACCGCCTCAACATTGGCTATGAAAATGCGCAAAGTTTCAGGGATCTCCAGTTCGATAAAAACTTGGTCTTAGCACCGTCATTCTCCTTTATTCCTTCAGAAAATACGCGTATCAATTTTGATATGGTCTATAATGATTCGAAGTCAAGACTAGACCGCGGACAATCTGTCTTTGCCAACGGCGATCTCTATTCGACGCCTATCAGTCAATCCATGAGCACGGCCAATGATTTTCTGAACGAACAAACCTATATGGTGACCGCTTCGTTGAATCACCGTTTCAATGAAAAATTGAGTTTCAATGCATCTTATATGAAAACAGGCTATGCGGAGGATCTGTCGGAACATCGTTCGGCCAATGCCTATGCTGTAGACGGCAAAGGAAATAATATTGAAAATATGGTTGCAAGGCAGGTTTTCATCCGAAACAGAAAACGGTTTGTCGATAATATCACTGCTTTCTTCAATTATAATGTCAACACGGGTAGGCTCGCGCATAAGCTCATCGCCGGTTATGACTATGCACAGGAAGTGCTCCCTGTAGGTGGTTCACAGCTGACAGCGAGTGGCTACAGAAATAAAGATAATACCGGAACCATTGCACGATTTGATCCGAAAAAAATCGGCGATTATCTACTCGATAAAAATGGCGACCCAGTACCCAATGTTTCCAGTTTTGACCTCAGCAACCCCTTGAAAAGCCAACAGTTGCAGGACGGAAGTAAATATTTCTATGCATCTACATTGGTCGCACCGACTTATTATCATCTGAATGCATTGTATGTGCAGGATCAGCTCACTCTGGGCCCGCTTCAATTATTGCTGGGGTTACGGTATGAGAATTACAAGGATATCGCCAATTATAAAACCGATCAGGCCGAGAATGTACACCAAGATGTCCTACTGCCACGCTTCGGTGCAGTGTATACCATTAATCCGCAGATTAACCTATACGGAACCTATGTCAAAGGCTATAACCCACAGACAGCTTCGGCACTGGCAAATCCAAACGCGGGCGGGCCATTTGATCCGCTCGAAAATGACATGACCGAGTTTGGGTTAAAAACAGCCTGGTTGGACGGAAAATTGCAGGCGAGTACCGCCATCTATCAGATCAATCAGAAGAATACGCTTTATCCTGCCCCCACTGCCGACAATGCGGATTTGATGGAACAGATCGGTAAGGAAAGATCCAAAGGCATAGAGTTTGACATTCAGGGCCAGATTCTCCCGCACTGGAGTGTCATTGCCTCTTATGCCTACAATGACGCCAAGATTACCGAAGGTGGAAATAATGAAGAACTGAACAGGCAAAAACCCAATGCGCCTCAAAATACGGCAAACATCTGGACCAGATTTTCTATTCCATCCGGAAAAGCAAAAGGCCTGGGGATCGGCGTCGGGGCCAACTATGTGGATAAGCGAAACCTTTCCATCAACCAGAACCAGACAATTCCTTCTTACAGTTTACTGAACGCAGCGCTATACTATACCATTGGGAAGGTACAACTGCAGGCCAACTTTAATAATATCACCAACAAAACACATTGGGTAGGTGGTTATGACTATATCCGTCTATTCCCGGGTGCACCACGCAATTTCTTATTTACCCTGGGCTATACCTTTTAAGTATGACTTTCAAAAAGATAATGCTGTTTTTACACCGCTGGATCGGATTATTGTCCGGTCTGGTGGTTTTTATCGTGAGCATTACTGGCGCCATTTATGTCTTTGAGAAGGAGCTATTTGCGCTATTTCATCCCAGCTATGTGACGGTAGCGGCACAGAAAAGCGAGAAAACACTTCCCCTTTCGATCTTGAAGGCAAATGCTCAGCATGTCACCGACCATCCCATTAACATTATCCGCATTCCCGCTACCACCGGTCAGCAGGAAGCCTATATTTTTGAGGCCCTTAAACGCCGTCCCAAAAATGATATCGCGGGTGCATTCGTGAATAAAGAAATCATTTATTGGGACCGTATTTTCGTAGATCCCTACAGCGGGCGCGTTTTAGGAAAAATAGATGTCGAGACTAATTTCTTCTGGATTGTAAGGCAGATCCATCAATTCTTATATCTCAGGCGCGACGTAGGGAGCACCATCGTCGGCAGCAGCGTCCTGCTGTTTATCATTACGCTACTTTCAGGTCTTTTCCTGTGGTGGCCCAAAAACCGTAAGGTAGCTGTTAAACGGCTCAAGATCAATTTCAGCACGAAATGGAAGCGTCTCAACTATGATCTTCATCAGGTTTTGGGGTTTTATGCTTTCTTGGTTGCTCTGGTCATTGCGGCAACTGGTTTAGTCTGGTCCTTCAAGTGGTGGGAGACGAGCATATACTGGCTTATGGATGGTAAGCGACCCAATATGCAGATCGAAGCGCCAAAAGCTCCAAACAATACGATGAGTGAGGCCAGCGCTGCTTCGTTAGACCTGATATGGTCCGATGTCGTGAAAAAGCACACGGTACATCAGGGCGTTTTTATCAATTTGCTTCATGAGGTTTCCCAAGCCAATGCAACCATCTATAATAAAGGAAACACCGGGTGGTCGGCCTCGGATACCCATGCCTATGATCTCCGTAATGGAAAGCACTATTTTAAGAGGCTGCAAAGTGATAAAACATTAGGCATGAAATGGAGAAATTCCAATTACGACATTCATGTCGGAAAAATAGCCGGCAGGACAGGCATGTGGATCGCATTTGTAGCAAGCTTAATCTGCGCCTCCCTACCGGTTACAGGCTTCTGCATCTGGTATGGCCGAAAATTTAAGAAGAAAAAAATGCGTTCGTAGCCACTTCAATCAAATCCGGCTGCAACCAGCACCCATTATTGTCCCTCAATCCTCATAATAGGCATCCATCAGATTTTTCCTTTCCATAGTTGCAACGTCGATATATTCAAACTTTTTATACTGACAGAATGATCCCATATCTTTATCTCCATTGATAAAGATACCACCTACCAGAATCACATATTTGCACGGGTATCGGGTTTCTTTTACCAACACTTCAATGCGTTCGTCTATCGCTTCATACATGACTTCTGTCGCTTCAAAAATTTGGTTTTCCGCATTCAGTATTCTTTCTTTGCTGTGGAGAAAAATTTGCTCAATGGTATTTATCTGAAAATCCAGCGAAGTGATATTTCCTTCAATGATCTGTCCGGCTGCCAGTTTGGCAAGGGCCCCTTTTGCTGCCCCGCAGCAGGCAGAATTGGACCGTTGTCCTATTCTGCTTATCTCTCCGATCTGCCCATCCCGGGTAATCCCGATGTGCGGCGCATAAAAAATGATCACAGCCCCATCTTCAGGGACATGGTGCGCAAATGCCCCCATCCCCGTAAGTCCGGCAAAAGGAAAACCGTCTAGTCCTCCCAGGTGAAATGGACCGAGCATTTCATAGGCTCTAGGAGGATATTGTATGGCATTGACGTCGTCGCAGCACATACTGTCCGCATGCATTAACTGCTTAGGTTTTAATTCCAGGTATTTTTCAATCGTGTCCAATAAACGATTGACCGTATCAATAGACGTTAAGGCCTTTGGATACCATTTTCTTACAGATTCTATACTCATAATTTTATTATTTTTTACATGACGATATTATTCACGGGCTGTATCGCGGGAGGAAGCTCCTTTTCGCCCAAGATTTCACGCAGGTCAATTTCTATGTTCCTGCTGATCTGTGTGATCGGGATATCGTTGGCATTACCCTCAAATGGATTTTCCGTACTCTCCCCGATTTGTTCCAGCACCAGAAACACCCAGCCCAAAAGAATGCTGAAAGGAACGGTAAGCCAGACGATATGATCGCCAAATTTTTCGATCATTTTAGAAAACTCCCCCAAAAAACCCAAAGGAAGCAAAAAGCAGAGCGCATTTGTGAAATAGAGATTGATACTCGAAAACTGGCGTGGATAGGGAAAATTTTTGATTCGTTCGCATTTTCCCTGCTGATCATACAATTCCTTGAACTGATTTTCAAGTGCGGTATAATTATAAGCCGAAATTTGACCTGCTTCATTTAATTCCCTTAACTGCGCAGACTGTAAGGCAATGATCTGGGTCGCCCTATTTTTTGTGGAAAGCACATACTTAAGCTCATCATCGCTTAAAAAGTTTATGAGTTCCTCATCAAGCTTACCTTTCCATTCAGGAACTTCATAGTACCTGAGAAACTCTTTATTGTAGCCTTTTGTTTTTACATGTTCCCAGCTTTTTGTTTCCCTGAGCTGAAACCTCAATGCCGTGAGCCAGGCAAAATGGCGATAGATGATCTGCTGATGCACCGCCTGTTCCTGTACCTTATCGTCCATCCTTATGAAATCCCGCACCAAGATCCCCAAACTGCGGCTGTTGTTGATGATCGCACCATAGATCTGACGGGCTTCCCAGCTCCGGTTGTAAGTCTGCGTATTCTTGAATCCCGAAATGAATGCCGCTGCCGTCCCCAGCAATGCGACCGGAACCCAGGGGATAGCCAGCCATTTCCAGTCCATAAAATAAAAAAGTGCGGTTGGAATAACACTCAAAATAAGCATTTTATAAATCTTCATCCTGGTCCAGGGAATGAAATGGTAAAGTTTGTAATGTGAGCCTGTATTCATAAATAAGTTAATTTTTTGATGAAAATTTGCTGATCAGAATCCCTACCAGTACAACCGTATAAAATTGACCGGCTATTCCCACAAATGCGGTGACCAATTTGGTCACATGCGTATTGGGCGTAATATCTCCAAATCCGATACTGGTGAAAGTAATCGAACAGAAGTAGACCAGATCCATAAATGTAAGTGCGGAGGAGGACTGATCAACTCCTTTAAAAGATGCGGGATCGCGGTACTGGAAAAATTGCAGTGCGAACACCGAGATTTCTATCAGTAACATATACCCGCATATAGCCGCCGAAATAATATCCGTATTGATATATCCGGGTTTTATCAGAAACCGGAGCACCTCCATAAAAAGAAAGCAAAAGAACACCACATAGTTGATATTCAAAAAAGTAAAATACCAGGGTAGCTCCTTAAAAAATGGGATGCCAACAGGTAATAACAAAATGATGATGAAATGCAGATTTCTGAACCAGTTTCCCCGGCTATGTTTTCCGGTGAACAACAAGATAGACCCTACTCCCAATACGAGCATGTTGACCGGCCATATGACACGGGTATAAAAATCCAGATCCGTAAGAAATATTCCTACAAATAAATGCTGCATCAGGACGAGCAGAAGAATTTCATATTTTCTTTTCTGCAACTTTTGAATGATCATCGGCGATTTTAATAAAAATTGAAAGCTGGTCATCATTAACCGAAGATACTCAGGTTATTGCCCAGCGGTTTTCAAGGGATATTGCAGGTAGATAATTACCAAGTTCAATAGTAAAAACGGCAGTTCGATCAGCACCCCTTTCAGATCTTTATCCAGCAGATGCAGACAAATGATCAGCAAAATTCCTGCTGCCATTAAAAAGTTTCCCCAGACAAAAGTCTTCGGGAACAAGATCATTAACGCGGCAATCATCGTAACCGCACCATTTATTGCCAGTGCTGTTTTGTTAAATCCCCATTTACTGAACATGTCCATCATGGCGGGTTTCCCCATCAGCATGGCATAGCCCTGTTTTATTCCCATAAATACAGCGATGAGGATCAATATCGAATTAATCAGTCTGATTATCATAATTTTAGGCTTAAAAGTAAAAATGGATAATGGGTTTTATTTAAAATTACCATTATCCATTATCTGATCAATTATTTCTGGTTAATCAACTATTATCTTGTGGTATAACCGCCGTTGGCAAAAATAGTTTGCCCGGTGATCCACCAACCATCCGTTACCAAGAATTCTACCAAAGGGGCGATATCTTTGATATCTGTCAGTCCACCCAGCGCAGAAGCTGATTTGTGATAGGCTACCGCATCATCACTCTCCTGTCCGTAAAAGAAAGGCGTATCCATCGGCCCCGGAGCTACTGCCGTTACGGAGATGCCTCTGTTTCCGAATTCTTTCGAGGCCGCTCTTGTAAAATGCTCTACTGGTGCCTTAGCTCCAGCATATGTTGAATACAATCCAGTATAGGCAGCCAGCAAGGAAGTCACGATCGTACAGATTTTACCATGATCGTTTACTTTTTTACCGGCTTCCTGCAGGAAGAAATAAGCCGATTTTGAATTGATTCCGAACATGGTATCATATTCTTCCTCTGTCGTTTCAACAAATGGCTTTTTTAAAACCATACCCACGGTGTTGATGGCAATATCAATTCCACCGAAAGTTTTTATGGCTTCATCAAAAAATTTGGTGATATTACCTACCTGGGTCAGGTCTCCCTGAAATAAAAATGCTTCAGCACCCAGGGCTTTGACATCAGCCAATGTTTTTTCACTTTCTGCTTTTGAGCTCTCACTATTAAAATGAATAGCCAGCTTTGCTCCTTTTGCTGCAAAATCTCTGCTTAATAAGCCGCCAAGGTTTTTTCCACCTCCGGCAATCAGGACTACTTTCCCTTTTAAATCGTTGTGTGCCATAATTTAGTTTCTTGTATAATTAAATTTACAAAAACTGACGGAATATTCCGTCAGTTTTTGTAAAAAAAAATTATGCGCTTATTGAATCCCAGCACATTTGTAAAAATAGGGCTATTGTAGCGTCATCTATGTCCATCTTTTCATCCATCGCCCACAGGAGCCAACCGTTGATCGTGCTGAACGTAAACAGCCTTAAGCGTCTTGCCGTTAATGGCTTGAACAAATTCTGATCCAGGCCCAGCGCATACAATTCGTCAAATTTCAGAAAGTCCATCATGGCTATTTCATGGATCTCTTTTGTCAAGATCGGTGATGCTGCAAATTGATAAGAAAACTGGAATTCCAACGGATGCTCAAGAAAGTACCGAATGACCCTTTCCCAGAGAAAATTGAACTGATCATGTAGACTGCCCTGTTTCTTATAATTTTTGAAAACATAGGCAGATTCGCTGGCCTTTTGCCGTATCCAAATCTGCTGTACGATCTCTTCCTTGCTATTAAAGTTTCGGTATACGGTACCGATACCCACGTTTGCTTCGGCTGCTATCTGGGCAATGGTAACTGCATGCAACCCTTGGGTTACGAAGAGTTTAAGGCCCGCCTTTAATATCTGCTCTCTTTTCAAAATAAAATAAATATAGCCTCAAATTTAACAAAATATATCTTGAATAAACTATAACAACATATATTATGACATATATGCCCGAACTGGGGCAGGCCCACTGCCGCTCTATAAACTGAAAAATATCCGGGTATAGTATATACCTCAAGGTAAAAATATTATCTTTAACACTGAAAGTGAATTAAACGATTAAACAAGAAAATGATAGACAACAAAGACATTATCTCCATGGCGGAAGTTCAGATCAGAAGCTTTGTCGAATCCAAAAGGCCACAAGATATTGAGGTGAGAAAGAAATTGGATTTTGGGTATACCTGGGATGGACAGACTGCCTTATTGTTTGAGATACGTCCGCAATGGAATAATCCAGCTAACATACTACATCTCGAATTTGCGAAAATAAAATACGTAAAATCTAGCAAGCAATGGAAGCTATATTGGCGGCGGGCCAGCGGTAAATGGGAAGCTTACGAACCAATACCTTCAAGCGACAACCTGCAGGAGCTAATAACTGAGATCAGCCATGATGGTTATGGCTATTTCTTTGGCTAAAAAACATAACAAAAAAGCAGTCTATATCGACGATATGGGCTGTTTTTTTCAAGAATTGTAAATAAAAGGCGTTTGAAACACTTTATTTCATTTCAAACCAGCGCCTAAAGTCAGCGGCATCCTGACGGCTGACAAATATATCCTCCTGCTGCTCAAAATTCGGTTTCAGTTCAACCCTTATTACGCCATTCTCTAAAGCATGATATCCTTTAATGATACTCCGATTGACGATGTAACGCCTGTACATCAAGTAGTATTGATTATGGTCGAGTATTTTCATCAATGTATCGAGGCTATAGTTGTGTGTATACTCCCTGCTACTCGTTAAAGTGAGGAGCTTTTTGTCGTCGGCTGAGCTTTTGATAAATGCAATGCCGTTAAGTGGGACATAGTTATCTTCATAGCCATATTTTACCCTAAGACAAGGTGCAAGCATGACCGTATCGGAAACATCTTCCATCCGCCCGTCTTCCAACTTCACTTGCAGCTCCTCATATTCAATGAGCAACTCCTTGAGTTCAGTCTTTTCTATTTCTGCCTCAACATATTGATCTTTCACGAACTTGGCAAACCGGATGACGTATACCAGCAAGAATAACAGGTTCAATATGAATATAAACAAAAATACAAACCTGAATTCGTTGCGAATATATGGACCTATAGCATCCATTCCCTTTGAGGTTAACGGTAAAAATACCAACAGCACAAAGACTGTTGTGAGCAGGGCAGGCAACAGTAAGCCATAGATAATCTGCCCGATCAGACGTGGCTTAAAATCTGTCAGCCAGGATAGCTTCTTGTCCATGAATCTATTAAATACATGCGCTGCATATAACACGCACAAAGTAATAAGTGAGGAAAGAAACCAATAGAGATAGAATCTTGGTTCTGAATACCGTTCATCAAAGACCAGAAATTTGCTGGGCGAGCAGAAGAAATTACCGATCAGAATAGCCAAAATTAATTGAAGTCTGATCGAAAAGTAGTTAACTTGAATCTCCGAATGGAATCTCTCAATTAGTTTCTTTGTTTGCATGAAGTTGTCAAAATGGTTAAGGCAGGTAAAATTAACTAATTCCCTAAATAAAAAATTGACAGAACTTCAAAAGAACAATGCAGGATTCGGTAAAAATTAACAGAATCATGCTTTTTTTTACTCCTTTTCTCCAATACAGATAACCGTTCATCGTATAATTTCGTTTTCGTCCGTCAGCGCAAAACACCCCCCAAAAGGCCAATAAGCTATATTTATGCCTTATTTCAGCTACCGTTCATCCGCTTACCAACAGTTTACCTTGCCTTCTAAGTAATACCTTGCTAATTTTATAGTAAGGGTAGTTTTTACGACAATCAAGAATAATAAGGCGGTCAGCGCAAGCCATATGACTATTTAACAATAAATAATATAATTATGAGAAGATTACGAATAACACATGGATCATCGTTCTACAGCTCCCCGGTAGACCAATGTTTTTACTGCGAACGCCATCTTAGTGGCTATCATAGCTGGACTAACCTGCAACGATGCAACGACCTATTCCGCCCATCGACCAAACTGTGCGGAAATAAGATCCGGGTCATCGTGTGCCACACCTGTCAAAGAGCAAAGTCACGGCTTGAGCCTGAAGAATTCCTGGAAATACTGCAAGAGAGCTCTGAAAAACAGCAGGAGTTTAAATATATTGATGTATCCCGGATTCAGACTGTGGCCAAAAACATATCCTATATCCTGAATCATCTGGAGCCGAATCTCAATCAGCGAAATCTTACGATCGTCAAGAAAACAGACTCCGAAAAGCCACAATTAAAATATCAGGATATTCCGAAAGAACAGTCCAATGTAGCAGTAACGCAAGTTAATACAACCCTGACCTGCTACTATTGTGACAGAGCCTTGGATACTTCGCGGAAAGATCCCAGTTGCCAGATCACACGTGACCATGTACGCCCGATTTCCAAACATCCTGACTCAAGGCTGATCGTATTCAGCTGTTACCTCTGCAACAGCACTAAGGCGAATGATGAACCCGAAGTTTTCCTGGCCAAACTAAAAATTGCACATTATCACGAACAGAACTATAAAAAAATACCTTACCACCAGATCAGCACCATGATTATCAATCTACGCTATTTAATCAATAAGTCCTTACAGCCTTTTGCCTCATACCCTGTCCTAGAGACTCTTCAGCTCTACGATCTTCCGATCCTGCGGCAACAGCTTCACGACAAGAGCAGGGAGCCCTGGCTCGATCAGCTTGATGATTACGCATTGCTGGAACTGCTCTTAGTATGTCTGAGTGCGCAGACCAGGCGGTCAAGGGATGGCTTAGCCCATGATGCTGCTTTTTTTAATATCTTGCTTTGGCAAGAGCGATTGGAACTCGCCTTAAAAATCGGTTGGGTCTCTGCCTTCTACCGTATTGACACCATTGATTTTCACTCGCTCACGGATGAGAAGGAGTTTGATCAATTTTATATTTTAAACGATCGGGGGCGTGCTGTTTTACAGCTGGAGATGAACCGCCGTGTACAACAAAATAGGCAATCATGATCAGATCGTTAAACCAATTGGAGGACGCAGTCAATGCGTACGGCATACTGCAAGGCAGTTTTCATGGCAGCGCTATCCCGAGCGACAAGTCCATTATAGTGGCCTGCGATGCCCTGATCCGCGATTCCGAACAACTTTATATCAGTCACTCCAAATCAGGCATGGCCAAGGAATCTTTTAGACGCTACTATGCCAAATTCAGGCTGCTTTTTGATAGATTATATACTTATAAAGCCTACCAGTCGGATAGTACCATTGTCAAGCTGCACGAAAGTATCTGGCAGAGCATACAGCATTTTAAAGAGCATATGAATCCCTTGGATGAGCTCCCCATATACGACCAACAGCTTCCCAAGGAGTCCAGCCTCACAAAACTTGCTAAATTATTCGCCCGCTTACGCGCTAAACAATTAGACGAAGAATATCTCTTAGAAATCCAATATGGTATGGACAGTCTGTTTGACGGGCACAAGCCGCCCAGGCTGCTCTTTTATCATTGTGAATGGCTAGACAGCTTTCTCATGGCATTGCAAAGCATCGCCTACGATACCCGTGACAAGTCCTATCCCAAGCGGTTTATGGAATTTCTGATCCGGTACAATTTCAACTATCTCGGTCTCCGCAACCGATGGAAAGAAAATATTGAAAGACAGTTGAGCACGCTATCCCGGGCTGACCAGCTGTCCCGCCTCTTGCTCCTGGAAAAGGAAATCACCCATTACCACCCTTTTCCTAATAGCCACTACGATATCGAGCAGCCCCATCTCAAAATGATGATGAATGAATATATTTGCGCTGAACTGGATTATCTGGAAAAAATCACAAACCTAGAGGCGGAAGCCCAAGATACGCTGGATCAGATCCCTAGCCCTTCCAGCGGAATCCATATGACGCTCACAGGAGAGGGAATCACCTGCCTGTTCCATTATTCCAGCAAAGTTGGTCTTTTTAAGAATAAGCATAAAAGTGACGCTGCCGTAGGAGTAGCCCAGCATATTGTTACCAATCGGGGCAACCGCATCAGCGCCAATCAACTGTCCAAATTCAATAAATTTGAACATATATTCAGCCTATATCTCGTTGAAGATAAGCTCAAGGAAATGCTCCATTTCATAAAAAAAGATATTGAAGAAGTCGAGCTGCGAAAATAATTGAGATTTAAATACCTCTTTAAAATAGATTAAAACGGTTTTCTAAAAAAACTAGGGGGATTCTACTTTATCCCCCTAGCGAACTTGGTCAGCAGATCCAGATACCCTTTGCTCAAACTGAGTTCTAAGCCTCCCTTTCAGTCCGATATCCCCCACCAGCATTTGTCCTAAAAATGTATCCCATCTCCCCTTTTTTAAAATTCACAGCTGTTTAAGGTACTTTAAAGGCTGATTCATCGGCTCAATCCTTCTAGATAGGATTGAGCCGCTTTGTCCTTCCTTTGCTTTCAGACTTACACAGTATAACAATGAAAGCAAAAAAGATTATATACCAGATCATCCTCATCACACTGATGGCCCTTTGGATCCCGATCAGTCTGGACAAGTTCATCAACTATGAACTATTCAAGTCTGCTATGATCCAGCAACCTTTTAGCGACCAGTTGGGTATGTTCTTAGCTTATACCTTGCCTCCTCTCGAGCTTGCCGTTGGCCTGCTTTTTATAATGCCAAAGACAAGGATATGGGCATTTAGCTTGTCTTCGCTCTTGATGGTAGCCTTTGTGGCCTATGTAGGCTTGGCTGTCCTAAAAGTATGGGGCAAAATTCCCTGTGGTTGCGGACTCGTATTCCATCAGTTGGGCTGGGTGGCCCATCTTTGGCTCAATATCGGATTTTTACTCATTAGCCTCTTCGGCTTATGGCTTGAGCTCTCCTTTTTAAAACATCATTCTCCAATCAATCGAATCATAGAAAATAATGCCAGTGGTGATATTACAAGTTTACAGGTGAATTCAGGTTCACCAACTGCCACAGAACTGAAAACCAGTCCTAGGCTACAGAAAGAATAGTGTATCAAATCAACAGCGGAACTTGGATTCAAGGCTAATCTGGGTGAAGGGCGCGTCTGCCAAAAGACTTTTATGGTATCCCATGCTGTTGTCGATGGCTACGTACGGAAAAACCGGTGTACAGCAGGAATAAGAAGAATTAAAAAACTGAAGTAAAAAAACTTGAAATTAAAAAAATGAAAAATTTAAATAGTTATGCAATGGCCATCATAGCTTTGGTGATTGCAGCTGGAAGTACAACATTAATGTCATTCAATAAAATTGCAAATAAGCAGACAGACGTCACTCTTTTCTTCGATGGAGACGCTACCGAAGCAAGTCAGGTAAGTGATCCGAGTAATTGGGCCGAAGACAATCCAGGCTCGACTTGTCCGGGCAGCAAAAAGGCCTGTTCGATGGAGGTTAACCCAGCAGATCTGCAAGGTGCATCAGGAAGTAGAACACTAAATCCGACAAAAATTATTTTAGGGGCTTCAAATACTGGTACTATATCAAATCCGACCTATGTACCAACCAAAGCTGGGGGTTCAAGCTCTAATAATATTACGCCGCACAATCAAGATTAAAATAATAGCACTCAAAACAATTAATATCTGCTAATCCAATCCCCAAAGTATATCTCAATTTTGATTTTATACTTTGGGGATGTTTTTATCAATATGGTCTTATCAAAATCCCATTATTGTGGATTTTGTGGTATTCCGGTCCTGTCAACAACATCAGTCGGGATTGGCAATGCATAACGGTTGCTATTTGGCTCCAATTCCAATACCCCATCGGGTAATACTCTTCTTAAGACAATATTTCGCCCTTCCAAATTTAACCGTTTCACATCCATCCAGCGCAGTCCACGAAACAGCAACTCTTTGCGCCGTTCAGATAAGACTGTGTCCAACGCATCTTTTTGACTGAGTCCCCCCAGATCCTTATATTTCCCTGTCGCGTAACGATGGCGCATCAGATGGTTTAAATCTGAAAGCCCCCTTTCTATCCGACCGTTACGAATATAAGATTCGGCCCGCATTAGTAAGATCTCAGCGGATGTGATCCCAGTAAAGAAATCCGAGGCACCAGCATAGCTACCTTTAAACTGATAGTAACCATCTGATCCTTGAGCAAAAAATAATTTCAGACGCAGATCATCCTTATTGTACGATTTGAATAGCGCGGTATCTACTAAGGCATTATAATAATTCATCGCTGGCAGCGTCGTACTCATCTGACTAAAAAAGGTAGTTTCTATATTATACCGTTCAAAGGGGAATTGTGCATTTGTATCCAACATATTATAATCCATCAGTTTAGCTGAGATCATCCACGCTGAATCTGCATAAATTTCAGATTTATCATAGCGTCCCATAGACAGATATGTTCTGGCCAATAGTCCATAAGCGGCCGCCTTTGATGGTCGCAAGACATGCTCCGATTGCCGCGGTAGAAGTGGGATCGATCGTTCCAGATCGTGGATAACGGTATTATAACACTCGGCTATGGAGGAACGTTCAGAGGGTTTATATGGATCTGCATCCACTCGAAGCACAATACCGGGATAAATATCCTTTTCACTCTCCTCATATCCCTTTGCATAAGTCCACAACAGCGACAGATAAGCATAAGATCTATAAAAATATGCAGCACCCGCCAGCCGCTCCCCTATTTCTTTATTTTCATCATTAATTTGAATACGCTTTAAATTATCAAGCACAATATTACTATGATATACGGTGAGGTAACTCGTTGCCCAATCGTTGGGGAAATTATTATCGATGATACGCCAAGTATATGCCTCTTGAGATCGCATCCCTAAGGAATTATAAGATTGAAGGGTTAAAAAATAATTATCTGATGACGCTTCCCCAAGGGGGTTTGTACTGATGTTCATCACTTCCATATTGTCCAATATTCGTTGCATCGCCTCGAAATTGTCCGGCGTTGCCAATCCACTGTTCGACTTAATGTCCAGATAATCTTTACAGGACATTAAAATAGAAAAAAGCAGGATATAGATTAGTCTTGATCTTAACATGATAAAAAATTAAAATTTTACAGATGTACCAAACGTAAATGTTAGGGGCGGCTTAACTTTGTCCTGATACAATGGGTCTATTTTTTCCTTATTGGATACCCACAACAACCCCAGATTGGAAACATTAGCAAAGCATTCCAATTTTGCTCTATTTTTGATAGCGCTTGCATAAGACAAACGAACATATTCTAGGCGAATATGATCAGCCCGAAGTATATTGGATTCAGATAACCGATAAAAACTATCCCGCAATTGATCAGCTGGATAGATCAGCGCTGGTACTACAGTGTGTGATTCATCTCCTTGTTTTTGCCATCGCTTTTCAAAATCCGCATAGGCCTTTCCATTAGAAAACAGCTGGGTGTAGCTGGTCGTATTTTTCATGAAATAATAATCACCATAAAAAGAAGCGTTCACCGCCAACGCCCAATTTTTGAAAGAAAACTTATTTATTATGGATCCAAATACCTGCGGTTTGGACGATCCTTTAAAAATAATATTTCCGTTTTCTCCTAGATCGAGAGGCTGTCTTCTAATAGCGGTATAATCAGTACAGGGAACACCATTTAGAAAACCCTGAGGATTTCCCTTTGCATCCAGCCCGGCAGACCTGTACCCTGCAATGCCATATAATGGATAATCCGGAACAGGGGTAATCGACGATCCTATGTCCAAAAAGCTGCTCACATTCATTCCATTGGCGGCATAATATGTTCTAGTTTTGCTTTTATTCCATGCGACATTATAGATCGTTGACCATGAAAATTTTCCCCGGACATTATCAGTCTCAATCACAAGATCAGTTCCCCGGCCATCCATGCTGGCGACATTTTTAGTGATAAAAGACTGATAGCCCCATGTTGTATAATCGTAGCCTGTCAAACCATACAAGTCTGTACCACGCTTTTGATAATGATCAATAGATCCACGGATGCGGCCATCCAGAAAAGATAGATCGAGGCCAACATTGAATGTTTTGATCTTTTCCCAACGCAGATAAGGATCGTTTAGCTGAGCGATGATCAATCCAGAGTAGGGCGAATAGTTGAATGTCGCCGATTCAGCCACAGGCAATGCCGTCTTTCGAAGATCTACATTGCCACTCACACCATAGGATGCCCTTACCTTTAGCCGATCTGCTTTTGCCCCCTTGATCCACTGATCTGGCACGTGTAGGTAGGCTCCCACTGACCAAAAAGGAGACCATTTATCATTTGCTGCCACCCCGAATATATTTGCAGCATCACGCCTTACACTTGCGGTAGCCCCTACCCTTTTATTATATTCCACATTCCAATTGGCATAAGTAGACACAAATCTATTTATACTGCTATTTAGTACGGGTCTACCGGGAATTATGCTGGTACTATAGCTAATCCCTATAGGAAAATCAGATACGAAGTCTATTGCGGCATTGTTAAGAGGGTCGGCGGTATATCCGTAAAGTGTGCTCGACTCCCCATCAGTTTTACTTTCCCTTACTTCAGCCCCCACTATACCCGAAAGTTCGAACTTGTCCCAAACCTTATTGACATTGATCTGTCCCCGCCAATTGTATGACCTGATATTTACATTGCTTTTTAATACAATATCCCCCATAGGAACGGGATACTCCATTCGGTCTGTAACTTCGTTATAGCTCGCATAGGAGTTGATCATGACCCTTGTGTAGTAACTTTCCAATCCATTCCTCACATTGTCGGATGCCATCTGATTCTGGATCTGATAAGCCAGGACTAAATCGATGAATGGCAATATTTTATAAGACAACTGTGCCTGCCCCACATATTCATTCCGTAAAGACCTGTTGTCAACGTATTTGTAATCTTCATAGGGTATATAGTCCCATGACAGAAGTTTACCGGGCAGGTAATTGTCTGTATATATTTTATCATATGTAGTTTCAAGTATTAGACCATTTCCATCTGCGTCTACCAGATCCATGTACGGCGCACGTATATTGCGGTACCTGAATGTTTCGAATGCAGGTTTACCAGCATGATTCTTCGCATTGGTGTATTTAAAACCAATATCCAGATGAAGCTTGGGCAGGAGCATCATGCGGTCATTAAAATCAATATTGATTTTTTTATTTTTCGCACCGTATTGATTTTTATCAAAGGTATACCCTACCGCCAGGTGAAATTTGTTTTTTTCTGTCCCATTTGCTAATGAAAGTGCGTATTGATCCAATAGAGGATGCTCCATGAAATAGTCCATATAATCACTTCTGCTATCTATATTTTCAAGAGCTGTCAAACGTTGATCAAGCAGTCCACCGTCTATTTTACCAGTCTTATGCTGTTGGAGCAGGCTAACCACAGGTGTGAGTGCACTAAACGGGCTACGGCGTATATTACGATCATAATACCCATTTTTAAAGAGCATTTTTTCAATTTCTATAAACTCCTCTGCAGGCATTTGATATACATCGTACAGATCAGGCTTTTGTGCGAATTGAATGGACTTGTTCAGGGTCACATTTGTACGTCCGTCTGTGGCCTTTGCATTTTTGCTTTTAATGACCAGTACACCATTACCTGCACGTGCTCCCCAGATGGCACTTGCGGCAGCATCCTTGAGAATCGTAATGCTTTCAATATTATTAGGATCTATATTCTGTATGGCGCCCTCATAGATAAAGCCATCCAACACAATCAAGGGATCCCTAACGCCATTGATTGTACTGAGACCACGTATCGAGAAATTCAACTTTTGATTGTCCGAGGCCTGTAACTGGTTATCAAAGAATACCGCATTGGCGACGTGGTTGAGTCTGTCCAAGATATTGCTACCTACATTTTGATTGAGCTGCGACTCATTGAGCACCTGAGCCGATCCGGACAGCTGGTCAGCTCTAAGCGATTGATAGCCTGTCTGCACCTGGACCTCTTCAATTTCTATTGACTTAGCTGTCAGGCCAACTGCTATATTCGTATCAGAGCCCTTCACAAAAAGCACCCTATCTGTATACCCCATGTGATGAAAATGCAAAGAATCACTGGTGATATTGCCGATTTCAATTTCTCCCCCCGGTCCTGCCTTAAACTTCTTTTGTGTAGACTTCGAGGTAATAGTCACCCCTGCGATCCCTTTGCCGGTCGCCTTGTCGTATACCCTCCCTTTTAGTACCTGACCATAGCACAGTACCGTAAGAAGATTTAATATCAATAAAATAATGTTCTTTTTCATTGTGCCGATCATGCTTTTTTAAATGTAATAGTGGGAATATCCTTTTCGACTTTTATCAACCGGATACCTATTGTAACTAGAAAATCCTGAAGGGATTTTATATCAGTCCAATCAAGGTTTTTTGGGATCTCTACTTCAAACAGGCTTGATTTTACTGTTATCAGGTCATTAACCGGCAGTTTAAGACTTGTATAAATTATGGATCTTAGCTTTCTGAAAGTGATATATTCCTTGTTACCTTTTTTATCAATAAAGCGAACAGACGCTTTCAGTTTATCGGGATCTGCTATCTCCATTTGCCAAAAAGGAGTCTTTTCTATTGTCCTTACCGGGGCTACTTTGAAGTTGGATAACAGACAATCACGCAGCCTTTTCAAGATATCATCTTCTGTTAGCGTATCTGACGACTGCACTTCAAAACAAAAAACATCCTTACGCAACTCCACATTATTCAATGCCCTTTGCACTGGTTCGGCTACTGTTGAATCAATATGGATTGCCCAACTGGGCACCTCAAAAAAAAGAGCTCGGAAAGCATTAGCGTATAGGATATTAAGCTTTAGATTTACCATTCGGTAGACGTAGGTACCATCTTTCTTATAAAATTGACCAAAATTAGGATTGAGACCATCTATATATCCCGTAAACAACTCCTCTACTACCGGATAGGTCGACAACCGCAGATCGACCTGCTCCCTGATGGAATTGTTCACCTGAAAATCCAACCTATCGTTTTTCAGATGCACATGCAGTGGAGTGTTGTTAAGCACCCGATCAATTGCATCGACCGTAAGGCCTTCGGCATAGGTACTGCCTATGTATTTACCATTATAGATCCAGACCATATGCGGGATAGAGGCATGAGCAAAATATTTGTCCAGATACTTGTCCGGATATATATATTCCATTGTTGAGAGATCCACGTTGGACATCGCCTTGAGTTTGGCAAAAGCTTTTACGATCCGTTCGGGAGAATCTTTTGTGCTTTCGCTATTCACTTTCAAAAAGGCTACCTTATCGCTGTATGAGGACTCCAACTGTCTTAAATGCAACATACTTTGCATACAACTGCCACACCATGTCGCCCAGAAATCCAATATGATCAGCTTCTTATTACGGTAATCGCTCAGTTTTACGGTTTTCTTTCCTGTGGGATTGTTGACGACGGCAAGCGGTGTATCCCACAGTGACTGTGGAATGGTATCACCGACATGTAGCGCCATTATCGAAGTTAGCCCATCGGCCCCGCTGTCCTTGCGGAGCGTCTGAGCCGATAAACTAAACATAGAAACTACCATTAAAAATACGCATGTCAAAACCATGCGATACGAACGTTCATAATTCGCAACTACTGAAAAGTAATTTAAAGCCTTCTGAGTACTTGTTTTCTTTTGAACAGCTAAATACTCCTTATCGCACACTCGAGTGGCACTGAACGCTTGTAAATCCTCTGATTTCAAACGGCATCCATCTCCTCCACTTACCAAATCGCCACTATGCATTTCAGTAGGAATTTCCATTGCACGTCCAAGCTTATACCTACGGTCCACCAGAAAGCTACCGAAAGCCTGTACCTGTTTGGTAGCTATTTGGTACCTCTTTAGTAGCTCTTTAGTACATTCCCAGTACCTTTTTGGTACCCTTTCGGTACACTCCCAGTAGCTTAACCGTGAATCAATAGTGCTTTTTACGGCAAGGAATAGACTAACCAACTCCCTACCAACTCCTGACCAAATTCGTCCTTTCCGTGGGTTTTCATCAAGTCGGCATCGGTTTTTCGTCGGGTCACGCCGATGCTGCCCCGAAGAAAATTGGGAGCCCGCTGAATAAAAGGCAGAAGAAAGGCAGGTATTGGTCAGAAAAAAGTCCGAAGGTGGTACGGCTCCATTAGTCAGCACCCGACCAGTACCCTTACAGCATAATCTGTCAGAGTATCTGGCAAGTGCTTGGCAGATGTAGGTATTTATATATATCTTGACTGATGTCAATAATTTTAACGTATTCATAATTTGTTTGTTAGTGGTTAATGCGATGATCTGTGGAAGAACTCATGAATCTTTTTGCTCATTTCAAGTTCCTCCGCTGCTATCTTATTATTCGTCAATAGCGACCAGTCTATCTTACTTAGGTCTATATTTTTTGCGCTGGCCATATAATAGCTCATCTGCATTCGCATCAACGCGATGATAAATGCTGTCATCTGATCCGTAGTAAACCGTCGCTTCTTCTTTTGGGGATTGCCGAAATACATGATCAGCAGTTCGAAAAGGTATTCACGACAGACTTTGATATCATAAGCATTCCAAAAATCTACGATGTGTCTTATAGGATCATATACCTTTTCATACACTTCATGTAGGGTAAGATCAAAATCCACCACATCAGAGAAAAACTTTTCCATTTTTCAATTTTTAAACCTTGACCTAAGACAATAGGATCCCTCTCCGATCGAAATCAGCTTTTTATTGGGAGCCTGATGTCACTCAGTTCACATTAGTAATAATTAATTCATCGGGGAGCCAGATCGCGTTTGATTGAGGGGTCAAACAGGTGTATAATATTGGCGTTACGCGGTCCATGGCAAGAGAAGCCAAATCTTATTTGGCCAAACCAGCCGAGCTACTCGGGGGCAGTAATGATGTTCTTTGATTGTTGTTTTTTGTTCATAACTCGTTTATCGTTTATTGGTAACGAGTCTCTAGCAGGTATTAGAAACGGCAATGGCGCGACATCCAACCTACCGTCTGTGCGGCCGTGAGAAGCCGATGGAACGAGTAAGCGGACGCCGCGCCATTGCTGACGGGCGTTTTGATCCACTTAATCGCCTTGCTCCATTTGAAATTTCTCACGTTTCACAGACAAGACTCATAAGTGCAGCCACCTAAGATGGTGCAAATGTATTGTTTTAATCTACTAAAGACAAATAATTTACTTTAAAAGTGGCTTTAAACTATATATAAAGCTCTTTTTATCGACAAATAATCGTATCTTTATATCAAAGGTACGGAACCAATTGTCTAGCGCAAAATGGTAAAATACCGGTAAATTACCGAACTTATTAAAATCTAATAAAATGGGGGTTGCATTTCAAGAAGAGAAAATACACGAAGGAAAAAATCTAAAAAGAATTCGTGAAATCATGGGCATGAAACAGGAGGCTTTAGGGCAAAAATGCGAAAGCAAATTTGATCAAAGACGAATTTCTGAGTTTGAAAACTCATGGACTATTTCTGAGCCAAATTTGAAGGAATTAGCGGATGCGCTGGGTGTAACCGTTGAATTTATTCGTTCTTTTAACGAGGAAAAAACGATCTATTATATACAAACTAATCAAGATACATCTAAGCAAAATAGTTTGAATCATTTTCCAACAATAACTTATGAATCTGATAATAAATTGGAAGCGCTTTTAGAAAAACTCATTCATGACGATGCTGCTAAGACTCAAGCGATTTTGGATTTGACTAAAGTGGTTGCTGATTTGGCGGAAGAGATTAAGAAGTTGAAGGGAAAATAAAGCAGGTAATATTTATATATGGCAAATATTGAAGACTTCGATCCTAGTTGTTTTGAACATAATTATGAAGAAAGAACATATCCTATCAGAGGTAAGATAATTGCGCATTTTGCAATGCTGGAAAAAAATATAGAGTCATTACTAGCTAGTGAATTTTCAGCCGAAATGTCTGTAAAGCACAAAATGCAAAATATTATTTTTGACAGAATGACATTTGAAAGCAAAAGAACGGCTCTTAAAACTGTTCTTTTCAATCGAGCAACTCTAGAAGGTTTTGTACCATCTAAAAAACAAGGTCATCCATATAAAAAATTAATAGAATCATTAGTATATCTAAATACTATAAGAAATCAATTCGCCCATTTTCCCACAATTCAGGCTACAAATAAATCAGAATATAGCTATGCAATAGGTTTAATGGAATATAGAGATAGCTCAAATTTTAAATGGTATACATTTGAAGATATTGATGAAATTATATCTAAAATTCAATCTGTTAAATCTGAGATCTTAAGCTTAATCAGACGAGATAAAAAATCATATAATTAAACAATCCGAAATAGGGACTGTCCCACTAAGTGTGTAAATAAAAATACGGAGTTCAGTTATGTTCCTTATAACTGGACTCTTTTTTCAAATAAAGTTAAGAACTGATTTAGGATAATACCCCAATTCTGAATAGGCATCGTCCACTTTTTAGAGATTTCTCTCAAAGCCAAATATACAGATTTCAGAACGGCATCATCGCTGGGAAATGACAGTTTATTCTTTGTGTATTTACGGATCTTCCCATTCATGTTTTCGATGATATTGGTCGTATAGATAATTCGTCGGATCACAAGTGGGAAGTCGTAAAAGACGGTCAGTTCGTCCCAGTTCTCCCGCCATGATCTTATGGCATAGGGATATTTGGATTCCCATCTACCGGCAAAATCTGCCAGCGCTGCGTATCCGTCCTACTAAGTACATATTAACTTAGATTACCATGGTTGTTAGCTTTGTTGCTATGAATAACATTCAAGAAAAACGTGAGCGTATGCTGTCTATGATAGCAGACTGGCAGCAGAGCGGAAAAAGTAAGAAAGCTTACTGTATTGAAAATGGGATCAATGAAGCGACCTTTTATTATTGGTTTTCTCGCAGTAAAGAAAATCACACAGGCGGCGGCAGCTTTATAACAATTGATAAGGCGCGGGGAAAGAGCGATGTTGAGATTATTTATCCCAATGGTGTGCGTATAAAGACTGAAAATGATCTTGCCCTTTTATCACAGCTGATCCGTCTTTACTGATGTTTTCCCTGGGATCCTCGCACCGTTTTTATCTTTATGATGGCTTTTGCGACATGCGAAAATCATTCGACGGGCTCTGCGGACTGATCGGTTCAGGGATGCAGCGTCAGGCTACCAGCGGTGAGGTTTTCGTATTTTTGAACCGTAGCCGTACACATATGAAGCTTCTGCACTGGGAAAAAGGAGGCTTTGTACTTTATTATAAGCGTCTGGAGAGCGGCACCTTCATGCCGCCGAACGTAAAAAATGGAGAATTGTCCTGGAGCGATCTGGTATTGATGGTTGAAGGGATACAGGTGGTAAAAAGTATTCAAAAAAGACGTTTCTCTTTGCCTTAAAAATGGACTTAAAATAGGAATAAAGGTATCTTTTGAGTATCTTTACGGTATGGAAACAGCACTGGAAAATCTCTCTAAAGAAGACCTTCTGAAAATGGTTTCCAGTATGTCCAAAGAGAATGAAATCCTCCATCAGGAGCGTGATATCCTTTCACAGGAACGTGATTACCTGAAAGCTCAAGTGGAGATGCTTCAACGCATGCAGTTCGGCCAGAAGCGTGAGCGCTTCGAAGGTGACCCCAACCAGACTTTCCTGCCTTTCCACGCAGAACCTGCAGAAGCAGAGGAGCAACAGCTCGAACTGATCAAAGAGAAAATCGAGTATGTTCGTCAGCGTCCCAACCATAAAGGACGCGCTAAATTACCTGCCCACCTTCCTGTAGAAGAGATCGAGATCCACCCAGAGGGTAATCTGTCTGAAATGGTGTGCATCGGCCAGGAGATTACCGAGGAGCTGGAGTGCGAGCCAGCCAAATTCTATATCAAACGTTACATCCGTTATAAATATGCGGCTAAAAACAGAGATGGCGTATCCATTGCCGAACTACCTGAATGGGTCATCGATAAAGGAATTGCAGGTCCGGGCTTACTGGCGATGATACTGGTGGGTAAATATCAGGACCATCTTCCCCTATACCGACAAAAACAGATCTTCGCAAGGGAAAACATACAGATCCCATCCTCAACCATCGAAGGATGGACCAGACAGGCACTGGAAAAACTCGAACCATTGTATGAACAGCTGGTCTTTGACACCAAAGCTCAGGGCTATTTTGCAGGTTGATGAGACCCCAATAAAAGTATTGGACAGTGATAAAAAAGGAGCTGCCCATCAGGGCTATTATTGGGTCTACCACTCGCCTTTGGATAAAACGGTGCTGTTCGATTATAACCCTTCCCGTGGTGGTCATGTACCCACACCCATGCTGGATAACTTTAAGGGATATCTGCAGACGGATGGCTATGCCGCCTACGAAAAATTTGGAAAAAAGAAAGACAACACCCATCTGGCCTGCTGGGCACACGCACGCCGTGAGTTTGAGAAAGGCCTGCAGAATGACCCGGAAAGAGCCAAAAAGGCGCTACTGATGATACAGGATCTTTATAAAGTTGAGCGAAAAGCCAAAGAAGAAAAGTTATCACCTGATATGATCCGGGAGCTACGGCTCAAAGAGTCACTTCCGATCATCAACGACATGGGTAAATGGATATTCCGGGACATAAAAAACACATTGCCCAAAAGCCAGATAGGAAAGGCTATGGCCTATGCATACGCCCGTTGGGACATGCTGTCGGAATATTTGCGCGATGGAAATCTGCAGATTGACAATAACCTTATCGAGAATGCCATTCGCCCAGTTGCCCTGGGACGCAAAAATTGGCTGTTCGCAGGAAGTCATGAGGCAGCACAGCGATCGGCAATGATCTACTCATTTTTCGCTATCTGCAAAAAGCATGAGGTGAACCCTTTTCTGTGGTTAAAACATACGCTAATGAATATATGTAATCGGTAAATCAGAATACACAACTTTTGGCAATTTAGCGTGCAGCAAAAATGGCAATAACGGTGCAGCGTTTTTGGCAATAACGGTGCAGCGTTTTTGGCAATAAGGAATGCAGCATAATTGGCACTAATCAATACATAGTTCATCTTTTGGGACGCGGTGTCCCAAAAGAAAAAACAAGCTTTGTCGGAGCAAAAAGACAAAGTTATTTATGAACTATTATTTAAGTAAACTTATGACCTATCATGAGGTTCACAGAATGCATCGGGAAGGCAGTTCGATTCGCAGGATTTCCGAACATCTCGGTCTGAACTGGCGTACTGTAAAAAAGCTTCTGAGCAAAGACGACCGAAGTTACCAAAAAGAACTGGAAGCGCCCCCTTCCAAGAAAAAGTTATTGGATCCCTACCGTGATTTCGTAAAGGAAAAGCTGTCGCTGTATAACGATACCTCAGCGGCCCAGATGCATGACTGGCTCAGGGAGCATTACCCTGACTTTCCGCAAGTCAGCCCCAAGACCGTATTCAACTTTGTTCAGGGTATCCGGGCGGAGTTCAACATCCCCAAAGAAGTGAGCGGCCGCGATTTCCAGATGGTCGCGGAGCTTCCCTATGGTGAGCAGGCGCAGGTTGACTTTGGTTTTTACAACATGACCACTACGCGCGGTAAGCAGAAAAAAGTACAGTTTTTTACCTTCATCCTCTCCCGGAGCCGCTATAAGTTTGTTGTTTTCAGCGATGTGCCCTTTACCACGGCTATGGTGATCGCTGCCCATGAAGAGGCCTTTCGGTTTATCGGCGGAGTGCCCCGTGAGATCGTCTATGATCAGGACAGGTTATTTATGGTATCGGAAAACCTCGGTGACATCGTCCTGACCTCCGAGTTTTCCAGCTATGTACGCGATCGTGGCATCAAACTTCATTTCTGCCGTAAAGCCGACCCCCAGAGCAAAGGGAAAGTGGAGAATGTGGTCAAATACGTAAAGCAGAACTTTCTCTACAATAGGCCTTACCGTGACCTGGATACGCTCAACGATGAATGCCGGGCCTGGCTTTTCCGTACGGCCAACAATCTGCCCCATGGTACCACGAAACTTATCCCACTGGAAGAACTGCACCGCGAACAGCTATTGCTGGAAATGTGGTATGAAATAGCCCCGCAGACTCCGGTAAAAAAGCTTTACGCTGTCCATAAAGACAACAAAGTGTCGTATAAAGGCAATTTCTATAGTGTCCCCATCGGCACCTACAACGCGGGAACCATTAAAGTGCAGCTGGGCGAACTTGCGGGTAAGCTGCTCATCCGGGATCTCTGTGGAAAAGAAATATGCACGCACGATATATGCAGCCTTAAGGGCAAAAAGATCATACTGCGCAGCCATGGCCGGGACATGGAGCCTAAAATAGCAGAAATAGTAGATCGGATCTCTGATCTGTTTGAAGATCCGGGTAAGGCAAAGCAGTGGATACTGGCCATAAAACTTCACAAAAAGCGGTATATACGGGATCAGTTGCAGATGGTCGAGCGTACTGTAAAGGATAACAGTGCTGCACATATATCGCGCGCACTGGATTATGTACATGCCAACAACATCCTGAGCGCTACGGATTTTAAAGCCTATCTGGAATACATCCGCTCGGAAAAAAAGCAGGAGCCTGAGCTGGATACCAAGATCATACGGCTCAACCCTCTGGATGGAAACAGCAGTACACCATTGGATATTGAACCCCAGAAAAGTGACTTAGATGATTACGAGGCGCTTTTCGGCTGCAACTAAAACAATCGCTCCCTGTCGTTGCTTCGACAGGGATATATAAATCTTATCAGGCAATAACTATGGACAATCAAAAACAACAGGTAAAACAACTTTGCGCCGACTTCAGGCTTTCAGCGATAGCTGCCGGCCTGGATGATATCCTATCGGGGGCAGAAAATGAGCAGATAGGCTATCTGGAATTACTCTCCCGTCTTTTCAGGGCCGAGCAGCAGCACCGCCGGCAAAGGGATGAGAGCAGACGGATGAAATCTGCTTCTCTGCCAAAAAACAACGACCTCTCGCTCTACGAAGCCAAACGTAACGGGCTTACCGACAAACGGCTCGCTGCACTACGGGAACTTAACTGGATCGACCAGCTGTTTAATCTCGTGCTGATGGGACCCAGTGGAACTGGAAAAACAATGCTTGCAGCAGGCCTGGCAAGAGACGCTGTCAAGGCAGGCTATCATGTGTATTTCAGGACGATGGAAGAGATCGTTTCTACCTTAAAGACCAGGGACTTTGTACGTTCACAGGCTGCTGAATACAAAAAAATGCTGCGGGCGAGCCTCATCGTTATTGATGATGTCATGCTGTTCCCTCTGGAAAAAAATGTCGCGGTCGCTTTCTTCAATTTCATCAACCAGATCTACGAATCTACCTCCATCATTGTAACGACAAACAAGAAGCCGACAGAATGGGCTAAAATGCTGGAGGATGAAGTTATTGCAACGGCACTTTTAGATCGGATATTGTTCCGATGCGAAGTGATAAACCTCACAGGGGAAAGCTATAGAATGCAGAATAGAAAAACGTTCTTGGACAAGTAAATTTTATAGCATACTTTTGGAATGGATTGTGTATTTATTAGTGCCGAAAATGCTGCACTCCAACTTACCAATTATGCTGCATTTTTATTTACCATTTACAATATAGCGTCAATAAACCACAAGAATATAAAAGAGCTTTACCCACAGAACTTCAAAAAATCAACTGACATGTAGTTCGTCGGGCGGATACAATGGTTCTCCGATTAATCTTATAAGTCCTTTCTACAGCACGTTGACTGAGCCGACCGCTCTCAACTTCTTGCACAAGCCTCTTTTTTAAATCTTCTGGATAAGACCTTCCAACTCTTTGGAACGGCTTGGATTTATCCACATTACTCTTTTTTGTCATATACTTTACAATTTAGTGTAAAGCTATTTCAGGACAAGACAAGCAACATCAATTAAGCTGTTTAAGGCAAGGATCATAAGGTTAGCCTCCTTTACTGCACGTTCTAATTCTTTGTTACGTTGCTGAAGATTGTGCAAATCCCGTTTCTGTTTATCTGTCATAGTGTAATCTCCCCTAAAAATAGCTACGATTATTAATGTAGTTTTATAAATTAGGGACAATGAAAAAAAGTAAATTCAGCGAGCCACAGATCATTAAGATCTTATCACTTCAGGAATCAGGTCAACCGGTATCTGACATCTGTCGAGAGCATGGAATCAGTCAGGGAACGTTTTATTCGTGGAAAAGTAAATACTCCGGAATGGAGGCATCTCAGCTCAAACAAATGAAAGATATGGAACGGGAGCTAGCTCAATATAAAAAGATCGTTGCCGAACAAGCTCTGCAGATTACGGTTCTAAAAGATGTTATCGAAAAAAAGCTCTAGGGCCTGCCGAGAAGCGCGAGCTTGTTGGCTACTCCCGAGAGGAATTTGGGACCAGTCTTCGTCAGGCCTGTAAGTTGTTTAATATCAGTACATCGGTTTATTACTACCAAGCCAAGCGCAGCGATGACAGTGAGGTAATAGAGCAATTATCCATCCTTGCGGATCTTCATCGTACTTGGGGATTTTGGATGATGTACCATCGTTTAAGGAAGCTACAGTTTATGTGGAATCACAAACGTGTATATCGCATTTATACTGCGATGCGGCTAAATCTGCGTAACAAGCGCAAGAAACGTTTACCTGCAAGAGTAAAAGCTCCACTATTATGTCCGATTGGGCCAAATATTACATGGAGTCTTGATTTTATGCACGATACACTGTCCATGGGAAAGACCATCCGCACACTGAATATAATAGATGACTTTAATCGGGAGGCATTATCTATTACGGTAGACACCAGCCTTCCGGCAGCCAGAGTGGTCAGAGAACTAGAAAAACTCGTAGAATGGAGAGGAAAACCGGAATGCATACGATCGGACAATGGCCCTGAGTTTCTAGCGGAAGTATTACAGGATTGGTGCTCTCAAAATGGCATTGAATGGCACTTCATCCAACCAGGGAAACCGACCCAAAATAGTCTTATCGAAAGGTTTAATAGGACATTCAGACAGGATGTATTGGACAGTTACATGTTTGAAAACCTAACTGAGATCAGGAAGTACGCCCATGCATGGGCATGGATGTATAATAATGTCAGGCCACATTCTTCGTTAGGGCAACTTACACCTGTAGAATTTTTAGTGAAATATGGGAAACAGGAGAATTTCCCAACCTTCCAACGAGATAATAACAATAAATTAGATTGGAATTATTTAGTTTTGAATATAGCTAGTTAGGGTGAGATTACAATAGGAGCTAAAGTTATCAATCCCTCCTCGATTTTTTTGCGATAAGCATTTACCCAGTGATTGATTGCCTGGACGCTGTGAATTTCCAGCGATTCGGCAACTTCAACAACACTTTCACCGTTAAATAAAACGCGTACTATTGCTTCATCTTTGATATCCTCAGTGTATTGTCGTTGGATCAATAAGTGTTTAATATGATCATTCATTCTTGAAATAATTTTATTCCAAAAATTTAAAGCTATATCAGTAGAAGACAGCACAAATAGTCAATAATAATATTTACATTTTTAAGCAACTTTAGATTAAGTCATAAGCATTTGAAAGAGAAATATTCAAATCCACAAACATTTCATCTATGGCGTCATATACCTGCCAGATAGCATCTGAATAATTATTTGAAATAGCATTAGGTTGTATTTCCAAATCATTTAGTGCTTTATGAAATCTTGTTTTGGAATCATTAGCCTTATGAGCATCCAGTTGTCTGATACTATTGATAGCTGATAGCTCTATTAATACATTATATTTTTTAATTTCTAAAACTCTTTCTACGATGGCTTCTTTATTATCCACAGGATGTAAACCACTTTCGCCTGAGATTTTCAGATAAGCTATAATCAATTCCAGTAACTTTATACTTCTGAATTCTTTAGTTATTGAAACGGGGAATTCTAACATATTTACAATCTTACGTAAAGATTTTTCTTGAAGATTTTCTCCTAGCAAAATGTATAACTTTTTACATCGGGATATAAATTGCTCTTTGGAAAAAGATTTTAAATCTACGTGTTGCGCAATAGTATTAAATTCAGGGAATTCTGACCATCCTGTATATTCAATACGCTCTTCGTCCAAACCAATGACATCTATTGCCGAATAATTGAGTTCGAATAAGTGGTTAAATAAACCTGTAAATATTCGTCCGAACAAAAAGTACTTCCTGGTCAAACGTTCTGCTTTTTCAGCGATATTTTCGCCTTCAACAATTTCGGATGGGTGAATCGAAAATTTATTCCAGTAATCAATAACTGTGTATCTATTACCCTCATATAGCTTTTTGATGTCAATTTTAATAGCATTTTTTCCAACACGATCACAATGGGTTACTGCCCATTGATTTCTATAGCTGACACTCCCTGATAAAGGATGAACTTCATAATCTTCGTCTGCTTCATATACTGCCAATACCTTATCAGAAACATATACATACTCAAACGGTATTTCATGTCTCGCTCGCCACTCTGTTACCAACCCATCAATTCCTTTCCAATGATGCCCTGTAACTGTTTCTTCTTTCTGATTATTCTCACTATTTTCTAGTAAAACCTTGAAGCCATTTATTTCTAAGCGAGCTATATCCTCTTTATGGTCAAATCTGCTAAGTCTTATTTCGAACTGTTTAAATTCTTCGATAAAATGTTTCTTATTTTTAAGCAGTGTAGAGATTTCTTCGTCTATTGCGATATCTTTTTTTATACTAAATACCTGTACCGCAACTTTCTTTCTGAAAGCTAAATAAATCTCCAAATAATCCTTCTTGACTTTAACATTCGCTTCGGAATGTGTTGGAAAATCATATTCAGAAAGAGGTTTAATTTTTACCACATTGTATTGAGGTTCCTTTAAATCATTCCATAGAATTTCGTCTTCTAACAAACGTGGTGATAATTTAAAGGCGCTTAAAAAACCTTGGTCAATCATGAAGGTGGTGTGATTACCTGAGCACCAAGAAATAACCAAAGGTTCTGCTTTGCTTAATCCTGAAGATTTTGAAAGATATAATGAGAATGAAGGTTTATATTCATAATCTTCTCTATAGTATGCTCCCGACAGATTTACATAAGGATTAACATGTGATGATTTTATTTTACTAATTAGACCTGGCGAAACTAAAGCGGTATTGACATCAATGGTTTCCTTCAATCCATTCTTATAAATTGTTTTTAGTTCAGCAATGGTAATATGGTCTCCATCTGTCTGAATGTCCAACAGATTTCCAACCAATTTTGATATTATTGGGTTCTTATTCATTTAAAACTTGTCAAAAATTGTATTTCGGTGATACTCCAAAGCAATTTGACTAATTTCATATTGTACAGGATTTGAAATTACTTTTCCAGAAATCTCATTCAACCAATTTTGAGTTTGTAAACTCAATTCATCTAATTTTGAAGCAATGATTACTTCATACTTTTCATTAAGTGTAAAATATCCCTTGTCAAATAAACTATCGTATAACGTAGAAAGGCAAAGACCATTATGAGGTGATAATCTTGTATCAATTTTAGTTGACCAAGGAATAATATGGCTTGCTACCAATAAATCATTTTCTGTGACTCCGGTTAAGCAACATTTATGGTCAAAATTCTTTAAAACTTTTTTTCGAAATGAGGATTGCTTGATTCTTATTTGTATTTCTCTTTTCGCATTTTCTATTGCATAGTCATTTAGATTATCTTTTTGTAAAATAGGTTTACTATAATCTATCTGAGGTAAACTAAAAAATTCAGAAATATTCCTCTCAATGTTAGAATTTCTTATTCTTAGTATATGACTTCGAATATCTCCAACCCATCTTTGACGTTTTCCTTCAAGCAAATACAAATTTTTCTCTGTTAAAAGATCCTGTATTGCTGAGAATGGTAGGATATAAAAATCTCCTTCATCGTCTTCACTACCAAATAGTATAATATTATAGTCCGAACCAAATTGAGTTCTATAGTTATCAAGCTTCTTTTGTGATATTCCGAACCAATAATTTGAAGTAGTGTCTGCTTTCAGAACATAGTTTGACTGTTCTAATTTTTCCCTATTTTCTTTTACCCAATTCATAATTATATAGTAATACCAAAATTTACTCTTAAAAACTCACCTACTACTTGTCTTGCCATACCAACATACTCTTCTTCTGGGTTTAAAAACTTTTTTAATCTCTCCAGCTCTCTTTTTAAGATTCGTTCAAAGTAAAATTTCTTTGTTGTGTATGGAGATCCAAGTATATCATTGTAATTTTCGGTAGCTTCTTTGACTCTTTGTATTTGTGCCTGCATTTCAATAAGTTTTTTCTCCCGAGATTGGACAAGATACATTCTCTGTAAAACATAAACATCTATTGATTTTTTAGCCATTATACTTTCGTTTCCATCCTCATCTTTTTTGGGGCGAATGACACCTTCCTCACCATATTCTAAATGATCTTCGGGATTATCAATACATGGATTTAGTAAAAGTCTATATGATTCTTCATCTGCAATTCCATTAACGCTGTCATGTTTACGTACATATTTAGTCCCATCCGACAGAGGGAATTGGTTCATTTTTCCCATTGTCTTTTTAGTTCCTATCCCATACATTGAATGAGATAGCTTTTGATTACAGTTTCTACAAGACAACAACAAATTATCCCAATCTGCAGCCAGCCAATAATAACCGGGTTTCTTATGTGGATTAGCTTCTTCAATTTCTCCTTTAGGGCGAAAATGCTCAACATCACCAGAATAAACATGAAGAAATGTGCTTTCGCAATAAGCACATTTTCCTTTGAATAGCTTTATTAAAGCGTCTTTTACCTCATTATCTGAATATATTTTAAACTCGAAATTAGTCGTTCCATCAAAAGTAGGAGAAGTGTAATGTTCAATCGCTCTTTCTGTTTCTGTTTTACCTGCCCTATTTTTTTTATCTAATGCAGACGGCTTTGGCACTTGAGATCTATCAACTTTTATCATAATGATCTATTTTTTAGTGTCCAAACTTTTCCATATACTTTCAACTCGTTTCAATGCCTCAACTTCTAAATCCTTTTTGATTTTTAGACCGTCCTCTCTTGCCTTTCGGGCAAGCAGTTCATCAATTACATAATAGGTAAGCTCTTCACGTTCTGTATCACCCAAATGTTTAATCCGAGGGATAATCTGGCTTAGATCTAAAAGACGATTTTTTTGTTCTTCACTCCTGTCTTTTTCTTCCAAAGCAAGAATTGCATAATATTCATCAAAAAGCCTTTCTGTTTCAGGATCTATAGTACTTTTTAATCCAAAAAAATCGGAAGTCAATATCTGATCTACCCGTAGTTCACTTGGGTCTGGCAAATCCGTTAATGCTATTACTTCATTCTCTTGATTCTTAGTAAGTACTACAGTTTCGCCAGCTCTTAATCCTCTCAGACAAAGAGGCTCGTGTGTTGTGACTACGAAGCGAATTTTTGGGAAAGCTTTTCTCAGACGTGTGACCACTTCCATTCGCCAACGTGGATGCAAATGAGTCCCTATTTCATCAATAAGTACCATTCCTTCTGCTAAATCAAATGTTACATTTTCGCCTGCTAAAGTAGCCATAATATCAACCGCTAAATAGAAGATTGATCTATAGCCATCACTCAGTTCATCAATTGAAAAAACATCGCCATTCCTTTTTATTACTGGTTGATTTTTTACAATACTTATAGTGTCATCATTTTCCAGAAGCATTAAATCTTTTAGCGATATTGCTACCCGATCAAAAGCGTCTTTATCTTTCTTGAATAATTTAACTAACCAACTATCAGCATCTATGAGAGAAAATGTATAGTCAAATAGATTTTTAGCTTTAGCCCCATAAAAAACACCTTTTTCGGGTTGAATTTTTCCTTTTTTTGGTTTTAAACGTATAGAATTATAAGCTACAATATTAATTATGGGCTGATGCAGTGTAGTTCGAATTTCTGTTTTATTAAAAGTTACCTCTATAGGCCGTATTGCACCTACAAGATGTATTCGAATAAATCCACTCCTTGCACCATGCTTTAAAAGATCTTTACCTTTTAGCTCTAAACTTTTTATATATTCATCGCCTGTCAAGCCAATTACAAAAGCTTTTAATAGTGAACTTTTTCCAACACCATTTTCGCCAAGAAATAATAACCAGGGTTCATTTTCAATAGGAGAATCAGAATCATGATTAAATTCTAATTCTAAAGAGGAGAAGCACTTAAAATTTCTCAATTCTATTTTTTCAACATATTTATGCTTTATGTCATCGATGTTTAAGCTTTGACTAATCTCTTCTTTATCTTCAAAACTTAATTCAACTTTGTCCCCAAATTTTTCTATATCCACTTCTAAAAAATTAAAGGCTTTTCCTTTTAGAATTTCAAATTCTTGAAATATTTTAAAATCTCGATTATTCAAATAATCACTTATACCTGCCTCCCTAAATAATTTAGTGAGTATTTGTCTTTGAATGGCTAAATATGGTTTACTCGATTCATTGCTAAAAATACTCTCCCAAGATTTCACCATTTTATCAATGGACTTCATATCTTTTTCAGGAGTAGAAACTAATGTAGAAAAATGCTGCCACTCTCTTTTAAGCTCTTGTATAATTTTTTTTCTATCTCTTACCAACTCAATCCTATTCAGTTTAATAATTTCGATGGTTGTTTTTCCCTTAGGAGTAAGAAAATCAACTTCACCTTCTTCATTGTAAATTAAATGTTCTTCAGGCTTGTCTATGCATGGATCTATTAACAGAGCCTTTTCGTGATATATGACTTCTTTGTAAGGTGTATTTAAGGGTATTCTTTTTCCTTCAACGGGAAACCATGTCGATTTATATTGATTACAGTGGGAGCAACTTAAATAAATGTTATTCCAATCATAGGTTAACCACCAATAATGATCTGTTGAGAATTCCTTGTCCAATCCTCTGGCTCCTGCTTTAGGACGGAAATGATCATACTCAGATTGTGCGTTACTTGATATAGATGATTCACAATATGCACATTTTCGTTTAAAGACCTCACGCAGTGGTTCAAGAAATTTATCTCTTAATTCTTTTTCAAAGGGTTGTGAGTATTTTTGCTGAGATCTGCTTTCTTTTGATTTTAAATAGAACTCTTCCAGCCTTTTTTTTGCTATTTCGACTTCCTTTGAATAAAAGATTTCTGGTACAGGAATACTATTTCTTTCTACGTAAATCATTTTGTATGTTTTTTAGCAAATTTTTCCAAAATACTTGAACTTGGATGACTAGATAGTGAAATAAGCTTATTAGCCAAAGCTACAGGTACGATTGAATTATCATACATATCGCATCTTAGCTTTTCTATATTCCAAAGTATTATATCTAGATTTTTAAAATCAGTCTTTTGTGGATTCAGCACTATATTCTCATTTTCGACAGGAAGTGTAATAACATATACTCTTTCATCTCTTGACTTAAAAATAATCTTCGAACTATAATATGAAGTATGTGCATATGGTTCTGGGTTATCAGAAGGTCCTGGTAAAATATAAGTGTAAATATGTTTATTGTTAAGCAATAAAGCTTCTCCTGGTTCTAACAGGTTTTTGATTTCATCTGCATGTTCCACAAACGCCCCTGATTTTTCTAATCCGGCTAAAAATAAGTTATGACTACTAAATAAGTAATTACATAATTTTCGAACGTGTTTATGCATATTAGCTGTTTGTCCAAAAAATGCCAGAGGTCCATCTTTAATAAAGAAAAATCTATCCAGTAATTTAGGTTGTGTTTCTTTAATATACTTGATTGTATGTACAATGTTTATCTGTTCGATTAAATTGACTAAATAGCCAAGGATACCGCCTGCTCCGAGTTCATCATCAATCACTTCATGTAATCTGAAACAGTCTGTTATATATAATATTCCATTACATTCCGGGCAGTTAGTCTTGTATTCGTTGTTAAAATTTGTACGTAAAATATTTTGATTTTTTTCTTTGCAATGCGGACAAGTAGTGAGGTTAAAGCTATCCAAAGGCTGGTCAAACAAATTAAAAATTAGCCAATATGTTGTGGAAAGTAAATTATCCTTTTTATCTCCTTTATTTCTAAAGTATTCATAAATTGTTCGTCGAACGGAATGAGTTAAAGTGATATTACTATTATATGAAACGTTTTTTGTTGGTAGCACTAATTTACTTCTTTCTAAGTCTTTAAGTGCTGACATTGATTCCCTAGAAATAAATGGCATCTCGGAAATGTTATTTAAATCTTCAATATTTAGAAAGATCTCTCCAAATTGAAAAAATGTTATCAATGAAGAAGGAAATGTTTTCTTTACCGGAATAGTAGCGTAACCACCGTCCATTGCTATAATATGTTCAATTGGATTCACATCGGGATATTGAACTTTGATAACAAGAGATCTATCTAATTCTACTTCTTCGACGGATTTGGGATATTCGCAATTTTCCAAAAATAATTGAACCTCTTCATCATTTATTATAAATGAATGAGATGATTTACTGGCTAATTCATCAGGACGTTTACCTGTTCTGCTACTGTATGCCATAATACTTATTTTGTAGAATTTTCTGCTGAAAATTTGTCAATCTGTACCGGTACAATAAAAGGATTAGAATAGGTCTTCATCCTCACAAAACCTTTATCGTTCTTTGCACTAAACCGAATTAATGCATCGGCAAAATCGTCAAAGTCATAATATTTTCTTAGTTCCTTTATTTCATCTTCATTGTTTAAATGGGCAATAAACCAGTTTTGGGTATTTTTTAAAATATTAGAACTTATTGAACTTACTTCCTGTGTAGCGTAAATCATTCCCAAGTTTAGTTTTGCCCCTTCTTTAGCAATCCTATTATAAACCTGACTTAAATCTTTATCATCCTTTTTAGGGAATAGATTATGAGCTTCTTCAAAGTAAAATTGGATGAAATTATTCGGGATACTGTCTGTAAATCTAGACATTGAATCTGAAAATATCTTCTTTGATATTCGTTCAAGAAATACTTCTTGAAGTCTAGGGTCTCCTTGTGATAAATCAATAATTACAATACCTCCTTTTCTTAAATGTTCAGATATATCGACTTCAAAAGAGTTGTCGGTTGTATTTGTATGCATTTTTGCTACTTTTTTGAATTTATCAAATCCACTTACTGAACGACCATCCTTTTTTTGAGTGAGAAAGATCATAAGTGATTTCATTTCATCCGAAAACCAATCCTTACCTTTCTTTTTTTTATAATCTGTAAAAACTTTATCGTTTATATTTTCCCATGCACATAAAAACCAGCTTTCTGCTTCATCTAAAGAAACACCATTCTCGATATCTAGCTCTTTATATTTTTCTGATACTAATTTTTTTATTGTTGCATCGGCTTTAAATTTGACAGTAAAATTTGTTGAAGGATTAAAACCTGCTTTATTCAGACAGCAGAAATATATAGCCTTATTTTTATTATATCTTGTCCATTCGTCAAAATGCTCATTATCAAGAGGTGGAGGAGTAAAGTCTAAAACTTTGAGACTTGTTATATAATCTACTTTTTCATCTTCTAAAGAAGCACAGATATAACTAAAACCAGTTACAATATCCTTGTAGAAATTTACTTTCATTATTTTAAAATCTGCATCGCTTTTTTCCAAAATACTGTATCTAACAGTATTTGTTTTGTATTTTTCAAATATTGCAGTTCCTTCATCCTGTAAATTTTTATTTGCATACTCTCCATTCACATCAAAAATTAACTGCCCTACTGGATATTTAGGAGCACCATTACTATCAAATGATTTTAGATTTTCCTCAATAGTATTAGGAGATTTAGAAGGTAAGGTTGCCGTTGCTTTACTTGAAATTTGAGATGTTGCTTCAATAACCTTTTTAACAGTATTAGACTTACCTGTTCTGGTCATTCCAAAAAGAGCAGTTCTCTTTCCAAGGAGATCAGCTGGATGAATGTAAACCTCTGCTTTGTCTTCTTCATTTATGGTTTGAAATCTGAGGCTGGAACTATATCGTATATGCCCAATAGAAAATTCATTATCGTTACCATGAATAATGTCCGGAGAATCTCTCTGGTTAACAATATACCCTAAAACATCTTTATTGACTTTATAAACACTATAATGATGAGCGGAATAAAAATTCTCTAAGTCTGCACCAAATTCAACATTATTTCCATTTCTATAGAATGTTCCTAACACACGACATTCTAGTCCTGAAAAACTAAATTCATAACGTGTGAAATCATCTAGCTTAGAGCTTTTGCCTGAAGTAGGGAGATTGTCTTTATAGTATTCTATCATAGAACTAATCATAGCACTATCTGTGGGTAATTTAGCCGGTGCCAGAGCTCTTAGAAGAATTGCCTCTTCAACTGTTTCTTCGTTATCATAAAATGCAAGTAAAAAAGTTCCTTGTGCTATTCCTTTAACTCTTTCCTTGTCATCGTCACAAACAAGAATATTGGCTTTGTTGTAATCAAGTGAAAAAGGATGCCCAACGAAAAGATCTGCCTGTTTACCTTGTTTTAAAGGATCTACAGATGCAAGCTGTTTTATTCTATCAGTTGTTTTCATACTTTCATTTTTTTGAGAGGTGATTTTAGTGATGGATCACTGAAGCGAACACGAGCCTGCTCTATATAATCTTCCTTAACTTCAAAGGATACCCATTTACGGTTTAGTTTTTCAGCACAATATCCAGTTGTATTGCTTCCTGAAAATGGATCTAGTACTAAATCTCCTTCATCTGTTAAAAACTGAATAAAGAAATTTACCAATCCACCAGACATACGAGCAGGATGAGGTGTAATCTCTTTCTCCCTACAAGTTTTAAGAAAATAGTCATTTGAATTAGTATTTGAAAAACTTAAAACGCTATGAGGTAATCTAACGTCTCGTTTTTCATCCAAAGCCTCCATCTCAAAAAAGTTATGAGCAATACTACCACCATGATCTTTTAAAAATCCGGCTTCACTTATTTGATGTTCTGATGGACGTTTACCGGAATTGTATGATTGTCGTTTTAACAGTTGGCGCATACTTTTACTATATGGGCGTAAGACTTTACTATTATCAGCTTTAGGAAAATCATTTTTAGCAATCCACCAAACGTGTGTATAGCTGTCAACTGTTCGTAATCTATTCACTGTTACCCATTGAGCTGGCGAAGGAAGTTTCGAAGGATTATAACAGATGAATTCCTGAATTAACCTTAGATTAGCCTCAGGATGTTTAACCATTCCTAAAAGACATTCTAAATGCAATAAAGACTGAACTGGTCTTTCTGGTTCCCAAGCATTTCCAATTTCTATAACTAACGAGCCATTATCAGCCAAAAGGTCAGAAAATATTGGGGCCAATTTTATAAACCAATCCTTATATTCTTCCCCTTTTTCATTTCCATATTGCTTTTTATTATTCAAAGGAAATGGTGGAGAAGTTACGATCAGACTTACTTTCCCTTTTAACTCGGAAAGATCTTTGTCATTTTGGAGTAATTCAATAGAATTACCCTGTATTAGCATACCTTTTTTTGATTTGTATATCTGGTAATCCTCGGTTGCATTTAAAGTTAATTTCATTGCTTATCACTATTTCTTAGTTGAAATTCTTCAAAATAAATATCGATATAGCTTTATCGAAAACTCATTTTAAAAATTCAAACTGGTAACTATAGGGTAATAAAAATTATTTTACAACAAATTTGTCGTTTATTCAATTTAGTTGAGAATAATTCTCTAATTTACAAAACTAATCGACACAATGCGCTACATACTTGATTAAAATGGAGACAACAAGAATAAGAGAAATAAAAGCTGGATTACTTCCTTACCCTACTTCTAAAATATCGTTCAGTTTCCTTATCCATAAAATAGACATAACAAGCTTTCATACCACGTCCCAAAAGAACGCGATAGGTATTCTTCACCATCTGTAAAAAATCAGCACCTTTTACCGCACTATCGTGCGAATTTTCACGAAAACCCTCCCATTCTGCCGTGTCCGGATTATAGCGTAGATCGGTCCCAAAAATCACACCGGCATAGTCAAACCCAAAGCCTTGTGCTGTATAGATACATCCGACCTGATCGATTCCTGCATCTTCATAGGCCCAGTACTGGGACTTTGGTATACCACGGTGCATGCCCTTCGTTTTTTCATCAGCATTCCAAGGACGTATATAGTCTCCTACAACGACATCTTTGTGCAGTTCTCCACCGGCATCGGCCTGCTTAGTCCAAGGCCAACAGAATCCTGCCATCATACGCCCTGAATAGCCTTCGGCTAGTTTATCGCGAATGGCCTGCTCCACGGCTTGTGGGCTATCCATAATCTGGAACTCAAAATTATCTTCCTGCTTCCATTCGGTCGTTGCCGTTTCACGAATATGCAATGTATGATCTATCCATTGGCTGTATTTTTCTGAGCCACCATTACGGAACTGCGACTCTAGATTATATTCATACACTGTGCAACCTATTTTCTCTGCCTGCTGGCGAATAAAGATGGACTGCCCAATCTCTCCTCTCCGCACGGCTTGATAATCATCTACAAAGAATACGGAGATCCGCGCTGCACGAAGTAGATCTTCAATCTGTAAACGACCAGTGGATTTGAAAGGATAACCGGTACGTTCGCGTATGCGATGTGCCTCATCCATCAGTAATACATCAATGCTATTCGGTTCAGCATCACCATAGGACATAAAGTATTTGAGCAGGCTATTGGCTTCTTTGCCCAGGATCTTGCGTAAAGTCTCTGTAAATGATTTCGAACCAGTTGCATAGTGCGCATTGATATTGCTCGCGGTAAGGTCAGCTAACAGCTGCAGTCCGACGACAGACTTGCCTGTACCAGCACCTCCCTTGACGATAACCGCATACTTTTGATTGTCTCTTGCTTTCTTGGCAAGAGACATCACCGTATCATACACGATCAGCTGTTCGTCCAAAAGGATATAATCTCCCTTGGCCTTTACCTGGCCGAAGAGCTGCAATTCGCCTTTCAGTTTTTGCTTAATAACACCGGAAACCTGTTTGAGCAATTTCTTGGATGGCCGCAACTTGCTCTGTTCGACCTCTTGGAGAATACTCATCCCCTCGCCTGCTCCTACGCGGCTATAGATAAAGGCAGAAAGCTGGCTGCTGTCTTCAGATCCATACATTGGAAAACGTTTAACAGCTTCCTCAAATCGCTGATCCTGAAGGGTGGTATCGTTTGATATATTATAGTTATGCAAATAGCTACAAGCTGATACCTGAATGGGATCTTTTTCTTGATAAAAGGCGCTATTGTTTTCCTTGAGGTAATATAGATAGTTCCCCACCTGGATACTTGGATGCAATACAGACCGATGACCACCTCCTACCCAGGTAAGGACATACTCGGAATCGTAGTCGGTAAACTCGCATTTCTCCCATTGCTTGAGTTCTACGATCACAGCTTGCTTATGCTGCTGTTCATTATGACCGTAAATAACAACATCGATACGCTTGGCGCTTAGAGGAAGTTTGTACTCCACCATGACACCTTGGTCCTGTAGATTCTGGCGTTCCATGATATAAGAAAGCCGAAACAATGAATGGCGCCATGACATGGCTTCATTGTGTGACGGATTGTATCCAAACTGTTTTAAAAACTGCTCTCTAAGTAAATCGACAAGTTTATTTTCTGTATTGAGATGGATAAAATCACTTGCCGAACCAGCGTATAATCTCATTATAATTCGTTGTATTTTTTTGCGGTTCCTTTGGCTTTTTCAACTGGGTATTTTTCGTTATTGAGTTTCATCTTGTCCTCCACGATCTGCTTAACATCGAGTCCATGCTTATCGGCAAGCAAAAGGGCATACATCAGTACATCGGCAAGCTCATTCTTCAACTTGTCGGGATTGGCGTCTTCATTGCCCTTCCATAGGAAAAGCTCCAGTAGCTCGGAAGCTTCAATGCTCAATGCCACTGCAAGGTCTTTGGAATTGTGAAACTGCTCCCAATCTCTTGCATCTCTGAACGCTCTGATCTGTGCTATTAACTGCTGAATATCGGACATGGTAAATTCTTTTAACTAAAAACTGGCCTTTGTCCAAATATCCGAAATTTTATTTAGGAATGAAAGAGAGATGAGTCTACCAGCATTTAGAATCTTCAAATAAAATTTGAGGAAGTTATTTTAAATATCTCCCTCAAATTTTATGTATGGGATACACCTCTTTATTAATTATTATAATAGTCTTCCAGTTCTTCTAAGTTATTCCATTCTAAACAATATGCCGGATGTGGAATCGAATGATTTACCAATGAATCTAACAATTGCTTTACTATCTCAAATTTTCCTGGATCTGTCGTCAGCGTCAACAAAGCATTATATGGCTTATCACTTTCGATTTCCTTTCCAAAATAAGCTGATTCAAAATTTGGCATCGAAGCTAAAAGCCGTACCTTTAAGTCTACCGGCCGTGATTTCAAGCTATTCAAAATACTTTGGTTGATCGTCCATGCAGGATTGGTCCTAGTACCATCCTTTGTTTTTGGTAGATCACTATCATGTAAAATAGAGTATGGTGTCCCAAAATGGTTGAGTATTTTTATAAGGGAAATTATTGTTGCCTTTCCCCTTGCCCTAATTATGTGCACATCGTTATATTGATCAGGATATTCTTTTCGAACATAATTAAATGCCGTATATTCCGTATCACCTTCAACCACTACAACTTTACCCCCAAAAAAGAATTCTGCAACATACGGATCGCAAATATTTAACAGCTTGAGATTTTGCTTATCGTCCTCGTCAAAGTTAACTCTATCAGGTCTAAAAATGGTGGTACCTTCAATTCCTTCCCCCTCTTTTTTTTCTACTTTTATAATAGTTGTATTGTCCCTAGAAAAATCTATAAAGACCGGACTATGAGTTGTAACCATTACCTGCCAATTCCCCGACAATGGCAGATCATATAAAACTTTACAAGCCTCTCTAATTGCACTAGGGTGTAAACATATTTCCGGTTCATCAATTAGTAAGAGGTATGGTCTCTGTAATGAGTTTTCTTCTTTTGTTTTCCTATTTGTCTCTGCAATATATTTCAAAGCTGTCCAAAGTAAGGTTCTTCTAGCACCACTGCCTTGCTTATCTATTGTACTTTGAAATCCTTTTTCAGGACCCATTTTCAATTGAGAATGCCATTTGAAAATTCCAAGATCTAAATTGTTATCTGGCTGTGCGTCAAAATTAACCACATAATTCGGAAAGACTTGATTTATTAAGCCGGTCAATGAGTCATTAGCTATATCTATTTGATCTCTTGTTTCTTCAATAATCTTAGACTGTAACGCAGTCGCCTGCTCTAACAGTTCATGATATTCGTTTTTTTCTTCAGAAGTTTGTAGCGCCTTCACTCTCTCTGTGATTGCGGCCATCAAAAGCTTCTTAATTTCCTTTGCCTGCTCTTCTGGGTCTGAAAAGGCATCTACCTTATGTGGCTCTGGTCTCCTTTTGTTGGCAATGTTCGGTGGTCCGAAAGGGTAACTATACTCGTCCCAGTCTCCGATTTCAACATTCCATCCTTTACGGACTGCTCTTCCAACATTAGGCCAAGTCCATTTTTCTCTAACAAGAAATCCGTGATCTATTTTTTCGATCCACTTTTCTCCGACCCTTTCATCAAATACTACCGTATGAAGTTCGATTTCCGGTATCTTTCCTTCAATTATTTCGTTGTTTGGAAAATCTTCAATTGTTAATTCTCCTTTTCTCGATCCATCCGACATTACAATTTCATAGGCCTTCAGGATAGAGCTCTTGCCGACATTATTGGCACCCACCAGTACGACTATATCATCCAAGTCAATTTCGACGCCTTTTTCACCTATGCAGCGAAAATTTTTGACAATTAATTTTTTTAGTCGCGGACGAGGCATATCATCTATATATGACAAATCCTCTGTTACTTTTATTGTTTTTCCCATAAGAATTAATTTAATACATACATTGTCTATTGGTGTTGCCAACATCTACCACCTCCCGATACGATACGCTGGCAAGGTCCTCCTTTTTGTGTCGGTGCACCACATATATCCAAAACAGGTTTGGAGGTTCCTGAACGAATAACTGTATGTCTTGCTGTAACACTGGAATAACCGGATTGGGAAACCAAGCGTCCACCATTTTTGGTAATATGTGCTGATACGTTCTTGGATGTTGATTGTTTTGCAGTTACTGTTATTCTCATTTCTGAAAATATTGAACGTGGAAATTCTTTTTTCCATGAGCCCTTATGTCCATATACGTAGACATTAACTCCAACATCATTAATATAGTTGATGTCGCAGTATTCACATTCGGTTTCATAGCCGTATGTATCATCTTCTGATGGTTCCTTCTTGCAACCAATAAACAAAAAAGCAAAAAACAGTATCGGTAAAAATGTCTTCATAAAAAATTAAATAATTGTTGATAGCCAAATATAGATTGGTCCATTTTTAATTATTTACGGTAAACCGTATTTACATGATTATTTACTAAGCAATTAAGGTATATTATTAAAATACCATTTACGGGAACCCGTAAACTAGATCAGGTACTCCTTAGTAGGTTTGTACGATAGATAAACTAATTGACCTATGGCAAGGATAATCCTACAAAACACCAACACCAATATCGAAACTGATAAGACAAAGTCTTTCTCTACAGGTTTTATAAGCGATCGCGAACTATTAAAAAGGCGTTCAAAACGATACATGGAGCTCATCTCTGGACTTGATGCTAAAACATTGACTGATACCAAGGGCATGGCAGATCTTATGAATGCTATACAGGAAGAATTCGGTACTGCTGACATCGCTAACCTGCCGCTTGGTATACTCGCAAAATGCTTTCTCGGTCATCCCCATGAAGTACATACACTTGACCTTTCAGGTAACCTGATAATCAAACATTATAAAATAAGCGAGCCGTTGCCTGAAGGCTTTGAAAAGGCCCGAATCCTTGCTAAACACAATGCTTATGTCTTCGTAGAAATCTATCGGGACAAAATCATCTTAATCAGAGAGGACGGCTCTGCAAGCAAACTTTAATATAACCTATAAATAGAAAAAATATGTCACAACAAGTCATTTCTTACGCCGACCTGAGCATTATCAATAGTGCACTGCGTTCAATCAAATCGGATATGTCTGGGGTCCATTCCGAATTGGGGAATTTAAATTTCAAACAAGATCACCTTGAAGATGAGCTGATGAAATTAGCATCTTCCTTTGCTGATTTTGTCGAAGCAGATCTTAGGCATAAATCGCTCCATCTTGCAGAAACGCGACAAGGAAACTTAAAGCAGGATCTGCAAATCAAATTTGGCTACTATGCCGAAGTCAGGAGAATGGCGACAGGGATACTGCAAGGTGTTGACACTGGAGTCGTTGGTAATGATACGCTACGCTTTACAACGGAAGAGATCATGATCAAAGCTCCAGGATATTGGCTTGCTCCCGCACTAATAGCACTGGCTTCGTGGATAAGAGATGACAAAGCTAATAATGAAAAGGCTCTGACTGAAAGCTTGAAACGGGATGATTATAAAACCACACTTTTCTTTATGCTCGTCATGCGCAGGCTCGCTCGTAATGAGGCTAGCTTAAAATGGTTAGAACGCTATTTTATGCACCAGAATCCTCATCATCTTGACCGAGAATTTATTATCATTCTCGAAGCTGTAACCACTGGGATCTTTCCTCCTGCCGCCAGGCAATTGATGATGACAAATGTCAAAGACTGGCTGATGCAGCTAACACAAGGTGATAACTATATCAATGAACAAAAATCACAATGGGTCAATTTTTTCGAAGCAAAAGGTCCATTGGATGAAGGCAGGTATCCCCTACTTACAAAATTCGCTACAAACTGGTCCGAATTGGAAAAATCACTCAAGGAAGCTAGGACACATGATGTTCTCCAAGCTTATTTTAATGATATTTTTGCCTCTTCAGCTGATTACACTAAAGCTATCAAAGTACAGTTGGATGAAATTCTAAGTTTACTGGTGACCAATTTTGATGATGAAGAACTACCTCTACAGCAGCAAATTAGATTAAATGAGCTCATTATTCAAATGGATGGAGACAAAAATGCTGCACAAGCTGTCTTGGATGCGGAAAGGTACATTTTTGATGAAAAGGTCGATTTCTTGCAAATTTTGACAAATGCAGCTTTTAATCCGGAGCTCTCTGGTGCAACCAAGGTAACTCAAGCCTTAGCAGTTTCAATCAGCCAGCCCTGGATTGTAGAAGCACACGATACTTTCACTGCAAATAGTAGAAGTAAAATACCCGCTAAAATTGAATTGCAAATCGATGGTTTTATGGCGGCCACAGAAAGGGGTAGCGATGAACAAGAACTGCTAGAAAAGCATGACATCTACTGGCAGGATTTGTTATCTCTAGAACTGCGTAATTTATCATTCCCATATGGGCTAGTATTAATAGGTCTTATTATTGGAGTACTAGGCTTATGGGGCTGGAACCAGCATATCGTATTAGGGCTGGCGGGAACGTCTATTAGTATCGTCATGATCTGGACCTCGCTCAGTAACTATACCAAAGCGAAAAGAAAAATCAAAGAGAATATTGAAACACGTCAGACAAAAGCGAGAGAAGTGCTGCGCGGATGTATTGCTGAAACAGTAGATTATAGAATGGAATCAACCACAGAAGATGCCAAAGCCGAAACATTGCGTCAGCTATTGGCCGCCATTACTCCTGAAGATTTTTCAAGTATCTCAAAGGGTACCAAAAATATATTACAAGCAAACTAACTCAAACTATCATGGAAAATAGAATCATCTTAGATAACACTCAAGTACAGCCAGAAGTTACAGATCAGGTAAACGGCAAACACCAACCTGTAAAACCCAATTTGTTTCAGGGGAGAACGGATGCTGAAATGGAAAATGCAAAATTTCCCAACTGGGACATCATACCTCCAAATCAATTTATAAATCCAAGAATAAAGAACCATTCATGATGCAGATTTCAACTTATTCGGAATGGATGATCCTGCTCGAGCGATTTGGGAATGAGGATGACACTGCAATAGATGATTTGAAAATGAGAACTTTTAAAATTGATGCCGGAACCGCCCAACGATTTTATGAAAAGGTTGAACGGGCATACAAAAAGAGAAAGCAAAATTGGCTAGATAAATTTCAACGATCTCTTCAAACTCAAAATACACGTATTGAAGATCTTGAGATAACATTACGAAATGGCAAACAACATCTTTCGCCTTTAGTAAATTTTGTTAATCTAAATGGTTTACCAGAAGACTTAAAGAAGATCTTGCGAAAGGATTTGTATGATTTTGTGGCGGAGATCAAAAAGTCGATGCTGGATAAAATCTCTACAACCAATATTATCAAAGAAAGGATGATTGTGTTATTAAATTCATTTTCATTGCCCGTAAATCTTCAGGAAGAATTACAGAAAACTTCATCAGATAGAAAAAATGAAATAGTTAGTATTCCTTCAACAGGACGAAAAATAATATTCTAATATGGCAAATAGTGTGGAATTTAAAATATCCTTGTTAAGGATGTTCCGTGCAAGGATACCTTTTATAGCGATCCGAAGTATCGAACGAACAAGAGTGTTGGAAGTCATACAACAACTGGCGGAAGAAATAAATATCCCCATATATGTACACAGCCTTTCGCACGGAATGATAGATATAAAATCTAAAAAGAATGTAAATGATGACCGATCTGTTGCCGGCGGGATAGACTTTGCTGTACAGAACATTTCTCAAAGACAAAATCTAACATTTGTATTTACGGAAGTTAGCGACATTGAAGATGACAACCTGGTCTCCAGACATATTTATGATTGTGTTGTACAGGCCATTGAACGAGGTGGCAGCATCTGTGTAATCTCGACTAAAAGTGTCTGGTCGCAATTGCAACGTCTCGGTATGACACTGACACTTGATGAGCCTAATGAAGAAGAAATGCTGGACGTGGTCAAAGATTGTGTCATCCCTTATAAAGGTTCAATTCCAATCGAATGGGAGGAAAAAGATTTTAAGATGGCTGCAACGATATTGGCAAACATGACAAAGATAGAAGCCGAAAACGTACTAGCAACACAAATGGCTAAAGGTTCTTTGACAAAAGAAGATATCAAAGAATTAAGTCAAGCAAAAGACAAATTATTTAGTGATATCTCAGGTCTTGAAAAAGTCAAAATTGATTCCAATACGCTTACAGTGGCAGGGCTTAATGGCTTGCAGCGATGGCTAGAAAATCAGCGTCAACTGCTAACCGCAGATCTCAAGGCCAGAAAACTAAGACCTCCACGCGGGGTTTTGCTAGTCGGTGTCCCTGGCTGTGGGAAGTCGCTATCAGCAAAATTTATTGCTGCCTCATGGAATTTACCGTTACACCGTTTAGACTTTGCTTCTATTCAAGGTATGTATGTAGGTCAATCCGAAAATCGGCTAAAAGAGGCTTTTGCTTCCGCTGATAATGCTGCTCCATGTGTTTTATGGATCGATGAAATAGAAAAGGGGCTTGCTGCTAATGCGAACGACTCATCGGGTGTCACCACCAGAATGATAGGCCAATTTCTGTTTTGGTTACAAGAGAGCACGGCAAAAGTATTTGTCGTAGCGACGGCAAATGACGTAACCAAGCTACCACCAGAATTATTACGGAAGGGCCGGTTCGATGAATTATTTTTTGTGGATTTGCCTTCTGAAGCGGAGCGTAGGGATATTATCAATCTTTATATCGAACGGAATCTATTGCCCAAGCCCTCTGATGAGACGATCGACAACCTAGTAGATATTTCAAACGGCTTTGCTGGATCAGACCTCGAAGGAGCAGTACGGGACGTAGCAATTCAGGCAGTAATCCATGGTGATGAGTCCGTGGATGATTCTCTCTTTGAAAAATGCTTCAAAAATATTGTCCCATTAAGCAAAACCAGCCCCGAGAGAATTGAAGCTATTCGTGGTTGGGGTAAAGAAAGAGCAGTTCCCGCGTCAGGACTTGCTTGGGAAACGGATGCTCACGATCGAACTTCAAGTAAACGATCAATTATTATTTAAATATTGATCAGTAATATTTATGAAAGGGACATTTTTTCAAATGTCCCTTTCAATTTATAAGAAATCTTATTGTTAAGTTAATTTACGGGAACCCGTAATATTCCCAATGCATTGCTCATTAAATTTGGTCATAATCAAATATTATTAACATGATGGAAAACGATCTACGACTCAAACTGGAGCAGCTACATCAACGTGTAGGCAACCTTAAAGATCAAATATGCACGGAAGAAGCAACTAAAAATGCTTTTGTAATGCCTTTTATCCAAATTTTAGGCTATGATATATTCAACCCTACGGAAGTAATACCTGAATTCATATGCGATATCGGCACCAAAAAGGGAGAAAAGGTAGACTATGTCATTAAGAAAGATAACGAACCAATATTAATCATTGAATGTAAGCACTGGAAGGAAACTGCAGACGCACACAATTCACAGTTACACCGTTATTTTCATGTTTCAAAAGCTCGATTTGGCGTGTTGACGAATGGACATATCTATAATTTTTATGCTGATCTTGAAAAACCGAATATCATGGATGAGAAACCATTCTTTACCTTGGATCTCAATAATCTCAAAGATTCTAACATCAAGATCCTGGAGAAGTTTACCAAGAATGGTTACCACCTAGAGGGAATATTGGATTCCGCAGAAGGACTAAAATATATCAAGGCGATCCGAAAAGAGTTTGAAAAGGAACTTCAGGAGCCATCTGATGAACTAGTCAAACTTTTGGTAAACCGATTTTTCGACAAACCGCTGATCGCATCCAGAATGGCTGCTTTTAAAGAATATACCAAGAAAGCACTTTCATCATCGATCAATGAATCCATCAGCTCAAGATTGAAAACTGCTCTAAGTATCAATGAGACGATACCACAAAAAGCGACTGCTGAAGTGGCGCCAATTGACGATAACATCGGTACCGAGATCAAAATAATCACTACAGAAGAGGAAATTGAGGGATCACAGATCGTAAAAGCGATCTTGCGTGAACATGTCCCCGCTTCTCGTATAGCTTTTCGCGATACGCAATCTTATTTTGGCATCCTACTCGATGATAATAACCGCAAACCCCTGGCTCGATTACACTTCAACTCAACAAATAAATATCTTGAAGTATTTCCTGAAGGGAAAGATAAAGGTGTCAAAAAACTATTGATTTCCCTGGATGAAATCTATAATTACCGCCAAGAAATAACAGATGCACTGAAAAATTATGAATAATAAATGCTTTCATTATAATAATTCCTTAACTATCGCTTGGGAGCAAGACTCTTAAGCGATATATCTTTTTATAGTACCTCAAGCGAACTCATAATCGCAACGAAAAAATAACTTCCAAAAACCATGAAAAGAAGATATGTAAGTGGACTGATATCACCGGGTAAGAAAATATTTAAAGACATCTTCCATGGAGCTAGTGACCAAACGCAGGCAAAGAAGTTCCCTTTGTGGCAGATCCTTTTGTCCAGCTGCATTATGTTGTTTGCCTTCGTTTTCGCTAACAACCTGCTATCTGGATTGATCTTGGCTTCAATCTCTTCGCTTTTTATTCCGCCAACTGAGGCTAAATGGGAAAACATGCTACGAGTAAAATTGGACGCTAAGGTAAAACTCTTTATCACGCTGCTTCTTATTGTCTTTTCAATTCCTGTTAGTATTGCCAGTCATCATTTCCAATTACAAAAAGAAAAGGAAAAAGCAGAGCTGGAGCTAGCTGCACGACAAAAGAAAGCGTTGGAGGAGAAGAATGAGGCTATCCGGAAGGATAGTCTAAACTATTATTTAAAACTGCTGGCAGCCCCTACTAAAAATATTGAACGATCGCTAAGACTGATTGATCGTGCAAATACATTTGCCAAGTTTGGCGATGAAATAGATCTGCTATCCAACAAGAGAAATACCTTACGATCCAACCAGATTGATCTATTGATGAAACAAGGCAATTATAGCGATGCGCTAGGAAAGCTGGATAACTTGATAGCCCACAATAAGGACGCAGACCATTACTACAGGAGAGCTGTATGCTATCAAAAATTAAAGCAACCACAAGCAGCTGTCAACGATCTCAACAGAGCGATGGAGCTTGGGTCAACCGCTGCCCAAAGATTATATAATGTAATCAATCCTTTAAGGAAGCGGATTATAGGCTATGTGACAAGATGCTGTGATGGCACTACATCTGACGCACGAGGTCGAGGGGCCTGCTCCTGGCATGGCGGTGTATGTAACTGGAATGATCCCATATATGAAGAATACAGACAATATGAATAAGGAAATATTTGAAAAGAAACCGCTCATCAAGAAAAGTCTCTTGCAACGTTGGTTCAAGCAAGAGCCGGATGAGAATTGTGTAATTGAAATCAATAACCTCTTTGCAAATAAACCAATAGAATCAGTAAGCATCCATGACATGGAGCTGATTGTATCAAAGTATGGCACCGACGTGTACAAAAGCTTCGGGCTGAATATGGAGGAATTTTATATCACCTATATCAATGAATGCTGTAAAAATGGGATCATCAGTGAATTTGAATTAGATAACATTAAACATTTACAATCTTTGTTACTCATTGCCGATCATACAGCAACATATTATCGGCAAAAATTAGGCATTGATGTGATCGATAGGGAATACATTAAACTACTTAAAGACTCTATTTTGGATAACAACGACTTCGCTCATTTCAATAAATTAGTTCAGTTTTTTAACATCGGTGATACCATACTCAAAGGAATAAAAGATAAAAGGAATACACAATTCGTTGATTCGTTGGCCAAGCCATTTATCGCAAAAAAAAGAATATCATACCGTGAATTCCATGAGCTAGAGCAGTCACTAGAGATACGCAACATCAAGTTTCCGACTTATAGTAAACAAATGCTCAATAAATTTCTTTCCTACTGGAAACTCGAGAAAGAACCTCTCCAACAATTGGGTACAAATCACGAAATCATAAAAAGTGAAATATGCTTATACGAGGAAAGCAACATCGACTGGTTTGAATTGCGTTCGGACCGGGGCTATTCAAGTTATAAGTTTATAAAAAGAGGGACTATAGTGATGACAAACAAAAAAATGTACTTTTTTGCTTCGGATTCCTCTTCTAAGCTCGCCTACACTCAAATCACTAATATCCTGGCCTTACCTGACCAAATATTGATCAAAAAACACAAGGGTAAAGAACCTAAACTGGTATCAAAAAAAGAGCAGGTCGTATTTGAGATTATGATGAAAAAAATATGGAATGCCCATCTAAGCCAGAACTGGCCAAGCTAATCCTTCGTCAAAGAGTCCTGAACTTATAATTTCGCTAAAAACAAAATCGGTCTGTTATATTGATATAACAGACCGATCTAATGAGCCAACGATTGAATACTCAGTCTAGTTTAGGATTATCGTATACATTCCAAAGCCCCAAGCGATTTGAGCGGGCATAACGCTGTCCTTCGACAAACTGGGATTCATACCGCACATTGGGTGGCACTGTCATTAATAGTGCATATCCATTTTTGATCAGCTCAGCATTGATGAATGTATCGTTGAGATAAGCATAGGCCAGTGTGCGACCATAACGATCCAGTGAATCCACATCATATTCCAATCGGATCTCCTTATGCAGAATCAAGCTATCGAGATAGCGTTTGGATGTTATCCCAAAAGGATGCTTCTTTTTGTGAAAAGCATTTCGATCCTCAGGAGCATCGATACCGATCAGTCTGATCTTTACATTTTTTCCAGCTCTGCTTTTTATCCAGAAGGTATCTCCATCAACTACTTTATATACCCGTACCGCATCCGAGTAAGGAAGATTGCTTTTTTCCAAAAAACCGAAAGACCGGAAAGTTTGCTCGGATTGCGTGCAGCTCATTAAAAAAACAAGCAGAAAAAACAGGGCAATTATGCCCAGTTTGACCATTACATTTACCCACTTTTTCATCTGCCTATAACGTTTTGAGGAATTGTTCAAACTCCTGATAAAACTGTTCTTTTGTATTCACAGCCTGAATAACCTTAACATTGGCACAGCCACTATCTTTAAGCCACTTCTCCCAGATAACCTTGATAATCTGAAAATCAGTAGGCTGTTCTTTGGCTGCACCGCTTGGATCCAATGAACGGTCAACAAGTTCAGCAATAAAGATGTTCACGTCTTTGAGGTTAAAATCAGTTCTATTGATTGCATAGGTGGAATCGGATTGTATAAAAGCGGCTAAGTCTCGCTTACCGCTCGCATTGTAATCTTTTCGAATTTTGGTCACAAGTTCTGATCCAAGACGGTAACCTCTACCCTTGTTTGTACTTTCGATATAACCGTCAGTCAAAAGAAGCACGACATTGGTATTTTTCTTATCCACAATGATCTTACTATCCCCATTTATTCTTTTTGGTGAAACGTCTACCAATGAACTCTTAATCGTTTCGTTAAAGTAATTCCAGACATCTGCACCGGATGGATTTTTCAATGCATAATCATAGACCCGATTTACCTCATCCGTAAAGACTTCTACATCACCTTTCAGACCTTTGCGGATATAACTGGCCCGATCTAGCTGGTTGTTAGAAAACTGATTAAAATCAATAGTCATCTTCTTTGGATCGAATGATGAAGTATTTAATATTCCACGGTTGATAAAATCAAGTTTATAAACATCTAATTGTCCGGAACTTCGATTATGAAGCTTTAATAGGTCATCACTATGACTGACAATATCTTGGATCAAAACAGTATCATGGATTGGTTTCGGATATAAGTGTGTATTGATCCTGTTGGAAAGATCCGGGGCAATAATGATATTGTAATCTTTGAGTATTACCTGCTGCTTTTTGGAGTCATCATTCCGACAACTGGCAAGCAAGAATAGTATAAATAATCGTGGTAAAATATAGGATATTTTCATTGGAATAGCGGTTAATTAAATGCTGCAATATCTTCAAGTAGTTCATGTTTAATATCAGGCTGTCGTCCTAAATTGGAAAGCCAGGTTTCGCATTCACCTACAGCCTCACGGGTTTTGGTCTCGGCCTTTAAAATTGCATACACCTCGTATAGATATTTACTCCAGCCTTCCATATAGATATTGACGCGGTTTTCCATCTCGGCTTTGGAAATAGGCAGCTTGTCATTGTCAATTTGGCTCTTGTAAATCTGTCCAATATTACTAATCCGTTCTTTAAAAGTGAGCAGCTGATGTTGCAGGGCACCTACCCGCTCGTTCTGCTGAATAGGGAGCTGCTGAATCTGACTTATTTTTTCTTCTTTGTTTACCTGCAAGCTAAACAGTTCAGCTTGTAGAGCATCGTTCTCCAATTGGATTTTATTGATCTGTTCCTGGTACTCGCCGATCTCCTTCTGGTGACTCTCTACAATATGCTTGGTCTTCTGCTGTTGAAAAGAAAGATTACGTTCGTTAATCTGGCCCATTAATTTTTCGAAAAAGAATCCAAATAGAAATACACCAAGCGCACCAAGAATAAATACTAGCCAAAAATTGCTATCTCCAAGTACATTTAACAATGACAGACGCTGATCTGTCTTGTTAGTCAACAACTCTATATCATTGATATTTTTTGACACTTTATAGGCAATAAAAATATCAACAACGAGGATGAGAATAATTCCCAAATGGTTCACGAAAGCCATTTTGATCTTCTGAATAATACCATGTTGCTGGACTTCCTTATTTTCACTGACATCAAAAAGATCTTTAAAAACTTTGTACATACCAAGTGCCAACGGAATAGCCACAAACAAAAAGAGAAATAAGATACCGCCAATCCCTTTCTCCCCTATCTTAGTAATAGCATGTGGATTAAAGACTTCGGGCGATTGTGTATTTGCTGAGCCTAGCAACATCATTTCATTAATCTCTTCTTTTGAGAAAATAAAGATATAGGCCACAGAGGAGTAGAAAACAAATATATACAGCGCAAGTAATAAAGTTGTAGCTGCTAGGATTGACATAATAGGTTTATTGACTGCAGGCTTTACAAACTCAATTTCCAATTCTTTGATCTTTTGTTTCAAGGCAATGATCTTACTTTCGATAAAGGGGATCCTCGTATTGTTATTCGAGGTAATTTGAAGACGTTTCTCTTCAATTTTTGCGGTCAAAGTATTGATATCCGAATCGAGATTTTGCTTGTCTACCGTTGCATTGCCCTTAATTTTTTCAATTTCCTGTTCTGTACGGAATTCCATATTGGTCGAACTCACTTTCTGCTGTTCGTCGATACGCACTTTCAAACGATCTTTCTTTTCTGCGATAACTTCAATTTCATTGATGAAATTGGAGTATAGACTATCCATGGCCTGGTGAAGAATCTGATGGTCGCCATTGTTTTCTTTGGCGCGGTTATAGCCACTCTGCTTGACCAGATCCTTATCAAAGGCTCCTACTTCAGAGGCAATGATATTGTCCAGTACATCTTTGAATTCTTTCAAGGACTGCTGTTGGAAATTGAGTTCTCCTCCTGAAGACAAAGTGTACCGGGGAGTATGGTTTTCGGGTTTAAGCTGCATAGGTGTTTCTATTTGTTCAGATGCGATAATATCTTCCAATGATTCACCGTTATTGATCCTTATGGCTCGCGTCCGTATCCCATGAAAAGTATCAGTGAGCTCAGCAATAGTCTTTGCATAATTGGTGACGATAACGCTTACATGATTATTGCTTTTGGAATTGTTGCTCCAATTATAAGAACCTGTAATAGCTACGAGTTGGTCGATCACGCAGAACTTCTGATTCATGATCCCCCAACCAACATTTTTGACCTTGGTCACCTCTGCGCCCTGCTTTTCCAAGAGCGCAAAATCAAGCTTTTCATTATCCGGTTGATCGGATATAATAATAGAAACTTTTACATGGCGATCGAGGCATCCTTGAACTGTTGCGAACAGTTCATTATCGGTAAACCAGGCCATCGCTATCAAGACTTCGGTTCGGGCTTTAGAAAGTTCTTGCCTAACACGTTCATAGATGACTCTACTATCGGAGAGCGTATCTTGGATCAATTGATCTGTGTGCATAGTGTTTTCAGTTAAATATGGTTAAATGATTTTTGCTGATATTTGTTGATTTATCGACCAAAAGTATCAAATCCCGTAAAGCAGATATTACGGTTTCCCGTAAGACATGACGTCATTGGCTAAGGTGGTTTGCATTTTATCGGAAAACTTGCTAAAACGGAAACTGGGGATTTTAGTAATCTTTTTTTGTATTTTTAGAAGAATAAAACCATTAACTATGTTATACCAATGAGTGCAAATGTTCCAATCGTTCGACAAGTATCCTGGTCAGCGGTCTTAATTATCATATTAATATGGATAATTTTTTTAGTCGTTTTTGGATTTTTCATTCCAAAGCATGGGATTTTTATCGGTGCTGTTCTCTTTGCCTTGTTATCAATTGTATTGCAGCAGACAATACCGATAAGCCATAAAAAAGGGATGAAAGCGATAAAACAAAAAGATTTTAAAACGGCTACAGAACACTTTAAGCAAAGTGTTGATTTCTTTACAAAAAACAAGTGGATAGACAAATACCGTGCAGTGATATTATTAAGTGCTTCAAAAATGTGCTATCGGGAAATGGCACTCTGTAATATTGCATTTTGTTATTCACAGACAATGGAGGCCGAAAAAGCAAAGGCACTTTATGAACAGATTCTAAAAGAGTATCCAGATAACGGGATTGCTTATTATGGGCTAAATTCAATCAATACATTTTCGAATAAGGCTGATTAAACATATTTAAGCGCTAGACTTGGATTTATCCGAAGTCTAAAACCTCAAACGGTAATAAAAAAGAAAGGCTATCCTCCGATAGCCTTTTCTCTTCATAAAACTTGTTAATATATAGCAATAAGTATCTTGAATGCATAAAAAAACTTAGTCTAAGAACCTGTAACTGCTTGTCTTCACAAAATTAATGTCCTAAAACGGTCCTTTCATACGGTTTCCCGTAAAAATAGATTTATATCAATTCCATCTCCTTGCAATAAGCGACCAACTGCTCATTTTTGGTGAAGCCCAATATATCTTTCATCAGATTGAGCCGTTTCTCTATGCTACTCAGACTGGATGGTTTTATGTCTCTTTGCTGCAGATATTGGGGCATATCTTTTTGAGCAATCCCCTCATATAATAGCTTAATGATGTGCAAATCCAGTTGGGTAAACTCATGTGAATTCTGCTCCTGGATAATTTTTTTTGTATTCGGAGACTGATAGATCCTATTCTGATAAACGGCTTGGATCGCTTCGCGAAGATGCTGTCCACCACGGCGAGCTTTAATAACATGGCCATCGATCTGACTGGACTTAAACATTTCGTTGATCGCAATTGATCTATCCTTACCAGTGAAGATAATGGTTTTGATATCTGGCTGTATCTCTTTAACAGCTCTGATCAAAGCTAGACCGTCCTTGATCTCCTGGAAATTACCGTCATCCTCAAATTCGATATCCGTAATGAGCAAATCATAAGGTTCGCCATCACGGATGGCATTTTTGATCCAGGTGAGCGCATGGTCGCAATAATAAACATACTTTGGATTGTGCACACCAAGATCGCGAAGTGTTATTTGCACTGCAACATTTTCTGTATCATGGTCTTCGGCAATGAGTACTTTTTTAAACATACATTATTATCTTTTATACTAGTGGGATATTGGTCGTAACGCTGAGTCCTTTTCCCAGTTCACTGACAAAGATAATTTCACCGCCGAGGCTTTCAATACGGGAAACCGTATTGGACAGTCCTTTTCCTTGAGTTTTTTCCTGTGGCATGCCAATGCCGTTATCTTTATACACGATTTTCAGTTGCTGTCCTGATGTTTCGAACCGTACCACGACCTGATCGGCCTGGCTATGTTTTTTCATATTGACCATCAATTCCTGAAGCACATGCTTGATCTCGTCTTTGACTCGCTTGTTGACGTTAGTCCACAGCTTAGTCTCGTTTCCGGCAATGAATACACGACGGTGGTCAGCAGCGAATGATTTGAGCAATTCGGCAATCTGTTCACTATAGGGAATTTCGGTAATGGTCTTCTGTTCGACATCATGGGAAATATCGCGTGACTGATTGTACATATGCTCCAGCTTATCGAGCATTCCTTCCCGATCGATATCCTCTTTATATTCGATTTCGGTCATCACGCGATAGATACCATTGGCCACAACATCATGTATCTTCTTGGAAAGGTGAAGTTGGGTTTCTTTGACCTTATTCTCTGCTTCGAGTTCAAGCCGTTGCTTGCGGCGCTTGTACCAGAGGGTGCCACCTCCCACTGCCAACAAGAGTAAAAAGATGCTTGCTCCTGTAATGGCACGTTGACGGATAAGTCTATTTTGTTTTTCTGTATTTTCTTTTTCTAACCGTAGGTTTTCGGCTTTATTTTTTTCGACTTCATAGCGGATCAGGGCGAATTGATTTTTGGCGGCGGCACGGGTCTGCTGTATGCTGTCGGTCAATTGTTGATAGGTAGCAAAATAAATCTTGGTGGAATCCGCAGGATTTAATCGAATAAGTCTCTTTAAAGCATTAACTTGATCTTCGGCACTATTTATCTTTTTTGCCATTACATACTGTTTACGCGCATAATAAAGTGATGAATCTGGTTTGACTTTTTCATAATAATCAGCAAAATGTGCGTAACTGGAATTCTGCCCCCAAAGGTCATTTTTTTGTTTGCGGATATTCAAGGCGGTCGTAAAATCTACGACGGGATTATACCCTACTTGATACTTCGAGCGGGCAGTTGCGTAGTTACTAAGGATTCTTGCGAAGTCAGTAGTGCCTTTTTTCTCTTCTTTAATAATTGAAGCATAGATGGAGATCGCGTGGGAATATTCTTTTTTATCCTGATAAAGCCGAGCTAAATTGTTCAAATAGGTTCTCACCAAAGCGGAATCTCCTGCGAATTTAATTGCGTAATTGTAGAAAGAAATAGCCCTGTCTTTGTCACCAAGTGAATTTGTTACATTAGCTAAATTATTGTAATTGGTGCTCAGATAGATATAGTGTTTAGGCTTTTTGATATTCAAAAAATCAAGGGCTTCTAATCCAGTTTCTTGGGCTCCAAAATAGTCACCTTCATCTCTTTGACTTATTGACATATTAATTAAGCAATTAGCAACATTTAAGCTATCTCCGTGTTCTAAAAATATATTTTTTGCTTCTTCAAAAACTAGAAATGCGCTATCGATCACATCACGCTCTAGATAAGCCAAGGCATTTTCATATAAAGCATACCCTTCCTGGCTTACTTTATTCATTTTTGGCTTATTATCGCAGCCCAATAAGATCAGGCAAAATAGATATAATAATAATAATATTCTTTTCAATGGCTACTATTTTAGCTTAAAAGTACAAAAAAAGCGGGGTAGTACAATACTACCCCGCTATTCTCGTAATAAAGATTATTATTATATTATTGGCTTTGGCGGAATTGGAGGACGCGGAGAACTTGTATCACCACCATCACCGAAAGTTTGTACAGTCGGATGTTCAGGATTCGGTTGAGGGTTAGACGGTTGACCGATTCCAAATAATAGATATAACAAAAAGCTAATCATGGCTCAAAAAATTAAAAAAGTTCAAAAACCTGGTAGGTCCGCGTGCTCCGTGCACGGGATTGCTACAAATGTTTTCAGAAGGCCTTCTGAATTTTTTGGGAAGTAAGAGTGTCAATCGCGGGAGGCAAAAGCTGCTTCCCAAACCGGCCAATGTCTACCGCGAGATCTTCTCATTGTGAAATCAGTTTAGTATCTTAGTTGTATATTTTAAAAGATCTTTCATCTGACTTCGAGAACAAAGTTATAGCCGTTAAACCCCTTTTTATCAAATCATTCCGAAAGGTCCGAAAGGTCTGATGAGATTCTTATTATTCTGACGATTCTGATGTGTTGATTGTATTTTATCTTACGGGATTCCGTAAATTCCGACGTAGAATTAGCGTATTTTTGATGCCATGCCAACGACATTTGCCCAATTTAAAGAAGAGGTTTTCGCCCTTTATCAGGCGAAGAAAATTAGACAGGAACTTGATGACCAATTGGTCAACCCCTCTCCTGCTAAACTGAGAAACTATTGTTTAATCAGATTGTCTGAGGGCCTACCTCCCGAAGACATCGAAGTTTTCCAAAAATTTTTTGATCCACTTAAAAGAGAAAAAAATCTGGAAGACGCGATAACCAAATACAACACAGGATATTTAAAAGCATTGCAAAAGTTCGCCCTCAACATCACACAAGATCCTGAGGACCGAGTCGTGAAGCTATTTGCTATACTTGTGGATTATCAACCGAGACCATTTCGATTTACCTATGATAACTTAGCGCAGGATCCCCCCAGTAGGACGTCTGAAGAAGAAGACAGTTCGCTTGTTGGAGGTGATACTGTTCTTCCTGAAACAGTAACCATTATCTCAGAAGATGACAAAAAGGAAGAGGTGGATGGGACAAAAACAGATATAATCATCCCAACTTCGGAAGCATGTACTGCTCATAGTCATGAAACTTTTGAAGAGCTACCGCATATCGAAAGTAACAATACAGCTTCCGAGGCTGAGACCGCAAATACCGAGGTTTCTCATAAAGAACTGTCTAACATTCCCGATATAAAAAATCCTACCAATGGAAAAGAAAATCATATAAGTCCCCCCAGCAGTAGATTTTTGCCAAGAAATAAAAAGCAGAAGCTTTTATTGGGCGGTGCAGGGATACTCACCGCTACCGCATTGGCCATTGCCATCATAGATGGCCCCAAAGACTGCATGTGCTGGAATGGAGAACATTATGTCCAAGTTGACTGTCAAGACAAAACACAGCGCTATGCTATTATCGGCCTGGATCAGAATAAACTGGCACACTTCCAAAAAATCACAAAATTAGACACTGTCAAACTAGAGGATATTGATCATATTTGGTATTCGAAAATCGATAATGAATTTGAATTTTTCACAGAATCCGGACGCCATCCTGTTGAATCTAGGAGATCACTCAAGGCGACGACAAAATATATCTGGGAAACGCAAATTAAGGATAAATCGAGAAATGGCTCAAGTCAGCAATTTGGAATAAAGCAAAAACAGTAGTAAGTAGTCTACACCAGTTTTTTCTGATGAAATAATCTACTAATTGGGCAAGATAAATCGCAGTACTAAAACATATATCATCCAGCTTATGAAGATTGAAAACAATCCAACTTTTTTGCTACCAGACACAATCCACGGCCGGTCTATTTTTGAAAAAGTAATCCCAACAGTAAATTCCTTAGAAGCCATCTTTAGCTCATTGAAACAAAAGGCATGGTCTATAGCAGACTTAAAATATTGGGAAAAACCTATTATAAAAGCTTATCGTTTAGAAGATATTATTGATCATTTAAGGCCAGCAGGCCCAGATGAAAGAATCTCACTCGTGAAGAACCAAATCTTAACGCATCATGCTAGCAGACTCGGGAGCAATCCTATTGCTATTTATCTTTTGGCCTATTACCTACAAAAAACTAACCGCAACGATCTGCAGGGTTTTATTGAATTTGCGAAACAACAGGGTATCACTCAAAAAGAGAACTCAATCACTGCGATCTGGTATGCTGGAAAAAAAGATGGCAAATATCTGGGTATTCTAGACCTCAAACTAAAGATTATTGATCTCAATTTTTTGGAAAATTGGATTCAAAATGTTCCAGCCGTAATCGTTAAGGAAAGGCCAATAAAAATAAGAACTACTGTCCTGTCAACTGAACTAACTGCTCGAGATCATTTGGATTGTTTTTTGAACAGCTTAGAAACAAAACCAGTTTTCATGGGAATAAATTCTTACAGCTGGTGCAAAGATGTAATAGCACCGGAAAACCACAACCGAATTCCCAAAGCGTTCAATATAAAATTTTATAGAGACGATGTCTGGGATTATTGTCGCAACACCGCCAATGGAGATTTGGAGAGTTTATTAATCATCTTATCCTGGGGCGGGATGAATCGGGAGCATGCGAAAAAGCTATTAGAGAAAGAAAATCATGTCCTAGATATCGTAAGAAAATTGCGGTCAGGCTATTTCGAAAACCGTAAAAAGGCTTTTGAATATATACAGGAAAAACGGAAACAAGGACTACTTCCAGGAATGGGTATAGGTTACTTCACCAAGTTGATCTGCTTTTTGCAGCCCAAACTTAGAGGATATATTATGGACCAATGGGTCGCAAAATCCGTCAACCTATTACTCGGTATTCCACTCGTCCATATTGCGAATCATAGCTGGGTGTCAGACGAGAATACGCCGGCCATCTATGAAGATTTCTGTGCTTACATCGATGAGATCGCCGTAAGTATCAACAGGTCTGGATTCGAAACGGAGGAATATCTCTTTTCTGTCGGTGGCCACAAAAAAGGAAAATGGCGTCATCATGTTGTACAACATTATATATAATCCTAACCAACCCGAAAGACGGAAAAAATACGAACAAGCCCTAGAGATTTTTTATTTAAATTAAAACCTCTTATATTGAGTTCCATAGATTATAAAATCCATATTAATTACCGAAATGTAACTGATCAATTGGTTTACGAGAGCCTATAAGGTTCAGCCTCATTGATCATTGCCGCATCGCTCTATTTATTTCTTATGAACAATGAACAGCGCTTTTCTATAAAAGCAAGAACATGTACGCTCAAGTATAATCAACAAGACCCATCATCAATTATTTTGGATGACCAAACCGGGTATGTAATTCCAATCTATCAGCGGCCTTACGCATGGACTGAAGATCAGCTTCGAAAATTTATCGCTGATATTTTTATATCCTTTTGGGGAAACGATAAAAACGCTGCATCTGAGCCAATGTTTATCGGGACTATGCAATTATCACCGACAAAAAAAAATGAAACCTTTGATATTATAGATGGCCAACAACGACTAACTTCCTTCTTACTTTTATTTAAGGTGCTCCAGTTAAAATATCCGGCATGTGAGGAATTATCCCGCATCAATCTAAATTGGCTTTCAACGGAGGTGAACAACAAAACACAGCAACATTATCTGGATGAATTTATCCACAAGGACACCTTATTTTTCGATAGAGATTCACAGAATCCGTATGACCGTAACGCTTTTGTAATAAACAAACATATTAATGAACATACTTCAGATTCAGAAATTGATGACCCGATGGCGGGTGACTTTGCATTTGATATTAATAAATTTATACTTTATTTGCTTAGCTCGGTTTATTTCGTTGTTATCGAAACTCAAGCGGGTCTTTCAAAGATATTGCAGATATTTAATGCCATTAATACTACAGGGCTTGATCTTAATGGCGGGGACATCTTCAAAATCAGAATGTATGAATACCTAACAAGTAAATTAGGTCTGGATCAAGAAGTATTTAATGATATCAGTGCGCTTTATAAAAAGATAGACGAGTGTAACACGAACATAGGATACGTCTTCAGTGACATGCGTGGTATTTTGAATATCTACCAATATATTTTGATAGCAAAATTTAAACTGCCTGTTGGTTTATATAATTACAGCTCAGACCGTTTTTTTGAACATTTATTTGATACGATAATTGGAAATCAACCACAGGAACACTTTAAAAATAATGTAGATAATCTAACCTTGTCGCTGAAGGATATAGAACGTATTATTGAGGTGCGATTTGAGTGGGAAAAGAGATGGAAAGCAGCAACTGATTTTACGTTAGAAAATGCTTGCGCTTTTAATTTCATATGGATGTCAAGGTATAGTCGTTATTGGGAACTTGCTTTCGTTGTTATATACCGGACATATCAACAACCGGGATATTGGGAAAACATGTTAAACTTTATTGTAAAACTGAATAAACTCTTCTTTATCTACAGTGTACGCTTTCAGAAATTGAAGGGTGAGATCTACTACGGGCTAATGCACCATGTCATCGACGCAATTGTGAACAGATCGCTCGATGACGCTATCCGGCTCATCGATAATGCAATTGGAACCGAACAGCAACATAATAACGGGTGGTACGACCTTAACTTCTTTTTGACGGAGAATCTCACTGAAAATACAAAGAGAAAAAATCTGATATGCAGGATGTCATCCATGCTACATGAAGACTATTATTCAAATAATGCTAAAGAGTTACAAGAAATTCGTAAACAGCTCTTCGAAAACCCCATTGATATTGAACATATCCAGTCTTTCCACGATAAAGACCTAAAGAAAAGAGAGCTTATTTGGCAGGAATGGCAAGAAAATATCAATTCATTAGGGAATTTAATGATTCTAGAGCAACACTATAATAGATCCATCAGCAATAGCGAGTATAAAGACAAAGCTATCACTTATGCTAAAAGTAAATTTTCTATTGTCAAAAATCACCATGATCGATATTCATTATGGGATCTATCGAAGTGTATTGAGCGAAAAGAAACCGAAAAGAATAGGATACTCCAGTATCTATTCAATTAAGAATTCATAAAAACAGAAAAAGCCACATCTCACGACGTGGCTTTAAATAAACATATGATTCACTATTGGTCAGCTTTGGGAATGACCTAGCTGACCAATAGTTATTGAATATTATTTATACGAATTGATTGATTTGGACACTTTCCATTCATTCCCCATACGCTCCAACGTAACCAAGTCAGTCTTGGTAAAGCTTTCAAATTTCAAGGTCACTTTAGCCACCATATAGTCTGCGGACTCCTCGATGATATCGGTAGTTACTGTACAGTTCAGCTTTTCGCCTTTTTGCTTTTTCAAGGATTTGATAACTGCTTCACGGCTATGAGATTGTGCATTGGAAGCTTGGATTTTTTGGCTGAAGTCTTCAGCAAACAATTGTTCTACTCCTGCCGACTGGCCTTCGGTTGTTACCGCAACATAATGGTCAAGGGCAAAGTCTGCTGTAGAAAGGTTAACGTTTGCTTTTGCTGCTTTTGAACCTGGTCCTTCAGCGGCCATAGTGAATGTGGATACTGCGATTAAAGCTGCTGCTGCGAATGTTTTTACTAATGCTTTCATAATGTCTTTATTTTACTGTGTTAGTTTTTTTATCTGTTCTTATTTGTTGACTCAAAACTACAACACAATACGCCGCTAGCCTATGGGCTTTAGACCAACGATCAGGAAAACTCGGTGAATGGCGGGAATGGGGAGGTGTATGGAACTTACTAATAGATATATAAAATAGCAACAAAAAATACGGCAATGCATACAGCAATTGTATTCACAAAATATCTTTTACCTTCTTTTAGTAATCTTGACCAAGATATATTCATAAGAAGATGATATACCCGTAAAATACGCTTCGATAAATTGCCCACACTAATTTGTTTTGAAAAAAACAAATCAAATAGTTTCTTTTCGTCCATCTGTCTTTTACTTTATCAACTGCAATTTCATTATTCGAAGTTAAATCCCCTTTGCTCTCAAAAACTCAATCGCTTTATTGATAAATACTGATTTTTTTTCCAGCGTAAATCGATAGCGTTCTTTAAAAGTTCTGATGTTTTCCGGATAATCAAAATCAACGATGATATCTGGACTTATACCTTCTCCAACATGATAAGACTTCCCTTTCCGATCATGCAACAACGCTGTCATTAAATTAACGGAATAACCCTTATCCACATAATAAAGTTCATTGCTCGAAGTTAAACCATTCGTCTTTGCCCCGATTAAAGTGACGTTCTTTTGTCCTAAGAAGTGGCTCGCTGCAATTTCGCCCGAACTTGCAGTGATATTAGAGACCAGAACAATAATGGGTATCTGATTATATTTAAGCGGTCGGGCTTGGACGGTATCGAATTTACAATATTTAGCTTCAATGCTATCGTCAATATATAAACCATTTTGGGGAATCTGAAATTTATCTATTAAAACCTCCTTGCCATCTTTATCTAAGGTTCCATCAAAATAAGAAAAAGTTTGAGTCGTATCAATTAAGCTATGAAAGAGAGTAACCATTGGTACAAAAGCGCCCCATCATTTTCAGTTAAATCAATAATCCAGGCTTTCGGATGCCTTCCATCTAGTTCAAACAACTGTTTTTGTAAAGTATCAATGTAGCGTCTATGCTCCAAAAGTACACCAGGTACATTGATATATGCATATTTATCTTCAATTAGACGATGTTGAAAATTGAGCGGAGACATTCCTTCTTTCTCATACGTCGTACTTGCGATCATTTTAATGAATGCCAAATTATCAGTTGTATCTTTAACACGAGCGACACTGGAATGATGGTCCTTTAATCCGGAAACTATTTCTTTAAACGTTGACAATAATGAATCTGTCTTATTTAAATTCTTAACCTTTCTATTGGTCTCTGTACGTAATCGGTCAAAGTCAATCTTGCTCCGCATAAAAGAATGGGCTTCCAACGTATCGATAAATTGATTTGCTAATTTGATTACCTCAATATTTTGAGCATGGCAAATATTTAAAATGAAAAAACAAGCTATAAAAAAAAAGAGTTTGTTCATAAATTAAAGATTAATAATATATCAAAAATAAAAAAAAGAACGGCAATTCTATTTAACGTTTGCAGAAATAATATACTAAAAAAACCACATCTCACGACGTGGCCTTAAAATAAACATATGATTCACTAGTGATCTGCCTTGTACCGGGCTTGGCAGATCACTAGTTAGTTAGATACTATTTATACGAATTGATTGAATTGGATACTTTCCAGCTGTCCCCTTCATGTACTAAGGTAACCAGGTCAGTCTTGGTGAAGCTCTCAAATTTCAAGGTTACTCTGGCTATCATATAGTCAGCTGATTCTTCAAGAATATCGGTGCTTACTACACAGTTCAGCTTCTCTCCTTTTTGCTTTTTCAATAATTTAACTACGGCACTACGGCTGTGATTTTGTGCATTGGAAGATTGGATCTTTTGGTTGAAATCTTCGGCGAACAATTGCTCTACTCCTACTGATTCACCCTGTGTCGTTACCGCAACATAGTGCTCCAAGGCAAAGTCTGCTGTAGAAAAGTTAACGTTTGTTTTTGCTGATTTGGAACCTGGTCCTTCAGCGGCCATAGCGAATGTGGATACTGCGATTAATGCTGCTGCTGCGAATGTTTTTACTAGCGTTTTCATAATGTCTTTATTTTATATTGTTAGTTTTTAGTTCTTATTTGTTGACTCAAAACTACAACACAATACGCCGCTAGCCTATGGGCTTTAGACCAACGGACAGGAAAACTCGGTGAATGGTGGGAATGGGGAGGTGAATGGACAACTCATGGCAAAGTTCTCTTTTTTAAAAGTTTGCAATACAGTATTTATTTGCTTAAATTGGCATAACAGAGATTTATAGGAAAAAGTTATCAATTCAAAAAATCATGGAACCAATCTTTAGAAAACTAATGTACTGCCTAATGTTTTTTGAGGCATCATGGATATTTTTTCGCTGTATAAATGTTGGGGTCGATTCGTTTACTCGTGGGCTTTCAATTATGCTCATATCCCAAATAGCAATGGTAGTCATGACATTATCAAAACAAAAAAAGAGCAGTTCATAAAGTCGGCTCCAACAAACAATGTAGTGAAAAGCTTCTTATCATCCTGTGCTGGGGCATCTGTCGTCGGTGCTAGAATTGTGCTTTAGGATATATATGCAAACGCTCAATGGGACGAGGTTTATCGAGACTGAAATTATAGGTGATATGGACAATCACCTATTAACATTCAATGATTTCTCAGCATTTATTCCTTTTATCATATTGGGGGTATTTTTTCATTATACACTGTACATAAAGAAAGTCACTAAAGTTACTTAAGGCTCGATAAATTCATGATAACTATTTTTGATGTACAGAATAATATCATAGTCGGACATGTATTTTGCTGTGTCAATATTCGGACGGTACAACTGCATGAAAGTTTGTAGAGAGTCACCTTTAAGGCCCGTCAAATTTTGAACCATACGCTTTGAAAAGGTATTGTCAAGATACCGCTCTTCTTCTTCCTTTATCAATTTCTGTTGTAGCTTGGATTGGGGATTACGTTTTTTTCCTAACATAGAAATTACAGAAAGCACATCAACACTAATCAGCGAGGCCGTACTATTGCTAGCTTGATTAGGGTGTCTCGGGACATTTGAAGAATAGCTTTTGGTGATGAAAATGTCTTTAAATTTGGGCTTGCTATAATTGAAGGTCTTGGCAAATTCTTCCCGAAACTTTAAGGAATCAGCCTTATAATTTCTTAAAGGATTGATCTTGACTTCATCCAACAAAATTGTTGTTTGCTCCATATATATAACCAAATTATCAAGGTTGCTATTACCAACTATATATTTTTCCTCGCGATATCCGATTGAAGAAAAGGTGATTGTATCTCCAAGCTTAATGTCTGACAATATAAATTTGCCATAGGCATCGGAATAGGTATTGCGCGAAGCTAATTTGATCGAAACACCTATAAGAATATCACCCGAATGCCTATCTTTAATCGTGCCTTTCAGATCTTGTGCAGAAGATAAATTTGCGATAAAGAGCAATAGCAACAACAACCTTAGTCTACTCACTTTCAATCAGTTTTAAAATAAAAATATTATAAAACTAAACATTTAGCAAGGTGATTAACTCTTTTTAACGCATACACTTTGAATAACCACCGGCTATCCAAATAAAAAGCCACATCTCGCGATGTGGCTCTACAACATTTATATATTTGACTAAAGGCTCAGTTATTTATAGGAATGGATCGACTTGGACACTTCCCAGCTGTCGCCTTCGCGCACCAAAGTCACGAGGTCAGTCTTGGTGAAATTTTCGAACCTCATAGTCACTTTAGCGACCATGTAGTCGGCTGACTCTTCGATGATATCGGTGGTCACTTTACAGTCCAGCTTCTCTCCTTTTTGCTTTTTAAAGAATTTAACAACCGCGCTACGTCCATTGGCAGCTTCATTAGCCTTCTGGCTGAAATCTTCAGCAAACAGCTGCTCCACGCCTGCCGACTCGCCTTCGGTAGTGACCGCAACATAATGCTCAAGGGCAAAGTCTGCGGTTGAAAGGTTAACGTTTGCTTTTGCTGGTTTAGAACCTGGTCCTTCAGCGGCCATAGTGAATGTAGATACTGCAATCAAGGTTGCTGCTGCGAATGTTTTTACTAGTGATTTCATAATGTCTTTATTTTATTTTGTTAGTTCTGTTGTTCTTATTTGTTGATTCAAAACTACAACACAATACGCTCCTAGCCTATCGACTTTAGACTAACGGACAGGAAAACTCGGTGAATGGCTGGAATGCGGAGGTGAAAATAACAGGGATTTTTATTTTAAATATCACATTAAATAATGACCTTTATCTATCAATTATCCATTCATAAATTTCTTAAAAGATAGTATGGTTAACAAAAATGTAATTAGGAACCTATCAGATAGAGAACTTGAAAAATATATAGAATCAAACAGTCGGTCGGTAGCCGATGCAGTACAATATGCCTACGAGATTTTGCAAGAACGTGGACGGACTTTCACCGTTTCAGAGACAGAGCATATCGAAGCTTTAATTGCTAAAAAAAGAGAAGATGAAAAGATCGTGGATGAAGGATGGGACAAGGGGCTGACCGAGGATGTAAATGCAATAGAGTTATATACAAATACACTTATTTGGATCCTGTCCGTTGTATTCGGAGTCCTGTTTGGAGGAATACTTCAGATACTGAACTTTATAAAAATAAAAAATATAAAAGGCGCTATCATAACAGCTTTTTATAGTATTATCTATATAAGTATTCAAGTAGTTCTCATAAATTATATCCGGCAAAATTATCCAGACATAATTCACGACATATTTTATGTTAACTTTATTCTTTCAGGTATTGGAGCTACAGGTTTATTTTTTATTCGACAACAACTTTTTCCTAGAGATCTCCAATATAGAGCTAAATCTTACATCATACCTATAATTGCATCGATAGCAATTTCGATAGCGCTATTCTATTTATTTTAAAAAGCATAAATTCATGATTAAGTTCAATTTTATACTGCTGTTCATTGTCTTATTTTCTCAAGCAAAAGGACAAAGCTCAATAATTTTTAAGCTAAATTTCCATCCCAATCAAGAATATGAATATACCACAAAGACTTCGACCAAAGTAACGATCAATTTCGAAGGAAATCAAGATTTAATCGATGCCTTAAAATTACAAGGGTTTAATCTTCCTGCCACCGTAATCTCCGAAAGCGAAATAAAAAGTATCACACGCACCAAGAAAAAAAAAGATAATAAAATACCTTTTTCTATGGAATATGTATCGATAGACGCTTACCAGAATTTCAACAATATAGAATCAAAAATTGAAAACCCTTTAGAAGGCACCATAATTTATGGAAACTATGAAAATAAATCCCAATCGTATTTATCTACTGTTGATTCTATAATCAATTATAAACTGGATACGAAGAATAAAAATTTATTAAAACATTCTATTGAGAAGTTGGTAGATACCGTTTATACTGAAATACCAATAGGCTTAGGACAATCATTTAAAAAAGAGGCCATAATGGAAGTGCCTATACCAAATTATGGACAGTTAAAATTTATAACGACTACTCGTTATACTCTGAAAGAGATTACAAATGGAAAAGCATATTTCGAAACAGTTATAGATCTAAAACCATTATCTTCCGAAAATTTAATAGAAATCCTATCTACAGGTGGGGGGCACGGGAATACTGTGTATGACATTATGGATAATATAGTTACTAACAATAAAATTGAGTATACCATTCCTGTAAAAATAAAAAGGGAAAATTTGACAATAACAGCCCAAATTAATATCCAAAATTCAGACATTGTAATTGTAAAGAGATAGATGTTACCGGTTAATGCAATGGCAAAAGGGAGCTAGATCCCTTTTGCCATTGCATTAACTATCTACGGTTATTTATTATATTGAAATTAACTTGATTCAACAGATTTGTGCTAAAGTCAGTCATAAATCGATCAAAAAATTTAATTCCATCAAAGTAAGTACGATCAAGATAGTACCCAAGACCAGCACCGATCATTGCACCTCCAGCAGAACCGACTATCCCTCCGAGCCGGGATCCAACAAATGTAGCTGATAATGAACCAATATAAGCGCCACCCATACCACCAATGTGCCCGGTTATAAGTCCCGATGATACTGTTTTCACAAATCTAAATGTATATTCATTCTTTGTGATACCTCCGTATGTCTTTAGTTTTGAGTCATAATAAATTTCTCCTCCCATTTCAATATAATCCGTAACACCAAGTTTCAAATTTTTACCCAAAACAGTTTTTTCAATCCAGTCGTCTAAAACTTTATCAAGACCAGATTCTTCAAGAAATTTGACTGTAAGTGAGGTGCCGGATTTAATTTGATCCAATTTTTTCTTTTGTTCAGCTGTTAAATTAGCTAACTCGTCTTGATCTGGCCCCACTATTTTATGCATCGCATGATTTAGTCCCGAAACAATACCGCCAATTAATACTCCCTGCCAAAAATTACCTCCTGTCAACTCGGCGCCAACTCCACCTGATATTGCACCAAAACCTATCATTCCATAGGTACTTTGCGAAAACTGTCCTAATCCAAGACCATTCATGGCTCTACCCCATCCATAGGCTCCTAAGCTACCGAATAAGCCAGCAGCAGCTGCACTAAAGAAATTCTGTCCTTGTACTAATCCTAATACTCCCTGTGAGGCACCATGAGCACCAGCCTGCAATAGCGCATTACCAATCGTATTTGCAGCAGCTTTGAAAATCGAACCAATACCAAAGGTGACTGCACCAGATACTGCTCCAAACAGGGTAGCTTTAAGTGCACCACCCAAATTCCACATGCCAATATTACCCGAAACCGCAAGGCCAACTGTATAAGCAGCAAGCCCTATCGCAGCTCCAATAAATATAGCTTTTATCAATGGTATCGCAAGGAGACCAAAGAGAAACTCGCCACTCGGATCATTGTACATCATTGGATTATTTAACACATACCCGTATTTATTGTAATTCTGGGTATTAAACATATCCTGAATATGCTCGTCAGCATTTAAAAATCTTCGCAAACGTGGATCATATAGACGACCGTTCATATGAATAATCCCAACCGTAGCTAAATGCTCGTGCGAAGTATATCCTCGATCCAAAAGCTGCATATCACCATGAGTGAGATTGCCCCAGGCATCGAAATGCCGCTCTTCCAACAAAGTACCGTCTGTATTAGTGATGGCCAGAATGCTCCCCAAATAATCCTTGTGCAAAAACTTATAAGATGCAGTAGTTTCTGAATAATCTTTCAGACAAACAATATTACTTTCATAAGGTGAACTGCCGATATAGATCAAATGTTTTTCCTGTCCTGTACTATTGTTACGGACTATTTCAAAGCTTCCATCGGCGCTGTAATATTTAGTATACTGTCCTTCCCATTGTGAATTTGCGGCATTGTCAATTTCTGCGCCAGCAGCTTTGCCACCATAGCTGACCATTTGTCGCATATTACCTAGACCATACCCAAATCGCACATCGCCTTGTTGACCACTGATATAAATTGGATCGTTGTTTTCATTATACACCGCCTGCTGGATCAAATCACTGCCATAGCTCTGCTTCCCATCTGTACTCAGCTTGACACTTGAGGGGCGGTAGATTTTTGCAGCATTGTCAAAACGAACCGCTCCTATATTATCAATCGTAGTGATACGTCCCTGGATATCGTATACATTAGAAGAACGTCCTCCGGTTTTTGGATCTGTCCAATCAATAAGACGATTATTCCCATCATATGTAAAGGTTTCTGTCAGATTAATATTTCCATTCCTAATCCTTTCCTTCAGTTCATTACGCACAGCATCAAAAGTATACTCCGCATTTAAGACTCCTTGCTGTGTGTTCTTAAGAAAATCTTGCTCATCATAGGTGTTTTTTATATTGGTATACCCCAATCGTGCGCGCACAATTTTACCACTTGCACTGTTTTCCTGTCTACGCCATAACTCCTCGCCTGTTGTTTTATTGACAATTTTTTGAAGAAGCCCACTCCACTCTTCATATATGTGCTGAATTGCAGCAATCGTCTCGACGGTACCTGATTTCAAACTTTTTACATAGGAAATCACCCGCGATTTGTCATCATATAGTATGTCCCGCTGCCCATAAATACGGCCATAGCTTTCCTCCGTCTTCGTCAATAATCGACCATAAGTATCGTATGTTGTGGTTATCTTAAATGCTTTACCTTTTGATGTCCCTGACTGTGTCAACAACTGACCTTTCGTATTGTAAGCATAATTGATCACCTTATCGGTCAATCCCACTACGGTCGATTTTTCAATCTGCTGTGTCAGCTGCCCTTTGGTATTATAACGGTATTCTTTATAACCTTTGGGGCTCGTTTCTTTGGTCAATTGCCCCAAACCATTGTATATATAGGAGTGAATGCCATTTGATGGATCATCAAATTTAGATTTGCGTCCCCAGGCATCGTATTCGGTTTTTACAATATTGGCCCCATACTTAGCCGAAAGTTGTTGTCCCGAGGCATTGAATGTAAAGTTGATGATCCCCCCTTTGTCCTCAGAAATGATAACATTACCAAGTGCATCTGTGGTCTTTTTACTTATACGCTGATAGCCGTTTACTTCTTCGGTTATAGTAACCCTCCCCGACTGTCTCGTACGTATTTGTTTGCCATGAAATGATGTTGCAGTAACTATGCTTGGGAATACACTGTCATTATAGCTGATCGTATTCCATTTAGGTTCGAATCTATCGCGATGAGGTTCAGATTCCTGAACTTTTCGACCTAATTCATCATAGGTTGTCAATACTGAAAGACGTGTATCTTTATCTCCTTCGATCCATATATCAGCGTCTCCCCCTTCGATGATATATCCTTCGCGATTAAAACCTCGTTTTCTAACCTTGACCTCTTGCCCCAATTTATTTATAAATGTAGCAATGGTCATTCCTGTAGGTTGAAATTCACTGGTTTTAGTACCCCCATCATCCATTTTTTCATAGGTAAACGTTGTCGTTCCGCCCAAGGTGGTCTTCGCACTCAATGTTTTGCCCCAGCCATCATAAGTGTTTGTAATTTTATCACCCATGGGATCTGTTTGGGTGAGCACCAATCCCCAATCGTTGTACGTGATCATTGTTGCCAATCCCAGGTTATCTGTCTTTTTTATAACAAATCTTCCTTTGGGATCGTACTGTGCCTGTTCTGTTTCTGTTAACGTATCAACACTATTGGTAAGAACCTTTTTTGTGACATTTCCGAAACCATCATAGGTATAACTTTCCTGTATCCAAGCAGTATTGCTTTTATTATATACCTTCTTCGAAGAAAGTAAATTACCGGTATAGCTATATTCTTCCTTAATAGATTTTACGTCTGCATAAGCATTGACCGTCTCAACTTTGCTTATTGGGCGTCCAATATAATAGTCTTTTCCCAAACCACTCGGATTATGGCTATAGGTCAGTACTGTATTGACAGTCGAAAAATTCGTGTTGATGACTGAAGTAGTAATCGCAGGTAGCAAATAGTCCCCATAGGTTATCGTATTTTCTTCGACAATGTTCTTAAGGAAATCTTTGCTTACTATTCTGATTGGCACTATCGCTGTCACAGCTTTTGATGGCGTCGAACGCTTGTATTCCATAGACTTAAACGATAATAGTTTTGTGTTGGACACAGAAAGATCGACAGGAAAAATAAGATTGTCGTCAGTAACAGTACGTACGCTCCACTCTTTGATCGGCAAACCTTCATTTAATGGATCAATCTCTACACCACTCCATATTTTGGTCGCTTTGAGAAGGTCGGTATACCATGTGGATCTTGCTGATTTTCTAAAGCCAATCATTCCCTTGCCAAGCACATTGGTGACAAAGCCTCGGTATTTGAAATCTTGTTTTCTGTTTCCTTGTTTTAATTGTGAAACGACTAATGTCCGTGACATACGCCCTAACTCGACATACGGGTATAACTCTTTTTTTGTCCCAGCATAGAATCCCGGACTTACTTTCGGGTCCAACTCGGCATATTTAATCTCCGTAACGATTCCGCCCTGATTAATAGAAGTAATGAAGCTTTCATCCGCAACATTGTAGTGGGCATATTTGACCAATCTGCCTTGTCTAAAGACCAGAATATTTTCATTAAAATTATTGATCTTAAAATCGCCGACAAGGGGAGAAAAATGTGCTAAAGGAGCACTCCTTGGCGCGAAAAAGGAAGCATATCCTTTAACTTCCGTCCAGTAGTTGTTATATTCTGCCGGATACCAATCCATTTTATAACTACTGCGGCTTTTGAGTGTACTACCATCTATATTGGTTGGAACAAAGACAACATTACCATTGGCATCCATGCCTTTGTTCTCATGATAAAGAATCATAAATTTGGTAGTGGTACCATCGCTGTTATCTGCCAAGATATGAGAGTAAAAAGCAACGAAATCAGCTTTTCCATCCTTATTAAGATCCTGCACAAAATATTGTCTATTGATGAAACGTGAATGTGTCTTTCCGTTAAAGGTCAAATTCTCTTTATACAACTCAAAATTCGGTAAATTCTGCACCCTAAATCCAGCCCCTGTGGATATATACAATTTCCACTGCCGGCTATCTATAGCTTGAGGAACCAGCAAATCTGTTTTTCCATCTCCAGTAAAATCTCCTACGATTGCACGGTGCCTCAACCCTTCAATCAAAACATTACTATATAGAGATGTCGTGGGTATATAATCGCCAGATGTATTTTTCTTGAAAACAGTCAGATTTGGCTTTCCCTGACTATCAAAAGTGATAAAGTCTACACTACCGTCTCCGTTAAAGTCTCCCTGGAGTACGGAACTTCCAAAAAAATTTTCGAAAGGAGAATCAATATGGATAATTCTAGCCAACTTTGCTAATTCAGTTTCTCCCGGTTTTACAACAAGATAACTATAACGTGTTTCTTTGGTTAACTTCGGTTCTTTGTCCCCATCGACTTCTAATGAAGATGCCACATCTCTTATAGTAAATATCAATTCTGAAACACCATCTGCATCAATGTCAAGCGCTCTAACACCCAAAATTAACGTATTATGCCAATACTGATTAACTTGTGTATTACTAGAATCCCTGAGCACTGTCTGATCATAAATATCAGCTGGAATCGTCAATACAAATTCTTCTTTCAATTGTTTATTCCCCGACTCTGTTACCAATGAAAATCCCTTAATCAAAATATCAAATCTATCTGGGGCGGAGCTTGTTGTTGATGGAACTGGTTGATAAATGCTAAAACCTTGTTGTGGTAAGAGTTCTCCTGCCGCATTTTTTAAAGTAATTATTGTCGCGGACTTAAGTTGTTCCCGTGTAAGCATTGATCCCACAAGCACTTGCTTTGGCCTTTCATCGTCAAATACACTTCCGAAATGATAAATACCAGCTGGATGACTGACGGGCTGTGTACAGACAGATTCCCAATATCCCGCCTGAGAATCATTGTCACCTGATGCGCCACCTCCAGGATGGTAGACTTCTTCATATTTGAGACATTCCTGAAAAGCATCCACATATTTGATAATATCAATTTTCCCATCACCATCAAAATCACCATATAGTAAATCGGGAGATGAATCGTTAGTAATCCAAGTTTGCTTCCAGCCTCCTGAGACAGATTTTTTATAATCGAAGATTACTGGTGTAGCTGCCTCTCCCTTACTATTTAGCTCAGTAATGGATTTTAGAAATTGATAGTGATTTCCTTTATTGTCTTTTTCATAAGCCATATTGTAAGTTTTAAAAACTGTCCCATTTGCTGTTACCTGGATGGCGGACAATAAATTTGTCTGGACAAAAAGTTTCCCTCTCATATAGGAAGTTTCGCGAAGCGCTCTCGATACATAGGTAAATGTAATACTGTTAAAATGGGCAGTTCCGAGTGTTTCATTCCCCCCCCAATCAATACGATCAATTACCGCAACGTTGTTTCCTTGGATATAGCTGTACAAAATTGCATTTCCTTGCGGGTCTATCCATTTGACAATATTATATTCCATTTGGGTTCTGGCATCCGCGTTGATGCCATACAATGCTTGGGAACCGTCTTCAAAAGTCACTTCGAAATGAGCAGGTCCGTTTTTCTCCACATTCTGTCCTACTGATTTAATTTTTATATTAGAATATTTCTCCGTGACGTATTCTGCGGCATCTTTACCATATGCTCCAGACTTTAAAATAAGCCTTTGCCCATTGAACATATAATAATCCGCATAGTCAAATTGAATAGAACGAATTTCACCATCTTTGTCTATAGTACGCCCCATTCTTGATATACTTGTTATGCCCGAAATTGTCCATCCATAGCCAGCTATGCCATTTCCAGATCCGCTATTATATTGCAAGTTGATCTGAGGCGCCACCGTTTTAACTGCCGGAGGAAGTGCGATCGGCAATATGTATTGCAATTGTCCATTTGAATTCACATCAATTATACCTTTAGTATCGTGAAACGGCATATTGCTTACGTTATCGCTTGGATTGACAACAGCGGCTTTAACCTGTATATCCGAACTTACTTTAGGCAATGTATCATTTACTGTTTTAGGAGCTCGTCCTTGTTCTGCAATCTCATTTACCGATTGCTCTGATTTATTTAAATTTTTCATGTTTTAATACTTTTTCTGTCAATTAGTTTTACGCTGTTAGAATCGGCTGATTCCGATATTCTGACTTATGATTTCTTAACTTACTTTAATTACTTCTCTACGAATCTGATTGCCCGAATCGTCATACTGAAATACTAGATCAGAATCTGATGGGGCAGCCAATTCAGCTGTTTGCATTTCAGCTTTTAGTGATGGTTGCTGCAAAACTTCTCCATCAATATTTTTTTCTATAGCTTCAATTTGCTTGTTATACTGTGTTTTCATAAACTCCTTTATTTTTTATATTTATTATTATTCAATGCAAGCACTATTATTGTTATAGTTGGGCCTGCTACACCTAAAATTGATCACAGTTTTTTTCGGTTATAACTTTTAATAAATTCATCTCAATCGATGTATTTATTTTATTTGCATTCCAAAAAATAATGTGTTTCGAAAATCAGTTACCATCCATGTAACCCGACCTTCCTTTTACAGTTCAAACTAATCCATATTACATCCTATTTTTGTTTAAAAATCTACTTTCATTTGTCTAGGAATAGCTACCCCTTTAAACATGATGCTAAATTAGTTAGTAAAAAAATGAAATTGTGATATAGAATAAGTAATCTAAGCGGTAGATGGGAGATACCGAAAACTCAGCAAAGACTGACGTCTTGCAATAAATAAAAGCCACGTCTCTCGACATGGCTTCACAACTTATATATTTGTAAGAGATGGCTCTTATTTATACGAATTGATTGATTTGGACACTTTCCATTCATTGCCTTCGCGCTCCAAGGTAACTAAGTCAGTCTTGGTGAAGCTCTCAAATTTCAAGGTCATTTTAGCTACCATATAGTCTGCAGTCTCTTCGATGATATCAGTGCTTACTGCACAATTCAAACGCTCACCTTTTTGTTTTTTCAGAGATTTAACCACTGCTTCACGGCTATGAGATTGTGCATTGGAAGATTGGATCTTTTGGTTGAAATCAGCAGCGAACAATTGCTCTACACCTGCTGATTCGCCTTCGGTTGTGACCGCAACATAGTGCTCAAGGGCAAAGTCTGCTGTAGAAAGGTTAACGTTTGCTTTCTCAGATTTTGAACCTGGGCCTTCAGCCGCCATAGCGAAAGTGGATACTGCGATTAAAGCTGCTGCTGCGAATGTTTTTACTAGAGTTTTCATAATGTCTTTTTTTATTGTGTTAGTTAATTGTTCTTATTTGTTGACTCAAAACTACAACACAATACGCCCCTGGCCTATGGGCTTTAGACCAACGGACAGGAAAACTCGGTGAATGGCGGGAATGGGGAGGTGAAGGGCAATAATAAATTATCGACTTTTTGATAATCTGAGGATAACAGCTATCTTTAATTGGAAAAGCTTCTACAAGTCCAAATGATTGAAATTTCCTATCAACAATATAAAGTATTAATCTATACTGATCACCAATATACAGTTGAGTCCGCCGATAATCTAAGACTCTACAAACGGGTATATGTTGATGATTCTTGGGATCGATATAGCAACGTATCCAACCTTGCCATTTTAGTAAAGCATGGTGAGGATGAAGTGGCTAGTGCTATTCTTTGTGATACTGGGGTTTTCACAGGATTGAGCGAATCCTCCTTTATAATCGAGGAGAGCGTGCTTTATATTTGCGCGGGGAATAAACTGTACTATTTAAATATACCAGACTTGACGCTCAAATGGACAGGACAAGTCGATTACGTAACGAATTTCAGTGTTCAGAAATTAGAAGATGATTTACTCGTACATGGTGAGCTTGAAATCATAAGAATAACAAAGCTCGGAGAAATAAAATGGCGATTTGGAGGACACGATATCTGGGTAAATATTGATGGTTTCCCGGTGATAACTATATTGTATGACTGGATTAAACTGGTTGACTACCAATCAAATTGTTATTCTATCGGATTCGATGGAAATATTATTTCTAAAAAAGGAGAGAATTATACAACGGCAGTCATCTATTCATATGATAAAATCATAGGGTCAGCAAAACTAGAAGCTGGGGATTTTTCCATGGGAGGGCTATTTGGATACTTTACCCCAACTCAAACATATTTTGAACAGATTCAGCAGCACGCACAGAAATTTCTAAATACAAATGGTCAGAATTTAAAAGAATGGCAGGCCTTAAGATTAAATATTCAACTCGAAAATGGACTGTTTTTATTACCAATAGGCGGTATAACGATAGAAGATAGTGAGGAATTGCCAGAAGCCCCTAAAAGAATCGATCTAGCGGGAGTTGACACAAAAATAATTGAGGATTTTATTATCGAAAATCCTCCAAAAGTCTTTGTAGAATATCCTTGGGAAGCAATATCTATTGACAAAAAATTAGCTTTCGAAGATATGTTGTATAAAGAAATCTATTCATCAGGATCTATAGTCGATTATTTACGGAGCCATTCTACGAACACTATTTTAAAAGGAGCCAAAGTTTCAGCCTTTTGCATAAATATTAATTCATCTCAGGTTTTATTTGAAATACAAAGTAAAAAGATCGATCAACGCTTTGCATTAATAGCATTCAAGAAATCCGATCGAGATGGAACTCGTTTGTTAACGGACATTAAATTATTTGATGATTTTGACGAATTCAAATATCTGAAGATGTATCCTGACAGAAACGAATGGGTACAACTAAATCTGTAATGTCTACCTTGCAGGCATTTTCTTGCGGAGGATAGGTCAACAAGAATGACATTAGAATAATTAAGGTCTTCATAAAGCTTAAATAAGCCAATATAATTTATCAAAAATAATTTACTCAAAATAAAACTATTTCAAATCGGCTATTGCTCTTATTGTACAAAACGGCTACAAGCTACCTTTCGAAAGAAAGGACCGACATAAAAATTGGCGTAGTAAAGTGAAAATCCAATTGTCTTCAAAAACATTGGATGACGAAACAAAAAAGAGGAAACGATAGGAAACATAAAAATTACTGTACAAATAAACGCTAAGAGAAAGGGTCTGATGAGAATCAGGCCCTTTTGACGTAAAAAACAGATTCATAAAATCTTTATATTTTTCACTAAAAATAATTTGTCATTTTTTTAGCATACATTTTATTATCATACAAACATTGGATAAAACAAAAGGGAAAACCATTGCCCAAAAATCTCTATTATTATGATACTTTTGAACAAATTCAAACAAATCTCCGCCATTTATCTGCCAAAGCAGAAGCATTAAAAAGACATAGGCAATCAAAAAAGATATTATATAGCTAACATATTCTTTCATTGAGCGTACCAGCCTATTAAATAAAAAAACAAACGATATCATGATAAAAAACGTAGCTCCTTGAAGAATAAAATATTGAAAAAAAAGATTAGTTCCAGGTCTAAAGACTTGAGTTGTAAAATAAGTTAATATCAAACAAGCTATAATTGCTACTATAATATTACTTTTTAACATCGCCTCTTATTTAACTTGATATGCTTTAATAATATACAACCATCTTTGATTGAGTGTGCCATTTTGTGCGGGATAACGTTTTTATAAAACTTTGCCAATAAGCTCCCCTCGACCGGAGGAATGTTTCTTCGGTTAGGATAAATGGTATCAACGCCTCGTGTATTGGTACCGATATAAAATCAAACTTTATCATAGTATAATTAATCTCCGCCATAGCTGAGTTATAGAAAATTAGCCGTTTTCAATCATCCTGGCTTTCAATCAAATCTCTAATGCTATTTGACCGGTCAATTATTTTTAGCCAATTTTCTTTTGCAAATTCTTCTCTCATGGTAAATATCCTGTTATAAAAAAATTCTTTTGTTTGAGAAAATGTCCATCGGACTCCAGAATCTTTGAAGTGAATTTTATACTTTGTCCGTAAGTCAGTTCGAGATAAAAAATCCGTACTTCTAGTCTTATAGGTTGCTATATAAATTGTGCCATCGGAACTTACGAATCTTTTATTTAGGATGTATTTATCAAAAAAATCATCATCACTTGAATGATAGTAGCCATCAAACATCAAAAGCTCCGTGATCAACTCTAAATTCCAATCAATAAGATCTATTTGTATAATAGGAAATTCCATCATTTGCTTCCCTTTGATCTCTATATTCGATTAAAGTTATCAAAAAAATCACTCCAATAAAATTATTTCAAATCGACAGCTGTTCTTACTATACAAAACGCCTACAAGCTACCTTTCGAAAGAAAGGTTCAATATAAAATTGGCGTCGTACAGTGAAAATCCAATAGTCCTGAAAACATTGGATGATGAAACAATCATTCACACACTCTATTATCTAAGTTGTGGAGGTTTCCCAAACTATCGGTATTAAAATTAACGGTTCCTATACCGGCATCTCCATCAGCATAATTACTAAATACATACTTCATATTCGGTTGTAAATAAAATGATTTTATTCCCGCACCAGGATAATTTTCTAATAAATTATTATCCCGAGTAATGTCTGTCAGGTCGACAACTATGCTATCTTCAATAGAAAAACTTATGATATTGCCGCTTTTTGAGATAATTGTTTTTTGAACCGTATTAATACAAATAGCATTTCCACTACAGCTTTGAATTATTAATATTATTATAAATAAACAGAAATTATTTTTAATTCTTCTCATATTCTTTATTCCTAGCTTGCTACAAAGCTAGATAAAATCCTCTACAAATTAATCCTAACGTAATGGATCCGATCAACTTAAGGCCCTTTTGACGTAAAAAAGCCACATCTCACGACGTGGCCTTAAATAAACATATGATTCACTAGTGGTCAGTCTTGAGTTAACTAGACTCACCACTAGTTATTGGAGACTATTTATACGAGTTGACTGAACTAGATACTTTCCAGCTATTCCCCTCACGTACCAAAGTAACCAGATCAGTCTTGGTAAAGTTTTCAAATTTTAAGGTTACCTTTGCAACCATATAGTCAGCTGATTCTTCTATGATGTCTGTGCTTACCGTACAGTTTAACTTCTCTCCTTTTTGCTTTTTAAAGAATTTGACCAGCTCATCACGCTTATTGGTAGTTACATTTGCCTTTTGGCTAAAATCTTCTGTAAATAATTGATCCACCCCTGCTGACTCTCCTGCTGTAGTAACCGCAACATAGTGGTCTAAGGCGAAGTCTGCTGTGGAAAGATTAACGTTGGCTTTTGCCGATTTGGAACCTGGTCCTTCAGCGGCCATAGTGAATGTAGATACTGCGATCAAGGCTGCTGCTGCGAATGTTTTTACTAGCGTTTTCATAATGTCTTTATTTTATTGTGTTAGTTGTTTTGTTCTTATTTGTTGACTCAAAACTACAACACAATACGCCGCTAGCCTATTAGCTTTAGACCAACGATCAGGAAAACTCGGTGAATGGTGGGAATAGAAAGGTGAAGGGATAGACTATTAGTTGCTAAGGGACAAAAAAATCATCAAAAGCGATACAATCTACCCGTATTTCTTTTTGTTTGATGATAGCTCTTGAAGCAAACATTGCTAATGGGCTTATTAGGGTAGATTTTTCTCCATTTATTTTTATCTTTTCAACATCCCACATACCGACCAAATCTATTATATGCTTGTCAAAAATAGGGTGGGCATTAAAAAATAAATTATCGTTCGAATATCCGTATGCAACGGATTTATATTTATTCCATATCAAACCATAAGAAATCCCAGTTTGGTAATCATTTGTCTCAAGAAAGAATACAGTGTCGCAAGATAATATAAAATTCAAGCTATCCATATCAATAACTTGTCGCCTAATATTCGCGTCTAGATCATATCCTTTTTTTCTTAACTTATTCTTTATTTGAATTTCAGATATTTTGGACGATACATTACTGGCAAGTGCTGCCTGAGCAAATGAATACCCTCCAAAAAAGAGTATCATCCAAATTAGTAATAAAATCTTTTTACTCATTATTATTCAATCAGGTGGATTCGCCTTTTATATTAATTTTTAAATTTGATGATATTGTCCCGGAAAGGGTCCAAATAATCTAATCCTCTTTCTTCAAATATTTCCTCAAGCTTTTCGGCACCATATTCCCTTTTAAAGGCTAATTCATCTTCTGTAATAGGCACTAACCAATAAAAATGGATTGATTTATTATCTTGAAGGGTGAGAACTTCTAGTTGGGGTCCGTCCAGATAAGGTAATGAAATCAACCCATAAGAGCAGGAGGAATCCAGCCGCCATCCTCTTCCCCAATTGATGGTATGCCAGTGTCCTAAACGCGAGCCGAATCTATGGAAATGAGCAACTACGATTAATGACTCAACTAGGGTTTGGTCTTGCTCACCAGAAAAAATGTGCAGTTCGAGGGCAAATTCATCATCAAAGCAGGACATCCCCAAAGTGGCATAAGCCCACATGCTGCGTTCGGTTGTCGGGGGAAATTCCAAGATCCGAAAATGATCACCTAAGTCCCGATATGGACCTTTTTCCCAAGTAAGCGCCTTATAATATTGTCCCCAATTGGAGATATAGTGCGCTAAAAGTTTTTGATGATATAAGTCTTTGTCCATTTTAATAAGTCAATTCAAGTTATCAAAAATAATTTACTCCAATAAAACTATTTCACATCGGCTACTGTTCTTACAATACAAAACGGTTACAAGCTACCTTTCGAAAGAAGGGTTCAACATAAAATTGGCTTCGTACAGTGAAAATCCAATAGTCCTGAAAAACATTGGATGACGAAACAAAAAAGAAGAAACGATAGGAAACATAAAAATTACTGTACAGGTAAACGCTAAGAGAAAGGGTCTGATGAGAATCAGGCCCTTTTGATGTAAAAAAGCCACATTACGACGTGGCCTTAAATAAACATATGATTTATCCCAAAAAACGCTAGCGAACTGCATCATCCGCCACAGGCTTTTCTCCGAAAACGATGTAACATATTCGCTTTGCGATTATCGCCGCAGTGTAGTGGCAATCTGCCTACCATAGTTCTGTTGCTTATTACAAGCACTATAGTTCTTCATTAATAGCAAAACCAATGCGCCAATCAACAGGACTTAAGACAAAATATCGATACGCCTCACCGAGAAAATTTTAAAATAACTAAATTTAGTTTATTTGTTTTAGATGGAGCCATTTGTTAACTTTATAGAAACACAATATTTAGTAAGGCCATATCGATATCAAAAACATCGGTATCAAAGAATGACATTTTAATCTTTAAACTATAATAACCATGGGGATGATCCAAAGCTATCTACGTATAGATAAAGTAACGCTTAATAGCTTTATCGAAGATAGTAGCCGTCTAGAAGATATTATATTCAAACAGGATATTACTGACAACGAAAACTTCCTGGATTTGGATAAGGCTTGGGAGGGAGTTTTTTTCCTAATAACCGGACAAAGTTTGGCAGAGGCTGTCGAAGGAGAAGCTCCGCTTTTGGGTATACTTATGGGACCTACAGAAATTGATCCCGACCAAGATATGGGCTATGGTCCGGCGACATATACTACAGCTGAGCAAACTAGAGATATCTATAATGCAATTAAAGGTCTGACAAAAGACGAGCTTTCAGCAAACTTTGATCCTAGTAGAATGACAGAAGAAGGTATCTATCCCGACATTTGGGAAGATGATGAAAATGCGCTGGAATATCTTCTGGATTATTTTGATGACCTCAAAAACTTCTATAGAAAAGCAGTGGAGGAGGAAGAGGCTGTGGTTACTTTTTTGGGATAAACCCATAGACGAGTTTTTTGAAAAAAGGAATACCTTGAATAAAACGAACCTGCCAATTTACACTAACGATCATGAAACATCTAATATTTACAATGCTTTTAGCATTAGCATATTTACTAAACTACGGCCAGACGACAGTTAAAGAATCGAAAGCGTCCAACGGTATACCCATTATGTTTGTTGATAGTGTGCGGATAGGTCAAGCAGACCTGCAAAAATATAATCCTGATGATATTGCTACAGTCACTGTTTACAAAGACAGCACAAAATTTAAACATCTAGACAATAACGCGATTGGAGCCATTTACATTGAAACGAAACAATTCAGCAGAAAACGATTCCTGAATTACTTCAAATCTAAATCACAAGAGTTCAAACAACTTTTAGCTTCAGAGCATAGTGATAACAGCTTTCAATATATCCTTAATGGAGAAGTTCTGAATAAAGATTATGAGGGAAAGCTAACGTCTATTGATGATAAAAATTTTAAGTCCATTGCAATTATTCGCAAAGATGAACTTGTGAAGAAATATGGCGAAACAGAGAAAAATTTTGGAATATTGATCGTCTCGAATGTTCCAGAAGTCTCCCCTAATGGAAAGAAGAAACTTTAAAAACTATATTCAATTTTGAAAAAAACGCTGTTATGGTTAACTTAGAAAGCAGGAAAAAACTTGCTTACCATTTACGCCATTTAGTAATTGGGCTTATCAGTAATGAAGAATTTGAAGAATCAATTACCGACGATGTTTCTTTCGGCTGGTTGCCTGAACAATACTATCGTTCAAAAGAGGCAAAATTTGATGATCCTATTATAAGGCCAATGCTTGAACTATGCTGGTGTTTGTATAGCGACTTAGAAAATCATAAACTTACGGGTAAACACCAACTCTCTGATGAAGAACTGAAACATGTTGCTCGGATTATTTTATTCCTGAATTCCGATTTTGAGTACGAGTGGCCTTACTTTGATCGTATAAATCTGCTATTACGGTTTTCATTTAAAGACTTGTTATTTACCGCACTGACCTTGGGGCAACATTATGTGGTGAAACTAAATGAACGAAAGGAACAGTATGAAGAATTTAAGAATACAGGAGATCATGACCTATGGCCGTTTATAAACAAAGAACAGTATGAGCAGCAATTGAGAAAACAACCCTTTTTATGGGGTCGGAGACCAGATTAAATTTAGCAAATAGTTCTCTTTGTTCGTGCAAAAGAAACTGTATTCGGAATAAGATTCACATCTAATTAGAATGACTATTCAATTATTTATCAAAATTTTCAGTTCAAGGAACTATCTACTTGTCAGTATTCTTTTAATTATCTTTTTTAGCTTTTTTATCTCGCAATCCTTTGCGCAAGAAAAGCTAAAAGTCAATTACAAACACCTCACCTATCTACCTAAAAACTATAATAATGACACGTCCAAATATCCATTGGTTATCTACCTCCACGGTGGATCTCAAAAGGGAAATAATTTAGAAAAACTAAAGATTTATGGTCTCCCCTATTTGGTAGATCAAGGAAAGGAATTCGATTTTATTATGGTCGCTCCGCAATGTCCAGACGGGAAATATTGGTCCACGGAAAATTGGTTTGATTCGCTATATGATGAAGTTACCTCCAAATACCGCGTCGATAAAAGTCGTGTCTATGTAACCGGAATAAGTATGGGAGGTTACGGAACGTATATCGCAGCCTTAGATCACCCCGAAAAAATCGCAGCTATTGTTCCATTATGCGGAGGAATAAATGATAACGACACCACTCGGATTTGTACCCTCAAAGACATTCCAATCCTGACCTATCACGGCACGGCAGATGACGAAATCTCCATACAAGAAACAGAACGAATAACCGAATCTCTAAAGAAGTGCAACGGCAATATCATCTTCCATCGCCTCACAGGTAAAGGGCATGGTATCCAATACCTCTATGAAACTGAGCCCTGGATTTACGAGTGGTTGTTGATGCAGAGGAAGACGAAGAGTAATAAATAGCAAAAAGCCACATCTCACGACATGACCTTAAATAAACATATAATTCACTAGTGATCTGCCTTGTACTGATATCGGCAGATCACTAGTTAGTTAGATACTATTTATACGAATTGATTGATTTGGATACCTTCCATTCATTACCCACACACTCCAAGGTAACTAAATCTGTTTTGGTGAAATCCTCAAATTTCAAAGTCACTTTAGCAACCATATAATCTGCTGACTCCTGGATGATGTCGCTAGTTACTGTACAGTTTAGCTTCTCACCTTTTTGTTTTTTCAAGGATTTGATCAACGCGCTACGGCTATGGGTTTGCGCATTTGAAGCTTGAACCTTTTGGCTGAAATCGGTAGCAAATATCTGCTCTACTCCTGCTGACTCGCCCTCAGTCGTTACCGCAACATAGTGTTCAAGGGCGAAATCTGCTGTAGAATGGATATACTTGAACAAGCTGACCCCTCAAAATTGAATTAGATTTAGGGATGCATATAGCGTTTAAGGCTGTTATTCAACTGCCATACTGGCTGATGTTGACCCCCTAATTCATTTTTCAGTTCATTGCGCTGGAGCATGCTGACCCCTTAGCAAGTAGTTTTTGTTACTTAGTGATCAAACAATTCGGATCACTGATGGCTGGAAAACCAAAACGAATGAGTCAGATAAAGCAATTAATCAGATTGTACCAGAGCGGTAGCGGTATAAAAACAATCGCTCGCATCCTTGGTATGAGCAAGAATACGGTGAAGTCCTATCTTAAAAAGATGGCCGACGGCGGTTTCAATACGGAAGAACTTCTTAAACAGGAGGATCCCCTGTTGGAAAAGTCGTTCCACGCAGGGAATCCTGCTTACAAGGCAGACAAGTTTGAGTACCTAAAAAGCCGTCTTGACTATTATGAAAAAGAACTTAAGCGTACCGGAGTTACCAAGCTGCTGCTCTGGCAGGAATATATAGAAAGTGATCCCACGGGTTATAGCTATCCACAGTTCAACTATCATTTAAGGCAACAGCTTATCTCGCGCAAGGGCAGCATGGTGATTGAACATACCGCCGGTGATAAACTATATATTGACTTTTCCGGAAAAAAGCTCCATTATATTGACAGGTCCACCGGGGAGCTGGTCGCCTGTGAGGTATTTGTGGCCTGCCTGCCCTTTTCAGACTATGCATTTGCCATCGCTGTACCATCTCAGCAGACCCCCGACTTTTTTTATGCACTGAGCAGCTGCCTGGAGTCCCTTGGCGGTGTGCCAAAGGCCATTGTCCCCGACAATCTCAAAGCAGCTGTCATCAAGGCCGATAAATATGAGCCGGTCCTGAACCAGTCCATGGAAGACTTTGCCAATCACTACGGCACAGCTGTGGTTCCGGCGCGTGCAGGCCGCCCAAAAGACAAATCATTGGTAGAAAATCAGGTAAAAATGATCTATACCCGTGTTTTTGCACCACTGAGAAACAGGCAGTTCTTTGATATCCATACGCTCAATGAAGCTATAAAGGTCTGTATGTTAAAGCACAACCAGACCCGGATGCAGCAAAAGCCATACTGCCGAGAAGAGCGGTTCTTAAGTTCCGAAAAATCAACATTGGGCGAACTTCCCAAAGAACGCTTCGAGCTGAAGAGCTACGCTGAACTCAAAGTTGGAGATAACGGACATATCTATCTGCAGCGCAATAAACACTATTACAGCGTACCCTTCGCTTATATCGGAACAAAGGTAAAGATCATTTACACACGTAATATGCTCTCGATCTATTGTCGGGGCAAACAGATTGCCGCGCACATACGCAGTTACAGGGAAAATGCGTACACCACTCTGGCGACACATTTAAAGTCCGAACATCAGGCGTATAAGAACCGCTCGCATGAAACGTACCTGACAAGGGCAAAAGCACACTCTGCAGAGTTCGCCAAACTTCTGGAGATACTCTTTGAGCGGGCGCATTATCCCGAGCAGTTATTCCGTACCTGTGACGGACTGTTCAGGCTAAAACGGGACTTCCCGGCAGAAGAATTTGACAAAGCATGTAGTTACGTACTAAAAAATAAACTATATACCTACTACTACTTTAGGAATGTACTTGAAAACGGAACAGCAAACAATCAGGAAGAAACTTCCGTAAAAAGCTCCCTGCCGGAGCATGCCAATATCAGGGGAAGAGCGTATTATGCAGGCAGCCAGCCGACACTGTTTGATCAGTCAAACGATGGACCCGCAATATTGTGATGGGCAGGAATGAACAGAATAAAATAAACAAATAATAAAATAAGATGAATATTGAAACACAGATGAGAGCGTTACGCTTACATGGTATGGAGCGTAATTGGAAAGCATTGAATGAAACCCGTCGCAGTACAGAACTCACCCTTTCCGAAGGACTGTCCCTATTGCTGCAGGCAGAATCAGATGAAAGGGATGAAAAAAGGTTTGAGCGCCTCAAACAGAATGCCGGGTTCCGCTATCAGGCTTCGATAGAGGAGATAAACATGGTCGCTACCAGAGGTTTGGACAAGGGATTGATCACTACGCTGGCTACCGGCGAGTACATCAAAAAAGGAGATCCGATACTCATCAGCGGTGCTACGGGCTGTGGGAAGAGCTTCCTCTCTTCAGCATTGGGCCATCATGCCTGTGCCCAAGGGTATAAAGTCCTGTACTTTAACCTGCAAAAACTACTCCTAAAGACTAAAATGGCCCGCCTGGAAGGTACACTGCATAAGCTGATGGACAGGATATCAAAAACAGACCTGCTTATTGTCGATGACTTTGGCCTGGTAAATCTGGACCAGCAGCAAAGGCTGGATCTGATGGAAATAATTGAAGATAGACACGCTAAAGCCTCGACAATAATTGCCAGTCAGCTACCTGTGGCCAGTTGGTATGATGTAATCGGTGAAGATACAATTGCAGACGCAATACTCGATAGACTGATCCATGGATCTTACAGAATAGAACTTAAAGGCGAAAGTCTAAGAAAAAAGAAGTAATATTGTCAGGTCATCAGTTGGACTGAGATACTAACTCGTTAGAGGGGTCAATATGTCCAGCGGAGGGGTCAACATCAACATTATATCCAGTAGAAAGGTTAATGTTTGCTTTTGCTGATTTGGAGCCTGGGCCTTCAGCGGCCATAGCAAAAGTAGATACTGCGATTAAAGCTGCTGCGGCGAATGTTTTTACTAATGCTTTCATAATGTCTTTATTTTTTTGTTAGTTCTGTTGTTCTTATTTGTTGACTCAAAACTACTTCACAATATGCCCCTAGCCTACGGGCTTTAGATCAACGTGACAGAAAACTCGGTGAATGGCGGAAATGGGGAGGTAAAGTAAAATAAGAGCATTTTTTACACCTAAACAAAAAACAAGAGTAATTTTTTACTATTTTTACACTCGTAACACACACAGAAGTAAAATTTACACTCGAAGAAATGAATAAATTTGACCGAAAATATCCCTATAACGATTTACCATTATTGCCACCAACCAAGGATATCGAAACAAAAAAAATTCTGCGGAAAACTATTTCTGCTGGTCGTGTGCTGGCCCAATTAAATGGTACTTTATTAAATTTACCAAATCCGACGCTATTTCTTGATACAATTTACTTACAAGAAGCAAAAGCAAGTTCGGAAGTTGAAAATATCATTACAACAAATGATGAATTATACAGATCATTTGTTGCTGACAAGAAAATTGAAAATTTATCAACAAAAGAAGTTTTAAGTTATAAAAAAGCACTATGGCTAGGTCTTGAAGAACTCAAAGCTAAACCTTTTATTACTACAAACCTTTGCATTAAAATAGTTCAATGTATTAAACAAAATAATGCATCCATTCGAGTTACACCAGGAACAATGCTAAGCAACAATCGAGGTGAAATTATCTACACACCACCAAGTGGAGAAACAATTATTAGAGAGAAACTCGCTAATTTAGAAAAATTCATCAATGAAGAAAGCAACATTGATCCATTGATCAAAATGGCGTTATTACATTACCAGTTTGAAGCAATCCACCCTTTTGTAGATGGAAATGGTAGAACTGGAAGAATTCTACTTTTGCTCTACTTAAAACTTTCCGGACTATTAGAAGTTCCAGCAATTTATCTAAGCGAATACATCATTCAGAATAAAAATGATTATTATACCAAACTCAGGGGAGTAACAGAAAATGAAAATTGGGAAGATTACATCTTATATATGTTAGATATGATCGAACAAACAGCATCAAAAGGTCTCAAACGATTATATCTAATCACACAAGCAATAGAGGAAATGAGTACTAACATCAAAACGAAACTTCCTAAAATGTATTCAAAAGATTTAGTTGAGATATTATTTAGATTACCTTATACAAAACGTCAAAATTTGATTGACGACAATTTAGGAAATGCGAAAACTGTTGGAAATTATCTAATCGCATTGGAGCAGAATGGAATTCTTGAATCCGTAAAAGTCGGAAAGGAAAAACTGTACTTAAATCAAAAACTGTTGAAAATTCTTGAAAATCAATAAACTGTAAAAGCCACATCTCCCGACATGGCCTTAATAAACATATGATTCACTAGTGATCTGACGTTATACTGATCTTGGCAGATCACTAATTATTAAATACTACTTATACGAATTGATTGATTTGGATACTTTCCAGTCATTGCCCACACGTTCCAAAGTCACCAGATCAGTCTTGGTAAAGTCTTCAAATTTCAAGGTTACTTTAGCAACCATATAATCAGCGGACTCTTCGATGATGTCGGTGCTTACCAGACAGTTTAGTTTCTCACCTTTTTGTTTTTTCAATGATTTGATTACAGCATCACGGCTATGAGACTGTGCATTGGAAGCTTGGATCTTTTGGCTGAAGTCTTCAGCGAATAATTGCTCTACGCCTGCTGACTCACCCTCGGTAGTTACCGCAACATAGTGGTCAAGTGCAAAGTCCGCTGTTGAAAGGTTAACGTTTGCTTTTGCTGATTTTGAACCTGGTCCTTCAGCGGCCATAGTGAAAGTGGATACTGCGATTAAAGCTGCTGCTGCGAATGTTTTTACTAATGAGTTCATAATGTCTTTATTTTATTGTGTTAGTTTTTAGTTCTTATTTGTTGACTCAAAACTACGACACAAGACGCTCCTGACCTATGGGCTTTAGACTAACGGACAGGAAAACTCGGTGAATGGCGGGAATGGGGAGGTGAAATTCGATACGTATCCCTGAAAGACTGAGCACTTTTCAGGGATATGTGTGCAAACTACCGCCATATGTAACTAACTGCATCATTAAAACTTGCCGTCGCAGAATTTGAGGACGCAGTTTTAGAGCCTATCAATTTGTTGTCTATGTAAACCTCCGCCTTTATTCCCCCTGGTCCAAATGCCGAAAAATGAGCAGATGCACCATCATACGGATTTACAGTACGACTTATTTTTTTCGAATATGGTAGTATGGCATCTTTCACATTTTCCCTTCCGCCACTTTCATTCGTGTAAGATAGTTCCACTTTGTTCGGCGTACCCGAAGCTACAGTAAACTTGTATTCAATGGTTACATTTTTTGGATAGCCCTTGTCTGAGCCTTCATCAGGTCCATCGTCTTTACCACAGGATACCGAGCCAAAGATCATTGTTGCAATCAACCCAGAAAATAGGATACATTTTGTTTTCATGATTATACATTTAAAAGTTTAAAAAATCAAAATCGTATTAATATCAAATCGAAACAGCTCATTAACTTTCCGATCTATCGGTCATCTTTTACGAGAGATGGGTCGCGGAGTTGAAGAATCAGTTCTTTTACTGCACCGACAATAACCTGCGGTTGGTCCAAGGTGATGTAGTGGCCACTACCTGCGACCCTAAGATGTTTACTGTTCGTAGAAAGAGACAGAAGATTTTTCTGCATGTTATCCCATGCTGTTACCATTTCGGCCCGTAGTCTTTTTTCCTTAAACAATGTATCAAAACGGGTAGTGTCCGTCGCACTGATAACGTAAAGAGGAATATTGCCAAAGGATATTATTTTTGCAGCATCACTCTTTATAGCGGCCATCTGCTCTTGTTCTTCAAGAACTGCAGCAGCGCTTTTGTATAATAATGCAGGCATTAAAGAGTTTTGATATTGATATTGCTTCGAAGGAGGAAACATATCCTTGAACATCAGTCTTGCCAAACCAAATGCATTCGCAAACTTCAAAAATTCGGCCGGTAACCCCTTGTTCACCAATTTATAAAGTCCGGGTGAAAGGTATTTTTCATTTTCTGGATGCTGGCTATCAATCAATACAGCTCCAGCTACATCCTGCGAATATTTATCAACGAAAATTCGGACCAGCATACCTCCCATAGAATGACCAACGAGGATGTAAGGTTTCGGTGCATTGGATTTTTCCAACAGCAAGTATAATTCCTCGGCCATTTTTTCTCCGGTTTTTGGATTTTCCCCTCTTTCACTCCAGAGTATACCAGCTCTGTCATAAGAAACGGTTGTAGTATGCAAACTTAGTTCCTGTTGAATAGAATACCATTGAAGATGGCCTTCGGGGCATAATGCCGATTCAAAGACAATTGTTGGCCCGCCTGTTCCCTTTTTCAGGTAATGAAGTCGGCAACGGTCCAGTTCGACGAACTGACCATTGGGAATAATCTTTTCAGCTTTTGCACGAGACCAGCTTTCAAATATGAAACCTGCTAGCAGTACTAAAGCGATGAAAGAAATAATGATAACGACTATTTTTTTTATCCAATTGAACATTTTCATATTGCACCTTTATATTGCTTAGCTTAATGCATATACAAAAGTATGCGATATATAAGCTCATAAAGGCTCATCCGACAGGTTGACACCTCTTTGATTTAAACGATATAAACCTATTTTACAGGTCATTATGAAAATTGAGTCCTCTATTTGAAGATTGAGTCCTTTACAAATCTGTCTTGAGGTACTGCTGAGGAGACTTGCCTGTGTACTTTTTAAAATTTCGGTTAAAAGAAGCTTTTGAGTTAAACCCACAGTCATACGCAATTGTGAGCAACGTATATTTTTTATTGGCAGGTAATGTCATCCGTTGTAAAAATTCTTTCACACGCAGTTCGTTTATCAGTTCGTAAAAATTTTTTTCGATCACGGAATTGATCACCTGTGACAGCAAATTGGGATGCGTATCAACCATCCCTGCGAGGTCGTTAAGGGTCAATTCTGGGTTTAGATATGGCTTTTGCTGCTCTAGTACAATTTGTAGTTTTACGTATATCCGATTCGCAGCATCTGGTTCCAGGAGTGATTTTGCATATTTGGGCGGATATGAACTGTTCTGCGGCGATTGGTCTTCTCTATTAACGATCTCGGTATAATTAGCAAGGTTCGCGTCCTCAATGTGCTTCTGACTAAACACATTTACTTGTTTGATGCCAAAATATCCCATCCACCATATATAGATTACAGAAGCAGAAAAAACAAGATGATCTTTATGGAAGATGAGGACAATTATCCAGATTGCCGCCATACCCGCGACCAAATAAAGCAGCCATAGAAAATTTACTTTTTCAATATTTGAAAATCGGTATTTAAGATTTTTCCTAAACAACAATAGCTTGTAGAAAGATAGAGGAATATAGATAACACCGGAGAGATATATTAAAACAATCCGCCATCTATTTTCTGTTTCGAATCCCATGGAACCATTTTTAAGCACATTCACTTTATCATCAAATGAAAGCCAATAAAATTGAGAGAAAAGCAAATAGCCCAGAATAAATGGTAAAAAGTGTAATAGGTCTATTTTTTTAAAGGGAATTGGGCGTGTCTGATATTTTATATAGAGGTAGAGGAACGGTCCCTGCGCCAATGGCATCCATAATCCCTGGATTGATAGTACTGGGTGTTGGAGGTAGAGCCCCGATTTAAGCAGGTAAATCGATAGCAGCATTATTGTCGATACTGCGAGCCAGCATGCAAGCATGTAGTCTGTTACTTTTTTATCTGTTTTAGTAAACAAAACAAAAGACAAAAAAGTCCCTATAACAACGCCGGACAAGTAAGGTATCTCCAATGGTATAAATAGTAGCGTTGCTATAATTGATTCCATGTAGTATCAGATAATTAAAGTATGCCCTAAAAAGGCATGTACGGTTTAGCAAAAAAAGTAAAAAAAAATGAAAAATTTATTGACTTTCTGACTTGTAATCTTGCATAAATCTGTAGTGGGGATATTTTTATGCCCCGTCATTTTTGCTAAAGCTTTCTATTGGTACACCTTCGGTTATGAAAATGGCAGCAAATGTGTGGCGTGCATATCAAATTAATCTTTCCCGACAATGGAACGTATTCTATCGACATCAAGTTTTCCGCCATTTTTATAGTAAACGATCTTACCATTTCGGTCTACCAGTAGCACAGTCGGTACACTACTGATCCCCAGCGAACCGCTCAATACTGCTCCCCTATCCAAACTATGTAGCCAATCCATTTTATGCTGTTTTATGCTATTGATATAACTTGCCGAATCACGATCGATGGAAATGCTGACTATTTTCAGGCTATCCGCCGAAAATTGAGCTCTCAATGCCTTGATATCAGGAATCTGTTGAACACAAGGGCCACACCAGCTGGCCCAAAAATCAAGTAAGACAAAATTTTCTTTCTGATTCTTATAGAAGATGCTGTCTCCATGATTATCTTTAAAATAGACATCTGGCATAGCCATATTTTCTTTTAAAAGCACAGGAGATATATGTAGTTTTAAATCTGACACGATCTGTTTTCCCTCGCCGCTCTGTCTGAATTTTTCAGGGAATGTAGTGTTGTAATACGTTAATAGATGCGTATAATATTCAGGATCACGTTCGATAAAATTTGTAAGTCCAAGAACCTGATCTTTAAAATAATAAAAGGAAAAAAAATCGTTGCTGTTGGTGGCTAGAAAATTCATTGACTTCGCATTTATTGCCTTTATCAAACCGGTGAGTTCATACTTGACAGAATCATTTGAGCGTATTTCGTGGCCATGCTTTTTAAAAAAAGTGTTCAACTTGGATAGTTCGTCCTCTTGATCCTTTCTCAGATCCCCATAAAATTTATTGGAAACGGTATCAATTACGGTAATATTTGTATTCTTATAGGAATAAACTGGCGCATCTTTTTTGCTAACATCATAGAAAAGATTCAGAATGGCATTATTGTCTTCTATAAAGTAATTTTCGCAATATTGGCTATTATAAATGGTACTTATTCTGGGATAGGGTGTATTAATTGGCCTATCGATAAACAAGCTAGAATCTCCCCGACCTGATTTAAGTTCCTCTAAGACTATGCCATCATCAAACTGTAAAGTAAGTTTTTCGTTATCAATCCCATGGAGATTGACTTTAATTTTGACCCGACTATATTCTTGTGCAAAACAGCTAAGTGTTGAGCACATAGCCAAAATCATCGAGCATAAGTATTTGTTGGTTAACATATATAAACTGTTAAAAGTGCATATCATTCTTTTATCGGATCGGCCTATTCTTATATAAAAGCCATATACCTTGCCTTTAAATTATCAACAAGATTATCCAAGAAGAGGACTCCTCATCGGGATTGATCAAGGCACTAACTGATATTGGATTGAATTAGTTTACAATTACAAACAATGTTAAACAAAAAAAGCAGGCGGTGTAAAAAAATAACGATATTTAACAATCTAGTATTGGGGGGATGACAGCTGTTAAATGAGAAAGTAGTTCTTTAGCATTTTCACGAACATCAGAAGGAAAGCAAAGCGGCGGTTGCAGCAAAGAGTAAAACAGCCGCTGGTCAAGCCCATGTTGCCCAATGACACTTGGTCGATGGACTTATGAGCGATACGTTGAGCAATGGCCGACGGTTCCGGTGTTTCAACATGATGGACAAACTGTTACCTGTTTGACATTCTGGATGAAGTTAGGGAAGCGACCTGACAATGGATGGATGACTATAAGCAAAATGTTTGTGTCCGAGTTGAATGCAGAATATACCGCCCTCTTTCATTCAGGTTTCTTATAGGTATTGGGCTATAAATACAAAATAAATCAATTCTTAATTAAAGCTTGCCCTAAATTCCAAAGGAGTTTGATTGGTTTTGGATTTGAATAATCTATTGAACGATTGCGCCTGTTCAAATCCTAACTGGTAGGCGATTTCAGAAACGGAAAGTACTGTGGAGCTGAGCATGGTTTTAGCAACCTCGATCAGCTTACTTTGGATATGGCTTTGGGCACTTTTACCTGTTGATGTTCTCAAAAGATCACTTAAATAATTGGGTGACATATGCACAGCCTCGGCAAAATATTTCACGTTGGGCAGACCCTTTTGCAAATGAAGCTCCTCATGAAAGTATGCATCCAATAATTCTTCAAACTGAACCACAATAGGTCGCTGATGGGTTTTTCGGGTAATGAATTGCCGGTCGTAAAAACGTTTGCCGTAAACCAGCAACAGATCCAGAAAACTCACGATGGCTTCCTGACTATAACTGTCTATTTTACTCTTGTATTCGGTTTCAATACCTTTGGCAATAGCGTTGCACTGGGCTTTTTCTTCGTCTGAGAGAAACAGGGCTTCATTGACTTTGTAATCAAAAAAATCATAGCGTTGTATCTTTTTGTCTAAAGGAAAAGTACGCAGAAAATCGGGATGAAAATTGATGGTAAAACCATCTTTCACTATAGCAGCATTAGGGTCTACCTTGATAGTTTGTCCGGGTTTGAAAAAGGACATTGCTCCCTGCGTAAAATCAAAGTGATGCGGACCATATTGTAAAATACAATCTGCACCTGATTTGACGCTGATGTTGTACAAATTGGAATGGATGTAGCATGTCTCTTTTGGATGGGAATACGTAATTTTCGAAAAATCGATGATACTAAATAAAGGATGCATCGGTTTTTCAATGCCCATCATCTCGTGATAGGACGCTACAGAGTCGATATGTATATGTATTTCGTTGGGTTGAGCCATTATTTTACGATAAAATATATTATATAAATTTAGTGATTTATATAACAAAAGAGCTTCCCGGTTGTGAAGAAGCTCTTTTGCAACCTGCTTATTTACTCAGGAAAATCAAACGAACGATTACCTGTTTCTGCATGAGCAGGAAGTATTTCTTCAATTTTTTGCAATTCAGCTTCCGTAAATCGAATGTTTGTAGCCTCTATATTCTGCTCTACATATTTCACTCGTTTCGTTCCAGGAATAGGCGTAATGCCTTTTTGAATGAGCCAGGCAATCGCTAACTGTGAAGTACTGTATCCTTTTTCATCTGCCATTTTTTCCAATTCTTTTACTAATTCAATGTTTTTGTAAAATTGTTCTCCTTGAAAACGCGGTATTTGTCTACGGAAATCATCTGCTGCCATATCCTCCGGAGATTTCAATTCACCCGTTAAAAAACCTCTGCCTAATGGTGAATAGGCTACTAATCCGATGCCTAATTCGTTAACTGTGTCCAATACGCCATTGGTTTCCACATCACGACTGAATAGCGAAACTTCATTTTGAACTGCCGTGATAGGAGCCTCAGCATGTGCACGTCTGATCAAATCTGCATCGATCTCAGAGACACCAATATATTTGATTTTTCCTGCTTGCACCAATTCTGCCATTGCTCCAATTGTTTCTTCGATCGGCACCTTCGGATCTGGACGGTGCAGATAATACAAATCAATAACATCTGTGTTCAGATTTTTGAGCGAACGATCAATGGATTTTCTAATGTAGTCCGGACTGGCATTTAATTTCCAGGTCATCTGCCCATTATCATCTATCTCATACCCGAATTTTGTGGCAATGATGTATCGATCTCGGTTTCCGGAAATAGCTTTTGCGATCAGTTGTTCATTAAAATGTGGGCCGTACAGATCGGCCGTGTCGAGAAAATTTCCGCCCAATTCGAGCGAACGATGGATTGTTGCAATGGATTCCTTTTCATCTGCTTTTCCGTACACATCGGCACCTGCTAAGCTGGTCATACCCATACAGCCTAATCCTACTAAAGGTATTTCAAGTCCTAGACTCCCTAATTTCTTTGTTTGCATAACTTATAAATTTTTATAGTTCAAAGGTAGAAACCAAGGAATCAAGCCGATGATCCGAATTACGGATATGTGTAGCTGAATTGAAGGTGTATTACGATCTGGCTTCTAAACTAAACTTAAACACATAATTTATTAGTGGCTTGACTTTTATTACTGGCAAACCACCAGATGTAAAATCCTATTTATACGAATTGATCGATTTGGATACTCTCCACTCATTTCCCACACGCTCCAAGGTAACTAAATCTGTTTTGGTAAAGTCGGCACCAAGACGTTATTGATAAAAAATCAGGGTGATATATTCGGCCAAAGTAAGGGAGATATTCGTATGGGGCACACCAGGCTATACGCGCAAAACCGACCATTTACTATTGACCATTTCACCCCCTTTTTTTGCTGTAAATCCCCTCGAATTATCCAATTCATTGTAACGATAATTGTATTCAACATAACTCAATTTATAACCAAAATTCTTATTAATGAAAAGATGGAAGAAGATTAAATCTCGTCTAGGAATTTTTATATTTCTAATGACGGCAACTTGTTGTGCAGCTATGGCGCAACAGGTTCGTGTACAAGGAAAAGTCTCCTCGGAAAATGACGGTACAGCGGTATCGGGCGTCACAGTAAGTGTCTTGGGGGGCACTACGCGCGTATCGACGGATGGAAATGGAAAATATGTACTCAATACCAACAAAACCGCAACTTTAGTATTTAGTAGTGTCGGCTATGCACGTCAGGAAATTTCCCTGACCGGAAAAAAACCAGATGCCGACAATACCATTACCTTAGACATCCAAATTAAACTAAACGAAAATGTTATCGAAGATGTCGTTGTTACGGGGTTTGGTCAACGTGAAAAAAGAGCTTCTGTGGTGGGCTCCGTAACCACGATTAATCCGAAAGAATTAAAAGGACCGACGAGCAACCTAACCACTATGCTTGCTGGAAGGGTTGCCGGTATGATTGCCTTTCAACGCAGTGGTGAACCTGGATCTGATAATGCAAATTTCTTTATTCGGGGACTTGGAAGTTTTGGTACCGGAAAACAGGACCCATTGATTCTCATCGATAACATCGAATCTTCACCGACCGATATGGCCCGCTTACAGCCCGATGATATTGCGAGCTTTTCGGTCCTTCGTGATGCCAATGCGGCGGCCATGTATGGTGCCCGGGGGGCAAACGGCGTCGTCCTGATCACCACAAAACTGGGGAAAGAAGGTGCTACAAAATTTGAATTCCGTACGGAAAGTAATGTCTCTACCAATACCCGCAATTTTAAATTTGCAGACAACATCCGCTACATGGAAATGGCCAACGAGGCGTACCTGACAAGGCCCGCTGATGCGGCCAGTGGACAGGGGCTCCCGTATTGGCAGACCAAAATTGACCATACAAGAGCCGGAGACAATCCGCTGCTCTACCCGAATAATAATTGGATTGACCAGCTTATAAAAGACTATACCATAAACCAGCGCAATAACTTAAATATCAGCGGCGGTGGAGCAAAAGCAAAGTACTACCTATCCGGCACATATAACATCGACAATGGTATTTTGAAGATGAACGGAATCAACAATTTCAATAACAATATCAAGTTAAAAAATTACTCCGTCCGTTCAAATGTTGATATCAACTTTACCCCTACAACGACGGGTATCGTACGTGTATATGCCCAGTTTGACGATTACAATGGACCGATCGGCAGCACAGACGAAAATGGAAGCCGTATCAATGGTGGAGCTGCAACCTTCAGACGCGCCATCTGGTCGAATCCTGTCATGTTCCCGGCGATCTATCCGTCTTCGTATATGCCTTACATGAATCACCCTTTATTTGGTAATGCACTCAATAGGAATGGTGGTTTATTTGTAAACCCTTACGCCGAAATGGTACGTGGTTACCAAGAATTTAATACCTCGACGATCATGCCACAGATTCAGATTAACCAAAATCTGAATGCATTGATCCCAGGGCTGAGCCTTACGGCAATGACTTATCTTAAACGTTATGCTTACTTTGAAGTAAGCCGCAAATATAATCCTTTCTATTACACGGCATCGGCTGATGCTTCTGGCGATCTAAGCCTCCGGGTCATGAACGATGGTTCACTTGGATCAATCGGAACTGTTGGTACCGAATACCTCGATTATTCAGAGTCTGCAAAAGAAGTCAACTCGATGTTTTATGCGCATGCGATTGCCAGCTATAATCATGCTTTTGGTAAGCATAATGTAGGGGCCACAGTGATCGGTTTAGTTCAGAATTCATTGAGTGGGAATGCCGGAAACTTGCAATTGTCGCTGCCTTCACGCAATATCGGTCTTTCTGGTCGCTTTTCGTACAATTTTGATGACCGTTATATTGCCGAGTTCAACTTTGGTTACAATGGTTCAGAACGCTTTGCCAAAAATCGTCGCTTAGGTTTTTTCCCTTCTTTTGGGCTTAGCTACAATATATCCAATGAATCATTTTTCGAACCTGTCAAAGATGTCATTTCAAAACTAAAAATCCGTGCTACACATGGTTTTGCTGGGAACGATCAAATCGGCCGTTCGCAAGATCGCTTTTTCTATTTATCTGATGTCGACATGAATGCCTTTCAGATTGGATTTGGTGAGCTTTCAGGATATACCAGACCAACCATCGCCATACGCCGTTATGCCAATGAGGATATCACATGGGAGCGATCGCGCCAGACAAACTTAGGACTCGAACTCGGTCTTTTTAAAGACCTCGAGCTAAATGTAGATGTATACAAACAGGTCCGGAGCAATATTCTCACCGGCCGATCATATATACCGAGTACAATGGGACTTCGCGCCGCTATTGTCGCCAATACGAATAAAGCCGAAAGTAAAGGGGTAGATGTGACGCTAAATTATAACAAAAACTTTGGCGACAGCTGGTACATTCAGGGACGTGGAACGATGACTTATGCCGTGAGCAAGAAACTGATTGTGGATGAACCCGCTTACAAAGAAGCCAGTCGCTATACAGTAGGTACTTCGGCGTCCCAAGAGTTTGGTTACATCGCTGAACGACTTTTTGTGGACGATCAGGAGGTACTGAATTCTCCGGTTCAATTCGGAAAACCGGGCTTAGATTATCTGGGTGGTGACATCAAATACCGTGACGTAAATGGCGATGGACAGATCACAGATTTAGACCGCGTCGCGATCGGATACCCTACCACGCCAGAAATGATCTATGGCTTTGGCGGTACAGTGGGTGGAAAAGGTTTAGACTTCAGCTTTTACTTTCAGGGATCTGCACGCTCTTCCTTTTTCATTAATCCCGAAAATATTTCGCCCTTCTATTTAAATGGTGGTTCGCAAAACGGCCTTCTACAGGTCATTGCCGATAGTTATTGGAGTGAAGAAAATCGAAATCTGTACGCCTTTTGGCCTCGTCTAAGTGAAAATATTATTGCGAATAATAACCAAAGAAGTACCTGGTGGATGCGTAGTGGCGCCTTCCTCCGATTGAAAACAGTGGAAGTAGGCTACACGTTTAAGGAAAGTTTGATGAAACGCCTCAAAGCAAAAAACCTTCGGATATACGCCAATGGAATGAATTTATTTGCCTTAAGCTCCTTTAAAATGTGGGATGTCGAGATGGGTGGAAAAGGAATAGGCTATCCGATTCAGGCCGTATATAACATGGGCTTACAACTGAGCTTTTAATGTGAACTACAATTAAGAAATCATGAAAAATAAAAATATGAAAAAGACAGTAACCTATATCGCATGCCTTTTGTTTAGTGCTTTTGGAGTTTCTGCCTGTAAAGATTATATAGATGTCGTTCCGGACAACGTGGCAACAATTGACAACGCCTTTTCCTTACGAAATGAAGCTGAGAAATTTCTCTTCACCTGCTACTCGTGGTTACCAAATAATTCGGATGCACAAAGCAATATTGGATTTCTTGCCGGCGATGAGGTATGGCTACCTGTTGCCCAGCGGGAAATCTATCCGGCAAATAACTGGCGTATCGCCCGCGGCGGACAAAATGTCAATCAACCACTTGTAGACTCCTGGAGAAGCGGTTTATGGATCGCTATCCGAGACTGCAATATCTTTTTAGAAAATGTTTCTGATCTGTCCAAGGTACCTGATCTCTCAATCGATGATCGCTCGCGATGGATTGGAGAAGTATTGTTTCTAAAAGCTTATTACCACTATTTGTTATTCCGCCAATATGGACCAATCCCCGTTGTCGAAAAAAATATATCTCTTGACGCAGATCAGTCTGCTGTACGGGTAGAACAGCGTCCCGTCGATGAGGTGGTCAATTATATCGTTTCTTTGCTGGATTCTGCTGCACAGAAATCTGTTCCTTTAATTATCCCCAATAAGGCTGCGGAACTTGGACGGGTGACCAAACCCATTATCCAGGCTGTAAAGGCTGAGGTATTGCTGACTGCTGCTAGTCCCCTATTCAACGGAAATACAGATTATCAGTCCATGCGCAATAGCAAAGGCGAACAGCTCTTCAATCCAACTTATGAGGCCGCAAAATGGACAAAGGCCGCGGAGGCTGCAAAAGCGGCAATTGAATCTGCCGATGCTGCGGGCATCCGCTTCTTCCCTTTCAATAAGGCCGAATATGGACAGTTTAAGATGAGCGATGCAACCGCGCAGGTGCTGGGCATCAACCTGGGCTTCAATGAGCGTTGGTCTGCTGAACACATCTGGGCAAATCCCAATTACCAGGCATGGAATATACAGCGGGATGCGATGCCCCTCTTAACCCCGGAAGCGGTGGTCGGTACGGCAAGACAACATCTCAGCGCACCGCTGAAAATTGCAGAAATGTTTTACACAAAAAATGGTGTCCCCATCAATGAGGATAAAACCCTCGATTTTAATGACAAGTCGAGCCTACGCACGGCTACCGCTGCAGATCGGTATTATATCAAAGAAGGATATACCACGGCACGTTTAAACTTCGACCGCGAGCCCCGATTTTATGCTGACCTGGGTTTTGACGGTGGCATCTGGTTCAAATTTGATACCAAAAGCCTATCGGATGAGGATACGTATTATGTGCAGGCGAAGCTAAATCAGCCTGCTGGTGCCAATAATCATGGGTGGATCAATGAAACTGGATACTTCCTTAAAAAATTAGTGAATTGGGAGCAGGCTTTCAGTAGCAATGGTGTCAGTTATAAATCCTACCCTTGGCCAGATATGCGCCTAAGCGATATTTATCTGATGTATGCTGAGGCGTTGAATGAAGCCAATGGTCCTTCTGCTGATGTTTACGCGTATTTAGACCGCATACGCGAACGTGCTGGAATCCCCGGTGTCCTAACGTCTTGGAACCAGTATTCGTCAAACCCAGACAAGCCTACGACCAAAGAAGGTCTTCGCGAAATTATCCAACATGAACGAATGATCGAATTGGCCTTTGAAGGAAAACGCTATTGGGATCTAAGACGCTGGAAACTGGCCGTTAAATATTTCAATCAGAACATTACCGGATGGAGCGTGAATCAGGAGATCAGTGCTGATTATTACCAGATAAGAACCTTATTTCAGCAGACATTTGTGGCGCCTAGAGATTATTTCTGGCCAATTGCCCAAGGTGAATTAACCGTAAATCCTTCGTTGACACAAAATTTAGGCTGGTAGTCCTTTCAATTTTATCCTTAAAGTCATAAAGAAATGAACATAAACAGAAAATTGATACAGACCATATTTTTGTTCTGCATCTTATTCCAAAACTGTAAAGAAGAAATTCAAGTCGCTCCTGTTGTCAACAGTACTGCGCCGGGGCAGGTCAGTAATGTGAAAGTAGAAAACCTGGCCGGAGCGGCACGTATTACCTATACCTTACCAAAAGATCAGGATCTATTGTATGTCAAAGCCGTCTATCAATTAAGGTCAGGTAAAGAGATGGAGGTGAAATCCTCCTACTATAACAACACGCTTCTCGTGGAAGGTTTTGCTGATACAAATCCGCATTCGATCAAGCTCTATGCCGTAAATAGAAGTGAAATCAGTTCGGCGCCTATCGAAGTCTCCGTAACACCTTTAGAAAATCCCATCTGGAATACCTTTCGGAGTCTGGAGGCCATTCCAGCTTTTGGGGGCATTCGGATCACTGCCGAAAACGAGACGGAAAAAAATCTCACCGTGATGGTGATGGTCGATTCGTTAGGTGAATGGGTACCTTCTGTAGACAACATCTATACTTCCGCTAAACAGATTTCACGTACGATCCGTGGATTTGCACCAAATCCCAAACAGTTTGCGATTACCGTGAGAGACAAATACATGAATTTTACCGATACGCTTGTGACGACTTTGACCCCGCTGTTTGAACAGGCACTTCCAAAATCGAGGTATACTGCAGTTACATTACCCACGGATTCTAAACAACAATATTCTTCTACGGGACTATCCAAGATGTGGGACGGAGACAATTGGAACTGGCCCAATATATCATTGACTGACGTCACTGTAAATGGCCCACAATGGGTAACATTTGATACAGGTGTACTGGCCAAAATGAGTCGGATAGTAATCTGGGACTATCCAGAATATACAAACGATGGGCGTATGTATTATTACGGCGGTAATGTGCGATTTTTTGAAGTATGGGGTTCCGATAACCCGCCTTCGGACGGGAGCTGGAACAACTGGACGCGCTTAGGTACCTTCGAAAGCAAAAAGCCTTCTGGACTACCCATGGGGCAACAAACGGATGAGGATTATCAACTTGCCAATTCGGGTTTAAGCTTTGACTTTGATATCAGTGCACCAAAGGTCCGCTATCTACGCATCAAAACCATTAAAAATTGGCAGGGATCGTCCTTTATGTCCATCGCCGAATTACAGGTTTATGGCGATCCACGTTAATACAACTTGTTTATTATCAATTAGACTATTATGAAAGTAGCACATATTAAAACATTCTTTATCATGTCTTTGCTTAGCATGGCCATGCTTTCTTTCCTTTGCTGTTCAAAAAGTGATGATTATAAAAAGTACCTGGAAGGCGGCGAAATTTCCTACACCGGAAAAATTGATTCCGTAAAGGTCTTCTCGGGTAAAGAGCGCGTCTATATCACTGGATTATTTATGGCCGACCCCAAGGTAGATCGTCTCAAAATATACTGGGATAATCGGCAAGATTCGACTGAGGTAAAAATCAATCGTACGGCTGGCGTAGATACCTTAAAAATTTCACTGAAAATAAGTGAAGGAGTACATAATTTTGAACTTATTACCTACGACGCCCAAGGCAATAAGTCGCTAAGCGTTTTTAAAACTGGCGTATCTTATGGCGAACGGTTCAGCTCGGGACTTATCAACAGACCAATGTATGCTGTTGACTATTTTGCTGGCGATCAAAAAACCACCGTCAATTGGGGGGGAATTGATCTGACAAGTGGTGCTCAGTTTACAGAAGTGGAGTACACCAATACATCAGGGAAATTGATTATTCAAAGAGACTCCATTAAACTTGGCAAAAGCATTTTAGCAGACTTTATGCCTGGCAAACCACTGCGATACCGTACATTATTTGTTCCGGATTCCTTAAGTATAGATACATTCTACACGAACTATTCCGCAAATATATCGCCCAAGGAGGTTTACCTAAAAAATATGAACTTTCCTTTCGAGACTTCTGCCATGGGCGGCGATCGTTGGGGCACTCCGGCGGTGTGGCTTGTCAATGATGCGGCAAAGAACTTCAAGACAGCAGACGGAAAATATTATGGCGGAATTGAGATTCGGGATAAAAAAGCCTGTTTATCTTTGGAAGCAGGTTGGTGGCAATGGGCCTCACCTTCCCCCAACTTAGCGCCAATTGTAAATGGTAAGATTTATCAAACGACCAACCTACAGCCCGGAAAATATCGTTTTACAGTCTCAAAGATTGACAAAGGCAGCGCCGGTGTCGTTCACCTCATCGCCGCCAAAGGCAATGCCTTGCCCGATCAATCAGCCTTGAATACAGCCTTAGGCTTTCAAACCCTATCTGGAAGCAGTGCAATATTCGAATTTACAGTAACAGAAGCGGGACCTGTAACCTTGGGTTTTCTCGGAAACATGAATGGAACCGCTTCAGACGGCTCTTATTTTAAAGTCTCTGGCAATATGATCTTTGAAAAATTATAACCAAAATAGATGAATAGATTAGTTTATTACGCCTTTTTTACAGCCTGCACTTTAGCAGGCTGTAAAAAGGCTACTCCCGAAAGCAGTATGGTAACGCCTACAGAAAAAACAGATGACATCGCACTTGCTGAGCTGGGTAAATTAGCCTTTTCCAATATCACGACTACAGGTGCTATGATTACAGGAAAAGTGCTAAACAAAGGTGGTGCCCTTGTTACCAGTCGTGGCATCTGCTGGAACAAAGACCCGAATCCGACAATCGACAATAATCCGATGGAAGCAACTTCCAGTAAAGGTTCTGGTGAATTTACTGTGGCACTAACAGCCCTTGCCCCCTCACAAACATACTACATTAGACCTTACGCCAAAAATAAGGGCGGAATTGCTTATGGCGAACAACAGGTATTGACCACTGCCGATATACAATCGGTTACCTTTAGCTCTAATCCGATCTTTATTGTGGGATCATCAATTGCTTATTATGACGTCAATATTATCAGCAGTGGTGGTGGCGCTGTGACTGAACGAGGGATATGCTGGGGCCTACAGGAAAAACCGACGGTCACTGATCATAAGGTTATGAATGGCGCAACAGGCACAGGCAAATTTCGAATCGGCATGCTCAATCTTACCCCAAGTACAAATTATCATTTACGTGCTTATGCGATCAATGAAACAGGTGTAAGCTACGGACCCGACATTTCCTTCCATACAATCGCCAAGGGCAAGGTAACCTATACATTCAATAAAGTCGACAATCCAACAGCGCAACAACTTGCTGCATACCAACGATTGCAAGTGGCCCTGGACAGTGCCGTCTGGTATGCCAATAATTATACTTCGGCCACCAAACATGTTTACCTCAACTACGACCCCGGGGTTCCGACAGCCGACGCGAATAACGAGGGCTGGATGCGATTTGGTGCCAGCGAGGGCTACCAAAATATCCGTACCATGTTGCATGAGATGAACCATACCCTCGGTACCGGGACGACAAGCTGGTGGTCACAAGCGATTATCAATGGCAAATATAGTCTGGCAAATGCCAACAATATGTTAAAAATGATCAACTCAGACGAATCAGCGGTTATAAATGGCGATAGCATGCACTGGTGGCCCTATGGTTTAAATCAAAATTCAGAAGTCAGTTCAAGCTGGGATTACGTATACAATTGCCTGATCATAGAAGCTATGCGGAAAGACGGCATGACCAGTCACAGTGGCGCCTACTAGTACCTAACTAGCCTTCAAAAAAGAGAAGAGAAACTGGAATATGTTAAATAGCTGCCGTTTTTCTTCTCTTTTGCATTTTAAATATCTCAGGAGATTAACCGATACTAGTAGGTACGCTTCCCAGATGGCTGTAGCGCTTACGGTATTCTGAGGGCGAACAACCAAAAATTTTGGAAAAATGCTGTCTAAAATGTTTGATATCTTTGAAACCAACTTGATAAGCGGTTTCATTAATGTTAGTCTTGTTTTCTATAAGTAATTGCGCAGCCCGACGCATCCGAATAGATCGGATAAATTCATTGGCAGATTTGCCTGAGATAGATTTTATACGCCTATACATATTGGAATGACTCATCCCGAGCTCTTCGGCAAGCATCTTTACCGTAAAATTTTCATTCAACAAATGCTTTTCAACCACGGCTATTGCCCGTTGCAAAAAATCTTTAAAAGCTGCCGGAACTTTATGGTCTTTGGACTGCAAGGTAATTTCACTATAAAAATAGGTATGTAATCTATTTTTATTTTCAATTAGACTTTCTACACGTGCCACGAGTAGCTCCCTGTCAAAAGGTTTGACGATATAGTCATCTGCACCAACTTCTATACCGTTTAATTTAACATCAAAAGACGAACTTGCTGTTAACAAGATAATAGGTACATGACTTCGCTTTATGCTGCTCTTCATCTGTTTGCAGAGATCAATTCCGGAAGTTCCGCTCATCATTACATCACTAATAACAATACTTGGTTCTAATTTCTCTAAAATGGCTGATGCCGTTTCAGCACTATTTGCTTTGACAACCTGATATTTGTCGGAAAAAATACGAGCAATATAATTTAGCATATCTTCACTGTCGTCGACGATCAATATTTTCTCCTGCAAATCATTTTCATACAATTCATCAAGTGCCTGACTTTGCACGGAATAAGTTGAAGCTGAAGGTTCGGGCTGCTCTCCTGCTACAGCACTACGATATCCAGTCGCTGTTTGTTGTAATTCGACGCTGCCAACAATAGCTGATGAACTGACCTGGGTAATGGGTAATGAAATTGAAAAAGTTGCTCCAGCATACGGATTCGCAAAATATTCCAATCTACCTTGATGCAGACTAATGAATTTTTTCACAAAAAACAGTCCGATGCCAAAACCATCAGCACCGTGATTAAATAAGCTAAAATTGCGTTTAAAAGGTTTAAATATTTCTTCCGTTAGCTGAGTTGGCAAGCCCTGTCCCGAATCAATGATAGCACACCTTAGTTCCTGGTCTATACGACTCACTTTAATACAGACAGATCCGCCATTGGCCGTATATTTAAGTGCATTTTGAAGTAGATTGATAAAACAAATTTCCAATTTTTCATAATCTGCATTTAGGATTAATCTTTCAATATCAGTCTCAAATGTGTAACTGATATTTCGAGAATCGGCCAATTGCCTAAAAGAATCAAACGTCCCTCGTAAAACCTGTATGATATCAAATACTGTATAAGCAAGCTCATCAAAATTTCCATCGGATTTTCTAAACAAAAGAAGTTTATCCGCAAGGTTTAACAATCGCTTGGAATGATTGTAAACAGACAGTAGTTCCTCTGACTCGCCCATATTTTTTTTTGATTTGTTGACAATGTCTTTGATGGGATTTACAATGAGCGTCAATGGAGTCCTAATTTCATGGACGATATGGGTAAAAAATGCCAGCTTATCTTCGAGTAACTCGTGCTCTTTTTCCCGTTCAAATTCGGCCGTCTTTAATTTAAAAAGCAATAGATCCTTATTCTCCCGATACCTATTGTAAAGATAGAGGACCGCCACGAGCAGCAAAAGATACCCTATATATGCCCATATACTTCGATACCAAGGGGGTAAAACTTCCACGTCAATAATACGTTCTGCTTGATTCCATTGGCCATTCGCGTTACTCGACCGGATATGCAATTTATACTTGCCTTCCCTGAGATTCGAATAATAAGCAGTCCGCTGTTTATTGACGTAATTCCAATCTTTGTCCCAACCTTCCAAATAATAGGCGTAGTCGATCCTATCCGAAAAACTATAATCCAATGCTGCAAAGGAAAAAGATAAAATAGCCTTTTCATATGGTATTTTTAAGCTTTGAACAGCGTTCAAAGAGATTTGCTTATACGCTTCATTTTGCCCGAATGGCACATTCCCAATGCTCAATCGGGTCAATTTCAACGCGGGAAACCTGGCCTTAAAAAATATATCCTGCGGCCTGAATAAATTGAACCCACGGATACCACCAAAAACCAACAGATCGTCCCGTAATTTAATGGCAGCGTTGTAATTAAATTGATTGCTCTGGAGACCGTCTGACTGATAGAAGTTTTGAAATGTTTTTTTTTGTACATCCATTTTGGAGAGTCCATCAAGTGAAGACATCCACATATTACCCTGTGCATCCTGTAAGCCATTCAACAAGGTATTGCTAACAAGGCCATCCTTTTCCGTATAGCGTCTATAGTTCATCGAGCTTAGATTCAGATGTAAAAGTCCTCCACCCTCTGTGCCTAGCCAAAGAAAACCACTTTCTGTTTGTTGGATAAAACGAATTGGGCTTCCAATGTGATAGCTATTGTATTTCATCGTACGCAAGTCTAGTCGGAATAAGGCGCTCCAAGATCCCATCCACAAAACAGCATCCTTGTCTTCAAAAAAAGTTAACACATCATTTATCGGCAAATTGAGGTGTTTAAACTGATCTGCGATGGTATCCAAGCAATAGACATTTCCACTGGCGAGTGTTGATGCCCAAAGCGTCCCCCTACTGTCTTTAAATAAACGCCATACAGCATTATTGACATATTGAGTGTTAGGATAATAACAGGGGTAATGTTTTGCCTGGCCAGTTTTGGTATTTAATTTGACAATTCCCGTATCATAACTACCAATCCACAACTGGTCATTTTGATGTTGGATTAACGAGGTTATAAAAGCGGGTTTAAGATCCTTATGCGCTGAATAGGGATAATTGACCAAGCTACCTTTCGATATACTCCATTTGTATAATCCATCCCCATCGGTTCCGATCCATATATGATTTTGATCGGCTTGCTCGAACGATAAAATAAAGTCGGCAGTATTTACCTGTTGGCTACTGGGATTAATTTTAAATGTTTGGAACCTTCTTTTTGCAGGATCCACGATATTAACCCCACCTCTCAATGTACCAATCCAAAGCCGATCTTCCGCATCTTCCAATAAGGCAAAAACAGATCGACTGGTTAATTGCTGTTGATCAAATCCGATATCATACTCAAACGTTCGCGTCATGCTATTAAATTTCTGTATGCCGCTGCCGTCTGTACATATCCAGAGCTTTTTGTCTTTTCCAAAATAAAGGTTAACGACAGCTTTTCTATAGGTATCGTAATTATAGTTCGTAAACGTGCCTGTTTTTATATGATAACAAATAATTTTTTGGTTGCTGGCAAACCAAATATCTCCTGTTGGTGCTACCGCCATCGTTGTCGACTGGAAATCAACTTTTTTTACGATTGAAAAAAGGTGTTTTTTACTATCGTAATAAGCCAAACCAACATGGTCTATGAATGCCCAAACTCCCGCATCAACTGCTTTGCAAATAGCAGAAACGCGATAATAGGGCAGCTGTTGGCCAGCGTATTGTAAGGGTATCTTCTGGGCGACACTTCCCGCTCTTGTTTCTTCAATTTTAAATAGCCCTTCAGATCCACCCTGTACAAACAATTGGCCGAGAATATCTTTCTCTATCTGATGGATCGGAAAATTTAGTGGCCTATTTCCTTTAGGTGAGTTCACCAAAACTTGCTCACACTGTGTGCGGTTGGGATCTATCACTGCTAGCCCACCTTTGGTCGCAACATATAGCTGTGCCGAAGAACTTTCGGCGACAGCTGTCACACGGTTGTCAGGGAGTGTATTTTTAGACAATGGATCGTTTTTAAAAACTTTAAATTCGTATCCATCGTAACGGTTCAAACCATTTGATGTGCCAAACCACATAAATCCCTCACTATCCTGAAAGATCGCAGTAACAAAATCATTTGAAAGCCCCTTATCAAGGCCCAAATAGACGATAGACGACTGACACCATACGACATGAAAAGGCCAAAATAATCCCAAAAGAATCAAGTAGAGATTTTTCATAAAAAGTTTATAATTGTGTTTATGACACTTAAATTACGAAAAGCCTCTCGATCAACAAACTGAAATGCAATATTTATTATCCAACGAAAGTATCCCCATTATGATCATTACGGCTATTCCATTTTAAAGTGCCTTTACATAACTTAAAAATACGTAAGCCAAAAGAAAGAAAAGTGTACATCAAGTCATATACGAGCCATCGGCCCACCACCAATAGTCCTGTTTATTGGAATGGATCTGATAAGTCCTACAAACAATAGACATAAGATAAAATTGATCCGCATATATTTAGATGTATCGTATTTTTTGATAAACTAGCACAAAAGCTACTTTAAATTGGTTTGTACACTATTTTAATAGAGGCACTTATTATTTCATCCTGTCCTCTTTTTGCTTTATGAAGCAAAATTTTAGTCGTAAAGCAGCTCGCCTTAAATAAACGTACAATATACACTTATTTTAAAAAACAATCGTATCTTTAACCATATAATCTTCAAATTGACTTTTTCTGATCACAAAAGTCGTTTTCAAGATAATAACCTATGATAAGGAAGAATCGATAAATTATCTGATATCGGAAATACTATACTAACATAGCTGCTAACATGCCTAGTTTGAACAGTCTCCTATATTTTCGTCAGGCCTTGATCCTGATATTCGTTCTCATTCTTGTTCACACAAGCATGCTGACCAGTGCGCAATTTCCCAAGGAGATGAATAAAGGTTTATCGAATAGTTCGGTGAAATCTATATTTCAGGATAGTCAGGGCTATATGTGGTTTGGTACCTTCGACGGACTAAACAGATTCGACGGTTATGATATAAAAACCTATAGAAACCAGCTAAATAATGAAAATAGCATTCCGCATAATTATATCTATTGTATAGCAGAAGACCGCAATAAAAAATTATGGATAGGAACTGGGCAAGGGATTGGAATCTACGACCGAAACTTTGACACCTTCAGCCGCTTAAATTATATAGACCAAAAATCAAAACAGTCATATCATCTCAATGCTGACACGAAATCCATTCAAATCGATAGTGACAATAATATTTATATAGGCACAAACGGCTGGGGGCTATTTTACAAAAGTCATCAAGAAGCATATGCCATACAAATTGCTTTTAAAGATTATAAATCGAACCAATCCAACTTATACTACCATGTATCGGCCACGCATATTGACGCGACCGGCCGGGTATGGGTTTTTATAGAGGGAAGCGGTTTATATACTTTCGATAAAAAAACGCAGCAGTTGAATCTTGTATCAAAGGCTATTACGAGTGCAACCTGTATGGCTAGCACAAACAGCGGTGAACTCTTTATTGGTAATTACGAGGGATTATTTGTTTGGAAAATCAAAGAGCATATGCTTTCGTCCTTGTATCCACAGGAGCTTAAGTCAAGTCAGATCAACATGCTGACGCTGGAGGGGCAAAACAAACTTTGGTTAGCCACGCAAAACAATGGTATTTTTATTCTTAACCTATCTCATGGAAAAGCAGTAAACAAAAGTGATCTACAACCCGCACAATTTTTACTAAATAGCAAGACCATTTATATGGTTTACATAGACTCCCAACGTAAAATATGGATCGGCACTGGAAAGGGCGGTATTGAGACCATTGATAACAATGGCTATAAATTTAATTATTTACAGCAGAAACATTATGCGGGATTTAACTTAGCGCACAAATTTGTACGTTCTTTCGTAGAATATGATAACAAGATCTGGATTGGTACCGAAGGCAATGGCCTTTATGTATGGGATGACAAGACCAATCAGGTTCAATCTTTCCAAAAAGGGCCACAGCAATTGCCGGACAATACGGTAAACCATCTTTTGACCGGAAATCATGGAGACCTATGGATCGCAACTGAAAGGGGAATTGCGCGTTACGCAAAAGGTTCGGGGTTTAAATATTATGCTTGCAGGACAGCAAATGGGGTGCTAAATAACAGTGTACAGTTACTTTTTAAGGATCAGGATGCGAAGATCTGGGCAGCGACATTTTCTGAGGGAAGAGTATATACATATAATCCAACACGCGACCAATTTGAAGTATTCAGCGAAGACATCTATGATATCAATTGTATGATTGATGATCAGAGAGGTAATATATGGATGGGGAATTACAATGAGATCATACAGCTAAACAAGCAGACGCAAAAAAGCTCCAGGTATTTAATAGGAAAACCTGTTCGTGCCATTCAGCTCGGAAAAAATAACAGACTTTGGCTGGGAACAGAAGGAAAAGGGCTCTTGGCATTTGATAGCAAATCAAAAAAGATTGTCGAAAATTATTCCACAAATGAAGGTTTGAGTAACAATGCCGTACTTAATATTTTGGAAGATAAAACCGGAAAATTGTGGCTGAGCACCTTTAATGGGCTTTCGAAGTTCGACCCTTCCACTAAAAAATTTGTAAGGTATGAGGAAACTGATGGGCTTCAAAGCAACGAATTTTCCTATGGGGCCGCTCTTAAGCTCAAAAACGGCCATCTTCTTTTCGGAGGAAACAACGGTTTTAACATCTTTGACGCCGACAGCATTAAACTGAAAATTTATGAACCAGCCTTAGCAATCACAAGCCTTAAAATTAACAATAAAAAAATTGCCGACCTGAGCGACCGGGTCGATATTGGAAAAGATCATAGCATTCACAAATTGACGCTCCCCTACAATCAATCCACTTTTTCGCTGGAGTTTGCAGCCCTGGAGTTTGATTCCCCACAAAAGATAAAATACAGGTATCTATTGGAAGGATTGGACAAGGGATGGAACGATGCAGGGTCTACCCGATCAATAAATTACAACGGTCTGCATGAAGGAGATTATACCCTGCTTATTCAATCGACCGACTCGGAAGGCAATTGGACGAATAAACAGATTAAGCTCGAGATTCAAATTCTTCCGCCTTGGTATAGAAGCTGGTGGGCCTACCTGCTTTACACGCTGGCTATTGCCTATATCGGACTATGGTATCTGCGCTATCGGAGAAGGCAAATCGCTTTAAATTACGAAATACAGCTTTCAAAATTTACCATTCAGAAAGAAAGAGAACTCAATGAGAAGAGGCACGCATTTTTCACGAATATTTCGCATGAATTTAGAACACCACTGACCTTAATTATTAATCCGATTAAAGATCTGCTAAAGACCAATAAAGAGTCCAAGGACAACGCTTCCCTTCAGGTTGTACATAGAAATGCCAAAAGACTGTTAAGTTTGGTAGACCAGCTGCTTGTATTTAGAAAAACAGAGGACGGCGCCGAACAGCTCAAAACAAGTATTTTTGACTGCCAAAGCTTTATGAAAGAAATATTTCTATATTTCGCTGCTCAGGCAAAATTACAAAATATAGATTATCAGTTTCTGGAAAATTCCGATCCGATTTATGTCAATGCTGACAAAGAAAAAATTGAGATCATCTTATGCAATCTTATATCAAATGCCTTTAAATTTACGCCCTCCAATGGTGCTATCCATATTGCCTTATCGCAACAGGGGCGGGAATTAACCATTCAGATCAAAGACTCGGGAAAAGGTATCCCCGAACATCTTGGCGATAGGATATTTGACAAATATTTTTCGGATCCACTTAATGGCCCCAAAAAACAAACAGGATTCGGGATTGGGATGTACCTTGTCAAAACTTTTGTTGAAATGCACGCCGGAACAATAAGTTACACGAGTTCAGCAACAGCGGGAACAACATTCGACCTCGTTTTGCCTATCATAGCGCAACAAACCCCAGCCGAAGAACCATTGGCAGATGTAGCGCTCCACAATGAGTCGGGGATTCAAATGCTATACGATTCACAAGTGGTCACGGAAACCGTTCCCTTATTCCCGACAGCTATAGCAAGCAAAAAATTCAGTGTCTTATTGGTCGACGACGATGCTGCTATCCGCAGCTATCTTACCGACATTTTTAAGGAAGAATACACGGTCTATAATGCCCATAATGGTGTTCAGGCACTCGATATGATCAAGGAAAAACAACCTGATCTGGTCATAAGTGATATTATCATGGAAGAGATGGATGGATTGTCACTTTGCAAAGCCGTAAAATCTAATGCTACGCTCAACCATATTCAAATCATCCTTCTTACCTCAAGTACCTCTGACAGCACTAAATTGGCCGGAATCCAATATGGTGCCGATGATTATATCCATAAGCCATTTGATTCGGAAATATTGTTACTCCGGGTCAAAACATTACTGCAGAACAAGAAGAACCTGCAGGACTTTTTCTTTAATGCGATTACGCTACAGTCCAATGAGCTAAAGATACCGATCACAGACAAGCTGTTGATAGAACGGTGCATTGAGATTATTGAAGAGAACCTGTTGGAAGAACTGACTGTAATAAGTCTTGCCGAAAAAACAGGAATGAGTCATTCTTCACTCTATAAAAAAATTAAAACCATTTCAGGCAAATCGATCAATGAATTTATCAGGTCGGTACGACTCAAAAAAGCAGCAGAAATGCTCATACTGACAGATTCAAAAATCAATGAAGTAGCTAATTTAACAGGTTTCTACGATCAACGCTACTTTAGACAGCAGTTCAGCAAATTGTTTGGCCATACACCATCCGACTATGTCAAAAAGTACCGAAAAGCATTTCAGAATGAATTCCATGTCGATCGGCCTTAGTCTATGTCAAAAAATAAAATAAGCCCTGTACAGCAATTAAGAACGCTTTTTGCTGTACAGGACGTTTATATTTATTCGACTGGTTTTATGATAAAGGAGAATGAATAATCTTTGTAAGGCAATGTATATTCATTCAGCGGCCATGCTCCCCAGCTATTGATTCCACCCACGCCCATTTGTCTGAGGTCAATATTAAGTTGCGTTTGCTTTCTTTTAACAAGGTCAGCTGCATGACGTTGTTGTCGCTTGGGACCATCGTCCAAATCTTTGTCAAAATAATGCAAAGCGCTCATACTAAATGTAGAATCTGCCGTGAAGAACAATCCCCGACCTTGTTTATTTTTTATTTCCATCCATCTGATATCGGTCTTATTTCCTGTCTCCTGTGGCATTACATAGGGGAAATACTGTTGATCGACGGTCTGTTTATAAATTCCGACATGTGACGCAAAATTACGGTCGATGTAGTTCTCCTGTGGTCCCCTACCGTAGTAATTAATGGCTTCAAAGCCCGATGGCATAATCCATTGCATACCAAAACGTGGCAGAACCGCAACTTTTTTTGTGGTGTCAGCAGCGAAGGATTGAGAAATACGCATTTCCCCCCGTTGATTAATGCAGTATTTCATTTCTAATTGCCCATATACCTGAGGCATCTGGTAAGTCGCATATACATAGGCCAGGCTATCGATTAATTCGGATCTAATTTCAAGCAGTTCAATCGAATCCGTAACCAGTTTCCAAGGTTTAAGTTTTTCCGGCGTATTTGCACCGAAATCGTTATCATTCGGCGCGCGCCAGAAATTAGTCTTAAATAGTGCTTGTTCATCCAAAAAATCCTGTCCTTTATAATGATATTTTGCTAACCATCCTGATTTAAGGTCAAACTCCATCAGCAGCTGTTTTGCCGAGACGATCAAATTTCCATCTTTTCGCTCTGTCTTGATTTTACCCTGTGCCAAAATGGCTGTTTTAGGCTGAAAAGAGCCCCCCAGAGGTAACTGTTCTGTTGCAATAATATGCCCCATGGGAAGTAGGGCCTCGGCTTTTTTCAATCGGTAAGTCAGATTCAGAAATTTTTCCCCCGGTATATCCACTTTATACGGAATCGACAGTACAGCAGATTGCTGAGGCAACACATTCAAATGCTTGATGAAACCAGATTGCATTCTTTTTCCGTCTACAATAAGCTCCCATTGAAGTTCAACATTTTCAAGTCCAGTAAAAAAACGTTCGTTGTAAACCTGTATCTTTTTCTCGTTCAATAGGCTACTATGGATATCTTGATATACTTTTTTCATTTCCCAGGCATGCGGATAGGGTGTTCTATTGGCATAAAAAATTCCTTTGGAAGCATAATTCCAGTCCGTTATCGCTTCTTTAGGTTCATAATCTCCACCATAGGTATATACTGTATCACCTTTAGCATTGGTTTTAACAAAACATTGGTCCACAAAATCCCAGATATATCCGCCTTGAAATATTCCTTTGTTTGCCCGAATGATGTCCCAATAATCCTTAAAGTTTCCCAATGAATTCCCCATGGCATGTGCATACTCACATTGAATAAAGGGCCTTTGGGGCTTAGGGTTGCGCGCTGCATAATTCTTCATTGCAGATGGACTTGCATACATCGGTACAATCAGATCCGTATTCCAGTCAAATCTCAATTCACCATAATTATTCACAGCCCTTTCGTATTGTACAGGGCGACTTTTATCGAGCTCTTTCATCCGGAGGTAGGCCCGATAGAAATTATAACCATTTCCGGCTTCGTTGCCCATACTCCAAATAATTACGCTAGGATGATTCCGATCGCGCTGAATAAGGCGTTCAACACGGGCAACATGTGCTTTCTCCCAGGTCGGCCTATTGGCCATCGTATAGGACAGGTCATAGCCCATGCCATGTGATTCGATATTAGCCTCATCAATTACATACAATCCATATTGGTCACAGAGCTGCAACCAATATTCGGCATTGGGATAGTGGCTGGTACGAACAGCATTGATATTGAATTTTTTCATGAGCTGTACATCGCGCAACATACTTTCTTTCGAGATCACATGACCAGTAACAGGATCTGTTTCGTGCCTGTTTATTCCCTTGATAAGTATGGGCTGTCCATTAACGAGCAACTGACCTTCTTTGATCTCGACCCTACGGAAGCCTACTCGCTGGGGAACGATCTCGCTGAGTTTGCCATCAGGATCTGTAAGTTTAACAGTCACCTGGTATAAATTTGGCATTTCGGCCGACCATAGTTCAGGATGGTCTATGGTCTGTTCAATATCCATTTCCTGTCCGTCGACTTTAACAGTTTCAATTGACACAAGCCGACCGTTTCTATGAAGTGTAACCTCTGCCATTAGATCCCCACGACTGGCCTGGTTAAAGATCAGCTTAGTTTTTAACTGTCCTTTATCAAAGGTATCATTGAGGGTCGGCGACAATTGAATATCACGTAGATGCACTGGTTGCCGAACCAGCAGATAACAGTCTCGCGTGATTCCACTAAGGCGCCACATATCCTGATCCTCCAAATAATTTGCGACTCCCCATCGCATGACGCGCATTGTAATTAGATTTTTTCCTTTTCTCAAATATGCTGTTATGTCAAACTCGGATGGTAATTTGCTATCCTCCCCATACCCGACATATTGACCGTTTACCCAAACAGATAAATTCGATTTGGCTGCGCCAATATGGAGAATTACGGGCTTTCCCTGCCAATCCTCGGGAATGACTACCTCACGGCGATACACAGCCGTAGGGTTGAAATCCATCGGCACAATTGGTGGGTTTGGTTTCCCGATCAAATAGGTAAATTCAAAACCTGAGGTCGTATACATCGGGAAACCAAATCCATTGAGTTCCCAGTTTGCAGGCACCTGAAAATTGTCCCAATGACGATCGTCATAAGTTAATGATTCAAAGTTAGCTGGTAGTTTTGAAGGGCTATTTACCCATTTAAATTTCCAGGGACCATTCAAACTTAAATATGCAGAGGATTCACGCCAATCGCTGTTGATGATCTGAGACGTATGCGGAAAGGTCACAAAATCTGTATGCATGGGCAGCCGATTTTCTTCGGTAATCGTTTCATCCAACCAAGGGATCCCTTTTCGGACAACAGTATCTTGCTGTTGCATTTTATTCCGCTCATAAGTCAGGGTAACACTGGATTGTGCATACCCGAAGGAGAAGACAAAACTATAGAGTAGAATAGGCAATAATTTATTCAGAGATTGCATTTTTTATTATTTATCGATTAATAAATCATTTCAAAAAAGATTGATTTGTTTAGCTGAATCTAGGTTGAGTCCGGACTATATGGTCGAATTAGTGAAATACACTTAAGTCCCACTGATCCTTCCAATTTATCTGTACTTTTTCATTCTGGAGATCAACCGGAAGCCAGATATATCTGCTATCCATAAGATCTTTGGGATTCCAGCGGTCGGCCATAAAGATAAAGGCATCCTTTTTTCCTGCGACAGGCAGGATAAATGTCGATTGGCCACCATAAGTCAAAGCCGAATTTGGTCCTTGCATTGGATCCCCTAGGGACTTCCAAGGACCAAAAAGATCTGTAGCAACATGAAGCTCTGCACGATTTGGAGCCCAGCCAGTGCATCCGCTGGTGATCAGATAATACTTATCTTTGTACTTGAATAAAGCTGGGGCTTCCCGATGATTCCGGAAGAGCAAGGAATCTTTCGCTGTCACATGCAGGTAATCATCGGTTAATTGAACCATACGTAAAGCATAATTTTCATCCGATGAATAAATTTGGTAAGCCTTGCCATCGGTGTCAACAAAAAGCCCCATATCGCGTGACATATTGTTATTAGGCCTGAAGCTATGAACAAACTGAAAAGGCCCAAGCGGAGAGTCACTGATAGCGACAGCGGCTCTGGCTGCTGCATAGCCCTGCCCCTTCAACTCAAGATGGAACCACATGACATATTTCTTCAGCTGCTCGTGATAGATAACCTTTGGCCGCTCCATAATACAGCCCCAGGCAATATCGCTTGTAGAATCTGCACTAGGTGTGAGAGCCAATCCTTCAAACTTCCAGTTATACAAATCATTGGATGAGTACACATTGACGCCCTGGGATGTCGTTCCGCCACGTTTCTCACCGTACCAATAATATTTTCCATTTTGATGAAGTACGCCGCCGCCATGGGCATTGATTACATGACCGGATTGGTCTTTCCATATTTCCCCTGGCGTAAAACTATGCATCTCAGCATGTTCCTTTTTTTGATAAACCCGTACATAATCAATTTCATATTTTGCAGGAAGTAATTTATCAGTTATCTTGCCGCCATTTATTCCGCCGAGGGCCAAATTTAACAGGAGATAATGCGGTTGGGTAAATGGATTGAATCCGGTACTGTCCCGATTGACCAGTTGATCCATAGGAACGTGAAGCATTTCCATATCATCCACATAAAGCGTAATAGCTTCTTCATCCCAAATCATTCGCCAGGTATGGAACTGATCTGCCCAAGCCTTTCCGCCAAGATCTTTGACTGCTTTCGTCTTACCGAACCAATGTGCTTTCCACCGTTGGTCAGTGCCAGTTGCGATATTGGCTAATATATTCCCGCGGTAATATTCCATGATATCTATTTCACCATTGGATGGCCATTCTTTAGTGGTGCCTAATGTCCAGAATGCAGGCCAAAGGCCCTCACCAACTGGGATACGTGCCCGGATTTCAAAAATCCCGTATTTCCAGTGCTGCTTTCCTAAAGTATTTATCGAAGCCGAAGTATAGGTTATCTTTTTACGGCTGGCAATCCAATCAGAGCTGCCCTGAATAAAACCCGGATGATTACGTTGTTCTTTTTTTGCTTCAATAACCAACAGGCCATTACGACAGGAAGCGTTTTCCTTTTGATACCACTGCTCTTCCCGGTTACGTTTGAAACCTTCTTCGTAACTCCATTTAGTCGTGTCGGGCGCACCATTATAATCAAACTCATCCGACCATACCAATTTATACTGTGGTGGGACGGGCTGTTGACTATATGCGGCAAAACAACTTGACAGCAAACTAAGACAGACAGATAAAAGTTTTTTCATGATTTAGTTTAAGTTTCTTTGAGTTAACTGCTCGTGATGATCAGTAAACAAAAATATCCCCCTTTTCCTACGTAGTCAAGGGGGATATTGAGTCAAAAAGAGGGATATATTCGTATTTGTGTAATAATGAGATGACACATATCCCTTTTTATATTTCTACAAGCCGGTTGGGGCAGTTCCACTGATCAGTGACCATCCTGGATTTTGATAAATAACAGAGTTTTCTGCTGTTCCATCATCCGAAGCCAACTGGAAATGCTCTGTGGCAATGGGTGCGAGGTAATGCGCCATGGCAAATTTTACACCGGTATAAGACAGGGCATTGCTTCGGATCTCCAATGGTCTGAGGTATTCACTCCGCGCAGGATCTGAAACGACAGATTTATCATCGGTAGCACCATAAATCAGCTGTTCGGGTTTATACCATTCTTTCATCGGTCCCCAAAGTTTAAAACCTTCAAAATGGTCTGCTGTTGTAATCAGCTGGTCCATTGCCCGCCAACGCTTAAGATCCATCCAACGCAGACCTTCCGCCATAAGTTCGCTTCTGCGTTCGCGACGTATATTGTACAATGTTGGTGATACAAACTGTCCTGCAGAATACGCGCCCCAATCTTTCTTTTCTTTATCCATTTGCGTTGCCGCAATGGTCGCATTGAAATCTGGATCGACCTTAGCCCGCGTACGCAGTGCGCGCCAATAGGCCTGTGCCTTCGTATCTAAATTTTGATTCTTTTCATAACAGGCCTCCATGTAATTGAGGTAAGCCTCGGTGGCTCGGAAGGTAATGCTACCCGTAAATCCCTGACCGTTGAGCGTTTGTAAACCGTCGTATGAAATACCCTTACGTATGGTATAACCCGTTGTATAACGTCTTTCCCAATCGGTATCGTAAACAGTCGGTGTGGGCTCAATAAGGGTATAGTGCGTACCTTGTCCAATATTGACCAATACATTCTTTTGGCCAGGCTCTTTTAAAAACAATTGTAAACGACCATCGCGATTCTTCCGAACATCTGCAATGTAATCGTCGCCCGCATAACCGCTGCCCGTGGCGTAAATAGGCAGTCCATTGGACATCAGGAAGCTTTCGACAAGGCCGCGTGTCAAACCAACCGCATAATTTCCGCGTTGAGCATAAACAGGCACATTATGTGTCACCAGGCTTTGATTATATTGACGCCACAGCAGTACTTCACCATAACCCGACATATCCACTGCGCCGAACATACTGAAGTACGGATTCTCATTGTTGGCAGATTCTATTATTCCGGTATTATTTTCCAGTTGAATATTGTCAGCAACAGCAGAAGCCGATTCCATGGCCTGCGTTAAAAAGTAGTCGATTTCTTCGGCAATACTTCCGGTTGGGAATGCATAGTTGCTATTGTATGATTTTGCAGCTCCCGGCCAGTTTGGTCCTTTAGGGACGAATGCTGTTCCGCTGAAGTATTTGAGCCATGTACCCTCATACAAAGCCACTCGGGATTTGAAAAGTTGCGCGACATTTTTTGAGATCCGCTGCTTCTTGCCGTCAGGCGAACTTTGGTTCAGCAAGGTAATTGCCGAATCCAAGTCAGAAAGAATAAAACGAGCCACTTCATTTCTTGGCGAACGCTTACTTGCTTCCACCAAAATATTCTTATCCTTATCCGACATCACATTGCGAATAATAGGAAAATCACCCAAGGCCTGCAATTTCCCAAAGTAAACGTAGGCCCGTAAAAAATAGGCTTCACCGATATAATGTGATATATTACTTGAGTTTCCGAGAATACGATTTTCCTTCCATTTGGGAACCACCGTATTTATAAAATAATTCATCTGATAAATACTTGAAAAATCCCAGTCACCGCCATTCGATCCTACGCGCCATTGGCCCGGAATAAACTTGTTATCGAGTGTAGGAATAGCCATATTGTCTGTGTTTCCGTCGATGCCGAAAGTGCCAAATGACCAGTTGCCGTGCGAAGGAAATAGTCCAGCATATTGATTTACGGTATAAGCAGCAAGTTGTGACTCCTCATCCAGATAAGCTTCGGGTATAATGGACGAAGGGGGTGCAATATCCAAATATTTATTGCAGGAAGCTAGACCTACCAAAGCGACGAGGCCTAATTGCATCAATCTAAAAATAGTACTATTGAATTTCATAATGAATCGACTTAAAATGTAACACTTAAACCTGCAGACCATACTTTTGTCAATGGGTAAACGGTTCCGTTGCTTCCGCCATCAATAGTTTCGGGATCAAACATTCCCGCTACACTTGAGCCGGTCCAGATATTTTCTCCGGAAACGTATACGCGTAAACGCTCCACACCAAAACGTTTGGTTGTTTCTTTCGGTAAGGTATAACCCAGCTGAATATTTTTTATGCGGATATAGGCTGCATTCTGCAAAAAGCGCGTCTGCGTCTGTTGGTTTTTGGAGGTACCAAAAACAGGACGTGCGTAATATGCATCAAGATTTTCACCCAGGGGATTATCTGCAGTACGGAAATAATCAAGATGATCGACCAAGCCAGTTGACCACCATTTTGAAGTTGCTCCCCAAAAATAGTAGCCACCTTGCCAATAGTCGCGTTTCATGACACCTTGCATGAAAATACTAAAGTCAAAATTTTTGTAGTCCGCATTCAGATTCAATCCAAAGGAGTAACGCGGTGTGCTGTTTCCAATCACACGACGATCACCTGGATCGGCCTCTGTATTACTTCCACCATCTATTTTTCCGTCTCCATTAAGATCAGCATACATGATATCTCCTGCCCCCCATTGTGTTCCTAATGCATTTTGTCCACCATTGGGCAAGCTCGCCAGATGCTGGCTCATCTGTTCTTCTGTTTTGGCAATACCAAGGGTTTGATACCCCCATATTTCATCCAGCTTTTGACCTTCACGATAGGTTGATAATGCCCCTATTGCGTTAGGATAGCGTGTTACTGTTGTGGTATAATCAGACAAGAGGAACTTTGCTCCATATGCAAAACCACTGGCAGTACGGTCATTCCAGCCCAGGGTAGCTTCAAATCCTCTTGTTTTTAAATCGGTATTATTTGTTTGAGGAACTTGGGTTCCTAATGTATTAGGCAACTGCGGAGCTGGGCCGACCATATTAAATGTTTTCCGTTCGAAGACCTCAAAAGATCCAGAAAGACGGCTATTTAAAAAGGCGAAATCGACACCTATGTTCTTCGTATTGATAGATTCCCAGGTCAATAAAGCACTTACGAGGCCTGGAGCCGATGCAGAATTTGGTCGTGCATTATTGATCAGCCAAGCCCCATTGGCTGTACCCGTTGGTTGCGTGACATAAGTCGGATACCAGACATCGGTATTCTGATTACCTAGCTCTCCGTAGGAAGCTCTTAATTTCAGCATATTAATAAATGGTGCCGAATCTTTAAGGAAGTTTTCTTTGGCGATGTTCCATCCTGCAGAAACTGAAGGAAACCAGCCCCAGCGGCTATCGCTGCGGAAACGTGATGAACCATCATAACGCAAATTAGCTTCCAATAGATATTTTTCAGCATAGTTGTAATTCAATCGGCCGAAGAAACCCGCTGTTGCCCATTTTTGATATTCACCAGATACAGAAGGCACTACTGCTTTTCCATTGATGTCTGTGCCGGAAGTCAGATTCAATACCGGTTGATCCGGGATAATGATTCCGTCGCGTTGCACACCGAGATTGCGATAGGCCGTGTGTTCAATCTGCCCACCGACCATAACTTTAAAATGATGGTCGCCCCAGCTTTTATCGTAATCAGAAAAGATGTTGATGTTATAATAGTTTTCCTTTAAACCAAATTCGTAGACATTGGATGAGTTTTTATACAGATACGGATCACCATTCACGTCATGGTTGTAAAGACGCTGCGAATCCCAATGACGAAATTGAGTTGTGGTCCTATAGTTAAAATTACCGGTTGTACGCCATCCTTTAATAGGTTCGAGGATCAGTTGTAACTGTTGGTAAATGTAATCCTTACTTGATTTATCCTGTCCGCCCTCTTTCATGGCAAGTGCAGGTGAGGGAGAACTGAATAGGTATCCATTCGGATCATACAATGGCAGCGTTGGCCAGCCCTGTCTGCCTAAATCATCATAAAAACTATTGGTCAATGCTGCAGGACGGTCGTAGTCTTCACGCACCAATCGCGCATTGTAATTTACCTGAAAGATGTCAGATACTTTAGAATTGATTTTAGCCGCAACAGAGTAACGGTCGTAATGATCCGTATTGAAGGCCATCAACCCTTGTTGTTTCATGAAATTGCCGGAAAGGTAATAAGTTGTTTTTTCGGTTCCACCATTGAGACTTAGGTTGTGCTCCTGGGCAAAAGCCTGATCCCGATACATGACATCGAACCAATCGTTATTGTCGTTACCATAGGCATATCCTTCAGCCCAGTACAATTTATTGTTGGGATCGACTATAGTCGAATTTTTCAGGCTTCCGTTTTGATAATCCAAGATGCGCTGCAGATGCTCCACGGAGAAATGTGGTGAACCACCCGCGTTGACTTCGGCCTGATTGAAATATTGAGCAAAAGTGTAAGAGTCCATCATCTTCGGCATCAATGTTGGGGCATTCATACGGAAGCTATTATTATAATTTACCGAAGTACGTCCGGCCTTTCCAGATTTTGTGGTGACCAAAATAACCCCAAAAGCGGCTCTAGAACCATAGATTGAAGCAGCACCGGCATCTTTCAATACAGACACACTTTCGATATCTTGTGGATTTAATGCCGCCAAAGAACCTTCAGAACCGTCAATTAGGACCAATGGTGCCGAAGAAGAGGTTCCGATTGTGCCCGTCCCCCGGATATTAATGGATGGATTGGTTTCCATCGTTCCCGAGTTTTGGGAAATATTTAGGCCTGGTGCCAGTCCTTGCAGTGCCTGGATAGCATTTCTTACAGGCCTATTTTCCAGCTGCTTGGCATCCACAACCGCAACCGAACCAGTCAGGTTTGTTTTTTTCTGCGAACCGAAACCAACAACCACCACTTCATCCAAAACATCTCCTTCGGAAGCATCAAGTTGCACATTAAGCTCGTAGTTCCCTTGGCTGATCTGTTTGAGCTGACTGAATTCAAAGCGCTGTTTCGCATAACCTAGAAAGGTAAATTCTAATGCCGTGACTGTGGCAGCACTGAGCGTATATTTTCCCTGTGTATCTGTTTGCGCCTGCACTGTGGAACCGATATTTTTGACGGTCACTCCGGCCAGTGGCCTGTTATTTTGGGTAACCTGGCCCCGTACAGTTATTGACTGCGCATAAGTCTGCTGTAAGCTTAAAAGTAAAAAGCAGATACAACTAAGCCAGCACTGTGTGAATACTATTTTCCATTTCATAAGTAAAACTGTTTAGTGATTAAATAATATTTTGATGAAGAGTAGCATGGCAATATGAGTCGCCATATTGCGTTCCATTAGGAATTCAAGGATCAAATAATCCACTTTTGATTGGTAAATTCATCATAATTAAACTTGGTTATTTAGCTGTTTTTGAGTTTTAGCTAGCTTACTTTCCCTTCACCCGCTTTTTGTGCGATTTGGACGGGGCATTTAGCTAATCAGGCAAACACTCTTGGTCATTTAACATCATTAACACAATAAAATGTCGTATTGACACTTGCAATATTATCAAAAACGTTACGCGGGAAGGGGGGTAAAATCTTCTTATTTTAAGGGGTAAATTCGTCAAATTAGGCTTTTGACCTCAAAAAAAAAGCCGCATCTCCCGACGCGGCTAAACAACCTATATATTTAATTATAATGACTTCTATTTATATGAATTGATCGATTTGGATACTTTCCAATCATTGCCCAAACGCTCCAAAGTGACAAGATCAATCTTGGTAAAGTTTTCAAATTTCAAGGTCACTTTAGCCACCATATAATCGGCAGACTCTTCGATAATGTTTGTAGTTACTGTACAGTTCAATTTCTCACCTTTTTGTTTTTTCAAAGATTTGACCACTGCTTCACGGCTGTGTGACTGTGCATTTGTTGATTGAATTTTTTGGCTGAAGTCCCCGGCAAATAATTGCTCTACTCCTGCTGATTCGCCTTCGGTAGTTACCGCAACGTAGTGCTCCAAAGCGAAGTCTGCAGTTGAAAGGTTAAGGTTTGCTTTTGTTGTTTTTGCTCCAGGTCCTTCAGCGGCCATAGTAAATGTAGATACTGCGATTAAAGCTGCTGCTGCGAATTTTTTTACTAATGCTTTCATAATGTCTTTTTTTATTGTGTTAGTTTTTTATCTGTTCTTATTTGTTGACTCAAAACTACAACACAATACTCCCCTGGCCTATGGGCTTTAGACCAACGATCGGGAAAACTCGGTGAATGGCGGAAATGAGGAGGTGAATATTTTTTATTATATTGATATGAATCAACGATCAAATTATTTATGAACATACAGTCTAATACATCTGCTAGTCAAGCGAAAAATAAAATGTATGGAGCATTGTTTGGCATTGCGGTTGGTGATGCATTTGGTGTACCATTTGAATTCAGGTCGAAAGAAGAAATGCTAAAAAATCCAGCTACTGAAATGATCGGATTTGGCAGCCATAATCAACCTATGGGTACCTGGTCGGATGATACATCTTTAACGTTGTGTCTTGCCGACTCGCTGTTAGGTGGATATGATTTGGTAGATATCTCCAAAAAATTTATAGCCTGGCAGGAAGGTAAGCTGTGGACAGCAAGAGGAGAAGTCTTTGATATTGGTATCACGACGGCTAAATCGATCGGTCAGCTTAAAGGTATTATCGAATCCGGGCAAGTCGGAGAGCTACATTTGCTAAAATATCGGGCAAGAGAACAAGACAACGGCAATGGTTCGTTAATGAGAATATTACCACTTTTATTTGAAATCAAAGGACTTAGCCCGTCGGAACAATTCGAGAAAATTTGGGAAATTTCAGCATTAACACATAAGCACGTGCGCGCTGCAATGGCATGTTTTATCTATCTTAAATTAGCCGAACTCATTTTGTTAGGTTTGGCCAAAGAGCAGGCTTATGCTGAAATGCGGAATCAAATTTCAAAGTTCTGGGCGGACATCAATTTTCCCGAGTCAGAAATAATTCATTTTAATAGCACCATCTTGCATGACATCCGATCTAAGACACATAATGAATTAAGGTCCAGCGGTTATGTGATCGATAGTCTAGAATCAAGCCTATGGCTTTTTATGGAGAAAGATAACTATAAGGATACGGTATTATCAATTGTAAACCTTGGTGAAGATACAGATACCGGGGCTGCGATTGCTGGGGGATTAGCAGGTTTGTACTATGGGCTGGAAAGTATACCTGAAGATTGGCTTTTGAGCCTCGCCCGCTATGATGATATCAAATTGCTGATAGAAAAAATAGCGAGGAGATATTTGGATTAGAAATTCGATAATAATGTCTAACAAGTAAAAGCTTATTTCAAACATGTCAATTTAAAGCATCGAAATATTTATTTTTAAAACTATTTTAGATCTGCTATTGTTCTTACAATACAAAACGGCAACAAGCTCCTTTCAAAAGAAAGGTTCATCATAAAAATTGGCGTCGTACAGTGAAAATCCAATAGTCTTTAAAAACATTGGATGACGAAACAAAAAAGAGGAAACGATAGGAAACATAAAAATTACTGTACAAAAAAAACGCTAAGAGAAAGGGTCTGATGAGAATCAGGCCCTTTTGACGTTAAAACAATGCTTCACAACAAAAGCCGCATCTCACGACGTGGCCTTAAATAAACATATGATTCACTAGGGATAAGCCCATTAGGAATATCTCAGCTGGCCACTCGTCATTAGGTACCTATTTGTAAGCGTTTATTCAGACTTCTCTTCCTTTTCTGTGGCGTTTATTTCGATCAATACTAAGGTCTGTAGTTCTTCTTTTGGCAATAACAATTGATATTCTGCAACACCAATAGGTTTATTAATATCCTGCAATGCTATTTCTACATCCAAGTGGTCTTTGTCTGCACAAAGAATAATGCCGATAGACTGATTTTCACTTTCACCTTTTTCTAATTTATCGAGTAAAGATAGGTACAAATTCATCTTGCCGACATACTCAGCTTTGAAGCTACCAACCTTCAATTCAATAGCAACCAAAGAACGTAGACCTCTGTGAAAGAAAAGCATATCTACAAAGTACTCTTTGTTGTTATATTCCAAGCGATATTGATTGCCGATAAAAGAAAACCCTTTGCCCAGCTCTAATACAAAAGCCCTGATCTTAGCGATCAAGCGCTTTTCTAATTCCAGCTCTTTTACTGGTTCAGTAATTCCCAAAAAACCTAAATTGTAGGAACTTTTGAATACTTCATTTGCATATTCGGCACTTATCTCAGGCAGAGTGCTATCGAAATTATGTGTTTTCAGTTGATTCGCGACTCGACTATAGCTGTCCATCTTAATCGCATTGAGCAATAAATCCCGAGACCAGCCTTTTACTACCGCTTCATTGGCGTAAAACATAACCTCCTCTATAGTTTTTATTTTATCTAATAATAGTAGATTATGTCCCCAGGGCAAAACTGCTACGCTCTGTAGCAGTTTTGTATTTTGCCGATAATAACGTTCATAAAAACGCTTCATATTCCATAAGTTGCGCGGCGACAGTCCCATATCAGGAAACTCACTTTTCAGGTCAACAGACAATTGTTGACTACACCACTACCGTATCCTTCCTCCAGTTTTTTCTCTGAAAGCAGTCTTCCTAAATTCCAATACATGGAATTCGCTGCGCTGTTGATCTGCTTTGCAATTAATGTTCGGTTGCTACGGATTTCTGCGACAGCTTGTTGCAATATTTCGTTATAGTCTAAATCGCTTATTTTAACACCGCCGCTCATATCACGTTTTTGAATATGCTTACTCATATACTGCTAATCCTAATTTTTCTTGTCCTTGTGCCATTTTTTTATGAAGCCAAATCCTCCATCAATGCCAATTCTTTAAAAAAACGTTCTTCCTAACTTAACTCCCAAAATTCGTCGTCGTTAAAGATCATCCCAATAAAGGTCTCTTCAACAAAAGAATATAAAGATAGTAAGTATTTTTCTATCAGCAATCAGACTCAGAAGAACCAAATCCGAGTCTTTTGCCCCTTTGATGAAAAATAGTATTTAATTATGCTCCTACTCATTCCAAAGTTTAGAAACAATATTCTTGAATAAAGCAGGTTTGAGAACTTAACTTCTAATCGAATTAATGATCACTTCTTATTACCAGGCTTACTACTAATTATTCTCCTAAACACAAAAGAAGTCATATCTTCCGACATGGCTTCTATAGTGAAAGTCCCAAAACCATCAGGTCATGGATTTTGAACCAACAGCAAACCAGGCTTATTCATCTTTTTTATAGATAAAACATCCTGCTTCGGAGGGGTGGTCGAGAACCAAATTCCGCATGTCTTCACGCCATATGAGCTGCACGATCATAAAATCTCCGGCTGCGGAAACGGTAAAAAAAATGGCAAACAGCAGGATATTCACATTTCCGCTGTACCAAGCATAAATGGCAGGGATAATCCCTAATATAATGAAGGGCATCAATGCGCCGACAATATATTGACGGACAAGAAGTGGCTCCTTACAGTGGCAATAGGGTGTCAGCATTTTCATCAAGACACCAAACTTGATTGATTTAAACCCCTTCTTGGTGTAACAGGCCCAGGTGATCCCATGGATCAGTTCATGCGCAATGATACCAAGGATCACCACCAGTATACCTATCAGGACCGAAGTGATGGAGGTAATTTCTAGCATATCGATCATAAAAACAAATGGCCCATCCTCCCGGCCCCAAATCAGGTAAAACGGTAAAGTATATAGGAGAATAACCGGAATAAATAGAAACAGTGCAAAGACATTGGCTTTATACAGATCAATAAACCGCTCTTCTTTGCGGTAGCCCGGAATTGATGCTATATCCATATAGTGTTTATAATAAATGGTTTATAATATAAAATGATGCCTCCTAAAAATAATACAAATTTTATTTCCAGCCAAACCTCCCCAATCAAACTTCATCAGTATCGGGTTCTTTTTACATAAAATAGCCACACCTTACGGTGTGGCTCCCCAGTATATATTACTTATTTTGATGGTTTCAAGGTATTAATTCTGAGTTTAACGGCCGGCCTGGGTTCATGATCACTCAACGGCAGTAACGGTATAGCCAATTTTACGAAGCAGAGTAATCAGCCCTTTATCCCCAGCAAGGTGCCCTGCACCAACAGCGATAAAACAGGATTGATCTTTGATCATCTTGGGTATGATAGCCGTCCAGTTCTCGTTCCGCTCATTCAGCAGTTTTTCTTTTTGTTCGTCAGTCATCCAGGTAGGATCCTGAATCAGGGCGGTCAACGCACCCAGATTTTCTGTTTTATAGGCTGCCACCATTTTTGCGGTCAACGCTGGATATTTATTCAGTTGATAGACCGATTCCATGAACAGCTTGGGGGTAATGATATCTTTCAGCAATGCAAACTGCATATCGATCGTTTCGAGCTCCCCGATAACCTTCCCTTTGGCAGTTGCGATGGCCGACAGTTCCATTTCATAGGACTTCATCTTTGTTGGATCAGTACAATTGAACCCTTTCATCGTAAATAAAGAGACCACCGCAACGGGAGACACATAATCCAAAAGCTTAATGGAAAGATCTTCTGCAGTTAATACACTATCCATTTTTTGAACTTCACGGTCAGAGAATGTCTTTATAAATGCAGTATCCGGTGCACTGTAGGCTCGTAGTTTCTGGGCATTGTCCGGATTGGAAAGGTCCACCTCAAAAACGACTTCTTGGCTTTTGTCCAGGGCATCAAGGCATTTTTGCTTGATCTCAAAATCATCCGGGCACAGCATATGTACGGTACCGAACAGGTAAGATTCTTGCTTGAGGCCATTTCCGGTAATTTTCCACAACATGGAGTTTTCCTGGGCAACTCCGCTAGAAACAACGAAAAAAAATAACAATTGTAGGATCAGCTGCTTTTTCATTTATATAGATTAATGTTAATTATTGTTATACGGTTTTATCTTGCTGCACCATGAAAACCATCTTTAATTCCTTGAACAAAATCGGCGCTATTTAATAATATACAGATACAGCATATCACAACCACAAGTATCATCAGTAATTTTAACAGATTTTTCCTTTCCATAATTTAAATTTGGTTTATTTTTACATCAAAACTTTTCAAATTCAACGGATGCCTCATCCGTCAAGGGCTATAACTATCAAACAATATAACGAATTAATTTAAATTTACTGAAAAGATAAAGACAAACCATCTAATTAATTTTGCATTACACTATTTTCAACACCACAACTACAGATATCCATTGAGATATAGCAATTGGTCTAAGTCTGCTGACTCTCTCTTAGCCATTAAGGCAACATAGTGCGCTAAAGCAAAGTCTGTTGTAGAAATGCTAACGTTTGCTTTTGCTGATTTTGAACCTGGTCCCATAGGCTGCCGTAGCGAATGTGGATACTGCGGTTAGGGCTGTTGCTGACGAATATTTACTCCAATAAAACTATTTCAAATCGACTATTGTTCTTACTATACAAAACGGCTACTAGCTTCCTTTCGAAAGAAAAGACCGACATAAAAATTGGCGTCGTACAGTGAAAATCCAATAGTCTTTAAAAACATTGGATGACGAAACAAAAAAGAGGAAACGATAGGAAACATAAAAATTACTGTACAAGAAAACGCTAAGAGAAAGGGTCTGATGAGAATCAGGCCCTTTTGACGTTAAAATGTACAGGTACTGGATCAAAACACTGAATCTAAATGACATCGCTACTGATGCCCGAAGGACTATAGCATATTCCAGATTTTAGAAGTCGCTAATTTAGATCTGCATTAAAACCGATAAATGCAGATACCAACTTATCCCTAAACACAATTTTCAATCAATTTTTAGACAGTGATTAATCACTTGTAATTCAGTATACATTGAGTAATCACTGAGCAAGCACTGAACGATCACTGAATAAACTCTGTTCAAATGACGAATTTGATCTCTCTTTGAATCCCATTTGCTGCAAAAAAAATTAAAAGAATGGAAGGAGCTAAAACAGAAAAAGCCACATCCGGAGATATGGCTTCACAACTTATATATTTGTAAGGGATGGATACTATTTATAGGAGTTGACTGAACTGGTTACTTTCCAGTCATTGCCCACACGCTCCAAGGTAACTAAATCTGTTTTGGTGAAATCCTCAAATTTCAAAGTCACTTTAGCGACCATATAGTCTGACGATTCCTCGATGATATCAGTGCTGACTGTACAGTTGAGCTTTTCGCCTTTTTGTTTTTTCAAGGATTTAACCACTTCATTACGGCTGTTAGACTGCGCATTGGAAGCTTGGATCTTTTGATTAAAATCTTTGGCGAATAACTGCACTACTCCTGCTGATTCGCCTTCGGTAGTTACCGCAACATAGTGATCAAGTGCCAAGTCTGCTGTAGAAAGATTAACGTTTGCTTTTGCTGATTTTGAACCTGGTGCTTCAGCTGCCATAGCGAATTTGGATACGGCGATTAAGGCTGCTGCTGCGAATGATTTTACTAGCGTTTTTTATCGAAATTATTTGTTTTTTATTTGATGATAAAGCTATCATGAGTGCCTTTTGAATACACTCATGATGGTTCATAATGTCTTTATTTTATTGTGTTAGTTTTTAGTTCTTATTTGTTGACTCAAAACTACAACACAATAGGCCCCTAGCCTATGGGCTTTAGATCAACGATCAGGAAAACTCGGTGAATGGCGGAAATGGGGAGGTGAAAAGACTTTTACTATTCAAAATGATTGAAATTGCCTATAGCCATTATAAGTTGACAATCCTTGAGGATAACCAATACACTATTGAAATGGCACTTTACATGGCAACCTACAGAGATATCAATTGAGCTCATTTCATAGTTTGGGCTGTCAACTGCAAGCTCAATCCGCCACTTTTTTTATATGATTTTCTAAAACTTTTTGGACGCAATTGTTTTATTTTTTATTGTAAAATAAAAAATAAACTATTCTTCTCAGTTGTAATTTTATTTACTATTTTAACCAGCAATTCATTAGAGTACAGCATGAAGCAGATTTATCTAACGTTATTTACCATAGTATTTTTCACGTTCCTAAAAGGACAATCATCTGTTTTAAAAATTCAGAAAAATTTCGATAATGCCAATATCATTTACTTAGCCCCGACGAAAATCGAACCCGAGTTGGATGGAAACGCACCATTCAAACTGAGTTTGGGCGCTTCTGAACTTAAACTACGTTTTGATGAAAAAGAGATAACTGAGTTTATTTTAATTGTGCCATATAAGAATTCTTTCTTCTACCAAAGTGTTTTTATATCAAAAAACGATAGTATAGTGGTAAATATTGACACTTGCCATGATACACCAATATTTAATGTATCCGGAAAAGATATATCAAATAATAAAGGGTTTACCTTCTCACATTCTCCCGACACAAAAAGTTTCGACAACGACACAGTTCCATTACGACTTCTGAAATATTTAGATGAATTACACAAAAAGGAGGAAGCTAATTTAAAAGCATATATCCAAAAACATAGTCCTACAGATGATTTCGTGAGTCTAGGAAAAAATAATCTGAGTTATGCAAAAGTAGATTGGTTCTTAACATTTTATAACAACCATAAATTCAAATTAAAGAAACTTCCAAACCATGAAACGCTTATATCAAAATGGGAAGCAAAAAAAGACAGTCTTGTAGAATCTGTGAAGCTTAACAACGAAAAAGCGCTTAATAGCTATCATTATGTACAATTCATTACTAGATATATAAACATTGAAAAGAATAGAATTTGGGAACTTGAGGATAAAGAAGACGTCCTTAATGTATTATATTCAGAGTTTCCGAAGGAAACGCGTAAAGTTGTCTATGAATCAGATATGGAGAATTTACTCTTAGAAAAGCTCATAAATAAGCAATTTACAGGGAATGTAAATGAGTACCTGTATGCTAATTTATTGACCAATATGAGAACAGGAATGAAAACAAACTTAACACCTATTTTTGAAAGATTTCATAGCAACTATCCCAATAGCAAATTCTTACCGCTTTTTACTACCATGGCGAACGATGCCCGATTAAGGAATTCAAATAAGATATCTAAAAAAATGACCTTGATCGACAATACAGATAGCATTAAGACATTTGAACATTTGCTCCATTTATATGCAGGTAAGAATATTTTATTAGATATGTGGGGAACTTGGTGCGGCCCTTGTCACGAAGAAATTGAAAAAAATGGTGCGGAGCTAAAAAAATATTTCCAAAACAGTAGTTTAGAATTTATTTACATATCGAACTACGATAAAAAAAATATACAACGATGGAAACAGTTAATCGCCTACTACGAAATGGAAGGGACACATATCCTCGCATCTCAAGAACTCACAGAGGATATCTTAAAGAAAACTGGGGCAAGGGGCTTTCCATCCTATATCATTATTCGTAAAGATGGAACATTTGAGCTATCTAAAGCTGGCTATCCAATGGATAGAGAATTGTTAATTAAACAAATTGATGATAATTTAAAGCTACAATGATCCACAATAAGCAATCGAAATAGTTTATGTATATTATCATCCCACAAGCCAGGGGCATTACTAAAAGATAGGCTGACGAGAATGGAAACACAAGTATTAAACTGATCTTGGACATATTTACAATGAGCAGCAAAAATACTCCTACTATAGTTTCTACCAGACGCTGGTATTAAAATAATCCGTGTGTTACCTGTATGAATTTAGCAAATAATTCCCTTTGCTCGTGCAAAAGACCTGTATTCAAATAAAATTCACATCTAATTACAATGACTATCCAATTATCTATCAAAATTTTCTGTTCAAGGAACTATCTACTTGTCAGCATTCTTTTAATTATCTTTTTTAGCTTTTTTGTCTCGCAATCCTTTGCGCAAGAAAAGCTAAAAGTCAATTACAAACACTTCACCTACCTACCTAAAAACTATAATAATGACTCGTCCAAATACCCTCTGGTCATCTATCTTCACGGTGGATCACAAAAAGGAAATGATTTAGAAAAACTAAAGGTCTATGGTCTTCCCTATCTGGTGGATCAAGGAAAGGAATTTGATTTTATTATGGTCGCTCCGCAATGTCCGGAAGGCAGATATTGGTCTACGGAAAATTGGTTTGATTCGCTGTATAACGAAGTAACTGCAAAATACCGCGTCGATAAAAGCCGTGTTTATGTGACCGGAATAAGTATGGGAGGTTACGGAACGTATATCGCAGCCTTAGATCACACCGAAAAAATTGCTGCTATTGTTCCCTTATGCGGAGGTGTAAATGATAGTGACACCACTCGAATTTGCAGACTCAAAGACATGCCCATCCTGACCTATCACGGAACTGCGGATGAAGAAATCTCCATACAAGAAACTGAACGGATAGCCAAATTTCTAAAGGAGTGCAATGGGAATATCACCTTCCACCGGCTTAAAGGTGAAGGTCATGGTATCCAATATCTTTATGAAACTGAGCCCTGGATTTATGAGTGGTTGCTGATGCAAAGGAAATTGACAAATGTTGAATAACTTTAAGGCATAGTTAGTATTAATTTTTATTGAATTATGTATATTAGAATGTGCTAACTCTAAAAAATGCCACAGTTATAACCGCTTAAAATGATTACCAAAGAAATACAGAATATCTTCGAATTCATTAGTTTTCTAGACTCTAACAAAAAGGATTATATACAAAAGTATTTACCGATTTGTGAAGAACTTGAAAAGTTGATAGGACAAAGAAATCAATTAAAGCCTCACGAAAATTACCGTGATAAACAGAAATATGATGTCTTTCAAAAGGAAATAAGCCCTAAATTCGATATTCTTCTTTCAAATATATATCATCCTGTGATGGACAAATTGTCCGAACTAAAAATATGGTCAGGGGATCAAGCAAAATCCAGTATTAGTAATAATATTTCATCCGCAGCAACGAATTTTAAATCTACCTTTGAGTCTGATGATGTTCCGTTAGTAATCGCATACGAGAATAAGTATCTCAATTTCAGAAAAGAAACAAATTCAAATTTCCTTACACTTGAATTAGTGTTCTCACTGTTAGATAGGGATCTAAAGGAATTGTTTGATTATTTCAAAGATTCGGATGAAGGTGAATTTGACACTTTGATGGCTGAAGTAATTCAATGCAACTCTTTAGAAGAAGCGGTAAGGTTACACCAAGAAAATCCATCACAAAATAAAAGATTTTCGATTCCTTCTCTAGATGCTGCTACTGAGAATGGTGGGCAAATAATAGAGATCGATCGTTATGACATGCTTACACACCCGGTTAAGAAAACAAACAGCTCTTTAGAAGAAGCAGTCTACCGTATAAAATTATTGAAGAGGTTCATCGAAAACAACAATGGCAATAGAGCCTTCAGAGGTGTTGAAAATCAAAATGAATCTGTGTTTCAGCTGGTTTTCAAATCAATTTGTTCAGATTCAATCTGGGATATAAATTCAGAAATCGACAATGGTAGAGGCCCTGTGGATTTTACCGTTTCGAGAGGCGCAATGGACAAAACTGTAATTGAACTTAAGCTCGCCAAAAGCTCGAAGCTTAAACAGAATCTCCAATACCAAGTTGACATCTATAAACAAGCTAAGCATAGCGATCAATCTGTAATTGCAATTTTGCACTTCAATAAAGCAGAGCGTGATCGTGCTGTAAAGATCCTAAAGGAACTAAACTTAGATAAATTTAAAAACATCATATTGATTGATGGGGAAGAAAAGCCATCGGCTTCGAATGTGAAGAGTGGAAATTTATAGAAAATGATGTAATAAATTGGACGCCCCGGAGCATGAAAACTTCTAATTCTTTCTCTAATTTTTCAATTTCAAAGAGGGATGATTATTGGATACTACTTATATGAACTGATTGATTTCGAAACTTTCCATTCATTGCCTTCGCCCTCTAAAGTAACCAGATCAGTCTTTGTGAAGTTTTCAAATTTAAACGTTACTTTGGATTTCCGGCTATTACCCTTCAATCCCTAACTAGGGAAAAAAGTACAATACATATCCACCATTATCCATTCCTTTCCAATCAAGCTGATTATATCTTTGTATCATCACTTTAAAACAATTTAAACATAAAAAAAATGAAAACAATTATTGCAACAATCAGCTTAGTGATGACTTTATTGAGCACTTCTCTTTTTGCCCAAGGGAAAAGAATACCAGCTTCCGCCGGAAGAGCAGAATACATCGAAGTAGAAAAGGGAGTAAAACTTCACGTAACCGACCTTGGCGAAGGCAAACCTATCGTATTGATTCACGGATGGCCATTGAGCGATGAAATGTACGAATACCAATACCAATATTTATCCCGCAGAGGCTTCCGAGTAATTGGAATTACACTCCGTGGTTTTGGAAAATCAGATAAACCTTACGGAAAGTATGACTTTGATGTTTTTTCCGATGATATAAAAGTGGTTCTGGAAAAGTTGGACATACAAAATGCTACGCTTGGAGGATTTTCGCTCGGCGGTGCGGTGGTGCTGCATTATGTAACAAAATATAACTCCGCCCATGTGAGCAAGCTGGCTCTGTTTGGAGCAGCCGCACCATCCTGGAAACAGCGTGAAGGTTTTCCTGACGGATTGCCCGATGCGGTTGTTGAAGGATTGATAAACGCGACCAAAACACAAAGACAGGATCTGATCGCAAGTTTCGGTGCAGGCTTCCCGGCGAAAGAAGGCAATATCTCTAAAAACGTAGAAAAATGGCTGGAGAATATCAACTTGCAGGCCTCTCCTTATGCCATGACAGAATCAATCACCGCACTCAGCGGGTTGGACCTACGCCCCCAGCTTTCAAAAATCAATATTCCTGTGACCATATTTCAGGGAGTATATGATAAAAACTGTCCGCTTATTTGGGCCGAACAATTACAGAAAAGCATAAAAAATGCAACGCTTATCCGGTTTGAAAACAGCGGCCATGCCTTGTTTGTAGAAGAAATGGAAAAATTCAATTCCGAGCTGGAGAAATTTGCAAAATCATGATGAATCGCAAAACAGGAGAGCAAGATTATTGTGTTCTCCTGTTTCTATTTAAACAGAGATTTGTATTTTTAACCCCATTAGTTTACCGATATGGCAAGTGAAAATGTATTTCGAAGCAACCTAAAAACGATAGGACTTATATCGTTGCATGAAGAAAATGTTGATTCCATTAATAGCGCGAATTATAAGCAATACATAAAAGTACTGCTTCTTTCAAAGGGAGCTAAAGTACAGGTTGACCTCGCTGAATATTCGGTAAAACAGCCATCCCTGTTCTTTGTAAGCCCCAGTCAGCATCTGCATATAAAGAAACTCGGAAAAGAAGAGGGACACTTCGTATTTTACAACCGCGACTTTTATTGTATCCAGATCCATGATGAGGAAGTAGCCTGTAACGGACTACTGTTCAGTAACATCTACAATATGCCGATGGTAGAATTGGACAATGGTGAAATTCCTTTCTTTAGCTATATTTTCGGACAGATGACGGATGAGTTCGGGTTAAACGATACCTCGCTGGAAGAGATGCTTCGTACCTATCTCAAACAATTGTTCATCAAATCCGCACGGTTATGGAAAAAGCAAAATCTTGATAAGGAACTTATCGAACAGAACAGCGACCTGGAGTTTTTCAGGAAGTTTACCTTGTTGGTTGACGAACATTATAAGGAAAAGCACCATGTTGCCGACTATGCCGAACTGCTGTTTATGGCTCCAAAAACGATTAGCCATAAATTTAAAAGGCTTAATCTGCCTCAGCCTAATGATGTGATTAAAAACAGGATTCTGTTAGAAGCAAAACGGCTGCTGGTACATACCAATCTGACGGCAAAAGAGGTTGGCTATGAACTGGGATATGAAGATCCGGCATACTTCAGCAGGCTGTTTGTGCAGAAATCAGGTGAAACGCCGTCAGCGTTCAGGGCAAAATTTCTTGCCATAAATTAAATTCAGTCGTTGTTATTCCAATACCAAATTCAAAATGATGCGCAGATTCTTTACTTACTTATTTTTTTCTCTTTTTATCCCGATGGCTCTTCACGCCCAAATTCCGGAAAGCCGGTCCTCGGCAGCATTGGCAGAACGAATTAAATCGGCACCAGACGAAGTTTTCAACAAATTTCGCGAAGCAGGAATGCAGCCTGTGGATCATATACTGACAGCCAAAGAAAAAGACAAGGTCGCGAAGGCTTTTACTATGCTGTCGCCGCTGCATAGTAAAATTCTGAAGCAACATTTGCACAGTATCAGTTTCATGGATAATATGCCTAACACCGCACTTACATCCCCGGTTGAAACAACCGATTCAAGCCAAAAATTCAACATCACTTTTCGTGCGGAAATCATTAACGAAACTGTTTCCCAATGGGCCACATGGAAGGAGAATACATACTATACCTTTCCCGAAGGCAGCGGGATGGAGATAACTATTGATGCCGGCGAGCTGGATGCTATGGTGTACGTATTGCTTCATGAGGCAACGCATGTGGTGGATGCGGTACTGGCCCTTACACCTCACTCCGGCGAGGGAGATACTGTGGCGGTTCCTACAGCATTTACCCGGGGCATCTGGCACATAGCAAATGTACCCGAGAAAGCATTCATCAGCCCTTTGCTGGAGACCACACGCTTCCGGAGCGGAAAGCAGGTGCCGGCTTCTGATGCGCCAAAAATTTACAAAGACCTTCAAAAAACGCCTTTTGTTTCGCTTTACAGTACAGCCGCATGGTTTGAGGACCTCGCAGAGCTGGTGACTATCTATCACTTAACAGCAAAGCTAAATCAGCCGTTTCGGGTGTCCGTAAAACAGAACAGCAAAGAAATCATGAGTTTTGAACCGATGAAGAGTAAGCTGGTAAAAAAGAGACTGGAGCAGCTGAAGGTATTTTATGATTAGCTGTCCTTCAATGCCTAAAACTTATGATAAATCCCGAGCTGTATGATTCTGCTTGATAATCGGCAGTAAAAATTTAAACTGATCAATTACCAGGTTACACCTTTTCCATCATAGGCAGGCATCGTATTGCTTTTCGCGATAGGTGCAATCGTCGAAAGTTCTTTTCTTCGGCTTCAGTTTCTTTTTTGAGCGCACTTTTAAGTCGCTCAGCAATCTGATCATTGACAATCTGTGCAAAAACGCGTTTGACCAAGGGTGTAAACTGCTCCAAAACCTTTGCTGTAACAACACTTGAATAGGCTTGCTTTGCAAAAAAACGAACGAAATCATCACTCGGATTCTGCATTTCTGCCATCGCTAAAATCGTCAGCTCATTAAAGTATTTTAATTCACTCGCAACGCTGGACATGCTATCGCCTTCAGACTAATAAACAGGAAAACTCAGCCAATGGCGGAAATGAGGAGGTAAAAGAGAAAGATTTTTTGCTATCTTAAAACAACCGATTAAAAAGATATCTTTTATGCAATCTTATTTAAGAAGCTCTTGGAATAGTATTATCAATTTCAACTGGAAGTTTGGTTTATTTCTAATCATCATAATTTGTGTACCAAGATTTATTATGGTACTCCATGCTAACCAATATGCCAATTATCAATTTATTGGTTTAATCATGCTGTTATCATTTATTGTTCCTTTCATATTCTTAAATAAAAAAGGTATGAGGGCCATTGGCTGGAACAGACCTAAAAGTTATAAGTGGTTATCCATAGCTTTTATTAGCGGTTGCTTATATGCTTACCTGTTATTCCTTTTGGGCACATTCCTTTATCAAGATAGTTATCAAAACTGGTATGTGTATATCGCCAATTCTTATAAAATTCCCGCAGATATAACGATAGAGGCAAAAAGGCAAATGTTCCTCATCATGGCTGGCACGGGGATGTTATTTAGCCCATTTGGTGAAGAACTATATTTTAGAGGAATAATTCATGAAACCTTTGTTTCGAGATTTGGCAATCGTGGTGCATCAATGCTAGATAGCTCGGCGTTTGCCTTGACCCACACAGCTCACTTTGGAGTAGTATACTGGCTCGACGGTTGGCATTTTCTTTTCATACCAACACTTATCTGGTGCTTGTCAATGTATTTTTTAAGCAGATTATTTTACTTATTCAAGGTGAAATCAGGAGCTATTTGGGGCGCTATAATAGGTCATGCAGCTTTTAATCTGAGTATGATTTATTGTATATTTTATCAGTTATAATATAAAAGCTACATTCCTCGAAACGGCTACGATACATGTATTTATTGGATAACGAAACATATATGAGATAAAGGATTAAACCAATTGATTTTGAGCTATCGGTGAATGAGATAATTTCTAGATCATTCAACATTTTTGAAATTGATAAATTATGTAACTTTATAGTACAAATAAACTTAAAGAATGGAACTTAGGCATGAATTGGCAAGGAGATTCAAAGAAGTAATTTTGGATGGAACTTTTATTGCAAACACTAATTATAAGGATCAACTGGAAGGACTTGACTGGAAATTGGCGACGAAACAATTTGGCAATCTAAATTCAATTGCCATCATCGCACAACACATTCATTACTACATAAAAGGAGTTAAAGATGCTTTTAGAGCGGGAACGCTGACCATAAAGGATAAATATAGCTTTGATTTTCCTACAATAATTTCCAGTCATGAATGGGAAGTTTTTCTAACTAATTTTTGGAAAGATGCTATAGAATTTGCTCAAATAGTTGAACAAATACCAGAAGAAAAGCTACAGGAAATTTTTATCGATGAGAAATATGGTACTTATCTTCTAAATATAGAGTCGATGATTGAACACTGTTATTATCACTTAGGGCAGATAGTGCTTCTGAAAAAGTATTTTGTTGTAAATGCTTAATTGACGACATGACTTTCTAGATCCCTTTCATGTAATATATCACATTTATGCAATTTACAAGACCATGATCTTCATTTAAATATGACTTTTCAAGCGCCCATCAAACCTTTAGTATTAAGCTTGACTCTATTATCTGCTTGCAGTAATCGTCTTTAGTCCGGATGTTTTGCTGATAGGCATTATTGAATTAAATCTATTAAAACATGTAATACTGTCGATTATTGCTCACAGAATCTATATATTTTTTGATCAGAAAGCCTTTTTACATATAATCTTCGTTCGCAATAATAGGTCTCAATCCGATTAATTACCGCGATCGCGGAGTCAATAACCGGCCTACTATAGATGGTATCATTCCGGACGAAATTATGTGTATCGTTAAACACAAGGATATCCTGTAGACCACTATTATCCCCACAATTTTTCCAAATGGAATTTGTTAAGCTCTTGTTTTTGCAAGAAAAAAGGAAAAAGCTCAGGCCTAAAAAGGTAAGGAGAAATTTTAGTCTCATCATAAAACTATTCACACGACATGTACTACAGCAATAATATGTAAAATACATAATTTTTCTAAACTTTTTCTGTAATCTCCCCTACAAATAGCTATTTTAGAAATGGGATAGTTCTATGATTTCTTCTGACGAGGCGAAAGACGTTATTCAAAAGCATGAAGGTATTTCAATAACAAAAAGTCAGCTCGACCAATTTTCTGAACCTTATAAAACTTTAGGGCTTATAACCATCAATCAATTGGTAAGAGACTATTCCGAGCATTTTGCTGATGCCATTTAAGGACTATTTTTCTAGGATAGCCTCTACTTTAGGCCCGATTATTTTAAGCATCCTTTCAAATCCGACATCTGTTGGGTGCGTGCCATCCACTGTTCCTTCGGAATCATCACCTATCAAATGATCCGTGGGTATATAATACAAATTTTTATACCCTGCCTGCAGCAATCGCTCATACTCCAATTTAAAATTTCTGTTCTGCTCGCTCAAGCGCGTGCGCCACTTTAAATTATAATTGCCGACCTGACGTGTAATGCTCTCGATTAGCAATATGGGTAACTGGGGATGGGATCGACGGATCCGTTCCACAAAATTAAACGTTCGTTCCCGAACTTCATCAGGGCTACTATTGGGCACACAATCCATAATGAGCAGATCCATGGAGTCAATAGCACTCAGCATATCGGCCACAGCAGGCTCCATCCGCGCATTGCCGCTCACGCCCATGTTGATCACGTTGGCATTCAGCCGACGCCCCAATTGCGCTGGATAAGCTAATCCCGGACGGCTTGCGGAAGCTCCATGGACAATGCTGGAACCATAGACCACGACCTTTTTAGCAAACGACTGTCTGGTACCAAAAAAGCTGGCTTTGTCATCAATAATCAGGTCAAAATCCAATAGCTCTTTATAGAGCGGAAAATAAACTAGAAATTCTTTTTCTGTTTCAGCCATATCTTCGACCAGGGTAGCCTTACTTTCCGACTTGTTAAGATCTGGACGGGCTACCCCTGCAAAGCGCCAGCCGCTGGCTTCTTTTACATATACATCAAAACCCCGCGACATAATCGGCGTGGAATTATTGCCCAGTGCTGCATCAACCGTCTTCCAGCGTAAAGATAATTTGCTCGTATTGCTCTTAAACGTAATAAACATTCCTGCAGCATGGGTATATAATTTCTTTACCGCAGCCGGAAGTTGGCTGTACTTCGCTGTATCTATCCGATGAAATTTTGGTGCATTTTCAAAAGCTCTTCCCTGCAGCTCAAATTTGGCAGACGGAATAACCTGTTGGGCGTATGAAGATACCGAGCCGCAAACAAGGGCGAGAAAGAATAGGATAACTGTCCTTTTTTTCATGATGTTTCAATTAACAGTAATAGAAATCATTATAATTTGATAGTGGCCATCTCATCTTATCCATGAGATGGCCGTCTACCTATAAAAGTATCGAATTTTTATTTCACAGTAAATACCGTGGCTACAGCGCGTTCACCTTCATGGTCAAACTTTCCATTATCTGAAGGATAGTTGACCACACCTTCGCCCTTCACCCAGGCTGTGGAGGAACCGCCACCATCATAGTTTAATGCAGAAGTACAGCCCAAGGCGGCCATCAACTTGCCCAACTGGGGGATCGTCAGTCCCTGTGATTGCGAGGAACGGCCATCGATAACAGCTACGATCAGCTTATTGTCCTTGGTAAGCCCTACTGCTGTACGGGGATGTCTGCTGGTATTGAAATCTACATTCAACTGTTCCAGCACCTGACCATTCTGCATCAACAACGGTCCGCCAGCCAGTGCAGCGGTAGCACTCAGCGTCCCCCAGCCTCCTGCCGGCTTCGGCACAATCTGATAGCTTTGCCCGGTAAAGGTAAATGCCCCGTTTTCACGGTAGCTATTAAATCCATTCACAGTTTGGTTGATCACCTGGCCATCGTATTTGAAAAATACGGTTGATCCGCCTGTACTGGTATTAAAGTAACTGCCATTGAATGCCACCAAAGCGCCCTTAGCCGTGGCAGCAGCACTTGTTTTTAGAAACCCGGTCTTAACATAGGGAATTTCCAGCTGCATGCTTTTCTTCAGATCGATCTCAAATACATTGACATATTGTTTGGAATCAAATATCCGCGGAAATTGGTAATACTTCCACACGACACCGTCGGCAACCGTTTTTGTATTCCAGGCAGCCGTATGGATAATCTCCGCCAGGTCTTCCTCCTGGGGAATACTGTAATCATAGGGCAGCTGCGTTCCGCCCTCATTTTTCTTGCATGAAATAACAAGAAAAAGCAGCAATAAGCTGTATATAAAATTTCTTTTCATCTGTTCTTACTTTATTTCACCGATCCACTTTAATTTTAATGGAACCGTTTTTTCAATTGTTTTCTGGTCAATAGTGCATACGGCGGACTCCATATTGCGGTAAAAGATGAGCTTATTTTCTCCCGGCAGCAATCTTGCCGCACTGACATTACCCGCCCCCCAACTATAGGGCCAGTTGACAAAATAGTGTTGCGGCTCGGTTTCCCGGACATACTGAAAGGTCTTTCCTTTTCGCTCCGCCAATAGCACTTTGTCCTTTCCGATCAGTACTAAGGATTTTCCCTGGATATACCCGGTATTGATTTGGTTCCAGTTCAATGTGTCTGGCAGCTTCAGCCATTCCTGAATAGGCTGTTCATCCAGTACCTTATAGTCTTTTTTTGAAACTTTACGGCAATAGCCATCAAAGAGAATGTACCATGCGGTGGGCTCATCAATATATACTGGCGGATTAAACTCTGAACTGCCTTTAAGAAAAGGAAACAGCTTTTCCACAGGACTAACGCTATAGCTGCTGTTAGCTGCATCCGTTGTGTAGACGATATCCTGCGTGAGATAACAAGTACTGTCTTTTTTTGTCCATACCGCTTCCGGTGTCAGCCAGGTTCCTTTTAACGTAAAAAGGTGATTGTCATCATAAGCGTTAAATATTCCGGCATAATCAAGACGGTCTTCTTTTTTGGGCTGTATAGCACCTTCAATAAAAAACTTCGCTGTCACCCCATCGTATTTTTGCAGGCGGGCAGCGACAGCAATCGCATGCCAATGGTTGGAAACGACATATACTGTATCTCCGGGCTGTATGATTCGCTCGCCAGCGTTATTTTTGAGGCGCCTGCTAAATATATAATTCTGCACCGTCGTCTTGGAATTTTCCTCCTTAAAGATCAATGCCGCGGGCACCCCCTTGCTGACCAATTGCAGCGCCATGGACGAAGCTTCACAAATCTTGGAACCGTGCGCACCACAACCTCCAGACACCACAATAGCATCCATCGGCCGGATACGGTAGAGCTGCGCAGCAACATCTACCCGCTGAGCCAGTACCTCAGGATCGGCTGAACCTAATAACAGTAGGATGTTTTTGTGCGCAGCAGCCCAGCTGTTGCCCAATAAAAACATGGTAAGGATAAATAGACAGCTTAATTGTTTCATCTTATTTCACTTTTGCACCCATCCAAGTAGAGGAGCGCGGGTTATTATTGATATCTTTTTGCATGCGATTATCGTCCAATGCCGGCGTGTATTTCTTGGCAAGCTCCAGCAGTCCGGCTGAACTTAAGCCATAGCTCATGGACGGATTTTCGGCACCGATAGGTAGATAATCGGGATTGAGCATGGTTGCAGGTTCAAAGCTTACTTTAGGAACAATGCTTCCATCAGCAGCATACACCGCTTGCGCTGCAACCGAGTGCTGTATCCGTGGCACGACAACGATGTTATCTGAATAGGCATCAACATCGGTAGAACTTCCCGCCTGGGTATTGCCCGATACGATCGAATTGATCAAAGTCAGGTTGTTGACATTGCTGCGTCGATAGACCCCACCGCCAGGACCAACAACGGTATTCTTGGTAATGGTGGTACTGATGACGTCTGCCTGACTGTTATCATACAGCATCAGTCCGCCGCCGCCATTAGCTGATGTGCTCGAATTTTCAGCCAGCAGGCAATTAATAAATATCCCTTTTGATTTTTCACGCAGATAAACACCTGCTCCATAGGATGTATTTGAATTGCCGATCACCTCACAATTATAGAGTGTGATATCCGCGTTTGGATAGGCGTGTACGCCCCCTGCAGTGCCTTTGGCGCTATTGTGATTAAACTGGCTATCGTAGGCAATCAGTGAACCATCGGCGATCCATAGTCCGCCGCCATTATTTCCGCTGTTGCTATTATTGTTGATGCGACAGTTTTCCAACCTGAGTTGAGCACCGGCAAACGCGTAGATGCCGGCAGCAAAACCTGCAGTTCCCTTATCTGCGGTCGCTTTATTGTCGACCACATCCACATTTTTGAGCAGGACCCGAGCCATCCCAATCAACATACCGCCCCCTTGACCACGGCTGAATTTGACGTTGTCGATCGTCGTACTGGCACTGCGGTCGGTGGCATTGCCCCCTTTGATGCTGATGTTTTCCAGCCTAACCTGATTTTCAGGATCCGGAGTTGCCGTCACCGTGACCGTGTGAAACACCGATTTTCCGCTGGAAAGCTTTCCCTGAAAGATGGTTTTATACAGCGCTGGATTGGGCTGATCTCCAGGTTTGGCATTGGCCGCATATCCACCGATCAGGCTAACATTCTTTGCGATCTCTATGGTTTTGTCCGATTCCTCATTCACATCACCATTGCGAATGGTCCGCATTGGAACATAAGTCCCCTCAGTCAGAAATAGCGTACTGCCTGTCGTTGCTTTTTCGAGTGCCTGATCGAGGTCAGTAGCACTACTCCAGGAACTACCATCCCCTTTGCCCCCAGGAGTCACGTAAAAAACGGGAACTTTTCCGGATTCCTGCAAAATCAAGATCTCCTGCGATAGGTTATCATTCAATCGGAGCAACAAGGTCGCCGAACGTTCGTCTTCCGAGTTTTTCGAAACAGAAAACCGGATCTTATTTTTCCCTTTGGGATACACCGTACTATCCAGTTTGATCCAGTCTTTGTCGCTGCTTACGGTAACCGCCGCATTCGCCAAGATGTCCAACTGATAGGTATCGGCCCTACTGCCGACTTCCATATAATCCCGATCGATCAGGAGCCGCTGCTCACTTTCGATTTTATCTTTTTTACAGCTCTGTATGCCTAGGGCATACAAAAGAACCATAAAAATATATAACGATTTTTTCATTATAATCAATGTTTTTTGAACCTGCTTATTGTTTTGTGTTCCTATAATTTTGCTGCAGCTGACGGTAACATTGGACCAGCTGATCTGTGGTTTCATAATGACACTCAAACATGAATACACCTTTATATTTAATTTTTTCAAGTGCGGCCAAAATGGTATTCCAGTCATTCTGCCCTTTACCATTACAAGGCAAGTAGTGACTTTCCTTGGTGCCATCCCCATCCGCGACATGCAGCGTCTTGACGCGTTGTCCAAAAGCCAGAAGCAGGCGCTCGGGATGCGCAATATGGTTCATGTCCACTGCAATGCCGACCTGATCAGGAAAGCGGGCGAAAAGTTCCTGACATTCTTCCACGGTCCGCAGCAGAGGCCGCTCCCGCTCACCCACCGTCAGCGAAGGTCCCAACATATTTTCGATAACGAGCTGCCGCCCAGCCTTAGCCACTGCCGAGTACAACTCCTTGACAGAACGTACCAGCTGATCCTTCCGGGCCGCACGTTTGTTGGGCTCGAGGTAATAGGAAGGGTGAAACAGGATCACCTGCGGATGAAGGCGGTAAAGACCTTCCAGCAGCTGCAAATGCATACGGATCACCTGCTGCCGTTGCTGTTCGTCCAGCGTAGAGATATCTATTTTGGAGGAAAAGGGCATATGAATAGACCATACCCCCACTCCCGCTTTTTTCAGCACAGTAGCCAACGAATCACATTTAAGCAACCATTCATCCTGTGAGATCTTTAAGCTGAGGTCTGCATTGACAAAGCTTCCAAGCCCAGCAATCTCGATGTAATCCATACCAGCTGCTTTGTCCGCCTTGAGTTTTTCCAATGCTATCTTCCGGATATCGAGCGAATAGCCAACTGCATAATCAGGCCGATCCTGTTTTTGACAGTACGTATATCCTGGGATCAATAGACAACAGAGGATCGCAATAAAAATAAGTTGTTTCATGTTATCGGTATAATTTCTCCCATTCAGGATTTTGTTTCAAATTTGGGTTTAACTGGATATCTTCGATCGGGATCGGTGCATAGTAATCCCGTTTTTCATCAAACTTACCCCGTTGATAAAAGGGATCCAGTGAGCCTTTATTGGCGTTCTGGGTATTTGAAACGGGGTCCCAAAGTGTCCGCTGATTGATATTGATCAATGTGGTCACCGTACCCGGTGCACCCGATGTATTACCTGTATGGACATACACATCGGCCTTGCCATCCCCTGTAAAATCATAGGCTCCAACACCGGGAAAATAAACACCGACAATAGGCTGATTGAGTTTGGATCCCGCTTTCCAGCGCACTAAGTCATCCCAGCGCTGTCCTTCGTTAAACAACTCGATCCGTCGTTCGCGTCGTATTTCCAAAAGAACGCCCCTAAATGCGCCTCCGTCGATGTTCGGATACATAGCCAGCAGATAAGGATCGGGGTTGGCATTCGCTTCAGCCAGGGACAGCATCGGCATCCCCGCGCGGCCACGCAACTTATTGATGGTCAGGTCAAGGTCGCTTTGGCTGATCGTCCCCAGTTCGGCTTTTGCTTCGGCATTGATCAGCAGTGCCTCCGCATAACGGAATAAGATGACATCAAAATAGGAGGCCGATACGCCCCATTGCAATTTATCAGGCAAGGCCTTGATCAGGCGATAGCCTGTGGTGGTGATCGTCAAGTTGACAGGCTCATTTGCTGTTTCTCCATTGGCACGGAAGTCAGGCCCCGCAGTTGTCTGTGTAAGCCTTGGATCTCTATTTTGCATTTCCTGATAGAATTCCATAGTCTTGTAACCCGATCTATCGGTAAAGCGGCTCCCATCCTTCATCAGATAGCTATTGATCATATCTTTGGCGATACCGTAGGCTCCCGAAGTTGCTGAGGTAAAGGAATAGCCGAGGCCATGCACACGCATGCCCAGTTCAAAATCAATGGCAAGAATAGTCTCCACCTGATCCTGATTATTTCGGGCGAACAGATTCCGATAGGCTTGATCCGCACCGCCCTGACTGTACAAGGTATAGGCCCCGGTATTCATCAGTTCGGCCGATGCACTGACCGCCGCATTCAGGAACTTTTCATGTCCTGCGATCTGATGGTATTTTCTAAATGTTCCTTCAAAGAGTGCCACCCTGGCTTTCAGCAGCAGCGCCGTGTATTTAGTGATCAAGTTAAGCTGTTTTTCAGCTGGTATATTTTCGATGGCATAGTCCAGGTCAGCCATAATAGAATCCATCACCAGCTGCCGTGAATCCCTCGCTTTGAAGAGATCTTCATCTTTGGCGGTCAGCACCTTTCCATACCAGGGCACGTCACCGAAAGTTTTCACCTTATCGTAATAAAAATTTGCTCTAAAAAAACGGGCTATGCCACTGTATTTCTTTTGTGCCGCGGCGTCGGGCACTTTATGGTAGTTGGCCAGAAAATAATTGATCTTGCGCAACTGGCTCCAGGACCAACCGCCCGAGCCGCTTCCCACGGGGACAGTTCGATTGCCCTTGATCCGGTCGGCTACCGTGAGTGGGATCATATTGTCCGAACTCCCATCGTTTGTATACCAGGATTCATTGGGCAGAAAGGTGTAAAAATCATTGGTGGCTACCTCCAGATCCTTTGCTGTATTGAAAAAATAAGGTGCTTCCACCTGGTCCTCCGAAGGACGGTCCAAATAATCTTTCTGACAAGCTGCCAGCGATAGCAAGATCAACAGACCAAGTAGTTTATAGCTGTTTGTTGTAAGTTTCATTATCATTGCGTTGTCAAATATTAAAGCGTAAGCATTAAACCAAAAGAATAGGTTTTACCCATGGGATAGTCCCGCAGCAGCCCCCGTTCCGAAGAGTCCGCAGGATCATTGGCACTCGCAGGCGAATTATAATTGATCATTGCACCTGCCTGTTCGGGATCTATATACTTGGTCAGATTGCCAAAGTTCCAGGTCAATAGATTCTCGCCACTGAAGTAAAACCGCAGTTTTTCAACTTTATAGCGCCGTGTCCATTGCTGTGGCAGGGTGTAGCCCAACGTAAAATTTTTCATCCGCAGGAACCCGACATTGGTCAGGTAATAATCGTTCAATTCATATAGAGACCTTCCGCTCTGCAAGGATGAGTATCCCCGATAGATCTGTGGATACCTGTTCCCTTTCTTGTCCGGCGTCCATGCATTATCTACCAGGTCTTTACGTACAAAGGAAAGATATGGCCGCTGATAGGAACCCCAGTATAAATCCCCTGTCGGGTACCAATCCTGTTTGGCAACACCAGCAAATGCCGCCGAGAGATCAAAATTATTCCAGGAAGCGCTCATATTGATACCAAATGGAAATTTCGGCATGGCATTGCCAATGGGTTTAATATCACCGTGGTTGGCAAGCGTGTTGTCGCCTTTGTCGATACGGCCATCACCATTGAGATCGACATATTTCACATCACCGCCGCGCAACATATTCCACTCACTATTTTGCGATACACTCAGAATATCGTTATATACTTTAGAGAGGGACAATTGCGGGTCCTGGAAACTATTCTGGTAGCTCAATGCCTCCGCATCGGACTGAAACTGTCCGTCGATATGGTATCCCCAGATCTGCCCCAGCACCTGTCCTTCGTAATAGGAGCTCAACAAGCCCTGTGGATTATTATATTTCGTAATGATCCCTTTAAAATTGGTAGTATTCACGGCGATGTTAAAGCGAAAGGGTGAACCGGCAAGGTCAAACTTGTCCTGGTAGCTTACCCCCAGTTCAAAACCTTTATTACGTAAAGCAGCGTAGTTTTCACGGGGTTCATTAGCTCCAAATACTGCTGGAAGTGGCTGTCCCGGAAGGTACATGCCTTCGACATCTTTCTGATACCAGTCAAAATTGACATTTAGCTTGTTTTGGATCAGTCCAAGGTCAACACCGAAGTCAATGCTTTTGGTCCGTTCCCAGGTGACGACGTTCGGCAACGGTGCCGGCGTACTTGCCCCAATAAGACGGGAGCCCCCATTTAGCCAGGTCAACTGCTGCACGGTCATCAATTCCTTAAAGGTATTGACCCCTACAGTCTGGTTGCCGAGCTTGCCATATGAAGCTCTGAGCTTTATGGTAGGTATGGTGCCTTTGATCGATTCCCAAAAGTGCTCACGATCCAGCTGCCAGCCTAATGAAACTGAGGGGAAAAATCCCCATCGGCTCCCGCTTGGGAAGCGTGAAGAACCATCATACCGTGAATTTATTTCCAGCAGGTATTTATTGTCGTAGGCATAATTAAAACGGCCAAATACGCCCTGGATAGCCCAATTTTCAGCTGTTCCGCTCAGGCTGTACATGGAAGTACCCAGCGCCAGGTTGGATAGATCCTCGATCAGCAGATCGTCCATGGCCCCGGCGATACGGTCCCGGTCAAAGGATTCCTGATTGTAGCCCACCAATAATTTGAACTGATGCTTTTGCGCCACATTTTTTTCGTAGGTCGCAAACAGGTTCATCGCGTTATACTTGTCTTTCCAGCGGTATTCTGTCAGACGGTTGAGGCCGGCAGTTGTATAATTGAGTTTGTTGCCCGAGTAGTAACTGAAGGGGTTGAGGCGTGTGCTCCGTGAAAAGTTTTCGATACGGTTGCTATAATCAAAATTTACCTGTAGGCCTTTCAATGGCTTGAGCAGGACACGGAACGTATTGGTAAATTCTTCGCTATTGCGTACCTCCCAGCTCTTTCCCGATTCCAGTCCGGCATTGGCTCCCTGACCGCCAGTACCCACACCGATATCCGTTGGAATCCCATCGACAAAATTAGGGTAAAAAGGCATCAGATTATACCAGGTTGTCGTACTCCAAAGTCCCCCCAGACCATTAGTGTAGCCTCCATATTCTTTATCCTTTTCGTTGATGAACTGCGTATTGTTTGAAATTTCCAACCAGCTGTTGGGTGTGAATACCAGATTGGATTTCATATTCTGGCGGTCCATATCCGCATCGTCATTGATATTGTTGATTGTTTCCCGTTTGAATACACGTCCAGAGAGATAGGCTTTCAACTTTTCACTGCCACCTGAAATGGCAATATTATGGAAATTGGAGGGCTGATATTTTTTAAATAGGTAGTCCCACCAGTTGGTCTTATAGAAAAATTTATAGGTTCCGTCTGCCTGCTTCTCATGAAAGGGCGCAATCTCCCCTGCAGCCACCATTTTGATCGCTTCCCAGTCCATTGCATTGTAACGTGTATAGGAACTGCCGTTATAACCATACAGTGCAGCATCTACTGTTTTCCCGTAGACATAGGGATCGGAGATATAGTCGGTACGGGAGGCCGGTGTAGTCCAGGCAAAATTATTGACATAATCCACCTTCACTGTCCCTGCCTTTCCTTTTTTTGTGGTCACCAAGATGACGCCAAAAGCACCACGGGCTCCATAAATGGCCGCCGAAGCGGCATCTTTCAGCACAGAAACACTTTCAATATCATTGGGGTTGACCCGAGTAATATTCCCTTCGATCCCGTCGATCAATACCAGCGGGCCGCCCTCATTGATGGAATTGAATCCCCGCACATTGATATCGGGTGTTTTGGATGGATCACCGTTGTTGAGCTGGATATTCAAGCCGGGCATAAGTCCCTGGAGCGTACCTGCAATGTTCGCACTTGGTCGTAGCGCGATATCATCCGCATTGACCTGCGACACGGCACCCGTCAGATTGGCTTTTTTCTGCACACCATATCCCACGACGACCACTTCTTCCATTGCATTGATGGCAGGCTTCATGGTCACATGCAAGGTTGACTGCTGTGCCAGCGCTATTTCCAGCGGCTGATAGCCAACCATCGTAAATACAAGTATGGCATCACGGCTGCTGACCTGGATCTGAAAGCTGCCATCCTCGCGGCTGAGGGTTTTCTCCATTTTGCCTTTTTCGCTGACCGTAACATTGTCCAACGGCCGGCCCTGCTCGTCTTTGACAAACCCTTTGACTGGGTACAGCTGCGGAGCCTCCGTAGCCGACGCCTGGCCAACAGCCTGATCCGTTCTTTTGTTCAAGACAATATTTTTATCCGCTTTGACATAAGATAACTGCAGCTGGGCCAATAGATCTTTCAAGGCTTCTTCAAAAGAGATATTGTGGTAGCTGACGCTGATACGGTCGTCTTTTGCGATCAGCGATTCGTTGTAAAAAATGTTGTATCCGCTTTGCTTCTGCAGTTCTTTCAAAACAGCACTCACCTTCACATTGTTCCGCTTCAGATTGACGGTCTGGCCAAAAGAAAATGCGTGCAGCTGTAAATTGGCTGCGAATAAGAGAGGAATTGCTAATGACAATTTCATAGAAATTGGTATTTTCTGGGATCTTACCTGACATAATAGGGTCGGTCCGATCAATTTTTTTTTATTAAATTGCATTCGGTTGAGATAAAATTTAACGGTTTTACTATTCATCCATGTCGAGAAAAAGACAAAACTTTCAGGGGCGTTGGCGCGCTCCTGATTGTTATATATGCTATCTTCTCATCAGCGTTAGTTTAGCACATATATCCTCCTTCCTTTACGTTCGAAATGTACGCCACCGGCGAAAGCAATTGTTTTCAGTAGTTTATCGATATTTTCATAGCGGGAGATAGTCCCCGAGAAGTGCTGTCCCTGCAGCTTGTCTCCGTAACTGATCTCGACATCATACCAGCGAGCTACCTCGTCCATGACCGTTTGAATGGATGCATTATCAAAGGCGAAATTTCCATTTTTCCAGGCAAGGCTATAGAACGGATCCACTTGCTCCTTTTTCACATTCCTGCGACTTTTATCGAAAACGACCTGATCATTGGGCGCAAGGACTTGTTCTTTTAGGGCAGCATCGGCAAAAGAGAGCTTGACTTTCCCTTCTACCAACGTGGTAACGATTTGATCACCAAAGCTCTTGATGTTAAAGTGTGTTCCCAGGACCTCGAGTGTCTGTCCTCCACTTTGCACAATAAAAGGTACCCTTTTGCCTTTAACATCCATTTTAGCCACTTCAAAATAAGCTTCCCCTTCGAGTTGCACCGACCGCAGCTTCGCATCAAATTTTACGGGATATTTGATCTTACTGCCTGCATTGAGCTGCACAAGACTTCCGTCAGCCATCCTGAGCGTATATTCCCCGCCTCGGGGCGTAATGATGGTGTTGTAGACGACGCTACTTGCTTGTGACCTGCTGTCCTTGAGCCGATAGCTGATTTGACCTTTGTTGTCCTTGGTAATCAAATATTCGCCTTGGTCAAGTACCGTATCCGCACGGAGCAAACTGAGGTCGATCTGTTTTCCATCTTCAAGAATGATCATGGCTTTATCAGAGCCCGGTAAGATCGACACATTAGACAGCTGCTCCTTCGGTGGCGTATCCACGGTATAAAAATTATAGTAGCCCCATAGCGCTGCACCGCAGAACGCAAGAAAGACTGCCGCAACCTGCCACCAATTTCTCCTGAAATTAAAATGTCCATCTGTCGTCCTTTTGGGAGTAGATGCCGCTGTTGCAATTCGGGGATCAGCCATTATGTTTTCCAGCATCCGATGTGGATCAGGGTATGTTGCGGGATGTGCGGGATACGAGTTATCCCGCCAGACTTTCTCCCAAGCCTGAAGAAATACGGGATCATCCATTAATTCCTGAAGCTGTGCCCGTTCTTCTTTACTGGCTTGATCAGCAAGATATTTATGTATTAATTGGCTGTATTGTTCAATTTGATTCATTCCTTTGGATCGATTTCAACTACATAATCGCGCGAACCTCGAAAAAGTACCAATGAGAAAAATATTTTTTTTACGGATTGTAGGTGAGCCATTTTTTAGCCTCCGGGAAGACTAAACAGGGCTAATAAAAAAATTGATGCACAAGTTGAGTTGCTTATAAAAAAAAGATAGATAGGATTTTGTCCAGCTTGAACCGGACAAATTTCGAGGCGAGGCTGAGGTGATTGCGTACCGTATTTTTCGAGAGTCCTTCCTCATCGGCAATTTCCTGATAAGATTGGTCTTCAAACTTGCTCCGTCGGTAAATTGCCTGTTGCTGTGGCGGCAACTGTTCAATAATGGATTCTAATATAACTTGTAGCTCTTTGCCATCTAGCTCATCCTGCAGCGAAAAACTTTCAGGCTTAATGTACTGAAGTGACTGCAGATAGTTGGACCGGACCAGCGATTTACGGAAATTGGATATGGCCATTCTTTTTGAAATAGCAAATAGAAAGGGGAAAATGGCTTCCGGACCGGAAAGCTGCATCCTTTTTAAATAAAATTCAATAAAAACTTCCTGGGTAACTTCCTCCGCGTCACTATCACTTTTACAGAGCTGCCTGACTTTAAAATAGATAATCGGCTGATAATACTTGAACACAATACCAAAAATAGACTGATCCCCAGCTTGTAATAAGAGGAAATCGTCCATTGATATGGAAATATGTTTCAGCCCAGCGATCATGAATTCGGTATATCTAATTGATGCAAATTAACCTAACAGATGTTAATTTCATATAAAATTAACATTAATATCCATAATTTCGAGTTCAATCACCCTATAAAAAAACAGTGCTGTCCATAAAGATTGATCTCTATCAGCCCATGAAATAAGACAAAAATACTGCTGTTGAACCTTCAAATACTTAATAGAAGTATCTCAGCCCCCGCCTTTGGCAAACCCTTGTTAGCCGTTCGCCCAAATTATTCTTCAGTCTCTTCATTTTGGCCTTCTAAGTAGAAATTATATGTTTCAAATGTTATTTCGTCAGGAAATTCTTCTAGCAAATTCTTGTTAACGGTAGTATTTTTGTTGGTGGTAAGGTTTTTTGTTATCTGTTGGCGATATTTCAATTTATTTTTTAATTTAGTTACATTAAAATCTCTTTATAAAATATTGATTTTCGATTTATCAAAAGCTAAAAGGCTTTTGACAGATTCTTTCGTCTGCTTAACAGCTTACGAATGCTACTTCTATTTTCAAATTTTATAAAGAACAAAATGAATCATAAAATAAAAATCGCTGTGATTGGCGGTACAGGTAAGTCAGGAAAATACCTGGTCAAACAACTTATAGAACAAGGTTTTCAACTCAAAATTCTTCTTAGAGACCCTGATAAATTTCAAATTAAAAATTCACAAGTCGAAGTTATTAAGGGTGATGTACTAAATTATACTTCCGTCAATGCTTTAATTGAGGGCTGTCAGGCTGTAATTAGTACATTAGGTTTGGGTGTTCCCGCTAGTGAGCCCACAATTTTCAGTCGGGCAACTACCAATGTTATTCGTGTTATGAAGGAACAAAATGTTCAGCGATATATTGTATCTACTGGCTTGAATGTTGATACTCCTTTAGATAAAAAAGGCCCTAAAACGCTCTTTGGAACAGCGTGGATGAAAGAAAATTTCCCAATTTCAACAGCTAATAAACAGTCAGAATTTGAAATTTTGTCAAACAGTACCATAGATTGGACTTTGGTAAGACTTCCTTTAATTGAGCAAACCGATCATAGCGGTGAGCTAATTGTCAGTTTAGAGGATTGTCCGGGCGATAAAATAAGTGCTACTGATTTGGCTAATTTTTTAATTAAACAACTGTTCGATGATAGGTTTGTTAGAAAATCTCCGTTTATTGCCAGTCTGTAATGTCGATAGTGAGCCTGAGAACGGCTCACTATCTTATTTGCGCAGGGTCGTTATAACATAATCGCTAACGTCTAGGGTATTGCCTAAAACGGCGATTTCTGGTTTTAGACTAACGGACAGGAAAACTCGGTAAATAGCAGGAATGGGCAGGTGAAAATATTGACAGCTATAGAAACTTACGCCAAGATGTATTCAGTGACAGAATGCACTGGGAAAGCAGGTAATATCGTATAACAACGGGACTGTCCAATCTTTTTGAACAGTCCCTTTTGCCTAAAAAACATCCGCTAATATCGCTATTTAAAACTTATACGAATGATGTCACTGTACCTGTACTCCCAATAGTTTTAACCATCCGGTACTGGTCATATCCCCATTTACGGCAAGTTTTATTCCCGGCTGATTTTCATTTGTTGTATCTACGATGGCAACGGCCCAGGTATAGTTTCCGGCAGGTACATCAACATTAGCTTTCAACTCGTACGCGACTGGATTATTCTTAAGCCAGGTTGAGGGCTCTCCTTTGTCATCGACAAAAACTTTTTTCACCCTGTTTTCTTCATCCAGGAGTGCAAAAGCTACTTTATATTTATAATTCCACTGGGGAATATTGTTCGGAAAATATCCCCAGCCCATGTTCCGCCAGCGGTGGTTAATTGTCGTTTCTGTCCCCGAATTGACTTTCTCCGGTAAATAAACACGATCGGGATATAAACGATAGCCACCTTCAGAAATAAAACGCTGGCATAAGGTAAAAGATTTGGTGAACCAGCTTTCAATTTCACCGATACGGAAATCCATCATGTTTACGGCAGCTTCCAAGGAGCTGTCAAATTCGCCCTGCCGAACATCTTCGGGATGGTCTTGCCTATATTTACCGCTTGGATCAGTCCAGTAACGATGTGTACCAGTCGTAATCCAACCACCTTCCATAATAATCGGGCGTTTAAAATTCCAGACCTTGGCAAAATTCTTCTCCCAGCTTTGATAATAATCGGTCATTCCAAAGGCATCCTGACGCAGGCTGTACCCTTTGTTGATCATCTTATTCAACAGCTTCTCTGAATTAGGATTGGGAACTCCATTGCCCGCAGGGTCGCCAACTACGCGATGATAATTGATCAGCAAGGGGACCTTTGTAAAATTCTTCGCATACACATCCGAAATCCAATCAACGACTTCTTCTTTGATCACCTCTATGTTTTGGCCGGAAGGATTATTAGGATCTTCGTAAATGACACTATGCCCTTCACCCCACAAGCCTAGTCCGTAGGCATCGACAAAGGAGGTTTTATTTAAATCATTAAAATCCTTCGCCAACTCTTCGATCAGCTTGCTATAATATTTTCTAAAAATAGGATCTTGCAGCACGGGTGTTTTTCTATCCGGAAAAGATGTATTGGCCACATAATACTTGGCGCCTGCATCGAACACAAACTGCGGCGTATTTGCCCCTTGATCGCGGCCGTCGACGACGATACGAAAGGCGATTGGCAATCCTTTATCTTGTGCCCCTTTGATCATTTTATAAATTGCCGTGCTGGGGTCCCGCCAGGCATATACGCCATCTACAGGATTAAAAGTTCGCCAGCTGGTACGGATATAACAGGCAGATGCATAGTCAATTGCTTTGACCGTTTTACCTAAGTCAGGTACATAGAATTGGGTATCCCAATAAGAAGGAGTCCCCGAAGCTGAAGCATACATGACCCAGCCGTTCAAAGGGTTACGAAACATGGAACTCCGGTTGTAGCTGGGTTTCACCAAGGTGCCCGCTATATCTTTTTCATTATCAGCACTATCTTTCTTGCATGAAACCGCTAGAAAGCAAAGCATGATAGCAAATGCGCTGAGGCAGGCTTTTTTATAGTTTATATTGTTTTTCACTTTCAGAAATGTTAAAGTTAATTTAAATGCTTTTATGCAATTGCTTACCGTTTTAACCCCAGAATTGTCATGTTCCTTAGATCAAAAATCAGCACATTGGTCGTGGCCGGAATGGTGAAATAAGAATTGCGGTTGGCGCCAACGGTACCTCCGCCCAATTCTGCTACTTTTCCTAAAGTAAGCGTCAGGGTCTGAGCCACACCTTCAGTCGTAGGCGGAGCACTAAAAGCATAAGCCAGGTTTTTGTTATTACTGTTATCTCCGGTTACGATAAACTTCGTGGTACCTACTTTACCGCCGGTATAAACCAAAACCTGCGGATCGGCCAAACTTACCTGACAATCCATTTTCACCGGAGTTCCCCAGCCGTTAATGCTTCCGTGCATCCATAAATCGGTTACGGTAGTCGTATAAAGCTGGTCTCCTGTCCATGTCACTATTTTAGGAGCAAGTGCTTTCGCTGGCGAATAAATGGTTGCTGTCGCTTTTTGCATATTGACCACAACGCGATACTCGCCCGCAGTTGCTATTTTCCAGGAGAACACATTTTCTCTCATTTTAATGCCAACGGCATTTCCATCGTTTAGCTCACCGCTTCCATCGGCGGTTACGACATAATTGGTTTCACCGTTAAATTCGACCGGGATTTCCAGTTCACCAGGCTGTAAATTCAATACATAAGCATACTGATCCAGATTTTCCAATGTTTTTGGCATCTCCACCTTGCTCCCGCCAACGGCACTTCCGCTTAAAAACACTCTATCGGCGTCAAAAACAACGGTCTTGATCGGGTTCACGGTAATCCTTACGGTCCGTACTTCGGGGGCTTCAAAAGTAGCGCCCCCCTCCCATTGGGCAACCACCCTAAACTCCAGCGTAAAACTCTTATTTGCGGGTATACCCCACTTTTCGTTGGCCCAATTTTGCAATTGTTCAGAAGTAAAGCTTCTACTGAATACATTATCATCCTCATAGTTGAATATGGCTGTACCGGTCCCAAAATTGTTTCCCACCACATCTAACATGGTACTGTAGCTGACCAAATGGTCATCTGACTGTGCCCTAGCGGGTTTCCAGTTAAATGTGACAATATCTTTGGTCATATTGACCTCGTCCAGCGTAATGTTTTCTGACGAAGGCTGAAGTTCCATCGTCTCATTGACTTTGGGTATATCCTGAATTTCCTGTTTGCACGATAACTGGCAAAGCACCATGCATAAGAGAAATAAGGTTTTGTATAAATAATTGATAATTTTCATTGATTTATATTTTTGCTAATATTTTGGATAGAATCATGCGTTTGACTCGCACAACTACGTTTTTCATCAGGTGGAAAGCTGCCGAAAATACGATCAGGATTCGGACAGCCTCCCATAAACATTAATTATAACCCGGATTCTGCGGGAACGGTGCACCTGTATTGGCATCCCTGATTACCTGTGGAATAGGCCACAGGATATTGTTGTCCGTGATTTTATCCTTTATCGCATTATTATATTTTTTGACCCGCTCCACCAAAGTATTGGTACGCACGAGGGTAAACCTTCTGCTTTCTTCACCAACTAATTCGCGGATACGCTCATCGAGCAGGAAATCCATATTCATCTGCGCGCCGGTAATTTCGGACGCTCCGGCTCTTTTCCGCACCTCGTTGACGGCTTGGGCAGCTTTATCCGGCATATTTTGTCCCAAATAGGCTTCCGCAAGCAACAGATAAGTTTCGGCCAAACGGAATTTCATACGGTCTTTATAGCTACCGGTCAAACTTAAGTTTTCGGTACGCCCGTAAAAGAATTTTGTAATCGCCGGAAATAAGCTTTTTGTCGTAAACCAGGTCTGTTCGGTAATATTGGCTTTTTTGCCATATAGCGAGGCCTCGTTCGCATTGTTGTAATACCAGTTGCGTTTAATGTTATAACCCGAATTACGGATATCATTTGCTTCAAAAATACCGGCCACATTGCCTGTCGCATTGGTACCCGTGGTGCCTACCCACCATTTCATAGGTACTAACTGTGCGATACCACGACCGCCCAAGGTGTCAGCCAAAACAAATCCTGTAATCGTCGAGTAGTTCGGTATCCAAGCCCTACGCGTCCAGTCATCCGAATTGGTACCGCCGCCGATGGTGTTAAACTGGAACTGCAATACCCAGATACTTTCTTTATTGCCGCTTTTCCTATTTTGATTATTTTCCAGAAATAAATCGCTGAATACATCGCCTGGTTTACTGCTATTTACGCCGTATCTGTTTTTCATCAGGTTATAATAACCGCTATTAATGACCGCCAATGCGGCTTTTTCGGCTTCGGCATGATTGCCCTGCAACAGGTAGATCTCACTCAGTAAGTGGCTTGCTGCCCATTTGGTCAGCTTCCCTTCTTTGACGCCGTCTGGATTGGTAGGCAGGTTATCCACCGCAAACTTCAGGTCGTCTACCATATGGCCGATGACTTCGGCCTTTGGTGTGCGTGTAAAATTAAGCTGAAAATCATACAAAATGGTTTCCACATAAGGTACATCGCCATAGAGATAAACCAGGGTACGGTAAGCATAAGCCCGAAAGAAGCGAGCTTCGGCCTGGAAGCGTGCTTTATCTTCCGGCGTGTCCCAATTGGTGTTTTTTTCGGAATAAACCAACATGAGGTTTGCCGATGAAATAAGATTATAAGCCCAGTTCCAGTAGGTTCCTACAAAACGCTCGGAGGCAGTCAATGTAAGATTGGCAAAAGCCGTCAATGAGCCATCACTATTAATGGCATCTGCAATATCCGTAGATACCTGTAAGGCTTCGTATGGGCAGGCACCATTATGGATGAAGGCGCCACCTTCGCCATAGGTATTGTATTCTGAACGTGTGAGTGTATACAAACCAGCACTCCCCACTTCGAAACCGTAGGTGCTGGTATAGGTGTTTGAGGGGGCCAGTTCAGTTTTCAGTTCTTCCTCCAGAAACTTCTTACAGCCTCCTAAGGTTAACAATACGATAAGCCCCAAACTTGTTGTGATAATATTTTTCATTTTCATGTCCATTCGATTAGAAGTTTACATTTAAGCCAAACATATACGAACGTGCCGTCGGATAGGAGGCCATCCAGGTGTTGTCGTAATTGAGTACCTCTCTGATATTAGAAATCGTATTCAGATTGTTCACGCTAGCGTTTATATCAATACCATTTACACCGACCTTTTTAGCAATTTTGTGTGGCAATTTATAACCAAAGGTGATGTTCTTCACCTGTACGTAGCTCACCTTTTTATAGTACCCGTGTCCTAATGGATTGAGATAACCGGGTGAAACAATCGTCGCATTGGGATTCTCCGGTGTCCAATAATTGGCATCGTGTACATAATTGGTAATCCCGAAAGTCCAGGCCCCAAGATTGGCCATGTGATCATCGCGCCATACATCAAAAACCCCGGTTACCAACGCAGATGCATAAAAATTTTTGTAAGCAAACCGATTGGCTAAAGATGCTGTATAGCGTGGATTTTTAGATCCGATGACCACCCTGTCACTCGCTTCTATCTTGCCGTTACCGTCGCGGTCGTACAGCTTGGCAGCTCCGGGTGCTGCCCCATCCACAGTAATGGTTTCTCCATTTTGCCATACACCGATCATTTTATAATCGTAGAATACTCTTAATGGCTTACCAATAAACCAGTTGTTGGCAATATCATCGATACCATCCCCTCTCAACTCGACAATTTTATCGCGGTTTAAGGAAAACACTGCGGTCGTATTCCATTGAAAATTTTCTCCTTTCACGTTCGTCGAGTTTAAGGTGACTTCAATACCTTTATTTTGGGTGGCGCCGATATTATCCCAAATCCGGTTATACCCGTTCATGATAGGTACGGTACGGGTCATCAGTAAATCTTTCGTTTTAGAGAGATAGGCATCGATAGTTCCCCCCAATCTATTATTAAATAACTGAAAGTCCAGCCCCAGGTTGGTCGAATAGGTGGTTTCCCATTTCAGATTAGGGTTTCCCACACCATCACCGGCCAAATAGGCTGTCGTAACGGCAGTGCCATCATCGCCCCAGATATATTTTACATTGGAGTATAAGCGGTCTAACGTGCGGTATGGTGTAATCGCCTGGTTTCCGTTGGCGCCATAAGAAAGACGGATTTTCAGCATGTCCAGCCATTTGGCGTTATCTTTCAGAAAACGCTCTTCTCCGATTTGCCATGCTGCCGCCGCCACAGGAAAGAATGCGTATTTATTGTTGACACCAAATACCGAGGCTCCGTCTGTACGTCCTGTCAGGGTCAATAGATACTTGCCTTTGTAAGCATAATTTATTCTGCCCATGTATGACAGCATCGCAGATTCCGATAAGGAAGCGCTGTTGGAAACAAGACGGCTGGCCGAACCGATCATAAAGTATTCGGTATCGTCAGTTACAAAACCTGCTCCGCTTTGCGCTGTTGACCAGCTTTTCGTTTTTTGCATACTGAATAAACCCGTCACGTCAAAACGATGATCGCCGATCTGCCGCTCGTACTTGAGCAGGTTCTCCCAAGTGTAATCGTTATAATTGGAATTGTTAATGGAAGCACTGCCTCCGGCCTGTGTACCTTGATCTCTGCCCTCAAAGGTATTGCGGCCGTAATAGGTTCCTGTAAATCCGTTCCGATAATTATAACCAAAATTTGATCGTAAGGAGAGACCTTCCACAGGCAGCAAAATATTGGCATAGCCCGAAAGAAAGAAGTTGTTATTATACCTATCCTGAATCGCATTGACGTTGCGCATCGGATTGACGATCAATGAATACTCCATGGGCTCGGGCACATACTTCCCCGATTCGTCTTTATAGCTTCCATAAGGACTTTGTTTTATGGCATGTTCCAAATTTGGCGTAATACCACCGTCGCTTTTTCGGGTATATTGCAGGCCAACACCAGTGGTTAACCATTTATTAAAAGTCTGGTCCACATTGGTGGTAATATTTAAACGTGACAACTTAGAATTGTATACCACCCCCTCTTGATCCAAAGCCGCGAGAGCAGCCATATATTTTGTATTCTCTGTACCACCGGAAATGCTCAGCTGATGATCCATGGTCATGGCTTTTCGAAAGACGTAATCCTGCCAATTGTTAGTAATACCTTTCGCATAGTTGCCGCGCTCTGTTACACTAATAATATCACCAGCAATGGGATCTAATAAAGCGCCAGTATACCCTTGCCTAATTCGGGCAATATCCTGTTGAAAGCGGATATATTCATTTGGTCCCATCACATTGATGCGTTGCATAGGCTCGGCCATGCCGATCAAACCTTTATAGTTTACCTGGGCTCTACCCAGCGCCCCCCTTTTTGTTTGTATCAGAATAACCCCATTGGCCGCACGCGAACCGTAGATAGCCGAAGCCGAGGCATCTTTTAAGATCGAAAGGTTTTCGACGTTGTTTGGATCGATATCTGCCAGGGATCCGCTGTAGGGAATACCATCTAAAATAATCAACGGACTATTGTTGGCCGATATCGAATTTTCACCGCGTATCAACAGGGTCTGTGATGCTCCTGGCGCAGCTTCTCCGGTCGTAATAGAGAAACCAGCCACCTGCCCCACCAAGCGATCCATCAGGTTTGAGGTAGATACCATGCTTAGCTGCTCTTTTCCGACCACGGCCAAACCTCCCGTCAAATCTTTCTTCTTGGCTGTACCGTACCCTACGACCACGACCTGATCCAGGACATTATTCCCTGACATCTTCACATTGATGACTCCAGATGGATTGACCTTTACTTCCTGGTTATTGGAACCAATGTAGGTAAAGAGTAGCGTAGCCGTGCGTGATGCCAAAATGGTATAATGGCCATTTGCATCTGTCTGAACACCGGTTTTCGCCCCTTTAATCATGACCGAAACACCCTTAAGTCCTTCTCCTGCATCATTGGTGACCTGACCTTTGACATTTATTTGATCTGTTGCTTGCGAATAAGCATAATTTGTCGCCACCACCGATAGGGCGGCACTCATTATCCAGCTCCTGAGCCAGATATGTATCTTTTGTATCATTGATTTATAATGGTTAGTTTAAAATTTACTTGCGTTCTTTACTTTCCCTTTCCCGTAAAGAATATGAGTTTAAAATAGGTCTGCTTCAATAGGCTTGGATTTTAATTTAAATTTTGTGATACATAATATCTCATTGCTGCAAATGCATGCGCAATGCCGAGGGCAAGACTTCGTTTTCGTTCTTATTGACGAAACCTAAAATTCCGTTGCGCCTTGCTATCGATTTTTGTAAAGTTCGGATTACCCTGCGTGAGCCTAATCACCTGGTCGGGAGGAATTTTCATACACATATTTTGCTTTTTTAAAATTGGTTAAGACAAAACTATAATCATCACCAATTCGTAGGGTTCGTTTTTGTACGAAAATGGTTTGATTTTGTACAAAAGGCAAAAACATGTGTTTTTCGCTGTAAAATGGAGGTTAGGAGCGCTTTATTATTCGTTTTTTATACGCATTATTTGATCTAAGATAACAGTATCGCTTGGTTGCACATCGATAGCTTCACCCCGACCTTTATAAATGATATCGCGGAAACTGGCCTGGGAGATACCTTTAGCTTTTATAGGTTGATGACTGATTAAATTTCGTACAAATAAACCCTGCACATGCTCGCCATACTCGACCACCAAACCTTGTTGTGCTAGCGGACTGATGACCATATTCTCGATAAAAACATGACTTATACGGAGTTTACCTACAGGCATAATCCGTATGGATCGGTGTGAAATTGAATAGAAGTCCTGCCAGTTCTGGAGATAAATAGTCGAAATGTTGTCGATTTCGCCCCTATAAATCGAACCACTTACCACATTTACATTTTCTTCACCCGCTCCCACTCCGGTATCTGTCAACCCGATATTAATAAAGTCGTCACCGCTTTTACCTTTGCAATTCGCAATAATAATATTTTTACAGCCAAAACGTATGCCCATGCCGTCTTGGTTCAAAATCTGTTTGTCTACTCCATCAACAGTTACTGCCTGCCTTACGTTAAAAGTAATATCGCTTACCTTACCGTTTGTACAGCGCTCCAATACCAGGCCGTGTCCATGATAATCCTTTAATGTTATGCCGCTAACCTCAAATACATCGATGTAAGCCAATATAATGGCGTGGTTACGCCATCCACCTTTCTGGTTCTCTCCGGGCTTACCTGCATCGGTACCATAAGATTGTCCAAATCCGCGGGGATTTAAGGACAGGATTTTATTATGGTCACCGGTAGCTCTGGGATGATCAGCTCCTTCTAAAAGAACATTTCCTTTTCCAATAATCCGAATATTCTTTGCGGGTGCTATATCTTTAATTGCCAGCCCTGAATTTGCCGAACGAATAAAATTATCCCGGCATTTATCCGATAGCTTAATGGTACAGTTATTCAATTCAAGTTCAAAATCGCCGGGAAGCAAAATGGCCTGATCAATGAGCCAGACACTTTTTTTCGTTACCGCATCGTATTTAGGGATCACAACTTTCCCAGTCGACTTTTTTGCTTCATTTATGGCTTTTTGTATACGTTCTGACTGGGAACCACTTTTGTATTTATTGGGGCTGATAGAAGACTCATCTACCTTTTGGGCGACAGCCGCTGTCAGAAAAATCACGTTAAACAAGCAAAAGCAATATGTAAGCAGAAGCGTTTTTATAAAAATTGTCATTTTCATGATCATTAGGATTTCAAAAATATAGAATTGCCTTTCCCCCATCTGAAAGGAGATATCGGTCAAAATTGGCTGTATTTTATTTCTTTCCACTGGAAACCTTTTTCTTAAACTCTGAAGGGCTCAGTTCAAACTGTTTTTTGAAACAGACGCTAAAGTATTTGGCATTGTTAAACCCGGTTTGGTAAGCAACTTCCGCTATCGTCAAATCCGATTTTTCTAATAGATAAGCACTTCTTTTCAGCCGCATATTCAAAATAAATTCTTTGATGGACATTCCCACAATATCATGTATTTTTTGATAAAGGATGGTTCTGCCCACGTTCATATCAGCCACAAAATCTTCCACGGAATAACTGGCATTGTCAATATTTTCTTCAATGACCTGAATGGCCTTAATCAGCAGTTCCTCGTCCATGGAGGTGACGGTTACATTGGAGGGATCTACCTGAACGTGTTTGCTGTATTTTTCTTTTAGTTCCCGCTGATTTCTTAGAATGGTTTCCGTCTGTTGCAACAAATAGTCAACATGAAACGGTTTATCAATAAACACATTGGCGCCATATTCCAATGCTTTTATTTTATGCTGGTTGTCATCTCCCGTACCCGAAATCATAATAATAGGAATATGGCTAGTTTTAAAATTTTGTCTAAGGCTACGGCATACTTCCAAGCCATTGCGATTTGGCATGATCAAATCGGTAATAATAAGTTGCGGATAAATTTTTTCGGCTTTAATTAAGCCCTCTTCCCCGTCACTCGCCGTGTACACATTATATTTTTCGGCCAGACGCTGCTCTAGATAGACTCGCAGCTGTTGGTCATCTTCAATGAGCAGGATATTATCTGTCTTTTTTATAGGGATCGATCCTGTTTCTGGGGCTGCAGTATCCTGCGTGATAATATCGTCGATTTCAGAAACGGTGTAATCATACACGTTAGGCTGCATGTCGCCTGCCCCGGCCTGTTTCCTTAACGGTAGTGAAATGGTAAATGAAATTTTATCGGTCTTATTGACCATCCATATTTTACCCTCAAGCACATCTACCAGTTCTTTCACAATAGCAAGTCCAAGTCCTGAACTTTCTTCAAAAGTTGGCCTATGAGAAGATAAGCGGTTAAAAGAAGTGTAAAGCGTCGCGATCTGTTCTTCAGAAAAACAATCACCGGTATTTATAACTTCAATGGAGATGTATTCGACTTCCGTCGGATTTAACGAAAGAAACCGTTCTTTTTCTTCTGCTGTTGCACTATAGATACGTACGCCCACATACCCATTATCTGGTGTATATTTTAGGGCATTGGAGAACAGATTAGTCAATATTTTTTCGATAACATCGTAATCAAAGGCAACATATAAATTGTCCTTGTACGCGGAAATATTGGTTTCAACACCTTTTTTATTGGCATAGAGCTCAAACAGGCCAAATATATCCCTAACAAAATTGATAAAATCACCAACCTGCGGATTGAGCGTAATTTTTTGGCTTTCTATTTCGCGAAAGCGCAGCAATTGGCTAATCATCCGCTGTATTCTGGATACATTTTTCTCTATTAAATCCATGTATACCAAAGCAGTATCGTTGGATACAATAGTATCTTTGAGTTGCTTAAGCGGCTGTAAAACCAAGGTTAGCGGTGTTTTTAAATCGTGTGAGATATTGGTAAAGAAGTCGGTACGCGCCTGGTTCAGCTCTTGCATATTCTGTTCTTTTAAACGCTCGAGTGCTAATCGCTCTTTAAACACTCTTTTATTGCTGTAATATCTCATTATGAAAAAGAGCAGAGCAGAAAAAAGTGCTGCATAGCAGCAATATGCCCACCAGGACAAGAAAAATGGTGGATCGACATGGATATATAATCGTGATATTTGATCGCCCCATAGCCCATCATTATTGGAAGCCTTGATTTCGAAGGTATAATCTCCGCCCGGAAGGTTGAGAAACTGTACAGATTTCTGATTGGCATGACTGATTTGCCAGTCTTCACCAAGGCCCAACATCCGGTAAGCGAACTGGTTCTTCTCTGCGGATAGATAACTATTTGCAGAAAACTTAATTTCTACATTGGACTGGCTACTGGAGAGCCTTATCTTGTCTTCTTTTCGATTGGAAAGACTACCAATGTCTTTCGTTAAAACTGATGAGCCATCCGCTGGTTTCACGAGTTTATTGTTGACCAGAAATCCTGTAAAAAAAACTTTCGGTTTTTGAAGATTTTTATTGAGGTACGCCGGATCGAAAAGTAGAAATCCATTGGTACCACCAAACAGCATTTCACCCCTGGAAGTTTTGTAAGCGGCATGAATATAAAATGAACCAATTTTATTTTCCTGATAAAATCTCGCTTTCTCAAATTTACTGGATTTCCAATTGAAACAAAAAAGACCATCACTGGTACTTAACCAGATATTTTTCGTGGCAACATCTTCTAATATGCCAAATACCATTTTTGCCGGGAATCCGTTTCTTACACTATAGTTGACATATGTCCCATCTCTTTTGAGTACATTTACGCCTTTACCCAATGTTCCCAACCATACTTCGCCATTTGAAGTCACTGTATAACTACACAGGTAATTTGCTGAATAGGAAGCATCTTTGAGCACGTAGTGCTTCAATATCTTTAACGTATGGGGATTTACAACAAAAAATCCTTGATGGCTAATTAAACAGAGCTGATCTTCGTTATTCACATATAATGCTTCGACTTCGAGTTTCATTTTTTTGCCCTGCGCATCAAGGACGCTCACCATCTCTATAGGGTCTAGCGGCTTCTTTCGATATAAAAATGATTTATCGGGATCTGTCATCCACCAGGTGCCTTCCTTATCGTTTACAAAATCATAAACGGTGAGCGGTTGCTGGCTCTCCGGAGAGCGGAAATTGAAACTGCTGAAATGCTGATTGTCCACATCATAACTACCAATACCGCCGTTATAGGCTGAAATCAACAGTTTTTTGCTCGTTCGGTCAAATTTCAGGCGTTTAATCATATGGGGACTCGACGAACTACCCTGCGATTTTTCTAGAGGGTTAAACTGATCCTTTTTTCTATTCCAGTAATTCAGGCTCCCCCCCTCGGTACCGATCCATATATTTCCCAGATGATCTTCCTGAAAACTACTGACTATGGGGTGATTGAGTCCCCCTGGGCTGGGCTTGAAGTAACGTACTCGGGAATCGTAAAGCGAGCTATAAGCTATTTTACCACCATAAGTACCTATCCAGGCTCCTTGGTCCGGATCCGGATAAATTGTCCATATCGAGTTATTCGGTAATGAATAAGCATCGTTCAAGTTCATTTGCAAGGTGCTGCTGCTTTCATTGGATGGATCATAAAGATACAATCCAGCTTGCGTAGCCACCCAGATCACCCCGGTTTGGTCCAAATATAATTTTTTGGTTAACACGGCTGAATTTCCCATTATGCTTACTGGGATCTTCTGTTTTAAGGTACCTGTTAAATCTGTTACATGGATTCCCCCTCGTTGTGTTAAAAAGTAATATTCCCCCCCATACGCGACCGCATCGTTCACCTGATTTATCGTACTACCAAAATCCGCGAACTGGATGAGGCGTTTTTTCGTCATTTCAACTTGATACACGACAGCCCCTTGGCTTAGAAACACCTGATCTTTAGCACTCAATATATTTTGGAAAGACTTGTTTTTGGGCAATAAAAAGCTTTCTGTCTGTTTATTTTGCGGATTATAGCGTAGTATGCTATTGTCTGACAGCATGTAAACCCGACCATCGCTATGTACACAAAGCGAACGGATCATTCCGGGAACCACAACATGAAAAGAAAACCGTTCGTAATCGAATTTTAATAAGCCTTGCCCAGAAGCTAGAAACAGATTTCCCTTTTTATCCCGAATTAAAGAACCATAACCCCATTTTTGCGCTGGTTTGATCGCAGAGACGATATCATTTAACTGATAAAAACTATTGCCATCGTACATGAAGAGCGCATCGGGCCCCGTGTACCATATACGCCCTAAACTATCTTTTGCGATGCTCTGTATACCGCCATAATAGGAAGTTTCGGGCATCAGATGAAACCTATACCTCGAAAGATCGATGCCGAGAACACATTGCCCCCAAAAAACGACGAAACAAATTATCAGACTGTATTTATTCATTTACCGATGCTACTAAAGCTGTTTAAACTTTCAATCCAAGATTTACGCGTGCCAGTTACAATCAAAATATCCTGCTACTAATTGTTGATCAGTGGTTCTATAAACTTCGATTATCATACTATTAGGCAATGAGCTTCGTCGAAATTCTGGCCTTAGCTCTTTTTCAGCTGTTCAGATCCATGCGAAGCCAACAGTACCAATTTACTTAAAAACAGGCGTTGGGGACAAACTTATCTTCTTTTGCTGATTATTTTTGAGTTCGAAGATTACAAGTTCATTTTTTCCGGGTATTAAATCCTCCGAAGGAATTAATATCGACTGCTGTTTTTCTTCCTCCCAGTAAGATCCCAAATATTTTTGATTTAACCAGACCTCGCCCATTCCCCATCCTGTCATATTAAGATACTTGTTTCCGGACAGATTGTGTTCGAACTGACCTTTGTAAAAACCTGGGCTGTCATTAGCTGCTGATCTTTGTTCAAAAACCAAATCCTTCAGTGGATAATTACGCACCGTTAAGGGGATCATTTTCCAGTCTTGAAGGTCGTTTCCGTCTAAAGTAATGGTGCCAAAAAGCCCTTTTGAATTATCTGTAATTTCTGGTCCGTAAGTGATCCGACCAATATTCTCGACATAAAATTGAAGCAAGTGTTTGCCTGGATGTGTTTTGATGGCTAGTTTTTTACTCTTATCTGTCAGGCTACCCTGTACCTTACCGTCGACATAGACCACGGCATAATCGCGTACATTTTCCAATTCCAGCTCTTCGCTTTCGGCATCAGTGTTTATCTCGGTCTGATAAAGTACATAGCCCGATTCGATGTCCAAATCATTAAAAGATAATGCATTTTCCGCCTCGACAGCCTTATTATAAACCTGGTTTACAGACGCTTTCTCTTCTAATCTAGTTTCCTGTGCCATGAGGTTCTGACTTAAAAAAAGAGTCATCATAGATAATATCATTGTTCTTACCATTGTGTAAATCTTTCTTATTTCTCTAAAAATGATTGAATAAAGGTCTCATCAACGGCCACTTGCGGCGAGAATTTCTCACTTTTTACATAATTATCGATACTGTACAACAATTGTTGGGTAGCGGGACGGTTATCCATATCATTTTTGGTGTCCAATGCCAGTACCAGCAGTTTACCGCCGTGCAGTTTGGCTTCGAAACCAATACCCAATTTCTGGTTGTTGTCGTAGCTGTCGATGACCTGTATAAAGGGACGCAGTTGTTGTGGTGCATGTTGCATTTCGATTACTTTCGCATGGTTCAGGATATCCCACCATTGCCAATCGGTATGGTATGAAGTAAGAAAATCCTTAAACATGGCCTGCTTATGATGGACCAGGTTGCCGATGGTCATCGGTGCCCATGCAAACATAATGGGGTTCCAAAAATGATTGTGAAACAGTGACTTTCGGCCTTTAACCTGGTCTGGAGAAGGATAAAGAACCACGGTTTTACCCTGGGCCAACTGCCTTTTGGCAACATCATCGTAGACATCGGTGTACAATACATTAGCTGTAGACTGCATCAGATGTTGATGCTTTGGATATACCCAAATGTCCCAGCTATTTTTAATGCTATCGTTCACCGCAAGATGAACCGTAACTTTTTGAGTGCTGATGTTTTTTAGGGGAATCTCAAATTCACCTACCGGCGATACATTTTCGTTGGCAATGGTTTGCTTTTTCAGCGTTCCCTTTTTCAATACGTTGCCAGCGGTATCGGTCAACCACCATTTAATTTTCGCATTTTCAAGTGCAGAATTGCTAAAGTTATATACCTCGGCTTTACCCCTAAATGTTTCTGTGTTGAAAAAACTGCTTTTATCGTAGCGCAATAGAGCGACCGTTGGCGCGCAAAACTCGCTGAATTTTTCTGCTGTAACCAATCCTTTCGAATCCCAGAAAGGATCGAAGATCCCCACGGGCGCGTACCCTTGTCCCGGAAAGTCATTCATCGACAAAAGCTGAAATCCGGCAGATTTACCTGATCGCAACAGGGCTTCGATCACGGCTTTGTACTCCAGCACGGTCAACGCACCAGATGCTCTGAAGAAATCCTTTGCTTGGTCCAACATGCCATTTTTTTGTAATAGATCGCTAAATACTTCAAAATTGCGGGCCTCTACGGGACTGTTGGCATATTTCTTTATTTCATCAAAGTTTGGATAAATACAACGTTGCCCTGACTCGTGTGAAATGACGGGCACATCTACATCAGATTCCGCATTCTTGTCCCAATCAGTACCCGGTTGACCTTCGTAAACCTTTACAGCCCCTTTGTTGGTTTGCTGGGATACGTAATATTGATCTGATTTAACCCTTGTCCGTGCAGTAGAACCGCTATAAAGATGACGAGGATCAGCTTTTCTGCCTTCGGCGGTAAGTTCCTCAATAAAGTCGAAGTTCCCTGTAATTTCATTGCCGTTGCAGTACAGAACAAACGAAGGATGGTTGCCGTATTCTTTCAAAATAGCTTTAATTTCACGGCGGAAGAAGTTATATCTAGACTCGTCGGGTTCGGCATCTTTCCCCCACATAGGCATTTCCACCTCAAAATATATCCCATGTTTGTCTGCCATGCGAAAGGCCGCCGCCGGCGGGCACCATGAATGGAATCGTAAATGGTTCATGCCATACGTCTTCATCAGCACCATGATTCGTTCCCAAGAGGCATCGTCGAGCGGAGCATGGCCTGTTTTTGGAAACACTGCATTTTCTACATTGCCTCTTAGATGGATGGGACGATTATTGAGCAGTACATGGTTTTTTCCTTGTTTTACTTCACGCATACCAAAGGTGGTAGCCTTTTCATGCCGATAGCTGTTTTTGCCGTCAGAGGTATTCAGTTGACAATTTATACGATAGAGGTTTGGGTTAAACTCATCCCACAATTTGATATGCTTACCTAATGGAATAGTGGTCTCTACGAAGTTCACCGAATCGGTACTTACCAGTGCAACTTCATCCTTAAGGCTGTAGTTTGTTCCCTCGATGACGAAAGACACTTTGCCCTTTACCTGTTTTTTGGTCGCATTATTTACTCGTAATTTTACTTTTATGGACTGATCGGCTATATTTGGATATACCTGAAGATCTTCCAGATAAACTGGGTCTATGGCCAGCAGTTTTATTTCTCCTAGAATACCGTTCCAGTTAATCTGTGTAAATTCAGTATGCGCATGGTTCCATTTATGGGTGTTATACTGAAACCGGTTATCGATACAAATGGTCATTCGATGCTTCTTTCCCGGCTTTACAAATGAGCTCAGATCGTGGTTGTGGGGCACACTTACATAATCGATACTGCTAACTTCCTTGGTATCTACAAAAACTGAACTCAACCAGTGGGTCCGTTCAAAGTATAGGAATATTTTTTTTCCCTTCCAGTCAGCAGGAATATCGATATCACGTTGGTACCATGCCGGTCCCATATATTCGTATTTTCGGGTCAGACGGTCAATATATTTATAGGAATTTTTATATCCTATCTGATAATCATCGGTAATACCGGGAAGCTTAATTGTTTCTTGCAAAAGATGGTTATAGCGGGGGGACAGCGAGCCTCTACGGAAATCCATCACGTCCGTCTGAAACCCCCAAGTGCCTGATAAATCGATAGCATCTTGAGCCTTTAACAAGGCTGCCTGCAGGAAAAGCCCCGTTAGGCACATCATTTTAAAGTATTTATAGATGCTTGTCCTGTATTCATCCATTTTGTGTTTCGATAGTTTATGTGCTTTCATTCTTTTCGGTATATTATTTTTGTAGGCATCGAAAAAATAGTGTCTATGTGATGCTCCTCTTTAAGCTCGTTTTCGGAATTGAAATCTTATTTATTATCATAATAATGCTTCATCAGAAACCAGGCTTTCTTTCGGTAGCCTTGGTCTGAGATCAATCCTTTGCGGTTCCAGCCATCTTGGTTGGTCGGATGAAAACGGAACGGCGAACGGAAATCAAATAGCACCCAGGGTGAAGTTCCGCGCAGGTTTGGAATATGCTTAAACATTTCGAGGTTGTTTTTGTACAAAGTCTCTTGGTAATCTTCACTCCATGAACTGACGACATCCTTTTCGCCCGTTTTGCCATACAGCGCCTCGCCCCCAAATTCAGAAATAATTAAAGGCTGGCCTTTTGCCACATCCCATACTGCTTTATCAGGAGAAACTGGCCAGGAATGGTACCAGCCTAAATATTTGTTGACAGCTACGACGTCCAATTCTTTCGTAAAAGGATCATCCATAACAAAGGTTTCCTTTTCCTTATTGAAACGAACAAGATCAAAAGCAGCGGTTATAAGCCTGGTCGTGTCAATGGCTCTGCATGTAGCAATCAAATGCCTGATAAAAGCATTTCTAGGCTCGGACGGTTGGGTTTCATTGGCTACCCCCCAAAAAGCGAGTGCGCAACGATTTTTGTCTCGAGCAACCATTTCCCGCATCATTTTACCGGCTTTCTCTTTGGTCGATTCATTTTCAAAATCGATGCCCTGCCAAATGGGAATTTCTTCCCACAACAAGAAACCCATTTTTTCGGCCATTCTCACGATATATTCATTTTGTGGATAATGCGCCAAGCGAATCATATTACAGCCCAAAGCTTTCGCTTCTGAAAGCAGCATCACTGCATCGGCCTGTGAAAAAGCACGACCTTTGCGTTGCGGTATTTCCTCATGAAATGAAATGGACTTGAGAAAAATAGCTTCGCCATTCAGGAAGATATCTTCCCCTTTAACCCAAATATTTCGAAAACCTATTTCCTCTTCTATTTGATCATCGTGCGTTGAAATCTTCACGTTATACAGTTTAGGAGCAGTAGGCGACCAACGTTTGATTTCTCTTGATAGGAAAGAAGTTTTTACTTCTCCCTGGGCATCTGTTTTAAGCGTTTGTTTTAGTTGTAGTTCCGGTATTTCGATAGTTACCGAGGAATTGGCCATCTTTTCCGAAAGTTTGACCTTCGCATTGATTTTATCTGCTTTGGTTTTGTCCAATTGAACAAAATAATCATCGATAAAAACTTTTGGCGTGGTTACCAAAAAGACATCTCGGGTGATACCACCATAGTTCCACCAATCAAAGGCCATTGCCGGAATGGCATCAACTTGCCGGCTATTATTTACCTCAACTGCCAAAAAATTATCGTTTTCTTTAGCTGCATCCGTTATTTCAATCTGAAAGGGAGTAAAACCACCTTCGTGTTGTGCTATCTCTTGTCCATTGAGATATATGCGACAACGGTAACTTACCGCAGCGAAATACAAGAACAACCTTTTGTTATTTTCTTTCACTACATCGAACTTACGCCCATACCAGATGGTACCTTCGTAATATTTAAGTTCAGGAATTTGACTGTTCCAATCTGAAGGTACATTTAAACGGAGACCATTCTCGAAAGCGTATTCATAAAAATCAGTCTTGTTTTCGGCTTTTTTATTCAGGTAGATTTGGTTTTTTCTTCCCTGGTCGTATAAGTCTACAATAGCATCCCACTTTCCATTTAAGGATTGAGCTCGCCTACCATACACATTGGCCATATTTTGCTGTGCAACAAGGTTGGAGGTTATCAGACTAAAAAAAAGAGACAATATCAAAGATAGATTGATCAGCTTTATCATAATAGGTGTTAGTTCTTAATAAAATTTTCTATTTTACCTGCAATTCCGACAGCTTTGTCCAACCCTGAGCCGTTAAATCTCCATCAAGAGCAAGTTGAATTGCCGGCTTATTTTCCCTGGTCGTATCGACAATGGCGACGGCCCAGCTGTAAATTCCTGCAGGTAGATCTACTTTTGCATTTATTTTATAACTCGCAGCAGCACCTTTCAACCAAGCAGACGGCTCACTCTGACGATCTACAATAATCTTTTTGACATTCCCTTTGGCATCTAACAACGCAAAAGCAACTTTGTATTTGTAGTTCCATTGTGGAATATTATTAGGTAAATAGCCCCAGCCCATATTCTGCCAACGATGGGAAATTAGGGCTACCTTACCCCGCTTGATATCTTGTGGCAGGCTGATTTGGTCTGGATATACACGGTAACCTCCTTCTGTAATAAACCGTTGAACCAAATCAAAGGACTTAAACCAGGATTCAGTTTCTCCACCCGCTCTAAAGTCCATCATATTGACATGGGCTTCGGCCGACAGGTCGAACTCACCTTTCCTCACATCCTCATCATGACCTTCTCTATATTTCCCACTGGGGTCTGTCCAATAGCGGTGCTTACCTGGAGCGATAATCCAGCCTCCTTCCATAATGATAGGACGCTTAAAATTCCATTTCCTGGCAAAATCCTTTTCCCAATTCTGGTAATAGCCAGTCATGCCAAAAGCATCGTGGCGAAGGCTATACCCCTTATCAATAGCTTTATCCAATAAGCGTTCACTGTTCGGGTTGACTGCTCCCCAACTTTCGGGATGACCGACTAGACGATGGTAGTTGATAACCAAAGGAACTTTTGTAAATGTGTTAGCATATAAACTGGTCACCCAGTCCAGGGTTTCCTCCTTTATTTTTTCGGTATTTTCGGGCGTTGCCATTTTAGGATCTTCATAGACAACATAATGTGCTTCGCCCCATTTTCCCAAGCCATAGGCATCAATAAAGGAGGTCTTTTCAGGATCATTAAATTCCTTGGCCAAAGCTGTGATAAATTTGGCATAGTATTTTCTAAAAACCGGATCCTGCGGATAAGGTGTTTGTCTATCGGGATGATTTTCATTTTCCAAATAATATTTGGCTCCAAGGTCAAACACAAATTTGGGTGTATTTTGTCCCTGGTCGCGGCCATCTACCACAATACGGAGCGCTATGGGCAGCCCTCTCTTTTGCGCGCCTTTTAGGAGCTTTCCTATTCTGGAATTTGGATCATCCCAAGCATAAACACCTTCACTGGGATTCAGCGAAGACCAGCTCGTGCGTACATAACATGCCGAAGCATAATCGATGACCTTTACCTTTTTACCCAATGCCGGCACAAAATATTCGATATCCCAATACGTTTCATCGGCATTACGGGGAGCATACATTACCCAACCATTTAATGGGTTACGCAAGACTGAATGACCATCGTATTTCGGCTTTAATAAGGTATACCCGGAGTTCTTCGCATTGCTTTTCCCTTTATTTTTTTGAGAAAAGCCAAGCGATGCAGAAGTGCACAATAAAAGCGTTAAATAAATTTTTATTATCCAATTTGAGATTATCCGTTTGTTTATTGTTTCGTATTTGAACATATTTTCAAGTCTACTGGTTATTGGTTATTGTAATCCCATTGTGTCAGCCCCTTCTATAGTTTATCCTATATTGGTGTTGTTTCAACAAAACTGATTTATTGGGATATGGTACAAAATTAGCCATGGCAGGCTACCGCTATGGTATTGATTTGTTCAGAAATGGTTCGTTTTTGTACAAAAAATTGGATGTCGATGTCTTTCTTCATTTGTGATAAAGCTTTTCTGAGCGCTTTGATCTTTGCACAGGATAATATTTGCTTTCTGTTTAATTTCAAACTATAGCACAATAGACCTTAGCGCTGGAGCTTTTTCAAAAAAAAATCAGTCCAATAAAACTATTTCAAATCGGCTATTGTTCTTATTATACAAAACGGCTACAAGCTACCTTTCGAGAGAAAGGATCAACATAAAAATTGGCGCCGTACAGTGAAAATCCAATTGTCTTTAAAAACATTGGATGCCGAAACAAAAAAGAGGAAACGATAGGAAACATAAAAATTGCTGTACAAAAAAACGCTAAGAGAAAGGGTCTGATGAGAATCAGGCCCTTTTGACGTAAAAAGCCACATCCTGGGACGTGGCGCAACAACATTTATATATTTATTTTGAGATGCGCTTATTTATACGAATTGACCAAACTAGTTACTTTCAAGTCGTTACCTTCGCGAACCAAAGTCACTAGCTTAGTCTTGGTAAAGTCTTCAAACTTCAGGATCGCTTTGGCTACCATATAATCGGCAGGCTCTTCGAGAATATCGGTGCATACCACAGTTTAGTTCGCCAATATCCATTTCAACATTGGAAGACCACTCTCCAGACATACCCAAGGTCCAAAACACGGCCAAAGCCCTTCGCCCAAACGGATCTGGAAGAGCGATTTTTTACAAATAAGCTTATCCTTAAGCCTATTTGTAAAAAATCGGATCACATTGACCAAACAATATCCTGATGAAGATTATTTATACCCCAGATTTTGCTTTAGATTGTCGCCGTCTTTATTATTCAGTTGAATCTCACTTAATGGAATAGGCAGTAAAACATTATAATCCTGAAAACCAGCCGTTATCTTATTTGCAGGACCCGTGTCCCCATTGCGTAAAATCCGTTCTTTAAGCTTATTCATTCTGACTAAAGTCATTCGACGGTTTTCTTCTGCTATCAGCTCGCGGGCGCGTTCATCTAGGATAAAATCAATCGTTAACTCACTTGCCGCCACTTTTCCTAATTGATTATTGCCCGACTCTGCACGCGCCACTTTAAATGAACGATCCCGTAGTTTATTGATATCCTCGGCAGCACCAACTGTATTGCCCTGCCGCAATCGAGCTTCTGCACGCAACAAATAAGTTTCTCCGAATCTCATAACAGGCCAATCTTTTACCAGGGCATAACCAAAATCATCCAGTGGATCATAACCGCCCCATTTTGTTGGAAATGGATACCAGACTTCCAAACTATCGGTACGGAAAGGGACTACCTTATCCCCTGTTTTGATAATGATATTTTTAGATCCTGTACCTTTTGCTACGCGATATCCATCCGCGTCGATACCAATTTCTGTACTGAAATTTGGACGATTATAATTGGTTGTCCTCCGTATATTAAAATTGCTATTGCGGATATCGCCTTTTAGCCCTTTCCATACCGTATACTTCATAAAATTACTTAACCTTAAACGGCCATTTCCTCTTCCGCCCAGCGAATCGGCATTGACCATACCATCCCATTTGTGGTAAGCAGGCTGCCATACCCGACGTTGTTGTGGGTTGTCAATCGTACCGCCATTGACCTCTCGGTTATACTCCAACTCAAAAGTCCAGATGGCTTCGGTATTCCCCTGTCTACGGCGCATGTTTCCCTGACGAAACATATCCCTAAAGTAATCACCACCTTCGGCCAGGTATTTTCCATAACGTGCCTCAATCAACTTATAGTTACCTCCATTGATAATAGCGGTTGCCATCGTTTCAGCTTGTGCGAAATAGCTTGCGTCACGCATACCAATACGTAAAAAAGCCTCTGCAGCGAGCTGTCTCGCCATATCCTTATTGATTCGGCTAGGTGTGCTCGCTGTAGCAAGATCGGGGAGCTCTTTAACGGCATAATTCAAATCATCAGCGATAACCTTGTCGATTTCAGCAACAGCGTTTCGTGTATAATTAAATGTAGGCACCTTAATTGAACTGGTCAACAGAGGTACATCTCCCCACAATGTAACCAGCATATTATAGGCATATGCGCGAAAAAATCGTGCTTCGGCAGACGCTTTTGCGTTGCTATCCCCCACGCCGTCAATAACAAGATTGGCATTATTAATAAATGCATAACATTTTTCCCATAAAAAACTTACGCCTCCATTTTCTGAATTCAAATCGGCATATTGGTAAAAAGGATTTTCGACACCCTCGGTCGATCCAGCACTCGTAATATCCGTCCCAATCTGCCAACAGGAAAGAAATCCTTGCCGGCCACTGTAACCCCAAAGCTGAGCGAAATTGTAATGTAAGCCCAACAGCCTGTTTTCAACTGTTGTCGGATCAACATTTGTTGCATCGTAACTTGAATAAGGTTTTTCGTCCAAATAACCTTTACCACAAGAGCTTGCTCCTACGGATAACAAAGCCAACATGGAGAATAAGGTGGTATAATTGTTTATCGTCTTTTTCATGTGTATGTAATTGATTTTGAAAAATGATGGATGAGCGTTAAAAGCTAAGGTTAATCCCCAAAACATACGTCCTCACCATTGGGTAGTTTATTGCGTCATTTGTGGATCCGCGTGTAATATCCCTTGCTTCAGGATCCCAGCCCAACCAATTGGTCCATGTATACAAATTGCGACCACTTGCATAAATAGTTAAGCCTTGGACTCCTATTTTTTCAACAAGCTGTTGTGGCATGGTGTAACTTAAGGTTATATCTTTCAAACGAGTGAAACTTGCATTTGATGGGAAGCCGTAGCCATGGATATTGGAGTGGTTACCCAAAGAGCGCCATTCGTTACTTTTATTTTCTGGTGTCCAATATCCCAGTGCTGCAGGTGTGCTGCGACGCCCCATCTCATCCGAAGCACCGCCGATTTGTGGATTATTACGCAATGCACCTTGGACTGTATTGATAAAAACATTGAGTGTAAATGCTTTGTAGCTAAATGTATTGGTCAGACCTGCGGTCCATTTTGGCGCAGTCTGTCCGAGAACAGATCGATCGCCGTCATCAATTTTACCATCAGCATTTAGATCTGCCAATTTAAGATCGCCCGCTTGCGCAGCATCATCCCAACCCTTGTTCGCTCCAGACGCAATCTCATCTTCCTGCCAGATACCTACCTTGGTATAATCATAGATGACCCCTAGAGGTTGGCCTATAAACCACCTATTGCCCAGGTCGTCTTTACCGTTGCCATATACTTCAGTGATCTTATTTTTATTACGGGAGAAGACCAGCGTACTGGACCAGTTAAAATTGTCCTTAACAATATTTTTGGTATTTAAGGTCAAGTCGATACCCTTATTCTCAATTTTACCAATATTCGAATACACTGTCGCAAAACCTGTTAGCTTAGGTAATCCCTGGGTCAGGAGCAGATCATAGGTACTGGATTTGTACATATCTATACTACCGGAAATCCGATTATTTAATAGTCCAAAGTCAACACCGGTATTGAGACCCTTTGTTTTTTCCCATTGCAAATCATAATTGCCCATCAAGGTTCTAATAGTTAAGGCAGTATTCGACAGGCCATTCATTGCCATGGGGTTTGAGTCCATTAAAAATTGGGTGCGATAAACAGGAATAGCTTCATTTCCAGAAAGACCATAAGAAACCCGCCATTTTAAACTGCTGACAATATGCTTGGTATTCTGCATAAAGGATTCATTATGGATATTCCAAGCCGCAGCTGCCGATGGAAAAGCACCATATTTATTGTTTCTACCGAAAACAGATGCACCATCTCGACGAACGGTCAGGGTCAACATATAGCGGCTATCATAAGCATAATTTAAGCGGCCCATTTGTGAGATGGTACGGTATAAATCCGCCGTCGAAGAAACCTTTTGGGTGGATGCCGCCCCTAAATTACCCCAACCAAGTGCATCATTGGGAAATACTTCGCCCGTCGCAATCGCCTGTTGCCAATATTTGCTTTTCGCCGCATATAACCCCGTGAAGTCAATATGGTGCTTACCAAAGTCTTTGGCATAAGTCAATATATTCTCTAATGTATAGGTCTGTGTTTCATTATTGGTCATACGTCCGAGACCAGCAAAATTATAGACCGATTCGCCTTCATATTCATTGTTCCTGACCGGTACAAAAGAATAACCCGCATTCAATTTATATTTCAGTCCAGCTAATGGCTTATATAATTCACCAAAATTTAGCTCGGCATAGCCATTCAGTGAGATATTAAATTGTCGGCGTTGTGGATCTAAGGTCGTCGGCAGTAAAGGATTGGACCATAATTGTTCTGAGTACATCGGATATTGGGTCAAAGAACCATCTTCGTTATACATTCTAGCATAGGGACTCATTGCCGCGGCTTGCAACAGATTAGCCCGGCCGCCATCTCTATTGTGTGCAACAATAAATGAAGACGTACCCACAGATAGGTATTTGGTAGCCTTGAAATCGGTATTCGTCCGGAAGGAGTAACGTTTGTAATTGTACCCCAGCAAGACTCCTTTTTCATTTAAATAATCGCCCGACACAAAATACTTGGCATTTTCACTTCCACCGGACAGACTTACGTTGTGATTTTGTATAACGCCCGTCTGCATCACCGCATCCAGCCAATCTGTCGTTATACCATTTTTATAATTGTCGTATTCGTATTGATTACGCACGGGACCGCCATTGTATAAACTTGTGTTGGTAATCCGTGCATATTCCGCATAACGTTTTAACAGTTCTTCGCCAGATACCGGTTCAAGAATATGCGCTACATTCTCTATACCGCCATAGCCACTGTAACGAATTGACGGCTTACCTGTTGTTCCTCTCTTTGTTGTAATCAATATAACACCGTTCGAGCCATTTACACCATAGATAGCCACTGCGGAAGGATCTTTAAGTATTTCGACTGATTCAATATCATTGGGATTGATATCATTGATAGAACCATCTGTTTTTGTCAGTGGAATTCCATCCACAACAACAAAGGGCTCCGTGGTCGCGCTGATTGAGTTTCTCCCTCTTACCTGCACCGACGGTGCATCGCCCGGAATCGATGATGCTTGAGAAACCGTCACATTGGACACGGCACCCTGAATTGCTTGCATCACATTATTCACAGGGATCTTCGAAAGTCGGTCCTTGGGAACTGAAGCAACCGAACCGGTTATATCCGATCGCTTCTGACTACCATAGCCCACCACAACAAGCTCTTCCAAGACATTTTCAACTGGCACAAGTGCAATGTCTAAATTGGCTTGTTGCCCTACTGTAATTTGCTTCTCCTGAAAGCCAACGGATGTGATAATTAAAGTGCTGCCAGGAGATACCTGAATGGAAAAATTTCCCTGAGTATTGGTTTGAACTGTTTCCGCCTCCCCTTTCACCCTAATGGTAACACCTGCAATTCCCTTCCCAGAGCTATCTTTAATAACCCCCTTGACATTTGCACTCTGCCCATAACTGGACATGGCAATCAAAAAAAGACTATTCAACAAAAGACCTTTTTTTGAACATCTGTTATAGTAATGATTTAACATGATTTATTTAATAATTGATTTGGTTAGTTTGTAATTTTCTAAGTGCTTCTGGAATCAACCTAGCAATGCCAGAATGTCCGATGGATACTCTTCTCAATTTGAATTCATAGACTCTTGTTTATAATTGGTGTTCTCGATTCCTCACGAAAATAGCGCGCAAATTTTCTAAAGAAACAAGTGAATAATTTCGCCCAACAATGGATTGGATTTAAGACAAAAGTAGCTTTGAAGCGAGATTGGGGTGTTCGATTTTAGTTCAATTGAGTTGAAATTCGCTTCAAAATGCCAAAAAATCCGTTATCGAACAGTTATGTACCGAACTTAATGCCTTATTATAGCCGAAGCAGCCAAACCTAGGAGCCGCGACCAATTGAAAAGGCACGCCATCAGAATACCTTTAATCTGAAATAATAAAGGGGCTGCCCAAAAGTGGACAGCCCCTCACCGAAATCAATGCAATGTTTATGGCATCACGGTATGAAACGTTTGTTTCTCCCCATTACGCCAACGAATCTCAACTTTCTTAACCGTTGCCTTCAACTGCGGGAAAAGTTCTTCATTTGTCCATTTTTCCCCCGATTTCTTCCACAGTTGCAATGTGACGTACCATTTTGCTCGCGTTTTTGCCCCTCGTACAAAACAATTCAATACGGAACTCTCGTCCCTTACCGGATGAAGCCCATGACAACTGATATTTTCTATTCCCTCCCAGCCCATGAGCCCTACCATAGCCAATTGGTATTCCCCATTATCTAAAATCATCGCCTCCTGCCCTTTATACTCGATTTTTTGTGAATGAATAGGACGATCCTTCCATTTTGGAAGGGCATAATGCCCCAACCGAAAGGCCAAAGGTTTATCGGAAAGTAATTGATCACACCTCAGAATTCCATTCGTTATTGCCCGCTCCGATAAGGCTATATGTATAGTCGTATCCGAAGCTAAGGTCGCCATACGACGATAGACCCCTTGCTCGTATCCTTTAAATTGATAAATACGAAGTGACTCCCACTTCTCTGACGGGGTTTGAAATGCATAATTCATTGAAATTTCTCCGTTCTTTCCGTCTGCCTGCCAAGGAAATGCACTGTTATAGGAGAGTTTATTGTAATTTTCTGTTCCTTGATAATAGCCTACGATCTTACTTGTATTCCAAGATCGAATTTCGGAAGCACCTATCCTATCATAATCAGTGATTAACATTTCAGCACCTTCTACATAAGTATTTAGTACCTTAGCAATTGGAATTTGATGATCCCAAGCACCCTGATTTTCTGAAGCAGTCCAAAATTTACTGTTTTCCGGAACCAATAGACCTAAAAAGAATTTTCCAAACCAATATACACTTCCCCGACAGCTATATTCCTGTACAGCAGGGTCAAAAGCGCCATAAAAGCCCAGGTTCGGAATACCATCTGAAAGAAAATCCGGGTTTTCTAAAAACTGTAACAAGGTACCTGATGCAATTCTTCGCATCCAACCATAATTAATGGACGGATCATCCAATAGCCCTAATAATGGAAATGGCACTGCAGCCCCCATACGATAAGAAATACTACGTCCCCACATAATCATTTCGCCATTACGGCTAAACAAATAGGGGTAACTTTTCACCACATCACGGAGGTTTGATTTGAATCGAACGGCAAGTTCGGGATACATTGTCGAACCATAGTTATTTGCCCATAGCGTTCCATAGAGCTGAAAGGCCCACATACTATAGTAATCATAGTAAGGACTATCATTGTACCAGCCATCACCGTGATAGTCTTTAAGACATTTTTCCAATAAATCCTTGAGGTATTCTTCCCGAACAAGATAACCTCTACTTTTAAAAAAGCTCAGGATCATGATATTGAAAAAGCGCCAATTCATCTGTATCGTTGGTCCATTGCCATAACTCAACATGGTCTGTGCAAGTGCGTTTTTTATATTTTCCGGCAAAGGATCCCACAACACTTCTGGAGCTGCCATTAGCGCAACCGCCAAACCTCCAAATTCGACCAGCTTTTGACTCGGTCCTCCTTTTTCCGGGAGGGGTGCAATATAGCTTTCAGAAGTCTCATCCGATAGCAGTTCCAATTGATGCCTATAATAATCTGCTACGCGAATACCTCTAATCTCATAGTCAGCATTTTTCTTTAAAAGTGGTACTGCGATGAAAAGCGTACGGCACAGCCCCTCCAATCGTTCCGTTTCGTTATGCAAGCCATCTCTAGGATAGCTACGCCCGGGTTGCTTGGGAAATAACATGGGGCTATTTAAGTCCTGAACAACAGAAAATGCTCCTTCCAACAAATAGGATGCAGCATCCATCCAATGCCGGCGTGTCAGTCCAGTGTAAGGACTTTTTTTTAAATCTGGATTTTTTAGTTCGAAAACTGAACTATTCTGGCTTAGAGCGGTTGTTGCGAATCCAATAAAAACGCAGCTAAACACCAGCAGTCTAAATAGACCCTGTTTTATCTTCATGTTGCTTAATTTTATCATTTTCTTCTCCCTTTGTCGCGCCATTCCAGCACTTTTACTGCTGTTGGCTCCGTTTCTGCTAATCCCTCACCATCTTTCTGTACCGTAGCTTGTACGAATAGCGCAATTTTACGTTTCTTTCGCCACAACTCGGTATCGTAAGTTGGTTCCCATGCTTCTACAGATTCTTGACAAAGATCAGTAATCTTCGGGGATGCTTGCTGCATACCCTGTAACGTCAAAATCGAAGGCCGGCTGCCCCTCTCCTGATCACGAAAGATCAATGTTAATGCAATCTTTTTATCCTTACCCCGAACCAATAGCTGCGGTCTTGCAATAGGAATCTCCTTTGTACCACCACCACTTAAGCTAAATGGGGTTTTTCTAAAATCAAAAGATCGCACCTTCCATTCGCCATCCTGTAAATAAATAACTTTATACTGCGGAATCTGTGATTCAGGAGCACGCCAATAGCTTGCAATAAAAGGATTCCCCTTCTCGTCAGCAGCAATTGATGTTTGATTAATCAATTCGTGTTGCTGCGGAATCCGGGCAGCATACTCTACTGTGGACGCTTTCATCGGTAGATCATACCTTATCCCATTGCTTCGCTCCCATGTTAATCCGCCATCTTTTGAACAGGCATAAGCCATATCATGATTGCTCGCCACATTCGGGCTTTCACGCCAGACCCAAGAGAGATGTATCGTCCCCCGAGTATCGACATAACTTTGCCAATACGCATTTCTCTTTCCCTCCCCATCAATCAAGTTACTGTGGACACGTTTCCACTGCTGCTGTTTTATATCATAGCTATTCACCACGAGATTGCCATTGCCGGATCCGCCATCCCTATATAGAAATAATAGCCGACCATTGGGCAGTTTTAAGAATTCGGGATAAGTAACCAGTGTTTCATTTTGACCTACCATAATCTGCTCGTAACCAAGCACGAGGCTATTCGGATGGATGGAACGGGCATATCTCAATCGACCATTATGCTGATCCCAGCATACGTGAAGATATCCAGCCTGATCTACCATGATGCTAATCACGTTATGCGCATCTTTAGCATTGCCGGTATAACCTGTTCGACGCAGCTGCCAAACCTTTCCTGATAGCAGACGTCGTCCTAACACGAGATATTCCTCGTTGTCGTAATAGGCTATATATTGATATTTACGGTTACTGATTAAAGAATTTTTGCGAAATACAGCTGTGTTGACCGTATTCTTAGCCCATCCGCTTCCGGCTATTGTTTCCTTAATTTTTTGTCCCTGCACCGGACATAGAAACAATAAGAATGAAACGCACAACATTCCTATTTTTAAAATTTTTCTCCGATATCTTTTCATTCATTATTTTAATTGAGATGCACTATTGGTTTTTAGAGCCACTATTAGTTGATAGTTTTACTCGAGTCCTTGGTCCAATCCTGCCCTGACCAAATACGCTTGGCACTCCAGTCTGTCACTTCACTTGTCCAGAAAGGATCTTCATCCGGCAAGCCCAAAGGCAAGAAAATTACTGCACAGAGATAAGGGCTACCTTGATTGTTATACGAATCTGCCAGGCCGGGCTGGTCACCATACACCCCTAATGTCAACCAGCCATTTTGGTAGGTACTTGGATTTTCTGTCGTCTTTTTCAACACAGCAGACAGCGCTCCGCGAACCTGCCCGTTGGTCAGTTCTTTAGGAAGTCGCTTCTTGAACGCCATATCAGCTAAGTGATGAAAAGCCGCAGCACGATAAACTACGGATCTACCTGTTGGCGGAAAACTACCATCCGCATTGATTAATCGCTCCTGAATAATAGCATATCGTTCGTTACGGAGTCTGATTTTCACAAACATGTTATCGTAATTTTTGGTTTTCAATTGGATCATATCCATGATCCCCGCCAAAAAAGGATGAATAACATAACTATTATAGTAATCAAAGGCATAATGTGGACCATCCATATACATGCCATCGCCAACATACCATTGCTCCAGTTGCTGCAAGGCATAGTCGACCCGCATCACATCCCAATCATCTGCATATTTCGCCAAAAAAGCTTCATTCATCGCCGAAAAAAGCAACCAATTCGAATAAGCTGGACGAAATTGACGCGTTACCTTTATCGATGATATCAAATTCTTTCTGGTTTGATGATCGATATGCTCCCATAGCCACGGACTACGCATAAAACCTAAAGCAATAAAGGAGGCGTCCACAAGCTGCTGCCCGCCGAGATCAAAGCGCATAAAATCACGTGCATTACTATCCAACGCGTTTTTAAGCGCCAGAACAGTCCAAGTTCTATATTGCTCGCGTAGCTTTCTTTCCGCTTCCGACCCTCCATCCAATGAAAGCCAAGGAGCAATACCTGACAATACTCTTCCCAATACCTCAACATATTGCACTTTAATACGATGTTGTTTGTTGTCCACCTGTGCCGATACCATCTGAGGCATGTTTATTCGAAGACTGTCATGTGCTAAACTCCGCAATACAGGACGCAGCATACGATCCATTTCCTGAAGCCAGAAAGTTCTATTTGTCTCATCATTGCCTGTAGATTTCTTTTTTTCGATTTGTGCTTGGACAGACCCTATTACTGACAGCAGCAATAGAAAGAATAATAAAATTCTATTTTTCATTTATATGATTAACTTATTTTCTATCCAGATAACGATACATTTCTGTACCGGCCAATAAGAATGCTCCTACCCCGAATGGAGCTGTAGAATTGGCATCAACCAACTGTCCGGGGATAGCCTTCTCACCGATAGGCTGTACGAAGCCGATCCTACCGTCAGCTTGTAAGGAAATTTCACTCAGATAATTCCAACCTCTAAGCGCGGCCTGCAAGAACTTCGGATCAAGCAGTATTCCTTGATTTATTCCCCAAAGTAGACCGTAGGTAAAGAAGGCAGTCCCACTAGTTTCCCTTCCGGGCGCATGTTCCGGATCCAACATGCTTCGTGTCCAAAACCCTTCTTCCTGCTGGCAGCTGACGATCGCAACCGCCATGTCTTTGAATCTTTCATGGTAATAATTGTAATGTTTATCCTGCTTGGGCAAATCTTGAAGAACCTTTGCCAAGGCTGCAAACACCCAACCATCACCTCGCGCCCAAAAATCCTTCTTGCCATGGAGGCTTTTGTGTTTCGGATAGACATATTTTGAATCGCGATAGTATAAATGATCCTCCTGATCGAACATGATACTATCTGCATAGCGCAAATAGGTATACATTTTATCAAGATAAAGTGGATCTTGGGTCAATTTGTACATTTTGGTCATGACAGGCATGACCATATACAAACCATCAGCCCACCACCAATAATCAGTGTTGGCTGAATGAATCTGATAGTCCATAACTTCTTTAGCCCGAGCTATCTTTTCCGGACTTGGCGACAAATTATAAAGATCAATATAGGTCTGGAAACAAATCTGCCAATCTCCAAAAAGCACATAATCATCCGTTTCACCATAGCTATATTTCCAATGTTGCTTGTTGGTTGATTTAGCACCTTTCCAATCATTGAATCTTGCCCAATCTTCAGAATATTTCAAATCACTTTGTGAATTTGAAATCTTATAGAATTCCATATTTCCAGTATGATAAGCCGCCTGGTCCCAAAATGCCCAAACTTCCGGATTGTGATGAGATTGCCAATAGCCGTTTGCTCTTTTGAGCTGAGAAAGAACAATTTCTTTTTTCAGTTTCTGTCCAAAAGAAAAATGTCCAATAAGTAATAGGCACAAAATAAAATTGATACGCATGTCTTGAGATTTATAAAATTTGATTCCCAACCGGGATAAACAAAACTACTTCAAATCGTTTTGGAAGATGTTTGAATAAAGACTAATCATAACCCAAAATGGGATCATTTTAGGCCTAAAAGGCTAAATGATCATGTTTAATGGCTTCACTCTAAATAAGCGTACAATATACACTTATTTGAAAAATATTTGTATCTTTAATCAATATAAACCTAAAAAATCTTAAGGTGGTCTGTCTTTATTCGCAATACAAAACGGATGTATTGAAGCGAAATGCTACCATACGCTAACGTTAAATCTAGGAGATCGAGCGCTGCAACTATGGTTGGGTAAGAATTTTACCAAAACTGGATTGGACAGGTCGAATAAAAGATAATTAAGATGAGCGCATCTATCCGGCAAATAATCGCATTTTTGCATCTATATCTATCCCTAATAACTGCTGTATATAGTCAACAGATGAGACTTGACCCCGTGCCAAAAAATTATGAGCTTCCCTCACTAACGATCAATCAGACGATACAGGATCGAGAGGGATACATCTGGTTTGCATCCACACAGGGCTTAAGTCGCTATGATGCATATAATATCCTGAATTTTAAACTAAGGGATTCAGCGGGGAAAGTAACAAGCCAACAAGCTATTCGAACGCTTGTAGAATTAGAAAATAAACTAATTTTGGGAGGAGAGAAAGGTGTTTATGTATTAGATAAGCGCAATTATAAGGTCTTCCCGCTAAATGATCCACGTGTGGCAACTGTTCGTGTCAATACTTTGATGGTTGACCGTTCGAAACGGCTCTGGATCGGTACAGATGATGGCATTTTTATCTATGACAGTGCATTAATGCCTTTGACAGATGCGCAAAGCGCGCACTTCCTGAATAATAGGATGAGGGGCAAAACTATTAATACGATCTTTCAGGATAGCCAAGCTCAGATCTGGCTAGGTGTCTGGGGAACTGGCTTATTTAAGCTAAGTCTTGGCAACAATAAATTACAGCCTTATCCTAGACTTGGCCCACGCAACAATCCTTTCAAACTCATGGAAGACGATCATGGACAACTCTGGATATGTACTTGGGGAGACGGCATTTATTTATTCAATCCACAGGATCCGAATAATCCATACAAAGAAATTAAAATCAAAAATAAACGCCGTCATGGCGGTAAGGAAGATCTATTTTACAACATCATTCAAGATCGAAGCCGTCATTATATCTGGATTCTCTCTTTCTCAGGGATATCAACACTTCAATATCAAAATGGCCAATTGCAAGAAATCGATCTTTCTAGTTACTTCGACAATACGACGAATATCTTCAACGATATTTACCAAGATAAATATGGGACATTATGGCTTGCTGTCGGAGGCAAAGGAGTGTCAATGTTTAGCTTTAACAAACCAATTGTTAAAAACTATAGTTTCAAACAGATCAAAGCATTATATAGTATTGCCCCGAACCTAAATATGCTCTATCGAGATCATACAGGTATTTTATGGTTTAATCTCGAACGCTTTGGATTTGGTAGCTTGTCCCCAAAAACAAATCAATTAAATACGTATAGTAATTCTAATTTCAGAGATTTGATTTCAATACGCGCAGTGACCTGTGCTACAGATTTTGGAAAAGAACTATGGGTAGGTTCAGCATATGAATCGTCAATAAATGTTTTTCAGAAAACCAACAATAATATTAAATTCTTACGGAAGATCGATTTAATGCAACAGATCGAACACCGGGGAATTCCCTCTTTTTTCGTCTCAGATCGACAAAAACGACTTTGGATCGCAACGACACAGGGACTGCTATTAAAAAAGTCGGAATCAGAAAATATCAGGATCATCCCAGAGATAAAGGATCAACCAGTAGCTATTGCACAAGGTCAACAAAACCATATTTGGATCGCAACCAAAGAAAATGGAATCTATTGTATCGATAACCGTAATCTACGATCCATACTGACTCATCTTGGTAAAGAGACTCCCGGATTAAATAGTGACCAAATTGAGACGATGGATGTTGATCTAGACGGCAATTTATGGATCGGTACCAAAGATAACAGATTATTGAATTATCAACTTGCCACCCGAAAAGTATCGGAAGTCGCCAATAACACATTATTTGAGAAAAACCAGCTTCTTGATGTTATCTGTCTCAACCACAATACTTGGTTATCTACGACACGTAATTTATACAAGATCAACAACGCAAGCAAGAATATCAGTGAATTTTCTGCAGCTGATAGCCTCCAAGTCAATATGTTCTCAAAACGAGCTTTTGCTGTGGATACAAATTCCAATACCATTTATTTTGGCGGTTACAATGGTATCGTTCAACTCAATGATCAAAGTATCTTACCCATTTTCAAAGAAAAGGTCCTTATTTCCGACATAAAAATTAACAATAAGTCCATTATCCTGCAATCAAACCAGGAATTGTTCAGCGATGACCAGACTGAACTAACACTGAATCCCCAAGATCAAAACATTGAAATATCCTTTTCATCACTGCCTTTTACGCAGGAAGATAAGATACGTTATGCTTATAAACTGGAGGGGGTCGACAAAGATTGGATCTACGCTCCTCGAGATCGCATCTTTGCAACATATAACAATTTGAGTAAGGGAAGATATAGATTTTTAGTCAAATCAACTGACTTATATAACAAATGGAATCCCACTTTTACTCAAATTGAGATTATAAAGAAACCTTCATTCTATGAAAGTAATCTAGCCTATTTTATCTACGCCTGCATCCTCGGTGGCATCGTATTGTTTTTTATTAATTACTCCTTCAATCGCCTCAAGTTGAGAGGAGATTTAAAAATCGCTCAAATTGAAAAAGAGAAGGCTAAGGAACTCGCACAATCCAAACTCAGCTATTTTACCAATATTTCACACGATTTGCTGACTCCTCTGACTATTATCTCCTGTTTGGTTGATGATGTTCAGATGTCTACAAATAACAATTTGGAACAATATGATAAAATACGGCTTAATCTAAGTCGGTTAAAACGATTACTGCAACAAATCCTCGATTTCAGAAGAATGGAAAACAATAGCATGAAACTCCAAATCAGTGCATCAAATTTTCCAACTTTTGTTAATCAATTGGGGGATATGCATTTTGGCCCAATAGCCAAAAAGAAAAACATTGTTTTTGAAATTCAACACGGGGACTGTCCAGAAATTCTCTTCTATGACGTCGATAAAGTCGATAAAATTCTTTTTAATCTCTTATCCAATGCTTTTAAATATACAGACCAAGAAGGCAAAATTACACTTACGTATCATGTGGAGGAACGAAAAGAATACAGTTGGCTCCTAATCTATATTCGTGACAATGGTATTGGAATATCTCACGAAGATATAGAGAAAATTTTTACGGTATTCTATACCAATAAATCAACAAAGCATCTTGAAAGTAACGGCATAGGGCTATCCGTTACAAAGCAGCTGATAGAGGCGCATTATGGTGAAATCCGTGTGGAGAGTCAACTCCATATCGGGAGTATGTTTGAGATTACAATTCCTGTAGATAAATCATTCTATTTAAGAAAGGGAATTGAAGTTATGGAACAACCATTCGCCGAAGAAATAAAAAATACCATTGTCGAATCACATGAAACTGAAAAAAAATTATCGAACACCGTCTCAGAGCCAAGGCTGAACCTGTTGCTGGTGGAAGATAATGAAGAACTCAGTTCAACTATGGCCAGCATCTTAGGCCAAAATTACCAGGTACACATAGCTTATAACGGTGTCCTTGGCTTGGAAGTGCTCGAAAACACTGAAATAGACATCATAGTGAGTGATATCATGATGCCTGAACTCGACGGGCTGAATTTTTGCAGAACCATTAAATCCAATGCGGAATTTAACCATATTCCAGTTTTGCTGTTAACTGCCAAGAACAGCATTGAAGATCGTATCGAATGCTACCAAGCTGGTGCGGATGGTTATATCAGTAAACCTTTCGAGGTTAAAGTATTGGAAGCAAAGATCCAAAGCTTTATTATCAACAAACGCTGCAGACAACTGGTTTTCCATAACAATACGAAGATTAACATTTCAACACTCAACCACACACCGCTGGATGAAAAATTTGTTCAAAAAATGATTCAAGTCATCGAAGAATATCTGTCCGATGACCAATTCGACGTCATTAAACTTGGTAATATCTTGGGATTGTCCAAATCCACACTCTATCGGAAGACAAAAGTACTCCTGAATTTATCTCCAAGCGAATTCATAAAAAATATCAGGTTAAAACATGCTTGTCAAATTATGGAAAAAGATAAGTCTATTTCTGTTAGTGAGGTAGCGTTCGAAACAGGTTTCTCGGATCCCCGTTATTTTGCTACTTGTTTTAAAGCAGCATTTGGAATAACTCCGAGTGAGTTTCAAAAGAGATCGACTTCAAACTCCTTCGTAATCTGATAACTTATACTAAAGGGCTGCGACGGTAGTTTTACATTTCCGATCAGAGTACTTTCGAAAAAGGAACTATTAACCTGTGCATTATGCCCTTTTTAGTCAGATTTATATTTCTTAATATTCGATTTAATCAACATATTCTTCAACACCAGCCAAAATGATACAAAAAACTTAATTTTTAGAATTATTGAGAACCTAAAAGCCACATACTTCGATGTGGCTTTACAACATTTATATATTTATTTAAACGATCCCTATTTATATGAGTTGACTGAACTGGATATTTGCCAGCTATCCCCGTCGCGTACCAATGTCACAAGATCAGTCTTGGTAAAGTTTCCAAATTTAAGAGTCACTTTGGCAACCATATGTCTACTGACTCTTCTAAGATGTCTGTGCTTACCGCACAGTTCAACTTCTCTCCTTTTTGTTTTTTCAAAGATTTAACCACTGCTTCACGGTCATGAGATTGTGAATAGGAAGTTTGAATCTTTTGCTTGAAATCTTCGGCAAACAACTGCTCTACTCCTGCTGACTCGCCTTCTGTCGTAACCGCAACATAATGCTCCAGAGCAAAGTCTACGGTTGAAAAGTTAACGTCTGCTTTTTCAGATTTTGATGTTTTTTTGTCAGCCGCCATAGCGAAGGTAGATACGGCGATTAAGGTTGCTGTTACGAATGTTTTTACGAGAGTTTTTTATCGAAATGATTTGTTTTTTATTTGATGATAAAGCATGAGTGCTTTTTAAATACACTCATGATGGTTCATAATGTCTTTATTTTATTGTGTTAGTTTTTTATCTGTTCTTATTTGTTGACTCAAAACTACAACACAATCAGCCCCTAGCCTATGGGCATTAGACCAACGAGCAGGAAAACTCGGTAAATGGCGGGAATGGGAAGGTGAATTTACACTTCTACCATTGTTTTTTAGACCTTATAGCCCAGCCGGATTTTATAAATATCGTTCCCCTATATTGTGCTTGCTGTAAGGCTTTCTCTCAATGAAGCAAAAGGTATCGCCAAGTATACAGAACTAAAAAATCGAATAAATAAGTGCGAATAATAGATCAACCCCCACGAATACCAAACGGTCAAAATCATTTCATTTCCTTGCCCTACTTTTACTGCCAGAGAATTAAAACATGCCAAAAAAAAGCATGTATGGTTTAACAAAAAAAAGTAAAAAATGAAAAAATTAGTAATGAGTTTGGTCGCAGTAGCTGCGTTATCAACTGCGGCATTTGCCGGAACAGGTTCAAAAGCTTCTAAAGAAAATGCAAATGTAAAAACAACCAATTACAAGCTAGCTAAAAAAAACGCTAAGGTTAAAGTTACCGAAGCGTCAAAGGAAAGCAAAAGCATGTTGACAAAATGTGTTTATACCCTAAATGTTTACAATAGCAGCGGCCAAGTGATTGACACCTTCACTTCGCAAACTTACGTAGAAAATTCCTGTTCAGGATTCTTCGCCAACTGCAGAACGATTTATAGACATATGCTTGCAAGTGGCGAACTAGGGATATAGTCTGAGAACTATATTTCAATTGAATTACAATGTAAAAATTTAAGCGGGGCTAAGGCCTCGCTTTCTCCAATCCAACGACCATGTACAAATATTCTTTATTCTTTGTATTCTTATTGGCCACAGCAAATTCTTATGGCCAAAAACTAAAGGCACTGTACGAATACCTGCCATCGCCCATAGCAACTTTTCGGGAAGAGGTTTATTTTCAGGATGGGACAAAAACGTCCGTTCGCGATTCGCTACCACAGCCCAAGCCCAAGGCTACTAGCAATGGTGATGATGAGGAACTGAGCGGCAGTATGTCGGTCACCCTAGATATGGGCAAAATCTACCGGAACATTGTCATCCAAAAAAACAATGCGACGCAACTGCTCGAAACCCGCTCGCTAAAAGGGAGCAACTACCTCGTTAACGACGAGCTTCCGCCCTTAGCGTGGAACACCAACTTCACTGACGTAGATACCCTAGGCAAACATATATGCCACAAGGCCACCGCCATCTACCGTGGTACCACCTTAGTCGCCTACTATACCAACGATATTCCGATACCTGCCGGGCCCTACAAATTTGGTGGCTTGCCCGGGCTTATCGTCATGCTATATAATGAAGGCGCCAACCCGCACTATTGGTTGCTTAAAGAAATTGAATACCCCTACACAGGTGATGTGCCCGTTAACGAAAAATACATAAATACGTTGCCCAAACTCAGCTTAGAGAACTACATAAAAAAAGAAGATTTAGAAACCGAGGAGCGGATGCGCATGATGATGAGCAAAATGCCCATGATGGAAGGTGTAACCGTAGAGCGTAAAAAAGTTCGTGGCAGTGTAGAACAAGTATATGAGTGGGAAAAAAATTAAGCATAGAATAGGATGGCTTTTCCTATGTCTATTGCCTATATTTGGGCAGGCACAGGTAGCCATACATGGGAAGGTCAGCGCCAAAGGCGAGCCTTTAGGCGGTGTACGTATTGATTTGCGCTTTGCCGACGATTCCCGAATGCTGACCTACACCTTTAGTGATGGCCAGGGAAATTACCATTTGCAAACCACACAACGCGGAAAATTCATTTTGCAGTTCAAATCACTTGGCTCGGAACCGCTTAGCCTGGCTATTGCTCCAACACAAGCTGACACCCTTATTGACGTGCAAATGCGCCCCGGTGGTGTACAGCGCTTACAAGAAGTGATTGTACATGCCAAACAACCCTACCGAAATGGCCGAGATACCCTTGAATTGGCGGTAAGCTCTTTTTTGCAGGGCGATGAACGCAACGTAGAAGATTTGCTGCGCAAAATTCCGGGGATCAACGTAGGTAGCGATGGCAGCATCAAAATAGGCAAAAAAGAGGTGGAAAAGGTCATGGTCGAAGGTGACGATTTTTTTGAAAAGGGCTACCGCCTGCTTACGCAAAATATGAGTGTGCAGTCGCTGGAAAAAATCCAGATACTGCAGCGCTATTCCAGTAACAAACAATTAAAAGGCATCGAAAACTCGGACAAGGTCGCCCTTAATCTGCAACTGAAAGCGGATAGCAAAAACCAGTGGCTGGGTTCAGTGGGATTGCAGGGCTCACCAATTGGCCCAAAGTATTATCAAGCCAGCGCTAACCTCATGAATTTTGGCAAGCGCAACAAATACTACCTTTTGGCCAGTGGCAATAACAATGGCTACGATGCCGTAAGCAGCATCAACCACCTTATACAGTCCGGTTCGACCAATGAACCTGGACAAATTGGCGTGGATGTAAGCACGCCTACCCTAATTGACAATACACCCAACCTGCCCAACTTCGATTATCGGCGCACGAATTTCAACAACGACAAGCTTATCTCATTAAATACCATTTTAAATCCGATAGCTGCATTCAAAATCAAATGGCTGGGCTTTGCCAATCCAACAAAAAAATCGTTTTACCGCAATACCGTACAGGAGTATAACTTGGAAGACATCCAATTTACCACAAACGAAAACTATGAATTTACGCGCAAAATCGACAATTATTTTACCAAAGTGGAACTGCAATACGAGCCCAGCCCCCATACCTCACTGAACTATACCGGTACACTGGGATCTCTGAACAGCAATGAGCTGGGTACCCTGATTTTTAATAACATAGCCAGCTTAGAAACTACCAAAAACAAAGGCTACCTCACCAACCACAACCTATCATACAGCTATAAGCTGTCCGAGCGCAAAGCGCTGGTCAGCTCCGTCCGCTTTATCAACCAGCAGTCGCCGGTTGATTACAGTATCAATCAATATTACTACCAAGACCTCTTCGGATCTAACTCGGTGAGCGAGGTTCAACAGCATATAGACAACAACCTGCGCTATCTGGGAGCTACCACGCATTATGTAAGCCGGCAACAAAACGGCAATTTTTTCGAGCTAGGATTGAGCTCAACCTATCAACAGCAAGAGCTCAACACCCTGTTGCGGCTACTGTCTGGCCCCAAAGCGGAGCACAAAACGGTAGTGTATCCACCAAAATTTGCCAATGAAATGACCCTCCGCTTGTTTCAGACTAACATCATTTCTAAATACACGGTTAAGCACCGCAGCTGGGAAATAACTCCCCGTCTGCAATTAGGTATAGCAAACAGCTGGCTGATTAATTTTGAGAAACAAAAACACAAAAACAGCTTGCAACTCTCTCCCGGCCTATCGGGAAAATGGGCCATACACCGCAAAGGGCGGCTGGAAACTGATTTGTTTTTTCAACAGCAGAACTCCAAACTTACCGACCTGATACCTAACTATTACACCACGGGTGTGCGCAATTTCATTAAAGGAATGGATAACATGGCAACCTTGAGCAGTTCGGGCGGAACGCTTCAATACACCTACGGTAATATGAGCGACCGTTTTTTTACCAACCTCTGGATCGGGCATCAGATCCTGTTTGACTATATTGGAACGGAAAGCGACCTCAACCCCAATTTTAACCTCGTGCAACAGCGCTTACTCAAAAACAAAACTCTGACCTATGGTAAGGCCGAGCTGAATTATTTTGTAAAATCCCTAAACGGAAATTTAAAGTTGGATGTGGGCTTCAACACGGTCGACTATGAAAATGTCGTCGTCGGCTTAGGCCTTAGGAAAATTCGTACAGACAGATACGACTATGGGCTTTCGTTCAGAAGTTCGTGGAAATCCTGCTTCAATATGTATACAGGGTATAGCCTACAAACCAACAGCTACCGTATCGAAGGTGAGACAAATACCTTGACAAATAGTCAAGCTTTTTTAAATCTCTTTTTGCGCTTTGGCGACAATCTACAGTTCAGCCTCAAGAACGAATCTTATCGCTTTGGAGCCATGCCCCAACAAAAAAACCAAACTTATTATTTTTCGGACTTCTCAGTATTTTACGAACTCAAAAGATACAAGACCCGCTTTGACATAACAGCCAAAAACATCTTTAACACCCGCTCTTTCAGAAACGCCATGCTCACAGACGTTTCGCGTTCCACCACCGAATACCGGCTCTTGCCCCGGTACATAAGCTTTGGAATAGACTATAATTTTTAAATTTTTAGTAGAGGACTTTCGTGAAAATTGCCGGCCTAATTCAGCTATAAATAACTGGAAAGTATAACGTTACACTTCCATGCGGATAAGAGTGTTATACTCAATCAATATTCAGTACTGCATATGTATTTGCTTGAGATGGCTCTTATTTATAAGTGTTGACTGAACTGGATACTTTCCAGCTATCGCCTTCTCGCGTCAAAATCACGAGATCAGTTTTTGTAAAGTTCTCAAACTTCATTGTCACCTTGGCTACCATATAGTAAATTGACTCTTTGATGATATTGGCATTTACTCCGCAATCCAAGCGTTTACCCTTTTCTTTTTTCAAGTATTTAACAACCGCTTCACCGCTGTTGGTCTTTGCATTGGAAGCTTGAACCTTCTGGCTGAAATCTTCGACAAAAAGTTGTTCTACACCTACCGGCTCTCCCTCGATAGTTGCTGCAATATAATGCTCTAAAACGAAGTCTGCTCTTGAAAGGTCACTAGGAATAAATGGATATTATTTTTTATTTTTATATCAGACAATTTAACAAAAATTATCACTGTTAACCGTTTTATGAAAGTACAAGTATCAGCAAGTTTTAAAAAACATGCACGCAAAACAATTTTATCTATTTTCGTTTTTGCTTTTACCTATATTTTCCTGCTCTTATTTGCTATAGGAATAACAATTGGTTTTACCTTTTTAGGCTTATTAGTCTTTACCTCCAAACCGATGTTCTTAACGGCCATTGCCTGTATAGGTTTGTTCGCCTCCGGTCTTACTGTCTTATTTTTTCTTATAAAATTTATATTCGCTTCGACAAAAGTAGATACCGATCATCTCACCGAAATTACCGAGCATGATGAGCCTGAACTATTTTTGTTGATCCATCAGATTGTTAACGAAGTCGACACCAGCTTCCCAAAAAAAGTATTTTTATCTCACGATGTGAATGCTTCAGTATTTTATGATTCCAGCTTTTGGAGCATGTTTCTTCCAATAAGAAAGAATCTACAAATTGGTGTAGGATTGATCAATGCTGTAACTCAACAGGAATTAAAAGCTATTCTTGCGCATGAATTCGGACATTTTTCACAGAAAAGTATGAAAGTTGGCAGTTATGTTTATCATGTCAATCAAATTATCTACAATATGCTTTACAAAAATGAATCGTTGGACAATATATTTGAAAAATGGGGAAATGTTAGTGGCTATTCGGCTATTTTTATCGGTATATCGGTCTTTATCATCCAACAGATTCAAAACATCCTGAAATACTTGTATAAATATGTTAACCTAAATTATCTGGCATTGTCCCGGGAAATGGAATTTCATGCAGATGAAATTGCAGCTCACGTGGCAGGTTCTAAAGCCCTGGCAGACTCATTGCTGCGTCTGGGTTTTGCAAATCATGCTTTAAATTATATTTTTAATTTTTACGATGGAAAAATCAGCGAAAATATCCGGAGCAACAATATTTATCACGAACAGAATTGTGTGATGCTTCTTCTTGCGGAAAGATCTAGGTATCGAGTTCAAGAAGGATTCCCACAGATCGAATTAGCAACATTAAAAAAATATGATAAATCAAAATTGAATCTCGAAAATCAATGGGCTTCCCATCCGACCGATGAAGAACGCGTGAAAGCCTTGTGGAAACTTGATATCATAAAGAACAATGTTTCAAATGAACCTGCAATTGCTTTACTTTCAAATGGTGCAGCAATAGCTGATCAAATTTCTGAGAAGTTATTTTCGCATATTCAATATCAGCAGGTACCAGCAACTTTGAACCTTAGTGAATTCAAAGATAATTTTGAAAGCCAGATCAACAGATATACAATCGATCCAAAATTTAACGATTTCTATGATTACAACAATCCTCTACTAAAGGGAGACTTAGCTACTGCTGAAGAACTTGAAGAGCTGACATTTGACGAATTGTTTGCAGATCGTAAAATCGAGTCATTATATGAACTCAACAGTCTAAAAAGTGACAAGCATATCGTGGAAGCCATACAAAAGGGAGACATCAAATTAAAAACCTTCGATTATGATGGAAAAAAATATCGGGATATCGATGCCGATGAACTCTTGATAAAAATTGAGAATGACATCCTGGATATAACACGTCAGGTAGATAGTTATAATTATCAAATACATCATTACTTTCAACGATTATCCATCGCACAGGAGCGTAAGGAAGAATTTGATCAGAAATATGACGATTTTGAAGCTTTCTACAAAACATTTGATGAATCTCAAATGATATACGATGATATGAACGAAAACACGGCATTTTTCTTTCAGACTCTGCCATTTGGAGAAATTGAAGCGAGAGTGAGTGATCTCAAAAGAAGGGAAGTATCTTTCAAAAAGAGATTGTCCAAGCTTCTATCACTACGGGAAAACATACAGCCCCCAATGGATGCAACCTTATTGTCAACACTCAATAAATACATCAATACGGACTTACTATACTTTAATGTAGATGAGTACAAAGAGGAAAACCTTCAAATTTTGCTCCAAGCGATTGCAGAATATAAAAGATTACTAGATGATATTTATTTCTCAAAGAAAAAGACATATTTAGATTTTATACTTAGGCTTGAAGAAGACAAAACCCGACAATAAAAATAAAAACCACTTCTTACGACCTGGCCATACAACTTATATATCTGTAAGGAATAACTCTTATTTATACGAATGAAATGATCTGAAAACCTTCCAACCATCATTTTCGTAGGCAAAGGTCGCAAGGTCAGTCATGCTAAAGTTTTCAAATTTCAGTGTAATTTTTACAATCATATAATCTGCCGATTTTTCGACGATCTTGATATTCACTTTGCAGTTCAGAATTTCTCCATTTTGATTTTTCAATGATTGGATCACTGTATTACGCCCGTAGGTCAATATACTGGAAGCCTGTATCTTTTGACTAAAATCCTCAGCAAACAACCGCTCTACGCCCGCTGATTCACCCTTCGTCGTTACCGTAACATAGTGATCAAGGGCGAAGTCTGCTGTGGAAAGATTCACGCTTTCTTCCTTTGATCTTGAGCCAGGTCCTTCTGCTGCCATAGCGAATGCAGATATGGCGATTAAGGTTGCTGCTACAAATGTTTTTGCGAATGCTTTCATAATGTCTTTATTTTGTTAGTTATATTGTTCTTATCTTTTAATTCAAAACTCCTATCTAATATGCATGTAACCTATGGACTTTAGGCCAATGATCTTTGAAAGGTTTTATCACCTGCATGCCAAATACTATACCATGAGCCGAAATAAGTCTATTTATGGCTTCTAGGTCGAATAATGGTTTTTTCAAGTTTTTTTCTAAAAAAGGAGATGTGCGGATTCGAACAGTTTAGAAACATTTTGTTCGCACGCGTACAATCCGCTCTCCACAAGGTACTCGTATACGTCTAAGAAAATCAATGTTTATTGATGATAATATCACCTACCATCTCATTATTTTGAGCTGCATTCCGACCCATTTGTATTATAATCACGGACAAAAAAGCATTATATTGGTATTCAAAACAGATATTATGCAGAGAGCATTTGCAAAAATGTTGTTCAGGTCTTAAAAAGAGATCGGAATATTATTGGATTAGCAGTCGCTGGCTCCTGGCTAACCAGTCAAATTGATAAGTGGTCTGATCTGGACCTGGTTATAGTCACCAAAGAGGATCTGAACGCCGACAGCTCACGGATGGTCGAATATGCTAGCCTCTTTGGCAATCTCTTGTCGGCTTTACCAGGTGAACATGTAGGCGAAAAAAGATTGTTAATCTGTTTATATGACGCCCCTCTATTACACGTAAATATTAAGTTTGTCACTCTTGAGGAATTTTGCATCAGGATTGAAGATCCTATTATTCTATTAGATACCGACAATATTTTACAAAAAGTAATAGACACGACCCATGCACAATTTCCGGTTTCTGACTTCCAATGGATCGAAGACAGATTTTGGACCTAGTTACACTATGGGCTAACAAAAATTGGAAGAGGTGAATATATTGAAGCCCTCGATTTTATGGCATATTTGCGTATGGTAGTATTTGGTCCTCTACGTCATATCAAAAATAATAATCTTCCGAGGCGTGTACGTAAAGCAGAAAATCCCGTCTTAAAATATATGGAAGACTTACGCAACTATTGAAATAATAGAACAGACTCTATCAAATTTGCTAGCCAATGGAAACAATGCTTTTATTTTTCCTGCGCAAAAATTGCTCCTAGTCCGTCAGCTGCCATAGTGAACCGAAAGGGGAAGGTGAAACCTCTGTGGGCAGCACAGATTTCTAATAACCCTTTTTTAAGGAAACTTCGTTGAGCAAAGGTTGCCCAGCAGCCATTCTTCTATAATTATCCACCAATTGCAAGACCGAAGAGCCAATATTTGTCCTACTCGCGACATGAGGTGTTATAAAAATAGAGCTGCAATTCCAAAATGGATGCTCTTTGGGTAATGGTTCTTGTTGAAACACATCGAGGTAAGCGCCGGCAATCTGTCCTTTGTCGATGGCTTCTACTAAATCGTCATCCACAAGATGGGTGCCCCTACCAACGTTAAGTAAAACAGTTCCCATCGGGCAAAAGGAGAAAAACTCATGATTCAAAATTCCGCGGGTGGCATCAGTCAATGGCAAAACGTTCACAATAAAATCCGTCTGCTCAACTGCTGAACTAAGTCCTGCGATACCTGTAAAAGAAATTACCCCCTGTATATTTTTTGGAGAATTGGACCAACCATTAACCTTGAAACCTAGCTGAGCCAATCTTTCGGCGACATACCCCCCTATTTCACCTAATCCTAAAACTGTTACACACGTTTGACCAATGGACTTATACACTAGGGGATGCCAATGTCTTTTCCTCTTTTCTGTAGAATAGGCTGAAAAATTCTTCATTGAATGCATCACACAGGTCAAAACATGTTCAAACATATCGCTTTTTAGCATGTGATCTACAATCCTACAGGTGTGAATATGTGAGGGAATGGTTTCAGGAAATAAATGATCGATCCCAGCTCCCCCAGACTGGATCACTTTTAAATTGGGAAAATGAGCATAATAACCCGCCTCAGGCTTCCAGCAAAGCGCAAACTCGACCTCATCATAGTTTTGGATATCCGGATAGATCTCGACTCTTGTTTCAGGCAAATGCTTATTGATTTCGAGCTTCCATTCTTCGGCTCGGCCGCTATTCAGTATCAATGCTATACTCATATTTCTTTCGTTTATACGAAAATAACATTTATCTTAAAAACAGCAATACGTCTTGATAAACCTCCTACTGAAAACTACCCGAGGAAGGCTATGGTATTGCTTCCACCACGTTTTTCACCGTACCAAGTAATCCCGGTTTATCGAGCATACGGTCGACAACAGGATATCGGTGTCCATTGCATTTTTTGGAAGTACGACGGTATCAGCTATGGGTGCAGCCGAGAATAAGCAGTCGGCGGCAAGTTTCACAGGATTCAGTGACCGGCTATGCCATGTAACGCAGCTGATCATTGCGCGAAAATTCAGTTCGAAATTATCACTGACTGTTGTCCCTTCTTATCTTCATCGGAATTATATAGCGTACAATGACCAAAATGATCTCTTTGCACTTGGGATTGGCGGTCGGGGTCAAAGTCAGTAATCGGATGGCGCTTGTCGCAGACTATATATTTCCTTTCCGGAAAATCATCAAATAAAAAATATCGCAAGGAAGTGAGCGGTCAGCGCTATTATAATGCACTGGGTGTCGGTCTGGAAATGGACACCGGAGGGCAAAAGTTAACGCCGAATTGTCGCCACGCTGTAGCGACAATTCAGCGTTAATGCTCCTCATGCACAAATCGTATCACTCCTGATGGCAAGTGTCAATACCCGAATTTCGCCAAACGCCCGTACATCTCCACGAAAGCACATTGGTCTAACAGCCATTTTGATTTTTTAGGATTCTCCATGGTCCAGTCGGTATCAAAAAGTCCATGCTGATCCCGCATCCGAAGCCATGCGAAATCAAGATTTTTCGCAAAAATGTCTAAATATTTTCGATCTCCATCCTGTTCGAACAGGCTGATATAACCGCGCATCATTACGGCATGGAACCATAAATTACTGTTTTTTAAGAGAGGAAAATCTTGTCCTGTTTTTGTCTCAAAAAAATAGCCCAGGCAAGCTTCGGCAAGCTGTTGCGCATCATCCAGGTATTTCTTTTCTTTGGTCAACTGATAGAGCAAGGCCGCAGCCTGCAGCATCTGACCTGAATTATAGGAATACTTGGCTTTGTCAACTTTACCATCGAGATGTATATTATCCCAATAAAGTTTATCATTTGGGTCCTGCAAACCTGCTTTTGTCCATTCATACAAACGTTGGCCTTCAAGAAGATAGTCCTTCTGTTTGGTCGCCTCAAAAAGTTTTAAAGCAAATACTGCAGCAGGCGCATTCGAACAGCTATTTTTAGATTCTTTTTTTTGCTCGCACCAATAAATACCACCGCCAAGCTTATCGTCTTCACCACTTTTTACAAAGGTCCAAATTTCCTTTGCATGCTTAAGATAATCCGTCTTTTTGGTCTGTATGTAGCTATCTGTAAAATCAATGCCCAACCAGATATTATCATCGTAAAAGCGATCCGATGCCGGCGCTGAATTGATATAGGAAGCATACCCCACTGGTTTACGCTTTTCGTCCCGATATTCACTGAGCCCTACGAGCACTTTCTGGTCCAATATTTTCTGATAGGCTGTTTTATTTTTTGACTGTTCCATCAGTGCATTGACTGCCGAAAAACTACCCGAGAAAGGCCAGAGATAGGCATATTTTTTTTGCTGTTCTGCCTGCGTGTTATTATTAAGATAATCAGCTTTAAAATTCTCGTCAAAGGGGTACTTTTCAGTCAATAACTTATTTTGCGTATTCCCATATTTGACATAGATCACATCCAGGGTCTTCTGGGCGTGATCAGAAAATTGACCTTTTTTTACCTGTGCCTGTCCCACCATATAGCACAGGCCTGTCAATAGTACTATCGTCGATATCCTGTTTATTTGTTTCATCAGCATTTATTATTTTAATATAGCCATCAGGAGCTGACGGGCAAACTAATGGCTATTATATACAATTTACTATTTTAATTTCGTCTGATAGCGTGCCAAGCCCTCAAAAAGCATTGCAGCACTTGCATAGGCTGTAATCTCACTGTTTCCAACTGGTGGCTGAGACCAGGAAGAACCAAAAAATAAAGTCGGCAGGCTGGTCCCCTTGGTCCAGGCTATTTTCCCATTGTTGACCAAAAACTTTTCAAATTTAGCACGATAGTCCGCGTTGATTCCTTCAAGATTTAAATAATCTACAAAATACCGAATAAAAATCCCCTTAAACAATGCACCATCACCATTGCCTTCATCACGTAGAATATTATTTCCAATATCGGTACAGCGGGTAATGGTATAATAACTGATTTTTTGTGCATCGATTAAGTAGATCTGATCTTTGGTAATCTTAAAGAGTTCAACGGCTGTCCCCAGAAAAGTTCCCTGATTATAGGTCAGTGTTGTCTGATCGACAGCGTCAGTCTCTCCATTGATATGATCATACACAGCCCCTGAAGACGGATTGTAAAGTGTTGCCTTCTGCCATTCATAGATCTTTTTGGCCCATGTCAGATAACTTTCTTCTTTTGTTAAAATGTAAAGTCTAGCAGCAAGAATACTAGCCGGTCCGTTGGAACAGGCATTTTTGCTATATAACATATCTTTTCGCCATGCTAGTCCTCCACCGGCAAATTGTTCATTCCAGCCCTTGATGATATCCGCCCATAGAAGCAGTACGGCATCGCGATATTTCTGTTCATTGGTAACTTCATACAACCGCAGCATCGTCAGGGCATTCCATTCCATATCATCGTAGAATACATTGTAATAGCTATTACCATTTTTAGCTTTGACACCCTCAAACCACTTGCTGAAATAAGCGCTGTATTTTGCATCCTTCGTACGCAAGTAAGCATCGATAACGACGTCCATTGCGTGAGCATTGGGCCAATATTGAAATCCGGGATCGGACTGGTTGATGGCATTGTTAAAATACCCGTCTTCATTCCAGAATCCCGTGATCATTTTATCGGACACCTGCGTAGCAATGTCAGTCCAGGATTCTTGAATCGTATCGTCATACAGATAAGTATCCTCGACTTTTGTACATCCAAACAGTAACAACAGCATGGATGATAACATTATTATTTTCTTCATTATCCTTCCTCCTTAATTTGGAACTACCGCATGTGTATATTCTTTATCTCCCTGTAAAATCATCGAGATTTTTGTCGGATGCCCGTCAACTGCATCCACAAATTTCCACTTGTCATCCCATTGCGAAAGATTGGGCAGGATACGGACGAAGAAATATGTTGGATCAGCACCGCTAGGCGGCACATCGGTGCCTTTTTGGGTACCAAGTTGAACGGTCTCTGCTTTCCCCGCCCTGACGGTTTCCATCTGGAACTTATAGCGCTGGTCGCGTCCCCAACTTTCCTGCTTAAAATTGATAATGCCGGTCGCTGACCAGATCCCTTTCCCCTGATAGGGAAGGTCGAGTACAACTGCTCCTGAAGGGGAGAAATAAACACCCAAACTTTTGATCTCCGTATAGGTAATTGTCGCAACATTAAAATCAATTTGAATGCGGTATACGGCTGTTTTGGTCACAGTATTGCTCCCTGCTTCGCTTTCCTTTAATTTTGTTTGATCTTCAGAATAGAAGATCCGGGCATCTGCTGATTTTCGGTCCATAAATGTATATTTCTTACCGGCTTCCAATTTGGTAAAGATTTCATACTCACCGTTGCCGACGAGTTTAAACGGTAATGCCTGCGTAATTGCTTCGCCGTTCTCTGTTCCCTCTCCGGTAATAAACAGTTCATCCGGAATATCTGCAAAACCTTCCAGGCTTTTTATGTTCAATACTTTTTTCACTTTACCCAGCACCCGTTTCATACCCCGGATTGAATAGACAGACCAGCTAACATCGCCGCTGGTCCCCGGCTCGATCCCTGCTTTGGCAGCAACCTGATTCAATATTTTATGACTGATGTTTGCTCCGTTTGAGTTCCCGTTATTGTCCGAGGTAACCGTATATAAGGGCTTGCTGAAATCGCCATCCACTTTATCAAAAACGACTTCATATTGGGCCGCTCCCCCGTCGGCTACCAATGCAGACTCCCATTCAAAATATAAGGCAGCAGAACTGGAACTCAATAATTTGACTGATTTCCCATCCGCAGGCGCATATAAATTATCCACAGCGGATACATCCGCATCCGAGTATTTCATATCATCTTTTTTGCAGGAAACGATGCCCGCAGCCAATACGATCATTGCTATAACTTTAAAATACCATTTCATGTCTTTTTCTTTAATTTTATCGTTCAAAACGTACATTTTTTCTTTCTGTATCGTCTGTGACGGTTTGTTTCAATTAAATTTTAGTTTGAATAACCTTGATTATTGGGCAATAGATTTTTATTCAGATCAATCTGTGTCCTTGGCACTGACCATAAATAATCCCGGCTCTCATCAAAGCGTCGAATATCCAATTTGATATAGCTATTGTTTCGGCCATATTTAGCGCCCAATACTTGACCATCCAGATAGGTTTTACCAGCTTTCCAACGCAGGATATCATAGTAACGTAAACCTTCAAGTGCAAGCTCGCTACGCCGTTCATTTCGAACAATTGTTTTCAGGTCACCAGATGTCGGAAAATCCAGTGCTTTCGCAGCTTCGAAGCCGGCCCGTTTGCGGATAGGTTTGATCGTCATATCCCATATTGCAGCATCGAGCTGTCCAAGCGCTTCTTTTGCTTCGGCATACATCAGTAAGATATCAGCATATCTGAACATAATGATATTGAGCCCGGCATCGTATTTTACGGTCGCTGTCTGATCATAATATTTCTTGACATAATACCCTGTGGGTGATGCATTGGCACTTGCTCCCTGGTATTCGTCAAGACGCTCTTTATCTGTCCCTCCAGACCCCGGTTTGATAAAAATCTTACGCACCGTTCCATCAAAGTCGGTCCATTGACCGCCATGGAAGACGATCGTTGCAGCCATTCTTGGATCCCGATTAACATAAGGATCGTCACTGCTGTAATTGGGATCTGTAGCGATTGTATTTCCGTCCAGGGTGATATAGTTATCCACGAGGCTCTGCAAGGGTGCATAGCCATTCAGACGAGCCTGGGCAGAGATCGGTGCGGCATCGTAGAGTTTATTCCAGGTCTTCAGCTGCGGCACATAGGCATAGTCCAGAATAACCTCCGAATTGTACTCTTTTGCTGCTGTAAACAAGTCGGGGTAGCTATCAAAAAGGGCATATGTTCCAAATTCCGCCTGTTTCTTTATGAGATTTTCACAATACTCCAGCACTTTGTTCCAGTTGCTTTCATACAGGTATGCCCGTGCCTGAAAAGCCGAAGCTGCACCCTTTGTAATTCGCCCCCTATCATCAGTGGGTAGTACATCTTTGCTGGGCAGATCCATCATACAGTCATCCAATTCCTGATGAATAAAAGCCATGACGGTGGCTTTAGCTGTCCTTGGTACCGTCTTGGACTCCTCCAGGGTGATATCCTTGGTAAAAAAAGGGACATCACCATAAAAATTGACCAGCCTAAAATAGAGCGAAGCACGAATAAACCGAACCTCTGCTATACGTCGTTGTTTTAGTGCTGCATCCAGCCCCGGTACACGATCTACATTTTCCAGATAAACATGGCAGGTTTTAATGCCCCCATAGAGATCTGACCATTCCGAGCCGAAACGCCCCAATGTCGGGTCTGCGGTACCATTACGGATGGCACGTTGATCTGTATTGGATCTACCCTCAAAAATATTATCACTCAGGGCTTCATCATTCCATAAACGGTCAGCAGAAAATAGTTGATTATAGGCCATATTGACCATTTTTTCCGCATTTTCGGGATAATCCCAAAAGTTTTCATCGGTAAAACGGTCTGTTGGCAAGGTATCCAGCTTATTACAGGAAGTGAAATGCACAGCAGCCACCAAACTTAGGCCTCCTATAAGTAATTTATATCGTTTCATCACATCAAAAATTAGAATTGAATATTTAATCCTCCGCCATAATATTTCAACGTTGGATAGTTACGGGCGCTATTGGCAGACCCGCCCATGTTAGAGTCAAATTCAGAAGATTCGGGGTCTATCCAAGAGTTTTTGCTTAAGGTCAGCAAATTTTGGGCGTTGACAAAAAAGCGCACCCGCTGTAGCCCTAATTTTGAAACAACTCCTTTTGGAAGACTATATCCTATCTGTAGGTTTTTCAGTCGTGCATACTTTCCGTTGAAAAGGTAGAGATCGGAATCTTTTCCAAAGTTGTTGGTCGATGCTGTAGACCCATTTGCGGTAAGCCGAGGCCACTGTCCATCGATATTTGTCGGTGTCCAGTAATCAAGTTGATGCTGATAGATAGCATACGAATAGTTCTGATGAAAGGGTTCAATTAGTTCACCACGGATCATCATATCACGCTTGCCAACCCCTTGCCAGAACATGCTAAAATCAAAGTCTTTGTAGCTAAGATTGTAGGTCAGCCCAAATGTAAAGCGGGGGAAACCATTGCCCAGGACAAATCTGTCCCGCGCATCGATGATGCCATCGTCATTTCGGTCGACGTATTTGACATCTCCGGGGCGCAAATCCGCCGCAGTGATGCCACTCGGCAGGGCCGAGGTTTCTATGTCAGCGATATTCTGAAAAAATCCAGCCATTTTGTACCCGTAATAGGAATTATAGGGAAGACCGACCCGTGTCAGTTTGGTAATATTATCCACTGTTGAGATCCGGTCATCTCCAGGCATCGCAACGATCTTGTTGTGACTGTCCCCCATATTGGCATTAATCTGATGTTGAAATGCTCCTGTGGTTGTGTGATAAGTCAGGTTGATCTCCCAGCCTTCATTGTTCATTTCGCCCAGGTTCTGGTTTTTTAATGAAGTCCCAAAGGTCGAGGGGATCTGTGGCGCCATCAGGATATCGACTGTCCGCTTTTTAAAGTAATCAAAACTAGCGGTCAACTTATCCTGAAAGAAAGTCGCGTCCAGCCCAATATTGAAATTATAGGTTTTCTCCCAACGCAGATCCAGGCTGGCATAATTAAACCCTGCAGCAGCGACAGGATTATTATTAAATCCATAACTGTTCGGGTAGGATTCATAGGTGAAGTAATAGGAATAATCGTCCACGGCCTGATTTCCCAGCACACCATAGGTTGACCTGATCTTCAGACTTCCGACATGGTTCTTGAACCAGTCCATAAATTGCTCATCTGAGGCGCGCCAGCCTAACGATCCAGAAGGGAAGAAGCCCCAGCGATTTGCTTTTGAAAACTTGGAAGAGCCATCGTAACGGAAGCTGAATTCGGCAAAATACTTACTTTCAAAATCATATCCGGCACGGCCGAAGATTGAATTGATACTATTTTGTAAAGTACCATTGGGTGTGACTCGTGCACTTGCAGGATCGATAACCGTTCCGGTGGTCGGTGTACCCAGCACAGGATCGGTAAATTTCATTTTAAGTTCGTTTTGCCTACGTGTATAGGACTCATTGGATGCGCCAATCAAACCCGAGACGTGATGACTTCCAAAGTTTTTGTCATAATCGAGCAACAACTGGAAATTCAACAGGGAAGCTTTTTCATTGAAGTCCTCAGTATTGCGGTCCGAATTGACGTAGACCTGTGGCTGCAGTGCATTTGGGGCAGCATAGAGGGGGACCTGAATACGTCGAATAAAACGATGGTCGGCGTAAATATCGGCACCAAAGATACCACGCAATTTTAAACCATCGAACAGTTTCGCTTCCAGATTCAGGTTGATGTTAAAATAATCATTGTCATTTTTGACATAACCACCTTCGTTAAGTTCAGCCAACGGATTCTGATCCGTCAGCGCATTGTTGACCAGATATTTGCCATTTTCGGCCCGCATCCGATAGTAATAATATGAAGGTAGACGGGAAGCATTTATAATGGCACTTCCCGCGGTATTTCCTAAATTATTATTACGTGTATAAGCTAAAATCGAGGTCAGTTTAAAACGACCGATCTCAGTACTGAGGTTAGTTCGCAGATTGTAACGTTTTATCCCGAAATCTTGTCCCACAAAGTTGCTTGGTTGGTTATAAAAGCCCCCCGAAAATAGATATGAACTCTTTTCACCACCACCGGAGACACTGATATTATATTTTTGCTGGAAGGAATTTTTCATGATCTCAGGTAAATTCCATTGTTCAATGTCCTGATGTGCATACAGATCTGCGATCGCTTCGGGTGAAAACTGAGGATCCATTCCTGAATTGGTGAGCGCAAGGTTGCGTAGCGTCGCATTTTCATAGCCTCTAACAGGAGAAAACAAGATCTTGGGCTGTTGTACTCCCCATTGCGTTCCGATGTTAACGCTAGGTTTCTGATTTTGCCGTCCCCTTTTTGTCGTGACCAGAATGACACCGTTGGCCGAACGTGAACCATAGATAGCTGTAGATCCCGCATCCTTGAGTACCGATACTGTCTCGATATCGTCCGGATTGATCTTGTTCAACGTTCCACCTTCGGTAATGATTCCATCAATCACCACGAGAGGCGCATTGCTATTTACCGTTGATATCCCACGAATATTGATGTTCATTGCATTATCGTTTGGATCCATGCTTTTCTGCTGAATGGTTAAACTTGGTGAAGCTCCCTGAAGGGCCTGCGTCACGTTGCCAACCGGTCTGTCCTGAAAGGTCTTGGAACCAATCTGATCGACAGCACCAACCAATCGTTGGCGGGTGGTGGTACCATATCCGATCACAATAACTTCTTCCAGTTGGCTATTGCTACTTTTCATTACGACCTGCAACTGCACCAGGTCTTCTGCACGCATGGAAGCGAGTTCCATACTCAATTGATCATATCCGACAGAAGAGAAAATCAACGTCGCTTTCGGAGAAAGATTACGGATTGTAAAACTGCCATCCACAGCGGTAGAGGTTCCGGCAGATTCATTTCCTTTTACACGTACTGAAACGTTGGCAAGTACTTCACCGCGTTCATTAGTTACCCGTCCTTTGATCGTTTCCTGATTCGAGCCTGCCGCAGACGTTGCTGATGACGGTATCGTCGTTGCTTGAGCCCGCTCGCGAACGACAACTGTCTTATTGTCCAATTGATACGACAAAGGCTGGTCTTTAAAGATCTGAACCAGTACGTCCGATAACATCCGATCCTTTACTTTTATACTGACGGGTTGGGCTACTGACATTTGCCGTTCTGTATAAAGGAAATTGTATCCTGTCTGTGACTTTAACTCCTTAAAGATTTTTTTAAGGCTCATATTGGAGTATTCCAATGTTACCTTCTGTGCAAAGGTTGAAGCGCTAACCTGCATAAAAGTAACCAAGATAATTATGGTCGTCAATCGCATAATAAGCCATAGTTTACGGAATAGCAGATAAGCTATCTCCTTTTTTCTGATATAATTTTGATACATTTGCAAGGTTTGATTCGCAGTATGTTCGAGTCGTCCAAAACATAAACATACTGCAGATTGGATAGTTAAAAATTAATTGTCCCAAACAGCAACCGAGTCCCCCGGGATCTTGGTTGCTTTCTTGTATCCCACGGGAATCGCTATTCGATTTGTCTATGTTTTTTCATCATATTATTTTTTAGGGTATGAGTTATAATTGAGTATTTAACGAATACTTATGGAAGAACATAGAGGATTTTCCCCTTGATCCGAAAATGGACTGCTCCCGTTTTTTCCAGCAGATTTAAAACTTGCCTGACATCATCGAAACGAGAAATGCCGCCACCGAACTTCTCTGTTGTTTTTTTCCCCTGATAGACTACGTCGACTTTATACCAACGCGCTATCTTACGCATGACACTTTCAATATCATCACCGTCGAACATAAATTCATGGTTTATCCAGGCAACGACTGGCGCAGTATCCACTTGTTGTAATTTTAGTACTCCGTTGGAGCTGAGACTTGATTGTTGCCCCGGAAGCAAACGTAGTTTTTGATTATGGGAAGAGACTTCGACGCGGCCTTCCAAAAGTGTGGTCCGCAGTGCCGGTTCGTCAGGATAACTATTTACATTAAAGTGGGTACCCAGCACTTCTATCTGTTGACCCGCAGTCTGTACAACAAAAGGATGTTTGGTATCCTTCGCTACTTCGAAATAGGCCTCGCCAGTCAATTCCACTTCTCTTTTTCCCTTCAGATCAAAGCGCATTGGATATTTAAGGGAGGAAGCAGCGTTGAGCCACACCTGTGTGCCGTCAGGTAGCTTAATACGATAGGTTTCACCTTTGGTTGTTGATAATATATGGTGACCGGTACCACCCCCCATATTTTTCCCGACTTCGTAGATCAGCTGTCCATCTTTACTTTTAGAGATCTTTATACCCATTTCATCCGCTATCTGTCCATCCATGGTTTCCTGCAGATAAATCTGTTTGCCATTAGCCAGGGTTAAGGTAGCTGATTCCTTTCCGGGCGATATGACTTCTGCCGTAGACTGCTGCTGCACTTTATGCTGTGCCCCATTAAAAGTCCACCAGCCAACAAACAAGATCCCAATGACTGTAGCGGCAACGGCACCGATAGTTTTCCGGGACCACATTGGTTTCGTTTTGGGTTTATTTATCTGACGGTGCAGTTGCTCCCAGGTGTTGTCCAATATCGCCAATAGTTCAGGGTCCTGAAGCAATTCCTGATCGACCGGATCGTCCAAAACATCCTGTATCAGTTCCTGCAGCAGTATCCGATCTTCACCGGATTTTATATAGGAAAGAAAAGCACGGGAATTTTCCTCATTAAGCTTCCCTCGTATATACTGCCTCAAAGTATATTGAAGTGTTTTTTTTTCCACAATTGGTTATCTTCTTTTTAGCTAATACACTTCAAAAGCAGACATCATCTGCTCCGATCGTATTTTTTTTATTTTTTTTCTGCCTAAAGAAAACGGTAGCGAATCAATGCTGCTGGAGAAGTATAAAAGAAGCTATCAAAAGCGTGGACTTATCCAAAACACCATGCCTTTCTTTGATATATTTTGTAGCTTTTACGATATGATCGTTGATCGTTGAAGTCGATATCCTTAACAAGGTACTCACTTCGGCATAGCTTTTCCCTTCGATCTTACAAAGTCTATAAATCAGCCTGCGTTGAGGCGGAAGCTGTTCGATCGTTTGCGACAACCATTGTTCGTCCTGTTTTTCGTTTAATTGTTCCTCTACATGGGTATAGAGCTGTGTATTATGGAGACTAAGATAGGCTTGTATCTGTTTCTCCAGACTATTTTTGCGGATAAAGTTATATACCGTGTATTTTGCAATCTGGAATAAATAAGAGCGAAAAGACTGTTCGGGATCGATCAGTTCGCGCTTATCCCATACTTTTATAAATACTTCCTGTAAAAGTTCTGCAGCATCCTGTTCGGATTTGACCATTTTACGAATATTGAGGTAAATACGACCGCTGTACAAACTGTAAATCTGACGAAAGGCAGTTTGGCTGCCCAAACGCAAGTCTGACAGCATCTCTTTTTCTTCCATAGGATCATATTTCGGTGTATACATAGTCACTCAAGTGAAAATATAAATAACGGATTACCAAATCTTGTTCTTTTCTCACATAATGCCGCCAAAATAGCAAGAACTATCCCTTTCGCTGAAAAGTAAAATGCTATAGCTTTATCGTATTTGGTTATCCCCTCCTATGCGATACACAATAGATCTTTAGTGAACAAGAGAGGGATCGTGTCGGCATTTCCAAAATCAGGGCCCTAGCTGAACTATTGATACATCCATAGGATTGAGTAAAACAAATATAAAGAAACTAAAACGGTTTTGCTTATTTCGGAAGAAAATTATAGGATAGAAGGCGAAGAACCGGCAAAGTATCGAACAAAAATGACGACTGAAAATAAAAAAACAACACAAAAACGAAGGGACATTAAACCCAATTAACTAACTTCATCTATATAATAACATTTAAATCAAATATCCTAACACACATTCAAATTGACAATTTTTGTTTGATCAAGATATAAAACTACAACTGTATATGGAAACTACTATCTCAACAGAGAAATTGCTATTAAAGCCTGTCGAATTGTCCGATTTGCAAAATCTGCACAATCTCAGGACCAATCCTCAGGTTGCTAAATACATTGGCAGAGATATCAATAAAAGTCCTGAAGAGACAAGACAGTTTATTGAGATGGTCAAAAAAAATAAATTTTATTTTACGATTAAAACAATAGATCAAAATGAATTTGTGGGAACTATAACCTTGTGGAATATTGACCGGAGCAAAAAATATGCAGAACTAGGTTACGAATTACTTCCGCAATTCCAAGGAAAAGGATTGATGAGTGAAGCCGTAGAGGCCCTATTAAAATATGCTTTTGATGAAATGGGAATTGAGGCTATAGAAGCGTATACACATCGCGAAAATGTAGCTTCCAAAAAGCTGCTGGAACGCCGCGGTTTCAAATTGGTAGCAGATAAAATTGATGCGGACAATTTAGACAATATTATTTACGGAATAAATAAAACTGAACAAGAAATCTCAATTGATCACTACTGATCTAATTTTATTAATTTCGTAGGCATTACATACCAGATAACAAAGGAACAGATGAAATTTAGCTTTCTAATTGTAGCACTATTTGTTTATAGCTTTGGCCACGCACAGGATTCAGATGCGTCAAAAAAAGCCAACATCAGTCATATTATCTCCCTGTTCAAACAAAAAAACATAGATGAGATTTCAACGGTCATAAACTACCCCTTGAAGCGGGAAAACCCCATTCCAGCGATAACAAAACCGAACGAATTCAAGCAAAGGTTTCAGGAGGTTTTCGATCAGACACTCGTGGATCTGATTGCGCATTCAAAACCGGACCAATGGACAGTAGTTGGCTGGCGCGGAATCATGCTGGATAATGGCACACTATGGATAGATAGCGAAGCCGGAAAAATAACCGCAGTAAATTATCAGAGTCCATTTGAAAAAAATTTAAGACAAACACTGATTCAAAAACAAAAAGAATACATACACCATTCTTTAAAACAATTCAAAAACCCCGTTTATAGAATAAGGTCAGAAAAATACCTGATCAGAATAGATGAATTAACCAACGGAAAATACAGGTATGCTTCGTGGAATTCCGAAAAAAAAGAAAACATGCCACCTGACATTATCCTGAGTAACGGCAAACTGGATTTTGAAGGAAGCGGAGGTAATCACGTCATCACTTTTACCAACGGGATTTATACCTATGCTATCTACCGAAATATTATAGCGGAAAAAGATGCATCGGATATTACGCTTGTTGTCAAAAAAAATAAGCAAAAAATTTTAACGCAAGGGGCAACATTGATAGCGGAATAAATATTATTCCTCTTCTTTATTAATTAAACATCGTTCTGAAAAATTCCAAGGTTGATTTTCCCCCCATGGGAAGATACATAAGTCCATGACCACCCTTCGCTACTGATTTCACCCCCCCTTTTTTCTGTTGTTTCTTATGCTATCTAGTTTTTATTTGTTGATTCAAAACTACCACATAACGCAATCTTAGCCTATTTTCTTTAGACCAGCGGAAAGGAAAACTCGGTGAATGGCAGAATTTGGGAGGTGAATTGTATCAAGCACTGATGAATTCGCATACATTGATTTCCGCATGGAGAGAAGACACATTGGTGGACTGGGAAATGCAATTTCAGCTGGCCACCTTGTCGTTTATTACCCGAACCTACTAGTCAATCTTGACTATCAAGGCAATGGGATAGGCTAGCTTATTCTGGAAAAAATGCAAGATATCTATGTTCATTTTTCATATGCAAATACTTACAGCAGACGGGAAATCTGTAGATTTCTACAAAAAGAACGGCTTTGAGAGAGCCGGAAAAACTGAATCAATGCGGATTTATAAGGGCAATGAGCATTAATCAATAAAGTGCTATCTCTTATGGTATAGCACTTATCAACTGCCTTAGCAAATGTGGACACTAGGGGTAAAACTGCTCTTATTGCTTATTTTACACCAAAACAAAACAGCAGGCTAGCATATGAGACACAGGCTAAACAATCGGTCAAATTAGAAGATACTGAAGACAATGAAAAATTAGGAATTCAGCTCAAATCCTCGATTTCATTTTGAATATTGAGACGTGCCTTTTCTTCATATTTTTTATAGAAAAAATCCGTTTTAAATATTCTTTCCATCTCGAGAAAACTTTGTAAAACATGCTTTCTACCCTCATCAAAATAAATTGAATCTCCATATTCTTTACGGATACCAGCGACGTATTTTGCATAAGATACCTTATCAGCTCCCAATATAGACATGTCAGCATCAATAAAATAATTGATATCAGAACTGCTATTCATTGAATGTGTTTTTGTTGCCAGAATCATCTCCTGACAAGTGTTGATCAAATCCGATGGATAGTTCAATCTACGTAAATGATCCACCGCAACCAGTGCACTTTTTTCTTCATTTGTACCATCCAGCATAAAGTATACGATATCATGATAGATCAAGGCCAAATAAGCCGTAGGATAATCTGACAAATGATGTTTACAAAGATCCAACTGCCGGCTAAAATGTTGCAGATGTGCCAACGTATGGTAGCCTCTTCGCTGATCGGAATATGATGCTGTGATTTCATTCCAACATGACTCCAATAGCGGGATATCGTCGGTATATGGTTCCAAGCACGAAAAATATATCGCTCTCATTTTTAAGTGATCAACTATCATAAGTAAAGCTAACTATTTTTATGCGTATATTCTTTTTCAGACAATTTATGAAGGTAACTTTAAAAAGGAATTAAAAAAGAATGACGGATGTCCGTCCTATAAAATCTGTAAACTGGAATATGAAAACAAACCACCAATATATACCTAAGCCGAAGATAGCTGGGGGAAACATAAAAAAGCCACATCTCACGACGTGGCTACTAAACTAAACTTATAAACTTACGATTCACTAATAGTCAGGCTACGAGCTCTAACTTGACTCACCATTAGTTTTTATTCTTTATCTTATTTATAGGCATTAACTGAACTGGACACTCTCCATGCTCCATGCTCATTGACCAGTGTCACAAGGTCTGTCTTTGTAAAGTCTTCAAATTGCATCGTTATTTTCCCTACCATATAGTCTGCTGACTCTTCGATAATCCGGGTACTCACTTTACAGTTGAGCTTCTCGCCGCTTTGCTTTTTCAGGAATTTGACAACTTCTTTTCGGTCATTTGTTGTTGCATTTCCCGACTGGATCTTCTGAGTGAAATCTGCTGTAAATAATTGCTCTAAACCTATAGACTCCCCCGCAGTGATCACCGCAACATAATGGTTAAGAGCAATGTTTGCCGTGAATAGATTAACTATGGATTTTTCGGATTTTGAAGAGGTTTTATCTGCTGCAATAGCCAAGGTGGATACCGTTATCATTGCTACTGCCAGGAATGTTTTTATAGATGCTTTCATAATGTTCGTTCTGTTGTGCTTATTTCTTAATTCAAAACTACAGCGCAATGGTTGCCTAACCTATCAACTTTAGGTTAACGGATATAAAAACTCGGTAAACGAAGGAAATAAATAAGTGAAATTTAAAAAGCAATCATTAACAAAGAAGGACTTGCGAATCAAACAGATCTAAAAGCAATACTTTTGCCCAAAACTAAAAGCAAATAGTAATTTCCCATAAGTTATTTGTTTTTAGTCCACTACTAATTTATGAACACCCATTCTATTCTGGGTTTGCATAGGACAAGTTTTCACATCTGCTTTTTAGCGATTATAAGATATGCGCCTCGTAAAAAATCTTTCCATTAGACAGGAATTGTTATCTAGCACTTATTAGGATCGATATTTACCAAATTTTGTATTCTGTGTTGATACGTCAAAAATATACAGGATAGTACATGACACTTATATCAAATTTATTTGTGATAATAGTGGATAATTCCGGATTTTCGGCTGACCTCAACCCTAAAATATGGCACCATTTATAAACACTCTGCTTCAAAAAGTTATGATATCAGGATTTATATGTATACTTTCTATCAGTACCTTTGCCCAAAAATTAAGCGTAACTGACCTTAAAGTAGAGCACCTTAAAAATCCTATGGCGATCGAAACCGATAGTCCCCGGTTCAGCTGGAAAATACGCTCTTCGGTAAAGAATACACTACAGTCCGCTTATGAAATCAGAGTAGGCCGAGATAAAGCTGCGATGAATGCGGGAAAAGACCTGGTGTGGAAAGCGGCGGTATCAGGAGATCAGTCAGTACTGATTAAATATGAGGGGGCTGCTTTACAAGCAAAAAAAAAATATTTTTGGCAAATTCGGGTAAAAGACAATCATGGAAATACTTCCGCCTGGTCTGAACCCGCGTTCTTTCACATGGGTATTAGCGCCACAGATTGGACAGCGACTTGGATCAAAGTGGCAGGAAAAGATACTGCGGCAAGAAGCCCTCTTTTCAGAAAAGAATTCGTCGTCAATAAAAAGCTTAAATCGGCAATCGCCTACGTAACCGCAAAGGGATTATACGAAGCGCGTATCAATGGTCAGCGTGTCAGCGATACCTATTTTGCTCCGGGATGGACCAGTTACAAGGATCATTTGCAATACCAAGTTTATGATGTAACCACGATCCTAAAAAGCGGCTCCAATGTATTTGGAGTTAGTCTCGGGAACGGCTGGTATAAGGGACGGATTGGCTTTGGAAATCAGCACAATTTTTATGGTGATACGCGGGGATTGCTCTTGCAGCTTGTCATGGAATATACAGATGGGACGACGGAAACGGTCCAAACCGATGAAAGTTGGAAATATGCTTACGGACCGATTATGGCATCGGATATTTATGATGGTGAAATCTATGACGCCCGACTGGAAATAAGCGGATGGGACAATATTGGCTATCGGGAAGATAATAAATGGAATGCAGTCGGCACGATGGAGAAAGGATCGGAAAAACTTGTGGCAATGAGCGGTCCACCGGTCAAAAAGCACGAAAAGTTCAAAGCGCTTAAAGTCTTTAAAACACCGGCGGGCGAGACTGTTGTGGATTTCGGACAAAATCTGGTAGGTTGGGTCATGCTCAAAGCCAAAGGTGCCGCCGGAACCAAGATCACGCTGAGCCATGCTGAGGTACTTACAAAAGAAGGTAATTTTTATACCACAAACCTAAGATCTGCAAAGGCTCAGGATATTTATATTTTAAAGGAGAATACCGAACAGGTCTTTGAACCTCATTTTACGTTTCAAGGCTTCAGGTATGTGAAGGTCGAGGGCTATCCCGGAGAATTGACAACCGAAGACCTTACCGCTGTCGCGCTATACTCTGCGATGGAGACCACTGGAAAATTTGCTACGTCCAATAGTCTACTGAACCAGCTACAACATAATATTCAATGGGGGCAGAAGGGAAACTTTTTAGATGTACCAACGGATTGTCCACAACGTGATGAGCGTCTAGGCTGGACGGGGGACGCACAAGCCTTTGCCAATACAGCGGCTTACAATATGGATGTTGCGGGATTTTTCACGAAATGGCTTAAAGATGTGAAGGCCGATCAACAGCCTAACGGTTCAATCCCCCATGTGATCCCCAATGTACTGGGTGCGAATGATGGGGCATCAGCAGGCTGGGCAGATGTAGCTACAATTATTCCATGGGATATGTATCTGGCTTATGGTGATCGGCAGATGCTGGAAACACAGTTCGAGAGTATGCGAAAATGGGTTGATTATATCTCCTCCGTGGCCAAAAATAATCTTTGGAACTCCGGTTTTCATTTTGGAGACTGGCTTTTCTACCGTCCTCATGATGACAATGACGGAAGAGCCGCAGTTACAGATAAATACCTGATTGCCCAGACTTTCTACGCACACTCTACCCAATTATTGATCAATGCAGCTAAAGTATTGGGCAAACAGGAAGATGTCGCGAAGTACAGCGCATTGCTGGCAAATATTAAATCCGCTTTTGTGAAAGAATATATGACCACTACGGGACGATTGGTTTCCGGAACACAAACGGCATATGTCCTGGCGCTACAATTTGACATGTTGCCCGAAGAACTTCGAGCAGCATCCGCAAATCGCTTAGTAGCGAACATCCGTGATTATGGTAATCATCTCACCACAGGATTTTTGGGTACCCCCTATTTATGTCATGTGCTGACCAGATTTGGCCATAATGATGTCGCATATGACCTCCTGATGCAGGAAAGCTATCCTTCATGGCTTTATCCCGTTAAAATGGGTGCTACAACAATATGGGAACGATGGGACGGAATTAAGCCGGATGGCTCTTTTCAGACGCCAGATATGAACTCTTACAACCATTATGCATACGGAGCAATTGGGGACTGGATGTACAGAACGATTGCGGGCATCAATTCGGTCGCCGAGGAACCTGGCTATAAATCCATTATTATTGCACCCAAACCAGGTGGAAAAATAACGAACGCCGCCGCAGAATTAGAAACCCCATATGGTCCAGTAAAATCGGCATGGACACTAGAAAATGGGGTATTAAAACTTGAGGTCACTATACCTACAAATACCAAAGCAAAAGTAATACTCCCCGAGACAACAAGAGAAATTGGTTCGGGCACCTATTATTTTGAAAGTAAACTTTAATTGCTTAAGGTCACTTGTTATATCCTTATCTTCAGAAATTAGCTCGCGAACAACACATTGAAATGGATCTTCGCGTGGCCCCGTCGTGCTCTGGTCGTCCAATTCCGTTTCGGTAGATGACTTCACCGTTTTTATATGGCGGCGAATGGCGTCAGGTTGCCCCGTCTCGCGCTTCGAAAGGTTTCATTTTGAATTAATACCTTTTTTATATAAATTTAATATCAATTTTGTTTCTTTAGACCAACAAAAACCTATGTACTAATGGATTTGAAAGGATTTCCACTTGATTTAGAGGAATTTGAACGATTTCAGATGGCTGATGGGAGAGTTTTTCGAAAAATTTTTGATTGCTATAAACCCAGTTTACAGGAGAAAGTATGTCGTTTGACCTCTTCTCCTACCGAGGCCGAAGAAATTGTACAGGAGGTTTTTGTCCAGCTATTTCTCAAACGAAAGGAAATTCCGTCCGCTGAAGCAATATTTCCCTTTCTTTATGTGGTAGCCAAAAGATTGGCGATATCCCATTTCCGAAAAGAGGTCATCCGAAAACAATATCGAATGGATAGCGGAAACATCCAACTGAATACCACATCCTGCGCACACATACAACTGGAACAAAAGGAACATGAGCAAATGCTGGAAAAGATTATTGACGCGCTTCCCGCCCAACAAAAACGGATTTATCAAATGAATAAATTTGAGGAAAAGAGCTATCAGGAAATTGCGGAGCATATCGGTATATCCCGAAATACGGTCAGAAACCATTTGACTGCCGCCTGTAGTTTTGTCAAATTAAGACTTCAAAAAATCCTCTTCACGCTAGCCGTCCTGCTAGTGCTATGCTAGCAAACTGCTTTTTTGCGGCTTTCCACAATTTTTTACCATCCATTTCCTTTTTAAAAAATTTTATTTTTTGACTAGTACATTTTGATAGCTGATGCGAATAGATAGTAAAGCATGTAGAAATCAGCATCGATGTCAAAAATAGAAGCTTACAAAAGATTAATCCGTCAGTATTATGACGATAAACTCCGAGGAGAGTCGTTAACGCAGTTTGTAAAATATATGGACGATGAAGATTTTTTGGATGCTTGGGAGCAAATAAAGCATGAGGAAGAGACCGTAAACAGATTCGAGTCCGAAATGAACGACCAAGATATGTTTGAAAAAATCATAGCTGATGAGCGTGTCAAACATCAGCTGCTGGAGCTGGCTCCGTTAAAAAAAACGGTTATGTTCCCATGGCGAAGTATAGCCGTTGCGGCCCTGTTATTAGTCGTCGGAGTCGGTTCACTTATTTATTTTATCGGAAGATCAAACGGCTCACTGATCAATGAGCAGCAGCTCACAACCCATGGGATCGAATCGGTTGTTCCGGGTAAAGATCGTGCCGAGATTATACTAGAAAACGGGCGGCGAATTGATCTGGAAAAAATCAAAGGCGACACCATTATAGACCATGGCGATTTTGAGATCATCAAAACCGCAGCCGGCGGGATTTCCTACCATATCAAGGATGGTGTTAATCCCCATAAACTTGTTTACAACAGCATTGTTACACCAAGGGGCGGTGAGTATAACCTCACATTGCCTGATGGCACACAGGTATGGCTCAATGCATCTACTACGTTAAAATACCCTGTTGTCTTTGATAAATCAAAACGAGAAGTAGAACTATATGGTGAAGCTTTTTTTGATGTAGCAAAACGAACCGAACTGGGAAAACGAATCCCCTTTATCATACACACAGGTTCGCAATCCATAGAGGTATTGGGAACTTCTTTTAATGTGCAGAACTATGGAAAGAAAATCATAACAACTTTGGTAGAAGGCAAAGTAAAACTGAATTTTAAAAATACGACAATACCTGATCAATTCCTGCGACCCAATGAACAGGCTACATTTGAGCAGGTATCGCATCAGTTTTCGATAGATCCGATTGATCCCTTTTATTCTATCGCATGGAAGGACGGTAATTTTGCTTTTTATAAAACACCACTTGTCGAGGTGATGGATATTATCGGACGCTGGTACGACGTTCAGGTGGAGTTTAAATCTCAATTTGAAGATTTTCAATTTTCGGGTACAATATCAAAATATGGTGATATCAAAAAATTATTAAAGACCATCGAACTTGTCGGTGGTGTTCATTTTGAATTAATAGGGAGGAAAATATATGTAAAAAACTAACCTTTTACAACCAAAGGCTTCAGAAGCGTTGCGACCGCTCCTGAAGCTGGTCTCATAGAGACAGTTGACACATCTTATCAAATATTAACTTAAAATATCAACCGAATGCAAAAATACAAAAAAAATCGGTCTGTTCTTCCTATGAATTTTAGGGAGAATATCATCCTCAAACCATTGGTTATGAAACTGTCTATCGCAGTGCCTCTACTCCTCGCAACTAGCCTAAGCACGTATGCTAGTTCTTTCGGACAATCAATCAATCTCAAAAAAAATAAAGCAAGCCTCGAAACCTTGCTAAGGGATATTCAGAAGCAAAGTGGATATAATATCCTATATAAAGAATCGCTTTTGCCAAAAAAACGCACAGCGGATGTAAAATTTATCAATGCGCCGCTGGAATCTGTACTGGATGAATTGCTGAGCAAATATCAAATTGTCTATAAAATAGTCGACAAAAATATTATTCTTAGCAAAGCTGCCAATACGGCACATGAAGCTATTGAAGGAAAGATTACCGCAGTCCAACAGAAGATCGTAAAGGGGAAAATCTTGGACGCAAAGGGAGTTCCATTGGCCAATGCGACCGTAAATGAGGTGGGAGCAGTCAATAGGACTTCCACACTTGAAGATGGTTCTTTTACGCTATCGGTTTCCGGCAATACGCCCACACTTCATGTCAGTATGGTCGGGTATCAGGCGATAGACTATAAGGTCACATCAAACGAAAATATCGAGATCAGACTCCAACAAACCGTAACTTCAATGGAGGAAGTGGTGATTGTAGGATATGGAACTCAAAAAGCATCAACCGTCACAGGGTCTATTGTTGATATCAAAGGGGATGTCCTGGATAGAGCTCCCGTAATGAACGTCACAAATACGCTTGCGGGTCGGCTACCGGGGTTAGTGGCGACAACGACTTCCGGGGAGCCTGGGAGTGACAATTCCACACTTCGGATCCGGGGAGCCAACACCCTGGGAGACAACTCACCACTGATTGTGGTCGATGGTATCGCCAACAGATCTATTGAAAGGCTCAATCCGCAGGATATTGAAAGCGTGACGATATTAAAGGATGCATCGGCGGCCATCTATGGTTCGCAAGCCGCTAATGGCGTTATTCTCGTAACGACAAAAAAAGGAAAAAGCGGTAAACCGCAGGTCAGCCTAACACATAATCAGGGATGGTCCCAGCCCACTGTTATCCCAAAGATGGCAGACGCCGCGGAATATGCGCAAATGCTTAATGAGATCGGCCTCTATGCTGGCCAGAAACCAAAATATAGTGAAGAGGAACTAGCCTTATTCCGCTCGGGTATGGATAGCTGGAAATATCCAAATACAGATTGGTTTGCCGCCACATTTCATGCGGCTGCACCGCAGCATAAAACCGCGCTCAATATCACGGGCGGTTCGGAATACCTCAATTATTATATCTCGGGAGGGTACGATAAACAGGATGCCATCTATAAAAATTCAGCAACGAAGTTTAACCAGTACAATTTCAGGAGCAATCTAAACGGAAAATTCAATGATTATATCAAATATGGGGTTAATGCCGCATTGCGTGAATATAACCGAAATTATCCGACGCGCTCCGCAGCGGATATCTTTGGGATGATCTTGCGAGGTAAACCGAACATGCATGCCTACTGGCCTACTGGACAAAATGGTCCGGATATAGAATACGGAAATAATCCCGTCGTTATCACAACCAATCAGACCGGTTACGATCGAAATAAAACCATGATGCTCGAATCAAGGGCTAATCTTGAAATCACAGTTCCCGGAATCGAAGGTTTGTCTGTAAGTGGAAACGTTGCGTATGATAGGACATTACAGAGCGACAAATTATGGCAGACTCCATGGACATTGTACAATTGGGATGGCAAATCCGTGGACAATAACGGCACACCCATCCTGGTCGCCGGACTGAAGGGATTCACGGCACCACAGCTCCGACAAGACTTTGACACCAAAAACCTATTGACTTTAAATGCGCTGATTCGTTACGAACGAAATTTAGGTGAAAAACACCATTTCAATGGCCTATTGGGACTGGAAAAAATCAAAGGTGATAATATGGAATTTTACGCCTTTAGAAAATATTATGTATCTGCTGCCATCGAAGAGCTATTCGCGGGCGGCGATGCTGAAAAAGATAATTCCGGTCAATCCGCCATGCAGGCCAGACTCAATTATTTTGGCCGTCTGAATTATGACTTTGACAACAAATATTTATTGGAATTTTTATGGCGTTATGACGGTTCCTATAAATTTCCAAGCAACAAACGATTCGGTTTTTTCCCTGGAATATCCGGAGGATGGCGCTTATCCAATGAGACATTCTGGCAGCCGATCAAGTCTGTGATTTCAGACCTAAAACTAAGGGCTTCATGGGGGCAAACGGGTAATGATCGCATAGATGACTATCAATTTATGTCAAGTTACGGTTTCCTCACAGGCGCTTCCAATGTCTACGTTTTTAACGGTACACAAGAAAATAAAGTACTGAATGAGCTCAGAATACCCAATCCAAATGTAACCTGGGAGGTTGCCAATCAATCCAATTTTGGTCTAGACGCCAAATTTTTGAATAACAAGCTAACGCTGACCGCTGAATATTTTTATAATATCCGAACCAATATACTATGGAACAGAAATGCCTCCGTTCCCGCCACTTCAGGACTAACCTTACCTAAAGAAAATATTGGCGAAGTGACAAACAAAGGATTTGAATTGCAGCTAGGTTATGCTGACCAGGCCAATGGTTTCCACTACGCTGTCAATGGAAATATCGCTACCAATCATAATCGTATTCGCTTTTGGGATGAAACTCCGGGAATCCCTGATTATCAACAGTCCACAGGCAGACCTATGAATGCTAAGCTCTATTACAATGCGATAGGTATATTTCGAGATCAGGCAGCTGTCGACGCTTATCCACACTGGGCCGGAGCAAGGCCCGGGGACATCATCTTTGAAGATGTGAATAAGGATGGTAAAATAGATGGTCTGGATCGTGTGAGATCCGAAAAAACAGAACTTCCGACATTGACCGGTGGATTTAATATTGACTTATCTTATAAAGGATTTTATACAAGCTTATTCTTCCAAGGTGCTGCCGGCGCCATTCGTAACAATTACTATGAGATGCAGGGTGAGGCAGGTAATTATCTCAAGCAAAATGTCGAAGGGCGATGGACAGCGGATAATCCTGATGCTTCAAAACCGCGTACGTGGAACAGATACAACGAATATTGGAGATCCAACGATAATACCTATTGGTTGCAAAGCTCCAATTATGTCAGGTTGAAAAATTTCGAATTTGGTTACAATTTCTCCGAAGATATCTGTAAAAAACTCCGATTGACCAGATTGCAGCTATATTTCAGTGGACAGAACCTGCTGACCTGGACAAAAGTAAAGGACTTTGATCCGGAAACTACCGCAGCAACGGCGTACCCACTAAACAGAGTCTATAACCTGGGCCTTTCACTAACATTTTAATCACCATGAAACGACAATTTAATCTATTCATATTGCTAGCAACGTTGGCACTTGGGTCTTGTCAAAAGGACTTTTTAAATACAGATCCTTCAACGGAATTTTCCGAAAACGCGGTCTGGACCGATCCCGCATTGGTAGAGACATTTATCAATCAATTGTATTTCCGACTGGACGAGCCCTTGACAGATGGCCGGTTCAAAGCCAACCTGGTCGATGAAGGGCATTACCGTGGAAACGCAGCTTCCCTAAATTTTAACCGTAGCATCCAGTCTCCGGATGACCTCCTGGGTTGGGGAGTATCGCGTTATAGATCCTGGGCTGATTTGTATAAAAGTATACGGTATTGCAATCTCTTTTTTTCGAAAGTTGATCAAGTTCCATTCTCCGCCAATCTCATTGATGGGAAAACGATGAAAGATCGTATGACTGGTGAAATGCATTTCATGCGGGCATATTACTATCACCTACTGACAAGTACTTATGGTGGTGTGCCGTTAATCACGGAGCCGTATGCATTGACTGATGAATTTCAGAAAGAACGAAGTTCGTATGCGGATTGCGTCAAATTTATGACGGCGGAACTTGACAAAGCTGCCCAACTATTGCCGCTCGACCATACGGGAGCCAACCAGGGACGCGCAACCAAGGGAGCAGCACTCGCATTGAAGGCCAGGATCCTGCTCTATGCAGCGAGTGACCTTTATAACAAAGATGTATTTCCGGGATTTGAAAAACCTGAATTGATTCGTTATATGGACGGAAACCGCTCAGCAAGATGGCAGGCGGCAAAAGATGCGGCCAAAGCTGTCATTGATCTGAACAAATATAGATTGTATAAAGCTATGCCGGCTGTAACGGATAATATTTCCCAAAACCTTACGGAACTTTTCCTTAGTAAAAACACCGAAGAAGATATTTTCATTAAATACTTTACCATTCCTATGGGCCAGCGTGTGGGCCTCTACTCTTCGCCCAATGGTTACCATGGCTGGGGTACAAATGCACCGCTCGGAGACTTTGTCGATGATTTCGAAACCCTGGACGGTAAAAAGTTTGATTGGTCCGATCCAGCTATGGCGGCAGATCCTTACAACAATAGAGATCCCAGATTTGCAGCAACAGTGCTTTATAATGGTGCCTCCTGGAGACAAAGACCAGATGATGCGAAAGGCCTGGATCCTGAAAATAAAGTACAGACAGGAAGATGGGAACGTTGGAACGCTACTACTGGCAAAATTGACCTGGTTTACGGTGTCGATACTCGAAAAAGTACGATCGAAGATTGGAATGGCGCATATACAGGCTATTATTTACGAAAATATATCGATCCTGCAGTAAACGCGCAATACGATAAGCAAGCGGTGACCTGGCGTTTCATGCGTTATGCGGAAGTCCTTTTGAATTATGCTGAAGCCTGCATTGAATTGGGACTGGAGGACGAAGCCCGCATCTACTTAAATATGATCCGTAAAAGAGCCGGGATGCCGGTCATTACCGACGTAGGAGCCGCGCTAAAAGAAAGGTACCGCAATGAAAGAAGAATAGAGCTGGCTTTTGAAGAACATCGTTTCTATGATGTCCGTCGTTGGCTATTAGGGCCTCAAATTTATAACCGAACGACAAAGGTCGCAGACATTGTGTACAAAATGAACCCTGACCACAGCACGGCTAGCATACCGACGATCAGACATATTGATTTTGAGAAATACAGCTGGATGGATAAAGCTTATTTTCTACCTATCTTACGCGATGAATTAAAAAAGAACAATTTACTCATTCAAAACCCCGGATATTAACATGAAAACATTGCATCTCATGATCGCTTTACTCCTGTTCAATAATTTATTGGCTATTGGACAAGAAGATATCAAAATAACCCATCTCCCTTTTATCCAAGGACTGACCGAACATTCGGTGTCCATTGTTTGGACAACAGATCTACCGGCAACGGGATGGGTAGAGCTGGCACCGGAGGACTCGAGCCATTTTTACTTTAAAGAGAGACCCAAGTATTTTGCATCAGCCTACGGTTTTAAGAAAGTTGGCACGCTACATCAGGTTAACTTGAACAATCTGAAACCGGGAACACGATACCGATACCGTGTATACAGTCAACAAGTTTTAAAACATGAAGGTGTTAATGTACAATATGGAAAAGTTGTGGCCAGCAACGTCTATCGGCAGGCGCCATTATCCTTTCAGACACTTGGCAATGCCGCATCGACTCATTTTACTGTTGTCAACGATATCCATGAACGCAATGAGGTTCTGGATAAACTATTGGATGTCGGCGATTTAAAAACAAGCGATTTTGTTGTTTTCAATGGAGATATGGTCAATAATCTCCTGAGCGAGAAACAACTATATGACGGATTCATGGACACGGCCATTAAAAGATTTGCGAGTGAAAAACCCATGTTCTATTCACGGGGAAACCACGAAACCCGTGGACCCTTTGCGACTGAGTATCCAAAATATTTCCCCACACCGACAGGCAAACTCTATTATCAGTTCCGACACGGCAACACAGGTTTCATCGTACTTGACTGTGGCGAAGACAAACCCGATACGGATATCGAATACAGTGGTATTGTCGAAATGGATAATTATCGCACAGAACAGGCTGCTTGGCTGGCACAGGCGGTTGAAGATCCGTCATTTAAAGATGCCAAATATAAGATAGTCATCTGTCATATGCCCCCTTTCGGAGGTTGGCATGGCGAACAGGAAATCTTAGAAAAATTTGTTCCCATCCTAAATAAGGGCGGTGCGCAAATTATGTTATCTGGCCATCTGCATAAACATATTATCCAAAATGCAACAAACAGCACCCATTTCCCCATTATTGTAAACTCAAACAACAATGTACTTCGGGTGGATCTAAACAATGAAAAAGGAACATTTAAAATCCTGGATCAGCAAGGGAAAGTCGTGGATCAGGTTGTGATCAATCCGCTCAACTAATTCCCATTAATTTTCTGACAAAAGAGGAGTTTCCAAAGTTTTTGAAACTCCTCTTTTTCTTGGATCTTGGCCCAATCATCTTTTGGCATATTTCAGCTATTTTATTCTGGACGTAAGTATTTTACGTTTCAGACCCCTCCTCTTCTTCGTCTTTAAGGGTTACATTAAGTTGGCTGTTTGACAAAAAGCGATGATTACATTTGATTTTTGTAACTTTGCAAAATCATGAGTGAAACATTAGAGACCATACAAGATTATTACAAGCGATTGAGCCATCTGCATTCCAACGATGGGATAATATTGGATGTGGAGCTCGGAAAATCACATTTTAATATATCACCCCGTAAGTACTGTGATTTTAAAACGCCTTACAATAGACGTGATTTTTATAAGATCAGTCTGATCTTGGGGAAAGGTTGGTTTAAATATGGTCCACATGAGTTGTATATAGATCGGCCTGCTCTTTTTTTACCGGCATTGAATATTCCTTATAGCTGGGTCTGTGACACAAATAAACAAGAGGGATACTTTTGTTTATTCAACCAAGAATTTTTCACTGGTAGTCAAACATTTGAACCTTTTAAAAAGACCTCATTATTCAAAGAATGGAGTAAGCCGATTGTTTTTCTGGATGCGGAGCAACTAAACCTAGTTATAACTTTTTTTGACAATATGTTCCGTCTGAATAACTCCGGTTATCCTTTGCGCTGCAGTGCGATCAAGAGCAATTTAGCTTCAATTCTCCACCTTGCACTGGAATGGCGAGTGGAAGATGTAGCCCCACAGGATCAATCCGGAAGTCTCCGAATGTATCGCTTATTCGACGAACTGCTACATAAACAGTTTCCTCTGGATTCCCCTGCATATCCACTGGCCTTACATACAGCGGCAGATTTCGCACGACAGCTGAATGTTCATGTCAACCACCTAAATGCTTCTGTCAAATCGGTTACTAATCTGACTACTACCCAAATTATCAAAAGAAAAATTTTTGAAGAAGCTAAAAATCTATTAATCTACACCGATTGGAATGTAGCCGAGATCGGTTATACACTCGGATTTGAAGAACCAGCTCATTTCAACAACTTCTTTAAAAAAAATGCGGGAACATCCCCGCTTAAATTCAGACATACAAACAAGTAATATTTGATTTTCGTAATTTTTACTTTGTCAAATAGTACTAAGGCTATCAAAAAAGTCTCTAGTTTTGTTTCATAAAAAAGAGCAAGACAATGTTGAGAGAAGCATCCGCACACCGCATTAAACTAGTTACGTTCATGGCATTTGTATCCATGCCCCTTTCTGGGTTTGTAACGGACATCTACCTACCTTCGTTTCCGGCAATGGCTAAAAGTTTACATGTACACGAGCGGGATATTCAATTGACATTAACAAGTTATTTACTCAGTTATGGTATCTCCCAGTTATTTATAGGCAACATTCTTGACAGTATCGGCCGTTATCGTCCGAAAGTTTTGGCTTTGATACTGTTGATACTAAGCAGCCTTTTGATAACGCATACAGACAGCGTATTTTTGATTTGTCTCTTAAGAGTAGTCCAAGGTGTGGCCATATCCATTCTGGTGGTGGCCACGCGTGCGCTTTTCGTGGATCTTTATGCCGGTGAGCGATTAAAGAATTACCTGAGTTACTTTACAATTGTCTGGTCCTGCGGTCCGATACTTGCGCCATTTCTGGGCGGCTATCTGGAAAAAATATTCAATTGGCAAGCCAACTTCTATTTTCTTACTTTTTACGCCAGTGGCTTATTGTTGTTTGAAATCCTTTATAGTGGAGAAAGTATTGCCGAAAAGAAAAAAATCAACCTACGGGATAACTTGAACCTGTATAAAATGATGTTGCAGAATAAGCGTTTCATATTGGGGATTTTGGTGTTGGGATTTAGTTACTCCATTGTTATGCTGTTCAATATTACAGGCCCATTTATTATCGAAAATACATTTCATTTTTCATCCGTTACAATTGGCTACTGTACCTTGATGCTTGGTTTTTCTTGGATGATCGGTGGGTTTATCACAAAAAAGTGTATGCATCTTGACTTCGTTACACGTGTGATTGCTCCAGTTCTATTGCAGTCATCTCTTATTATCGCTTTAATGGTGGTCGGCATATTTCAACAGAATCTATACATTATGGTAGGTTTTGCATTTTTTATTCATACGATTTCGGGCGTCTTGTTTACAAGCTTTTTTACCACTAGCATGTTATTTTTTCCAAAACATGCAGGTACTGCTGGCGGTTTAATGGGGGGAATGGTTTATATCGTAACATCGCTATCTAACATCATTGTTGCTATAAGCGGAAAAGTGACAACGCAAAATGGGCTGGCTTGGCGTTATTTTATCTTTTCGGCCTTCCTGATCATTATCATGCTATTTATGTGGAAATTACAGAAAGTTAACACTGAGCAGAAGAGTTAATCACAGCAGTCCAATCAATTTCGAGAAGAGATAAGATGTTTTATTATTTTTAAACATGCCAAAATTACTTTCTATTGTAAGAAATCGAACTGTTTTTTACATTTAAAATCGAAAAATGTTCCTTAGGTATTGATAACTGATTATTAATGCGAGAAAAAATATCAAATAAATGGACTCAAACGATAATTTTGAAGCCCCTATCAATCCAGGATGTCACATCATTTTATACCTGGCTAAACGATCCCGAAGCAATTAAATATTCCCTTTCTTCATTTCAATCTTTGAATACAAGAGAAGCAATCGATAAATGGTTTATCTCTGTGGTCAACGATTCAAAAAATTATAACTGGGGGATTTTTCTCACTAATTCAAATACACTTATTGGCTATGCTGGGAGCTGTAATATTTCGACAGCAAACAAGCTTGGCGAGTATTTTATCTTTATAGGAGACGCCTAAGCCAACCAAGGCTGCCGATATGCTCGATTTAGATAAAATCGTTTAATAACATCTTATTTAAGTCCATTTTTGGTTTCAAATTGCTTCCTTTTGGTATGGAGTTTTTCACTGCTTTTATAGACCTGTTGATAACGAATTTGTTTTTCTCGGGCAAGTACAAGCAGTTGATCCTGTGCATCATATTGTTGTTCCTTTGTTCCGCTACGCATTCGTTTCTCCTGTTCTATTTCTTTTCTGGTAAACATAAAAAGATCCTTTAAAGCTCTATAGTAATTTATAGCTTCCAACTGAACCTCCTTTCCTTCTACCAGACCGACAATGTCCGCCTTCTTAATATCGTTAATAATGGAATCAAACACCAGCTCCTGCTGATCAATGGTATGTAAAGCCTGACCATATTCGTGTGCAATAAGCTGCTTCAGTTTTGTAGATTCGAGCCCTTTCTCGCCCACGAGCATAGAAAATGCCCGGGATTCTTTAGTTGAAAGAAGGGAATTGAATGTTTCAGCTTTTTTATTACTACAAGAACTCAAGATTATTAGCACTGAGATGATGATAAAAATCTTTTTGAAGATATTATAGATCATGATGCTGTAAGAATTGATATCACTAAAAATACATATTTTTTCCATAACAAGTTAAACTGAACGCTAATCCAGTAACAAGGAACCAATAATATGTAATGAGGAAATCTCTGTTGCCATACCAACCCAGAAAAATTTTAGCATAAAAAAGCCACATCTCCCGACGTGGCTCCATATAAACACACGACCACTATTTTCGCGCCATTGATAGAAAATCAGCTGTTCTGGATGGGCTCAGCAACTCCCAAAGGGAAGCAACAGTCCAACCAGGGGCAAAAATATCGTTGTAAAATCCTTTCCCATTTTTTCCATAATCCCAATTCGTATGTTGTACGACCTCTGGATAATATCCTATTTTTGCGATATTAAAAAGATGGTCTTTAACCGGCATTAATTGTAACATAGAACTCTTAATCACACTCGAAAAAGCGGCAAGTCGCTGCTCCTTAGTTTCGTTGGCAAGCCAATCGAGGACAGCAGCGAATTCAAAGATAAAAACATCAACATGGTTATTCTCTACGGAGACATTTCCCCAGCCGCGGGATTTAAAACCGACATCGCCCAACATTTGTCCGGCGGCAAAAGGCACGTCCCAGGTATAGTACCAAGTGAGACAAAAGTAAGCTGCTTTCTTGCACTGCTCCAAATAATGTTGCCGCTCTTTTCCTTTACTTACCTGCGCCAAGTAATACATTGCTGTAGAAGCATATAATGAAGCTTCCTTATCCTCACAATTCGCATCCAAGGTGGACGAAAAGTAATCCGATTTAGAAATGATTTCCCGCTCTAAATATCTTGCGGATTTTTGCGCCTGTTGAAAATATCCGCCTTGTTTAAAATAGACGGAAGCCATAACCAATGGCACTGTCGCAGAAGGTGTACTACCGCCGCTGCTATCCTTCACCTGTAGCTGATCGTCAAATTTACGTGGGAAACTCCCATCCTGCTGCTGGAGCTTGGCGAAGTTGCCAAGTAATTTTTTAATGCGCTGTTCCCATTCAGGATGCTTTCTACCCTTTTTCTTTTCGTAGCTGAGGTAGTTAAGTATTGCAAAGATCCCTTCCGACTGTCTCCGAATGCTGAATTCTTTTGTTTCGTTGTTCTGTGTAAAATCGACGAACTCTCTAAAAAATCCATTATCGGTAAAACCATGCTGTAGATAACTGTCAAATATTGCTTTAGCGTTGCTGACCAATTGAGCCTGCCGGTGGGCTTCTCCATATTCAAGCGCATTGTATGCGTTGAGCAGGACCCGCCCCACAAATCCCACTTCCGCAGATCCGGTATTGGTACAATCGTCTGTCCGCATATGTACTCCTGAATAGTATTTTAATTCTTTGTCACCGACATAACTCTCCTTAAAGAAATTTGCTAAAATGTCCTTGGCTTGATCCGGAGTATAAACAGTCGGAAACGTCGACGGCTTCTGCCTGTCGTAGGAATAAGTCCATACCCTGGACACAAAATCACCATAATTATCGGCTTTGCCTTCGTTGATCTCCCAGGAAAGCAGTCTTGTTTCACCTTTTTCAAGTTTTTCAAAGGCAACAACCTCGGGAGCTAAGGTTAGTTTTCGGAGATAAGTCTTAGGCGCTTCGTGATAAGGAAAGCCAAATACCAAAGCTGAGGTTCCATCCGCATTTTTAAATCCTGTAAATCCAAGATCAGTTTTACCACTTAAAATCACCTCTCCAACTTGGTGTGTGGTCAAAGCATCTCGATCTATTTTATCCAATCGAATAACGGTATAATATGTTTTGGAAGCCGCATTGAAAACGCCTGTCAAAGGTGTGCTAAGGCGATCTTCCCGTACCTGCCAGCTATCGCTGGTTTTAAAGGAAGGTGCTTCCTGCGGTGAGCGCATATTTTTATGATACCAGAAACCTGGCATCAGAAACTCACTTTCAGTATGTGTATATTTTTTTATTTTAAATGTCTTTTCAAAATTAAAGTATACCCGTTCTTTGGCAGTTACAACTACATTAACAATGGTTTTCCCCTCATTTTTGACGACAGTCTGCGTCACATCAACAGGCATGGTCACCGTGGATTCCAGTGTCTGCCCGCCTTTGTCAAATAGTTCAAAGCGCTGAGCCGGATTACCGGGCGACTTTAACAGGATCGCCTGACTCATCTCCTGCGCGCTTAAGGCATACGCATTTGCGGCTAGTAATAAGGAAATTAAAAAGTGTTTTTTCATTCGAACGATTGTTTTTGAGTACCCATTTCTGGCTATATATATTTTGCTGGTTTATTTTCTTTTTATTTTCGGGCGAATAATTTCGGGGGATATCTTCATCAGGGGAACCGCATCCGTCGTCCAACTAACATCGGCAATGTACATCGCCCGTGGATGGATACTATCTTTGCTATGATGCGCATGGAAAACGATTTTGAGTTTCCCGTCTTTATCCCAAAAAAGCGCATTATGCCCTACTCCTACCAGATCCACGGGCAACTGCAGAATTGGATTGCCAGCATATTTTGTCCAAGGTCCTGTAGGTGAACTTGCTATAGCCAGACCAATACCGTAGCGCTGGCTTTCGTAGCTATTCGCCGAATAGGTCATGTAATATAGGTTATTATGTTTAATGACAAATGGACCTTCATTAACCAATCCCCATACTTTTTCCCATTCCTGTGATACCGAGATATGCTGTTTCAGGGTGTTACCATCGATCGTCTTCAGGTCAGCAGCGAGTTTCGCCGACCACACTGCGGATCCATTATTAAAACGGACAAAATAGAGATAGGCCGTACCATCATTGTCGATAAACAGGCTATTGTCAATGGCCTTTTCATTTGCTAGCATTGGTGTTTTTGGCTCCTGAACAAATGGTCCCAACGGGGAATCTGAGGTCGCAACACAAATATGTTCGTTGGCACTGTAATACATATAGAACTTCTTTTTATCCTTGATATAGTAGATTTCGGGAGCCCAGAACCAACGTCCACCCCAGGAATCCTCACCTTTCAGTGCCAGTGCATTTGATTTGCTCCAATAACGAAGATCATCCGAAGTATATACTTCGATACCATTTTCGGCATTTGTACCGTAAGCGTAATAAGTACCTTCATATAAGAGAATAAATGGATCACCCAACGGCACGGCAGGTTCGAATATAAAATCACTCTTTTCGGATTTTGAGCAGCTGAAGCTATACAGTGAAAATAGCAATAGTAAACAGATATAAATTAGTTTTTTCATTTCCTATAAAATTTATACGGCCAAGCCATTAATAATTTGGGTTTTGCTTTACATTTGGATTATTGTTGACCTCATCTGAAGGAATTGGCAATGAGCGATGTTTCCCTAAGGTAAAATTATTAAAATCGGCATCCCTTTGCTTCAATTCGGCAAGCCCTTCTTGGGAATCTACCAGACCCCAACGTTTTAGATCTGCCCAGCGATGTCCTTCCGTAGCTAGTTCCAATACCCTTTCGGTCTGCAATCTTTTCAGGAATGCGGTTTTATCAGTCGTTGCGCCGGGGTAATTCAAGGCTAATTTTGGCATATTTACACGTTCACGAACACGGTCGACAAGGGCTACAGCCTCTGTTAATGAACCATTTGAGGCTGCAATGCATTCTGCATACATCAACAACACATCGGAAAAACGAATTAAACGCACATTTGTTGGATTATAGTAGTCATCAAAATCACGGAAGTAATCTGACCCATATTTTCTAAAAAAAACACGTCCGGGCCAATTGCTCCACTGGGCGGCATCACTTGTCAATCGATAAATTTTGTTATTATTCGGAAAATCATCCTGCATTCCATTATAAAATGCCGTATACCGCAATCGTACATCAAATCCATTGTCCATATTTTTTTCTTTCTTAAATGCATCAACTAACCAGGGCCGAAGTTCTCCATCTGTCCAACCAATGCCCGGAGGGGCAAAAAACTGTCCACGGTTCAAGCCTAGATTAGGCCCCACATCTAAGTCACCATCGCCCGCAGGAGAGGGATTGGCGTCTGAATATTGGATTTCAAAAACAGACTCCACATTATTCTCTTTCGCTTTATCGAAATTATCAAAATAATTGGCTGTCAAGTTATAATACCCCTTCCCGGCCCCTGTTACCAGCCAGGCCAAATCTGCCTTTGCTTCATTCCATTGGTGCAGCTGCATATATGATTTTGCACGAAAAGCCAATGCCGCACCTTTGGTTGCCCTTCCTTTTTCGGAACCACCCCATGTGTCAGGCAATAAGCTTTCAGCTTTACTAAAATCTGCGATTGCCTGCGCATAAACTTCTGCTTCGGTATGCCCTTCCGGTTGAATTCCCGGGGTTGAAGGTTCCAATACAATTGGAAGACTGGGAGTGGTACCACCCCATAATAGCGCGAGGTAATAGTAATACAATCCCCGCAAGAAATACGCTTGCCCGAGGATGGGATCCTTATCTGAGGGGTTGGCAAATGTAATATCCGGCGTATAATGCAGGACTTGATTTGCACGGAAAATAGCCTCGTAGCAATCGCGATAGGTCCAGGCATTTCCTTCCCAGAAGTTGTAGTTATTGTACCGAAACTGTGTCCATTCTTTGAGTTCGGCCCAGGGACTTTGACTAAATCCTTCGTCTGAGGTTAGATCCAAACGAAACCACATCCAGCGACTAAAGGTGCCCGGTTTATAGAACATATTGTACACTGCATTGACCCCGCGTACCGCATCCTGTTCGGTTTTCCAATAGGTCTTTACGGTAATGGTATTGGGATTTTCGACATCCACTTTGCAGGCTTGCATCAGGCCCGCCGCCAAAAAAATATAGAGTAGCTTTTTCATTGCGTTCAAAGATTAGGTTAAAAAGTTATTTGAGCTCCGAAAGTGAACCCCTTGGCATTGGGAAACGCGCCACCATCATAGCTTCGATCCCAGATATTGCCATTCAAAAACTCGGGATCCAGTCCACGATAGGAAGAAAAGGTGATGAGGTTCTGTGCATTGACATAAAACCGGACCTGCTTCAAGGTTTTTCCTAACAACGTACGCGGCAGATTATACCCCAAAGCGAGCTGTCTGATCTTAACATAATTTCCATTCTCCAACCAACGGTCCTGATCGCCGCGAACATTTCGGGAATCCGCATAAATGGGACGCGGGTCTTTGGCATTGGGATTTTCTGGCGTCCAAGGATCATAATCGGCGCGGTAGTTTGAATTGTCATCAAAACGGTCATACGCACTGCGTGGCCCATTAAAGGATTTGAAGCCAAATGCACCTGTCAACTGTACCTGAAAATCGAAACCTTTGTAATCCAGGCCTAGATTCATCCCCAATTGATATAATGGTATGCTCCGTCCCAGATACTGTCGATCAGCATCTGTAATCTGTCCGTCATCGTTAAAATCTATATATTTTACATCGCCGGGTTTGGCGTTGGGTTGAATCAATTGCCCTTGACTATTTTTATATGCCTGTACTTCCTCATCTGAACGGAAAAGACCATCCGTTTTGATCAGGTACCAGTTACCGATGGAGCTGCCAACTTTGGATTTTGTATCCCATTGCGTAAACTCCTTTTTGTCATATCCTAATTTGAGGATCTTATTCTTGATATAGGATGCATTGACGCCGATCTGATAACCAAATTCACCCATATGATCACGCCATACCGTTGCAAGTTCAATACCTGTATTGCGCAGGGAAGCAGCATTTACGTAAGGATTTCCGCCGTTGTTGCCCGTAGCCATTAAGATCTGCATCGGTGTCAATACATCTTTGGTTTCTTTGATAAAATAGTCCACGGATAGTTGGAGCTTGTGCGAGAATAACTGGGCGTCAAATCCGGAATTCAACTGTGCTACCTTCTCCCATTTGAGATCGGCGTTAGCCAGTTTGACCTGGGTCATCCCATTTTGCACGGTCTGATCAACTCCAAAAGCGACCTGAGGGAACACATTGATGAAAGAAACCCAGTCCCAAACACCGATATTGGAGGTACCCAAAACACCGTAATTGGCGCGCAGCTTTAAATCATTGATCCAAGGTACCTGAAAAAAATCTTCTTTACTAATGCGCCAGCCTCCGGAGAAAGATGGGAAATAGCCCACCCGATATTCCGGATTAAATTTAGAGGATTCGTCGCGGCGCATCGTAAAACTGAACAGATACTTATCATCATACGTATAATTAACCCGGCCAAAGACGGAAAATAACTTTTCGAGATCTTGATAATTACCGGTCTTTGGGTTGTCCAGTGCAGCATCCAAGTTGGTAAAATAGTTTTTTCCAGACATGAGCACATTATTTTTCGTTCCCCACAGCTGTTCATAATTGGAGGTCTGATAACTGATACCCGCAACGGCAGAGACATCATGCTTGTCAAACTTCTTTGCATATTCTAAGGTATTATCATACACCAATCCACGGTATTGGGCCTGGTTTTTATTTAAGGAGGAAGGATCATAAGGTTGGTTATAGGTCCAGAAACCTTCCTTCCGAAGATACATGTGGCGATCGTTACTCAGGTCAAAACCAAAATTAAAACGGTATTTGAATGACTTGAACAGTTCCAATTCAGTAAATACATTTCCTCTGGTCCGCAGATTCCCATTCTCGGTTTGCTCAAAATCTTCTTTGGCAAAAGGATTGGTTCCAAAGGTGACATCCCGATTCCCATCGCCTATACCATATCCTCCTTTGGCAGCATTATTTTCATCGTAGATCGGAATGGTTGGCAGCATGCGATAGACATCGACAATTGGATTGGTATTGAGTTCATGCACATTAAAATTACTCAGCACAATATTCTCACCGATACTTAATTTGACGTGCTCTCCAAAGTTGCGTGAAGTAGACATATTGGAGCGTAGCGTAAAACGTTTACTGGATGTTCCGATCGTGGTCCCTGTGTTGGACTGATAATTACCCGAAATATAATAACGGCTTTCTTTGCTTCCACCTGAGAAAGCAATCTGTTGATCCTGCAGCCAGCCTGTTTTGAATACCTCTTCCTGCCAATCGGTATTTCCCTCGAAATGGTTGGCCGATTGCCTATTCCCATTGCTAAATGCCAGGTCATTCAAGCTCAGCCATAGATTTCGGTCGGCTAAGTTGTAACGTGGCAGCCATTGTGCAGTGGCCCGGGAGGAAAGTTCAATTTTCATCTGCCCCTCTTTGCCCTGTTTAGTTGTTATGATGATAACGCCATTCCCCGCCCTGGAACCATAGATCGCAGCTGCGGAGGCATCTTTCAGCACCTGGATACTCTCAATATCGTTGAAATTAAAATCCCGGTTTGCTCCCGATACGACCCCATCGACGACATATAAAGGAGTGCTTGACCCAAATGTTCCTGTACCACGGATCTCAACCTTACCTTCTGCCCCCGGGTTGCCTGCCGTGCGTACACTGAGCCCGGGTAAAGTCGCCAGAGCATCCCCTACTGTCCCGGTTACCGTGGTATTTTTCATCTCCTTCGGATTAAAGACTGAAACGGCACCCGTCAGGTCCGATTTTTTGATCGTTTGATACCCAATCACAACAACTTCTTCCAGGTCTTTGTTTTCATCCTCAAGTGTGACATCCAAGGCTGCCTCACCGTTAAATAAAATTGTTTTGGAATGAAAACCGATCAGAGAGAAGATCAACTCCTGCCCGGTACTGGCAGCAATTGTATAACGGCCATTTTCGTCCGTCGTCTTTGCGGTTCCTGATGCTTTTATGGTAACGGTTACACCCGGCAATGGCCGCCCCTCTTCACTCGATACCCTCCCTTGAAGGTTGCTCGTTTGTGACTTTACCGTAAAGGACAGCAAGCACAAGAAAAGAATGAAAAATTTTCCCTTCATAATTTGATTTATTAGCGTAAAACTGGTTATTTATAATTGGTCAAAGACAAGAATCCATGGCGAACTTTTATCTTTAAACCTATTTTCAAATGTAACGGGCATTACAGAAACAAAATGGCAGATATGATCCAAAAAATGGTAAAAATAAGTCATTCCTGCTTTTTGACCAATTTGTACATCTTTTAACCGACAATTACCATTTATCACTTATCAGCCATATCAACAGAATCATTTATTAGTTTTATTTTAGTTGGTATGAAAGGGGCGCTCATTTTTAGAATTGTTTTTTTGTATATGCTCTGCACGATCACGTGCCTGGCACAACGCTATTCAAATTTTCATTTTAGAAAGCTGCAAGTGGAAGACGGTCTTTCTGAAAATACGATCTATTGCATTGTCCAGGACCAGCAGGGATTTATGTGGTTTGGGACGAAAGACGGATTGAATCGATACGATGGAAATAGTTTCAAAAATTACCATTACCAACCGGAAAAGAAACAGTCATTGGGGAATAATTTTGTCCGAAGCATTACTGAAAAATCGCCGAGTCACTTGTATATCGGAACCGACGACGGTTTGTATATCATGGACAAGATTACAGCATCCTTTCAAAAGATTGAGCTTAGCACAAGCGGCAAGGGAACGTTTAACTCAGCGATCAATGCCCTTCATATCGACCGGCAGGGAAGCCTTTGGATTGCAACCATGTCGCAGGGTATCTGGAAATATAATCCAAGTACAAATAAAGTTGCACAGCTACAACTCGACGGAGCCACGTTGGGTCAAAATGCGACCTGGGCCATTCTACAAGATCGTTCCGGCGTTATCTGGGCTGCCACACGTCTTGGACTCCTTCGTTTCAACAACCAGCAGGCACATTTTGACATCGTTGGTCCGCTGTTTAGCGGGGTTGGAGATTCCCAATTTGAAATTCTTTCGATGTGGGAGGACCCTAAAGGAGACCTATGGCTGGGTACCTGGTCACAGGGCCTGCTTCGTTATAACAAACAGTCCAACGAATTCAGTCGCTTTCTTAACAATACAAGGCATCCTTATGTCACGCATATCCGTGCCCTGCGAGAATTTCGCGAAAACCAGCTTCTCGTTGGTTCAGATGACGGACTCTTCCTGTTTCACACCGAAACGGGGACATCCGAAAGATTAGACGTACCCTATTACAAACATGGTCTCAGTGACCAGAACGTCTACTCCATAGCGAGGGATCGCGAAAATGCCATTTGGATCGGCACCTACTTTGGTGGAATTAATTATCTCAATACAGCATTGCTTTCCGTAGAGACTTTTTTCCCGGATGTTCTTCCCGGCTTTTTGTCCGGAAAAGCTGTCAGTCAGTTTTGTGAAGATACGAAAGGAAACCTGTGGATCGCAACGGAAGATGGTGGTATCAACTATTATGACAAAGAAAAGAAACAAATTTCGCAACCGATAAGAGCTTCTTACCATAATACCCATGCCCTGCTTTTGGATGGCGATCATCTTTGGATCGGGACTTTCTCCCGGGGGCTCGATCGTTACAATCTGGCAACCGGTCAACGTCAAAATTTCAGACATGATGCCAACAACACCGGAACAATTAACGATGATTGTATCTTTTCGCTGTTTAAAACAAAAAACGGGGATCTTCTGATAGGAACTCCTGCCGGACTTAGCCGATATGATCAGCAAAAAAAGAAATTTATCCGTATCCCTGAAGTCACCCAGTTTATCTATGACATCAAAGAAGATGATGAAGGTAATATCTGGCTCGCCTCGTACCAATCAGGCCCCATAAAATTTGACCTACGCAAGCAAGCCTGGATTCATTATAGCTCGATCCGCCCAAATGATCCCATTTCGTCCAGCAAACTAACCAGTATTTATGTTGATAGCCAACATCGATTATTATTTTCGAGTGAGGGAAAAGGAATATTTATTTATGATAAGGTGAAGGATAGCTTTCGCAATATCGGGCAAGCCCAAGGCTTGCCAAATAATGTGATTTACGGCATACTGGATGACGCCCTAGGCAACCTTTGGCTCAGCAGCAACAAAGGCATTATCTGTTTTCACCCCGACAATCCCAAAAACTACAAACTCTATACAACGGAGAACGGATTCTCAACTAACCAGTTTAATTTTAAAGCATCTTTCAAAGCTAAAGACGGCCGTTTTTATTTTGGTGGTATCAACGGGTTCACAAGTTTTTATCCCGATGAAATCAGTGCTGTTAAAAATCAAACCGTACCAAATGTTTTCATTACGCAGATACAATTACTGAACAAGCATAACCCCAATTTAGAAAAAGACATTCAGGTTCAATTGCACAAGAACGAAAAGATTGTTCTAACCCACCAATTTTCTTCATTCAATATCTCTTTTGTAAGCTTGAGTTTTGCATCACCTTCAAAGAATCAATATGCCTATAAGCTGGAGGGAGCCGATGACGAGTGGACCTTGGCTGGTAATACGAAAAGTGTGAGTTATGTTAACCTTTCGCCGGGAACATATGCTTTTCACGTAAAAGGATCCAACAATGATGGTCTATGGAATGAAAAAGGCACAGTGGTACAAATTGAAATATTACCGCCGTTGTGGCGCTCCATTCCTGCAAAAATAATGTATGCGCTCTTGTTCATTGCATTGTGCTATGTCTGTTTACGGTATTATATTCTAGCGAACAAGCGTAAACAAGCCCGTCATTTAATGGCTTTCCAGGCTGAACAGGAACAAAAATCTTTCCGATCAAAAATTGATTTCTTCACAAATATCGCGCACGAGATCCGTACGCCTTTGAGCTTAATAACGGCACCTCTGGAAGAAATACTCCTGTACGAAAATGGAGATAAAGAAACCTTGCACAATCTCCGGATCATAGAGAAAAATTGTGAGCGCCTTACCTTACTGATCAATCAGCTACTTGACTTTCGTAAAATGGACGAAAATGGACAGCCGCTAACCCTGGAGCCTGTCAATTTGCGAAATTTGGTAGAAGATCTTTACGATAGATTCAGAAAGTCAATCCACCGCAACAAAGTTCGCTTTGATCTAACAATCTCTCAGGAGCAAGACCTCATTATCGAAACCGATTTGGATGCTGTCATGAAAATTGTGAGTAACCTCCTGACGAATGCAACAAAATTCGCTTATTCCTATATCTCGATCGGCCTAGAAAAAAACGCGGACAATTCTTTCACGATTACGGTCTCGGATGATGGTCCCGGAATACCGGATGACTTTAAAAAGCTTGTATTTGATCCCTTTTACCAGCTTAGCACAAATAAAGACCGCAGTGGAACTGGCATCGGACTGTCCCTGGTCAAGCATCTGACGAACCGGCTTGGCGCCGAGATAAAAATTGAAGATATGTTGCCCCAAGGCGCTAAGTTTATTTTCACGATCAGGAGCATACAACTCGCTCATGAAGCTACAGGTCCAATAATTGAGGAACAGCCCATTCCACTTGACAGGCCGGAATACAATCTCACCCAGATTTTGGTGGTTGACGATAATCCGGACATTACGGCTTTTATTAGCCATTCGTTAGCCGTATCGTACCATATTGATATTGCTGATAGTGCGTCAAAAGCCCTGACCATGTTAGACAATAGAGTTTATCATCTTGTGATCTCCGATATCATGATGCCAGAGATTGACGGAATTACATTTGTAAAGCGTTTAAAAAATGACATTAATTATTCGCATATACCCGTTATTCTACTATCTGCCAAAATACAAAATGCAACGAAAGTTGAAGGCTTACTCTCCGGCGCCGACGTATTTATTGAAAAGCCTTTTTCGATGACCTTTCTAAAAGCACAAATCAGCAGCTTACTACAAAACCGGAAATATCTATTGGAGAATTTCCATGCTTCACCATTATCTTCTTATTCTTCTTTGGCCACAAATGCCCATGATGATGCATTCTTAACACAGCTCAATGCTGAGATCGAAAAACATCTTTCAGACGAACAATTCAATGTAGAATCATTGGTAGATACATTTAAAATCAGCCGTTCTAATTTTCAACGAAAATTAAAAGCGATCAGCGGAACTTCTCCCGGCGACTACGTGCGAAATTACAGGCTAAAACGCGCCTGCACGTTACTGATTGAATCAGATTATCGTATTAACGAAGTGGCGTTTCTCGTGGGGTTTAGTTCAGCATCCTATTTCACAAAAGCGTTCATAAAAGCATTTAATTTGACTCCAAAAGAGTTTATTCAACAATCGCGTTTACAAGCCAGGTAAAATATAGGCTATGTAAAACAATAGTTCGATAAATTCAATGCACACTACAGCTCCCACGAAAGTGTTTAGCCCAATTTATCGAGGATTATCTAGAATAAACTGTTTTTTGATATAATTTCCTGAACGCGTTATACACTCCTTGATGGATAACGGTTGAATGTAATTCATCGGGCATATAGTCAAAAATAACTTCCATCTTTTTATTGTTGCGCAAAATATCGTAAAACGCCACGGCATCCTGATACATTCTGAGATCTTCATCCTTATTAGGGACCCCAAGGTAAACCCTTACCTTTTTTCTTAGGTTGGCGGTTAATAGCTTTTCGGTATTTTTCAAAAGCTCCTGTTGCCCCCACCATAAACTCGGACTGATAATAATATAATTATCAAAAAGATCAGGCTGTTTAAGTAGGAGCTCTGCAGAGAAAAGGCCTGCCAAAGACTCGCCGATTACAGTTCTTTCCGCTTTTGCTTTATAGTGTTTACTGATATAAGGCAGTAATTCATCTTTAAGAAACGCGATATACTTTTGCGATCCGCCATAGGTAGGAAAGCTTGCTTTTTGAAATCCTTCTTTCTCCAAGAAGTTAATATCAGGAACTGCAAATGTAAAATCCCGTCTTCGGGTATTGCCCTCAATCCCCACGACAATGCTATTAGGAAAACGTGCTATCCAAGGTTGTGTATCAAAACGAACTATCCCGGCGATATGAAAAAAATCTTCTTCTATGCCACCATCGAGGACATACACAACAGGATAGGTCAACTTGTCATTTTCCCCATAATTATCCGGAAGATAAATATTGATCTTTCGGTCTTCATTTAAAATATTTGAATGTAGTGTAGTAGATTTACCGATGGTCAAATCACGGTCTTTGGTCTGTCCAATAGCGCAATAATGACAGATGAGTAAGGTTAAAAAAAATAAAATTGTACGCTTCATTTCAAACGTTAAATTAAAAATAAGCCCGATCCCGCACGGCAGTTCTCCATGACAAAAAAACGGCGGCAATGTCCTATAACAACTTTCGAAAGTAAGTTTAAAAATCAATAAAAAAAATTTTTATACTTATTTCCTGGTGCCTTTATAGATTATGTCAAGCCATCCCCACAGCTCAAATGTTATACGATCCGTTCACATTCATACCCCCAGTCAAACATCTGCTTCATAACGCTACTGGCGTCGATATCCGACTGAGAAGACTCTATTCTTAAAATATTTTCATCATCATCAAGATCAAAGTTAATTTTATATGCGGAGAACAGCCCCAGAAGCGTTGTGACAATTTGTTGTGCTTCCCTGTATTTACAGACGTTCGTTTTAAATATTTCAACCCTTTTCATTGTATTATATTTCACTAAATTCACCGAATTCTATCACACGCGAATAACTTGCTCAGCCTTTCGAATTACTTTCAATCACTCTTTTTACGTAAGCCTATATCCTGTTGACCTGTCTTTCAGATGTCTACTATTTATTCTTTAATACCTGCTGTAAATCTGTAGGATACCTCGGCTCTGCTGTAGGCACTGAATCCGTATGATAGACTTGTAAAACATCATGAAAAACTTCGTTATCTTTCTTTTTCCCAGTGTTCGAAAACAACGCTATAATTGCCACAAATAACAAAAGAATCAATGCATTAAAAAGATGTGCCATACCTGTAGAAACTAAATTATTAATATCTAATTTCCAAAAAGAGAGCAAGTTCTCCCAGATACTTTCGGTGAAAGGCACATTTAGCTCGGTAAACGAACTCTTTTTTCCTTTTAACAACATAATGCTTTTCTTTATTTAATCATTCGTATCGAATAAAATCTACTGCATATTTTATCAAAAAAAAGAAGAGGCAATGCTTCTGATGCCAAAAGCCAACGGCACTAAATGAAGTACAAATTGCACAAAGAAAAAACCACATTAGAAAAAAATGTGGCTTCGTTGGTATATGGATTAAAATGGCCTCTTAGAAGAAACTGTTGTGTTAATATGCGTGGGTTATCTGATCTGATCGCCACCACGGCAAACTGCCCGGCACTACCATCTATTTGTCGCTGCGCATCTTTGGGACAATGTACCCAGCGCAAGTTGTCGCCTCCATACTTAACTCCCATTAGTGAAAACCAAGGGATTTGTATCCATTACATCGTTTTTTATATTATAAAAACACTGACCCAATGGCTAAGCAAATGTATACAATACCATTTTTATGATCACTTCACATTTACAATTCGTTTAAGGTGATTTATTATTCGTTTAAATAAAAAGAAAATACGAATAGCACTTTCATCAGGTTTCTGCAGAAACCGTAAACTAATTTGAAACAGAAAAAAAAGACACAAATGTGTAATTTTTAAATAAATAAAAACATTTACAAATTTTATAAGCACATTTGTTTATCTAACCAATAAATTAAAAAATGCTTCTGAAAAATTGGACATTACTTTTATTCGCATTTGGACTGGGTTTAATTTTAAGTTGTACAAAAGATCCTGTGATCAAACCCAAAATAGAGCCGCCCACGCCCACAGACACAACGAAGGTTACTGTTCCCAAACCCAAGGACTCACTTTTTGAACGCAAATCAGTCAGTTTTGTGGTCAAAGAACACTTTGTCGATGAAACGGTAGATCAACAACTATTTTTAGGTAGCCTTTGGAACCTTAAAGACACCACAAAGGGTTTATATTTGGAAAACATTCAGTCCAAAGCAAAGAACTTTCCTATTTATGTCATGGCGAATTCAGCAAAAGAAGAAATTGGACATTTTTTACCATCCTATGTGAGCATATTGAATTATGCCAATTTATTCAGGAACACTGATCTCTCGGGATCGCTAGAAATGGATTCAAGAGATTTTTCCGATTATGCTGAGATACAATTATATATTCCTCTAAACAGGGATATCGAAAAAGCGCTCAATCTTGTCAGGCATAGTGATTCGACAACTGTCCAAAAGGCTCACAGTACCTTCAGACACACCTTGGTGAGGAGATTAACCTTAGATACCGATCAAGTTGATTATTTCTCAAATTACCGGGAGTCAGACCTGAATAATCTGAAAAAATTGGGTTATTCCCCCTATTTTATTCTATCCGTCAATTATGGCTATCAACTTGTCATCGCAGCGGAAGGTGATTTCACAAGAGCTGACATGAATAGAGCTATTGATAAATTGTTGGAAGGAAATTCATTGGATAATATGGATGAGCAAGTTCTCAATGCAACAAAACTACTTATCTACTATAGAGATGGAGGTCAGGAAACCTTTATTCGACATGCTGTCAATTTTCAGGAGATCAAAAATACAATTTCTGCGTTGAACCTTCGAATGGAAAGTAATTTTGATAATTTTACTTACCCGCTAAGTTATCTTGCCATGCATATCAGCACAGGCGAAATTTTGGGGTATACCAATTCCTTTGATTTACAGGTGAAGAAAAAAAGTAAATAAGGCCACCCGATCAGGCGGCGATTGTAAAAAATCAGATTCGACATTGAGAGAATATACTTTGTCATAAAGTACGTTCTCTCATCAGTACAAAATCATTCTTTCTTCAAAATACCCTTTTTGACTCCCGCATCGATCAAGTTTTCCGCATACTCCCATATTACCTTGGACCCCGCTTTGATGGCACTTTTTTTTGCATAGACCTTCGTATAGTTCACACCAGGCTCATTCCAGGTACCGCCGTTGTTGGAACTATTCTGTAACAGTGGTTCTAGGCGATCCATTGCCCTTGCGAATCTTGCCTCAGGGGTCTCTCCGGCTTCAAATTCCTCCCATATGGTAATAAGTTCTTCCGCTTGAGATTTCGGTAAAAGTCCGAATATTCTATGGGCTGCCATACGCTCATCCTCCGTATTGGTATGTGCTTTCTGCGTATCGTAGATAAAAGTATCGCCAGCGTCAATTTCAACAATATCATGGATCAACACCATCTTAATAACTTTCAATAGATCCACTGATTCGTCTGCGTGCTCAAATAAAACCATCGCCATTAACGCTAAATGCCAGCTATGTTCTGCATCATTTTCACAACGGTCGCTATTGAAAAGCTTGGTCTTTCGCTGAATGTATTTTAGTTTATCAATCTCCTTGATAAAATCAATCTGTCTTAATAATTTCTCCGGTGTCATCGTTATGCTATGATCAGGTATACGTTATACAAAATTAGTAGATTTATAAGTTCCGTTAATTGCCAAATAGCAATTAACGGAATAGCTCTTCCGATTGCAGATTTTATTGACATCCATAGGACAAACCCAGGCTCACAGATCCGTGTAGATTTATTAAATTTGATCAACATCAAATCCCATCTTGACGAATGAAGAAAATAGGATTTTTATCTTTTGGGCATTGGTCCAAACATCCTGCTTACAGTACGCAGACTGCAAGTGACACCTTGCTTCAGTCCATCGATCTGGCTGTAGCAGCAGAAGAAATAGGCGTAGACGGAGCCTATTTTAGGGTACATCACTTTGCGAACCAGCTGGCGTCTCCTTTTCCCTTACTGTCTGCTATTGGCGCCAAGACCCATACGATTGAAATAGGTACCGGAGTCATTGATATGCGCTACGAGAACCCATTATACATGGTGGAAGATGCCGGGGCTGCAGATTTAATTTCAGAAGGTCGGTTACAATTAGGAATTAGTAGGGGTTCACCCGAACAGGTGATAGACGGTTGGCGCTATTTTGGCTACGAACTCGCTGAAGGGGAAACCGATGCTGATATGGGGCGTAGGAAGGCACTGGAATTTCTGGAAAAGCTGAAAGGGGTAGGTTTTGCCGAACCCAATCCGTACCCGATGTTTCCAAACCCTCCGGGCCTGCTCAGACTAGAGCCACATGCAGCGGGACTACGTGACCGCATCTGGTGGGGAGCGGCATCGAATGCAACAGCTGTATGGGCGGCTCAAAACAGCATGCATTTACAAAGTTCGACATTGAAATATGATGAAAATGGGAAACCTTTTCATATACAACAGGCTGAACAGATACGTTTATATAAAGCAGCATGGAAAGAAGCAGGGCACCCCGGCGAGCCTAGAGTTTCTGTGAGCCGGTCAATTTTCGCATTGGTAGATGACTTAGATCGGTATTATTTTGGGCAGGAGTCGGACCGTGCAGATAAGATTGGATTTATCGAAGCGGACAGACGCGCTATTTTTGGCCGCAGTTATGCCGCCGAACCGGATCAACTTGTCAAAGAACTGGCTCAGGACGAGGCCATCCAAGAAGCAGATACCATTCTCTTAACCATTCCAAACACCTTAGGTGTAGATTACAATGTGCATGTGCTTTCCGCTATTTTGGAACATGTCGCACCTGAATTAGGGTGGCGTTAGCTATCTCATACAAATGATAAACAACATTCGTTACAAAACCAAAATCGCAGTAATCGGCGCGGGCCAAGCCGGTCTTTCTTCAGCTTACCACCTGAAAAAACTGGGACTGGAAATTAATCGGGACTTTATTATTCTGGATGAAGCCCCTTCCCCCGGCGGCGCATGGCAATTTCGATGGCCTTCACTGACACTAAGCACAGTAAACAGAATCCATGACTTGCCGGGGATGTCATTTGAAGAAACATTGACAAACAGTGAGACTGAAGTGCAGGCAAATATTGCTGTTCCACATTACTTCGATCGCTATGAAAAGAGGTTTGGGCTACAGGTATATCGTCCAGTCAAAGTAGATCGGGTATCTTTACACGGGGCACGTTTTCACATAGATACTGCGGAGACCCTATTTTCAGCGGAAGGCATTATCAATGCCACAGGTACCTGGGAGAGCCCTTATATCCCTCATTATCCCGGAGCAGATTTATTTCAGGGGGAACAATTGCATACAAAAGACTTCAGAACAGCGGACTATTTTCGAAATAAACACGTTATCGTTGTCGGCGGCGGAATATCGGCCATCCAGTTGCTGGATCAGATTTCAGCAGTAACAACCACAACCTGGGTTACCCGGCGACCGCCTCTGTTCCGCGAAGGACCTTTTGATGATATGGCCGGTCACAATGCTGTGGCGATGGTCGAAGAACGGGTCAGACAGGGATTACCGCCGTTGTCGGTCGTGTCGGTCACGGGCCTCCCCTATTCCACTGAAATCCAGGCGACGGAAAAACGAGGTGTACTCACGAGATTTCCCATGTTCAGCGAAATTACGGCGACGGGCGTAAAATGGGAAGACGGCCGAGAAGAAAGGGCTGATATTATCTTATGGAACACCGGATTTAAAAGTTCATTGAAGCATTTGGAGGCAGTATTACCCAAAGAAGAAAATGGGGGCATTTTAATGGACGGTCGCCTTGCGACAATGGTTGCTAAAGAGCCTCGAATTCATTTAGTTGGTTATGGCCCTTCGGCCTCCACGATCGGAGCCAACCGAGCGGGAAGTGCTGCAGCAAGGGAACTTGTCAAAACATTGCATCTTTTGTAGTACTATTTTTGGTCGGCATCAAATCAGAATTGCTGTATCAGTAAAAATCTCTTTATATTTAAGCCTATTTAAATCTTAAACAGAAATAGTTATCACGATGGATATCCAAAATATTGTTCCAGATCAATCCATTGCCCTTTTTGTCAAAAATATTCTCGTATTCGAAAACAGCGAATCCTTAGAAACCATCCTGCCGTTTTTTGCGGATGGATATCCCGGACTTCTATTCCATCAAACCGAAAATGGTATAACCATACAGCCGCATGGAAAAAAAATGCCAACATTTTTTTTATATGGCCAAACGATCAAACCCATCAACATACATGTGAACGGCCATTTTAAAATCGTTATTTTTCAATTGTATCCATTTGTTTTACGCGCTTTCTGGGGGATCAATCCCCAGGAGATCAATGACGGCTGCCATTATCTGACGACTGGGCCCGAAAACGATATCAACAAGATTATTTCAAAAATCCTATTCGCCTCAACCATAGAAGAAAAGATCAGGATTATCGCGAACTTACTGCTCGATTATTTTAAACATAAAAGTAATAAGCTCGATTTCCTGGTAAGAGAAGCAATCCAATACATCATCGACAGCAGGGGAATAATTGCTATCAAAGAAATCGCCGAAAAAGAAAAGCTGAACATTCGTACACTGGAACGAAGATTTCTCAGAGAAACGGGTATTTCCGCAAAGCAATTCGCAAAAATAGTCCAATTTCAGTCTTCACTCAACCAACTGGAGACAAAAGATTTCAGCAAGATAAATGATATCGTTTATGCGAATGGATACGCCGATCAATCACACTTTATCCGGGTATTCAAAGCCTTTACGGGGGTGACTCCCAACACGTTTGGCAAAATCTAGTATTGTCGTTTTTGTTCTATTTTGAATGTTTGTTGATTCCGAATTTTACGTAAAGAAAATTAAATAAAATCGTTATCTATTTAAATTCAAAAGCAATGAAACTACAAGAGATCACTTTAGGAGCAGCAACAACTACTTCAGCATTAATAGCAGGCCTGTTTTTCGCCTATACATTCTCCGTCAATTTAGGGCTCCATAAATCGGATGACAAGACTTATTTGATAGCGATGCAAAATATCAATAGAGAAATTTTAAATCCTGCATTTTATAGCTGTTTTCTAGGAGCACCATTATTATTAATTGTTTCATCGGTATTGTATTTTGATTTATCATCTCCGAAATTCTATCTGATCCTGACGGCATGCATAAGTTATATTGTTGGTGTATTTATCATTACCGCAGCTAAAAATGTTCCGCTAAACAACCAATTAAATTCATTCGATCTTGCAAAAGCATCATCGGAAGCCATCTATCGGATGCGACTTCGTATTGAAGATCCTTGGGTATTCTGGAACAATATACGAACCGTATTCTCCATTATCACCTTAGTTTGTCTAATTATCAGCCTTATTTTTTTTAAATCCAAAGGTTAACAAAAAGCGCAGGATTCCGTTAAAACTGCTACTTACCATTTTCTGAAAGCATAGGCGGACACCCCAAGCTATCGCAGGAAACTGATCCCGCCAAAAGCGAAAAAAGCAAAAGAGCTTACGGATTTAAATTTATTTACAACGGATTTAAACCCTACTATATTGAACTGTAGATTCTATTGTACTTTTATGAAAAATAAGAGCAAAAAACGCAGTTAATATCATATTAAAATATCAAAAACAATAAAACATATTCCTATGGAAATACAAAGAATAATTCCAGCCTTGTTACTTGCATCCCTGGGTTTAACATCCCTATCATCATGCAATGGTACATCAGTGGATACGATTAAGGCAATGGAATCCAACTACGACAACCATAACAAGACCATTGAACTAATTGGTGAGTTCGACGCTCCATCCTTTACCTTTTCATCGGGTAATTCAAAGACAATGGCAATGAATTTTGTTGTGAAACCGCATGCGATCAGCTCCGAAAAATTTACAGCATTCAGCGTGATATTACCGGTTGGCACAGAAAACAACAGTGTTCTATTTGAACTTCCGGCGGACCAAAAGAACTATACACTCAAAAATTTCCACGTCATTGATAAAAATGGGGAGAAAACCAATCTCGACACACATACTACGTTTAAAATGACCGGCACCGTACATTACAATGAATTAGAAAAGCCTGAAGCTGAGCGCGACAAAACTAATTTCAATTACAAGATAACGGACGTAACATTTGAAAAAGACTAAAATACGATTACGCAAATCTGATCTAATACATTATTAAAAAACTAAAAATATGATAAATATTGAGCTTGGAAACAGCTTCTCATTTGGATGGATAATTATTGCAATTGCCTTGATCATGGCACTGGGGATTTACATTGCGTACCGAAAACAACAAGTGATTAAAGTAAAATACATCATCGCGGTAATCGTGATGTTGGTAGTAGGAATAAAATGGCTTTTTGAAAATTAAATGCAGCGTGGTATAACGTCCGGTAGCTGCGCTACAAGCTATCTTCAATGACCTGTGGGATAAGTAAAAAACTTACAGCGTTGAATAGATTTATTTTTGTAAATTCAAATTTGAAGGTGCGCGCGATCGCCACCAAATGTCAAAAGTCAGTTTACGATGAAGTTTATTTTCGCTTTTAGTATTTTTTTATTTTTTTCCTGTGCATTCGCTCAGGAGCATCCCCAGTTTATTCCTTTCAAATCCGAAGGTAAATTAGGTTTATTAAAGATTTCCGAGACGGAACTTGTCCCGCCCGATGCTTTTGTGGACGGCCCCGGTAATTATGATGTGGTCGGAGATTTTCAAAGTTATATCATCGCGAAAAATGAAGGCGAGGACGAGGTCATTGATGCCCGTTCTGGAAAAGCGCAGTTTGTTGGACATCTGGATCGCACATGTGGCCTTTTGAAAATCAACAAAGACAGCTATTATCACTTTGAGGTAAATGGAAGCTCTATTCTGTTAAATTCGGCAAGTTCGCCAATACAACTTACGCACTCCTACAAAAAAATCGAACCAAATCAGGATGCTTGGGACAACGAAAGCGTGGATGGTAAACAGTATCTCTGGGCGTTAAAAGAAGATGAAACCTACGCTGTTTTGGACGCTAACAATAGTTTTGTTCCAATAAACTCCTTACCCAAATTTGAAAGCTTTGATCTCATATACCGAATAAACGAAAATGCACCTTTGACCCTGATCGGATTTGTGCTGGGAAGCAAAACCGCAATCCAACGTACTTTTGGTCAGAAATACGGTATACCTGAGTCGAGTCACACCGTGGAAGTCTACAATACCAGTTTTAAAAAAATAGGCAGCACAGTTTATAAACGTGAGGCAATTGCAAAACTATTCAACCAGAAAATTGAACTACGCGGCAGTATGATGCCACCTCCCAGTATGGCGAACCAGATACTTATTCCTCATAACAAAGCTATTGTACTGAACAATGAATTTAGCTTAATACCGGCAACGGACGATCCCGGACAACTGGTATTGGTTAACACCCAACAGGGAAATGCTCCCGTCCTGGGAAATGACCATTTTGATTACAGATATATCAGTACATCCCAAAATCTAAAAGCGCTCCTACAGATAAGACATGCCGAAACAGGAACTTTCTTTTATTTTGATTTTAACGGGCTATATTTCCCAAAAGGGCTTCCTTTAATCCCTAAGAATTACAGGAAATGGAACTAACAGAACGAAGAAAGATTTCAATGGAGAATAAACAAAATACGATCACAAATATCAATTTTTAACAGATGATTATTTTGATTTTAGTATTAAGTGCAATGCTGGCGACTGTAGCTTTTCTAGTCACCGAAAAAAATGCAGACGCATCACTTTCTGGATATAACACACTTTCCACAGCTGAAAAACAACAATTTGATATAAAGGCTTTTATTCCATATTTCCGAAAATTTCATCTATTACTAGCGGTTTCATATTTGCTGATTTCTATCTTCCTGCTCTTCGCTATCAGTTCGCATTGGGCGAAGATTTTTAGTATAGCTTATCCTCTGCTTGCTTATATATTTTTTATCTGGAAAGCCAATAGCTTTTTCCTAAAAAGGAATAAAAAACAGTATATTCTTTCAATTGCTGTCATTTGCTTTCTTTTTATTGTGCTTATAGCGATGATGGTTCTGTTTTTAAGGGGCTGATCCTTTGATAGCCATAATCAATCCTGGTAGGATCGAAAGTATCAAAAAAACTATTTCTAATTTTATAGGATTATCGTTGACTACATGGACAAACGCTCAGAACATATACAACAATGGATCGACACCTACAGTGAAACACTTCTCAATAGTGCACTTTTTTTGTTATCTGACAAACAGGATGGGGAGGATATTGTCCAGAATGTATTTATTTCCGCATTTGAATCTTACTATTCTTTCGAAGGCCGAAGTAGTGTGAAAACCTGGTTAATGGCTATTCTCAAAAATAAAGTCGCTGAATTTTACCGCAAAAAATATCGACACACAGAAAATGTTCCACTGGACCGATATTTTGATCAGGAAGGATCATGGAAACATGCCGATATCCTACAAGACTGGAATGAACAAGACGAAAACCTGCTTGACAACAATGATTTCAACAAAGTAATGGCGGATTGTATAGATAAATTACCTTTAAAATGGCTTATCCCAATAAAGCTTTACTACCTGGAAGAAAAAAAAGCAGACAAAGTATGTCAGGAAACAGGCATTACGACAACTAACCTATGGAAGATCCTTCAACGTGGCCGTATGCAACTTCGGGAGTGTCTGGAATTCAATTGGTTTAACATTTTATGATTTTGTAAAGGATGGTAAGACGACTCATACATCTGCTATTGATGCCCTGCAGGCAGGCAACCCTACTCATGGAAAAGCGAAACACGAACAGCATAACGTCCCTACAAAAAATCCGTCTAAACGCGCACCTCATGATCTGTAAATGGTGCCGCGCTTATAGCCGTAAGATCAATGTAATGGAAGATGCGATGAAAAAAATATTTACACAGGACGTTCCTGACAGATTCAACAAAACTGATTTACAACTATTTAAAGATAAATTAAAAGAAAAACTGAAATAATAAGATTTTTTTGTCAGGAATTTGAGGTGCATACTACTAAGAGAGAAACAATAGAAACAATTTAAATGTTAGAAAAATGCATCCCATGACACAAACAAAAAATCCCACGACCCCATCATCGCAATGGGGGTTTTACATGTCCACATTTGGCGTTGTTCTCATTCTTCTGTGGCTTGGAATATTCAAGTTTACAGCGACAGAAGCCATGGCCATTAAGCCATTGATAGCAAATCATCCGCTTTCTTCCTGGTTGTATCGCCTGCTAAGCGTACAAACAGTATCCAATATTATCGGCATCTTTGAAATCGTGGTTGCCCTACTTATTTTACTAAGTTTAAAACTCAATCCGCTGAGGCGATATGCCGGTGTGGGATTATGCATTATTTTTACAATGACCCTCAGTTATCTTTTTACCACTCCCAATATGTTGAGATATGTAAATGGGGTTCCGGTAACGGACTTCTTTATCCTCAAGGACATATTATTTCTTGGATTTGGAATCAATTTACTACAATCAGCTAACAAATAAAAGATCATGAAAATTATATCGACCATTACTATGCTCATCCTTTTTGGCTTCGCGATAGTAAAAATAGGCTTTACAAAAAGTGAAGAAAAGGTATCAGTTTCGGGGGAGAGTACCGTAGATTACAGGCTAACCAAGGAAATTTATTTCGCTGGAGGGTGCTTTTGGGGAACAGAACATTATTTTAAACAAATAAGAGGCGTAACGGCCACCGAAGTTGGTTATGCGAATGGAAAACTAGCCAATCCCAGCTATGAACAGGTATCCGAGGGCAATACTGGTTTTGTTGAAACCGTAAAAGTCAATTACGACCCGGCCAAAGTTGATTTGAAATTGTTGATTGACTTATACTTTAAAACGATTGACCCAACAAGTTTGAATAAACAGGGGAATGACATAGGTACGCAATATAGAACCGGAATTTACTTTACAAAAAAAGAGGATGAAAAAACGATCCGGGGAGAAATCGAACAGCTCGCGAAAAACTATAATTCCAAACTTGTCGTCGAAATTGCTGCATTACGTAATTTTTATACTGCTGAAAATTATCATCAGGATTATTTAGGAAAGAATCCGGGCGGCTATTGCCATATTCCGGCGGACCTATTTGAAAAGGCCCGGCAAGCAAACCAGCCCACGCGTTACAAGAAGATAGATAAAAAAATTTTGAAGAAAGAATTGACACCATTACAATATGATGTCACGCAAAATAGTGCGACCGAAAAGGCTTTTGACAATGCCTACTGGAATGAATTTAAGGAAGGTATCTATGTTGACATTACAACCGGCGAACCCTTATTTATTTCGACAGATAAGTTTGAGTCAGACTGTGGTTGGCCGAGCTTTTCCAAGCCGATTAGCGATAGTTTAATTGCCGAAAAAAACGATAAATCTTTTGGAATGAGCCGAACTGAAGTGAGAAGCAAAACAGGTGATGCTCATTTAGGGCATGTTTTTAATGATGGTCCCACCGAAAAAGGGGGATTGCGGTATTGTATCAATAGTGCCTCCTTACGCTTTGTTCCAAAAGAACAGATGAAAGCCCAAGGTTATGAGAAATTTATTCCTTTATTACAGAAGAGCGATAAATCAAAGTAGTATCCTACTCCCGATAGCCTTATTCGTAACGAGAATAAAAGTTTATTTATCTGTCTATAACTTGTTATTTTAAGATCTGCATAAGCTATTATATTGCGGCTTTTTGGATACTACCTTATAGATCAGCTATCGTAAATGTATCGGAAGTATAGGAACAAAAAAGCCAGGTTAAAAACTGGCTTTAAAAATAAACATATGATGGATTAGTAAATGGCTTCGACTGGATTTAAAATACCTTTATAAATTTACTTTTAAAGGTTTCCACGGAAACGTGAATAAGCTGTTCGATAACGACCGTCGCGGAGTCTTTGCTAAACTCTTCTAGAAATTTTCATAAATCATTTACTCTTACAGGAACAAAATACTGATAGGTATCTTCTATACTATTCTCAGACTTAAGTATATTATAACCTTTACGTTTCAAGTCCTGAAGGATATCACTCGTCAATGGTATATTCATTTTACTATTATTCCTATCTCAGACGTTCATCACGCTGTCCATTTAATTGTTCGGATTTATAGGAATTGAAAGCAATGAACATGCAAGAATAATGAGCAACCAATGTTCTTATATGTACAACGATATATCCTAGCGCATTATATATACTGTTCGACGCCGGGACATCATACATTAAACACATTCATCAGCTTTCAATCCGTGTTCAAATATAGTAAACAAAACTAATTAAATTAGCTTTATTTACTATATATTTTAGCTGAAAAATAACAAACTATTACCTATGGCATTTAATTCGACGCGGCCGGTTTTTACAACAAACAAGACAAATCCCCGGAAATATCAATTGAGGCTTACCAATCCGTGCTTGCATACCGAAAAATACACGCTGCTAATATTTGGATGAACATGTTTTCATGATGGTCAATCGTCGTCAGGTAGTTTTGTTGCGAATACCACTTCAGCGGAGTCCTATAATGAACGGCTGATATCAACGACATTGAAGATCTGATCCACGTCATCCAAACTAACTTCAAAGTCCGGATAGGTCGCTTTATCCGAATTTAGCGAACGTAATGTAAGGATTCCGTTCGCGACATCGTGATGGGCGATTTCTTTAATGATTACTCCTTCATATCGATGAACGATGACCCAGTATCTATATTTATGGGTATGGAATTTCGATTGCCAGAGCTCCCGTTTAATCAGACGCCCAGTAACAATATCACCATCCAGAACACTGGCGTCAGTCCCATCGGTCATACTGTCACCACTAACTTCAAAAGAACGGTAAGCCCCCTTGTGAAATTCATTCACCGTAATAAAATGTGCTGGTAAATCATCCATGTATTCGGCATCTGAGAATCCCGAAAGATAACCCGCTTTTGCCTTCTCAGTAACGAGCTTAGTTTGCATCAGATATCGTCCGGGCGATACCTCAAAGAATATATTGTTCTTATTTTCATCAATAAACTTAACGTCATTTGAAAAATACCCAATTGATTTTCCATTCCCAACGCTGACTGCTGCAAGAGCATCAGACTGAACGAATATACCTGACTGGGCTCGCTCCCCCTTCCCATACAGCAGCCAGTCGTATTGAACCTGTGGAAAGGCATTTTGAATCCGTGTTTTCATGGTAAGTCCAATTGGATATTCCCCTTTCTTAATGCGGGAATATACCTGCTCACGCACGCCCAATAAACTCGCGAATTCCCGATTGGTAATCCCCATCTCCAAGCGTAAAACCTCAAAATTATTATGTGGATAAGTTTCCATGTTTTTATAGGATAAGAATAAATGTTACACTAATTCATAACAATCTGACACTAAGTTACACAAGATATTAAACCTAAACAAATAAATAAACAAATAAAACACATTAAACACTAATTATGAGATAGTTATAATTAAACAAATAAGTTTAACAACGGTAGTAAACAATAAAAAAATGCGTAAAATAAAATTCAAAACACTTGAATGATTAACAATTTTGTTTAACTTTGTTTAACAATGAATTCACATCGGTAAATTATATCCGAGAAATTTATTAGACGTCAATGTCCCATCAATGGCTTCGCTTAACGAATAACAAAAAGACAGAGAAAAAAACAGGTATATACTTAAAAGGAACATCAATATGGAACGCTTCATCACAACGCATGCACAGCTAAACGGATCCGTCGGATTAAACCGGAAGGATATCAGAAATCAGAACATTATTTCAAAACAAGCACAGGAAATGGAGCTTATGTCAGTTCTATTTCCACAACAAAAATTAACTGCTGTAAAAATGCAACGAAATAACAAGACCAATTCCCGACGCATGAACACATTATATTACTCTTTCATTTTAAGCTTCTTAAAAGAAAATCATCCGGAAATATTAAGATCAATTGACAAAATTTATGAGCCTGATCTTTCCAAAATCAGTCAAGTCATCGACTGTTATTGTGAATTTATGGGTATACCCACCCAACAGATCATGGGTGAATATATCAATTATAAAGATATTCAACATCGCTACAAAGCAATCGCGGTAGTCTTGCGCATTTTTCAGCCAGAAAAATTAGACAACTTAAAAACTAAAGTAAAGAGCACAATATACAAGGAACTTGGACCGTATTTAAAGATTAATAGTGATACCTTACAAAAATCCATTATCTGCGCATGCAACCAATTTGACTTATATAATGATTTTAAGAAAGATATCAAACAGGCGTCAAATTACTATTTCATTCATAAACGTTTCAATGATAAGTAAGATGATTTTCCCAGAAATTATACCGATCATAAAATTAGTGAGCTCAACACTTTCTCTGATCGGTATAATAACCCTTAACCTTTTCGCCATATCTTCCTTCGCAGCCACCAGAGCATAAGGCTTGCCAGGACAAGTAGACCAGTAATAAAAAATAGCATACTTGTTACCATTGGTCGCTCCGTTCGTCTTGTCGTTCTTTCCGCTGACTTTAATTTTTCATCTTTGCGCAGTAGATTTTCAATGACCAGCTGACTTTGTCCAGAAATAGACTTCCGGAATACATTGCTGCTATCCGCATAAAGCGTCCGTTTTTTATTGATCTTCCCTTTACCTATCCGTACAATTCCATCCGGACTGATCTCGATTTCCGCACCCTCGATCTGCATAAGATCTTCAGATTGTTTCAGATTTCGGACGTAGGACTGCCCAACCTCCAAATGACTGCTACTGGAATCTATTTGTGACGATACCATCACTTTCCCCCTTGCCTCAAGCATATGCGATTCACTTGTCTTTACTGTTTTTTTAAATAGACCGCAGCTACTAACGAGTAGTAGCATTACGGTCAATGCAAGTATATTTTTCATTTTTCACTTTTTTTAATTCAATCTGCAATTCTTTATAAAGCTTCATCAGATCATCATATTTCACCTGTAACTCCGCCAAGGTCTTTGAACAGGCCATACGATCGTCATTGGCCAGCCTGAGTCCTTCATTGAGGTCTTCAATAATTGCTCTTAAATGTTCAATGTCTTTTTCGAGCCGGTTTGCGTAACCTTCCCATTTGTCGATGACTTTCCCGGCATTCTCTACATTCGTTGCTTCCACTTCCGCCTGCTGTTTAGGCCGTCCAACAAGGTAACCACCGATAGCCGTAACGATAGGGATAATCAATTTTTCTAAAATCTCAAGTATTTCCATAGTAGTTCTTTTTTATGAGTGATTTAAACTTCATCCATGGGAACTGTTTTCCCGGATCCTCTTTTCTTCCCGGAGCAATATCACTGTGCCCTAAAATTTCCTGAATCGGATAATGGGCAACGATTGCCTCACAGACTTCAATCGCCGCAGCAATCTGCTTCTCCGTATAAACCTCATTTCCTTTATTTTGCAGCTCGATCCCAATGCTATAATTGTTCAGATCTTTTAAACCAGCCCATGAACTCAGTCCCGCATGCCAGCATTTAATATTGAACGGTGCCAATTGTGTCACTATACCGTCCCGGCTGATATGCACATGGGCCGAAACCCTGCTCTGGGGATCCAACATCCAATGAATCGCACTAGTGGCATTGGATGCACCATCATAATGCATAATGATAAAAATAGGGCTGATAACACGGCCTTTATTAGATGTCTCGTGATAGGAAACTCCTACCAATTTGTTTTTTTCAATATCCATATCTTCTTATATTATTGATGATTTATTTCTATATTCAGCGCTTTTCCTTATTAAAATCCGGAGTTTAGTTTTATTCAATAAAAGCTGTCATGCATATTTCAGCTAGTATTTCAATACAAATTTATTTATGGGCAGCACCTGAAAAATGAAATATTACGCATATACAAGCGGTATGAAACAACTACCGAATATCAGTGAAAGAATCGCTTCTTTTTATTCCTGATGTAAAAATAAAAGCCACTTCGGACTGATGTGGCTTTAAAATTGGCGCATGGATTCGTTAAGAATATATGATCATGATTGTTAAATGTTGGCAATAAAATGAGCTTTACGAATATAACTTCTGGCTTCTAACCGACCGATAAGAAAATTCGCCAATTCAAAAGCGGTCATAGCATCACTGGGACAATCTACAAGACTTGCTTCCACTGCTCGTCCGTATTCATTTGTTGATTCGATCTTGGGCAGTCGAACCGGCATACAGTCAATACTGTTTTTTGCCAACAGCTCGTATCCAAGCTGTTTGTCCACGGTGGATAGAGGATAGTGTGTTTTCATCATTTTTTGATCAAATGGGCTATCGACATCTACACCTGCAATAAAGATATAACGTTTTACTCAGACTCGTTTGACAAAGAAATGTATTGTCCCGAAATCATTGACCGAAAATTAGCACTCCTTTGGTCGGATAAAAACATTTTTGTTACTCTTTTGTTATTTGATCGTTATAGCATAGGATGAGTTATACCGTGAAGGCTAGGAAATCGGTTCGCCTAGCCTTTTTCATCAGTCCCGCCATTTTCGGAATTCGATTTCCGATAAATAAATGAGGTCCCTAAAATAAAGCAAAAATTTAAGATTCCTTGTTAGCCACCCTAACCAAAAGAAGGTTTAAAAAGCCGCTTGACCTCCTTCGTTCTTTTTTATTAAATTAGAGACCGATCAATAATTTTCATGATGGAATTCATACTATCATAAATCGAAATATGCGTAAAACAATTAAATAGAACAAAAAATCTTCAATAGAAATTAATTACAAATGGATAAATTCAGTCTTTTAGTTGGGAATGATATCAACAATATTTCTCCGGGGATCAGTTGGAGCGATTTATTGACCAATATTAAAGCAAAATATCAGCTGACGGGATTGGAAAATGGGCAAAAACCTTTCCCAATGTTATATGAAGAGATTTTTCTAAATGCGATCAAGATGCAGCAGCTTAATGAGAGGGAACTTAAAACATATATCTCGGACAGCGTCTCCCAAATAAAGCAAAATGAAATACACCAATTAATCCGATCTCTTCCGACTAGGAATATCATCACAACAAATTATGAATTCAGTCTGGAAGGCCCCACAGCAAAGGTTAATACAAGTCTTGTCAGGGAAACAACCTATAGTGTTTTTCGTCGGCATGAAACAGCAGATAAAACATTTTGGCATATCCATGGGGATTGTGACAATCCGACCTCCATCAATCTGGGCTACGAACATTATTGCGGACAGCTCCAAAAAATGAGAGATTATGTTGTCAATGGCACCAATTACACGTCTGATACAGTATTTAAAGCGGCATTAATAAAAAGGCTGAAGCAAAAAAAGAACCTGAAACTGCAATCCTGGATAGATCTTTTCTTCACACAAGACATTCATATCCTGGGTCTTTCACTGGATTTTGTAGAGATTGATCTCTGGTGGCTATTGACCTATCGTGCTCGAAATAAGTTTTATCGAAAGAGTAATTTTATTCAAAATCAGCTATTTTATTATACAACAAAAAAATGGCATCAAATCGCTGTGGATAAAATGCAATTACTCAAAGCTAATGATGTGGAAATTATTGTTATTGATGAATCGGACAAAACAAAGTATTACAAAAAGATATTGAAAGAGATCAAAAAGCGCTATCAGCTTCCACCAGATAAATAATCCTTTTTATATGAATAACCAGAACGGAGTTTTTATAAGATTTTTGTTTCAGCGTATAGCACACTTTTTGAAGGCGCACTATGCATAAAAAAGGCATTTCCTCAATAGAGTCTCATTGACAAATTTCAGAAAAGTTGATCTTAACACTTTTTCAGCGATCGTTTTCTCTCTATTCTTCAGTTTCAGTAAAAAAATCCAGCATCTGTTGCAAAGCAGTTGCCGAATGCATTCTGTCACTATTTTCCAATGTATCCTGTGTCGCTGCGACTCCCCGTTGAACCATCTGTTTTTCAAAATAGGAAAGTGCAAGTTCTAAGCTTTCAAAATTGCCATCTGTCAGGCACGCCGCAAGTTCAAATGCATCTTGCATGGCAACATTTGCGCCCTCTCCCGCAAAAGGCGGCATACGGTGGGCAGCATCGCCAATCATGGTGAGATTAGACTGCGTAATCCAACTTTGATCGAGCGGAAAATAGTACTGTGGCCGAGGTATAAAATACACATTTTCGTTAGCAAAAAATTCCTCCCAGGCTTCCCCCCAGCCCGAAAAATTAACATTTAGCCAATCGGAAACCTGTTGTTTAAGATTAACATCATTAGACTGCTCTTTAAAAACATGTTCGGGCGCTTTTGTACTGGCGACAAACATAATGGATCCATCTCCTTTCGTTCCATACCCAATGAATTGTTCATCGCCAAAAGCCATCACCTTCCCTCCTTTTGTAAATTCAAATAGTTTAGGGGCATTTTTTTGCGCATCATAAATATTTCCCTCTACCAATGTAATTCCCGAATAAATTGGATTGGGTGCATTGAGATAAGGACGTATTTTAGAATTTGCACCATCGGCGGCAATAATGAGATCCGCATAGGCCGTTTGTCCATTTTTAAATTGCAATTTCCAGCCTTCGCCTTTTTTTTCCATTGAAACAAAATGACGATTCCAGACCACAGTATCTGTATTCAGCGAATTCAATAAGATCTCACGTAGTGGAGCGCGATCAATTTCTGGTCGGTTTTCGGCAACTGCGGCGATATGGTCATGATCGTCAAATATAACATGGAGTTTCTTATCTACGATACGTAACTTACTGGCTGTCGGACGATGATATTTATAGAATTCGTCAATAAGTCCAGCACGTGTTATCGCTTCAAGACCTGTTCCTTCATGAAGATCCAGTGTAGATCCTTGCACACGTACCCCGCTGTCAATATCGCGTTCATAAACTTGTATATCCGCCCCGCGCATCTGTAATAATCGGGCAAGGGTCAAGCCGCCTATTCCACCGCCAACGATGGCAATTTTTTTGTTTTCAATTAACATCATAGTGTTCTTAAAATATTTAAGACAAAACTATTTCGATGTCAGGGAAGATAATAGTATAAATCGGTCATTTTTATTTTTTAGCAATTCCTTAGGAACCACTCCTGCGAATTTCTTGATTTCTTTGATAAAATGATTCTGATCAAAAAAATGCTCCTCAGGAAAGAGCTTGCCCTGTGCTATATGATCTAAAGAAGCCCGAAAACGTAAAATGTTGGAATACGCTTTTAGGGAGAGCCCAAACCACTGATTAAAATAACGATTGATCTGTCGACTTGTCCAGCAGACTTTTTCTGAAAGCTCAGAAACTGTTACAGAGCCTTTACTCTTGTATATAAGATCAAATAATTTCTGTTTACGCTTATCGATAACTGTCGGTAAAACTGACAGCAACAATTGGGTAGATTTTTCAATAAACCGATCAAAATTTTGTAGATCCTGCTCACTAAAACCCAAAAAATCTTCCTTCAATAATTTACCGGAATTTATAATATCAGCTATGCTCTCCTGTAAAATATATTCTACTGCAAGTAACTTTAAACTAATGCAAAACATTACGCAATCAACTGGAATTGATGCCTGCTCATGTGGCTGTGTACCCAGGCCGAGCAATAGAATCCGGAAACCATCTGCCGGAGAGCAAAAAAGAAACAAATCCACCCGTCCATCCGGTAAGCCTATTGTTTCTTTTACCTCATTTGAGTGATTATATAGACACCAAAAACTATCCACAAAATTAGAAAGCGGGTCATCGGGTTTAATAATCTTGTAATATAGCCCTTCTTCCATTATATTATTCCACTTGTATATTATGACGTTCTTATTTATTGATTCATGCCGCTTTTATCCTTTGTTAAATTTAAAAATTAATCTCACAACATCGGGGGATCAATTCTTTTATTAACACAGAAATATACTACCGATTCCGACAGGCTTTGCGGAATAAATTTTCGTCTATTTGAAAAGCCGTTGTTCTCATAGCACGTTTATTGTTCGGCAGTATTTTCCAAATCTTCTTCAATAACTAATATCGAGTTCGGTGCCGTCATAGGATATAAATCAGGAGCCTTCGGTTATAGGGAATTTAAGTTAGACAAAAAGGTATTGGAAGATGGGTTAAAATAAAAAACAACGTGCGCTACCGGGAGCATTAACATACAGGACTCAGCAAAAAAAATTAGGATGCCATGGAAAAAAAACATGAAGAATAGCCTAGGTAGAACTATATTTTCCTATTTTATCTGGAGCGTATTACTTACTTTTATACCTTGACCTTAACACGCTAAAAATGGCAATCAAAGATATTGAAATTGTAAAAACAGAAATTCTATCCAATAATTGGTATACCTTAAAAAAGGTCACCTATCAATATACAAAACCAGACGGAACGGTGCAACAGCAAAGCCGCGAAGCTTATGATCGAGGAAATGGAGCCGTAATACTATTATATAATAAAGAATACAAGACTGTCATTTTGACCAGACAGTTCAGAATTCCAACCTATATCAACGGAAATGAATCTGGAATGTTAATTGAAGCCTGTGCTGGTTTATTGGATCAAGATTCGCCACAGGATTGTATCCGTCGGGAAACAGAAGAAGAAACAGGTTATCAGATCAAGGAAGCAAAAAAGATATTTGAAGCGTATATGTCACCCGGTTCGGTTACCGAAATTCTACATTTCTTTATCGCGGAATATACGAACGGCATGAAGATCAGTGATGGTGGTGGATTAGAAGAAGAAGAGGAAAATATAGAGATACTGGAGCTAAATATTCAAGATGCATTAGCTATGATCGAAAGCGGCGAAATCAAAGATGGTAAGACCATTATGCTACTGCAATATATTAGATTGAACAATATTTTGTAGCGATATCCTCCCAGCCGAACATCTTAATGGACTACCGCTGTAAAAACATACTTGGCCTGCTGAAAACTGATCGTTGATGGTATGTAATGTGGTATCCCCATATACACCTGTTCGGTACCCGTTCCTAAAATATATTGAGACCCTTTCTTAAGCAAAACAAAGGGTCTTCTTTTTTTCTGTCCCCAGCCAAAGGGAACATAGTAATAATCACCAGCCAGCGTATCTTTTTTGATATTCCCCTGAATCTCTCCTGAATCAATTTCACCACCCGGGCGATAAAATCGTAATTTCCCATGAAAACGGCTTTCAAAGAGATTAAGTTCAAGTTGCGCACTATCGCGATTACTATAAGCAACGTACTTCGATAGCTCTGCATCCCTTCTCTTTTCCTGGCAACCTGTAAATAGGAGGACAAACAGGATAAAACAAATTGCAATTAACCGCATTCTTCTGATAAAATTTGACTAGCCATTGATTCAGCTAAAATACAATTCGTAAATCTAACACTAAAATATTAGCCGTTACCTACGTTTGTCACGATTTTATCTGCTAAAGCTTTAAGCTGCTGCATATCGGAATAATCCAGCTTTAAGGCTTCAAAGATCTGCATGGGAATGCAACTCGCTTTTTCTTTCAGTTCTGTCCCTTGTGTAGTTAATTGTATCTTCACGACCCTTTCATCTGTTTTGCTTCGGGTACGGGTGAGCAATGACTTGCCTTCCAGCCGTTTCAGTAAAGGTGTAAGGGTTCCGTTATCCAAAAACAACTTTTCCCCAAGCTGGTTTACGGTTTGTCCGTCATTTTCCCATAGGGCCATCATCGTAATATATTGCGGATAAGTCAAATCTACCTCTTCTAAAATAGCACGATAACGTTGCATAATCTCCCGATGCAAAACATATACAGAAAAACACAACTGTTTGTCCAATTTCAATAAGTCATCCATTTTACAAAGATATTGTTTTCTTAAAGTCTGAAGATCAGGAAGTGCCTATTTATATTCGACGACAAATTCTTCTTTTGGCATTCTCACTTTTTTCATGGTAGAGATCCAATCACGAGAAGCGTCGGCAACACCGACATACATTAACGATACACTTTTCAGCCCAAGTTTATCCAACTGCAGCACCTCATCCACAACTTTATTATCAAAGCCCTCTGCCGGAGTACTGTCTACCCGCAATTCGGCTGCTTGTGCCAAGGCTAAACCCAATGCGATATAAGTTTGTCGGGCAGTATGGGCAAAATTATGCTCTGCTGCCTCATTTAGATAAATGGACTTCAATTTATCTGTATAAGATCCGAAGCGGCCCCGCGGCAAATCCCGCTCATCTGTTGTGAAATCATATACTTTATCAATGCGCTCTTCTGTATATTTATCCCAGGCCGCAAAAACCAGCACGTGAGAGCATTCGCGCATACAGTCAGGATTTAAGGCACCTTTTGCCAGTTCATCTTTCAAAGCCTGATTTTCGACCACCAATACTTTAAATGGTTGTAGCCCCGAAGATGTTGGCGCAAAGCGTGCTGCCTCCAATATCTTATCAATATTTTCTTGTGAAACCTTTTTTGTAGGATCATACGCTTTCACAGCATGTCTCCATTGTAAGTCTGTAATTAATGACATTTAATTGCTATTTTATTTTGAAAAAAGAACGGATAATATCGCCAACAATGCCGGAATCCCCTGTACAAAGAATATCTTTCTACCTGCCGTAAAACCGCCGAAAATGCCTGCAACAAGAACACAGCCCAAAAAGAATAGGCGAACATTATCGCTCCAGCCCGGATCGCTGATAAAAAACGACCAAGCCAAACCGGCTACCAAGAAGCCATTATATAAACCTTGGTTTGCGGCCAGTCCTTTTGTGGGCTTAAACAGTGCATCGGGAAGCGATTTCCCGAAACTACGCCGTCCTGCAGTCTCCCATGCAAACATTTCCATCCAAACAATGTAAATATGTTCTACCAGGACAAGTAGAGTAAGCACAGTGGCCATATGATCCATATATTATTCGTTATTTGATACTGTTAATTTTACTTCGATATTACCTCTGGTCGCATTGGAATACGGACATACCTGATGCGCTTTCTCAATCAGCTGCTGCGCAATGTCCAAGCTAACCGCAGGGATATTCGCATGCAATTCTGCCGCAAGTCCAAAACCGCCATTCTCCAATTGACCAATGCTCACCCTAGCGGTAACAGCCGTCTCACCTGTTTGTATCTTTTCTTGTCGAATCACTAAATTCAAAGCACTGTCAAAGCAGGCAGCATAACCAGCCGCAAAAAGCATTTCTGGATTTGCATAATTATCATTTGCACCACCAAGCCCCTTCGGCATCCGAACCTCCAGGTCCAATACACCATTTTCACTTTTCACCTGACCGTTTCGGCCGCCTTTGGCGGTAGCCCCTATTGTGTATAACGTTTTCATATTTTATTTTGTTTTGTTTTCGTTTCAACACCACAAATGTAGATTGAAAAATTATATTGTGCAAAATATAATTACTCTATTGACATTAAAATGAAAATTGGCGGCAATCCGAAGGGATAGGTCGTGGATATTTTGAGTTAATGAATAAAAATATCTAAATTTGATTCTTGCAAATTTAATCCATATGGAAACAACCTCAATTGAACAGTTCTACCACGAAATCAACGCAACGATACCCAAGGAAATAGCACGGGAGATCGGTCATTTTAACGTGTTTAGTTACGCAGAACTCGCTGCCGCATTGAAAGAGAAGCCCATTATGCCATACAACAAACGAACTTATTATAAAATCAGCTTAATCACAGGAAAGAATACCGCTGAATACGCCGATAAAGTGATTGAAATAGAAGAGTCTGCTTTAGTATTTGCGACACCGAAAGTACCCTATCATTGGATACCCAGAGACGAGCAGCAACAAGGTTATTTTTGCGTTTTTACCGATGATTTTTTAGCACGAAATAAAAGTGGCGTTGTTTTGGATGATCTGCCTATTTTTCAACCGGGGGGACTTCCCGTTTTTCAGATCTCCCCGGAGCAGCGTCTTGAGATTGAACACATTTTCGAAAAAATGAATAAGGAGTTATCTTCCGATTACGTGTTTAAATATGATCTTTTAAGGAATTATGTGCTAGAAATTATTCATTATGGACAGAAACTACAACCGAAAGGCATCAGCAACCCGACCCATAATGCCGCCTCTAGAATTACTTCCCTATTCATCGAGCTATTGGAAAGACAGTTCCCCATAGAATCTCCGATGCAGCGTTTGCAGCTACGGACAGCAAATGATTTTGCCGAACGCCTTGCAGTCCATGTGAACCATCTGAATAAAATTCTGAAAGACAGTACAGGGAACACAACCACCCACGTAATTAGTGCCAGAATCACACAGGAAGCAAAAATTCTTCTCAAACAAACAGACTGGAATATTTCCGAGATTGCCTACTCGCTCGGTTTCGAAGAAATAGCACATTTTTCTAATTTCTTTAAAAAGCAGACCAAGCTTTCTCCAAACAATTTTCGTTCTCAGCCGCTATAATTTGAATTTCGCAAATATTCATTTGCTTTTCACAAACGCATCGGATACTTTAAAAGCGAAATTTGTACTATTAAATTTTAAAACAAAATAAAAATGGCTAAAAATAAAATCGCTTTAGTAACTGGCGGAAGCCGGGGGTTGGGAAGGAACATGGCAATTAATCTCGCTAAAAAGGGAATCGATGTCATACTGACTTACCATAGCAACAAAGAAGAAGCAGATCATGTGGTGTCTAACATTCAGGCCTTAGGACAGCATGCCGCTGCATTTCAATTCGATGCGGGTAACATCAATTCCTTTGATCAGTTTATAGCACAAATAACCGATCATCTAAAAGAACAAACGGGGCAGCCGAATTTTGATTTTTTGATCAACAATGCAGGTACGGCATTATATGCCCCTTTTATGGATACGACAGAGGAGCAATTTGACGCAGTATACAATATCCATTATAAAGGTGTCTTTTTTCTAACCCAGAAAGCGCTTCCCTTTATAAACGACAGCGGACGTATTATTAATATATCGTCCGGTCTTGCCCGTTTCGCTTTTCCAGGCTCTTCCGCTTACGGTTCGATGAAGGGTGCGGTCGAAGTTCTGACAAGATACCTGGCCAAGGAGCTTGGACATCGTGGTATTGCAGCAAATGTCGTCGCTCCGGGCGCAATTGAAACAGATTTCGGCGGCGGACATGTACGTGATAACAAGGAAACAAATGCACATATTGCGAGTGTAACGGCATTGGGGCGTGCCGGCGTACCGGATGATATCGGCGGCGTTGTAGCCTTTTTGTGCACAGAAGACGCCCGATGGATCAATGGACAACGCATTGAGGTATCCGGAGGAATGAACCTTTAATCATCTTAATAGAAAATAAGTATATATCTTACTGTTATAATACAGGTTATATACTTATTAAAATATTGTATATTATTTTCGCTGCTATCACTCATGATTCATCTTAATGAATATAATACCAATTTCATTTTCTTTTTAAAAACAATAAGCATACTGTTAATTTGCGCTTCGAATGGCTAAGTTTGTAGGATAGATGAAGATACAACTTGCAATAATAAGTGATATACATGCCAATATTGTGGCATTGGACGAAGTACTAGCGGACATAAAAAAGAGCGGGGTAACACAGATTTACTGTTTAGGTGATCTGGTCGATTTTGCCCCATGGGGAAATGAGGTTATTGCCCGAATACAGGAAAGAAATATCCCCTGTTTACTCGGAAATCACGATCAGAGGATTGCCTTCGATGAGCCTATTATTCCCTTACCACACCACGATGCGATCGAAACAGTAAACCGTGACATCGCCATCAATCTCAGCAAAAACGATATAACAGCTGCTCACAAAAAATGGCTAGCAACATTACCTTACAATATTGAATTAACGTTCAAAGTCGGTGATCGTCTTAGAAAGATCCTGCTTGTGCACGCCAGTCTTCATAGTAATGATGAATACATTCATGAATCAACACCCAAAGCGGACCTCTCAATTCAATTACGTGAAAGAGCCATTGATATCTTGGTCATGGGTCATACCCATCACGCCTATGTCCAACGGACTGAAGAAGTCCTGTTTATCAATTGTGGGTCTGTCGGCCGAAGCAAAGAAAAAGACAGAAAGGCTTCCTATACCTTAGTGACGCTGACAGAAGAAAACATAGAAGCCAAAATAGTTAAAGTAGATTATCCGATTGAGGAAGTCGCAGCGGCTATTTATCACAGTGATATTCCCGATTTCTATGGCGATTTTTTACGCACCATAGAAAGTAATTAACAAAAATCCCCGATTGCTTATCTTATATCGTTTTAAAAAATAACTTAACTTTTTTAGGACAATATTAACACATCGGGGATATACATTTTTATTTCAGGAACAATTTCCGAATCGCTTTATTCGCCACATCCATAAGGTAAATATTGCCCTCTTTATCCACCACAACATCCTTTACCGACGTGAATTTAGCTGTCGCCAATGTACCATCCGCATAGCCATAGTTTGCTTTTATCAAGGTTGTTACCTCTTTGGTCGTCATATTGACTTCACGGATAGCATAATTATTGTTATCAGCGACGATTAATCGGTTATTCAGGCCAGGGCTAATTCCACCGATACCATTAAACCTTGCGGCAGTTCCTATGCCATCTACGTATCCAGCATCCGAATTTCCAACAAATATTATCCCGCGGTTATCACCCGGTTTCACTATTTCAATCCCATTGTTGCTGCTTGTATTCTGATCGGAATAATACAGGTAGCCCTGGTTATCCACAAAGGGTTTGCCCAACACCCAGGATGGTCCCGTTACCCTTGTATAACTTCCAGTGTTATTGACTTTGTTGACCCCCAATCCAAATCCAGCAACCGAGACATACAAATTTCCTGATAAGTCAATACACATGGCTGTCGGCGAAAATCCGCGTGCGTGTACTGTACGTTTACCTGTAGGCGTAATTTTAAAGATCTGATTTGCACGTTGATCGCTGACGTAGATATTATTTTGCTGGTCAATTGCTATTCCTGACGGATAATCAAAAATTGCGTTGGCGCCATCGACCTGCAGGATGGAAACACTCCCTGTAGGCGATACCTTCTTCACTTGTTTATTCTCTGGATCTGTGACGTAGATATAGCCTTGTTGATCAATTGCCATTCCAGCCATGTTACTGCCAAAAGTGGTCATTCCGGGGCCACCTGCCAGAGTCGTTATTCCGGCCCTACGGAATGGTCGCGGTGCCAGGGCGTCTTGGTTGCCAACGACAACTTTCACCTGACCTGTTGTTACTCCTTGTGGTGCTTCCAGTACTAATTGATTCTCACTGGCACTGCTTACCCGCGTCAAAACTCCGTTAAAATAAACGAGATTTTCTGCCAGATTTGTACTAAAACCAGTTCCCAGGATTGTAACACTCGTCCCGGCCAGACCATTGTCTGGACTCATTGAACGTATCCCCAATGTCTGATCTTTGAATTGTGGGCCTTCGACCGATTGATCATTGACAACAACCTTTACCTTGCCTGATCCAGTCCCCCCTGGAATGATCAGCTTAATCTGATTTTCGCTAATTGAAGAAATAGCGACCTGCTTTCCATTGATGAATACCTGATTTTCGTCCAATATCTTACTAAATAATAGCCCATTAATCGTCATTTCGGCTCCCTTTGGACCACTTAAAGGTGAAACTGCTTCAATCACAGGCTTGCCGACCACTGTAAACACCGGACCGGAGATCTTCTGTTCATTGATATTGACGGACAAGAGTCCCGTACCCACTCCTGCTGGTGCAACAACGACAATTTTCTCAGGGCTGGATTCCAGGACGGTAGCAATTTTACCATTAAAATCTACCACATTGCCCGAATTCAGCTTCTCGAAGCCTTCTCCTGTCAACGTAACCTTTGTTCCTGCTCCACCAGTGGCTGGTTTAATGCTGCGAATAACCTGATAGGTAAAATTCTGTCCCTGAGACTTTTTCCCGTCTACACGTACTTCCACAGCACCATATCCAGCGTCTTCGGGAACTTCAGCAATGATCACCTTATCGGTCACGCTTACCACCAATGCTTTCTTGCCATTAACGTAAACCTCCGCTGGAGTTTCAGTGCTGCCAAATCCCTCTCCGTCAATCCGTAATTGGGTACCGAGGGTACCATTCGTCGGAAAAACTTTTGCTATAGACAGGTCCTGATAAGTATAAGTGCCCACATCAAAGCTATTGTTACCATATTTCAAGACAACTGTTCCACTTTTATCACCTTTCGGCACACGTAATACGACTGCTGTGGGAGTCGCACTGATTACCTCTGCCGAATTTCCAGCAACTGTGGCTGTAAATTCAGTTATTGAACTACTGAATCCCTCTCCTTCAATGGTAACCAATGTGCCCGCCTTGCCTGAATTAGGATAATAGCTGTTCACTTTCGCTATCTCCTTATCTATCAATTCCTCTTTTTTACTACAGCTGATGAATGCAATCGCCATTGCTATGCATATCATTGTTAGTTTTATTATATTTTTCATAAGAATAAATTCTTTTTTTCACCTTATTTATTGAGTTTCACCACTCGAATCATTGTTTCAATTGTTACAATTTAAACTGTCTTCTAGGCGTCTTTTAATTAGAAAGTATAGCGAACGCCACATTGTATCTGTGCCCTCGAGTTAAAATAATCTATGCTATAAGGCTGGCCCGGATCGCTGAACGTAAATACAGGCCAGTTTTCCGCATTTTGGCTCGGGGGGAACAATGTAGGTGTTAACCCTACACTACTCGTCGAATTAAATGTATTGGGCGAAAAGTATTGAATACCCCATTTTCTATAGATCAGATTAGTCAAGTTCATAATATCCACTGAAAATGTAATAAATTGTTTTTTTGACTTCTGAACAAAGAGATCATGGGCAATGCGTAAGTCTGCCTGCAGATTCCATGGTGTTCTTCCCATATTTCGCTCTGTGAAGTCACCTCTACGGGAACTTAAGTATTCGTTGCCGTCAATAAATTGGTTAAAAGCTTCCGCCTGCTGTTGGGCGGACATCCCACCGGCGATATCCTTGAAATAACGGATTGCTTCTGTTGCTCTCGGAATGTATACCAAGCTGACCTGCTGAGGCAGTCCCTGAATACTATTATTGACGATACCATAGGTGAATGGGCTACCCGATTGCGCACTAAAATATAAGGTAAAACTTGTCCGTCCGGCGCTGCGCCATACTTGTTCATAATTTATACTTGAAACGATGCGGTGACGTATATCAAAGTTACTATAGGCCAATTTCGGATTGTTCGGAATTAACGATTGGTTGAGCTGCCAATTACTCTCCATAGAATTACGGACCCCATTGCTCAAATCTTTGGACTGTCCATAGGTATAGCTCAAAGTCGCATTCAGCTTTTCTTTGATCGTTTTCCCGATCGTCCCTGTGATGCTATACCGATAGCCTTGACTGGTATTGCTCAACAGATAAACATTTGAAAAACGATTATCAACAGTACCACTGTAAACAGGTTGCTGCTTGCCGATATCATATCCATACCATAACGGATTATCTTTATTATTTAGCTGTTGGAATAATACATCTTTTATATTTTTTGTATAAATACCTTCCAGTGTGAACTTCCAGCCTTCCGCCTGATAGTCTATCCCTAAACTTGACCGTAGAACTTGCGGCAGTACAAAATTATTATCAACCAAGTCTACCTGTGTCTTACCCGTGCTTGGATCATTGATTATGGCACCGTTTTGTCCAATAAAGTCACCTATCCCATTCTGGCTAGGTTTAATGGGATCAGAGCCCGGAGCAAAAGGTTTTTGATCAGCTTTTTGATCAAATGCACCATAACTGTCACCCGTATTGTAATAAGCATAGGCGAGCCAGGCAAATGGTATACGTCCCGTAAATAATCCGGCCCCTCCTCTTATGACCAACTGTCGGTTGTCCATTGCTTCCCATCGAAACCCAATACGTGGGGAAAGTTGGATTTTATTTAAAAATTCGTTTCTAAGGCGATTGGCGGGGGTGTATGTATAACTTGTCCCAAAACCAGGATCCGCCCACATATCGCTGACTTTGTCACTTAACGTTGGCATATCGGGTAGGCTAGCTAAATCTGCTCTAAGTCCAGGGATAATTTGTAAATGATCATTTACACGGATTTCATCCTGAACATACAGACTATACATATTGACCGAGAAGTCCGCTGCGGGATGATCTAAAATATAGGATCGTGTATTGTCTGTATAATTATAGCTCCCTCTAACACGATAAGGTACATTGGCAACAAAATCGGCAATACTGTTGTAATCCACTCGACCATTCCAACTGTTGACAAAACCATAGCGAATACGATAAAGTTCATTATGTGTTCCAAACAAAAACTTATGTCTACCTTTCGTCCAGTTCAGGTTTGCTGTAATCTCCCATGTCCCTTGTCGCATATTAAAAATACTGGCTTCGCGATCAGTTCCGAGATAGATTGTTGTTCCTGGTGTACGTCCCTGAATCTGCACCTGAGGCAAAGAAGGGTCACTCAGCGGGTCACGACGGTCGTTTACCTGCGTATACCCCAATACAACATTGGAGGAGAGATTGTTACTAAATCTACTCTTTAATTCTGCAACAGTACTCGTTTGGTTATTTTCCTGCTCAAATGCCATTCCACTGAAACGAAAATCTTGCTGATCCCTGTCCATATGTGTCGCTTTGCTGAAGATCGTATTGTTACGAATAGCCAGCTGATGCAAGGCATTGATATTCCAGTCCAAGCGGTTAAAGAATTTGGTTGAACGTGACCAATTGGTATAATTATCAGCTGTTCCAATATTAAAAATATCTCCGTAACGCGACTGCGCCGCCGTTTTTATCGCCTCGACATCAGCGCGATCCAGAATATGGGCCGTTTCAACCGTTCCTACACGCAGTTGTGTAGGATCTTGACGTCGTGTCAGCTCTTCATTGCTGAAGAAAAACAACTTATCTTTTATCAATGGAAACCCAATTCGAAATCCCGTTTGATAGTCATAAAAATCTTTATTCATTTTCCCTAGCGTTCCCACACGATCTTTCCCAGTAAGGGCGGCATTACGTCCATAAGCGTACACCGAACCCTCGACCTGATTCGTCCCGCTCCGTGTTACGGCATTGACAGATCCACCCGTAAAATTTCCTATTTTAACATCATAGGGAGCCAGATACACTTGCATATCCTGGATAGCATCGATCGATATCGGATTGGTCCGCGTGCTGCTTCCTGCCATTCCCGAGGTACCCGTCTGTCCGCCTAGAGAAGGGCTAAAACCTATCGCATCATTATTGACAGCTCCATCCACAGTCACATTATTGTACCTGAAGTTAGTTCCGCCAAAGCTATTATCCCGGCTTCCCTGTGGTGTTAGTCTAGTCACATCCGTAATCGAACGATTTGCTGTTGGCATATTTCGTACCTGTTCACGGCTAATATGACTCCCTGTTCCTACTGTACCGGCCCTAGTTTCCCGTTTTCGGCCTGTTATGACAACTTCACCAAGGGTTTCTGTGCGCTGCTGCAGGATAAAGTCAATTTGCAAAGCTTCTCCCAGGCGTACAAAGATATCCTCTCTGTGATCGGCCTGAAGCCCTATACTGCTCACATCCACTGTATACGGCCCACCGGTACGAATATTGTTCAAAGTAAAATGTCCATCTTTATCTGTGGACTGTACGTAACGCGTGCCTGTGGGGGTGTGTACAATAGTAACTGTCGCTTTCTCGACAGCGCTTCCAGCACTATTTTGAACCTTTCCGATGAGTGCACCTGATGTTTCCTGTGCCGAAGAAACAAATCCTTGCACGAGAAGTAAAAAGAGGAAAATTAACTTGAGTGTTGACAATAGCGGATAGGCGATCCCGATTGATCTTCCTATGCATATATTGTCATATTGATATCTATTCATTTCTTGTTTTCCTAAATCGTGAGATAAAACTTTTTTATTATTGTGTAATCTGCAAGCCCTGATCGACAATATGCAGTACCCCCTCACCAGTTAATATATCCTGTTTATACAGGAGGACGTCACTGGTATTACCCAGGCCACGGAGTGCGATGCCCATAAATGATCCCGGGGAGTTTACATTGGGAATCAATCTTATTTGAATACTATTTCCATCCAGCATCGTTTGCTTAGATAAATTTGTGTTACCTGTACTTAGAATATAATCGTATACAAAGCGGCGATCGCGAACGATATGATAGTTGACTACTTGTTTCAACTCTGCCAAACCTGCTTTGTCAACCTCTTGTACCGAAGCGAATCCCAGTTTCGCCATCGCCGTATTGATTGGTGCGAAAACGGTATAAGGCCCTTGATTACCTTTATCCGATAACACAGCAGTTCTTTTGACAGCTCGGGCAAATATGCTGATGCTTGCATCTGCATTGATCGCGTCCACAATCTTATCATGTACATAAGGCGTCATCACCCGGTCGAGGACCTGTACCAGTCCATTCGAGGCTGGCAAATTTTGGGTCAAAATACGGGCACCATTTAATGTGAGTACCGTATCTGCGCCTTTGACCCAATGTGTTGCATAAACTTTACCTTTTCGTGTTTGCAGCTCTTGATTAAATAAAAATGGCAGTTTATCCAATTCATATTTCCCGTCCAGTAGGTGATAATTGGCAATGTCCGCAATGATCGAAGCTCGCTCAGCTAATATTTCCACGACACTGGTGTACCCTGCGTTGGCGAAAGCATCATCTGACGGTGCAAGTAAGGTATAAGGTCCCTTACCTGTTTTCAGTTCCTTATCCATATTGCTTACACGCAAAGCAGCATTAAACGCCGATAAATTAAAATTATCAGCAACGACAAGATTCACACTGTTATTATCGAAGCCAACAGCACTGTCCTCCTTTTTACAGGCAAATGTTAGGCTACTGATCAGCAAAAGCATTACATATCTGCTAGCGCTAAATTTATATTGTCTCATCTCTATTTAAGTTTAAAACCTTTCGGAACTAACAAATTATCAAGTACGTGAATAGGTCCATTGATGGTATTGATATCCGTTTCCACCATATTGACCGGCGCCTGTTCTGCATTCTTGATCTTCATCTGGATTTTGTTTTCATTCGTTGAAAAGGCGAATGGCATTTTATAAGCATATTGAACCTGACCTGAACCGCCTATATTCACATAATAATCGTTTAACAATACAGGATCCAGGTCATTGCTATAAAATACAGTGTTGTTACCCATCGCCATACCATATGCCGGATCCTTTGTCGCCACTATCCTTCCCCAATTGCGATGATAGCTGAACAGAGTATCCATCGGATAGGCTCCACGGGGCTCAAAGTATAATTCATCATATCTCACATCTCCTCTTTTGGCATTGAACGCTAAAATATCCTGTACACTGTTAAATCCCGCCCGTTTAAAGGCATCATCCGTAGGTGCAAATGTTGCGGTCAAGGTCAGATTGGCCTCATTTTCGTAAATAGGATCGCTTTCCGCCACCCAGCCACGGGTATAAGGTGCCCTGGCATCGGGATAATAGCTTAAAAACTCCTCTTTGCTCATTCGATAACCCCACAATGGTTCAATATCATCCAACATTTTCTCAAAAAATGCCTCCTCTGCCAATCGCTGAGATTCAATAAAAAAGGTAAACCTTCCGTCTGCCTTTAATGCATCCAATATGGTCATAGTCGGTTTTTGAACAAATTTCTCCATGAAATAGATCCCCCCATCTGTTGCGGATTCGTAAGTTAATTTGCCTACTGATTTACCATTAACCAGTAGCTCTCCATCTTTTACAGCTAGATAATGTCTGTAATAATAAAGGTCATAGCGGCGTCCTATAGGTTCCTCATTATCATAAAAAGGAACACGAAATTTTGAATTTTTCAACATCGAACGAACCATTAAACTATATTTACCAAGTTTAGTCTGATCAAGCTCACCCCAGAAGCTATAAAACTGAACAAATTCGATAAGTTCTTCGGTTGTCATTTTTTGAATAGTCTCCGCTGTAATTCCAGCTTGCTTGAGCGCATTATCGGTTGGAGCCAAAACCGTGACTTTCGTATGAATACCTTGCGCTTTAATAAGTGCTGAGATATTGCTTTTTTGCCAGGCACCTAAAAATACTTTCGTCTCGTTATGTTTAGCCAGTAATTGGCCTATATCTTGTGTTGCCTCGTTTTGATAAGGAACCTGTTCACCTACAATGTCAGGCATAAATTCGGTCTTACGACAAGAGAAGATCAGGAGCAAACCCGCAACCCACATCAGTACGATATGTCGAGTGACCTTAATTGATTTATTTTTCATTTTCTTCCTTTTTAATAACCTGATCAGGACTTACTAAGCCTTGATCCAAATCATGTACCACACCGTTACTACACAGATAGTCCATTTTAGCCCCGACCGAATAACTTATATCCGCCAGGATAATTGAATAAAATGTATCGTTACTTCTAAGCTTCATATAGTAACTCATTTTCCAGGTCGGATAAGTCTCATTCGCCAAGTATTCCATGTAATGGATATTATCTTTCAAATGATACTTATACGAACCGTTCGAATTAATAATGCTGAACACCTGCGAATCCGAGATAAAAAAATGTTTATCATACATAATATAGGCACCGAATAATACCTCAGCTATATATCTTTCAGGCACGGCGGTATCTAAAAAGCTCATCGTAATTCCTTTCTTTTCCAGTGCCTCATTTGTTGGTGCGAACACCGTGAATGGACCTTTTTCAGCAAGTTGGTCCCACAGTCCAAATTTTTTCAATCCGGCGACAAACACCGTATATTCTTTTTTATCACTCAGCCATTCCTGAATATTTTTTTCAAACTGGGGCTTCATCAGCTTATCAAGCACATGCAGGACACCGTTCGACAGAACCACGTCCTTACGGATTGCCTTTGCACCGCTGAAAAACAACATGTTGGATGGTGCAGTTGCCCCGGGCATGATCGAACCTATAGACGCATATAATTCTGACCCCTCAAAAGTCGCATACCGAAAATCGACAGCGTTGCTCGGAATATCACTCAAATAAAGGCGTCGGGGAAGGATATGGTAGGCAATGATCCGCCGTAGGCTATCTTTATTCATCCTGTCAAAATCAGTTGGCCTAAATATCCCTATTTCATTAAATGCAAGATCATTGGGTACGAGCACTGTGAATGGTCCCGCTTCATTGAGCTCCACTGCCATTCCTGTCTTTTGGAGCGCAGCATCAAATAGGCGCATTTCGTAATTATTATGAATAAAATCTGCTGCCGGCCGTATATTTTCATTCGGTACAGGCATAGTAAGATTGTCATGTTTACAGCTTTGTAGGATAGAAATAGACAGGTATACAAAAAAGCAGCCTATAAACCTCATCTTAGCCATCTTATATTTTATATTTCGATTCATCTTTGCTTATGTTTAGTAGATAGGAGGTGCATATTTCCGTTGTATTGTCGTTAAGTACACTCGACCATTAACAACTTCAATCGTGTTGACCGTAGCGAAAGTGCGCGGGTTGTCTTTTCCGGAATGGACATTGACCAATAAATTCGGAAGCAGCGTTCCATTTTCATTACTTGTTAATCCAACTTTTCCATTCAGAAGACAGTTAAGTACAGCCCAATTGCTTCCTGTATTGCGGTCACTATCGTAAAAAGGATTTGTAACCGGATTCATTCCGGGCGTAAAAAAGTCAAACCGTTCCCATATGGATGTTCGAATGCCATTCGCATGATTACTTGCCCATAGCGGAAAGCTCGCATAGGAACTTACAACATCTGAGCTCGTATTACGTCTGATTGTGGCCATAAACTTACCGCGATATCCTTTTATGGTGGCGGCATAGTGGCTCAACTCTTCCTGACTTTCATAAAGCGACATATACACGTTCATTTCATCCTTGATGCCATACTTAAAACTTGCGAGTTTGTAATCGTCATCTTTTAAACTGGCATCAGCTTCCCAGAATCCTTTTGCGCTCATATTGTAAAAATTCACGTAGACCAATGAATCCGATAAAGGGAGTTTATGGAAGTTTTCCTGCCTCAATAAAATCCCATGGTCTTTCTTGACAAAATCTTTTTGCAGCAGATGCAATGTATACACCTCCTTACTTTGGAGGTTAATCACCGTATCTATCAGGATGTCATTTCTTAAGCGTTCTTCCAATTCAAAGAACGGAACTGTATTTTTGGGTCGGTAAGCAAATACAAGGCGCACTTCTCCAGATGGAATCTGTGCCCAGCTGCTTAGATCAAATCCATTTAAAACCGGACCAACCAGTACATTCTCTTTTCCCGGATATTCTGGATTACTCAAACTTGTGCTGTTGCCGATATGTGAAGGATAAGGTGGCGCATAAGGATCACGCTTGTCCAAAAAATCACCTATGATTTCTGCTCCTGTAAATTTCCCGTCAGCTCCAGTCTTTGGATTGATGAGCATACAGAAATAAGGTACCTTATCATCCTTGCTGCCCATGGTCTGCACATAATTGATGTTATTAAATACCCTGAGGTAAGCGGGCTCATCGATCTGTGTATAGTCAATTTTGGTACAAGCTGTGAACAGGATGAGAAAAAGGCCTAATACACTTACGCCATGTAATATTCTTTGTGTTTTCATCGTTTAATTTTATTTTTCAGCTGTAGTGAAGCGATCAGATTTATTCATCGAGTGTTTGCTTTAAGCGGCATTCATGAGCTCGCTTCGCCCGGTTAACCATTCCCCTATGTGAATGAATAAATCGTGATGGTTTCATTACTTATTATGTTTGATAATGATCATTCTAGCTTTCTCTTTAGCAGATGCTCCTGCACCGCTTTTTCCAATTAATGCGACGGTATAAATTCCGGGTTCGTGAGCAGGTAATGCTCTTTTTATTTTTGTATAAAGAGATTTATCCGCAATAAAGTCAGTAGATTTCAGTACATTGATATCTTCGGCCCATACGCCGGGAACCACATCAGGCTTAGATCGATAAGCCATAATCTCGTAAGGCTCCATCATCGTATTCATATTCGTGTAAGGTATATGTGTCGACGGAATTCCCGGCTGAAGATTCACATTGGAATGATTTCCGATAGCTTGCCCATTTGGAAGTGTAAACGTGATATAAGGATTACCAATGGATAGATTTAAGAAACGATTGAAAAAGAAAAACTTAAAGGCGAGCCTGCTATACGTACCATCATCTTCGGCAGGTAAAGGCAGCGTACCACTTAGATCATTGGCAATCAGTAACAGTTGAGCCCTTCCATTTTGATCCGGGTATAACCAGATCGTATAATTTTGATTACTGCGTAGCTCCGAGTTTAGGGAAGCGATAACATTGCCCGAATTGTCGACTGCCTCAATCGTATACCGTTTCTGGGTAAATACACCATACGCACTCACTTCTCCAAAATCAAGGCCCGATGCAAGTGTCTTTCCGTCTATCTTAAATCCGATGGACTGGTCTTTGTATGCATTGACTCCCTGTATCCGAAGATAACTTTGGTTCACCGGCGCAGCGATATCTGTAATAATCTGAAATGAATTCTGATAGACATTCACAGTTTCATCTATTTCATTGGAGATATAGCTAAATTTCTGCGGAGCAACTACAATCGTATATACCCCACCGGGCTTGAAGTCCTGAATGGGAGCATAGACCAGATTAGTTGATCTTGCATGATTTTCCGGGATGGTAGAAGTTGGCAGATCAATCAGACCATATTCATGTCGTTCGGATCCCAATGCAGGAAGCGGTCTCCCATCCTGAAGCAATACCTTGAATTGATAAGTACCGTAAGGCAATTCAACATAATCAGATACCTTGCGGGCAACGGATATTGCATTGGTCTTTGGGCTAACTAGCGTACCGTCGGCATAGGCCAGCGATATCTCCCCAACCAAATTCTCCTGTGGCCCCGTCAATCCACTGGCTGGATTTTTAATTGCCCCAGCTAGATTCACAATCCTGATCTTGAAATGATCGGGTTTATCCGGGCTTGTCGCTGCCCGCGCTATGGAGACAACCTCAGGCTGACCATTCATGAACGTAGTTGGTAGCAAAAAATAATCTTTGGGTGTATCATAACTATTATTTACATTGATTTTAAGATCATGGTCTACACCAAATCCCGTATAATAACGTGCAGCAAAACTCAATTCAGCCTCTTCTTTCTGGTTAAAAAGATCTTGTGGAATAGGCCATATTTTCCCCAGACGTCCATCCGTTGGGAAATACGATGTCCCCGGATATTTGTAGTTATCCTGATTTAGCGGATGTAATACCACAAAATTGGTCAAGCTATCACCATTGGCAATAAGTTGGTTGTAGTCAAATAAGTTAACAATTCTCGAATTCGAATTTGGTCTATTTTCGGTTACAGAACGATTGTCGGTAATAACGTCCAGCTTTTCTTTTTTACAAGCGGAAAAAGAAAGGGAACATAAAGCCGAAACTCCCAACAACCGCCAATAACTATTAGTAAAGACATTGATTTTCATTGGATTAAAATAAGTTATAGGTAAAACCGATCATAATTTCCGCACCACGTTTGTAGCTTCGGTTGATGTATTCATTTCCATACCATTTCCCGCCGGTCTGTGGGTTTGCATACACTGTTTTTATGGCAGGATTCATAATATTTTTGGCATAGCCTTTAAACAAGATCCGTTTATTCAACTTTTGTGAAAACACAAAATCAAGATAAGGCACGGGTTGCGTGTACAGATCAGGCTCCCCTGTCAGATTGATCTGTACCAAACGTTCGCCCACCATGTTGAAGGTCAAGGTCAGATCAGTGCCGGACTTGCCATTATCATAATTTAACCAAGCATTGATGGAATAAGGGGCTTGTTCAAACAAAGGGCTATTTTTAGGCGTGTACCGATCAAGGGAACGATTCGCTTCATAACGTTCGGCAGATTTTTTTATCTCGCTCTGTGCCAACAGGAGGTTTGTACCGAGGAACAGATTTTTCAAAGGATCATATAAGCTTCCTAAATTCTTGACTACCTCGAACTCCAGTCCCCACACTTTACCGACATTAGCATCATTTTGGAATTGAATTGTCGGAAATTCAGGGTAAGTGGCGGCCAGACCTTCCGTTTTTAAATTAAAAACTTTGACCAATTGATTCTCGATACGTTTTCCGAAAGCAGAAATAGCGATCACTTCCCCTTTTGCAGGAAACCATTCCCAACGAAAATCTGCATTTTGTGTATACTGATTTTTCAGATTAGGATTACCGACGACCAACCCCATCTGGAACGCATCAAATTCAAAGACGTTCGTAATCTCCCGCAGCTCCGGTCTTGCCAAGGTCGTATTGAAAGCTCCACGAAAATTCATATTATCGTTGAGCGTATAAGTGGCATTTACCGAATAAAAAGGTTTGTAACCTGTTTTATAGACAGAATTTGGATTAATTGGATCCAATGGAATACGTGTTCCATCCGGAGATGTTGCCGTAAGTGCAGGATCTAAAAATACATTGGCTGTATCTACCGCCGACCCGATATTGGTGAGCTCAAACCGTACTCCTCCCGCTATACGTAGCTGCTCCGCAATTTTAAGATCTAGCATACCATAAAGCGCATTGGTTTCGAAATAGCCTTTATAGTTGTTTGGTGATTTTTGGCTATTGTATAGAAATCCTCCTATTGGCATCATTCCTTCCCCCTGTCCGGCCTTGGGCAGCACAACGCCAACTATTTCATTGCTGACCAGGCGATCCAGATTTCCTTGCACATCATACAAAGGAATTGATTTATTGCCCGTAAAATTCGATCCCGGCAGAAACAATTGGTTTTCCATGAATTTGCGGTCTCTGAACAGGTAGTTAAAGCCCGTCTTTAACAACTGTTTCTGTCCAAACAGCTTAAAAGGAAAATTTAAATCCGCTTTTGCATTAAAATTGTCTTCATTTAAATTGCGCCATCTCCGACCATTGGGTTCGGCCTGGATAATGCCATAATTTCCAAATCCGTTGACATATCCCGATGTGAGTGCATACAGGTGTTCAGAATAAACATAATCATCGCTACCTGCCTGTTCTCCGACAATCGGTCGCCTATACCAGCCCCCGCCTCTGGGGGTGTAATCCACCAGACTTACAAATCTAAAATCCGGATCATTTTGTGTGGATTTTGATGTCGCCACGTTATAGCTCAATCGCGGGGAAAATTCATCTTTCAAAAACTTATGTTCACCTTGTAAATTAAATGTATTCAGATTTCGGAAAGTCTGTTTTAAAGAATGAATGGTGCTTCGGACCTCCCCCGGTAAACCTGAATATTCATAACGCCCATTCAGATTAGTTGCGATTGATTCACCCCCCCAGCTTCCGAGGTATTGCATGCTGATTTCATGCTGTGGATTGAAACGATAGGTAACACCGACAAGTGTACCATAGTTAAGAGTTTCTGTCCCTGTATTTTCTTGATAGGTTTGATATTTGCCCATAAATAAGCTATTGGGTGTAATATAATTGGGGATATTTCTAAAACTAAATATATCGGGATTACCTGTGACGACACCTTGGTAGATACTGTATTGTGTCAGTTCGCCTTGATAAGTATCAGAGAACCTTCGGTAATAATTTCCACCGACAACAAGTCCCAACTTGTGTTTACCGAAGACATCGTAGCTATTTCCAAAGGTAGCGGAATACAGTTGATTCATAGGTGCCCGTCGATATCGCGTCGTCATGACAGGATCAAAACTTTTCATAATACCATTGATGCGGTTCACTTCCTGATATCCGGAGGGACTATAGTTGCTATTGGCGATCATATCCTGAATCGAACTGAGGCCATTGGGGTATTGTTTCGCGAGATCCAGGAAATCCCGTGACAGGTCCTTTTTATTAATTCTTGTCCCTAACAATCCCATTTCGCTATTCCAGAAGCTATTATAATTACCGCCCAGACCGATATTCGAATTGAGACCGGTCTGCGCGATAAGTTCGAATGTCATCTTATCTGGTACAGATTTCGTTTTGAGTTCAACGATACCAGAAGCTGCATCTGCGGGCTTATCTGGAGTAACTGTTTTATAAACCGTAATATTGTCCAGCAGTGACGCAGGCACGAGATCCAGGGGGATCGCACTACGATCAGGATCTGAAGATGCCAGCCGCACCCCATTCAACTGCCCAATCACAGACCGGTCTCCCAGCCCTCTAACGGCAATATATTTATCATCCGTTACGGTTACTCCCGTGACACGCTGAAGTGCCTGAGTAGTTGTTATACTTCCTGTACGTTCGATCATTTCAGCAGAAATAGCATCCTGTACAATGGATGCACGCTTACGTTCTTCCAGTACGGCCGTTTCCGTATTCGTTTTGCGCCTTGCCTGAACAGTGACCTCCTCCAGGGCTGTCGCCAGTGGTGCCAGACTGATCACAAGATTTCCCTGTCCTTCTTTTATCTCCAGTTCCCTTGTCTGATAGCCTAAATACGAAACAACCAATGTTGCTGGAATTCTGGAAACCGTTAAGGAGAAGTTTCCATTGCCATCGGAATTTGTTCCGCCCGAGGTTCCCTTGACACGGATAGACACACTGGCCAGCGCGCGCTTGGTTTCCTGGTCGGTTACCCGCCCCGAGAGGAGCTGTTGCTGTACTATAGGAGTTGCTTTGCTGGAACCCGAAGGCGCAGCTGTCACAACAACTAATTTATTCTTCACGACATAACCAAAAGGCTGTCCTGCAAAACAGATCGCTAACGCCTCCTCCACGGTCGCATTTTTGAGGCTTATACTAATGGTTTTTGCTCGATTAAATAAGCCATTATCGTAAAAAAAATCATAGCCGCTCTGCTGCCTTATTTCTTTTAAAATAGTTGGGATATTGCTATTTTGCCTGTTGAGTGTAATCCGTTGACCATAAGTAAACGCACTGACTTTCACCAACAAACAAGTTAAAAATACCATGGTGATTTTCATAACACGCATGCATTGATAAAAACTCATATATTTGTTGTTGTTAATATTATTTGATGATTATTGAATCGCAACGTTATCGATAAGCTTAACACATTGACCAAAGGTGTTACCAGCACCTTTGGTTGTTTTCATTTGGCTTATCGCATGATTAGATAGGTCAATCTATCACAATAAGCCTCCTTCCATTAAGTTTTATTTTTACTTTCCCTGTGATTTCTAACATATCAATGATGGTGGATAACGGCTGAGAACGCGATACCATACCATCAAATCTGAGTTTTTCTAGTCGTTGCGGACACTCCACATCCACATTGTACCACCTCGAAATCTTACGCAACAAACTACTCAACTCTTCACCTTTAAATACAAAATCGCCCTGTGTCCATGCTACATCGTGCGAGCTATCGGTATCATCTATACGCAAGCGCTCATTTAACAATGACCTTTGTCCGGGTTTTAACAAAACAGATTCATTCCTTTTTAAAGAAGTGACGCGCACACTGCCTTCCAACAGCGTTGTCGTGGTATAGGGTTCATCGGGATAAGCATTGACATTGAAATGAGTTCCGAGTACTTCGATTTTTTGTTCTGCTGTTTCCACATAGAAAGGAATCCGTTTTCTATTCGCTCCAGTCCCTATTTCCAATTTTGAGATTTCAAAATAAATTTCGCCCGTCATACGCACTGTTCGGGCATTTTGAGCAAACTTCAATGGATAGGTTAGCGTGGAATTTGCATTCAAAAAAGCTTTGGATCCATCGGGTAGAATAACCTGATATTGATTGCCCCTATTTGTTGCAATTTTATTGACCGCAGCAGTGGCTGCGACATCTTGCTCAACGGCCCGATAGACCAATTCACCGTCTTTGTTCTTTTGTATCTCTACGCCACCCTGGAGCGCCACAACACTTCCCTTGCGAATATCTGCCAAAGAAATTACTGAACCATCTTTTAACGTGAGCACTGCAGCATCTTTTCCCGGAGAACCGACCTGTTGGACAGTTGCCATTGTTTCTTCAGGAACTTGTTGGCGGAATAAAAACAGTGAAATTGCCCCCACAGCAAATAAGGCGGCTGCAATTTTAAACCAGACCGTTTTGCCAATTTTCTTAAAACGGTGCTGGTCAGAACGCTTTTTTATCTGTTGCTGCAAACGGGAATAATTTGCCTGAACGGATTCTTCACCAGAATAATAGCCCAATGCCAGGATAGTTGTCTTTAATTCTCCAATGGACTGTTGATGTTCCGGATATTTTTGCAACCATTTTTCCCATTTCTCAATATCCTCTTTATCCGTTCTCTTGCAATAGTTAATAAAAGATTCATCTCGCAATAAAGCCTGTAAATTCAGTTCGTCCATTCTGCTCTAATTGTAATTTATCCAATAGAGCAAGGGACATCATTTTTTCACTACTTATTTTTAAGAAAAAATCAACAAAAATGAAGAAAGCAGTCCTACGGCCACTTTAAGAAAGATTTCTTGTTCACTGGATAGATTATTTTTGATCTTTTCCAGCGATTTATAGATGGTATTATAAATGGTATGAATAGAAACTTGATTCGCATCAGCAATCTCTTGATAGGAAAGGTCCAGAAAAAAGCGCTGATAAATGACCAGACGTTGTTTTGCCCCCAGCTGTTCCAGGTGCTCTTGCACCAATTGCGCAACAGTGTTTGTTGTTACCGTACGAATATATTGTTCTTCGACAGACTGATGGACAGCCGGATCATGTGGTTCTTCGGTAAAGTCCAGATCTGTTAGTTGAAGTGTTTCTTTCCGAAAGAGCTTTCGAAAGAATACGGTGATGATATAATTGTGGTAATTCCGTATTTGTCGATTGCCTGTTTTTTTCTCCCACAGTTGTAAGAACACATCATTGATAGTATCCTGAATGCGCTGCATCGACATTTTTTTCTTCAGCCCCAAATAGGAAAGATAATGGTAATAGTGTTTATATAAGGTATAAAATGACTCCTCACATTCATCTTCCACAAATTGGTCCCAAACATTCTTTAAATCTTTTCCGGTTAGTGCAAACATGATCTCCTGGTAACAATGAATTGAACAAAAGAACAAAAGTCTTATTAACAAGAGATTAACCCAAGATGAAGAATAAGGAAATTGTATGTAAATTAGCGAAGGAAGAAACTAATCAATAAACCACATAATAAGTCATGGATAGAAATTCCTTCATTGCAAACAGACTTAGAGAAGTTTTATTAAGCGGTCATTGGATTGCAAATACCAATTATCAGGAACAACTGTCGGATATCAGTTGGCAGCAGGCGATCTTCAAGATCAAGGATTTAAATACAATTGCGGCCCTTACTTATCATATCAATTACTATTTAAGGGGACTGCTTGCGGCGCTTGAAACAGGAAAACTGGAAATCAGTGACAAATACAGTTTCGACCTGCCTGAAATAACTGAAAAGAACGATTGGGATAAACTTCGGTCTGATTTTTTGACAAATGCAGCGCTTTTTGCCGATAAAGTCGAACAACTTGATGCAGAAATTTTTGACCAGCCTTTCTTTGAGGAAAAATATGGATCCTATCTCAGGAATATTGAGGGTGTGATTGAACACAGTTATTATCATTTGGGACAAATTGTCCTGATAAAGAAAATGATCAGCCAATAAATCGCATTATCGAAGGAAATTTAGCTAAGTTTGGCACCTATGATAGCAGCTTATTTTCAGTCATTAGGCCTCTTCAATCCGGAAGAAATTGACCAGATTGTTCAGCTTTTTGAATTCAGAAAGCTGAATAAAAACGATTTTTTTTTCAAGGAGAATCAACCCTGCAACGAGGTCGCCTTCATTGCCTCTGGAATTTTTCGTTCGTATTACAGCAGCTCAAGCACAGAAGATGTCACCTATTGTTTTCGATTTCCAAACAGCCTAATCGCTGCCTACTCCTCTTTTATCACCGGTGGACCAAGTGTTGAGACCATGCAGGCCCTCAGCCCCGCAGAACTCTGGGTCATCAAAAAAAGTGCTATTGACAAACTTGCTGCCGAAAGTCTAGTCTGGACAAAATATCTTAAAATGATTGCTGAACAGCAATACCTCGAACTTGAAAAACGCATCTTTCAATTACAGAAAGAAACAGCTTTACAACGTTATATGGTTTTACTTCGAGATCAACCCGAATTTGTCCAACAAATACCGCTACAATATTTAGCCTCTTATCTGGGCATTACACAACGGCATTTAAGCCGAATCCGAAGCGAAATCACTTTTTAGACATTTGTCCTATAAATCAGGGATGAGTACGGCTAACTTTGTGTTGTCAAAAGAATAACATGAAGAAGAAAATACTTGTCCTCAACGGCCACCCCAATAGGGAATCCTTCAACTTTGGTATTGCGGCAGCATACAAAAAAGGCGCTGAAGAAGCTGGAGCAGAAGTCCGTTCGATTAACATCGCTGATCTGAATTTTAATCCCAATCTTCAGTTTGGGTACCAGAAGCGAACAGCGCTCGAACCCGACCTCCTGCAAGCCTGGGAAGATATCCAATGGGCAGATCATTTAGTTTGGGTACATCCCGTTTGGTGGGGCGGTCTTCCGGCTATGATGAAAGGTTTTATCGATAGGCTCTTTTTGCCCGGTTTTACGTTCCAATACCGTGAAAACTCTCTTTTTTGGGACAAATTACTCAAAGGAAAATCTGCGCGGATTATCACCACATTAGATCAGCCCGGTTGGTATTATGCCCTTATCTATGGCAGGCCGAGTGTCAATCAACTCAAAAGATCAACCTTGCTATTTTGCGGTATATCGCCTGTAAAAGTGACATACCTCGGAATTATAAAGACTTCCGATGCGACAAAGCGGGATAAATGGCTGCAAAAAATCAAACAGCTCGGACAAAGACAAGCTTAAACCCGCTTTGTTTCGCCGGCAAATTTTTCAAAGAGTAAATGCCCTCATTTGTCTTTTTGCCAAATGGCAATTGTCCCTTTCGCGCTATGCCCTAGTTTTGTTCCATCAATTCAATACAACAGCAATATGGATATTTTAATTGGACTCCAGTGGGGAGATGAAGGAAAAGGAAAAATCATTGATCTGATCAGCCGTGATTATGACATTATCGCCCGGTTTAATGGTGGGGCAAACGCGGGGCATAGCATTTACCATAAAGGCAAACGTGTCACACTCAAACTGCTGCCCTCAGGAATCTTTTATCCCCATATCAAAAATATCATCGGTACCGGTGTGGTCATCGATCCTTTGGCACTTCGGGCGGAAGTGGAACAGCTTCAAGCCGATCTGTCTGATGCCGATTTAATTCATCGGATTATCCTATCAGCAAAGGCCCATCTTGTATTACCTACCTACAGGTACTGGGATATGTATTTCGAAGAATCCCCACAATACCGTACTATCGGAACAACAAAAAATGGCATTGCCCCCACCTATTCCAATAAAATACTCCGACACAATGTACGTGTTGGTGATATACTCTCCAACAATTTCGAAGCAGACGTGTTTCAGGTCCTAAAAAAGCAGCACCTTGAGCTGCAAGCTCTGGAGCAGGATATTCCGGCAGTACAAGAATTATTTGATAATTTTCTGAACGCATGTAATTTTTTAAAAAAGCTACAGATTACGGATACCGAAATTATCATCAATGAAGCACTCAGCAACAATAAAAAAGTATTGGCTGAAGGTGCTCAGGCCACTTTATTGGACATTGATCACGGCAGCTACCCCTATGTCACCTCCTCAAATACCATTGCCTCCGCAGCATGTGTAGGTTTGGGTGTGTCGCCCAGACTAGTTGATAAGATCTATGGAGTTACCAAGGCCTATTGCACACGTGTGGGAAACGGTCTATTTCCAACAGAGCTAACAGGCACCCTTGCTGATGAACTACGTGAAAAAGGAGGCGAATTTGGATCCAACACCAAACGGCCCCGGAGGGTGGGCTGGTTAGACCTTCCTGCATTAAAATATGCGGTCATGTTAAACGGCGTGACCGATCTTGTCCTGACAAAGGCTGACATTTTAAATGGCATGTCCGAAGTACCGATTTGCACAGCCTATGAGATAAATGGCAACACAAAAACCTTAGCCGCCCCATCTTTTGTGGACGATGCTGCGCGGCCAGTCTGGAAATTTTTTGACGGGTGGGATACACCCCTGAATAAAATCAACCAGCAGGCACAAGTTCCGAAAGAACTGAAACTATTTATCTCCTTTTTGGAAGAGGAGTTAAAGATCCCCGTAAAATATCTATCCACTGGACCGCAACGGGAAGAAATGATTATCTTAGGTAATTAATGCATGTATTATGGAGCAGCTTTTAGCCTATATCCGAAAATTTGGTCAGCTTGATAAGCGGGAGGAAGGCCTGATCAGGCAGGCCTTTGAGAAGAAGACTACTCCAAAAGCGACCTATTTTGTTGCCTGTGGAAAGGTTACCAATAGTATAGCTTTTGTAGAAAGCGGTGTATTTCGTTCCCTTTATTACAATAATAAAGGCGACGATTTTACAAGATACTTTATCTACGAAGGCCGATTTATCGGCGATTTTCAAAGTTTTCTGGACCGTACTCCATCCAACGATTATATCGAATCCATAACAGATGCACAGCTATGGAGCCTTGATATCCATAATTTTCTGCTGTTGGAAAAAGAGATCAAAATCTGGCCCTTACTGATGGCTAAGCTGTACGGTTTTGTCATTGAAAGCAAGTTAAAAACAGCAAATACGATGATGAATCTCGACGCCAGCGAGCGCTATCTGCTGTTTCTAAAGCTCTATCCCGGGCTGGCAAACCGAGTGCCCTTAGCCATGCTGGCTTCCTATCTGGGCATTACCGCTTCATCCTTAAGCCGCATCCGAAAAAATATCGTATAAAAGATACTATTCATAGCGGCCCACCATCCGCAGTGAGCCCGGCGGGCTGTCACGGAACCATGCATCAAACTGTGGTTTTGCGATATGAAATGTCAGTTTATTACCTCATTTACTCTACCATCTGTATAGCAAGCGGGTTGTAAAAACGTTGTCTTTGAGATCATCAGAAAAATTCGGCAAACTAGTCGCCTCATTGGTTACATGCTCGTTATAGACGGTAAGTTTCAGACGATTGCTGATCTGATAAGCAACACCGTAACCCAATGTACTGAATTTTACATCTCCATCGGCCGTAAAATTATCAGGCATTCCGATGGTCATTCCGCTTGCCTTTGTATTGGGATCATACACATCGTAAGCTAACAAAGCTGTCACACCTGTTTTTGCGATTTCCTGCGTAAACCAAAGGTAATAACCGTTAAATTTTCGCTGGTACAAATCCGTTGTCGGCTGTGTCGTAAAACTTCTGCTTGCATACGGGCCTTTGATATCCGCCCCTCCTGCGACACCGGGCTGGTCGCCAGCGACATATTCTGTTTTGAAGCTGGATTTTCCAAAGCTGTTGTCCAGTTCAATCTGTAAGTTTGCCCCATAGTAATTTCTGCCAATTCCTTTGCCTTCATTCTCATCGCTGGTATGCGCAATATAACCGGCTCCATTAGAGGTATAATAAGTCTTTGTGTCGTTACGGACAGATCCTTTATAGAAAGAGCCCCCAAAACCAAGGTGCAATCTCTCATCGGCAAGACTATCGAATTTAAAAGCTAAGTTTCCGATTAGATCTTTTTTGGAATCATAGTCTTTTGCTGAGTGTCCACTTCCATTTACCAGGGCGAGGTCTAAATTCAAGAATTTCACTTTACCCCCAGGGTGATAGCTGACCATCCCGCCAAGATCACGCTCCCGTGGCATTAAAGTTTGAAAAACACGTGCTCTTTCCGGGAAATCACGATAACCTGAGGAGTAAACGATAGAATAACCAAAGGGTCTGTTGAAGAGACCGGCTGTAAGACTTAAGCCTTTCTGATCAGGATGTCTCAATTGGATAAAAGCATCCATTAACTGCACGCCGTCCTGAGTCGCATCGAGTTGGAATACAATACTTGAATAGGTATCCACCCGGTCGATCTTAAGGCGGCCACGTCGGATCATAAAACGGTTGTCCGAGTTCTTGGAGAAATCGCCACCGGAGAACGAAGTTATTCCTGGAGATTGCGCCTTTTGAAACTGTGTCTGAAGGTATCCCGTGATTTTGATATCATGTGGGTCATAACTTGAGGGCGCATTGTTATTTTGCGCCATGGCTACTGCTGGACCGATCAGAGTTGCGAGTAAAAGTGCTTTTTTCATTGAATAACTTTTTTGTAGCAATGAATATCATCAGGACTTGCGAACATGTCTATAAACAGATCTTATGTCCAGATGGTTCATTGGTATTATAATAATCTCTAATATAATGAATGAATCTTAAGAGGATTACAGGTTCTGATTAAATATTACAAGCCCCCCTTATTTCAATGCCGTAAAAATAGATTCTCAATGTTAAGTTAGTATTAATAAATTGTTAGACTATTAATTTGTACACATAAAATTAATAATTTGATAATAATAGCACACGAATTTTATTCCTTTATCGCAATAGAATATCTCTTGTATAAGATTTGTTATTTTATATCCATAAAAATAGGCGAGACATCGTTCAAGATGCTCACCTACTATTTTTATAAATTAATAAAAATTAATTACCGTAACCTGGATTTTGTTCTAGATTAGGATTTGAGGAAACTTCAGATTGAGGGAGCGGCCATATAAACGATTTATCTGTATATGGAATTGCTGCACGCTTAGCCTCAACAACCACTCCCGGTTTGTAATTATCTAAACCTCCAGTCGTAAGCTGAGCAGACAAAACTTTCGCTGGCACGCCGTTTTTCCCATAAGAACTTAGCGCTAAACGGTGTAAGTCCCCCCAACGCTTTCCTTCCCCAGTAAACTCAATTCTGCGTTCCTGATAGATGGCTAGTTTTAGGTCACTAGGTGCAACCATAAACTGTTTGCTTGAAGGAACTGCTCTATTTCGAACTGCATTTAATAAGGCAAAAGCCTGTGTATTATTACCTTTATAAGCATAGGCCTCAGCAGTATTCAATAATACTTCAGAGTATCTAATAATTGGATTCCAAGAATCTAAAACCGCTATTGCTCTATATTTGTAATTGAAAACCATTTTATAGTTGCCAGTTGTCTGAATATATTGCAACTTAGTTTTCCTAGCATCTCCCTCTACCCAGAAATCGGCATTGTAAAGATTAGGGCTAGTAGCGATTAAATCACGTCCCTTGAAAGCACTTGCGGAAAACATACTCGCAATAGCTCCATTGACCCCTCCATTCTGCGCCTGCGTTTGGGCAATAGAAAAAATTGATTCCAGGTTATTTGCTTGAGAAGTAAATGGCGTCTCAACATCTGCTTCCAGTTTATACCCCCCGATCGGAGAAGTAAATGCGCCAGAACCTACATCAGCACCTAATTTCTTACCTTCAGCGATCACATTATCATAATCTGCCATGTGTAGGTAAACCCTAGTTTTCAATGCAATTGCTGCACCTTTCGTTGCTTTAGAAATGGATAGTGCCTTATCAGCTTTGGCTGCAGGAAGATAATTCTCTGCGTTATTGAGATCTTCAATAATCTTGGCGTAATCTTCAGCAACAGTACCACGTTTTTGAGAAATTCCTTCTTCTACATCAGGTGCACCCATCATCGCTTTTGTCCGATACGGCACCCCTAGATTACTACCTTTATTATCGGCATAAGGCTTACAAAAATGTAAAACTAACTCGTGATGAGCCAAAGCTCTCAAAAATAGTGCTTCTCCTTTATAAGCATTACTTTCGTCTTGCGTAATGACCCCCTTTCCAACGGCATCTTCAACTCCTTTGATAAAAACATTCGCTTGATTTATTAAGGCGTACAATTGCTCCCAGTGATTTACGTTATTAGCAGTTGTTGCAGTATAAGTTCCCTCATACGTGATTTGATAAAAAGCCTGAAGATTAACCATATCTTCACCACGCATTTCTCCCTGTTCGATTGAAGCCCCTCCGAATGGGTAGCCACGTCCAGTGGTCAAACCGGTACCAGGATTGTAACGTCCCACGGCCGCTTGCCAATATACACCGTTTAGCGCTAGTTCAATGTTTTGTTTGGAAGAAAATGCCGTGTTATCCGACAGCTTATCCAATGGTGAAAGTTCAGTAAATTTTTTACATGAAGGCATCGCTAGTGCCATTAATAACCCAGCCAATGCGAGTTTACTTTTATATTTTAGTTTCATTTTGATTTCCAATTAAATAAGTCATTAATTAAAATGAGGCATTGACGCCAAATGTAAAGGTTCTTGGAAGAGGATTAGATCTGAAGTCCAATGCAGGTTGTGCATTTGAAGTTGAACTATTCGCTAGATCCGGATCCAACCCTTTATAACCTGTGAGTACAAAAGCATTATCTACGGTAGCAAATACGCGTAGCTTGCTCAAATAAATAGTTTTCAAGAATGGCGCATTGGAAAAATTATACCCTACCCCAATACGTTGCGCTCTCAAATAAGCACCATTTTCCAAGAAACGACTATTTAAACTACCATTTAAATTCAATGCGTTGTCAACACCATAATATAATTTAGGCACATCAGTTTCTTGTCCTGGAGTAGTCCATCTGTCAAGTAACTCTTTTCCCGCATTCGCAAAGTTGGTATGGTTAAGAAGTTCCTGGCGCGTTTTGTTGTAAATCTTATATCCAAAAGCAAAACTGAAATTTAGTGACATATCAAATCCTTTATAAGCAAAAGTGTTATTAAAACCACCAAACCATTTTGGATTCCCCTGACCAAGCCATTTTTTATCAGATTCACCCAATGCCGCTCCAGAAGTATTTTTTACATTAGTTGGGTCTGCCTCATCATAAAATGCATAACCAGTGGTCCCACCAATGTTTTGAACAACACTTCCATCCGCCTTAGAATACATTGCATTTCCGTTTGCCTTATTTACGCCAACATATTCATAGCCATAGAAAGAACCCAGCGCGTGACCTACTTCCACTCGATGATAATTATATGGAATAGGTCTGCCAGCCAAAGTTTTTACACTGTTGGTCACATAGGTTGCATTTAAATTGGTATTCCATGAGAAATTCTCTTTTTTTATAATTGCTCCAGATAAACTAACTTCAATCCCCTTATTAGACATCGTACCGATATTCTGTGCGATTATATTGTCTGGAATTCCCAAAGACGGCGCTGTCGGGACCTGTAATATCATGTTATTAATATTGTTCGCAAAGTAATCAGCTGTAAAGAAAAATCTATCCTGAAGAAACGCTAAATCAATACCAAAATTCCATTTATTACTTGTTTCAAATTTTAGCTTATCATTGCCTGCTTGAGAAAAATAGATTCCATTTTCGGCACCATACTGTGTCGCTGCAAACAAACCGGCATATGGATAGAGGCCAATCTCAGTATTACCAACCTTAGCATACCCACCACGAACTTTAAATTGAGAAATTACGTTACTATTAAAAAATCCCTCTTTAGCAACGTCCCATCCCAATGAAACTCCAGGCAGCACAGCCCCTTGTTCACCAAAAGGAAGGTCCGAGAGTTTATCATGACGCAAGGATGCAGAAATTAAATACCTCTCTTTGAAAGCATAGTTTAATTTTCCGAAAATAGAACTAAATGATCTTTCAGAAGCAGCTCCTCCTAGCAGTTGATTTGTTAATGATCCTGATATAATATTTTCGTTTTCAGCAAAGTAAGTAGATGATAATCCAAATCCATGCGCAAAGAAATACCGGGTTTTTGATTTTTGGTATTCGGATCCCACTACTACAGATAGCGAGTTGTCTGTCCATTCAGTTGTATAATTAAGTAAGTTCTGCCAATTGTAGAGGTTTCTTGGCAAAGAATACTGATAAACACGTCCGCCAACACTCTGTCCGTCACCATGTCCCGGATCCCAATAAAGAAAATCTTCTCCATTTTGTGTTGTTACCCCAATTTGAGATCTAAAACTAAGTCCTTTTAAAATTTCAACATTGATAAATCCATTCCCATTAAAAGATAACATATTAGATTTATAAATATTCTTATCGAGAACATAGCGTTGATTGGTATAACTACCATAAATAGGGAGTTTGTTACTGCCCTGGCCTAGGCTCTTTAAATCCGCGGATAAATTATAGCTACCGTCAGCCCATTTCGCAGGAACATTTGGAAATGCAAAAATTGCTGCCGCAACATTGGAAGAAAGTCCGGCCTCTGAGGTATTAAAACCATAGTTGGTCTGATTGCTAACCGCTGAATTGAAACCAATTGTAACTTTATCATTAAAAACCTTTTGCTCCGCTTTGGCTCTTAAAGAAAATTTTTGTAAACTATTCGCATCAGATATCCCCTGCATATTTGTAAAGCCACCAGAAAAATAATAATTTGTTTTTTCTGTAGCCCCGCTAAATGAAAGAGCATGGTTATGCTGAAGACCTGTTCTGAAAATCTCCTTTTGCCAGTCCGTATCATAAACTTGACCACTTAGAGGATCCTTTGTCTCAAACGCGGCATCAGCTTGATTTGAATTTTTTAGCTTCTCGTTTGTGATCTCCATAAATTCTTTTGCATTTAAAAGATCAAAATATTTTGAAGGAGAGGCAGCGGCAACCCAGCCATCATAAGTCATGACAGGTGTTCCTACTTTACCCTTCTTAGTTGTAATCAGGATAACACCATTTGCAGCACGAGATCCATAGATAGCTGTAGCAGCACCATCCTTCAATACTTCTAAGCTAGCAATATCATTGGGATTGATATCTGCTAACGGGTTATTTGCCATAATCGCACCGTTGTCGCCGGAAAGGTATGGAACTCCGTCAATCACATATAATGGGGAGCTAGAACTAGATATGGAGTTTGTACCACGAATGCGAATCTTAGCGGCCTGTCCTAATAAACCTGAAGTTGTTGAAACCTGAACCCCAGCGGCCTGTCCTTGTAATGCTTTATCCAGGGATGGCACTGGAATATCCTTAATTGTTTCGCCCTTAATTGATGTGATGGCACCAGTGATTTCGCGCTTACGTTGCGTGCCATAGCCCGTTACAATAACCTCATCTAGTGCCGATGAAGATCCGTCCAAGCTTACATTATATAAACTTGAATTCTGGTTAACTAAAATTGTTTTGTCAGAAAATCCAACAGAGCGAAAAACCAATGTTTTTCCTGAGGGGACATTAATAGAATAGTTACCATTTGAATCCGTTTGAGTAGCTTGGTTGGTCCCTTGAACAAGCACAGTTACACCTGGTAATCCCTTACCATTTTCTCCTGTTACTCGGCCATTAACCTTCTTTTCTTGGGCAAATGCGACTGATGTAATAATCGCACCACCCAGCAAAAAACTGAGTAATTTGTGTTTCATATGTTTATGTTTATTTAAATTAATATGTTTCGTTAGCAATGTAGAAAAACACTTTGGTTAGCTTTTTACTTTCCAATAATTTAAGTGTGATTTCCAGTTAGTTTCATATTATTAAACATTAGACGGCCCTAATGTTAAAAATATGTTAAAACAAATATTAAAATATATTTTCACATTTGCAATGCACACATAATATTTACAGAATAAAATTTTAAAGAAAAATATTCAAACATCACAAAAACAAGGATTTATAACAATAAAAAAGGTTTTTACATTGTAACAAACATGTAAAAACCTTTTTATCCATTCAAATAGAATGTAACTCTGTACATCTAATCAAATAAATACAAGTGAATGGAAGTAAAACATTTCCTTTACTAGCAAATAAGAATGCCGCATAATTTTAGAATTATGCGACCTCTTAATTAAATATCTGATTATTTTACTTTCTTCAATTTCAAAATAAACGCACCTTGGTTTCCAAACTTAGAAAACACGTATTGTATGTTTAATTGAATTTCATCATTACATGGATCAATAAAACTTGCTGAAGCTGAACCAGCAGTAGAAACTGTTAATGATCCGTAAGCCCCCCCGCCTCCATAAACACTTGTAACGGTAGCTTCATCTCCTGCTAAGGTAGACTTGACGACAGCCGTATTATCATTAGTGTTTATATCAACAACAAATGGTTTAAACACTGGATATGCCCCAGGAATCGTCAGTTGGTTCGCACCAGTTTTAGTTAAAGTTATCTTTTGTCCAGGTTGAAAGTCAGCCCACTCATCTGATACAACTTCAAACTTACCGTCTGCGAGAAACCCATCAATATCAAATCCACAAATACAGCTATAACGAATAATTGTACTAGTTCCTGTTTGCTGCCCAACTGTTGGGCCATATGGCAAACCTCCACCCAAGGGAAACGCTAAATAAGTCTTGTTATCATCAGTAATATAATTCGCACCGAAATCAAAATTGTCGCCGCTTACGATTGTTCCAAACAAAGCTTTTAGCTGTGTACCCGTTACTTCAATCTCTGAAGGAAAACTAGTTACCTGTCCCTTCAATACCTTTACATTTGCAGCATCACCGTTTTTCATAACAACGATATCCAAATATTTCGGCTTTTTTGAATCCTTGAAATAGAGGTCAATTTTAATTTTAGCGTTGAACTTATCCGGTTCATTATCTTTTATTGATGCGTCACCCGAAACCTTTGTTATTGTGGGTTGATTCAAATAAACAATCCCATCCATCATCGCAGGGTTATCACTTTTTCTACAGGAAGCTATAAATATAATAGCAAGTAGCGTTAAAGAATATATTATCTTTTTCATAGTTTTTCAATTAAGGCATCCAAAATACTTTTGCAGTACTCAAATCCGTTTTTTGCTTTGGCGCGTTTTGATTTTTACTGATTTCATCTAAAATATAAGGAAGAGAAAGCGGAAATTTCAAGCTTTGACTTACAACAACACTAGGGCTATCTTGACCACCATTTCCTCCTGCAGGAGGTGTCATTTTTCCACCAAAATTAGCCGGATCAAACAATACTGGATATCCTGTTCTACGGTAGTCGTTATAAGGTTCGACCCAAGCTCCAAAATTAGATATCCATTTTTGGGTCATAATAATTTCCATTTTCTTTGCTGCGTTAGCTGCATCAAAAGCCGTCTTAACTTTATCCACAAAACTATCAGATGCTGCTCCAGATAATTTAGGAATTTGCTGTGAAGACCCATTTCCTTCGACTACAGCATCCACCATTTTCATAGATTCTTTCATAGCAGTTTCGAAGGTTGTGCTTGCATTTCCAGTAATTACACCAGCCTGAATCAATTCAGCCTTCCAAAACAGGATATCAGAATAAGTAATTAAACGATAAGGAGCAGCTCCTGTCGCGCTGCTGGCATTCACTCTACCGCCGTTACCATCATCATAACGACCACCGACAGGAAAAACACCCAATACAGTAACCTGATTTTGGTTATTTTTACCTTTGTTTGGTCCCTGGGTTCCGAAATACTGTGTGACAAAGCCACCATCTCTATATTCAAGATCTCCATTGAAAGCATCTGAAGCTTTCATTTGATTGAACCAGTAGTATGGGATCCTAGGGTCAACAATGTTTTTAAAAATATTTGTATTATATCCCTTCATGATCTCATAAATCCAAGGGCTTACAAACATTGTTCTTTGTGTGGCAAAATATTCTCCAAACCCAGGATTACGGTCGTCGGTAGCTCCATTAGGGCCAAAAGGAACCATAAAAGACTCAGCTGTGGTCGAAATTAAATTTCCAGAATTAATGATTGCATTAACATCTGCCGAGACATTTTTTATCTTCCGTTGCTCAAGTAATAACTTAAACTTTAGTGAATAAGCAGCCTTATTCCACTTTTTAATATCACCCTTATAAATTACATCATCATTACCGGGAATATTTAGGTCATTTTCAGAACCATTTTTCAAGTCCCCAACAGCCTCATCGATTAAGGCAATGAGTTGTGGATAAATATCTTTCCCTTCGTCATACCGAGGATATTTTATTCCTCCAACCAAACTATTAGCTTCAGTAAATGGCACAGAGCCATATAAGTCAACTAAGACAGAGAAAGTATAAGCTTTCAATATTTTCCCAATCCCAGCGTAATATAGATCCCCAGATTGCGTACTTTGTTTTATAAGTATATCTGTATTTGTCAAAACTTCTCTATACGCAAAATCCCAACCCTGTACCCAGTTAAATTCGCCTGCACCTGCACTATACTGATCTGCATCACCATACATCGTCATTTGATGCATGTAAACGGACAAATTTTGGCCGAAACCACCTTCAGACCCGCTAGCTAGTGCTTTGCCTAAATATTTTTCAACACGAGGTAAGAGCACACTGGATTTTACAATTGTTGGATTATTGGGATCATTATTAATATCTAATTGCTTTGAACAAGATACAACAGTGACTGCCAAAGCGATTCCTATTATTAATTTTATTTTTTTCATGTTATAAGCAATTAAAATCTAGCAATTAAGTTAAAGCCATATCTTCTAGTTGTCGGTGCGGCTGAAAGTTCTACACCTTGAACTGCACTAGCTCCAAAACTATTTACTTCAGGGTCAAAGTTTGAGTATTTAGGGAATCCCGGGGCAAAATGCCATAAGTTTCTTCCGGTTAGACTAACACTTAACCCTTTAATAAAGGAGTTTTCAAAGAGACGTTTAGGAAACTCATAACCTATAGACAGCTCTCTCAAACGATAAACAGTAGCATCATAAATATTCCATTCAGTAGCTGTATTAATTGCAAAGGTTTGGCCAGTTGTCGCATTAGGTGAAAAATACAGGTCATTTACCGTTATTTTAGTTTGATTCCATATGGTGTTGCCATTAGCATCCAAAATAGGTTTACCTGTATTAGGGTCTCCATATACACCAGGAAGAATCACATTGTATTCGCGATCCTCCGTTAATTTTGCAACCCCACGGCCTAGCATAGACGAATTGGTAACAGAGTACATTTTTCCACCTTTGGTCCAATCGAAAAGTGCTGCGAAAGTGAAATTTTTGTAGCTAACAACGTTATTTATACCTAATTTAAAATCGGGATTTGGATTACCTACGTTATATTCATTATTAGGATCTTGAATCATCCCGCCTGTCGCAGGATTAATCAAAACATTACCTTTATCATCTCTAAATACTTTCGTTCCACGTAAATATCCAAATGGTTGACCAGGTTCATAATACGTAGAAATCGTACCGGATAATATTCCTCGTTGTTCCATTCTATCGGTCCCTTCAATTAACTCCTCAACCATGTTCTTATTTTTGGTAAATGCAAATTGCATATTCCATTTCACATTACTTTCTGAACTTAATGGTTTTATCGTTAATCCAACTTCAATACCTTTGTTACTTATTTTACCAAAATTGGTAAAGTATTCATCGTAACCTGAAGATGTCGGTACACGGATTGCCTCTAACAAATCGGTCGAAATTCTATTGTACCAAGTAAAATCTAAATTTACACGGTCCTTAAAAAAGCGTAATTCTGTTCCAAGTTCGAGCTCTTTCGTAAACTCAGGTTTTAAGTTTGGATCAAAAGAAGTTGTATTAATACTTCCATTTGGCTGTCCTAAGAAATTCTGATCGATGATAAAGGTGTTAACCAAATTATATGGATCTGTATCTTTCCCTACTTTCGCCCAAGCAGCTCTAAGTTTTGCAAAACTTAGAATATCACTTTTCATATTCAATGCATCTGTTAAGATGAAAGATGTTGAAACAGCGGGATAGAAATAAGAACGCGAATTACTAGGCAATGTCGAAGACCAATCATTTCTTCCTGTCAAAGTCAAGAACCAATATTCTCTAAAACCTACCTGTCCCTCCGCGAATACACCCATGATACGCCTTTTGTAGAAATTATCATTGATGAATTTCTGAGCAGCAGTATTCGTTAATGAGTGGATACCTTCAGATATAAAACGTCTCCCCTCATCTGTATTACGGTCAGTGACCCGCTGATTATAGTTAAATCCGACGAAACCAGTGAAAGAAAAGTCATCATTTATCTTAGGACTAAAAATACTCCTAAATGTAGTCTCGAGCTCTCGATGATTACGTGAATCCACCACAAGTCCACCTAGCCCCTCGTACGCTCTAGATGATATTTCATAGATCTCATTGCGATCCATAAAACTCATAGATGTACCTAAATTATAGTCTAATTTCCACCAATCATTGATTGTATAATCAAAACCGAAAGAGGCAAGAACACGATTTTCCGTTGTATTTGCGTAGTTATTGTAGTCAGACCATAATGGATGGTCAAACTGAGAGCCACCTAGCCAATTCAAGTTGTGTCCATTTTTATCCTCCCATGGGAGACTCATATCCCAGTTTCTAGCCAAAAACAAAGATCTCGCAAACGCAGAGGCTGCTCCATCAACTTGGTTTTCACCGAAAAATCCCCCTCTTTGATTTGAATTACTTAACGATACAGTTCCCCGTGCATTAAATTTTTCCGAGATTTTTAAGACCCCCCCAGCTCCAATATTATATCTTTTGAAGAATGAATTCGGTACATAACCTTTGTGGTCCAGTTGCGAAATTGTTAAGTTGAAACCAGATTTGGCCGAGCCTCCAGCGATATTTACAGAATTCTCTAACAATACACCAGTTCTGAATTGTTCTTTAATATTATTTGGATACGCTCTGTAAGCAACTTTAGAACCCGGAGGATACAATTCAGGAAAAGCATCGATATAAGATGGCCACATTGGTATGCTATCGATACTACCAAATTTGGGACCCCATGAGCCATTGGAATTTGAGTAATTGAATTGTGAACCGGCACCAAACATATTTTGATACTGCGGTAAGTTCGCAAGATTTTCTGTTGAAACTGAACTTTTTAGTGTGATAGAAGTAGGTTTATCTAATTTAGCAGAACCAGATTTGGTTGTAATGATAACAACACCACTCGACGCCCTTGAACCATACAAAGCAGCAGCAGCAGATCCTTTCAAAATATTGAACGTTTCAATATCATTCGGATCCAAATTTGCAATACCAGATCCATAACCAGATCCTCCAGAAGTCATGTTACTTGTCTCCGTCATGGTATTATCGTATGGAACACCATCGACGATAATTAAAGGTTGAGTTTCCCCTGAAAAGGAATTATTACCACGCAATTGAAAGCGGGTAGCGGCACCAGGAGTACCTTGTGAAGTCCTAATATCAACCCCGGCCACTTTTCCTTGCAGATTTTTAAACAAATCCGGTTCCGAATTTTGCACCAATTCATCTGGTTTCACTTGACTCGTAGAATAGGACAAGCTTTTTGCAGATCTAGAAATACCTAAGGCAGTAACTACTACTTCTTCTAAAGCATTATCAGCTCCCGACAAAGAAACATTAAATGATGATTGTCCATCCCTAACAATTAAAGTTTTATCTGCAAATCCGACCGAGCGAAATACAATAACTTTGCCATTAGGCACCGATAATGAATAATTACCATTTGCGTCTGTTTGAGTAGCGACATTTGACCCTTGAACGGAAATTGTTACACCAGCTAATGGTTTGCCATCAGCACCCGTAACGCGACCGCTGACTTTCTTTTCCTGCGCAAAAGCAACGGATGTCAAGATCATACTGCCCACGAATAAACTGAGTAATTTGTGTTTCATATGTTTACGTTTATTAAAAATGTTTATTTTTTAAAAAAATACTATGGTTAGTAATATACTTTTCAATAATATATATTATAGTTAGTAACATGTTTTTCAACAGATTGTTTTCACCTGTTAAAAAATGTTAAATACAAAATTATAACTTTTTTCAATTTTTACAATGCTAGCATAACTTTATGATAACAATAAATTCACAAACCACTCCAACACACTGACTAACAAACAATTAATTTTAAAACAATTACCATCCAAAGTAACATTGTTAATCATAAAACCAAGTTTTTAAACTAGAATATATTGCCTGCTGATTGATTCTATATATATTTTCTCAGACAGTGTTATTTCTTCATTATTCATCGCTCTTTATTTTTCGGGACAAAGCTGTTTATTCCTTTCTGTTCATTAAAGTTTGCTTTCCAGGTTGCCGCAAAATCGCATTATCGATCAACATTATACCATTAATTTGTACTGAATGAGATTCATTTCATATTCTTGATTTACCCTCTGCCAGCTTGTATTGAACCACCAAGTCCCAATCGAAGAAATTATAAAATATGTACAGCTAAACAAAAAAGGGGGTGTCCCAAAAATGGTCAAGCTGGACAACCTGCGCTCGGGTCTAACCAAGGTAGATCTCTACGAACCCACCCTACAGGCACAGTATGCGGAATTTCTCAGTTATTATCATTGTGCAGGTATTGCCTGCAGACCTCGCCGGCCAACAGACAAAGGTAAAGTAGAGTCTTCCATAAAATATGTCAGGAACAACTTTCTGAAAGCCTTTGAAAAACTCCTCTGCTGATAAGTATCCTAAGGCAAAATGTTGCCTTTTTCGGTTATACCAAGTCTCAATATATTCGAAGACAAAAAGCCATTCCTTTGCAGAAATGGCTTCAAATAGCTATTTTTAAACTTCAAAAAATCACTTTATTTCAATTTTTCAATCTCTTCGACAGAAAGACCTGTACCACGGGCGATATCTGCTATCGGTATACCCATTTTTTTGAACTCTAAGGCTATAGCTATAGCTTCTTCCCGTTTGCCTTTTTCAATCCCCTTTCTGATGCCTTCCTTGATACCTTTCTCTACTCCTTTTCTCTCCGCTTTGTCCAATAAATATTCTTGAGTGCCCATTGTGTTACTCCTTCCTACTTTTGTTTTTATTTCTTCCTCAAAATTAGATAAATTGCATATAAAAAGCAATTTATCGTTCTCTCCTCTGCAATTGAGAATTAATTATTGAGGAAATATACTCAAAACTCGCTCATTATCGAGAATCAGAAATAATAAAAACACAAAAAGCGATCTCTTTCGAGATCGCTTTTTGTCTTATATTAAATTAAATAGACTAGCGTGTACCGCCTGCCCACCAAACATTTTCAGTGTAGACATATTGTCCATTACCGTATGCTGCCTGAACATTTGGATTCGTTGTTGTATCATCATTACCATATGGTAAGCGTAATGGAAATTTACCGGGATTTTTCAATTCGATAAGATTTTCTCCATTTGCTTTCCAACGGCGGATATCATTGTACATCTCAGTTGACTCACCAGAAGCTCCAAAGAATGCTAAATATTTTTGGTTTGCAATCTCTTTCAATGGATTAGCTTGAAATAATGGTTTAACGTTATTATCAAAATATTCGGAAGCAACTGAACTTGTAATTCTATCTGATGTTTCAGCCATTGTACCATTTGCAGCTACTGTCGGTGCTGCCAAAGCTGCATCAACGGAAACTTCCGAGTTGACGATTGAAGCGATTACTGCTTGTTTTAAAACCGGCTCTACAACACTGGCTCCCTGTCCTAGACGTTGCATTGCCTCCGCTTTCAAAAATAACAGCTCATGATAACTCAAAAGCTGAGTAGGAGCAGTTTGAGAAAATACAAATGTTGAGGTTAAATACCGATACTGTACCTGCTCGCTTTCTCCATTTGGAGCCAATAGCTTATACGATGCTGCATTTGATGCGATATCATTTACCTGTGTCCACACACCAGTCTTTGAATTTTGTGGCGTAAAAAAGTCACGGACCAAACGCGGATCTTTGCGATCAATCATTTTATCCGCTAAACTTTTACTCGCTGCCAAACCGTCTCTTGACCACTGAAAATCAAATAATGGATTTAAGTTTGTCTTACTATATAATGCAAACTTCGCTTCATCAGCAGCACTCGCGAAAGATTTATCCACATTCTTGATAACCTCGGTTAATGCAGCCGACTTATTTGAAGAAACTTTCAAAAGACGCATTCCGTAACGGGCTTTAAGCCCATACGCAAATTTCAGCCATTTGGCACTATTGCTATTATATAATATATCTTGTCCACCTGCTGCACCTGACGCATGTGTATCTCCTTTAGGAAGATTCACTATTGCCGCATCAAGATATGCAATAACTTGTTTATACAAATCTTCTTGCTTATCTAATTTGGGATTCTTATTTTCCAAAGGCTTAAACCCTTCAGAATAGGGTACATCACCAAACATATCGGTCAACAAAGCTAAGTTGTAAGCTGCCATTACCTGCCCCATACCCAATGTGGTATGGTTGCCAGCTTGTGAGCCTCCTTCTGAACATTTCTCAATGACAATACGGGCATCGCGGAGTGCAAAATACATATTCCCCCAAGTATTGTTAAACGTCGATGCTGCCGAAGGCTCATTTGTACGATGCTCTGCATTCCATGTCTGATTGAATACCCCTACTTCATGCTCCACATAGGTAGAAAGATAGGTGTTAAAATCCCCTCCTACATTGGAAAAAGCAGTTCTAGTGATCACATCAGTCAACAAAAATTTAGCCTGTACATCTGTAGGTTTGTTCACATTTTCGTTGATCTTGTCCATCGCATCCTCTGAACAAGAAGTAAAAATTACTGGAGTAGCCAAGACGCCCATGGCCAATAATCCTACTATATTTAATTTTAATTTCATTGTATTAATCTTAGAATTTAATGTTAACACCTAGTCCATAACTTGATGTGCCCGGTAGAGAAAAACGCTCGAATGCACCCGACATATTTGTATTTCCCTGTGAAACCTCAGGATCAAATCCTTTCAATTCAGACCAAAGAATAATGTTACGTGCAAATGCATTTACATCAACCTTGATTTTCGAATTTTGATAAACAGGATATCCTACAGCAACTTCACGTAACTTAACAAAAGAGGTACCTTGTATAGAAGCTTCGGAAATATTGCTCAACGTATTGAAATAATCGTATGCTTTAGAAGGATCAATCAGGATATCGTTGTTTTCGTATTGACCCGGAGCTACTTCTTTTACTGCAGCTTGCTCAAATAAAAATCCGTCTCCACTACGGAAATCAGCCGATTTTTGGGAAACACCATACACGTCTAATAATCCAGAAGTACCATGATACATTTGCCCACCTTGTTTCCAATCCAATACTGCTGAAAGCCTCACTTTCTTATATTCGAAGTTTGTATTGAAACCTAGGTTAAAATCTGGAGAAACGCTACCGATTACTTTTTCTTCACCTGCCTGCGGAAGGCCATCTTTATCAACGACAATCTGTCCGGCATCATTTCTCAAATAGGATACACCATAGATAACCGGGAATTTAGATCCTATACCTGCACGAACTTGCGGAGTAACAAAACCGCCCATAAAAATGCTGTTTACACCCTCGGCTAATTCATCGACATAATTATCGATTTTGGTAAAATTGAATGCAAAATCCCATTTGAAATCACCCGAACGATATGGCGCAACGGCTAAAGTAACTTCATGTGCATTGGTATGAATTCTACCGCCATTTGTAACTAAGCTAGAGTAACCTGTAGAAGCTGCCAAAGGTACTTCGAATATTTGGTCTTTTACATTTTGACGGGAGAAGGTATAATTCAAATTGATTAAACCATTCCAGAAGGTCAGATCCGTACCGACTTCAATCGCTTGGGTATTTTGCGGTTTCAGATTCGGGTCATAAACAATGGAGTATGGGGTATAAGAAGTTATACCGTCACTGTTGATTGGATAAATAATTGGCGTACCACTGGAAAAACCACCACCATATGTTGGTTTGTCATAATAGCTTTCGTAGTAATCTCCAGCTTGGCCAACCTCAGCATATGATGCTCTTAATTTACCCATGGTCAATACCGAATTTTTCACACCTTCCAATTCTGTAAAGACAAAGCCTGCCGAAACAGAAGGATAGAAAAATGAACGGTTGTTTCTAGGCATGGAAGAAACAATATCATTACGACCGGTTGCGTTCAAAAACAACATGTTTTTGTACGCCAACGCCAAACTACCAAATGTACCAAAGGTGCGCGTGTGACGCAATGTTTGCTCTCCGGTTACACTTGAAGCATTATTGATATGATTCCATCCCGGAAAGTTGAAATTCATTCCATAAGCGTAATCTCTTCTCCGAACACGATTTACAATCTCGTTACCAACCATGGCATCAAAGACCAAATCATCGTTGATTTTCCAATTGTATGCAGCTGTCCCCAAGGAGTTCCACTCTGTCACAGAGACATTAAAATTTTCAACTTCACCAAATCCATTTGCATGGCCATAGCCCCACAGGTCGGTATAATTGGTTGTATACGAATCAACACCTGCCTGATATTTCAGCGTTAATTTTTGGTTTTCACCTAAGTTAGTCGCATATTGTCCAAAGCCGTTACCAAAGAAACGTTGCGTATCCTCAGTGAATTTATTATTCTCAACAGCCCAATAAGCATCATCAAACCCCGATGTACCACGATAAGTATTTTGGCTTGTCGGCGCGTTTAGATAATAGGAAGGTATGCCTTTTAGATCATATGAAGCTGGAGCGCCATAAACTGTAGCTATAATTCCATTATTTGCACCTGTTTGCTTTGAAATATGTGAATTGACATAATTACCTGTGAAACCGGTCGTCCATTTATCGGACAACTTAGCTTCTCCCGATAATTTAGCTGTATAACGATCCATTCCAGTTGATGGAACAATACCGTCAGCATTTGTTGCTCCTAAAGATAACGCATAACTTCCTTTTTCAAATCCTTGCACAATATTAAAGGAGTTGTTAAAGGTATTTCCTACGTTAAAGAAATCTTTCGCATTGTTGTAAACTCGAGGAGTAGCCCAAGGATCTAAGCCTGCGTTAGCGCGTTGTGGCACATAATACTTATCTTTCTGTTTACCAAACTCCTTAGTATAATCATTATCCATATTCCCACCATACGTCGCATCATTGGCCAATTGATCGATAAGAGGGCCCCAAGACATAGAAGACAATGGTGAATACTGCCCACCTGTTCCTTGCGCATATTTTGTTTGAAATTCTGGCAATACTGAAACCTTGTCAAAAGAAACATTGGAATTGTAAGAAATCTGTGGTTTTCCCTGTTTTCCTTTTCCGCTCTTTGTGGTGATAATAATCACACCATTGGAAGCACGCATACCGTATAAAGCAGATGCCGCCTGTCCTTTCAAAACATTAATACTTTCGATATCGTTTGGATCAATATCCAGACCTCTTGACGAGTAATCGGCTCCGGTAACGGAGTTTCCAGTTGACTGATCTGAAGTCGATGAAATCGGCAATCCATCAACAATGTATAATGGCGAGTTATTTCCAGTGAATGAACGTGCACCACGGATCGTAATATTAGCAGATGCTCCCGGCATACCTGAAGAAGGTGTTACCTGAACCCCTGATACTTTACCTTGTAATGCTGTCGCCAAGTTGCTGTTAGCAGCCTCAGTCAATTTACTCCCCTTCACTTCTTGTGTAGCATAACTTAATGCTCGTTTTTGGCGCGATTGTCCCATCGCCGTCACCACCACCTCTTCCAATGCATTGTCCTGTCCTGACAAAGATACATTGAACACAGTGCTGTTGTTGTTAACAATAATGGTTTTATCATCAAAACCAACTGAACGGAAGACGACAACTTTGCCTGCAGGCACACTCAAAGAATAATTACCATCAGCATCTGTTTGTGTCGCTTGATTAGTGCCTTGTACTACCACTGTCACCCCAGGTATTGCTTTACCATCAGCAGATGTAACACGACCACTAATCTTTTTTTCCTGTGCGAATGCGACCGAAGTCAAGATCATTCCGCCAACAAGAAAACTTAGTAATGTTTGTTTCATGTTTTAGTTAGTTAATTTTATTATTTTTCTAATCCTATATATTGATATAAACTATATCCATTAACATAACTGTCTAAACACACATTGCCTAGACAATAAACAACAATATGCAAAATAGCATACCGCCATTCATGGGATAACAGTTGAAAATATTAATGGAAAAATATACCCTAGGTAGATGTAGAGTCAATCCGTTGAAAATACTCAGCTGTAAAATTTGCTCTTTTCAGCATTTACAGTATATAATAGTTAGTGCGATTTTTATTAACGGTTTCAAATATAGAAAGCCAAAGTTGCTTTTACAAGTTTTTTAACATTCTCTCCTAAAAACAAAAAATAAGGCAACAAAGCCTTCAGTATCTTGCAAATTCAAACGCAAGATTCATTTTAGAATAAAAACTCTTCAAACAATTTCAAAACAGAATTTTATACGGAATCACACATATTTAACAAAACATTAACAATGTATTAAGAAAACATTAACATGACATTCCCTTATTTTTCATCCCTAAAAAAAAGAGTAATTTATAACGATTCTAAAGTTCGGTTGAATGGAATTCTAAAAAAAAGAGACTTTACCTGGTCTGGTAAAGTCTCTTGCTATCACAAATCCTACGATGGGAATCTGTTATTTGATAGGTTTGATTAATCAATATATTCGAATTTCGTATAAGGAACCAAAACTGCAGGTATCCGCACTCCTTTATCCGTTTGATTATTCTCTAAAATCGCAGCAACAATGCGTGGCAGAGCTAATGCTGATCCATTTAGCGTATGGGCCAATTGCATTTTTCCATCTGCATTCTTGAAACGGACTTTCAGACGATTGGATTGATATGTTTCAAAATTGGAAACAGAAGAGACTTCGAGCCAGCGTTTTTGTGCAGAGCTGTATACTTCCATATCGTAAGTCAGTGCAGAAGTGAAACTCATATCACCACCACATAGGCGTAGCACACGGTAAGGTAATTCTAGTTTTTTAAGCAAACCCTGTACGTACAAGCTCATTTCCTCCAACACTTCATACGATTTTTCCGGATGTACTAGCTGTACGGCTTCTACTTTATCAAACTGGTGCAGACGATTCAAACCGCGTACATGGGCGCCATAAGAACCGGCCTCGCGACGGAAACATGGGGTATAGGCACAATGCTTAATAGGAAATTGCGCTTCCTTAACAATCACATCCCTATAAATATTGGTAACCGGCACTTCCGCTGTGGGGATCAGGTATAAATTGTCATTGTTGACGTAATACATCTGTCCCTCCTTGTCCGGCAATTGCCCTGTAGCAAACGCAGAATCTTCATTAACCAGGATGGGCACCTGTACCTCTTCATATCCTTGCTCAGCTGCCTGATCCAAAAAGAAATTGATCAATGCTCGTTGCAATTTTGCACCCTTGCCTTTATAAATTGGGAATCCCGCTCCGGCAACTTTTACGCCAAGCTCCAGATCCACGATATCATATTTGCTTAACAATTCCCAATGGGGCAATGCATCTTCTGATAAAACTGGAATTTCCCCGTTGGTTAAAACCACCTCATTGTCATCAGCACTTACACCTGCAGGAACCGATTGATGCGGTAAATTAGGCAATTGAACAATTTTATCGTTCAACTCGATTTCGATTGCTCCTAATTTATCCAACAGTTGCTTCACCTGTTCTTTATATCCGGACGATTGGGATTTAACGGCTTCAGCTTCTTCTTTTTTTCCTTGGCGCATCAGATCTCCAATCTGTTTTGCTGCCGCATTAGCTTCTGCCGAAAGGGCGTCAGATTCCGCTTGGATCTTACGGCGGTCTTCATCTAAACTGATGATTTCGTCGACCAATCCAATTTCCTTGAAATGCTTGACAGCCAATCTTTCGATAACCGTATCCCTGTTTTCACGGATATAATTTAATTGCAACATAATATAAATGTGTTATTTAAAAAATAGTGAACAAAGATAGTGAAAATTGCCGCTTTTTGGCAATAATTACAGTGATTATCCACTACACATCTTATACTATCGTAACTTCTTTACATAAATAGACATCTTGAATTGCATGAAGCAATTCTACACCTTCGCTCATTGGCTTTTGGAAAGCCTTCCGCCCTGATATCAAGCCTGTCCCACCCGCTCTTTTGTTGATCACAGCGGTTTTCACAGCTTCCTGTATATCATTCTGGCCCGAAGCCCCACCTGAATTGATCAGTCCTGCTCTGCCCGCGAAACAGTTGAGCACCTGATAGCGGCACAGATCAATCGGATGGTCTGACGACAACTGCGTATACATGCGTTCATCTAATTTTCCATAACTGCTCTTACCCATATTAAGGGCTTTAAACCCACCGTTCAGTTCGGGAAGCTTTTGTTTAATAATATCCGCTTTGATTGTCACGCCAAGGTGGTTGGCTTGACCGGTTAAATCTGCCGCTAAATGATAGTCTTTGTCTCCGGTTTTAAACGCCGGATTCCGCAAATAACACCATAGTACGGTAGCCATACCAAGTGAATGTGCTTCTTCAAATGCCTTTGCGACTTCGATAATCTGACGGTCAGATTCTTCTGAACCGAAATAAATAGTCGCGCCAACGGCCACTGCTCCCATGTTCCAAGCTTCGCGTATGGTTCCGTACAGGATTTGATCAGCACGGTTGGGATAGGTCAACAATTCGTTATGATTGATTTTGACCAGAAAGGGAATCTTATGGGCATATTTTCGCGATACCGCGCCCAATACGCCAAAAGTCGATGCTACCGCGTTACAGTTGCCCTCCAATGCCAATTTCACGATATTCTCCGGATCAAAATATTGCGGATTGGGTGCAAAAGAGGCCCCGGCACTGTGTTCTATTCCCTGATCTACCGGCAATATGGACAGGTATCCTGTATTGGCTAAGCGGCCGGTTCCAAAAAGCTGCCCCAAACTGCGTAAAACCTGCGGTGTACGGTCACTGCTACCATATACCTGATCGATAAATGTCCCTTCGGGAAGATGAAGCATCGTTTTGGAAACCGCAGGTTTGTCAAACGCTAATAGATAATCTGATTCGGCACCTAGATGTGCTTGTATTTTTTCAATGTATTGCATAATTTATACGTGCATTTATATTAGAAAATAACTCCAAAAGAGGCAGAATGTTTTAGCACATATTATATAGTAAAAAAAACTTAACTTTGACCATGTTATATTTAGTTCCAACACCTATTGGCAATCTGGAAGACATGACCTTTCGTGCAGTCAATGTTCTGAAAGAAGTAGACATCATCTTAGCAGAGGACACAAGGACAAGTGCTCCTCTTTTAAAGCATTTTGGGATAGATAAAAAGGTCTTTGCGCACCATCAGCATAACGAGCATAAAGCGGTTTCTGAAATCATCAAATTTCTGAAAGAAGGGCAACATATCGCTCTCATTTCAGATGCTGGAACACCAGCAATCTCCGATCCCGGTTTTTTATTGGTCCGCGCGGCCATCAAAGAAGGGCTGGAGGTACAATGCCTACCCGGTGCCACCGCTTTTGTTCCGGCACTGGTCAACTCAGGCCTGCCTAATGACCGCTTCTGCTTTGAAGGTTTCCTTCCCGTAAAAAAGGGACGCCAAACACGTTTAAAGGCATTGGCGGAAGAAAAAAGAACAATGATTTTCTATGAATCTCCACACCGTATACTCAAGACAATAGAAGAATTTATTACTGTTTTCGGAGCAGAAAGGCAAGCCTCTATCTCCAGGGAATTAAGTAAGCTGTACGAGGAAAATGTCCGCGGAACTTTAACTGATTTAAAATTACACTTTGAAAACAATCCAATCAAAGGAGAATTTGTATTTTGTGTAGGTGGATTGGAATAAATTTTGACAATCTTTGATTACTAAAACGTATTTGACATGAACATGGAACAATTTGCACAAGACGGACAGGATATAAAAATCATTGAAAAATTGATTACTAAAGTCCAGGACATGCTTACTCCAGGAGAAAAAATAGATTATATCGCGGTACAGAAAAAACCTGCTGTGACAATTTTACCGGACAGTATCACCATTAGTAATAAACGCATTTTTATGTGTGAATTTACCAAATTGGGCTTAGCGACGGATTTTGAAATTTTCGGATGGCAGGATATTAAGGATATTGCGTTCAAAGAAGAGATCTTTGGTTCAAAGGTCACTGTCATTCCTTTTACTGGAGAAAACTTAAGCATTGACTACATTCCAAAAGTTCAAGCCAGAAAACTCTACCAATATATCAAGGCTGCTCTCGAAAACTATAAAAAAGCGGAATTGGCCGCTGAAAAGGAAAAGATCGTCATTGCGCCAAGCAGTCCCCGGGAGACCGTTGTTGAGAAAGCTGAACCAAGCCAGCAAGCTCCGGCTCCGGCAGCAGCACCGGCACCGGTCATTGCTCCTCCGTCTGCTACTGTACAACCTGCGGCCTCTGCGCCGGTTACACCTCCGGCGACTCCCGTTCCGGTTGCTCCGATAATAGAAGAGGAAGATGATGAAATTACTTTAAAACTTAAAAAACTAAAAACACTCTTCGACAAGCAATTGATCACTCAGGACGAATACGAGCAAAAGAAAAGAGAAGTTTTATCCAGTTTATAAAATAGGTGGGTATTGTGAAGAATAACTATTTATTGGCACTTTTAAGTGCCTTTTTATTGTGGTTGGGCTGGCCTCCTATCCCCTATTCCAGCCTGCTGCTCTTTATTGGGTTTCTGCCCTTATTGATTGCACTGGAAAACATCATCCGCAGCGAAACAATTAAAAAAAAAGGGAAGAAGATTTTTCTAACGGCGGGTCTTATGGCTGTTGTCTGGAATACGGCATCCATTTACTGGGTATACAATTCCATCTCCGCAGTTATGCCTCCTTTTGCGGCTATTGTGATCAGTTTGATCCCTTTCTGCCTTGGGGCAGCTTTAATGGCGCTTGCGTTTTCCCTATATTATCAATTAAGGCGTAAAACTTCACTGCTATTATCCCTTTTTGGATTAATGGGATTCTGGATCAGCTATGAATTTCTCCACGCCTCCTGGGATCTGGCGTTTCCATGGATGACTTTAGGAAACGGCTTTGCCAACTTTCATCAATTGATCCAATGGTACGACATGACCGGCATATACGGCGGGTCTATGTGGATCTGGCTGGTAAATATCCTGGTTTTCGTACTATACCTCAATCGGAAAGGAATCTACCAGCTCAGAAACAGGCTTGTCCCTATCCTTTGCCTGGTTTTGATTTTAGCGGTTCCTGCTACTTATTCTCTGTTTCGTTATTTCAGCTACGAGGAGCATCAAAACCCTGCCCAGGTCGTGGTAGTACAGCCGAACGTGAATCCTTACATTAAGTTTCGGATCAGCCCTGAAGAACAATTGAACACCTTGTTTTCTCTTTCCAATTCTGTAGCGAAACCAAACACGGAGTTTTTTATCTGGCCCGAAACCGCCCTTTCACAAAACGGTGATTTTGATGAAGAAAACCTCCGTGAGACCTATTCCTATCAACGGATTCTACAATTTTTGGATCAGTACAAAAATGGCAATGTCTTATCGGGCATAGAGAGTTATCAATTATATAATTATGCGAAGACAACGACTGCACGTGAAATTACACCTCATATTTACCAGGACAACTTTAACGCTGCAACATTGATCGATTACTCATCCAAACTGCAATTTTATCATAAATCCAAATTGGTCCCCGGTGTGGAACAGATGCCCTTTGGCGCGGCGATGAATTTTTTAAAACCATTATTTAAAGCTTTTGGTGGCACGACAGGCGGTTACGGGAAACAGGCCGAGCCTTCGGTTTTCTATGCCCAGAGTGGTATCGGTGCTGCCCCGGTCATTTGCTACGAATCCATCTGGGGTGACTATGTAGCGAAATATGTTAAAAAAGGAGCTCAGTTTATCGCGATCATTACCAATGACGGCTGGTGGGGCAATACTTCGGGGAAAGACCAGCATCTGCAATATGCTAAACTAAGAGCCATTGAAAATAGACGCTGGGTTGCCCGGTCGGCAAATACTGGGATATCCGGTTTTATCAATCAACGCGGTGATATTGTACAGCGGACAAAATGGTGGGAACCCGCAGCACTGAATCAGGAAATCAATTTAAACGAAGAAATTACAATATATACCAAAACTGGCGATATAGCTGCTTACCTGGGCTTAGCAATTGCCCTGGGTGGATTCCTTATTATAATTATACGTCGGCAACATGCTCATTTACCATAATCTACGCGGGTTCAAAAAAATATTTCCCCAAAAACGGGAATGATCGACGCTCCCCCGGTTCATACGGAATTTGTCGCAACGATTTCAGCACAGCCTAAAAAAACGACCAAATTCTGATGAAAATAAGTCATTTAATGCATTTGATTTACTTTTGAGATTTGTAATTTTGCACCATGCAAGTATATTTTGACAATGCTGCGACTACAGCCTTAGATCCTGAAGTTATTAAAGTAATGGTAGATGTCATGGATAACAACTTTGGAAATCCATCTTCTATTCACAGTCACGGAAGACAAGTAAAAACAATCGTAGAAAAAGCGCGGAAAACGATCGCCAACCTACTCCATGTATCTCCGGCAGAAATTTTCTTTACTTCGGGGGGCACCGAAGCCGACAATATGGCCATCGTACGTTCGATCACGGACTTTGGCATCACGCATGCGATCACTTCACCAATAGAACACCATGCTGTCCTGCATACGCTGGAGGAGCTGGAGAAAGCGGGAAAAGTTCATCTTGATCTACTCAACGTAGACAGCAAAGGTAATTTAGACCTTAATCAACTGGAAGAGCTCTTAAGTAGCAATCCCCGTACGTTTGTTTCTATCATGCACGCTAATAATGAAATCGGCAACCTCAACGATATCCAACGTATATCGGAATTATGTCAGCGCTACAATGCCGTATTTCACTCCGACACGGTACAGACCATGGGGCATTATCCGCATGATCTGGGACAGCTTAAAATTGATTTTATTACTGGTGCAGCCCACAAGTTTCACGGTCCGAAAGGCGTAGGTTTCCTCTATATCAATGCCAATAACAAAATCAAACCGTTGATTTATGGTGGCGCCCAGGAACGGAATATGCGTGGCGGCACCGAAAATGTTTATGGGATAGCAGGTCTCGCGAAAGCGTTGGAACTCGCTTATGAGCATATGGATGAGCACCAGGCTTATATTCAAGCTCTTAAATCCTATATGATTGAAGAGTTACAAAAAGCTATTCCAGCTATCGAATTCAATGGCGTTGTCGAACCAGAAAAATCTTTATATACCGTACTGAATGTCTCTTTCCCTTGCAGTGATCTTGCAGATATGTTATTATTCAATTTGGATATAGCAGGCATATCCTGTTCCGGTGGAAGTGCCTGTAGCTCGGGGACCGATATTGGCTCACATGTGCTTGGGGCGATCAAAACAAATTCTGACCGGCCTTCGGTGAGATTCTCCTTTTGCAAGAACAATACAAAAGAAGAAGTGGATTTTGTTGTGTCGACGTTAAAAGAACTTTGTTTAAAAAGTAGCTAAAACTGTGGGAATATAAAAGCAAAAAAATCCGAAGAGTATTCTCTATTCTCTTCGGATTTTTTTGCTTTTATATAAATGTTATTTCCCGCGGCGGATTTCAATTCTTCGTCAGCACATAGTATTTGGAAATATCTCCCGTAATATCATTACCTGATAGATCCAATTGACTCAAGATATGGTTGCCCAATTTGAATTTATAATCGACACCATCCAACGTGATTATATTTTCATCCAATTTCCATTTTCCCTCGCGCACAAAAACATCATCGCTTTTGTTAAGATATTTGGACGAGTATTTATAGGTATTGTCTTTATGTAAAGAAATAAGCGTCTCTATACCATCGCAATCCGCACAGGGCATCACCCCTTTATATTCTCCGATCACAATTTCAGCTTTGTCTCTTCCTTTTAATTCCTGCAAATTATCTTTATAGGCAGCCACACTCTGTTTCGGATTATCACACCCTCCTAATCCAATCATTATCATCACTCCTACTGTCCAAATAAACCTTTTCATCTCTTTCCAAATTCAAAAAATCAGCATCTCATAGTTACTCTCTTAAAATTCATAACAAATTAGATACCAAAAATTTAGAAAGAACTAAAAATCATCATCTTCTTCTTCGTCCAAAAATGATAAAGCGCCCTGCAACTCGCCCAATGCATGGAAATTGCGGCTTTTACGTGCCACATCAATTCCCTGTTTATATGTTTTGATCGCAAGTTCCTGTTTGTCCAGTTTTTCGTATAATTTTCCCAGATGATAATACGTTCCGACGTAGTCCGGATGGCTATTGATCAGCTTCTCAAATCTGTCCAAAGCTTCCTGCTCATTATTTTGTTTCAGGTACTCCGCAGCAATGGCATATTTTAAAAAAGGATCTTCAGGGCTCTCTTTCAAAAATTCGTTGAGTTGATCCAATCGTGTTGACATATCTTTTTTATTTCAAACTTAATTAAAATTGGGCTCATCTGTAAACAATTATTTTTTTGCGCCCGCGTTCCCAAATGTAAATTATCTGATCGCTCCCCCTTTTTTCTGCATTTTCCACACATAGCAGGTGTTAGCTAACACTTTAGGTTTCTTTGTCGCCACTCCGTCCTTCCCTATCGAGCAATAACTTCGCAACAGATATATTCTATTTAAAATATATTTTCTATTAAAAATACTATGCTAGCATACAAAATGACATTATACTGACGGATTGTTCCTATTCAAAAAATAGATGTAGAGTTGAACAAAATTTATTAAAAAAACCATAAAATTGAACTTAATTTACAAATAAAACAAAATAAGCAGTAAAAAACCATTATAAATTCAAAATAACGTAATAGCAAAATCACGCGGTAAACCAAAATTTTAAGCGGTTGGGGGCTTTTTATTTGGGAGAAAATATGGTAAGTTTGGGTAAAACCAATCGTATATGAAAATATTAGTTTGTATAAGTAATGTCCCTGACACTACATCGAAGATCACTTTTACAAATGACAACACTGCCTTTAATACAACTGGGGTGCAGTTTATTATAAACCCTTATGACGAGATTGCCCTTTCAAAGGCAGTTGAATTAGCTGAAGGAGGAAAAGGTACAGTGACTGTCATCAATGTCGGAGATGCATCAACTGATGCGACCATTCGCAAAGCATTGGCTATAGGCGCTGACAATGCAGTACGTATTAATGCCGTTCCGAGAGATGCCTGGTTTGTTGCGAATCAGATCGCAAATTATGCCCGGGAAAATGCTTTTGACCTTATTTTAACTGGACGGGAATCCATTGATTATAATGGTGCGCAAGTTGGTGCAATCGTTGCAGAATTACTGAATATACCATCGGTATCCATTGCCAAGAAGATCGATATCGCTGCTGATGCTGTCAGTATTGAACGTGAAATAGAAGGTGGCAAAGAAGTGTTAACAGCCAAACTTCCAATTGTTATTGGTACAGCAGAAGGAGTCGCGGAGCCTAAGATACCTAACATGCGTGGTATTATGAGCGCACGCACCAAACCATTGGATGTGCTGGAACCATCCGCAGTTGATACGCTTTCCCACATTGTTAATTATGAGACTCCAGCTCCACGCAGCACTGTAAAACTAGTTGATGCTGCAGAAGTTGAGAAACTGGTTGCTCTATTACATGATGAGGCCAAAGTTATTTAATCATTAAATTCCGAAAAAACTATGTCAATACTTGTATATGTAGAAAATACCGATGGGAAATTCAAAAAGTCTGCTTTTGAAGTCGTTTCTTATGCGAAAGCCATCGCCGATAATATCAGCACCGACCTTGTTGCCATCTCGATCGGCAACGTCGCGCAGGATGAACTCGCTACACTGGGCAACTACGGTGTTTCAAAAGTGCTTACGGTCAATAATGAGCAGCTTTCCTCTTTTGTCAACCAAGCTTATGCGAGCATTATCGCGGAAGCCGCAAAGAATATAGGCGCTAATTTGCTTGTACTTTCCAACTCTTTTTCCGGCAAAGGTCTGGCACCTCGCATCGCGGCAAAACTTCACGCTGCACTCGCTGATGGGGCTTTGTCGTTACCGACTATCGAAGGTGAAAAGTTAACCGTCAAAAAGACCGCGTTTTCAAATAAAGCATTTGCTACAGTGGAATTGACCGCAGCGATCAAACTGATCGCTTTAAATCCCAATGCTTACGAAACCAAGGTAACCGGAGGTACCGCCGTTGTTGAACCTTTTGCAGCCAATATTGCTGCCACGGACTTCTCGACAATTGTTAAAGAAATTGTGCGCGCAACAGATAAAGTTTCCCTACCGGAGGCAGAAATCGTTGTCTCTGCTGGCCGTGGGCTAAAAGGTCCGGAAAACTGGGGGATGATCGAAGAACTCGCAGATGTCCTTGGTGCCGCGACAGCCTGTTCAAAACCTGTTTCTGATGCAGGATGGCGTCCACATTCCGAACACGTCGGCCAAACGGGTATCGTTGTAAGTCCCAACCTCTATATTGCTATCGGTATCTCCGGTGCTATCCAACATTTAGCCGGTGTTAGTTCTTCAAAAACAATTGTAGTGATCAACAAAGATCCCGAAGCACCATTCTTCAAAGTTGCGGATTACGGTATCGTTGGTGATGCATTTGATATTGTACCCAAATTGACACAGGCTTTAAAGGCTTACAAAGGTCATTAAGATTTTACCGCATATTTTCCTCCCCATTCATTCCAAACATGATTGGGGAGTTTTTATTTACCCTTTACCTAATTGCAATTTCCTCGATTAAAAAGGTCGGCGCAATCGAGGGAGATCGATAAATTTGTTTCACACGGAACGTAATTATAATTGCATATAAAAGCAAATTTATCTAAGTTTGTAGACCGCTTTGGAATTAAAATGAAGAAAATCAGATTAGATATCGTTGGTTTATCCTATAGTCAAACGCAATCTGGGGCTTACGCCCTTGTATTGGGAGAAGTGGAGGGCAACAGAAGACTGCCCATCATTATTGGTAGCCATGAAGCACAAGCCATCGCTATTCGGATAGAAAAAATGATTCCAAGCCGTCCCCTTACGCACGACCTGTTTCAGTCTTTTGCAGAATCTTTTGGCATTAAACTCGTCGAAGTACTCATCTACAATCTGATTGAAGGCATTTTTTATGCAAAGATCATTTGTTCTGACGGCAATAAGATGGTCGAAATTGATGCGCGTACTTCCGACGCGGTTGCTTTGGCAGTTCGTTTTGAAGCACCAATTTATGCCTACGAATTTATTATGTCATCTGCAGGGATTATTATTGAGGGACATGAATTCGCATTTTTGGAAAATCTCGACAAAGCCAACAAGGTACAAGATCCCAGTATGGTCGAGGTCGAAGAGAAGACTCCTTCCCAATCCGCTAACAACCCTTTTTCTTCGTTGACAGATGAACAACTGGAGCAGGCACTCAACCAGGCATTAACGGAAGAGAACTACGAACAAGCCGCGTTGATTAGGGATGAAATTTCCAAAAGAAAATAACTCCTCTCATTAAAGCGAAACAAAAACTCTAAATAATATCGTTTTATGTCTATTAAATTAAGATTGACCATTATGAGCTTCTTTCAGTTTTTTGTCTGGGGAGCATGGTTGATTACAATAGCTAACTATTGGTTTGGCACAAAGCAATGGGATGGTACACAATTCGGTGCCATCTTCGCTACAATGGGGATAGCTTCGCTATTTATGCCAACATTGATGGGGATAATTGCTGACCGCTGGATAAATGCTGAAAGACTATATTTTTTCCTTCATTTATCTTATGCTGCTGTTCTTTTCTACTTACCACAAGTTAATGATCCCAACACTTTTTTTTATGCGATGCTCGCAGCAATGTGTTTCTATATGCCGACATTGGCTCTATCCAACTCTATTGCCTATACCGCATTGAATGAAAACAACTATGATCTGGTCAAAGCATTCCCCCCTATCCGTGTTTTCGGAACTGTTGGATTTATCGTAGCGATGTGGATCACAAATCTGACAGGTAACAAAGCAACAGCATACCAATTTTATATTGCGGGAACAGCGGCCTTGGCCTTGAGTCTCTATGCCTTTACATTACCGAAATGCCCACCTAAAAAATTACAGCAGGAAAGTGCATCTTGGACACAGCTGTTGGGCTTAGAAGCCTTTAAATTATTTGGAAACTATAAAATGGCGCTGTTCTTTATATTTTCCATGTTCTTAGGAGCCGCATTGCAGTTGACCAACGCGTATGGGGATGTATTTTTGGACGAATTTAAATTCTATCCAAAATTTGCGGAATCCTTTGTGGTGAAATATTCGACAATTATTATGTCGATCTCGCAGATATCGGAGACGCTTTTTATCTTGGCTATCCCATTTTTTCTGAAGAGATTCGGGATCAAAAAAGTTATGTTGATCTCTATGTTTGCCTGGGTATTACGTTTTGGGCTGTTCTCATTTGGAGACCCTGCTGGCGGCCTGTGGATGATTGTACTTTCCTGTATCGTTTATGGAATGGCATTTGACTTTTTCAATATCTCAGGCTCTTTGTTTGTTGAGACATCCACAACATCAAGTATACGTAGTTCTGCTCAAGGCTTATTTATGATGATGACCAATGGTTTCGGAGCAGTATTCGGCAGTTTTGCATCCGGGTGGATAATCGACCATTATTTCACCAAAAGCTTTCAGAATGGGCAGGATCTGGCCAACTACCTGGATACGGATATCAATGATATGCATTTCCTGAATTTCTTAAAAGAGAAAAGTATCTCGCTGTTGCCTGATGGTACCCTGAACAATAATATTATGCTCAAGGACTGGCATGACATCTGGCTAGCCTTTGCCATCTACACCCTGGTTATCGCAGTACTTTTTGCAATATTCTTTAGACATAAACATGAGCGTGAGCCGCTAAATTCAAAATAACAAAAAGTCGCAAATGCGGCTTTTTGTATATTTGCAGGATGCAAAATACATCAATGGAATTGTTAACGGATTCACAATCCCAAATTTACAACTGGACTTTTCAATGGATTAACAAGCTAGGTTTGGATAACCAGACCAATCATTTTATCAATTCCATTGTTTTATTATTGCTGGTTGTCTTATTTCTGTTCATTGTCGATTACTTCAGCAAAAAAACGCTTCTGCTACTCACCATTAAAGCGATCCGGAGAAGCGCCAACCGATTTGACGACTTATTAATCCGGAATAAGACCTTAAAACTGATCGCGCATTTCGTCCCTATATTAGTTGCCCAATATATCATTCCCATTATTTTTATGGGCTTTCCTAACTGGAAAGAAAATATCAACAAATTATTGGCCATCGCAACCACCGTCGTCAGTTTGTTGATCATCCATTCCTTATTAAAAAGTATCCGGGATATCCTGCGTACCAAAAAGTCCTTTGCCGATAAACCGTTGGAGAGCTACTTACAGGTCTGTCAGATTATCATGTACTTTATCGGTGGCACCATCTGTTTCTCGATCTTGACAGGAAGCTCTCCCTGGTCATTTTTGTTGTCATTAGGAGCAGCATCAGCGATCTTAATGTTGGTATTCAAAGATACGATCCTGGGTTTTGTTGCAAGTATACAGGTATCAGCCAATGATTCAATACGTGTAGGGGACTGGATCGAAATGCCCAAATACGGCGCAGATGGGACGGTAAAGGAAATCAACCTCAATAATGTCAAAGTGCAGAACTTTGACAAGACGATCACGACAATTCCGACACATACCCTATTATCGGATTCCTTTAAAAATTATAGGGGTATGCAGCAATCTGGAGGAAGGCGCCTGAAAAGGGCGATAAATATTAAAATTTCCACGATCCGATTTTTGGACAACGAAGAAATCGAAAGACTAAAACACATACAGATTCTCCGTGCTTATATAGAAGATCGCGCGAAGACAATAGACGAATTTAACCGTATTCATCAGATAGATCCTTCCAGTCCAATAAACGGCAGGAAAATGACCAATCTGGGCATGTTCAGAGCTTATGCGCTTGCCTACCTGCGTCAAAATCCTCAGATCCACAAAACCATGCCCTTAATGGTGCGACAATTGGCTTCAACCGAACATGGTGTACCGGTCGAACTGTATTTCTTTGTCAATGACATACGGTGGGAATATTATGAAGGTATTGTCTCCGATGTTTTTGATCACCTCTTTGCCGCCACAAAATATTTCGACCTTGAGATATTCGAAAATCCGGCTTCGGATGATTTCAGGCAATTTGTTAGGAAACAACAGATCAATGTACTGAATTAGTAAAAAAGAAAACAAGATCCATAAAAACAGTGAAAGGTAATCCGGGGAGATTACCTTTTCACTTTAAAAACAAACTAAATTTTCAGACGTGTTTCACAACAGATCTACACATTAACCCTAACTCTTTATGAATCAAAAATTACTCTACACAAATATAGGACTGCTATGTTAAGTCCATCTTAAGGGAACTTTAAACTTAAAACAATTCGACAAATAGTTATTTAAATCATTTAATTCGCATCTTTTATCAATAAATCAGACTTCAATACGCTTAAAATAACTCTTGGTTCGTCAACTGAACCAATCCTATAATATTGTGTGCCAAACCTGCTGGAATTGTTTTTCAATTAATTTCTTACCCCTATTGCAATAGGGCTACTCTGGTATTTCCAAAAAAAAGGCAATCCGAAGATTGCCTTTCCTGGGATAGTAAATACTCAATTATTCTACCACAATACTTTTCGTCGCGAAATGTTCTCTGTTGAACATATCAACTGCTTTAATTTCTAACTGATATGTCCCAGCTTTAAGTTTCGGCAAATTCGTTACCCACAAATGGCTGGATTTTTCTGGATTAGATGGGCGGCGAGTTGTCATCAGCTTTTCAGCGGTATCGTATTTCGCTAGGGACTTTAAGAAAGCAGGATCACTCTCGTTGACATATTCCATCTCTTTCCAATCTCCTTGGTTAATTCGATAAGCCACTTTGTCCCCTTCCCTACCAATGAAGAAGTTTGCGTAAATGGGGTATCTTTTCGTATACTTTTCGGGTACTACAGAAGCTCCATAAATATCGATCTGATAGCTTGCTGGCTTACCTACCACTTTATAATCGAAACTATATTGATTACCTTCAATTTTCAAAACGGCATAACCCTTTGGCGTACCGTCCCGCATGGTCGAAACCGGAATTCCCTTGTCGTTCAGCTCCCCTGAATACCAATCCCCTGATGTGGTTCCGACATTATATTCGTGGTGCGCATGTTCCTGTTTCCAACCATCTTTCTGTCCATAAAAATATTGGCGTTGAAAATGTGTATGTGCCGAAAGCGAAAGTGTATGCTCAAAAGGGGCCAAAATATCAAATAGACGCTGTCTGTCTTCATTGCGAAACACATTTGAGTTTTCATGATATAATGGGATATGGAACGAAAGGACAATCAATTTGTCTTTAGCTACCTGCTTTAAGTCATTCTCAACAAAATCCAATTGATCTTTCCGAAAACCTCCAAGATACCCTTTTCCGGTACGTGGATTAGGATAGATAATATTGTCCAATACAATGAAGTGTGCATTGCCATAATTAAAGGAATAATTATTAGGGCCAAAAGTTCGCTCAAAAGACTCATCCGAAAGGCTGTCCGTTTTGGCATCATAGTTCATGTCGTGATTCCCCATGACATTATACCAAGGTAATCCCATCGTAGAAATGACCGACTTGTATTTTGGTTGAAGGGAAAGATCGTCACCGACCAAATCTCCTAGACTGATTCCGAATTTAGCGACAGATTTGTCAGCGATTTCATTGATGATGCCCTCCTTAAAAAATCCCAATTCTTCCTCGGTATATGCTTGTGGGTCACCAAAGACAAAAGCGGAAAAATTGGCTGGCTCATCTTGTTGATATAGCGCAAAGTTCACGCTGGAAGGGATTTTACCCGTTGCAGTAACACCGGGATACTTTGATGTTGGGCTACCATTAACTTTATGGATATAATAGAATTTTGGATGGTTATTCTCATCTACGGGTACTGCATATCCCGAAGGTTTGACAACGAAAATGATATTATCATTTCCCACTGGTAATTGATAGTTACCATCTTTATCTGTAGCAACAACTTCGCGGCCGTTACTGACCGAAACAGATGCTATCCCCTTCTCATTCTTATCTAATTTTCCGTTTCTGTTTACATCTAGAAAAACTTTTCCCTTTGCAAATTCTTGTGCTTGTACTGTCTGGGCCAGCGCCAAAGAAATGGCCAATGCCATAAATGTTTTCATATCGAACGTTAGTTTTGCCGCTAAAGTACCCTATTAGCATTAAGATAATATCAATTGAATATAAAGGATTCGTAAATATAAACCCGTATCAAGCAGTGACCAACTTAACAAATAAGACCTAATTAGTTCTTATATAATAGGGATTTAAATCGGACTTTATACGTGTTTATCCGAATGAGGTCCGAGTGAAGTCCGAATAAGATCCGTATCAAGTCCCTATTAGCCTATTGTTTAATATGAATTTGTCCCCTACTTGATATAAAGTTTTCCGACATCATTTCATTCAAATTTTAGGATTATAATCGCGCGAAATTATTTGAATAGTTTGGCTTATCGATAATGGATCCCATTAAATCGGAAAAAGCGTTAAAAAAAGAAGGAGAAACCAAATGCTTGGTCTCTCCTTCTTTCAATAAATATATTTATCCTTATTATCTTGCTTGGGCAGTCGCTAACATACGGTTGACTTCGTCTATCATCGATTTGGCGGCATCATGCATCCGTGGATTACCTGCAAAGTCCGCATCTAAAGTGACACGTTTTGATTTATCTTTGTAATTATATTCCAGATAAAAACGAGGTACTTTAGAATTTGTTGAATCTTTCTTCCATTCCGGACCTGTCATATCTGTATCCAAATTCCAAAACCCCAATTCCATTGCTTTGCGATGCAAATACAATAGATCATCTTTTGTGAACTTTACAGTATCCGTAATTAATGAATCTTGTTTGTCTAAATATTTATAGATACGCGTTTTTGAATTATATTCATTGACCATATGATTCGGTTCGCCATATTTGAATTCAATGGATTCAAAATCAGCAAAACGGAATGGTGCGTTTTTAATCATATTGCTATAATAATAAACACAATACATTAAAAATGGCACAATAATACAAAGGCCTAAAAAAATCTTTTTACTCTTTATTGTCATTTCTATAAAATTTTGACAAAAATAAGGATTTATATAGGGTATAAAAGTTTATGTCAAGATATGACATAAAACCTACATGGATTTCACCAGGTTAGATCTTTGGAGAACCTGCATCAACGAAAGTTTTGGCGTACCAGCTATCCGTCAGATCTGATATAATAACCCCTTTGCGCGTTGAGACATGAACAAATTTATTGTTGTGTAAGTATACGCCCACATGGTCAATCCCATTCTTACCAAAAGAAAAAAACACCAAATCACCTTCTTCCAATTTCTGAGGTTTCTTTCTTTTCACAATGCCTTCCATATCGCGTGATGTCCTTGGAAGATTACCTTTGTAGACTTCGATATATAACAGATTAACAAAACCCGAACAATCCACTCCACTTTTGGTCTGTCCCCCCATTCGATGCGGTATTCCCATCCAATCGTCGATAAATGAATAGAGCTGTGGGTTTAGCTTCTTTGTATTTACATTCAGTAAGGAGGCATAATTATCAAGACGAGATCCAGAAAAGGTTTTTCCCCGCGCCGAGCTCGCATCTGTCAACACCGAACCACTGGAGGAACGAGAACCGGAGGTAAGTACCTTTTTCTTCGTTGAACAACTGCTCAAGAATAGGAGTGCGCTTAAACAGAAGATAAAATAAGACTTAGCAATCATTATGTTCGATTTACTTTCCTGTAAGACAAACTTAAATAAATTGCTCCTGATATACAACCTATTTACCCCCTTCATAAAAAACAATTTATTCATTCTCCCTATTTTATTGATAAGCTATTCGTCATAAAGGATTATTTCCATGTACTGAGTAATTAGGATTGGTTGATCTTCATTGAAGCTTTTAGTTCAACTATCCTCAATAGCTGCGGATCTATCCTTTTCCATACCAAGAACGAAGGATCGGAAAAAGAATTGTCCAGAAATCGTAACTTTGCCGCCTAATTTATTTGAGAATGGAAAAATTAAAAGGGGCATTAGCCGTCTTTTTAGGTGCGAGTAGTTTTGGGATACTATCAACGTTTGTAAAAAAAGCATATGGTCAGGGGCTTACTTTAGGAGAAGTAACAGGGATTCAGGTATTATTTGGCATGCTTATGCTTTGGCTTATCTTTATCGTGATCAAGCTATTTTCTGGAAAAACCTTTCAATCTTCAACTAAAAAATCATCTTGGGTCAAAATATTGATCAGTGGTACATCAACGGGGCTTGTGAGTGTCTTATACTATAAATGTGTGCAGCTAGTGCCGGCATCTCTTGCTATTGTCCTACTGATGCAGTATATATGGATCGGTGTGGTCATTGAATTTATCTTTTTCAAAACAAAACCATCAAAAAACAACTTGATCGGTATTGGTATCGTATTGATTGCAACATTATTGGCAACAGGGCTCATTGAGAAAGGACTGGAGGATCTCAACTTAACAGGTTTATTATTTGGCTTCCTAGCCGCTACCGCTTATTCGGTTTTTATGATCGTGAATGGCCGTGTGGGTAATGATTATCATCCAATACAAAAAAGTGCAATCATGGTAACAGGTTCCTGTATTTTGATTTTCACGTTATTTCCACCGAACTATTTATTTAATGGTCAATTTGACGCTAATTTTCTGCATTTTGGCCTGATTCTATCTTTATTTGGCACCGTCATTCCACCATTGCTATTCGCTTATGGTTTACCAAAAACGGGCTTCTCTTTAGGTGGAATATTAAGTTCTGCAGAATTGCCTGTAGCAACCTGCATGTCTTATTTTATATTACATGAATCCGTTTCGTTGGTACAATGGATCGGTGTTCTTTTGATTTTAGGGACAGTGATCTGGTTAAATGCCGCAAAAAGCGGTGCGCACTAATCAAAAGCGTACATTTCAAAACACGAGCTCAGATATTCTATACAATCATATTGGATAGAATATCACCTAAGATCGAAAGATCTTGCAATGGAGTTTTTCTTTAGTAAAAAAGGGCAATCTTATAGAAGATTGCCCTTTTTTTGAATGTATAATTCTTAAAAAATTAATGTGCTAATGTTTCAGGAACCTCCTCAACTTCTACTTCACAAGTATCTGTTACTTCCATAAATTTGACTGGGACAACCTCGTTCACCAATAACGGATCATACAAAGTCCTCACCTTGACATAATTTTTAGAGAAACCGTGCATATAACCATCTTTTTCATCTGCTTCGAACAGGACATCTCCCTGAGCTCCAAGCTGTGATTCATAAAAAGCGCGACGTTTCTTCTCTGAAAGAATATGCAGCATCTTACTTCTATCACTACGTTGTGCTCCGGGCACAGCTCCTTCCATTTGGGCTGCAATCGTATTTTCACGTTCCGAATAGGTAAAAACGTGCAAATAGGAAATATCCATATCGTTCAGAAAATTATAGGTATCGATAAAGTCCTCGCGCGTTTCTCCAGGAAATCCAACAATCACGTCAACACCTATACAACAGTTCGGCATTAATGACTTGATGAATTCCACACGTTCAGTATAAAGCTCCCGTTTATATCTCCGGCGCATCAGACCCAAAATCTTGTTGCTTCCTGACTGTAATGGCATATGAAAATGCGGAACAAATCGCTTAGATTGTGCCACAAACTCGATGATATCGTTTGAAAGAAGATTAGGTTCAATAGAAGAAATACGTATCCGATCAATACCATCCACCTCATCCAGGGCTTTTACCAAATCCAGAAAGCGGTCTTCACGCTTACCATCCCGAATACCAAAATCACCAATATTAACCCCTGTCAATACGATTTCTTTTACACCCGAAGCAGCAATTTCTTCCGCTTGCTTGACAATCTCTTCAATCTTTCCTGAACGGCTTCCACCACGTGCCAAAGGGATTGTACAGAAAGTACATGAATAGTCACATCCATCCTGTACTTTTAAAAAGGTGCGCGTACGGTCGCCAATGGAATAAGCCGACACAAATTGATTGGTTTCATCAATCGGGCCATTATAAACAATTGTTTTTTCCTGTTTGGTCAAGTCATTGATATGTTCAATGATATTAAATTTCTCAGCAGCCCCCAATACCATATCTACCCCAGGAATCTCCGCGATCTCCTTTGGTTTTAGTTGGGCATAACAACCAACAATGGTAATATAGGCGTTCGGAGAGTGTTTTAAAGCTTCTTTGACCACTTTTCTACACTTCTTGTCAGCATTGTCCGTTACAGAACATGTATTGATTACATAGACGTCCGCACGGCTATTGAACGCTGTTGTATCATAGCCCGCATCCTTAAATAAACGTCCTATGGATGATGTCTCCGAATAATTCAGTTTACATCCAAGTGTATAAAAAGCTACTTTTTTATTCTCCATAATATTTTGCAAAATTACATTTTTTTTCAGTAACCCTTCTTATCATTTTAAGTTTTGACTTTCTCGTTATAAGGATTTTCCTTAGTTTTGACTATCTTGAAAGGTTGGATGCGCTAGAGGTTTTAAATTTTATAGCTAAAGGCAGATACAGCATCCACTGGCTATGGTTTTAATGCAATTTTGATATAGAAGGCAGTGTAAAAAAGCACACACACCTATCATATAAGCAGCAGAACACATACATATTCAAACCTCGGATATTAAAAGCATTTAATAAATAAAACTTACAGATGAAACAATATTTAGATTTACTCAGACATGTATATACGAATGGTGTTGTAAAAACGGATCGTACCGGGACAGGTACCAAAAGTGTCTTTGGATATCAGATGCGTTTCAACCTTCAGGAAGGATTTCCGCTAGTAACAACAAAGAAATTGCACTTGCGATCAATTCTTCATGAACTGATCTGGTTTTTAAAAGGTGAAACCAATATTCAGTATTTAAAAGACAATGGCGTGAGTATCTGGGACGAATGGGCTGACGAACAGGGAAACCTAGGCCCTGTCTACGGTTCGCAATGGCGCTCTTGGCCAACACCTGATGGTCGTCATATCGATCAGATCACACAGGTTATCAACCAGCTAAAAAATTCACCGGATTCCCGCCGCATTATTGTATCGGCATGGAATGTTGCTGAAATCGAAAACATGGCCTTGCCTCCTTGTCATGCTTTCTTTCAATTTTATGTAGCACCAGCACAGCCTGAGAAAGGGATTTTGAAGCCGCAATTATCCTGTCAGCTTTATCAACGTAGCGCCGACATATTTTTAGGTGTTCCTTTCAATATCGCCTCTTATGCCCTGTTAACGATGATGGTGGCACAAGTCTGTGATATGGAAGCCGCTGAATTTATACATACATTGGGCGATGCACATATCTATAGCAATCACTTTGAACAGACGGAACTACAGTTGAGCCGTGATCCAAAGCCATTGCCACAAATGAAGATAAATCCAGAGGTGCAAGATATTTTTGATTTTAAATTCGAGGATTTCGAATTACTGAATTATGAATCTCATGCTCATATCAAGGCGCCAGTTGCCGTTTAGGGAAACCTTTAAGAAGCTGTCCTAATACGCAACATCATTTTACACAACAGAACTAATCTACACGACACAAAAAATGAGTAACCCAACGATCACATTAATCGTAGCTGCCTCGGAAAACAATGCAATCGGCATCAATAACCAGATGCCCTGGCATTTACCAAATGATTTTAAATATTTTAAACGAAGCACCATTGAGCATTCTGTCCTGATGGGCAGAAAGACCTTTGAGGCCATCGGCAAGGCGTTGCCCGATCGAAGAAATATCGTCATCACACGTAATGCTAATTTTCAGGGAGAGGATATTGATGTTGCCAACAGTATCCAGGAGGCTCTTTTATATTGTCGCGACGAGCGCGAGGTATTTATCATCGGTGGAGCAAATATCTATCTACAGGCTTTACCATTGGCAAACAAAGTGCTTTTGACACGTGTACACACAACGATTCAGGCAGATGCGTTTTTTCCCGAACTATCATCAGAAGAATGGGAACTGATTTCTGCGGAACCGCATCAGGCCGATGATAAGCATGCGTTCGACTATACCTTTGAAGTGTATACAAGAAAATAATCATTGAAATGTTAAAATATTTATCTCTTGTTTTTATTTTACTTATGTCCAAGACATACGCTCAAAAGATAGATACCATATACTTGGAAAAATTACTTCAGAGTCGTCCTGATCTATTCCAACAAATATTAAATCATCCGACAAAGAATGAAGTGCAGATCCTCTACACTCAAATTGATCGCGATCAATCCAATGTCCCACATTTCAGGTCTTATAGTTATCGACTAAATCCCAATTGGTATTTCTATCCAGCAAGCACCGTAAAATTGCCAACGGCAATCTTAGCATTGGAAAAAATTAATGATTTGCATATTGAAGGATTAACTGGAGATACCCCCCTGCGCATAGATTCCGCTTTTGAAAAGCAAACCAAGGTATCCGTAGATGAATCTGCGGCCAACGGGCTGCCATCTATCGCTCAATATGTCAAAAAAATATTATTGACTAGTGACAATGATGCTCAAAATAGATTGTTCGAATTCATTGGCCGTGCCGAATTAAATGCAAAACTCAAAAAGTATGGCACAAAATATAGCCGAATTGTCAACCGCCTCGCTATTGGAGACAAGGGAATTTGGGCCAAGCATACCAACCCGTTCACTTTCAATCTGGACGACCATATCCTCTATCAGCAAAAAGCGCAATTCGATCCCAAGGATTATGATATCAAGTTAGCCAATACCCTGCAGGGGAAGGGCTACATGAATGATAAGGATCAACTTATCCATGAACCGTGGAGCTTTGAAGGTTTAAATGTATATGCGTTGGAGGATCAACAATTGATCCTAAAAAAATTATTATTTCCTGAAGCGTTCAAAAGCAAAGAGAGATTCAATTTAAAAAAGGAAGATTATAACCTACTCTATGACTACATGTCCCGCTATCCGTTTGAATCGGACTTTCCAAAATATGATCCCATAGAATTCTGGCCAACATATAGCAAATTGCTGTTCTATGGCCGTGAAAAAGATACCGTGCTGAATCCTAATATCCGAATATTCAATAAATATGGCGATTCCTATGGTTATAATATTGATAATGCTTATATCGTAGATTTTGAACATGGCGTAGAATTTCTCCTTGCTGTAGTAATTCAGTCGAATGAAAACGGTATTTACAACGATGGCATTTATGAATACGAAACCGTCACCTATCCATTTTTGAAAAACATCGGTCAGCTTCTCTACCAGGAAGAGCTAAAACGAACAAAAAAAATCAAACCCGATTTGTCCAGGTTTGATTTCAGAAAATTATAGAAAACAGCTTTCAGAATCTGAAAGCTGTTTTCTATACAATATATTCTTGTTCCTGATTGATCCAGGGATATTCATTTTTATGCAGCCAAAAATAATACGGAATTAATAATAGTCCTTCGAGAGGAATCCTTATAACACCGGAATTTATCAGGCAATCAACGATGAGAATGCTATAAAAAATAATACTTATCAGTACATCTATCTTTCCATACGAAATGGCCCTGCCTTTCTCAAACCAAAACATATAAGCCACTACGACTTTAAATAGCATAGATAGATTGCCAAGCACAACGACCGGACTTTTAAAATTTACAATTTCAAACCGTAGCTGATACATTCCAAGAATAACCGCCTCGCCCTGAACCAATGACAATAACATTAACAGAATCAAGAAAAACGCATTGACAGTAACTACCCAGCAAAACAGCTTCATCCACCAAGGCAGTAAATTTCTGCGTTTTATCTTGTTTAAACCAAAATTCCCTGTCTTTTCAAAAAAATCCGTCATAGCACTAATGTCCCTGCAAAGCGCTTTCGATCAATTCACCATAAAAGTCACCTTCTTTCATACCAAAGGCACGTACCTGTTGCGGGATAAAACTTTGCGCTGTCTGCCCGGGAATTGTATTGATCTCAATGAAATAAAAATTGTCGGTCTCACTTTCCAAAAAGAAATCCACACGCACCATACCTTTACAGTTCAACCTAACATAAATTTCCTTCAGAATACGTGCAGCGCGCTCTCGCTGTTCCACGCTCAGGTCCGCAGGCGTAATTTCCTCCGCCAGACCAGGAACATATTTGGCTTCAAAGTCAAAAAATTCACGTGTCGTACGAACCTCCGTTGCAGGCAATACAACCAATTCTCCCTTTGCATTTCGAAATATTCCTTCCGAGAATTCGCGTCCGGTCACAAATTCCTCAACAATAACCTGTTTTCCCGTATTTTCGGCATCGAAAGCCTTATCAATAGCTTCCTGTAGCTGAGCCGATTCTTTGACCTTCGTCATCCCGATACTACTTCCCCCAGCATTAGGTTTCACAAAATACGGAAGGGAAAGATTGCTTTCCACGGCGCTGACTGCTTCCGCCCGCTGTGATTCAAATAATAAAACTGATTTGGCCAAATGTAATTCAGGAATATTACTTAAAATCGCTTTGGTATAGCCTTTATTCATCGTTAAAGCTGAAGTCAGCGCATCGCATGAAGTATAAGGAATATCCAGCAAATCAAAGTAGCTCTGTAGTCGTCCATCCTCCCCCGGTACGCCATGTACCATAATAAAAGCAAGGTCAAAATTTATCGTTTCTCCAAGTAGTGGTAAGGTAAAGTTTTCGCGCAGAACAGGATGCTGCTGACCGTCTTTATCTGTATAAAACCATGCTTCTTTTGATATGGTAATCGGGTATACATCGTATCTCTCATGATCAAGTTGAGAATAGACAAAAGCGGAACTTTTAAAAGAAACTTCGGCTTCCTCTGTATAACCTCCAGTTATTAATGCTATTTTTGCTTTCATAAATTTTAGCGATTCGAATAGCAAATATAATTTGCTATACACGGAAAAACGAATAATTTTGTGAGGAATAATTTTATTTAATCATTCTGTAAAACTGGCTTCAATATTGCGGTTCTATGCAGAATTCATTTTTATCAAATACAGTAATGTCCAAAGTCGTACAATATCTTCAGACGCCCGCGTTCAGAAAAAATCTCATTGCCGCTTTCGTTGCGATAATCTGCCTATTTCTTGCGGTATATGTCGGGCTGAAAATATATACCAAACATGATGAATCCATTGCAGTCCCAAAAATAAAGGGACTTCATATCAACGCAGCCATCCAAGCGTTGGAAGATGCGGGACTAGAATATCAGATTGACTCCGTTTACCAGATGGATGCCAAACCTGGCCTGGTGATCGAACAGGACCCTGAGCAAGGATTTCACGTGAAATCCGGTCGTACAATATATCTAACAATTATCACGCAAGTAGCACCTGAGGTCTCTTTTCCAAATATCAAGGATAAAACACTGATCGAAGCAACAGCTATTTTGAAAAATCACAATCTTAAAATTGGTGATACCTCTTATGTCGCAGATATCGCCAGAGATATTGTTTTAGATGCCCAATTTGCGGGTCAATCCATTCGAAATGGACGTATGATCCCGAAAGGTTCACGAATAGATCTTATCCTTGGAAATGGCCTTGGAGCAAATGAAGTTGAAATTCCCAATTTGGTCGGACTTCCGTTAAATGAAGCTAAATTTGCACTTACGGGTGCCGGACTTGGTCTGGGAACGGTCACTTACGATCCAAATGTGACTGATACGACAACAGCCGTTATCAGCGCGCAATCTCCGGGTATAGAGAAGGGATTAACGAGCTTAGGGGCTAAAATAGATGTAACCCTTTCGTTGACGGCACCGACACCTACAACTGGTACCCCTGGAACAACAACAACGCCTAAGCCACAGGGAAATCCGACACCGTCAAATCCTCCTGCGGCGAAACCCGCGGCTCAGGGAAAAACAACAACAACAAATAATCCTCCTGCCAAAGCGACAAATACAACACCTCCAGCAGGCCAGAAAAAGGAAAATAAAAGTAATAGTTTAGGCTTCTAAAATTATTTTTGAAACCTTTACAAACATCGGATTGTTTGCATAAAAATGATTCGGATGTATGCGAAAGTTTCATTATTGATATAAAAAATCATTCTGATGGAAAATAAAAAAGGAATACCGAGTTGGTTAAAAATTGTTGCATTAATTGTCATCGTTATCGGAGGTTATTTTGCATGGACATTTTACAAGGCTTTTTTTGCCTCAAATGTTTCTGGAGAAAAGAAATACCTTTATATTCATGAAGGCGCAAAATACGAGGATGTGCTCAAATCAATTCAAGATTCCAGTCTTCTGGATGATATCGCTTCATTTGAACGTGCCGCCCAATATAAAAAGTACGAACAAAGCGTAAAACCGGGCCGTTATCTATTAAGTCCGGGAATGAACAATCGACGTCTGATCGGTAATTTAATAGGTGGTTATCAGGAACCCGTAAAATTCAGGTTTGCCAATGTAAGGCTAAAAGAAAATATGGCGGCCTTATTAGACAAAAGTTTTGAAGCAGATTCAGCACAATTTATTGCGGTATTGAACGATGAAGCTACCGCTCAAAAATTTGGTTTTACCAAGGAAAATTTAATTTCAATTTTCATTCCAAATACCTACGAAATTTACTGGAATACAAGCCCAGAAAAAGTTATTGCGCGTTTCGATGACGAATGGAAAAAGTTCTGGAATACGGACCGTATTGCGAAAGCCAAAACACTTAACTTAACGCCACAACAGGTCAGCACATTGGCCTCCATCGTCAAAGGCGAGGCGTTGCATCAAGACGAAATGCCTATGATTGCCGGCCTCTATTTAAATCGTCTAAAAAAAGGAATGCTTTTACAGGCAGATCCAACAGTGATCTTTGCTAACAATGACTTTACCATCAGAAGGGTCTTAAATAAGCATTTAAGAACCGACAACCCATACAATACGTACATCTATAGAGGCTTGCCCCCAGGTCCTATTTCTATTCCAAGTATTGCAGCTATTGATGCGGTCCTAAACTTTAAACAACACGATTATATCTATATGTGTGCAAAAGATGATTTCTCCGGATACCATAATTTTGCGAAGACAGAAGCAGAGCATCTGATCAATGCGCGCAAATTCCAGCAAGCCTTAGACGCAAGAAATATTAAAAAATAATGTTTGTATTTGATCATCAGATTCGTGTCCGCTATGCAGAAACAGACCAGATGGGCTATGTCTATTATGGCAATTATGCTGCATTTTATGAGATAGCACGAACGGAAATGCTGAGAAGTACAGGAATATCCTATAAAGAACTGGAAGAAATGGGCATTATGCTGCCTGTTACAGAGATGAAAACCAAATATCTCAAACCAGGTAGGTATGACGACCTGATAACGATCCGGGTAACGATACGTAAGAAACCAGCGGTCCGTATTATTTTTGAATACGAACTGTTCAACGAAAGTGGTGAATTACTCAATCAAGGCGAGACAACATTGGTGTTTGTCAATATGGAAAAAAACAAACCATGTATGCCCCCGCAGATCTTTCTGGATAAGATGAGTAAATACTTTAACTGATATGGGTAAATTCCACCAGTGGCTATTAAATTTTGAACCTTATTTTAGATTAATCGAATGGAGTAAACGGGTAGTTTTACCTGGTTTCGGTTCACTTCCACTTTATACAGTGGCAGTATTTTTCTTTCAGGAACTCTCCAGAGATTCAATCGTAAGCAAGGCTTCATCATTGTCATATAGCTTCCTGTTGGCGATATTTCCCGGTATCATCTTCCTATTTACGTTAATTCCCTATATTCCGATCAACAATTTTCAGGAACAACTACTGGATTTCCTAGCGGTTGTTATCCCCAAAAACGCATTCCTAGTAGTCGAAACCACCCTGGAAGATATTATCAAGAACCAAAATGGGGGGCTGTTATCTTTCGGTTTTCTGTTCGCCGCATATTTTGCGACTAATGGCATGGCCTCCTTAATGAATGCTTTCAATAAAGCATCTTTAATGACGGAAAAAAGACCTTGGTTGAGGAAAAGGCTCATTGCGCTTACACTGGCATTCCTGATCATCTTTGCCCTTACCGTAGGCATGACCATATTCACGATTGCGGGGGTGACAATCGACTATCTAAAGGAAACAACAGGTATTAAATCCAGTATGTGGGCGACACTATTAAAGCTCGCGCGATGGATCATTATTTTTGCCATCTATTTTTTTACTGTAAGCTGTATCTATAAGTTCGGCCCCTCTACCTCCAATAGATGGAAGTTATTCAGTCCAGGAGCGTCCATGGCTACCATATTGGCGATTTTAACTTTTTCGATTTTCACATTCTACATTAATCATTTTGGCGCCTACAACAAATTATACGGTTCTATAGGCACGCTGATTGTGATCATGCTATGGATTTACCTGAATACGCTGATCTTATTGTTGGGCTATGAACTAAATGCGGCCATTGCATTGTCTAAGCAAACCATTGTGATTGCCAAACCCCGGATCTTCAATTCCTTTAAAAAAGATAGCGAATAATCTTCGGAAAATCTAAAAAGACAGCATCCCCCATAAAGAAGAAGTTATATTGCCATTGAGATATAAAGTCCTCCTATTCTGACAAATGAAGGGTATTCACATGAAGCTCCTAACGCCAAATTGGTCTATAACCTTCCTGACTTGAGTATAACTAAAAGTCTTTCAATAAAATAAGAAAAATAAAATTTTGCATTAAAAGTTTTTTTGTACCTTTGCAACTCCTACAAAGTAGGAAAAAGGAGAAAATTAATTAATGGCAAAAAAACAAGAAGCAGAAAAAGAATTAGCAGCGAAAAACGCAGAGCTACAAGGTGCTGACACTAAAGTAGTGAAAGACACTGAAAAAATTGAATCAGAAGCTGATTCAAACTTAATCGACGAAATCAAATCAAACACTTGGATCACACCAGAAGGTGAATTTGACTGGGATGCAAATGATAAAGGTTTCGGAAATTATAGCGAAGCTGAACGCGCTAAACTTGAAGCACAATACGCAGATACTTTCAACCAAGTTAACCAAGGTGAAATTATTGAAGGTACTGTCGTTTCTATCAACAACAAAGACGTTGTCTTAAATGTTGGTTTCAAATCTGACGGTTTAGTTTCTTTATCCGAATTCCGTGACTTACCAGAATTAAAAATTGGTGACAAAGTTGATGTATTCGTAGAATCTCAAGAAGATGCTAACGGTCAATTAGTACTTTCTCGTAAACGTGCTAAAACTCAAAAATCTTGGGAAGCTATCAATGAAGCATTGGAAAATGATGCAATCATTACTGGTTTCGTTAAGAGCCGTACAAAAGGTGGTCTTATCGTTGACATCAAAGGTGTTGAAGCATTCTTACCTGGATCTCAAATCGATATCAAACCTATCCGTGACTACGATGTTTATGTAGGTAAAACAATGGAATTCAAAGTTGTTAAAATCAACCACGAGTTCAAAAACGTTGTCGTATCACACAAAGTGTTAATTGAAAACGACTTAGAAAACCAAAAATCTGAGATCGTTGCTAAATTAGAAAAAGGTCAAGTATTAGAAGGAACTGTTAAAAATATCACTGACTTCGGTGTGTTCATCGACTTAGGTGGTGTTGACGGTTTGTTGCATATCACAGATATCTCTTGGGGCCGTATCGAGCATCCAAAAGAAGTTTTAGCTTTAGATCAAACAATAAACGTTGTTGTTTTAGACTTTGATGATGAGAAAAAACGTATCGCTTTAGGCTTGAAACAATTATCTGAGCATCCTTGGGAATCTTTAGATACAGCATTAGAAGTTGGTTCTAAAGTGAAAGGTAAAATCGTAACAGTTGCTGATTACGGTGCTTTCTTAGAAATCATCCCAGGTGTTGAAGGTTTGATCCACGTTTCTGAAATGTCTTGGTCTCAAAACTTACGTTCTCCACAAGAGTTCTTAAAAGTTGGTGACGAGATCGAAGCTCAAATCTTAACTTTAGATCGTGATGAGCGTAAAATGAGCTTAGGTATCAAACAATTGACTCCAGATCCTTGGAAAAACATCACTGAGCGTTACCCAGTAGGTTCTAAACAAACAGCTGTTGTTAAAAACATGACTAACTTCGGTGTATTTGTTGAGTTAGAAGAAGGTATCGACGGTTTGATCCACATCTCTGATCTTTCTTGGTCTAAAAAAATCAACCACCCTAACGAATTCACTAAAGTTGGTGAAACATTAGACGTAGTTGTTTTAGAACTAGATGAAGAAAACCGTAAATTATCTTTAGGTCACAAACAATTGGAAGAAAATCCTTGGGATACTTTCGAGACCATCTTTACGGAAGGTTCTATCCACGAAGGTACTGTGATCAAAGTTGGTGACAAAGGTGATATCGTAGCTTTACAATATGGTGTTGAAGGTTTCTGTCCTTCTAAACACTCTGTTAAAGAAGACGGTTCTTCTTTGAAAGTTGATGAAGTAACTTCATTCAAAATCATCGAGTTCAACAAAGAGAACAAACGTTTGGTAATTTCTCACTCTCGTATCTGGGAAGAAGAGAAAGAAGAAGCTCGCAAAGAAGAGTCTAGCAACCGTAAAAAAGACGCTAAAGCTGAGTCTTCAGCTGTTAAAAAAGTAAAAGATTCTGTTGAAAAATCTACTTTAGGCGACTTAGACGTGTTAGCTCAATTGAAAGAGCAAATGGAAAATGATAAAAACGCTAAATAATTAGCATTTCAATCCATAAAAAGCGGCTGTTCCAAAAGAACAGCCGCTTTGTTTTTAAAGGTATGCTTTGTAATTTTGTATACATAAGAATAATTGTTATGTCATTCAAATCAGCCTTAATTAGTCCATCCGATCTTCAGGATACGTTGACAAGAGATGAAAACGTGATCCTATTAGACTGTACCATCGATAAGGTCGGTCAATCTTTAAAAGACGCAAAGTTAGAATTACTTCCAAATTCATTATTTTTTGATATCGAGGGAAAGTTTTCCGACCACGTATCGAAATTGCCGCATACTTTAGTCGCTGAACAGGTTTTCGAAAACGAAGTTCAAGCTTTGGGCATTGATCAGGATAGTACAGTCGTATTGTATGACAGATGGGGAGTCTATTCGAGTCCACGTGCGTGGTGGATGTTTAAGGTAATGGGATTTGATCAGGTGTATATCTTGAATGGTGGAGTTCCTGCATGGAAAAAAAATAAATATAAACTCGCAGACAGTCATAAACAACAGGACAAAGTCGGAAATTTTAAAGCTCATTTTCAGAAAAATTTATATGCCGACAAGGACTATATTTTAGCGCATTATAGAGCTTCCAATGTCACTATTTTTGATGCCAGAAGTAAAGGAAGATTTAGCGGTTTAGTACCAGAACCAAGAAAAGGACTCAATGGTGGTCATATCCCCCATTCCAAAAACTTACCTTTTGAAGAATTGCTCGAAGATATCTATTATAAACCAACTGACGAACTCCAGCAGCAATTTGATCAATTTAAAACGACAGCTAATGAATATATATTCTCCTGCGGCTCGGGTATAACTGCCTCTATACTTGCTTTTGCATCGTATATTTCAGGTCATACCAATATTCGGGTATACGATGGCTCATGGTCTGAATGGGGCAGAGAGGAACTCAACCTTCCAATTGAAAAATAATCAAAATAAGGTATTCCAAGAATAGAGATTTTCCTCCAGGCGAATTACTTCGGCATCAAGCAGATCACGGATAATCTCTATTCTTCGTTTTTCGGTTCCGAGCGTTAAACTTTCAACCAGATCATGTAGTCTCTTTGGAGCCTTCAACAGGCTGTTCTTTATTTCTTCCTTGATTTGCGTCCGCTGATTTTCTTTGTGTAAACGTATTAAACATAAATCGCATACCTGGCAAAAGCCGGCATTCTTCTCTCCAAAGTAAAGCAGTAGTGACTGGCTACGGCAATGAGCTTTCTCAATATAATCTATCATCCCATTGACCTCCTCCTCTTTCACCCGGTGACGATCGCGAATAAATATATGGTCGATATACAGATGCTTATAATCAACACGATTTTGTAAAAATGTCAGCTGTGGTGAATCGGTAGAAGGCAGATAACTCGCAATCTCCAATGCTTCAAGTGATTTCAAAAGCTCGACCACACGACCGTACGGAATACCGAGCTTATTGGCGAACTCATATTCATTAATCAAGATATAATTTTCGAAGATACCGCCATAAGTTCGTAAAATCGCTTTAATTAATTTATCATATTTCGCATATTGTACTTGGATTTTATACAATTCCGTACTGTCAATTTCAAATTTGAAACGGGAAGGTATTGTCACTGCTTCTGACAATGTTAGCCATCCATCACGTTCCAGAAATTTCATAGCATTCATGACAGGTATCAGTGGCAATTGGTATTTCTTTGCAAATGTGACTACATCAAAATCCAGCGTAAGCCCCTCACCTGCTCCATAAGGCACCTGAAAATGATTACATAGATAGTGATAAGTTTGCTGGATGAAAGAAATGTCGGGAAAACTAGCCTGCAAGGTGTCTACAAGCTTTTTTTTATCATTCTCTTGATAAAGAATAACAGGATATGCTTTTTTTCCATCCCGCCCCGCCCTACCGGCTTCCTGATAATACGCTTCCAACGAATCCGGTAGATCCAGGTGAATAACAAAACGAACATCTGGCTTATCAATGCCCATCCCAAACGCATTTGTTGCGACGATAACACGAATAGCATTAGTCATCCATGCGTCTTGCTTTTGATCGCGTTCCTGCCCTGAGAGCCCCGCATGATAGTAATCTGATGCTATTCCATTATTGATCAGAATACGTGCAATTTCCTGCGTTTCCCGTCGATTCCGGACGTATACGATACCAGATCCCCCCAATTTATGAATAATACGCACCATTCGCCCCATTTTGTCCTCTTCTTCGATAGCCATATAGGCCAGATTATCCCGAAGAAAACTTTTGACAAAGACATTTTCTTTCGGAAAATTTAACTTTTGCTGGATGTCAGTAATCACGCGTTCGGTCGCGGTTGCAGTCAGTGCTAAAAATGGTACTTTAGCGTGAAGCTCTTTCAGCTTTATTAACTCCAGATATGGGGGTCTAAAATCATAGCCCCATTGCGAAATACAATGCGCTTCATCTATGGCAAATAGATTAACGTTCATAAACCGGATTCGCTCCCGGACAAGATCACTGTACAAACGTTCGGGCGAAAGGTAAAGAAACTTTATTTTCCCATACACACAATTGTCGAGGGTAATATCCACCTCTCTCTTTTTCATCCCCGAATAAATGGCAACGGCCTGAATACCATTTTTCCTCAAATGTGCTACCTGATCTTTCATGAGGGCAATCAGCGGTGTCACGACAATACAGATTCCCTCCATCATCAAAGCTGGCACCTGAAAACAGATGGATTTCCCTCCTCCTGTTGGTAATAAAGCGAGTGTATCTCTACCCGAAATAACTGATTGAATAATTTCTTCCTGCAATGGCCGAAATGATTCAAAGCCCCAATATTGCCTTAAGATTGATATGCTATCTAAAGTCATAAACTCTCCTTATTCCAAACATACGCAAAATTATCTTTTATGAGATAACTCTTCATCCCCAAACTATCTAATATAGCTCGTGCCTGCAACGATTTTCTCAAGGAATTGGATCCATCCAAGATCACCTCTTTAGGTAAAATTTTGTTTACTGCAGCTGCTAGCTTTTGAATAGCATTCTTTCTGACAACCAATAATTCCGCTGCGGGTAATTCGTTGCTGAAATATTCCATCACAACTATTTTTCCGACCGGAAGTTCGACCAGATAATTATTCCTTACACTTTTACTTTTTAATGGGATAAATTGAACGTTTTCTTCGGATGCCCATACACGGATTTCCCGACCGCAGGCATATTGCAGCGCTTTGTGATTTAGCGAATCAAAAGTGCTATAAATAATAGCCTGTTTATTTTTAAAATAGGCTATTGTTAGCTCATTTCTTGTATTATATATCCGGAATCGCTCTGTATTTTCATCTATTATCTGTTGGACGATAGTTATAAATACGATCCCTGACACACAAAGAAGCCCAAGGTAGCAATATTTTCTGTCTTTCCATTGATAGGCATATAACCAAGAAAAAACAGCAGCATACGAAAGAAAAAGAAGAACCCCATCAATGAGATCAATTTGAATTGTTGAAAATGCCAATTGGTCAATGGCCTTCAGGCAATAGAGTATATATCCGATTAATTTCTCCAAAAGATAGCCCAAAAACTCATTCAACCAATCAATGGGATTGATCGTCATCAAAAAGCCCAAATACATCGTAACGGTTGAGGGAAGACCAACGAGTAGATTAGCCAATAAGAAATAGGTTGGAAACTGTCCAAAATAATATAGTGTCAATGGTGTCGTTAACACCTGCGCAGCGATTGAAATACCAACCGTATCTCTCAAAAAATGTATGAAGGAATTTTTTACAATAACGATCTTCTCAAAGATCGGCAAAAATAACAGCATGCCCAATACGGCAAGAAAGGAAAGTTGAAATCCCACATTTGTAATCGCACGGGGATCACAGAGCAGAATAATAGATGCCGCAGCAACTAAGGCGTTTAAAGTCGAACTATTTCGTTTAAAATACCGTGCAAATAGAACAAAACTTATCATAATCGCTGCTCGGACGATAGGTGGATCTAAACCAGCAATAAAAGCATAAATCCAAATAATAGAAAAAGTAATAACAACAGGTACCCAGTTCAATCTTAGCGGCCAAGGGATATACCTAAACACGAGTGATAGAAACCCGAAAAGTACCGCTACATGCATTCCAGAAACACTAAGTACATGTATGGTTCCCGTGTTTGTAAATGCCTTTATGCTTGCTTCGTCTATTTCACCTCGAAAACCATACAGTAAAGCTCCTGCAATAGCATAATATTCCCCATTCTTACAATAGCGCCTTAATTTTTTCAGAAAGCTTTCGCGTGTCCGCAAAGCTAGCTCCCTGACGTCCGGGAAATGTGAATCGTCTCTTTCAATCCGTATATAATTACTTGGATGCAAAAAAATTTGATGATAGATAGCTGATCCTTTTAAATATTCCCTGTAGTCAAATTCGAACGGATTGAAAGGAGGAGGCACCGCCGACATGGTCCCTTTCAACCACAACCGATCGGCATATCGCAATGGCCTTTTCGTAGTAGCCTTCAATGAGATCATCAGCTTCCCCGTGGTGACTATGAGACTATCCTGTATATAACCACCTAATACTTCAACCGAGAATCTCGTGGTTTCTGATTTAGTGCTGGGCTCCTGTACAATTTCGACGACATAACTGTCGAGCTGAAAATGCGAAAAATGGTTTTCCACATAAAGCGGGTCACTACGCCAAAATTGCCAGATGCCAAATAACAGGATGAGTATATAATATCCTACTAAATAGCAATATTTAAACAACGTACCCTTAAATAGGAAACAACAGAAGATTATACCTGATAATAAAATCAAGCTAACTTGCAGGTATTGAAAGCTGGAGAACGAAAACTTCAGCATTGGGGCGACAAATAAACCGATAGCGTAAATAGTAGCAATCTTTAGTAAAGGAATTCGTTCCAGCTTTTGGTAAAAACTCAATTCAGTCATAACTGCCATCTTAATTGTACCTTGATTTCGGACTTTCGGTTTCCGATGATCTCATCCAGCCCCGTTCCTATTTTCTCATTGTCAGGATAATAATAGATTCCATACTTTGTCCATATATCGAGATGACGGTTTATTCGATATCGTAAATTAAGATATGTACGCCAGCCTCTCATATTATACATGCCAAATCCCGAAGCATATAAGACATCATTCTCATAAGCATAAATCCGATTATCATAGGTGTCTGTTTGAAAATAAGCTAAGCGCGAATTCAATTGTATCTTTCCCATATCAGGTTTCCAGAAAATATCCTGATAAAACATATAACCTAAGCTATTATCTTCATATTCCTTCTGAAACAAATTACCTTCTGCCCGGTACCGAATTGTCCAGATACGGTTTAGCTTATATTGAAATTCTAGTCTCAGCTGTTGTTTTGAGCTATTTACCAATCCTGATTCCGTCTGCCCCATCCCCATATAGTTGGTTTGCTTTAACCGAGTTCGATACCTCAAACTAAGCTGCCCCTTCTTATACCAGATATAACTAAACTGGCTAAAGAAGTCCGCTCCCAAGGAACTGCTGTCAGCCTGATATTTAGCTTCGGGAAACCGGAACATATCGATGTAATTGGACCAAACTAATTTTCTTCCCAATTGGTATATAAGCCCTAGATAGATTCCCTCTTCATTAGCCGTGTTACTCGATTCTCCAAACCCCTGTCCATAAAAAGTATGGTAGTTTTTCTTATAGTCACGAACAAGGACTACGGTGGATAAACGTGGGTGCAAACTAGCGACTGCTCCCATTAACAGAGCGGATCCTCCATCTACACTACTGGCATATTCCCCAAACAGATGCACATTACGAAAAGTATAATTTGTGTAAAGGCTGATATTCCGCAGTACATCTCCTTCAAAATCATATTGCTGTCTTTTGCTCGTGCCCTTGACTTTGACAACGTCCAATTGCGATTGATTAAAACTTATTCCTACCTTGAAACGATTGTGCCGCCATAAAACATTCAGTCCGTAGGTCATTTGATGAGCTGCATTTCGATAACGCTGTTCTGTTGGGGTTCGATGTAGTCCTGTTTTCGAAATCGTCTTAATTACCCGGGATTCAATGTTGTCTTCAACATTGCCGTCAATAGCCCGATAGGAAAAATAAGGGGTGATCTCAAAGCGATCTAAGTGGAATGTTCCTGTTATTCCCCGCATAAAATCAACCTCATTCAACGAAGTATATTGTTTTACCCCCATACCCTGCCGTGCAGTATTCTGCACCAGTCCTCCTTTACCAAAGCTCAAACCATTCCACATGCCAAGTCCCTGACCGAACTGCAATGCGTAATCTCCGATAACAAGATTTCGGACCGGACCTATTGCTTTAATGTATAGACTTAATCCGTAGAAATCAAATCCCAGTTTTTGTTCACCGTAAAAAATTGGTTCCCCAGCATCTTTCTCCATATTAATTGCTAAACGAATTTTATCTTTTAAATTCGCCCGGTATCGGATAGTATATCGGTTGCGATCGCCAAGATATCGGGATTTCGTTGTATCCGTAATTTGGTACCCTTTTTGCTTTTCTAGGATCCGCCCATAACGCATCATAAATTCATGCGAAAAATCGTTGAATTTACTTCCCGCAAATGGACCGGTTTCACCAACTTTAATAAAAGGAAGCAGCAAGTTGAGTATCTTCGCGTCGAAACCATCAATAGACTGGAGCTCCAAGACGTTAATAAAATCACCGGAAACCTGACGATGATCGATCAGACGCCGCAATAGCAGCGGATCTATAAATTGTAATTCGATTAATTCTGTCCCATCAGTCTTATTGAGGTCAATCGGATGCTTTAGATAGTAGGACCATTTTTCACTTAATTCGCTTAAATCGGCATCTTCGGGTAATTCTTCCGATAAGCTCTCAAATAACTCTTCAAGATTGATTTTTTCATTTGTTTGTGCCATACAGGTTATCCCAATAAAATAACCTATAAAGAGCAAAATCTTGCTACAATATTTCATAATAGGTTTTATTTAATATTGGCTATCTGTTGGCTGAGAAACATTTACCCCGGCAGATAAATGATTCATCAGTATGAAGTTAAAAAATAAATTGAAATAAAAAAAGGTCTGATGAAAAATTCATCAGACCTCTTATTCTCGTTATAAAATTGGTATTAGATATCAATTTTTGCGTAACGTGCATTTTTTTCGATAAACTCACGGCGAGGCGCTACTTCATCACCCATTAGCATCGAGAAAATACGGTCACATTCAGCTGCATTTTCAATTGTTACTTGACGTAAAGTACGCGTATCGGGATTCATTGTCGTATCCCACAGTTGCTCTGCATTCATCTCACCAAGACCTTTATAGCGCTGTACATGTACACTATCCTCTTTACCTGTTCCTTTCAAGCGCTGTATGGCGTTGATACGTTGGTCTTCGTTCCAGGCATATTCATGTTCTTTACCTTTCTTCACAAGATACAAAGGCGGAGTGGCAATGTATACATATCCTCTTTCTATTAATTCTTTCATATATCTAAAATAGAATGTCAGAATCAAAGTTGTAATGTGGGAACCATCCACATCGGCATCGGTCATAATAATGATACGGTGGTAACGCAATTTCTCCAGGTTCAAGGCCTTTGCATCTTCAGCTGTGCCCACACTTACTCCCAAAGCAGTAAACATATTTTTGATCTCTTCGTTCTCATAGATCTTATGTTCCATTGCTTTTTCCACATTCAGGATCTTACCCCGTAGTGGCATAATGGCCTGATGTTTACGGTCACGTCCGGATTTGGCTGTACCACCCGCGGAATCCCCCTCGACAAAGTAAATTTCGCATTTTGTTGGGTCATTATCTTGACAATCGGCCAATTTACCAGGAAGCCCGGAACCACCCATTACAGTTTTGCGTTGTACCAGGTCACGTGCTTTACGTGCTGCTGCACGCGCTTGAGCAGCGATGACAACCTTTTGAACAATCGCTTTTGCTTCACGTGGGTTTTCTTCAAGGTAAACACCCAAAATCTCACCTACAGCCACATCTACCGCTCCCATTACCTCGGAGTTCCCTAATTTAGTTTTCGTCTGTCCTTCAAATTGAGGTTCTGCAACTTTAACAGAAATTACAGCTGTCAAGCCTTCACGGAAATCATCACCTGTAATTTCGACTTTCAAGTTTTTAAGTAAACCTGACTTATCTGCATACGCTTTTAAGGTACGTGTCAAACCTCTACGAAAACCCGCTACGTGTGAACCTCCTTCGATCGTATTGATATTATTCACATAAGAATGGACGTTCTCAGAATAGGTATCGTTATATTGTAAGGCCAGCTCTACAGGAATACCTTGTTTAATTCCCTCGACATAGATAGGTTCAGGAATCAAGGCCTGACGTGTACCATCCAAGAATTTAACAAATTCCTTTAGGCCGCCTTCAGAATGAAAAGTCTCCTTCTTTTCCGAACCATCTTCATTCGCTTCACGCTCATCCTCTAACGTTAAGCTAACACCTTTATTTAGGAACGCAAGCTCGCGAAGGCGATTGGCCAAGGTATCGTAATTATATACCGTGGTCTGCGTAAATATTGTTGCATCCGGATGGAATGTTACAATTGTACCCGTCTTATCCGAAACCCCAACTTCTTTAACATCATATAAAGGCTTACCAATTTGATACTCCTGTTGGTATATTTTTCCATCACGGTGTACCTCAGCTTTCAAAAGTGTAGACAATGCGTTCACACAAGATACCCCCACACCATGTAGACCACCAGACACCTTGTAGGTATCTTTGTCAAACTTACCACCAGCATGTAATACCGTCATCACGAGCTCCAACGCTGATTTATTCTCTTTTTTGTTGATTCCAGTTGGGATACCGCGACCGTTATCCCGAACAGAAATTGAATTGTCTTTATGGATGGTAACAAAGATATCTGTACAGTACCCTGCTACAGCTTCGTCGATTGAATTGTCTACAACCTCGTATACCAAGTGGTGTAATCCTTTTACACCGGTATCACCAATATACATGGATGGACGCTTACGAACCGCCTCTAAACCCTCTAATACCTGAATATTATCAGCCGAGTAGGTGGATGCATTTTTCTTTTCTTCGCTCATTGAAAAACTGTTAAATGTAATATTCAAAAATACGAAATTTTGGCCGATTTATCAAGTCTGCGGTGAAGTATTAAGCCGATAATCTGAAACAATCAAATGGTCGATAATTTTACTTTTTTAGGATTAAAAATTAAAATTTCGATTTTTTTATGTTAGGTTTGTTTCAGTATTAATTTGCAAATAATAAAAAAATGAACACTATATTTTCAATTGTATCGAAAGTTTCCTTTGGTCTTTTATTGGCTGGAACAATCGTATCATGTAACCAAGGTACTAAAACGCAAAGCGAGCCTTCAAAAAATGATTCAAACGCCGTAAGCAAAGAGAGTCAAGGTAGTACCAAGGATAAAATTGTCTATCTGAATTCAGATTCGCTTTCTGAAAAATATCAATACTTTAAAGATATTAAGTCAAAACTTGAAAACAAAGTAAAAAAAGCACAGGCTGATCTTCAAGCTAAAAGCGCAGCATTTCAACGCGAGGTTGCTGACTACCAAAAGAATGCAGCTACAATGTCCGCAACAGACAGACAAGCTACCGAACAGAAATTGGCCCGTAAACAAGATGAACTAGCACGATTAGACCAAACTGCCTCTTCATCCCTAGCCAAAGATGAATCAGAGGAGTTCAACAATGTGTACAATAAAATCACTGAGTTTTTGAAAAAACATGCTTCAGATAACGGCTATAAACTGGTGTTGACCTATTCAAAATCCAATCCTACTGTATTGTATGCTGACCCTTCACTGGAAATTACCAACGAAGTTATCAAACAGTTAAACGAAGAATATAAGTCCTCGAACAAATAAGAAGACCATAATAATTTAAGGAAAGCCATCATAGCATTTGATGGCTTTTTTAGTGGTAAGCCTTCCTGAGCCCATAACTAAACAATAAGAACGATATTTACCTTGCTATAGCTATTCGCAGCTAACAAAATTGTTTAGTATCTTGTATTGTAAAATTAGATTTATGATCAAAACGATTGTTGAAAAGGAAATCGCAAACTACGAATGGATTGATATCTTTGAACCTACCTCGGAAGACTTTACATTCATCAAGGAAAGATATAATCTAAATGAAGCCTCCATTAAAGATTCTAAAGAACCGGAACACCTTCCTAAGATAGAGGAATTTGAAAATTATACCTTTATTATTCTCCGCGTCATGTCCGACAATTTTAAAGAGAATTCGGATAGTATAGGAGAAGTAACGGATCGTCTAACCATCTTCTATGGCAGTGATTTTGTGATCACCGTCCATAAGCGTCGCATCGAATTTCTGGAGAAACTCAAAAACATTGAATTTACGAGCGTAAAGACAAAAAATAGCCGAAAACTCTCTGTATTTATTACGACAGCTGCGGTGTTCACTTTTAGCAAGACATTAGAACAATTATCCACACGCATTGATTCCTACGAAGAACTGATCTTTCTGAAACGTATGAAACAGCAGCCTGTTCTGAAAAACCTATATTTTATCAAACGACAGATAGATGTCGCCAGAAAGGTTATTTTTCTTTATAAAGAGGTTATTGAACATTTCCATTCTTCTTCGAAGAAGGATGTTTACACGCGGGATTTAAAAGACCTTCAAGTACGTACATCGACGCTATATGAAAACTTATCTGAAAACGTAGCACAATTATTAAACGTTTTCTTTAACATATCATCGAACCATACCAACGAAATCATGCGTATTTTGACTATTTTCTCTGTTTTTTTTATGCCAATTACGTTTGTGGCTGGAGTATATGGGATGAATTTTAAAAATATGCCAGAGCTGGAGTGGTATTATGGCTACCCCATAGCGATTGCGATCATGATCGCAATTTCAGTAGCCATCTATCTTTGGTTCAAAAGAAAAGGCTGGTTATGAGCCAACCTTTTTCTTGGTCATAACCACAAAGTCTTTCAGATAGAAGGGCTCAAAATAGGCAACGTCCTCAAATTCTTTATTTTGAAACTTATCAAATGCCAATTTAGACAAAAATGCAGCAGAACCTTTAAATTCCATTTGTACATGCACATGATCATTTGTTGCAAACAATACATCAAATTTATCAGCCCCTGAGCCAAATAGATGGACGCGGCTATAAGCAGCCAACAATTCGTCGTAATAGTTAGCATCTATAATTTCTGCCGAAGTAGGTTTCACCAGTTTACACTGATCGTTATAAACAGCGGAATACACTTCCATGCGACGTGCATCCAACATAGGGATAAAAGCTTCCCCTTCCTGCAGTCCGAACTGTTCCTTGTACCCTAAAAATAATGCTTCTAATGTATTGATTGCAATCAGCGGTATATCCAAGCCATAACAAAGACCTTTTGCTGTAGACACCCCAATACGAAGTCCTGTATAGGATCCTGGGCCCATGCTAACCGCTATTGCTTTAAGTTCTCGCATAGAACGTTCTGTTTTATCCAAAATCTGTTCAATCAAAACAGTCAATTTCGCAGCATGTGCGTTCGGTTCGTCCAGATCAATCACAGCAACAGTCTGTCCATTCTCACTGAGAGCAACCGAGCATACAGTGGTTGAGGTATCAATTTGTAAAATTAAATTATTCATTGTTTTATTGAAATCAAGGTACGGGGTCATGGCCATGGCCTCCCCATGGATTACAACGTGCTATTCGCTTCAAAGCCATCCAGCCGCCCTTAAATGGTCCATATTTCAAAATAGCCTCCTTGCCATATTGCGAACAAGTTGGTGTATATCTGCAATTGGCGCCCAGGAAGGGCGAAATAAATAGTTGATAGAAACGAATAATAGCTAAGAAAATAAAACTAAAGAAAGGTTTAATTCCCTTTTTCCAAATAAGCATCGGCACATTCATCCTGTAATTTTTTTAGCATTTTATTCATCGCAGTATGAAACACATCATATGCTAAGATCTGTTTGCCCACGTATTGAATAGCTAAATACAAAGTTACATTATGTTTTAACAAAAAAGGAATCAAATCATTGGATTTCTGAAGACGATAGCTTTCACGCATCATACGTTTAATTGTATTGCGATCAACTGCTTTTTTAAACCGACGTTTGGAAACGGATATAATCGACTGACAGCGGGGTAAAATGTCAGTCTCGTTGTTTTTTTCTAGAACAAAAACAATTCTAAAAGGATACAAAACAAAAGAAGAACCGCTTTTAAAAAGCGTATCAATACGCTTTTTCGCACATAACCGTTCTTCTTTTGTAAATGTATTTCTCATACGATGACTTAATCTTATCAGAAAAAGCTCTTATAAGCGGCCACCGATCTTTGTCAAAGATTAACCTTTGTGACGGTATTCGTCAGACACTGTAAGACGTTTTCTACCTTTAGCTCTACGTGAAGCTAATACTCTTCTACCGTTTGCAGAGCTCATGCGCTCTCTAAAACCGTGTTTGTTTCTTCTTTTTCTTTGCGATGGCTGAAATGTTCTTTTCATGACGCTATTATGCTAATTTGTTCTTACTTCAATTAATACAAAACTCCCCAAGAGGAATGCAAAAGTAAAGTTTATTTTAGACAAAAACAAACAATATTAAGAACATTTAGACTTTAAGTCAGAAGCCTGCGCTAATTAATTCATTGACAGCCTAAAAAACCATTTTAGAAATTCTTTAAATAAAAACAGAGCAATAAGCCCTGCTCTGTTTTATTTCACATCAAATAAGAATTTGGCTTATTTCGTTTTCAGAATATCTCTGATCTCGGTCAATAATGTTTCTTCTTTTGTCGGTGCAGCTGGTGCAGCCGGGGCAGCTTCCTCTTTACGTTTCAAAGAATTTAAACCTTTAATAACACAGAAAATACAAAATGCAACGATCAAAAACTGGATCACTACATTGATAAAATTCCCGTAGTTAAGGGACACTTCGGCTTGTTTGGCAGCTTCATCAGCAGCTTTAAGTATAATTTTCTTTGAGGAAAAGTCAACTCCACCCGTCAAATATCCTATGGGAGGCATGATAATATCGTCAACCAATGATGTAACAATTTTGCCAAATGCCCCGCCGATAACAACACCGACAGCCAAATCAACAACGCTACCGCGCATTGCGAACTCTTTAAATTCTTTTAAAAATCCCATATTAAACCATTTAATCTTTTAAAATTTTACCAAAACTAGTAATTGTCACATAAATCTAATTAAAATATACTAATTTTTTATACTAGTTCATTTATTGTTCTGCATTTTCTAACTTAAGTCCTATTTTTAAAATTACCGCTTAAAACGGTACGCTAAAGTTTTTTATTAACTTAATTTACTATATTTGCTCGTTAACTAGGGCAAAATATCAAGATATATTGTATATTGATAGTACTTTAAATTTCACACGGTAATTAAAGCCCAGAATAAGATAAAGTATCTATGAAGAAGATTCTTATTGCAGACGACCATGGCATTGTACGATTAGGTGCTTCCGTTATTATCAAGGAAACGTTAAAAAAGGCGGAAATATTCCAAGCCGAAAATTTCGATGAGGTGTTAGAAAAGATAAAACTGGAAGAATTCGACCTATTATTGCTGGACATCAATATGCCCGGAGGAAATAATATTCGAGTTGTGGAGGAAATCCTGCAAATCCAACCTGCTATTAAAATTTTAATTTTCTCATCCTATGATGAGTCGTTGTACGCATTGCGTTATATTGAAGCAGGAGCAGTAGGTTATCTTAATAAAACTACTGCAATGGCAGAATTGAGTCACGCTATACTGGCTATCCAGGAGCGCGGCAAATACATGTCAAGTAATGTTCAGGATCTCTATGTCCAAAAGCTGACGCAGAGCAAATCGGAACTCACAAAGTTAAATCCTTTAGCACGTCTGTCAAACAGGGAGGTGGATGTTGCAAAACAATTGATCAAGGGCTTAGGAATTATTGAAGTTTCCGGCTTACTTGAGCTAAGTCCATCAACTGTAAGCACCTATAAAAGCAGGATATTTGAAAAATTAAATGTTTCTAACATTCCCGAACTCATTGAGCTTTTCAGAATACACTCCAACAATTAGAATATTGTTGGAGTGTATTTTTTTTAGATTAGATCATTCATTGTAACAACTGGAATATCTTTTACATTTAAATCTTTTAACGGATCTGATTTTTTATAAGAGTATCCAACTTCTGCTTCCAAATCCCATAACATAGGAGCTAAAAAATTAAGACAAGTCGTAAAGCCTTGTACCGTTGCGGAGAAATCGCCCGTATCCTTTGAATTCTTTGCCTCATTCTCTATTTCAAAGGGGCCTTTGAAGCCGCGTTCCTGGAGTAGATCCACAAAGCCTCGCCAGTCCATACTATCTGAGCCCCCAAAGCCAGGAAGCATTGCTTCGTAGTGATGCCTATCCCAGTCATGCCCGGGAATACCTACATTTGCTTTTTTTGCTAACTCAGCATCCACATGTTGCATGGGATACATCCCCCCCCAATCTATGCGAGCGGTCGTCTGTAGATTACGTGTGGTCTTCACATGTATACGCTGTAGTCGACTTATATCGGTATTACGAATAACATCAATTGGGTTTGTGTTTTGCCAAACATCATGGGAAGGATCATAAATTTCGCCATGCGCCTTACTAGGCACCATCGCATACATCAATTTACGGGCGGCCAAAACAGCGGGTAGGTTATTATAGGTAGAGCTATAACGTGAAGAACGCCAGCCCTCCATTGGACAATTTTCATATAATATTGTTACCCCGAGGCTTTCAGCATAATTAACAATCGGTTCAAATACACGTTTGTATTCATCCAGATTTTTTTGAAATCCATCCAGCTGGTTTCCCAACTCATGATTATAACCGACGAAAGTCCCGACTTTAACATTATTTTCATCACCTCCCAACAAATGCGCTATTCGAATCAGTTTTAATAAATGATTCTGATTTTTGATCCGTTGTTCCGGATCTCCCCCGATCATATTTTCGAAGGCTCCGAGCGAAAGTTTCAGATCCGCCTGATTAAACAGCTCGAGTATCTCTTTAGCTTTAGCTGGTGTAAACCCTTCATAGTCCAAATGCGTAGCTGTATGGTCTTCACGTGTGCCGTCCTTTCTAAAAACACAAAGGTCAATTCCACCAGCACCAATTTTTTTTGTTGTCTGAATCAATTCTGGTAATGACAATTTATCAAAGGCAGAACTCATCACCCATACGGGGTTATTTAATTTTGTAGTCATAGCTTATATAATTGTATTCTATCGGAATTTAAAGATACTAAAAAAGCCATCCGATCGGATGGCTTTTTTAGTATTTTATCCCAATTCGATTAATCTACATTATCGTGTAAAAAGGAGTTGTTTGGACGAATTTCCGTATTTCCATCTTCAAACGACAGTGTAAAGCGAGACACCTGTGATTGAGAAGAATGCGGCGTATCCTCCAGTGACATTTGCTTTCTTTTATAAGCCGGCTCATTTTCCAGCTCATGAAGACCGTTCGAGGATTTCAATTTCATACTCAATTCTTTCAATCTCAGAATACGCTCTTTGGTGCGTACCAGTTGATCTTCAAATGATACCTGCTCTTCTTCCACCTGAGGCACTTCAACTTGCTCATTTGTTGCGCTGGAAGAGAACGTCGGCTTTTCGTCATAATCTGAAGCAGACGGAGCTGAATATGAATCAAATACCGTTGGCATCTGAAATTGGAAAACAGAAGGCGAAGTTTTTAATTGAAAATCACTTTCAGTAAATGAGGTTTCCTCTTCATAAGCGCCATCAAAACCTAAGTCATGACGTATCACTTGCGGCTCTTCTACAACAACCTGTTGTTGGACAACATTTTTTGGAGAAGTAAACAAGTCGGACTGCAAATTATTGGTTGTCGATGTATTTGCTGAAGGAGCTGGTGTATCCACACGTTGAACCGGAGTGACAAAGCTATTGGCCACTGGTGCTTCCTTTGGGGCAACCTGCGAAACAGGTCTCACAAAAGAATTAACCGGTTCAGGTGTCAAGGGCATAGATACTTTTGTGTTTTCACGCTCTTTATCGCGTTCTTCAGAAGTCTGAAAACCTGTCGCAATGATTGTTACGGACAGCTCATCTTCAAAGTTTTCATCGATACAGTTACCCCAGATCAAATCAGCAGATAGTCCGGCTTTTTCCTGAATATAATCCGTAATGATTGCCACCTCATCCATCGTCACTTCTTTTGTTCCAGAGGTAATATTCAACAGGATATAACGAGCACCTTCAATCTCATTGTCTTTCAACAATGGTGAAGCCAAAGCACCTTCTACTGCACGTAATGCACGGTCTTCGCCTTCGGCAATCGCGTTACCCATAATCGCTACACCGCTATCATTCATAACCGTGCGAACATCTTTAAAATCGACGTTTACATAACCGGGGATAGTGATAATTTCGGCGATACCTTTTGCAGCAGTAGTCAATATATCATCTGCTTTTGCGAAAGCTGCTGTCATCGTTAAATTTCCAAAGATTTCCCGCAAGCGATCGTTGGAGATAACAAGATAAGAATCTACATATTTACGCAATTCCGAAAGTCCCTCCTCTGCTTGTGAGCGACGGCGTTTACCTTCAAATGTAAATGGTGTAGTAATGATCGCAACAGTAAGAATACCCAATTCTTTAGCGGCCTTAGCCAAAACGGGACTTGCTCCGGTACCTGTACCACCACCCATACCGGCGGTAATAAACAACATCTTAGTATTGGTACCTAACATGCGTTTGATATCTTCAATACTTTCGATAGCAGAATTTTCACCCACATCAGGATCGGCTCCAGCACCCATACCTTCGGTTAGACTTATTCCCAATTGAACTTTATTTGGGATCGGGCTTAATTCCAACGCTTGCGCATCCGTATTACACACGATAAAATCTACTCCACTAATTCCTTGTTTATACATGTGGTTTACGGCATTGCCGCCACCACCACCAACCCCAATAACCTTAATTATTGAAGATTGTTCTTTTAACATTTCAAACTGTATTGACATAACTTATCCCTATTTAACTTATAATGAACACGATATCAAATTGAACCAAACCCACTATATGTAATGTAATAATAATATAATTTCAACAAAAGTTTTCCACATTTGTGAAATTGTGGAAAACTTCAATCATTGTGGAAAACTTACTTTTTATCTAAAAAACTTGCGTCATCAATCTCGTTCCCATCCTTAATAAATCGTTTGAACCATGACAGCAATCCTTGTTCTTTTTGCTGCTGCTCCGAAACCTCTTTCGTAGTCGTAGTCGCCTGCACTTTCTTAGCGGGTGTATGCGCTTCTCTACGACTGTCTTCTTCTTCCTCGTGCGACTGTATACCTTTGATTAACAAGCCAATACTTGTTGCATACAATGGGCTTTTCAATTCTTCAAAAAGCGGTTTTGGCAGTACTTCGTTCTTGGAGAGATATTCGTTCGGAAAACCGACACGACAATCAATTCCAGTAATATACTCCACAAGTTGTACCAGATGCTTCAATTGAGCCCCACCTCCAGTAATAACGATGCCGCCGATAAGTTTATTTTCATAACCGGAGGACTTAATCTCGTAATACACATGTTCGATAATTTCCTCCATTCTCGCCTGAATAATATAAGCTAAGTTTTTTACGGAAATTTCTTTGGGCTCACGACCTTTCAATCCAGGCACACAAATGACTTCGTTTTCTTTATTTTCATCAGCCAGGGCAGATCCAAATCGTGTTTTCAGTAATTCTGCCTGTGAACGCAATACAGAACAGCCTTGACGAATATCTTCGGTCACGATATTACCGCCTAATGGGATTACAGCAGTATGACGAATAATTCCTTCATGGAAGATTGCAACGTCAGTTGTTCCACCACCGATATCAACTAATACAACACCAGCATTTTTTTCATCTTCATCCAATACAGCTTCTGAAGACGCCAAAGGCTCTAGAATTAATTCAGCAACTTCCAGATTCGAATTATCAATACATTTTTTAATATTTTTGATATCGGTAACTCTTCCCGAAATAATATGAAAATTTGCTTCTATACGACGTCCAGCCATGCCGATAGGTTCGCGGATCCCCGGTTCATTATCTACCGTAAATTCCTGAGGTAAAACATGTATAATTTCTTCTCCTGGAGGCAGTACCAGTTTATACATATCCGAAATCAATCGTTCGATATCTCTTCGAATGATCTCATCATCACCATCAGTTTTGGTAAATATTCCACGGTGCTGGATGCTCTTAATGTGTTGACCGGCGATGCCCACATTGACAACCTTAATATCGACATTAGATTGTGCTTCGGCAATTTCTACCGCTTCCAAAATACTTCCCACAGTTTTTTGGATATTGGCTACCACCCCTCTACTTACTCCCGCAGAGTCGGCCTTACCCACACCTAATAATTCGATTTTGTTCCCTGAGCTACGTCTCCCAACCGTAACACAAATTTTGGTAGTACCAATATCGAGTCCCACGATAATTGGATTCTCTCTTTCAATTTCTGCTGCCTTTGAGTTCATAATTTCCTGTATTGTTGCTGTATTACTATAATGTATTATTTGCTACTTTTTTTGTCTGATCATCCGAGAAACTCCAATTTCCACGTTTCTCACAGATGATTTGACCTCCATATTTTACATTCACCACACCATAAGCGTTAATACCCACTTTCGGCATGATCTGCGTATAAAATGTTTTTAATAATTCAAATTTTTGTTCCAGTGAATCGGCTGATCCAACAATTAACTGCTGGGTTCCGACACGGGGCACAAGTTCGATATCATGATCCGCGTTTACATAAATCTGTACAACCTGATTACTCCACAATTCATCTTTTCCAATAAATTCCGCCACTTTCACCAAATCTTTTACCAAGGGGGTCGAAATCGTATCCAATGCCTCATTATACCCTTCGGAAATATTACCCGTAGCCACCATGATATGCGGAATATACTTCAATGTTGTCGGTATCTTTAAACCTTTGGGGTCAACATAAAACTCACGTCCATTTTTGTTGATAACCCGCATGACCGCCTCGCGCTGATCTATATTGATCCGTACTGTCCCGTCCATGTCAGCGTGAATGCTTGCATTCGACACATAAGGCAATTTTTTCAATGTCTTTTCTACACGTTGAAACGGAATATCATTGACTTTTTTTCCAACAAAACTTCCATAGTTTTGCGCAATCAGTTTTGATATATCCGCTTGATCGATAAAAGCTTCTGTACCCTCTATAACGATTTTCACTTCCTTACAAAGCTGTTGTTCATCACGTTTACCCACAATGGTCATAATCACAACAACTACGATGACCCCAATAAAAAATAGGGTAAAGTAAAGTACACGATTCCATTGTATGTCACGTAATTTTCTAAGCATGCTCAAAAATAGCTTGTAATGGTTTCACCAATTTATCTATATCTCCCGCACCCACCGTTACGATCAAATCCGGCTTTTCATTCCGGGCAAAATCCAGTACCTCTTCGGCCGTCACAATCTGTTTATGCTGTGCAGTAATTTTATCCAATAACCAGCTTGAACTAACCCCCTCAATCGGGAGTTCACGCGCAGGATATATCTCCATCAACAGTAAATTATCTGCCATGGACAATACTTCAGCAAATCCATCTACAAAATCTCTGGTTCTCGTAAACAAATGCGGTTGAAATACAACGTTCAGCTTCTTTGTCGGATATAATTTGCGCATTGAAGTCAAAAACGCGCGTAATTCTTCAGGGTGATGCGCATAATCGTCGATATACACCACTTCAGGTCTACGGACAATGTATTCAAATCGTCTTTTTACCCCCTTAAATGTTGTCAATGCATTTTTAATTGCCTCCGCTGAAATACCTAACAAACGAGCCACGGTAATAGCGGCTACGGCATTTTCAACATTGTGAATTCCCGGAATGCCCAAATGAATGTCCTCGATTTTTCCATGGACATCCTGATAATCAAAGTAAAATTCACCTTCCCTGACATGGACATTTGTTGCATAAGCGTCGGCCACCTCATGCCCGGAATAGCTGATCTGTCCTTTAAATTCCAATCCTTTTTTTATAATACGCGTACCGTCTTGAACAACCTTATCCAAAAACAGCTGGAACGATTCAAGTAAATGGCTCTTATCCCCATAAATATCCAAATGATCTGCATCCGAAGAAGTCACGATCGCAACATTCGGATGGAGGGTTAAAAATGAACGATCGAATTCATCTGCTTCGACGACCACTGTATTATTGTTGCCGTAAAGCACATTGGTACCGTAGTTCGAACTGATACCACCTAAAAAAGCGGAACAGTCATATCCGGAATCTTTCAACAGGTGCGCGACCATCGTAGACGTCGTTGTTTTACCATGTGTCCCTGCTACCGCAATTGTAAACCGGCTTTCGCTGATGATACCCAGTACTTGTGATCTTTTATATAACACGTGTCCCTGAGATTCAAAAAAAGCTTTAATTTTGGAATCTTTAGGAACTGCAGGTGTAAATATGACTAGTGTATCAGCCGCTGGCTGATGGAAAATAGGATCAATGGAACCCACCTCATCCTGATATGTGATCGAAATACCTTCTTCGGCCAAAGTCTTGGTCAATTCGGTCTCCGTACGGTCATATCCATTCACTTCACAGCCCAAATGCTTAAAATAGCGTGCAAGGCCACTCATTCCGATTCCGCCTATTCCGATCAAGTAAACTTGTTTTATTGCATCTAGATTCATGCTCATCATCTATTTCTTATTTGCCAATTTATATACTTGCTCTGCAATCTGAACGTCCGCGTCCAGCTTGCCCAGTTCTTTTATATTTTCACTCAATTGCGTTACTTGCTCCAGGTTCCTGAATAAATTCAAAGCCGCTGGAATTAATTGTTGTGCAGCATCAATATCCTTCACCAACAACGCAGCATTTTTGTTGACCAAAGCCATTGCATTTTTAGTTTGATGGTCTTCCGCAACATTAGGTGAAGGAACAAGAATAACAGACTTCCCAACAACACAGAGTTCGGAAATGGTACCTGCTCCTGCCCGGCTAATAATTACGTCAGCAGCAGCATAGGCATAATCCATTTTTTGAAGAAATGCCATCATCTTCACATTCGTGGGAAGTTTTCCTTCGAGTTCCAGACGAAGTTTGTCGATATAAAAACTTCCACATTGCCAAATCACCTGCACATCCTCTTTGGATAGCGAATCCAGATAGGCGACCACACTTTCATTCAATGTTCTGGCGCCCAGGCTCCCGCCTAACACCAAGATTGTCTTTTTGTGTTGTTCCAAGCCAAAAAACTCCAATGCCACGTCTCTTTTACCTTCAATTGCGACGGACTCTCTCCGGATGGGATTTCCCGTCAACAATACTTTATCAGCTGGAAAAAACTGTTCCATACCCTCGTAGGCTACACAGATTTTTGCCGCTTTAGCACCAACTTTTTTATTTGTTACGCCCGCATAAGAGTTCTGCTCTTGTACCACTGTCGGAACCCCCAATTTATTCGCCATCATCAATAATGGCCCTGAAGCGAAACCACCAACACCTACGACGACATCCGGTTTGAAATCCCGGATTACTTTTTTTGCCTTATTCAGGCTCTTCATTAATTTGAATGGCAATAGGATATTTTTCCAAAGTTGCTTTCTATTGATTCCTTGAATATCAAGTCCAACAATAGAATAACCTGCAGCAGGCACCTTATCCATTTCCATCCGGCCATTGGCACCTACAAATAATATTTCATTTGCAGGATCCATCGTCTTCAATGCATTTGCAATTGAAATCGCCGGAAAAATATGTCCTCCGGTACCACCCCCACTTATTATTACGCGAATTGCCATGCTCAATATATTGTTTAGGCAGGAATTGAACCGATCACCACTTTCTTAGGTTTCGGCTTTTCGTCCAGCTGCTCTTTACCTTTTAATTCTTCAATATTTCTGCTCACACTCAGGATAATCCCAAGGGCGACACTTGTAAATAAAATGGATGTCCCCCCCATACTCACTAATGGCAACGGCACACCTGTCACTGGTCCCAGCCCTACTGCCACCGCCATATTTGCCAGCGCTTGTATCGTCAAACTAAATCCTAAGCCTGCGGCCAAGAATGTCCCAAAAGCTTTGGGACTCATCGTGACGATGCGGATACACCGATACATAAAAGCCAGATACAGAAATAGCAGGATTACCCCACCAACTGTCCCATACTCCTCAATGATAATTGCATAGATAAAATCGGAATAGGGATGCGGCAATACGTTTCGTTGAACACTATTTCCCGGACCTTTACCGAAGAGTCCTCCCGTCGCGATTGCAATCTTGGCGTTATTAGCCTGATAGTTCTTATCATCCTGAAATGAGACCGGACTAGCTGACTCGTCCTTCTTTTCTACACCCAAAAATGTCTTTACCCGACTATAGTAAGTTGCCCGCCTCGGTCCGATGGAGACAACAATAATTCCCAACAAAACCACACCTGCAGAAACAATTGCGATCTGTTTAAAGGATATTCGGCCAATCAACAACAACAGTACGCTAACACCAAATAACATAATCGCAGTCGACATGTTGGCCCATGCTATCAGTACGAAAACACCACATACTGATCCCATAATAGGAAGAAAAGCTTTCTTCACATCTTTGATTTCCTCTTGTTTGCGAGACAGCATCCGTGCAAGGAAAACAATCAATGACAACTTGGCCAAATCGGAAGTCTGGAAAGTCATCCCAATACCCGGAATTGTCAGCCAACGGCTCGCCTGATTTACACTACTTCCAAACAATAAAGTAAATAGTAACAAAGGTATCGTGATCCCCATTAAGATTTTAGAAATACCCGCATAATACCGATAATCCAGTTTATGCGAGAGATACATCAAAACAAATCCAATGGCGATGATCGAAAAATGCTTCAACAGATACATTTCTGTCCCCTTACCTTCTTTATAGGCCAAGGTCCCGACCGAACTGTATACGGCCAAAAGTGACCATCCCGATAAGATAATCACAATGATCCATATCCAACGATCACCTTTTAATTTAGACATTATGTTCTGTAACATATCCTTCTCCCTTTTAATGGTTGTACCATTTATTATAATTCCATTACAGCTGCTTTAAATTTATCACCACGGTCTTCATAGTTTTTAAACCAGTCAAAACTCGCACAGGCTGGGGATAGTAATACCGTATCTCCCTTTTTGGCTAAATGTGAAGATAGGACAACAGCATCTTGCATGGAAGTACTGTTGACAATGATTTCAACATCTTGTTCAAAAGCCTTATGAATCGCTGCAGTATCCTTTCCCAGACAAACTATTGCGCGCACTTTATCCTTTACCAAATCAGTCAGCATGCTATAGTCATTTCCCTTATCCACACCACCTAATAACAATACGATTGGCGTCGAAAAACTCTCCAAAGCATACCATACGGAATTGACATTGGTAGCTTTCGAATCGTTGATATAATTAACTCCTCCGATACAAGCAACATGTTCAAGACGATGTGGAATATTCACATACGATCCCATGCTTTCCTTCATCGCTTGATTTCTCAACTCCTGTACTTTTGCAATTAATCCAGAAGCCATACTATTATAAATATTATGCTTCCCTTGCAATGACAATTCCTCAGTTCTCATAGTGAATGTATCGTTATTTGGTGTATTAATAATCATTGTTTTATTGGCCGTTAAATAAGCGCCCAATTCAACAAGCTGTTCTTGTGTAAAAGGCAGATACGTCCCTTTACTATGGTGTCTTTCCAGACCTTTTATTGTCTCAGGGTCATCCAGACAGTATATAAAATAGTCCTTCTCTGTCTGATTTTGAATCATTCTGAATTTAGAATCCACATAATTTTCCATTTTATGGTCATAACGATCCAAATGATCCGGAGTGATATTAAGTATTACAGCAATATCTGCTCTAAAATGGTACATATCGTCCAGCATAAAGCTGGATATTTCCAACACGTAACAATCAAAATTTTCACGTGCTACTTGAAGCGCAAAGCTCTTTCCAATATTACCGGCCAAACCAACATTAAGACCTCCATGCTTTAGCATTTCGTAAGTCAACATGGTCGTTGTTGACTTTCCATTAGACCCTGTAATGCAAATTAACTTGGCCGCAGTATATTGGGCAGCAAATTCTATCTCGGCTATCACAGGAATCCCTTTTTCTTTTAAGGCAATCACCAATGGCACTGTTTCTGGAATCCCGGGACTCTTAACAACAAGTGCAGCGTTCAATATGCGTGATTCGTCATGGTTGCCCTCCTCGAAAGCGATGCCTTCCGCTTTCAACTGTTCCTTATAGTGATCCGCTATCAGGCCTTTATCCGATACAAATACATCATACCCCTTCTCCTTCCCCAGGATTGCAGTCCCCACACCACTTTCACCTGCGCCTAGAACGACCAAGCTGCCGGATTGAGGATAATATGTTGTTGCAATATTTGACATCGTTATCTAATTTTTAATGTTACAATTGTCAGAATGGCCAAAATTATTCCCACAATGACAAAACGAGTGACAATTTTCGCTTCATGGTAACCCTTCTTTTGGAAGTGATGGTGCAAAGGCGACATTAAAAAGATCCTTCTTCCTTCACCATATTTCTTTTTGGTGTATTTGAAATAGGAAACCTGTAAGATGACCGAAAGATTTTCCAACAAAAACACACCACACAAGATTGGAATCAATAACTCTTTACGAATCAAAATAGCAAACGCCGCTATAATACCTCCGATTGCCAGACTCCCCGTGTCCCCCATAAAAACTTGTGCAGGATACGTATTATACCATAGAAAGCCTACACAAGCCCCAACAAATGCTCCAGCAAAAATTACGAGTTCTCCCGAATTGGGGATATACATGATATTGAGGTAATCAGAAAAGATTACGTTACCCGATACATAAGCTAAAATTGCCAAAGTAACTCCGATGATCGCCGAAGTACTCGTTGCCAAACCATCAATACCATCGGTAATATTTGCGCCATTGGATACCGCAGTAACGATAAAAATGACGACAATTAAAAAAACGATAAAAGTCAGGTAGTCGCTTTGCAAACCAAACATCTTGAAGACCTTGGCGTAGTCAAATTCATTATTTTTATAAAATGGGATATTTGTTTTAGAAGATTTTACATTTTCAGCGTATGTTTTTTCTCCTGTGCCCTCATTGATAACCACTTCCACCGGTTTAGTAGATGTCGGCTTGTCCACACCTTTGCGTACCACTATATCCGGATGAAAATACATTGTACAGGCAATTATCGCCCCTAAACCGACTTGACCGACAACTTTAAATTTACCCGCCAATCCTTCTTTATTATGTCTAAAGACTTTAATATAATCATCCAAAAAACCTATTGCACCCATCCACAATGTCGTTATAATCATGATAATCACATAGATATTGGTCAATTTGGCAAATAATAGTGTCGGGATCAATATACCGGCGATGATTATTATCCCCCCCATAGTAGGTGTACCAGCTTTCTTTTTTTCACCTTCTAGCCCCAAATCACGAATTGTCTCCCCAACTTGTTTATTATGCAAGAATTGGATCAATTTTCCCCCAAAAACCGTGGTAATAATTAATGAAGCAATCACAGCCATGGACGTCCGAAAGGAGATGTATTGAAACAATCCGCCTCCAGGTATATGGATATATTCACTAAGCCACGTAAATAGATGGTACAACATATTTCTATTTTTCGTTAAATGTATTCTCTAAAATTTCTTTATCATCAAAATGCTGTTTTACACCATTCACATCTTGATATTTTTCATGTCCTTTTCCTGCAACTAAAATAATATCACCCGGATTTGCCAGTTGATAAGCTGTACGAATCGCCTCTTTACGATCAGCTATTGAAAGTGTTTTTGCCTTTTGATCAACTCCGACACCAGCCTCGATATCTTTGATAATCTGATAGGGATCTTCCGTGCGCGGATTGTCCGATGTAATCACAAAACGGTCGCTATAACGTAAAGCTGCTTCCGCCATTTCTGGTCTCTTCGTTTTATCCCGATCACCACCACAGCCCAACACTGTAATAATTTTTTGTTCCGGACGTCGCAAAGAACTTATTGTTTTTAAGACATTTTCTACAGCATCCGGTGTATGGGCATAATCAACTATACCGAAAACACCTGATGCAGATTTCATCGTTTCAAAACGACCTTCTGCTCCTTTTAATATACTTAAAGCAGTCAGCACTTTCACTGTTTCTTGCTCCAATAAAATCGCAGCAGCATACACGGCCAACAGATTATACGCATTAAAGTCGCCGATCAATTTGACCCATACTTCTTGCCCATCTATACTCATCAGCATACCATCAAAATGGCTTTCAATAACTTTTGCTTTAAAATCGGCTCCAGAACGCAAACCATAACTCTTTCTGTGCGCAACCGTATTTTGCAACATAACCTGACCATTTCGATCATCGGCATTCGTCAATGCAAATGCATGTATGTCCAGATCATCAAAAAATTTCTTCTTTGCTTTGATATAATTATCAAAAGTTTTATGAAAATCCAGGTGATCATGTGTAATATTCGTAAATATTGCACCGGCAAACACTAAGCCTGCAATACGTTCTTGCACTAGCGCATGGGAGCTCACTTCCATAAAAGCATAGTCACAGCCATCATCGACCATGTCCCGTAACAGTTTGTTGAGCTGAATCGGATCTGGTGTCGTGTGTGTTGCAGGAATTACCTTTGCACCAATTTGATTCTGTACTGTTGACAATAAGCCAACATGATATCCCAATTCAGTAAACAACTGGAATAACAGTGTAACCACCGTTGTTTTTCCATTTGTTCCAGTCACACCAACTAGCTTAAGTTGTTCCGATGGATTACCATAGAAATTGGCAGAAGCAACCCCCAGTGCATATGCAGAGTCTGCAACTAAAATATAGGCTACAGAGTCCAATATTTCAGCAGGAAGTTCTTCAACAATAACTGCTCTCGCTCCCGAAGTAATCGCCTTATCCACAAACAAATGCCCATCAGTCTGAACACCACGCACAGCGATAAACAAACTTCCCAGCTCCACTCTTCTGGAATCAAAGCACAAAGAGTACACATCGACCTCTTCGAGGTTTCCCACCACCTGCTGAACAGGGATAGCATGCAATACTTTTTTTAAATCCATCATTACTTAAGTTCTAATTTTATCGCCGTTCCAAATGGAAGTTTTTGACCTGCAATCAATGATTGTGCTCCCACTCTTCCCTTTCCAAATACATGCGTTTTAAATCCTGCATTCTCCATCACATACAATGCATCCATCAACCCCATGCCCACTACATTTGGGACAATTCCCTCTCTATATTTTAAATCCACAAAGGGTACACCTCTATTCGATGTATCTACTTCGCCTCTCGCCACCATATCCCAATTCACCGTATTAATTCCCAACTTATCATACACTTTCTTACTCGCTTCTCTTGATCCTTGCAAGGTCAAAGGCATTCTTCCACCTACATTCACAGCTTTGAATGATTTTTTGCCCTCCATCTCCATGTCATTGGCATAGACCATATCCGCTAATTCTTTAAAAACAGGCCCAGCTATCGATGCACCGTAATATCCATTTCTCGGATTTCGAATCACGACGATAATCGAATATTTCGGATCTTCAGCCGGAAAATAACCCGCAAAAGATGACTGATATCTCCGTGCGCCATAACCTCTGGAACCATCCGCCATCTGGGCAGTCCCCGTTTTACCCCCTGAAGTATACAATGGACTAGCAACACTCCTTCCTGTTCCTTCTGTCATCACTCCTTCCATCATCCCTCTTACTTCCGCCAATGCATGATCTGAGGCAATTTTTTCATTGATAACTTTTGCCTCGAAACGCTGAATTGTATTCCCTAAATGCCTAATCTCTTTCACAAAAAGCGGCGCAATCAATTTACCATTATTTGCAACCGCGTTATAAAATGTCAAGGTCTGTAATGGTGTAATCTTCATCTCATAACCATAAGCCATCTGCACCAATGACAAACCACTCCATGATTTACTTTTCGACGTTTTCACCAGTGGAACACCTTCCCCCGGAATCTGCAGATCCAACGTTTTTCCAAAACCGAAAGAATGTAGTTTCGATGTAAACTGATCTGGGTTATCTTTATAAGCTTGATAGACAAATTTTGTTACCCCAACATTTGAAGACTCTTCAAATGCTCGCTTCGCCGAGACTATAGATTTTTTGGGCGCATGCGAATCACGAATGGTATGCTTGTAAATCGGCCAGTTACCATTTCCGATATTTATAGTTGTACTTGAATCGATCTTCTTATCATCAATCAATGCCAGATAAGAAGCAAGTTTAAACGTTGACCCCGGATCGGCACTTTGCGCAATCGCAAGATTGAACTTTTCACGATAAACACCGTCTTTATCCCGCATGAAATTTGCAACGGCACGCACTTCCCCGGTTTTGACTTCCATCATCACAACACAACCTTCATCCGCGTTACTTATGATCATTTGTTTTTCCAAAGCACGCTGAGCCATATCCTGCATATTCACATCAATGGTCGATATAATATCAGAACCGTCAACTGGTGCCACTTCAATATCCCGATTAACTGGAATCCAAACCCCACCAGCAATACGCTGCATCAATCGCTTACCACTTTTCCCATCAATGTACTCACCATATGCACCTTCTAAACCGACATGGATATTTTCCTTTACATTTTTGTAACCGATAGTCCGAGCCGCAAGGTTCACAAAAGGTAAGATCCGTTTATTCTGTCTATCCGTAATCAAACTACTTGGATAACGGTCTTTACCAATTCGAGCAGCCTTAAACAAAGGAAATTGCTTCACCTTCTTTAAATCCTGATGCGAGACATTACGCTTGATCAGCAAGTAACGCTGTTTTTTATTTCGCGCCTGTTTTAATAATGTCAAATATTGCCGGGATGATTTATCCTTAAAAAAACCAGCCAATTTTATCGCTAGAGAGTCAACTTTGAGATTGAAATAATCACTATCCTCTTCAGGTACAGCCATAGCATCAAAACGAAGTTCATATTCTGGAACAGAAGTCGCCAACAGACTACCATCGTTGGAATAGATATTTCCCCGGGCAGCTTCAACTTCGCGCTCCTGAATAGAAAGACTATCCGCCAATGCTTTCCAATGTTGCCCATCTACATATTGCAGCTTCAGCATTTTCCCAAACACCATAAATGCAAGTAGCACAATAAGTCCAAAGGCAAAATAGACGCGAACAAGAATCGTGTTTCTGATACTCATAACTCTCTCTATTTTTCTTCTTTTTTCTCTACAACTTCAATCTTGATCGGTGGCTCCAACCGTTCTTTCAAACCTAAGGAGTCTACACGTTTCGCAATCTCTGTCTGTGTGGACATTTTCATAAGTTCTGCCGACAGCGACTTATGATCCCAACCTAATTCTTTGACTTCCTTGCTTACTTTATCGATGCTCCGAATAGTTCGCTCAGCGAAGTGACGATTGGAGATATACAACAGCATCAGAAAGGCGATAAAAGCTCCAAAAGGCAAATACTCCAATATTTTGTTTAAGGAAAGGTCTCCAACGGTAAAAAGCGTTTTAATAAACGCTTCTGTTTGTTCCGCCTTTTCTTCGACAGTTTCTTGTAGTTCTTCTTGAACTTCTTCACTCAATTCTTTCTGTCTTATCGTATTCCTGCTCATCTTTTCGCTCCATTTTTTAAGACAAATCCAACCTTTCAGCAATACGCAGTTTCGCACTGCGCGATCTATTATTTTCAGCCAATTCCTGTGACGACGCCGTAATAGCTTTACGACTTAAAACATGGAACGGTTTGATTTCATTTCCAAAAAAGTCTTTCTCGACGTCACCTTTAAACTTCCCTTTGGCCATAAAATTTTTCACCAAACGGTCCTCTAAAGAGTGATAAGACATCACCACTAATCTCCCCTCGCTTTTCAACATATCAACAGTTTGCAATAAAAATTCCTGCAAAGCCTCAAGCTCACGGTTAACCTCGATGCGCAACGCCTGAAAAACCTGCGCATGATATTTATGTTCTTTCCCTTTCGGAACCATCCGTTGAATAACTTCCTTTAATCCAGCAACAGTATGTATCGGCTGAACCAAACGCGCCGTCACAATTGTTTTCGCCAGCGACTTTGCATTCATGATTTCGCCATACATCCCGAAAATCCGATGCAGATCTTCTTCTGCATAAGTGGCCAATACCGCTTTTGCATCCAAGTCCCCCACCTGATCCATACGCATATCCAAATCGGCATCAAAGCGAATGGAGAAACCGCGATCCGCTGCATCAAATTGATGCGACGAAACCCCCAGGTCTGCCAAAATCCCGTCCACCGTACGCACGCCGTACAAACGGAGACTATTTTTTAAAAACCTGAAATTCTGATGAATCAACGTAAAACGAGGATCATCAATCACATTTCCCAAAGCATCTGGATCCTGATCAAAGGCAAATAGCTTTCCCTCCGGCCCCAGTCTCCTCAGTATTTCACGAGAGTGACCACCACCACCGAAAGTTACATCCACATAAACGCCATTTGGCTTAATCGCCAAAGCATCCATGCATTCTTGCAACATGACCGGAACATGATAAACATTCTCCATATTACTATATTCCAAAATTAATATCCCCCATTACCTCGGCCGCTAAAGACGATATATCGTCCACTCCGCCATCTCCCATCAAATCATCATACCCCTCTTTAGACCAAACTTCAATTTTATTAAACTGACAGGCCAAGACCAGCTCCGTTGTTATGCCCGCAAATTCCAATAAACTTTTTGGCAACAACACACGCCCCGCTGCATCCAATGTCAACTCAGTTGCACCACGCGTAAACGCACGCACAAATGCCCGCACCTTTGGATCAAATTGATTTAACTTCGCCAGTTTGGCTGTCATCAAATCCCACTCTTCGCGTGGATAAAAAACTAAATGTTTCTCAAAACCGCGATTCACAACAAGCCCATCGCGCTCAACATGAGGCATCTGCCTCTTGAGCGCAGCCGGCAACACCATCCTTCCTTTGGCGTCTAGCTTGCATTCGAATTCTCCGATTAATTGAGTCATGTAGTCAACTATCCTATTCTAATTTAAATGTAAAAGTATACACTTTCTCCCACTTTCCCCCACTTTGCAACATAAAAAAGTTTTCCACATCGAAAAATCGCTACAAGAAAAAATACTATCCATTTTCCATACAACACATAAAACCTTATTTACAAGCAGTTAAACACGCTTTTCATTCAAGTATATCCTCAAAACAATGGCATATATTTTTCGATTTTTTTTCCGCAAATAGGAAAGGAATTGTAAAAATTTCCTCTCTGGAAACTTAATTTTGGTTCATTTTTACAAAAAAATGGGAGAAAGTGGAGCTCTGGAAAATGAAAAATTGAAAGCGTGGTTGAAAGTGGGAGAACCGAGCTGAAATAAGAACTGTAGAATTCGTTATTGTCGAGTAAAACCAATAATTTTGCATAAATTTTATTTTAATTAAGATATGCACAGAACACACACTTGTGGAGAATTAACATTGGCTGACTTAGGGAAAACGGTTACCCTAAGTGGATGGGTTCAAAAATCCCGCGATTTGGGCGGCATGACTTTCATCGATGTTAGAGACCGATATGGTATCACACAATTAACGTTCAATGCAGACGATGATGCGACTTTACGCGCGAGTGCCCTTGAACTGGGAAGAGAATATGTCATAAAAGTAACCGGAGAGGTTATTGAGCGCTCCAATAAGAATTCTAAAATATCCACCGGAGATATTGAAATCAAGGTTTCAAACCTTGAAATATTAAATGCAGCAAAGTTACCTCCATTTACGATAGAAGATGAAACGGATGGTGGTGATGATATCCGCATGAAATTCAGATACCTGGATTTACGTCGTAATCCAGTACGCGAAAATCTTATTTTGAGACACAGAACTTCACAGGAAGTGCGCCGTTATCTTGACTCTCAGCATTTTTTAGAAGTTGAAACACCATATTTAATTAAATCAACTCCTGAAGGTGCTAGAGATTTTGTAGTCCCTTCCCGCATGAATTCTGGTGAATTTTATGCATTACCTCAATCGCCACAAACATTCAAACAGTTATTGATGGTATCAGGTTTTGATCGCTATTTTCAAATTGTCAAATGTTTTCGCGATGAGGATCTACGTGCTGACCGTCAACCCGAGTTTACCCAAATTGACTGCGAAATGTCATTTGTGGAACAGGAAGACGTGCTGAATATTTTCGAAGGACTTGCCAAACATATCTTTAAAACCATCAAAGGTATAGACCTTGGATCTGTACCACGTATGACTTATGCAGATGCGATGCGTCTCTATGGATCAGACAAACCTGACATTCGTTTCGGAATGCAGTTTGTCGAATTAAATGACGTTGCAAAAGAAAAAGGCTTCCCTGTATTTGATGCAGCGGAGCTGGTTGTTGGTATTAATGCAGAAAATTGTGCACATTACACCAGAAAACAACTGGACGCTTTAACAGACTTCATTAAACGTCCGCAAATCGGGGCGACAGGCTTAGTATATGCACGTGTCAACGAAGATGGCTCAGTGAAATCTTCGGTAGACAAGTTTTTCTCGCCAGAGCAGTTAATGACGATTGCAGACAAGTTCCACGCGAAACCAGGCGATCTATTATTAATTATGGCTGGCGGCAAGGATAAAGTTCGTAAGCAGTTAAACGAACTACGTCTAGAAGTTGCTTCGCAACTCGGTCTTCGCAACAAAGACACTTTTGCTCCCCTATGGGTCATTGACTTCCCGCTATTGGAATGGGACGAGGACAGTGCCCGGTATCATGCGATGCACCACCCCTTTACTTCACCAAAACCAGAAGATATTCCATTATTGGACACTAATCCTGGCGAAGTGAGAGCAAACGCTTATGACTTTGTCTTAAATGGTGTTGAAGTGGGCGGTGGGTCTATCCGTATTCATGACAGAGAGCTGCAATCCCTTATGTTTAAACACCTTGGATTTAGTCCTGAAGAAGCACAGAAACAATTTGGTTTCTTGATGGAAGCATTCACCTATGGCGCTCCTCCACACGGAGGTTTAGCGTTTGGCTTTGACAGACTTGTCTCGCTATTAGCCGGCTTAGATACCATCCGTGACGTGATTGCCTTTCCAAAAAACAACTCCGGAAGAGATATCATGATTGATGCTCCATCAACTATTCACCAAGAACAATTGGATGAATTGAGCTTAAATATTAATATAAAAGAATAAATTTCAAGCTCGCTTTTCGAGAAACAATTTATTAACACTATATTTAAAAGTTGGTAGGAAACGACCAACTTTTTTCGTGAAAAATCAGCAGATTAGATGTCAGAGAGTACGGCGAATACGTTTTTAAAGGAAAGTGCACAGAAAGCATTTGACACCAAACATCGCGATATTATCAATTACAATATCGACAAATACAATATTGCTTTCGAAAAAGGGAAAAGCAAATTTGCGGACCTCGAGAACTCCAAAACCAAAGCAAATTTGATCAAATGGAAAGTAATGGAAAATCTCGATCGATATCTATTACAATTTGAGGCAAATTTCACGGCGCGTGGCGGAAAGGTAATCTGGGCTAATGATGCCGACGAAGCACGGGAGGAGATTTATAAAATAATCGAACGAAAAAGGACACGGTCGATTGTAAAATCTAAATCTATGGCTACGGAAGAAATTGAATTAAATCAATTTCTGGAATCCAAAAACATAGAAGCCATTGAGACTGATCTTGGAGAATATATTATTCAGCTCCTAGACCAGAAACCCTACCATTTTGTCACACCTGCTATGCATTTAAGCCTGGAAGACATCGCTAAGCTTTTTCATGAAAAATTTGATACTCCTTTAGATGCATCCGCAGAACAGTTGACACTGAAAGCTCGCGAATTGTTAAGAGACAAATATTTAGCAGCAGAAGTAGGTATTACAGGAGCTAATTTTTTAGTCGCTGAAACAGGGAGTATATCAATTACAGAAAACGAAGGTAATGCGCGTCTGACCTCTACTTTTCCAAAAACACATATTGCTGTGGTAGGTATAGAGAAAATCATCCCCTCGCTACAGGATCTGGAAGTATTTTGGCCACTTTTATCCACTCATGGTACGGGTCAAAACTTAACAGTTTATAACACACTACTCACAGGACCAAAACAGTCTTATGAATCTGATGGCCCCGAAGAAATGTATGTTATCCTGCTTGACAATGGACGCAGTAATCTCCTTGCGCAGAAAGAACAACGTCAGGGGCTGTATTGTATCCGCTGTGGAGCTTGTTTAAATGTCTGTCCTATTTATCAAAATATCGGCGGCCATACGTATGAAACAACTTATCAGGGACCAATTGGGTCTTTAATTTCACCTCATTTAAATGGGATGAAGGAGTTTAAGCATTTAAGCTATGCATCCACCCTCTGTGGTAAATGTACTGAAGTGTGTCCTGTAGGGATTGATATTCAACGCATGCTTCTTGTTAACCGAAAGGATTCGGTAGAACAGGGCTTATCGACGAAAACAGAACAAAAAGTCTGGAGCTGGTTCACATACGGAATACAACGCCGAAAACTAATTGATTTTTTTGGCGGAAAATTCAAGAACTTTTTCCTCAGAAAGTTTTTTAAGAAAACCTGGGGCGAACAACGGGAGCTACCGAAACTAGCGGAAAAATCCTTTTCCAAACAATGGAAGGAACAGCAAAAAAATAAAGATTCATAAAGCTAGGTGGTGTGCAAACTTGATTGATATCAACATAGAAAAGGGGATCTATGATCCCCCTTTCAACTAACACTCACCAATTATTAATATGAAAACTATTCTATTTATTAACCTTATGTTGTTTTCGCTTCAGCGTCAACTGCTTTCTCGTTCACACCTTTCTGAAAATCTCCTTTCCGCATTTTTCGATCCTTTCTCCAATGCTCTTTGTGCATTTTATGGTTCTCAGCGTAAGAATCCTTCAATGTCTTTTGTTGCTCCGGAGTCAATAAAGCCATCATTTTTTTATGATCAGCAGCACGTTGTCTTCTCATTTTTTCGCGATACAATTTACGCTCTGCTGCTATTTTTTTATGATCCTGTGCTTGCTTCAAATGAAATGCATATACCTCTTCCCGTTGTTGATCTGTAAACTTCAATTTTTGGTCCATGCGATCTGTTTTGATCTTAGCCAATTCTTCAGGGTTTTTATTTTTTAAGCCATCATGCTTTCTATCTTTCGAATGCTTGTTTATTAGTGCACTCATTTCATTGGTATCTGATTTAAGATCCTCTTTCTCCTGTGCGAAACCTGTTAACATTAATCCGGATAACGCCAAACTTAACATCAATTTTTTCATCTCTCTATTTTTATAAATCAACAATCTATCAATTTAATAGGCCATCTTTTCAACCTATTTATCTATAAGAGTGCTCTTGACCACCAAAAGTTTAAAACGCGATCTGTTAAATAAAGTTAAGAAAGATATTATTGGGATACTGCGCTTAAACGGATAGGTAATGTATAAGCCACCCGCACTGCACGTCCATTCTGAACACCAGGCTTCCACTTTCTCGCCTTTTTCAACAGGTTGATCGCGGCCTCCCCTGTCCCGAACTTCATATCGCGTTTTACAGCAATATCAGTCAAGGATCCGTCCCGCTCCACAACAAAAGAGACTTCGATTACGCCCGATACTCCTTGATCCAAAGCTGACTGCGGAAAACTATAATTTTCTGAAACCCACTTCATAAAAGCTGGCAGCCCGCCCACCGGAGTGGGCATGATTTCCACCGTAACAAAAGGTTGGTCAGCATTTCCATCTGTTCCCCCTCCTGACACAGTCCCCTTTGTATGTCCGGTAATTCCGCCATCCTTTTTAGACGAACCAAATTCACCTCGTGCAATATGTGTCCCGGCAGCATTCGCCTTTAATGTAATACGAGCAGTCATCGTATTGGGTTTATTCAGCTCATCCTGCGTAACAACATCCTCTGTCACTTTACTTGCTTTTGTGATCTTCGGCTCGGGCATACGCACCAAATCAAACTTCGAAAGATCCTGTGCTATCTGTTGCGGTGCTTTCTCCTGCATTAAAATAGGTTCTTCTTTCACCTCTTCTTTTTTCTCCGCCTCTTTCTGGATTTCATGGAGATCATCAGGTGTTAAATCGTCAAACGTAACAATTTTTACAGGTATATCTTTCTTAAAATAGTTATTATACCCATAAGATACCGCAATCAAAAGGAACGCGAAAGAAACAACGATGGCCAGCCCCACATTCGTAGCTCTATTTGACAAATTCCGCAATTCATAAGCACCATACATCTTGTTGCGGCCTGCAAAGATAACATCCAGCCATTCTTTGCGATAGATATTCAATTTTGAGTTCATCATAACATTAAAGCTTAAATCTTTTCATTATGATGCGCGAAACCCTTATATTTCATAAAATTTTTGCACACTCTTATGAAATCACTTTTTTTAGCTATTCTTCTACTAACATTATACGGTTGTGACAACAGTCAGAACCAATCCAAACCATCGGTTAAGAGTGAAAATAAAAAACAGATAATTTCACCTTATTTTGGCTTTTTGAATCAACAGAAAGATTCATTAATTGCACTTCCGATGGATCAGGCGATGGAAAGTCCCGAAAAATACAATTATGTCATTATCGAAAATCAAGTTAGCCCGCTGGAATTTATACAGAACAAAACGGATAATAAAGAGAGTAATGGCAGACAAACAGCCCAGAACTTTGCAAATAGTGAAGGTTCATTATTTACGATAAAAAATGAAATTAAGTCGGGCGATTTCGGAATGCTCGTCAATCAGTCGTTCGTGAATGAATATAAAATTGAACCTTTTACAAAAGTTCAGCATGAAACAAGTCCGGAAATTAAAGAAAAACTTGAAAAAAAATACAATAGGAAAATAAATAAAAGTACAACCATTGCTATACTGAAAGACAAAGCTGAATTCAATCTAACAGTTTTTGAAAATCAGCAGGACTCGGCGCTAGCCGTATTCTCTTATGCAAAAGAAGACCAGCTGATTAACCTGGATTTTCCGGCCACTTACGATGACATTAGTACTTGGCGAGTCGATGATGGTGGACAGTTTGATAATGAGGCTTTTCAGATTCTCACCGTATTGCGATCGGAAATAGGTGTTAGTTTTGTGAGCATCTTTTGGGGTGCTGAAGGTTATGAATTAAATTTCTATCAACCCAAGAAAGATAAATTTAGCTCAGCTGCGCAAGCCTATGGCTATAGCTCACCCTTATAAAATAGAGTATTGTTCCGTTAATCACATCCATTAGAGGAACAATACTTTATTCTAAAGATGCATCCTTGCCATCGGAGCGACATCCTGCCCAACAAACTCTCCTTTCAGATATTTATAATATCCAGCGATGGCAATCATTGCTGCATTATCTGTACAATATTCAAATTTTGGGATAAAAACATTCCAATGATATTGCTCTCCCATTTCGACCAATCCCTTTCTGAGTCCAGAATTTGCCGAAACACCACCCGCAATGGCAATATCCTTTACCCCAGTTTGTTTCGCGGCCTTCTTCAATTTGTTCAATAAGATAGAAACAATGCGGGATTGCACACTGGCACATAAATCTGCCATATTTTCTGTCAAGAAATCAGGATTCAATTTTAGCTGATCTTGAACAAGGTAAAGGATCGCTGTCTTCAATCCGGAAAAACTAAAATTGAGTCCAGGTATCTGCGGTTCAGGTAATTTGTAGGAACTGGGATCACCCTCTTTTGCAAATTTATCAATAAGCGGTCCACCGGGGTAAGGGAGATTCAAAACCTTAGCTGTTTTATCAAAGGCCTCCCCTGCCGCATCGTCAAGCGTCTCGCCCAATAACTCCATTTCAAAGTAATCTTTTACCAAGACAATTTGTGTATGCCCTCCCGAAACGGTAAGGCACAAAAAAGGAAAATTTGGCTTTGGTTCTTCAATAAAATGGGCCAAAATATGCGCCTGCATGTGATTTATATCTATTAACGGCACATGCTGTGCAAGCGCAAATGATTTAGCAAAAGAAGTTCCAACCAAAAGAGCGCCCAATAATCCGGGTCCACGTGTAAAACTCACTGCATCTATTTGATTTTTGCTTATTTTTGCTTGACGAATGGCTTCGTCCACCGTAGGAATAATGTTTTGTTGATGGGCACGTGAAGCTAACTCGGGAACAACTCCACCATATTTTGCGTGGATTGCCTGAGTAGCAATAACATTTGAATGAATTTCACCGTTAATACAAATAGAAGCGGAAGTTTCATCACAAGAAGATTCAATTCCTAAAATAATAGCCATAGCTAGAGGTAATAAATTAGAATACAAAAGTATCAAAAAAATAATTAAAATAATATCAATAGTCCTAGGTAGTATATTCATTATACTGCTTGCAATGGCATTATCGCTACAGCTAAAGCCCGTACAAAACTTTGTTGCACAAAAGGCTGTCAACTATTTATCCAACGAGCTCGACACCAAAATCAATTTAAAAAACATCTATTTTAAACCCTTCAAATCCCTTGTCATAGAAGGATTCGAAATCTATACACCGGAAGGCAAAAAAATCATAAAGTCCGAAAAAATTGAAGCCAGTGTCAATCTATCGCAACTGATAGAATTAAATAAAGTAGTCATCAACAAATTGAAAATTGAGAATACGGAAAGTAATTTCGAACAATTTAAGGACAGCAGCAACATCTCATTTCTAATCCGGTATTTCAACCCACCGAAAAAGGAAAAGAAGAAAAGCTCAAAAAAAATAATTTTTGATATTAAAGAACTCATCATAAATAATAATTCCCTTAACTACGTTAATCACAAACAAAAACACTACAATAAAGTTGTGGACTTTGGCGATCTGGGTATATCCAAGTTCAATGCACATTTTAAGAATATAAAAATTGATTCCAATCAAATCTCAGCGGATATCAAAACATTCAATCTTTACGAGAAAAAAGGTTTGGTGATCAAAGGGCTCCTAGCCCATGCCTCAGTCAGCGCGAAAAGCATTGAACTGATTGACCTTATGCTTACAACCAACCGTTCCACATTCAAGAATTATTTAAAATTAAGCTATACTAATTTTTCGGATTTTTCGGACTTTATTAACAAAGTCAATGTAAGGATACAGGCGCGCGATTCGCGCATACACTCTGAAGATATCGCTTTCTTTTCTTCGCCCATGCACCAGGTCGAGTTTGATGTAAAGATTAAAAAATCCGATCTGGAAGGTACCGTTTCAGCTATCAATGCTTCACAGGTAGATCTGACCATCGGGAAAAATACGAAATTAGCGGGTAATCTCAGAATTATCGGTCTACCTGACATTGACAAAACAGAGTTTATTGTTCCAAATATTTTGATTGCCTCCGAATATCGCGATCTGGAAAATGTTATCCGAGAGCTTGGCCATTTAAAGAACTTCAAACTTCCTGAAGTAGTAACCTTATTCAATAAATTCGCGTTCAAAGGGAGTCTAAATGGGCAATATAATAACTTTAAAACAAAAGGAACCTTTGCCACAGCTATCGGCGATATCACAGCAGACGGAAGAATGGATCTAAGGGAAGAAATAAAATACGCTGGTAAGTTTCAGTCACCGACATTTGATCTTGGTAAAATAACAAAAGTAAAAGATCTTGGAAGTTCGGGCTTCGATCTACAGCTTGATGGAATAGGCACCGATCCCAAGCACCTAAAGCTCAATATAACCGGTAATCTAACTAATTTCAATTTTAAAAAATACACCTATCAGCAAATACGAGTCAATGGAAACATAGACAAACAATTATTTCTTGGTTCAGGAGCAATATACGACCCAAATCTCAGATTACAGTTCACAACGGACATAGATTGGTCTAGCCGTCCCGACTATCACCTGGATGCGGATATCCAACAGGCTAATTTAAAAAAACTCAATTTCTTCCAAGGAGACTCGATCAATATTATTGACACTAAATTCCACACGAGCTTAATTGGAGACAACATCAATGACATTACCGGGGAATTTAAATCTGACAGTGTAAGTTTCACTTCTTCCAAAGGTAAATTTGCGATTAAAAATATTAATTTCCTTGCAGAAGGAGATCAAGAGGCGCGTTCGCTTACACTGCAATCTGCTATTGGGCATATAGATCTCAAAGGGAGAATAGATCTAAATACGATCGTTCCTTATTTTAAAGCACTCGCCATGCGCTACGCGCCGGCAATAGGGTTTGAAAAGAGCGCGTTCAATCGTCAGGATTTTGACCTTAATGTCAATATTAAATCATTCAGACCCATTGCGACATTCTTTAGAAAAGATATTTCTCTGGATAGCGGGGCAACGTTGAATGCCAAATTTGCCAGCGAGAAGCAAACTGCAAATTTTAATTTTTATGCCCCTGAATTCAAATATAACGGTATTCGTCTCACCCATCTGATTATCGACCAAAACGCCAATTTAAACAATATGGAGTTACAAACGTCCATAGATCAGATCAATTTTACCGATAGTACATATATCAAGAATGTTAATATTTCAAACACCTTGGTCAATGACAGCTTACAGTTCAACATTAAGATGTCAGAATTGGAAGCAAGCAATAGTTTAGATCTAAATGGTGTTATCCGATTTGCACATGCGAAGCCAGCCTTCATCAATTTCTATCCATCTAATATACTGATAAATAAAGAACAATGGCTTGTAAATAACGACGCACAATTGAAAATTTCAAAGGGAAAATGGTATTTCGAGAAACTCACGTTAAGTCATGCAGAGCAAAAAGTACATATAGATGGCATCCTGTCAAATGACATTTCAGATCAAATCAATTTAAAATTCCAGGACTTCAATCTCACCTCCCTAAATGGGATTACGAAGCCCCACGGGATTAATTTATCAGGCAACCTAAATGGAAAGATCGAAGTTAACTCGGTTTTTAAATCCCCATTTGTCGTCGCCAATATTACGACCTCTCCTATCCTTTACAACAATATCCCAATTGGCGCATTAGCACTCAGTGCCAATTACGATCCGGAGAACCAGCTCGTCAAACTCGACAGTAAAATAGAAGAAGGTGATAAACTAATTCAGCTCACCGGATCTTACAATCATTTAAGCGAAAGTAATAAGCTCGACCTTAAAGCTACTTTAGTAAATACAGACGTATTCATTTTTCAACCGTTTCTACGAAGCTTGGTGTCGAATATTAAGGGCAAAGTAAATGCAGACTTAGCGATTGCAGGCGATATCCTAAATCCTAAAATTAGCGGAACTGGAAAGCTTGACAATGCGTCAATGATTATCAATTACCTAAAGACGCCTTATCGCCTTTCCGATGAAATTAATGTGACCAATAATAGGATATTCCTTACGGGGCTCAAAATATATGATCAGAAAAATAATGTGGCTACAATCGACGGCGTTGTTGACCTCAATAAGCTAAGTGATCCTGATATAGATGTAACTGCTGAAGCAAAAAATTTCATGGTATTGAACACAACCATAAAAGATAACAACATCTATTATGGTACCGCATATGCCTCCGGAAATTTCCAGTTCAAGGGTCTGACATCTGCAATGAATATCAATATACGTGCTAAGTCAGAAGAAAATACCGTCATCAATATACCCTTTAATAGCGCCAGTACAATCTCGGATAGCGATTTTATCTATTTCATTGAAAAAGATTCCACCAAAATCAAGAAAAATCAAAAGAAACGCGATTTTGACGGTCTAACAATGAACATGGATCTGCTGATCACACCAAATGCTGAAATCAACCTTTTTTCTAGTATGGGAGAATTATCCGGAAAGGGAAATAGTAACCTCAATATGCGGATATCTTCGCTTGGAGATTTTGAAATGTTCGGTGACTTTATCATTAACAGCGGGAAGTTCAATTTCACAGCACAGGATTACATCAACAAAATTTTTGATTTAAAGGAAGGTGGTACGGTGCGATGGGCGGGTAACCCGGCTGAGGCAAATATTAATATCAATGCAATTTACCAACAAAGAACAAGCTTAGCACCACTCTATAATGCTGCGGGAAGGGAGGAAAACCCCGAGCGTGTATTAGCGCAGGCAGATATGATTTTAAAAGGACAATTGAGTCAGCCAGACATTACATTTGACATCAATTTCCCGCAAAACCCGGGGGTAAAGGATGAGTTGCAGGGATATTTTTCTGATGCCAATAATGTTAACCAGCAAGCACTTAGTTTGATTGTCAGGCGTAGCTTCACTCCGGGCACACAAAGTGATTTTGGAAAAGAGGTGAATAACACATTACTATCTGCAGGAACCGAAATTGCTTTTAATCAAATCAATAATATTATCGCGCAATCACTCAATATCAACTTCTTTGACATCAATATCAAGTCACTGAATGATGCATCCGCTTCGCTTCGTTTGTTTAATGACAGACTGGTTCTTACTGGCGGTATTTCAGATCGTCGAAGTCAGGCCCTAACTGACTTGAATGTATTCTCAGACCGTGTCTCCACTGATGCAGAAGCAATGTTTTATTTACGCAAAGACGGTCGTCTCGTCCTTCGGGCATCAAACCGTTTAAATACAAGAAATTTTCTTCTTAGCCCAAATGATGGGGAATACATCAGCGCTTTTGGACTATTATATCGGCAAGAATTTAACTCGTTCTCCGAATTTATAAAGCGGCTGTTTCCTTTAGGAAAGAAAAATAACAGCATTGTTCCCGCACAAACAGAGATAAAGAAAAGCCAGCCAAACTAACAGCAGAGAATTAAAATATAAGTAGTGACAAATCCTGGACTGTTTACTATTAACGACAAAGTATGTGAGTGGTTGACAGAATACCGCACCCCATTAATCAAATTCAATTGAGATCCAAAACAATAAAACAAAAGCGATCTACGACACAAAAAAAGGCTTCCAAGATATTTGGAAGCCTTTTTTTGTGTTTAAAATTGCTTACGCCAATTTTTCGAATTCCTTATATTCGATATCACTGCTGTTTAATTTCACCACACCTTTTAAGTGATCAAATACTTTTAAAGCTTTAGCTTCTTCAAACAAACGGTTACCTTGCTCTCTGTCTTGCAACAATTGAATTGCGAATTGATTCAATTGCTCATCAGAAGGCTCTTCGTTGATATTGTACATTTTAATTTGTGCGTAGATACGTTCTTTCGCTAAATTGATCACTTCATCATATTTAACTTCAAGACCGTTTTCAGTAACGACACGATTTTCAATGATTGTCCATTTCAAGTTGTTCAAGAAATCAGCAAAACCTTCGTTAAGCTCTTCATCAGAAATGCTAGGGTTAGTAGCTTTCAACCATCTTTTCAAGAACTCCTCAGGAAAAGTAACGTCTACTTTTTCCATACCAAAAGTATACATATCATTACGTAATTTTTGATCAGAATTTTGCTTGAATAAGTTTTCCACTTCTTCTTTGACTTTCTCCGTAAATTGAGCTTCTTCGGTTACTTCACCTTCAGCAAATAATTTATCGAAAAACTCCTGATTAAGATCAGCTTCTTCTAAACGGTTGATGTTTTTAACAGTCAACTCAAATTTAGTTACATCCAAAGCTGTCGCTTCTTCTTCAGTAATACCTAAAATACGTGCTAAATCTTCAGTTTTGAAAGCTTTCTTAACATCGATTTTAACAGTATCGTCTTTTTTAAGTCCTACCAAAGACTTTTTGATTTTTGCATCTTCAACGATATCCGTGCGGATGGAAGTTGTTTTTTCAAGACCTTCCTCTTTATCTTGTTTTAAGGTAGCATACAATACATCACCTTCTTCTGATACTTCAGGATTAGTCATCTTTCCATAGCTACGACGTAAGTTTTTGATACGATCCGCCAACGTCTCTTGATCGGCTTTGATATCGTAAACAGCAAACTCAGTCTCAGCTGTAAAAGGCAAATCAAAAGCGGGAGCTAAACCAATCTCATATTTAAAATTGAAATTATCTTTATAATCCCAGTTATATTGCGCGTCTTCTTCTAAAGGAAGTGGCTGACCCAAAACTTCTAATTTATTTTCTGAAATATAATTCGTGATTTTATCGTTCACTAATTTATTGATCTCATCAAATAAGATAGATTTACCATAGGTACGTCTGATATGTCCTACAGGAACTTGACCTGGACGGAAACCTGGTAATTTTGCCTTTTTAGCTTGCGCTTTAATCTCTTTGTCGACTTGAGGATTATAATCTTCAGGTGCTAATGCGACGTTGATTACCGCATTGATTGCATCTACATTCTCGTGTGAAATATTCATACTCTTTTTAGCTATATCGCATTCATAAAAAAATCCTCCCGAGGTTTTAAGTTCGGGAGGACATCAAGTGCGGAAGAAGGGACTCGAACCCCCACGCCTTGCGGCGCCAGATCCTAAGTCTGGTGCGGCTACCAATTACGCCACTTCCGCATTAGGATTTCTTTTGATGCCACAAAGATAGAAACCAAACCTATATCTTGCAAGTATTTTATACTCTTTTTTTTATTTTTTTTCAATATCCTATTCCTCGCTTGTATAATTCATTATTATTCATTTACTTTGAATATCAAAGTACTTTTATGGAACAGAAAGATTTATTTAAAGAGCTTGGACAAATTAGATCATTGATGGAAAAATCTTCCAAATTTGTTTCTATAAGCGGATTGTCAGGTGTACTCATTGGCTTTTACGCATTATTGGGTACCTTACTAGGTTATTATATCAGCACTAGTCATGAAACCTCGATGAATCGACTAAGGGATAATTTTACGCTATTAAACATCTTTTTAATACTTGCTATTGTCATTCTTGTGCTTTCATTACTGACCGGATGGCTCATGGCGCGTAGGAAAGCGAAGAAAAGTAGACAATCTATTTGGAACATTACAAGCAAATCTCTTTTATTTGCAGTTTCAATTCCATTGGTAACCGGGGGTGTATTAGCTTTAATTCTGCTTTCTCAGGGTTATTATCATTTGATTGCCGGAATGCTGCTTGTTTTCTATGGCTTGGCTTTAACTGCCGGCAGCATTTATACCTTCCCTGAGGTGAGATGGTTAGGTATACTGGAAATATGCTTGGGGGTACTGGCATTGTGTCTTCCCGACCACGGATTGATGTTATGGGGATTGGGATTTGGTGTGTTACATATCATCTATGGTTTTATCGTTTACAAAAAGTACGAATCGTGAAATTAGACCTTTCTTTATATGACAAAGTATTTGAAAACAGAGTCCGCTTACAGATTATGAGCGTTCTTGCAGCGAATGAAGAATACGACTTCAATTCACTCAAAGAATTATTAGATGTAACGGATGGCAATCTCGCTTCAAACCTCAAAACATTGGAGAAAGAAGAATATATTGTCGTGGAAAAAAGTTTTGTTGATCGCAAACCCAATACCAGATATAAAAGAACACCAAAAGGATTAAAAGCTTTTGAAAATCATCTCATCGCATTAGAAAATTTAATAAAACAACAATACAAATAATTTTTTTATCTATTTACTTTGAAAACCAAAGTACTTTTAAAAACGAAAACATGAAAAAAATTCGATTAAAACTCATGCTCCATCTCTACAGCTGGTCCTCCAGCGTGTATGCAGATATTTTTAAATGGAACAAAAAAGCATGGGGAATTAGCAAAGAGGAATTTTTAACCTATCCAGTCGGAAGCATCGGTCATGGTTTGGGTCTCTTTTACGCGAGTAAGGGATTTGATGTAATGGCGAAATTGGAAAATCATGATGTATTTCACGTTATAACGGAAACGGGAACCGAAATACAAGATGAAATTGCCATGCAATATCTTTTATTGGGAAATGGAAAAATAAGCCTATATCTGATCGGAATGATTACTATTGGAGGAATCCTTTTTCCCGAACATTTCAAATATTACAGGAGAACTTTCCAAAAAGGTCGGTCCCTGCAAAAATTTCATCACATCGAATTCAAGACCATACTTCATTACCAACTGACTGAATTTCAAATTGCATTATATAGCAAAAATATACAAGTAGATTTAAACAAGTGAAATCATGGAAAATTATAATAGACCGAACTCTTCGTTCGATACCGCTCAAAATTCGCTATTTGATAAAATTAGCAACTCAACTGTTCTAAAATTATTTGTTATTCTATTTCTTTCCCTTCTCTTGCTCATCCCCCTGACACTCATCAGTGATCTCATTGAGGAACGCAAAACACGCGAGCAAACCGTATCCGAAGGCATCGCCCTTAACTGGGCTCAAGAACAGGTTATTTCTGGTCCTGTCTTAGCAATCCCTTACAATGAACCTATTCAGAAGCCAGCTGAAAAAATTAATACTACTACGGCATCAGAATACAAACAGACAAAATGGATCTTCGTCCTCCCCCTAAGCGCAAATATCAGCACAGACATCAGCCCGCAACAATTATCACGTGGTATCTATAATTCCGTCGTATATAATAGCAGTATTTCGATAGATGGCCGTTTCAACAAAATTGATATAACAAAACTGGAAATTCCCACCGAAAAGATTGATTGGAAAGGAAGTCGGCTTGTATTTGGCATACAGGATTTTAAGGGACTGGGCAAACGCCCGCTCCTTACCTGGAATGAACAGGAATTGACTTTTGATCCTGATTTTAACAACCTCAAACTATTCAATCAAAATTTAGTCTGCCCCATTTCCATCAATCCCAATGAAAATGAAAACCATTTCAAAATCACACTAAACCTCAAAGGTTCCAAATCATTGAATTTTGTTCCGCTCGGTGATCAGACGAATATTTCCGCCAAAGGGAATTGGGTTAATCCAAGTTTTGTCGGTGCATTCTTACCAAGCAAACGAACGATTGACAAATCTAATTTCTCAGCCTCCTGGGAAATTCCCTCTTTTAGTCGTAAGTTACCCCAACAGTGGGCAGGAGATATCCTTCCGATCTATCATTTCGAAAAAAATAAGGGAAGTTTAACAGATGAAGCTGAATCTACTCAAGCCGCTCCGACTACGCCATCTGACACAAACATACCTAATGGTATCTTGGTTAATTCGGATATGATCACGATAAACTTTCTGCCGGACATCAATAATTATCAAAAGACAACAAGAGTTGCTAAATACGGTATATTGATTATTCTCCTAACCTTCACTTCGCTCCTATTCACCGAAATAATCAAGAAAAAAAGAATACATATTATTCAATATGTATTAATCGGTGCCGCCATGGTACTCTTTTACACGCTACTATCAGCTTTATCAGAGCATATAGGATTTAATCTGGCCTATCTAATTGCTTCGATTGCAACGGTACTGCTCATTGGAAGTTTTATTAAAGCCATTACAAAAGACCGTAAGACGTCCCTCTTGTTCGGGACTATCTTAAGCACTTTTTATCTGTTCATATACGTGCTTATGCAACTTCGGGACTACTCACTTATTGCCGGAACCATTGGCATTTTCATCATCTTGGCAATCCTGATGCGCGTTTCCACAAAAATCAATTGGTATCAATTTGACAATAATTATGCTGATCAATAGACAACATCTGAAAATTTACTGGGTCATTATCCGAATATTAATCAAAAAATAAACTTACCTCTCCAAATAGCCGCCTTTTCACAAATAAGGCGGCTATTTTTATGCTTTACTTAACATTTACTGGCAAAATCTGTAACTTGCAGGGATATTTTTCAGCATTATATATATGAAAAAACTTACAATATTTACATTAGCGATTATGGCATGCAACCTCGGCAATGCGCAAGAAAGCAAAGGTGGAAAGTCCAGTTTTAAAATGGTTGCAGAAACCCCACAACCTATTACCCCCAGTAAGCTTTGGGATCTCGGACGAGTATCTGCTGAAGGACTTTCCTCAGATGGTAAAACGTTGGTGTACGGTGTATCCAATTACAACCTGGAGAGCAATACAAGTGAGAAGAATCTTTTTACAGCTTCATTGACCAATGGTGCAGCTAGCCAATTTACCGATCAAAAGGGTGGGGAAACTGTTGTCCAAATCGAAAAAAATGGTGATGTGATCTATCTATCAAAAGGACATCTGTGGAAAAAGAATCTGACCAAAGGTGAAGCATTACAACTGACATCCGGTGAGATGGCTTTGGAAAATGTTAAATTTTCTCCAGATGGAACACATATTCTTTTTAGCCAGCCCGTATTGATCAAAAAATACCATAGTACCGATAAATATCCAGAATTGCCGAAGTCTGATGCCTACATCTATGATAATTTAGATTACCGTCATTGGGATACGTTCAATGATGGTAAATTCAACCATCCTTTTATTGCCAGTTACAGCGACGGTAAAATAGGAGAACCAGTAGATCTGCTCAAAGATCAGCCCTATTATAGTCCACAGGCACCTTTCGGCGGTGCAGAAGATTTTATCTGGTCTCCTGACAGCAAAGCAGTATTATATGTTTGCAAGAAAAACTTCGGAACAGATTATGCCATAAGCACGAATACGGATATCTACCGCTATGAGATTTCTTCCGGAGCCACGACAAACATTACTGAGGGCATGAATGGTTATGACATCGCACCAACTTATTCGCCGGACGGAAAAAGTCTCACTTGGCTCAGCATGAAAACCGAGGGCTACGAATCTGATAAAAATGACATCATCTTATTTGATAAAAACAACGCTATCCGTTTAAATCTGACTTCGCATTGGGATGGCACTATCAACAGTTTTATCTGGAGCAACGACAATCGCAAGATTTACTTTACTGCTGCAACCAAAGGCACCGTACAATTATTCGAACTGGAAGTCCCTTCGAATGTCAAATCGAAAAGTCTTCCAAAGATCCAGCAAATTTCAACCGGAGATTTTGATATTACAGGTATTGTAGGGCAAACTGGGGATAAATTGATCGTCACGTTGACAAAGTTTACACGTGCGACCGAAATTTTCAGCTTCGATCTCAAAAATAAGTCTTTGACAGCCATTACTAGGGTCAATGATGACAAGTATGCAACAATTGCTGAAAATAAAATTGAGAAACGGATTACAAAATCATCTGATGGCGCAGATTTATTTTCATGGGTAATCTATCCGCCAAATTTCGATCTCACAAAAAAATATCCAACAATACTTTACTGCGAAGGTGGACCGCAATCGGCACTCACCCAGTTTTATTCATTTCGCTGGAACCTACAGTTGATCGCATCCCAAGGTTACATTGTTATCGCACCAAACCGTAGAGGTATGCCAGGCTGGGGAGTCAAATGGAACGAAGCGATCTCCCAAGACTGGGGCGGTCAGCCGATCAGAGACTATTTGGCTGCAATAGATGATATTTCCAAGGAATCATATGTTGACACAACTCGCCGTGCAGCAATTGGAGCCAGCTATGGCGGCTATTCGGTTTACCAACTGGCTGGCGTACATCAAAACCGTTTTAAAACTTTCATTGCGCACAATGGTTTATTCGACATGAGAAGTTGGTATGGCACCACAGAAGAGCTATTCTTTGCAAATCATGAATTAGGCGGAGCATATTGGGATAACAAAAATGAAAAATCCTATACAGAATTTAATCCGATCGAAAAAGCAAACAACTGGCACACGCCTATTCTAATTTTTCAAGGTGGGAAGGATTACCGTGTTCCCATTGGCCAAGGTTTGGCAGCCTTTCAACTTGCGCAGCTAAAGAAGATAAAAAGTAGATTGGTCTATCTTCCTGACGAAAACCACTGGGTGTTATCCGGACAGAATGCCCAAGTTTGGCAAAGGGAATTCTTTACCTGGCTTAAAGAGACCCTATAAAAAAAGAAATCCTGCTAGCATATAGCAGGATTTCTTTTTTTATACCGAGTATCTTGGGAAGACTATTGTTCACCTTTTTTTCCAAAAATAGAAAGCTTAATATATTTCCCTGGTTTTTCCTTAATATCCCTCATCAGATTATCCATTTCTTTAGAAGCATTATTCAAATTGTTATATAATTCTTCATCATTGAGCAATAGACCTATCGATCCCTTACCGTTGTTAATCTTACTGGTAATATTCTGAAAATCAGACATCGTTGCATTCACCTTATTCATGGTTTGTTCAAAATCCAATCGTGCGGCCTTATCTGTTATAGTGTTAAGATTAGCCATTATCGAATTGATTTTTTCACCATTTTGCGAGAAATTGGATGTGATGGATTCCAGGTTTGCCATGATCCTATTCAATCGTCCCTTCTCATCTCCAACCAAGCCTTCCACATCTTTTGTAATCCCTTCGACATTCTTCAACGATGTTGAAATACTATGGATACTGCTTTTAAAATCGTCCTGAAATTGCTTATCTAGAACGGTATTAACCACGGAAAGTGTAGAATCCAGCTTAATTGTAATGGTCTCTATACGCTTTTGAATCGGCTCAACCTTGTCCATAATATTGGGCTGTACACCTGAATTAAGAAAATCACCATCCTTGGCCATATCCGTACTATTGCCCATTTCAAATACAATCGCCTTGCTACCCAATAAATCTGTGCTTGAAATCCGGGCGATGGTATTTTTAGGAATATGATAATGGGAATGGATCTTAAATTCTGTTTTTATTTTACCATCTGGCTGCAAAGTCATTTTGGACACCCTACCTATTTGATAACCATTCACTAAAACCGGTTTGGAAGGTGTTAATCCATCGACTGTGTTATAAGTAGTAAAAAATGTATTATCGCTACTGAAAACGTCGTTTCCTTTTAGAAAACTGTACCCAATAAATAATAGCGCGATCGCAACGGTTGCTAATATGCCGACTTTTGTTTCGTTTGATATTTTCACAAATTATTTCTTTTGTAATGCATCATTAATATAAGTTTAAAACAGTACAAAAGCAAATCTGTTTAGCGTTCTACTGAATTTTTATAAATTTTTAAAGCTGAAACCAGATTATTGACAATCTCCTGTTGTCCTTCCTCTGACAATAGATAACTCTCTTCTTCCCTATTGCTGATAAATCCAATTTCTGTCAAGACAGCTGGCATACCTGCTTCTGCAAGTACAGCTAAACCTTTTTCCCAAAATCCTCGACTATGCCTTCCTGCTTTTACATACTCACCTTCAATCATTTGTGCTAACCGGATACTTTTTTCCCGGAATCTATTTTTCATCAATGAGAAAATAATTGCACTTTCGGGATCTTTTGGATCAAATCCCTGATAGTTTTCTTTGTAATTCGATTCCAGCAAAAGTGATGCATTTTCTCGAACGGCAGCATCCTGCTGTCCTAGACGATGAGAACCTGACACTAAGCTTTCTGTTCCATGAGCACTGGAGCCACCGGAGTTACAGTGAATCGAAATAAACAGATCCGCTTTGTTTGCATTCGCCAGGCGAATACGCTTATATAATTCCACAAATTCGTCTGTTGTCCGCGTATAGATGATTTTAATCCCTGGAATATCTTTTTGAATTTGCCTTCCGAGCTTTAGTGCTACATCCAAAGCTACATTTTTTTCTAGGGATCGACGGCCCTGTGCCCCAGTATCTTTTCCACCATGCCCAGCATCAATAACAATAGTCTTGATCTGATAGTCGGGTGGCTCGGGTTGACCGTTGTTTAATTTGAAAGAATTCAATAAAAAAAATCCCAAAGTAGCAACTATAATGCTACACCATTTTCTAATTCTTAAATCTGATTTCATTGAATAATTATTTGCTCTACTATAAACGCAACAAAATGAGTCAATATTATTTCTTTAATAGATAACGATATTTAACATATTTTCTATTTGTTTTTTGACTAATTTTGTCCTTCGAAGTTTAACATTATTTCACAAAAATAACATTTGTCTTTAATTTTGAAGTCGTTAATCAACATTTTAACACTATTTATCATTCTTGCAACGAGCAATTCAACGTTGGCTCAGAGCAATATTCCATTAAAACAGAACGGACTTCAAAGTAAGGACGCTGGCTCGGCGAACAGTAAACTGCAGGATACAACAAAAATTAAGCCTATAGATTCTACCAAATCCGTTCAAGACACCACCAAGAAAAAAGGCAGTGGGCTGCAGGCGGAAGTCAGCATTATTGCTGTTGATTCTCAAAAATCGGAAGTAGCAAAGAATATTAGTCATTTATATCGCGGAGCAAAAGTAAAGTATCAGGATTTTGAGCTTTCGGCTGATTATATCCGTCTTGACCGCAATCAGAAAAAGATCTTTGCGTCGGGGATATATGATAAAAGTGGTAAATATGTAGGACGTCCTATTGTCATTATGGGTAATGGTGAATCACCCAAAACAGTAGATTCACTTTATTATGATTATGAGAAACAGGAAGGAAACACCTACGGTATTATGACTGAGGTCGATGGAGGCTTTATCCAAGCCAATATCGTTCGAAAAAATATCTATGATGAGATGTCAATCTATAAGGGGCTATACAGTACTTGTAACCTCCCACAGCCACATACTCATTTCGGAATACATATCTCGAAAGGGATAGTGACCAAAAATCAGATTATCTCTGGCCCTGCATACCTGGTGGTTATGGGGGTACCTATGCCCGTAGCCTTCCCCTTTGCATTTTTTCCAAAGCCGGATAAAAGAGCTTCAGGATTTCTTTTCCCCTCTTTCGGAGAGGACTATACGCGCGGATTTTCCATGCGTGACATTGGTTGGTATTTAGCCTTCAATGATTATTGGGATAGTGAGATTCGAGGCTCATTATATTCTAAAGGCTCTTGGGAAGCTTCAGTAAACACCCGATATACAGTCAATTACAAATACAACGGTGGATTTAACATACGCTACGCCAATACGAAAGTCGGTGTGGAAGGTACCGATAACTATGGTTCAAATAAAGATTTCAATGTGACCTGGAACCATACCCAACGCCAGGAAGCTAATCCTGGAACATCGTTCTCCGCAAGTGTAAACTTTGGTACGGCCTCATACTTTCAAAATACAGGTACAGGAAGTAACCAGACAACCTATCAAAACCTGGCTCAAAACAGAATGGGTTCTTCCATCAGTTACGGAAAAGTCTTTGCCGATGGTAAGGTTAACTTAACAGCCAGTTTAACACATAGTCAAGATATGGCTAATAGGACTATTCAATTAAGTTTGCCAAATATTAGTTTAAACGTATCTTCATTCAATCCCTTTGACAGCAAAGATCGCGTAGGCGAACAAAAATGGTATCAGCGTATTAACGTTGGTTATAGTTTCCAGGCGCAAAATACAGTCTCCACAGCAGATTCACTTCTTTTCTCGTCAGGAGGCTTCAAAAGGTTCCAAAATGGCTTCCAACACAATATTCCGGTTAGCCTCTCACTTAACGCATTTAAATATTTTCAGTTCAACACAAGTGTAAATTATACCGAACGTTGGTATTTCCAAAGCACTAGACAACGTATTGATAACACGCCATCGGGTTATAGGCAACGACTCGATACTTTACAGGGGTTTAATCGTGCTTATGATTATTCCGTATCTACTGGTCTTTCTACAAAAATCTATGGTATGTATCCAAAGATCGGAAAAATTCAAGCGATCAGACACGTTGTTACCCCGTCAATCAATCTGAACTACAGACCAGATTTTTCGGATCCCCGCTATGGATTTTACCAACATTATAATGACCAATACGGCAACCGCAACGTATATTCCATCTTCGCTCAGGGCATCTATGGATCTCCTTCTGCTGGAAAATCTGCTGGAATAGGCTTCTCAATTGACAACAATATTGAGGCTAAAGTAAAAAGCAAATCTGACACCACCGATGGCGGTTTCAAAAAGATTCCAATTCTCCAGGGTTTGACCTTTAGCGGAAATTACAATTTCGTAGCAGATTCATTGAAACTGTCTCCGATAACTTTTTCAGGTAGGACGGCCTTTTTCGACCAGAAGATGAACGTAAATTTTAACGGTACCTTTGATCCTTATTCTATAGACAATAATGGCGTCCGAATCAACAGATATGCGATCAAAGATGGAAGTTTGGCCCGCCTGACGAACTTCGGCCTATCCTTTGACTATAGCCTAAATCCAAAAGCAGCCAAATCACGTAATAACAATATTGATTCGCTGCGGAAAGAAATGTCCGGTGCCGGGATGACCCCGGAGCAGGCACAGGCTTTAGCCCGGATCAGTTCCGATCCGAATGCCTTTGTGGACTTTAATATACCCTGGAATCTAGCGGCTTCATTCAGCTTTAACATGTCTAAGTTCTTCAACTCAAGCACACGTCGAATGGACAACCAGATTACAAGTACGTTGAATTTACATGGCGATTTCAGTGTTACCCCTAAATGGAAAGTTACCTTTCAATCCGGCTACGATTTCAAACAAAAAGAAGTCGTCATGACTTCTTTTAATATCTACCGAGATTTACACTGTTGGGATATGTCCTTTGGTTGGATGCCATTCGGACGATATCGGAGTTATAATGTCACTATCCGGGCGAAGGCATCCATCTTGCAAGACCTCAAACTGACAAAAAGAGCAAGTTCTGGAGGCGGTTATTTTTAAAATAACCGCTTTTTTTGTTCCACTTACCTAAGTTCCTATACAAGATTCACTTCCATTGTACTCGAATGCATTCATTTTAAACCCCTTCTTATCAAACAATTTTAGCCTATCGTTGATCCGTAATTTTACGTAAGTTTATACTATGAAAGCAGAAATTATCACCATTGGAGACGAGATTCTTATAGGACAGATTATCGATACCAATTCCAGCTGGATTGCACAACAATTAAGAAAATTCGAAATTGATATTGTCCAGATGACATCCATTCCCGATACAGAGGAAGCTATTTTCAATACATTAAAAAGTGCTTCCGCAAGAGCCGATTTGATTTTAATTACAGGCGGACTCGGTCCAACAAAAGACGATGTTACTAAAAATACCGCTGCCAAATATTTTGGTACAACCTTAATTCGGGACGAAAAAGTACTCCAGCATGTCACCAGTTTCTTTGAAGCCCGTAATCTGGAAATGCTAGAGATTAACAAACAGCAAGCTGACGTATTGGCTAACTGTGAAATACTGTTCAACGATTATGGCACAGCTCCCGGCATGTTGGTTTCAAAAGAACAAAAGAATTATATCTTTATGCCCGGCGTCCCATTCGAAATGAAACATTTGATGGAAAAACGTGTCTTTCCATTGATCGCACAGCAAAGTAAAGATATATTTATCCATCATGAGACAATACTCGTTGGCGGTATCGGAGAATCCTATCTTGCAGAAGAAATAAAGGATATTGAAGACGAACTTCCCTCAACCATTAAATTAGCATATTTGCCCACATTGGCCTTTATCCGCTTACGGCTTTCTGGAAAAAGTAAAAACAGCGCAGATATTCTTCAAGAGGTCAAACTCTTTAAGAGTAAACTTCTGCATCGCTTAAAAAATTATGTCATTGCGGATTACGACACCAGCATTGAAGCATTTTTAATCAAGGAGTTTACGCATCAGGGGCTTACATTGACTACCGCTGAAAGCTGTACAGGGGGTAGTTTGGCTGCGTCATTAACAGCCAATCCGGGTAGCAGCGAGATCTTCGTCGGTGGTACTATCCCCTATTCCAATCGGCTAAAACAACAGTTATTGGCAGTCAAAGAAACGACTTTAGATCAATTCGGGGCAGTCAGTGAACAAACTGCCATCGAAATGGCAGCTGGAGCAAAAGCAACATTTAGTACCGACTATGCCATTGCCACCACTGGGATAGCAGGGCCGGGGGGAGGATCCGCGGACAAACCCGTGGGAACTGTCTGGATTGCAGTAGCCGGAAAAAAAGAAATTATCACAAAAAAGTTTCAATTCAACAATGACAGACTCGTCAATATCGAGCGCACACGCATGAATGCTCTTCTTCTACTTTGGAAACTGCTTATAAAAGAAGAAGTATAAGAACCGGATGAACATAAAATAATATTTCAATAAAATCGTTTTTTAAGGAATAATATTTTAAATTGTTGAAAGTAAACCACAATTTAATTAACTTCGTTTTTCTATAACGAGATTGCTAAAAATATGGCTTTATATAAACTCTTACTTCCAAAAATGGGAGAAAGTGTATCGGAAGCAACAATTACCAAATGGTTAAAACAACCAGGTGACCTGATTGAAGAAGATGACACTTTATTGGAAATCGCAACAGATAAAGTTGATTCGGAAGTACCTTCTCCTGTTAAAGGTATTTTGAAAGAACAACTTTATACCAAGGACCAAATCGTCCAGGTTGGGGATGTCGTTGCAATTATAGAAGTAGAAGGAGACAACGAAACGAGTGAACCAGCCGTTCAAGCGGAGGAAAGCCCAGGGGATCAAGCTACAGGCTCAGGCGAAGCTGCCGATCTGGAAATACCGGGTCTAGATCAATTAGAGAGTCCTAAAGAAGAAGTTACTCCGGTTCATTACGAGCACACGACTCGTTTTTATTCACCGTTGGTAAAAAACATAGCCCGTCACGAGGGACTATCTCTCGGAGAGCTTGATCGCATCCAAGGTACCGGAGTTGAAGGCCGGGTAACAAAAGAGGACATTCTTTCTTATGTTTCCAATCGAGGGTCTCGCCAAAATATAGATCATTCAAAACCGGAGATCGCTCCTGTTATCGAGAACGAACCTGTACAAGCTGTTCCGACAGCAACTGTCCATACTGTGGCAAATGGCCATGACGAAATTATTGAAATGGACCGTATGCGACGCTTGATTTCTGACCACATGGTCAAGAGCGTTCAAGTATCCCCACATGTCTGTTCATTTGTGGAAGCGGATGTCACTAACCTCGTGCTCTGGCGCAATAAAGTAAAAGATGCCTATAAAAAACGTGAGGGAGAGAATATAACATTCACACCACTGTTTATAGAAGCAATTACCAAGGCGCTAAAAGACTTTCCTTTGGTTAATATATCAATAGACGGTTATAATATTATCAAAAAGAAAAATATCAATATAGGTATGGCGGCAGCGTTGCCCAATGGCAATCTCATTGTCCCCGTAATAAAAAATGCCGATCAACTGAGTCTGGTAGGGCTGAGCAAATCGGTTAATGACCTTGCACAACGCTCACGCGCCAATAAACTAAAACCTGATGATACCCAAGACGGGACATTTACATTTACCAACATAGGTGCCTTTGGCAATATTATGGGAACACCGATTATCAATCAACCTCAAGCTGCAATATTGGCAGTCGGCACCATAACAAAAAAACCCGCTGTGATTGAAACGGAATACGGCGATATGATCGGAATCCGACATATGATGTATCTTTCCCTGTCTTACGATCATCGTGCAATAGATGGTGCCTTAGGCGGCATGTTCTTAAAACAGGTTGCGGACTATCTCGAAAACTGGGATAGCAACAGAGAAATCTAATGGCAACAACATCGTCAAAAAAATGGCTGTCAAAAAGTGATATAAATATTTTTGAACAGCCATTTTTTTATTTTAAAATATTTCTACATGAGGGTACCTCAAATAGTTGATTTCCGACACATCACACACATTTATAGATATTTATACGTTTTTATAGCTTACTATTTTCAAATTGGAATTTCTTTTTCTTTATCACCAATTGGAAGCGTAAATAAAGTAAAAGAGACGAAGTCAATAAGCCTAAAGTAAGACCATACCAAATGCCTTTAATACCCCAGTCAAAGAGTATCCCCATTACATAACCACTCGGCAACCCGATAATCCAATAGGCGATAAAAGTGATGATGGTTGGAATATTAACATCTCCCATACCTCTTAAAACCCCCAGCCCAACGACTTGTGTACCATCAAATAGCTGAAAAAGACCTGCAATGATCAGTAATTGAGCTGCGATAACAACCACTGCTTTATCCGAGGTAAAAATGTATGGCAAATAATTATTAAAAATTGCAAATAAGGAAGCAGTAATCAGCATAAAAAGTAAAACCAGCTGATAAGATGTGATGGCAAAGCGCTCCAAGCGGAACAGATTTCTATTTCCATAGCTATTTCCCACTTTAATTGTTGCCGCAGCAGCGATACCACTTGCCATCATATATGTCATCGCGGCGAGCTGAATAGCGACCTGATGAGAAGCCTGTGCGGTAGCACTAATTGTTCCCGCCAGTAATGATGCTCCTGCAAACGCACCGATTTCGAAAACATATTGCATCGCGACCGGAGCTCCGATCCGCAATATTTTCCCAAATCTTACCCGATCTATGACTGTAATTTTAAAATGTTGTATATAACCATTGAACTTCTTCGAACGCAAGACATAAGTCATCATCACTGACATCATCAAAATACGGTCAATCAACGTACTATATCCAACACCTTTCACTCCCATGGGCGTAATTCCGAACATGCCCTTGACGAAGATGATAGCCAAGATAATATTGAGAACATTTCCCCATATGGTTACGTTCATGGCTTGTTTAGTAAATCCCAAACCTTCGGCAAATTGTTTAAATGTACTGAATACCATTAAAGGTAACATGGAAAGACTTAGAATAAGTAAATAAGGTTTCGCCTCTTTGACAACAGCCGGATCCTGATTCAGATGATCAATTGCAAGCATAGAGCCAAAATAAACTAAACAGAACAATAATATTCCTGTAATGATATTCAACCAGAAACTATTTGATAACAATACTGCACACTCCTTCTTGTTATCACGGCCATTTTCCTGAGCAATCAATGGTGTGATACCATAAGCAATTCCTAATCCAATGACCATAACGATCATAAAAACAGCATTCACCAAGGACACAGCAGCCAATGGAATCGTTCCAGCAAAATGTCCGACAATAACGCTATCGGCGGTATGTACCAAGGTATGTCCCAGCTGCGAAATGACAACCGGTCCGGCCAATATAATTGTACTTTTATAATACGGCTTGAATGTTTTAAATTTTCCCAACATAATCAATTCCTCAAAAAATAGGCACAAAAATACGAAGTTATTTCCGATCTATCGTCATATTAAAAATTATTTAGCAAAAATATAACAAAATTTACCCGACAAGTATCAACCCATTGTTAAGTAATTTTTATGTTTCAAATACCTTAAAATTATCTTAAATTTACTCGTTGGTCTAAGAACTATAGAAATATAAATGTAACTTAGCATCTAGTTAGTAATCAAAAGAAGAGGAAAAGAGTATGTACAATCCAGTAATAACATTCCTAAACATCGGAACACAGGAAATGATTTTAATCGTGTTTGCGATCTTGTTACTTTTTGGTGGCAAGAAGCTTCCTGAATTGGCCAGAGGTTTAGGAAGAGGGATACGAGAGTTCAAAGATGCATCTGAAGGCATCAAACGAGAGATTTCAGATCAGATCAATAATTTCGAAAAAGACATAGACACGAAGACAGAGGTCAAAGAGGAGACCGTTCCAAATGAAGTAAAAGTTGCGGAAGAGCAAGCGAAAGCTGAACAAGAGAACCAAGCTGTGGAAACAGCTGAAAATACGGAATCTGAACCAGCAAAGAAAAAATATGAATTTTCAACTCCCGCAGGGGTGGTGGAGCACAATCCACATAAGCAATTGGATTACGGAGAAGAACCTTCTCATATCACTTACGGATATAATGACCACTTTGCTGAGGGCAAAAATAACGAAGGCGAGCAAAAGAAACCTTCAGAACAGGATAACACCAACAAACCTGCTTAACCTTATTACATTAATTTACAATTAGATATTTAATAGAGCTGTTGAATCGTTATTCAACAGCTTTCCTTTTTAAAGTATACCAATAATGAGCTTATTATCACACGAAATTACAATTGCTAACGAGCTATCCATAAGCGAAAAACAAGTTCGCACGACAATCGAACTATTAGACGAGGGCGCCACTGTTCCATTTATTTCCCGTTATCGTAAAGAGATGACCGGCAGCCTGGATGAAGTTCAAATCACCAATATCAGAGATCGCAATCAACAGTTAAAGGAACTGGACAAGCGCAAAGAAGCTGTATTAAAATCCATCAATGATCAAGGAAAATTGACAGCAGAACTTGAACAACAAGTCATGACCGCCGAGACTATGGCAAATCTGGAAGATATTTACCTACCTTATAAGCCAAAGCGCAAAACAAGAGCCAGTGTTGCCCGCGAAAAAGGATTACAGCCTTTGGCAGATCTCCTTTTGGCCCAAGACCAGGTTGATTTTCTGGCACTTGCAAGTTCGTTGGTTGACGAGGAAAAAGGGGTTAAAAATACTGAAGAGGCTTTAGCTGGGGCACGTGATATCATTGCTGAAATTATTGCTGAAGATGCCACCGTGCGGTCTAAATCAAGAGCGATATTCCTGGAAAAAGGAGAATTTGTATCAAGAGTAGTTCCCGGAAAAGAGGAAGCAGCGATTAAATATAAAGATTATTACGAATGGTCAGAGTCATTAAAAGATGCTCCCTCCCATCGTGTTCTGGCGATGCGCCGTGGTGAAAAAGAGGAATTGCTTTATCTGGATATCGACATCAATGAAGAAGATATTCTCCCAACCATTGAATCTATATATATCAAAGCTTCCAACGAGGCGGCTTCACAAGTAAAATTAGCATTGACAGACAGCTATAAGCGATTATTGAAACCGTCTATGGAAACAGAAATTCGTGTGTTGACCCGTCAAAAAGCAGATGAAGAAGCGATCAAAGTTTTTGCGGACAATGTTCGCCAATTGCTTTTAGCAGCACCATTGGGACAGAAAAGACTACTTGCAATAGATCCCGGATTCCGAACAGGATGTAAAACCGTTGTATTGGATGAACAAGGTCAGCTCAAAGAAAACACGGCAATTTTTCCACACAATGGAGCAAATGGACTTGCAGAAGCACAGAAAACAGTCAACTATTTAGTATCGAAACATGATATTCAGGCCATTGCGATCGGTAATGGAACCGCGGGACGTGAGACTGAAGATTTTATAAAAAAGCTGGGGCTCAACAACGTTACTATTGTGATGGTCAATGAAAGTGGAGCCTCTATCTATTCAGCCTCAGAAACAGCCCGGGAAGAATTTCCTGATCACGATATTACTGTACGTGGTGCCGTATCAATCGGAAGGAGATTAATGGATCCACTGGCGGAACTTGTCAAAATTGACCCTAAGTCAATTGGCGTAGGACAGTATCAACATGATGTAGACCAAAATAAGCTGCAGACGTCTTTGGACGATACCGTCATCAGCTGTGTAAACGCTGTAGGTGTGGAATTGAACACGGCATCCAAACAAATTCTTTCGTACGTCTCTGGGCTAGGACCATCCTTGGCACAACAGATTATTAAATATAGAAATGAAAATGGTCCGTTTACTTCACGTCGTGAATTAAAAAAAGTTCCGCGTCTAGGAGACAAAGCTTTTGAACAAGCAGCAGGCTTTCTTCGGATCAGACATGCGGACAATCCGCTGGATTCCTCGGCCGTACACCCCGAACGTTATGCCTTGGTTGAACAGATGGCCAAAGATTTAGGTAAAAAAGTAGAAGATTTACTCAAAGATGCTGAATTAAGAAAATCCATTCCATTGAAAAACTATATTTCTGAGGAAGTTGGGCTACCAACATTAAATGATATTCTGAATGAGCTTGCCAAACCGGGGCTTGACCCGAGGGAAAAGTTTGAAGCTTTTTCATTTACCGAAGGCGTCAATAGCATTGGCGACCTACGCATTGGGATGAAACTTCCTGGTATCGTTACCAACATTACAAACTTTGGTGCTTTTGTTGATATCGGTGTACATCAAGATGGCTTGGTACACCTGAGCCAATTATCCAACCGATATATATCCGACCCACATGAGGTAGTCAAAGTGCAGCAGCATGTGACAGTAACGGTGACCGAAGTGGATGAGAAACGCAACCGTATTGCCCTATCGATGAAAACAGATGAAAAACCTGTTCTCCCCAAGAATAAACGAAATGAGAGCAAACGGCAAGCGGAACCAGAAACAGACATGGCGAGTAAACTGGCCGCGTTGGCAAGTAAGTTCAAATAAATCCTACGATTAAATAAAGGCTGATTCTTTGCTAAAGAATCAGCCTTTATTATTGCTTCGCAATCTTCAATAGACAGTTCAATACTTTTATTTTGTATCTTTAGAAGACAACAAGCCTTAATATGATATGAGACACTGTATTATACTCCTGTGCCTTTCACTGGTAATGCTGCATTTTCAAGCGAGAGCCCAATTGGCAGAGGGAGCGTATATTTCCCAAACCGGCACAAGCAAAAACTTAATTTTGATCAAAGATCATTATCTCTCCTTCATCGACTATGATGACAGCAAAAAGCAATTTGGTTATACCTGGGGTGGCCCCATACAACAACAAGGCAATAATACCAGCATTACGATCGAATATGACACAAAAGATTCGACCCATATTGGGAAGACAGCCAATCTTTACTTTAAAATACAAAATGATGCTATCCAAATAAAAACACCGGACTCCGAGCGAATTTTCAAAAGGCAGAAAGCCATCGCACAAGATTTAGATGCTTTATGGAGAATTACGGGCAGGCAGCAAGAAGCCAAGATGCATGAGATTCCAAAAGCGGACCGCAAGACAATAAAGATATTGGTAGACGGTTATTTCCAATGGATTGCCATTAACCCAGGCCAAAAAGGATTTTATGGAACAGGGGGTGGATACTATAGTTTCAAAAACAATCTTTACACAGAAAAAATACTTTTCTTTTCAAGGGATAATACAAGAGTAGGACAAGAGCTCCACTTTAACGGAAAACTGGAAAATAACGAATGGCACCACAGTGGAAAAAGTTCCAAGGGAGATGATATTTATGAAATCTGGAGCAAAGAATTAGCAAATTAACAAGATGACAATAGAAGAATTTCAATCATTAGACAGTCCTATTCATCATTGGTCTGCGGTACAAAAATCGTTGTGGTATGACAAAAAAGGGGATTGGAAAACAGCACATGATCTCATTGATCAGCTGGATGGATTAGATGCCGCCCATGTACATGCCTATCTACACCGCAAAGAAGGAGACCCTTGGAATGCCCGTTATTGGTACAACCGAGCCAAACAAACGGTCTATACAGGTAGTTTAGAGGCTGAATGGGCTGAATTATTCAAACTATATTTCCAATAGCGCGAATCATCATTATTCTAACCCCAAAAAGATGCCCCTTAGTCGGCCTGTGCGGGTATCCTCAGCTCCTCTAGTTTATTTCTCCTAAATTTTATTTACAAGCTGTTCACAAGCAAAACAATATATTTAGTAATTGTAAAAAACAATAAATATAGCCCATAAATACAACAACACAAATCCACAATGTATTTGAGTAACAAAAATAACACAAAGGAAAAATAATAAAAGACCAATAGCGAAATGGCATGAATATTGACCATAATTTTCTATACTTTAAAAAGTATACTTTTCATAAATTTAGGTTAATAATTGGTTAGGTTAAACACCTGAAGCTCCCCGCTTCAGGTGTTTTTTTTCTACAACAACCAATATCGATAATTAAATCCAAGTACTCCTTATCTGTCTTATTTTAAAATCAATAATTTATTCCTTTTCTGATTTTTCATTCGATCCTATCAAATAAAAAACTGCTTTCTTTTTGGTCACCTACCCTAAGATCCCTTCCCATTTCAACTGAAAAAAGACAGGAGTTTTTCCAGAATAACGAAAACTACATCAATTTTACCGGCACAAACACAATTCTCTGATAATTCTCCTTCTCGAATAAAACACCTATTCTATTTTTATCCAAAAGCACCAGATCTGAGTAGGCAGCATAATCACCTTTTACACCCTCAGGCGCTTTTGAAACGACCTGATTGAAGAACCAAGTTTTTCCCTTATCCTTACTTAATCGGAGCGTCAAATTATCTCTTCTGTTAGCTGTTGCAGAATTGCAAACGGCTAGCATATACCTTCCTTTTCTTCTCCAGGAAAGCGCGGAACCTTGATTAACCGGATCCGGCAGATTTTTATCATAATATGTTGTATCCCAAGTAACACCACCATCACTTGAATACGATACGATTCGCTCTTTCACATTACCTTGCTGGTTACGGGAATTCATATACAGTCCTATATTCGATATTTGTGCAGCCATTGTCTCGTTTGATCCCTCAAATTTGACGCTCGCTCCTATCTTGAATGTCTTTCCGTGATCATCCGAGTAATACGAATGGGCAAAATAGTCTTTGCCATCTGCTTTTGGATTTCCTTCGGAATGATTCGCAGGAATATAAATACGTCCTTTATATTTACCCGAGTCAAATTGCAGCGCATGCCCCGGTGTATTAGCGTAAGTTCGCCAGTCCTCCTGAAAGTTATATTGTGTATTTACAGAAGGCTGATTGGGACGATGTGTCCCAAGGGTAATATTTTCTGGACCAGACCAAGTCTTGCCACCGTCGGTCGAACTGATCAACCAGCACTCGCGTAAGCCATTGCCTTTTCGTACCTCGCTTTCATGATTATTACCAGTATTATAAAAAAGTAATAGACGTCCTTTAGGAAACATAGGATCCAATAAATCTACCACGGGCGCAGGATTTCCAACCTGCAAATTATCATTATCAACAGCTACATGCAATGGCCCCCATGTTTTACCCTGATCCGGACTGACTTTATAAACGATATCTACGTTACCAAAATCGCCCGCATGGTCGACCCTGCCCTCGGCAAAAGCAATCAGCTGTCCGGTTTTATCCTTTACAATAGCGGGTATACGATAGCTTTTATAACCATCTTCGCCAGAAACGAATACATTCACTTCCTGCGCGCCCACTGAAGTAAACAATCCCAAACATAATGTAATCACAAAACCTTTCTTCATTTCATCCCAAATAATATTCATCGCAGTCACCTTAATTTTTTACTATAAAAATAGAATAATCTTCTATCTTTAACGAAACAACAAAGAAATCAACAAAAAATCTATTATAATTATGAAAATTAAAGCGATCTTCCTTGGGGTAGTGCTTCTTGGCATATTCAACTGGGTATCGGGGCAAAACAAGCCCAATATCGTTATTATCATATCGGACGACCACGCCTATCAAGCGATTGGCGCTTATGGTTCCGTATATGGAAAAACACCACAGATAGATCGCATAGCAAATCAGGGTGCTATTTTTAAAAATGCATTTGTCAACAATTCTATCTGTGGTCCATCTCGCGCAACGTTGTTAACTGGTAAATACAGCCATAAAAATGGATTTAAGGACAATGAAACTTCCCAATTCGATTTTAGTCAGGATCTTTTTGTAAAGCAATTGCAAAAGGTAGGTTATAATACGGCATGGGTTGGCAAAATTCATTTGGGAGAAAAGCTCCAGGGATTCAATTATTATGATATCCTAGTAGGTCAGGGCACTTATTTCAACCCCGAATTTATTAGTAAACAGGGTCGCAAACATACCGAAGGCTATGTTTCTGATATTGTAACGGAAAAAGCAATTAATTGGTTAGATACCATAGATTCCGACCGACCTTTTTGCTTAGTCATCGGCCATAAAGCAACACACCGTACCTGGATGCCGGACCCAAAAGACTTTGGGACTTATGACTCTGTGAACTTTACCTTACCACCAACATTTTACGATGACTATCAAAGCAGACAGGCCGCTTCGTTACAAGAAATGTCCATTGATAAGAATATGAAGATGGGCTACGATCTAAAGATGTTCAAATCATTGGAGGATATGATGGAAGATGGAAATTTTAAACGAATGAACCAAGCACAAAAAGACCGCTACGTCGCCTACTACCGTCCTATTTACGAAAAGTTAAAGCAAGATAATCTGACGGGCAAACGGCTTGCTGAATGGAAGTTCAAGCGCTACATGATTGACTATCTCAACACCGCTCAGTCTATGGACCGGAATATTGGCAGGGTATTGGATTATCTGGACCAAAAATCGCTCAGTGAAAATACAATCGTTATTTATCTTTCAGACCAAGGTTTCTATATGGGCGAACACGGCTGGTTTGACAAATGCTGGATGTACGAGGAATCTTTCCGTACACCAATGGTCATGCGTTATCCAGCCTTATTGCATCCGCAATCAACTATCGAAGCGAAAGTTGTCAATGCAGATATTGCTCCTACTTTGTTGGAGCTCGCTTCAGTCAAACAGCCAAAAGATATGCAAGGAAAATCTTTTGTTCACGTGCTAAAAAATAACAAAGAAGAACATCGCAAGGATCTTTTCTATCATTATTTTGAAAATGGAGAACATGCTGTGAGTCCTCATTTTGGTGTCCGGGATGATCGTTATAAATTGATCCGTTATTATAAACGTGTCGAAAATTGGGAGCTCTTCGATCTTGAAAAAGATCCCAATGAACGACATAATGTATATAAAGATCCGGTGTATAAAAGTGTTGTCAGCAGGATGAAAAAGAAACTTGCCAGCCAAATGCGCGAATTTGATGACAAAGAAGCCGAAGCGATTTATAAGGTAAATATCGATCGGTAAGTAAAAAGAGAGAATCCTCCGCTGGAAATTTATGAATGAACAGAGCGATAAATGAAATTAGGAATAACAACGCCTACACCGGAAATCTTGGCCGCCGGTTGCCCTAACCTTATACCGGCTTTTGTCCAGACTGCTTATGAGCAAATTCCACCATTCATTCCGGCTATGACCGAGAAATCACCTATCGATGACCTACCCAGATAGGTTAACAGTAGGTTAGCGGTAGGTGCCAGTCTGAGATACTGGCGACCACAACCCATAGTCGGGGCGAACAAAGGCAATGATTGCTGCGAAGCGAAGGCTTACAACCAAACACTTCACTGCGCCTGCATTATCCGCCGTCGACGAAGAGTCTGAGCTAGAAAGAAAAATCAATTTCGGAGAACAATAAAGCTGCACCTAACATCGGTTCGGCGAAATGCAGAATAAAAAGAAAAACTCAAATTTCGGATTTCTGTTCCAAAAATGCTGTTGACATTAGCTTTTTTATTAATTCAGCCACTTTTTCCAAATCTTAAGCATCGGGCTTTTACCGATCAACGCATCAGTATACATTGGGCGCAACGGGCTTTCATCTTACTGAGAGTTCTATTCAAGCATTCTGACCTTTTTATTACAAAAAACACAAAAATAAAGTATAGTTATCAGGTGGATTTTATATATTTGCATTAACATTTTTTAACACATGAAACTAAACTATCTACTAATGCCTGAAAAACGAATGCCACAAGGAGATATTTTTCCAGGTAATTATTAAATGTCTCCGATAACCCTTTCAAACAGAAAATAATAACTCATTATTAATATTTTAATATGGCAAAAAACAACATAGATTTTGTCGTACTGGCAGCGCTTTGCTTAAGCACGGGCACGCTATACGCTCAATCTACCATAAAAGGTAAAGTAGTCGATAACAACAGCAGCCCTATTCAAGGTGCAACGATTACAGAAATAATAAGTAAAAAACAGGTGCAAACGGATGCAAATGGCCTATTCGAATTACCGTCAAATAGTAATTCCATCAGCATCCAGGTTCAATATATTGGTTTTGATTCCAAAACTGTCCAAACCAATCCAAATGGGCTTACCACTATTCAACTGTTACCGACGAGTTCCCAACTGGATGAAGTCGTTGTAACCGCCCTGGGTATTTCTCGCGAAAAGAAATCATTAGGATATGCAGTCCAAGAAGTCAAATCTGTTGAACTTCAAACACGTCCTACGAATGCACTCAGTGCACTTTCCGGAAAAGTAGCAGGTCTTCAAGTAACTACTTCAGGAGGCAATATGGGTGGATCCAACCATGTTTTGCTTCGGGGTATCAATTCAATTGCGGGAAATAACCAACCACTTTATGTGGTTGATGGCACGCCTATCGATAACACGGATTTAAACTCCTCATCGACCATTAACGGAAGCGCAGGCAAAGACGTTGGAAATATGATACAAGACATCAATCCTGACGATATCGATAACATCTCGGTGTTAAAAGGTCCCTCGGCTGCTGCATTATATGGTTCTAGAGCCGCTAACGGTGTTATACTGATCACGACCAAGCGTGCTTCAAAGGGTGAAAAAATAGATATTTCGTTAAACACGGGTGTTGATTTTGAGAATATTGTCCGACTTCCAAAAAGACAACATTTATACGGTCAGGGTTACTCTACTGCTTTTCAAACTCAAAATATCAATGGTACAGACTACAAAATCGTAGATTATGCTGCAGATGAAAGCTGGGGTCCTAAACTCGATGGTACACCTGTCTTACAGTGGTATAATTTAAACCCTGAAGACGAATCCAATTACCTGAATCCGTCGCCATGGCTTTATCCAAAAAATGATGTCAGTTATTTCTTTCGGACTGGTGTAGCCAATACCAATAATTTTGCTATCGCCGGCAATAGTGGAAATACAAATTACAGATTTTCCTACACGAACAAAAATGTAAAAGGAACAACTCCAAATTCTAGTTTAGGTCGTAATACGTTTAACTTTTCCGGAGGAACACAGCTGGGCAAATTGAAAATAAATTCTAATTTCAACTACATCCGTAACGCATCCATAGGCCGCCCATGGACAGGTGCATCCAACAGAAATATTATCCTCGAGGCATTCCAATGGGGAGCAGTACAAGTGGATTACAAGTTATTAGAAAATTATAAACGTGAGGATGGAACTCCATTAGCATGGAACCGTAGCGGTTGGCAAAATACACCCACGGACGAAGCAACAAAATTCATAGACAATCCTTATTGGTCAGCTTACGAGTCTTATATGGAAGATAATAGAGACCGCTTTTATGGAAATATTGGATTACAATATGACTTAAATAGCTGGCTTTCCTTAGGAGCTAAAGTACATGGAGATATTTACTCGTTCCAATCTCAGGACCGTATCGCTGTATACTCTCGCAGCACTTCACAATATGAAGAGACAAGTAATAAACTGAACGAATACAATTATGAATTTTTAGCTACAGCCAAAAAAAACTGGGATAAATTCTCACTTATTGGAAATATCGGAGCCAATCTTCGTGACCAGCAGCGCAAGCAAGATTATGCCATTACGCAGGGCGGTCTAATTATTCCAAATTATTATAATTTAAGAAATGCCAATGCAGTCGAAATTAAAAACTATAAATATCACAGACGGATCGCATCTGTTTATGGAAGCTTTTCTTTAGGATATAATGATTTTCTTTACTTAGATGGAACAGTGCGTAATGACTGGTCTTCAACATTACCAACAGATAACAACTCTTTTATATATCCTTCCCTAACAGGTAGTTTTGTCTTTAGTCAATTAGAAGCATTCAAACAATTGAATTGGTTAAGTTTCGGAAAAATACGTTTAGGATGGGCGCAGGTCGGGAATGACACAGATCCTTATCAACTGTATAAGGTCTATGAACCCGAGCAATCATATGAAGGGCAAGCTTCCTATGGCCTCCCGAGTATTAAACCAAATGCTAATTTAAAACCTGAAATTACCAGTTCTTGGGAAACAGGTCTGAACGTGCAATTGTTCAAAAATCGCTTAGGATTTGATATAACCTACTACAACAATAATTCCAGAAATCAAATCCTTCCTGTCCCTGTTTCTTCGTCTTTTGGATACGCAAGCAAAGTATTTAATGCAGGAAAAATTAATAACAAAGGTCTCGAAATTGTTCTTAATGGCACGCCAATCAAAAATGAAAACTTTACTTGGGACGCTACAATTAACTGGGCCAAAAACAAAAACAAAGTGATCAAATTAGACGATCAGGTAAATACATTGAGTTTAAGCAATTCGTTAGTTGAATTAGTAGCACGTGAAGGCGAGTCCTATGGACAATTTTTAGGCTATGACTTTGTATATGCAGCAGATGGACAACGCGTTGTTCAGGCAGATGGAACTTACATGAAAACCTCCCAATTGGTACCCCTGGGATCTATTCTTCCTGATTTCACCTTTGGTTTTCAAAATAGCTTCCGCTACAAAAACTTTAGCTTAGGATTTTTGGTCTCAGGTCGTGTTGGCGGAAAATTTTTCTCCCAAACGTATAAAGTTGGTATGTATTCAGGCATCCTGGACAAAACAGCGGCTAATAATATCCGTGAAACGGGTGTTGTTTTGGATGGTGTCAAAGGCGATGTCACATTCCACAGCGACGGTACATATGCCGTTGAGAACGTTCAACAAAATACCACCAATATTACAGCGCAGCAATGGGCGCGCAATGAGTACAATGGCCCTACCACTTTTTCCATTTTTGATGCCACTTATGTTAAACTGAGAGAAGTGACGCTAGGTTATAATTTCAAATTAGCCAATGCCAAAGTCATTAAAAATATTGGGGTCAATGTCTATGGCCGTAATCTTTGGAATATCTACACCAAGAGTAAATACATTGATCCTGAATTCACCTCCAGTGGCGGTAATGTACAGGGTATTGAAGGTGGTAATATCCCCGTTCCAGTTACTTACGGTTTTAATGTAAACCTTAAATTCTAAAAAAATGAAAATATCAACTATATTATATACTTCAGTAATCGGTACTTCACTTATTGTTACATCATGCTCTAAGTCTACGTTTAACGATATAAATACAGATCCTAACCGTCCCGCCACCGTTACAACACCGACAATTTTGGTAACTGCCGAAAAGCAATTGATTAATGCCTTACGAAGCGAGGAGGTCAGTTTACGTGGAGCACAATTATTTTCACAATATTTTGCCCAAAATATATACACCGATCAATCGCGTTATCAAATACCAACGAGTTATTCCGATAATTACTGGACGGCAACTTACAAATCGCTCAATAATCTGAATGAAATTATAAAACTCAATTCAAATGAAAAGACTAAGGCCATCGCCGCAGCAGGAACAGCAGGTTCCAATGCGAACCAGATTGCGATTGCAAGAATTCTTAAATCTTATGCTTTTCAATCATTAACCGATGTTTTTGGTAATATTCCCTATGAGTCTTACGGAAATAAAGATGCTGATTTTGAAGCCCTGCAACAGGACCCAGACAACTTAACGCCTAAATATGCAAGTCAGGAAAAAATCTATAAAGATATTCTAAACGAACTGCAACAAGCGGCCGATACCTTAACGAAATATGCAACAGCAACCACATTTGGTAATGCCGACATTATCTACAAGGGATCTAATACCAGCTGGGCAAAATTCGCCAATTCACTACGTTTGCGTGTGGCCAATCGCATGAAAGCCAAAGATGCCGCATTGGCAGCGACCCATATTGCCGATGCGATAAAGAAAGGCATATTTACCACCAACAGCGACAATGCCGTATTTAAATATTCTAAAACTCCACCCAATGAGGCTCCACTATTCCGAGCCACTGTGACAGCCAAACGGCAAGATTTCGCCATTTCAAATGTGCTTATCGAAACTCTACAAGGCACACGTGGTCCCTTTAAAACTGTAGACCCTCGCTTGTCTAAATTCGCAAAACCAACATCCTCAGGAAATGCCTATTTCGGCCAGCCGTATGGGCTTCCCTTAGCCGCCGGCAATCTCTTTCCTCTAGCTAAAATCTCACTCCCGAGCGATATTATTAATGCTGCAGATTATGGCGAAGTTCTTCTGGAATACGCTGAAGTAGCATTCCTCTTGGCAGAAAATAACAATTGGGATCAAACTAATTACGAGAAAGGAACTCGCGCTTCGCTAGAAAAGTGGGGGGTATCGCAAGAAGATATTAATAGCTATATCAGCAAACTGCCAGCTGCTAATAAAGAGCATGTGCTTTCCCAAAAATACTTAGCACTTTTCAATCAGAGCATAGAAGCTTGGTCAGAAATCAGAAGAACAGGCTACCCATTATTTCTCATCAAAAAAGGAGATGTTACCTGGAGCGGAACTATCGATGGCAAACCGGTTACCTATACCTTTAATCCCGAAGTTGGTGATGCCATACCGAGCCGTTTGGTGTATCCATTGAAGGAACAAAGTACAAATAGATCAAATTATCAAGCAGCCCTGGCGCAACAAGGAGATGATGTGATCAACACCAAAGTATGGTGGAATAAATAAAAAAGTAATTTCTACCCATTTGAACACCTGAAGTTTAAGATTTCAGGTGTTTTTTTTTCCAATTATTTCATAACTTCGTAAAGACCATTAAGAAAGAATGCCATGGATGATCAAACATTAGATAAAATCGACCAACTGAGTGAAGAGGGTAATGCCTATTGTGATGAAGAGAACTTTCGCGAAGCAATTAGGGTATGGACTGAAGCGCTCAATTTAATCCCTAGCCCACAAAATGTCCACGCTGAAAGTCTTTGGCTGGAAGCCTCCATTGGGGATGCTTATTTCTTGGAGGATGATTTCGAAAATGCACTTACCCACTTTGAAAACGCCAAGAGCAATATCATAGAAAATGCCTATGAAAATCCATTTATCATGCTACGGTTAGGACAGTGTTACTTCGAAACAGCGAATACCGAATCTGCACAAGAATACCTCCTCCGGGCATATATGATGGAAGGAAAGGAAATTTTTGAAGAAGAATCTCCGGACTATTTTAACTTTTTGGCTGACAATGTGGAGTTAGATTAATCAATTGCATCTGCCATCTCATAAGTAAATCAGATTCAAGAATAGGTGCTCCCTCGACAAATATGGTCCAATATTTTTGCTGTGGTTCATCCTTTCTCGTCAGCTTGTCATAATATAGAAGCTGACGAAATCATCCCCTCTTTCATATTCACAGCGGCCAAGAAAGGCTCTCTAAATTGAATTCCGATTTATCGTCGGAGATTGTGTGAATGAAATAACCAGTATAAATAGAATAATAAGCGAAAAAATAGCAGTTTTTTTAGATGAAGAAAAATTAAATATTCTATATTTGCATCAATTTATATTTGATCTAAATAAACTACCATGAAGAATAGAACACGATATATGATGTTCGCAGCAGGGAGCCTTGTCCTTCTCGGGACTCAGTTACATGCACAAGAGTTATCTCTCCTCGTTAAAAATACAGAAAATCAACCAGTGGCTCAAGCTAATATCAAACTCAATGGAAAAAACATTGGTTACTCAAATCAGCAGGGGCAATTTTACCTTTCTAAAGTACCGACAAATTCCCCGCTAAAATTTCGCGTTTCCTATACCGGTTTCTCGCCCCTTGAAAAGATGGTGCGTTTAGATACGGTCAGTGGTCCTATCCTATTTCAGTTAAATGCAACACAGACTTTAGACGAGATTATCGTTACCGCTGGTCGTAAAGCCGAAAGTATCTCTACAGTTCCCTCCTCAGTATCCATTTTAACAACAAAAGAGATCGAGGCACAGAGCCAGATCAGCACCAATCTTTCCACAATACTTGGCAATACAATTCCAGGGCTAGGAACAGCGACCAATAAAGCAACCAATTCGGGTCAGACCTTACGTGGACGGTCAGTACTGGTTTTAATAGACGGCATTCCCCAATCCACACCATTAATGAACGGCCAACGTGATCTACGCACCATTGATCCTAGCGTTATTGAGCGTGTGGAAGTTATTAAAGGAGCAACCTCCATCTATGGAAATGGTTCAGCTGGTGGGATCATCAATTATATCACGCGCAATCCGGCAAAAGATTCAGCTCCTATCCAAGGAATTACTACTCTAAGGACAACCTTCAATCCCATAAACAGTGCTGGAACGTTGGGCTATCGTGTCGCTCAAACATTCTATGGGCGAAAAAACAGATGGGATTACACCGTTAGCGGATCAGCGGATTACGTAGGTCTTCAACGCGATGGCGATGGAACAGCGCTCGGTCAAACCGACGGTCTTTCCAATACCTATCAATACAACGCATTCCTCAAACTCGGCTACACCATCGATAGCAGTTCCAATCTGTCCGCAGTATATAATTTTTATCGAAGCAACCAGCACAACAGATACATCAGCCAAACAGGTGTCTATGGACAGTCCCCTACCATCGGAGTAAAAGGAGATGACCCTGGCAAACCTGCCGGTACGCCATACAATCACAATGCAATGCTGACGTATACCAAAAATAATCTTTTTGCCTCCACCTCTCTCGTTGCATCGACCTATTACAACACCTTTCGGTCCATGAATCGTTATGTCGAAAAAGCATCGGCCTGGTATGGTCCCGGCCAGACACAGATCAACTCCGAGAAAAAAGGGCTACGGATCAATCTTAACACCCCATTTCAAGTATTTGGCTCTAACGCAGATGTCACTTACGGACTTGATCTCCTGAATGATGTTACGGATCAAAATCTGACCGATGGCAGGGTTTATATTCCTTATATGAATATGCTCAATGTTGCTCCCTATGCCCAGATAAAAATTGATTTCCTCGAAAATCTAATTTTCAAAGGTGGGGTTAGATATGAAAATGCAACAGTCAAGATCAAAGATTTTAACACCATTGCTACCGGACCGAATAATGAAGGCAGTATTGCTGTTAAAGGTGGTGAAATACCGTATAAAGGAGCCACGTTCAATGCCGGCCTTCGCTATAATAAATATGCATTCTTTAATCCCTTTATAAGCTTTTCACAGGGTTTTGCCATCAATGAACTTGGCCGAATTGTCCGCAGGGCAACCGACAACGATCTAGATAGTCTAAAAACAGATCCCATCATTACCAATAACTATGAAATCGGGTTTTCCAGCAACTACAGTATTTTCCAATTATCTGCTTCCTACTATTATAGTACTTCAAAAATGGGCGTGGAACTTGTAGACATTGGCGGTTATCTGATGCCACAACGACTTCCCGAGGATGTCTATGGATATGAAGTAGCCCTTAGTGCAACCATCAGCCCGCAACTGACTGTGGGTGGAACTTATGCTTATGTGGAGGGAAAATCGAAAAAAGAAGACGGTACGAAATCCTACCTCAATGGTTCGCGTATTTCTCCGATCAAGGCAACTGGATATATCTATTATACACCGATCAAGCCATTAACCTTCCAAATGTTCTGGGTGCATACCGGGGCTCGTGACAGATTCCTGCCTAACGACAAAGGTGTATATAAAAACAGCGAGGGGCCGGTTAAACCAGTAGATCTTTTTAACTTAAATGGTAATTATCAGATCAATAAACAATGGTCATTGGGACTAGGCGTTGAAAATCTTTTCAATAAGAACTACTACCCAGTTGTAAGTCAATACCGTGCGCTAAATGAGGAATATGTAAGAGGTCAGGGAATGATGGCTTCCTTTAACATCAATTACAAATTTTAGATGATTAAGTCGAGCATACTTTGGCTGCATAAATGGCTCGGGATTATCACAGGGATTGTCGTGTGTATTTTGAGCCTAACGGGATGTATATATACCTTTCAGGATGAGATCAAACTATGGGTTTATCCTGAAAAGTATTATATTGCACACGCAGATAATGCTACCGCTCCCTTACCGCTAAGTACCTTATTGAGCAATGCCCAAAGCAGTCTTGAAAATAATCAGAAAATCACACGGGTGGATCTCTATCCTGCCAAAGATCGGACCTGGATATTCCGTGCCATAAAAACAGACGAAGAAGCTTTTGGGCATTGGAATTACTTTCGGTATTATAAACGGGTATTTATCAATCCTTATACCGGAGAGGTTCAACAGGTTGAAAACACAAAAACAGAGTTCTTTCAGCTCATTTTGCAACTTCACCTCAACTTGTTATTGGGCAAAAAATATGGGCATGCCTTAGTAAGTTGGTCTACAGCACTATTTATTATCATTCTATTAAGCGGGATCGTATTGTGGTGGCCGAAAAAATGGAAAGGAAAAAATTTCCGCAGAAGCTTTTGGGTTGACACAAAGGTTAAATGGAAGCGCCTAAATCACGATCTGCACAATGTGATTGGTTTTTATAGTCTCTTTATTGCGCTGGCTTTTGCTATTACAGGATTGGCATTTGCATTTCCAGGATTCAAAAAGACTTATATCGATACATTCAATCTTTTTCAAAAGGAAGCGACATCTACGAAGCTACCTGTCCCGACACCGATTCCTTTGGCTTACGAAAAATTTCAGGACAATGCACTGCACTATAGCCTCAAAAATTATCCGCAGGCCGAAATGCTTTCCATCCGACTGAAAAAAGAGACCGAACCAGAAATAGATATCCAGATCAGACGGTACGAAAAACGAAGTGGCGTCTTTGACTGGCTTTATTTTGATAAAAAACGAGCTGCTCTAAAACAAATCAAATCCGGTGAGAATTTACGGCTGGGCGATAAGCTCGGAACACTCAATTATGATATTCACACCGGTAGCATTGGTGGCCTAACGACAAAGATCATTACGTTTACTATAAGCCTTTTTTGTGCTTCCTTGCCAATAACTGGTTATATTATCTGGCTGAACAAAAGCAAGAAGACAAAAAAGAAGAAAAGGTTATCAACATAATGTTAATAAACACTGTTAATAACTAGCTATTTTGTTTTAAACAGGTTACTAACAGAGTTATCAACACAATGTGGAAAAAGTACGTTAACAATGTTGCCATTTAGGAGCAAATAAGTTATCCTGGTCCAAAATCCTCAGAAATAAGATAGCACAGGAACTACACTATTCATAAAACATTCCAAGTATAGATATCAAAAAGCCGGTACACTCCCATATCGGCTTTTATTTAAACAAAATATAGATATTCTGATTAGAAAGTGCTACCACTACAACAGGAAAATAATATTTCAAAAATCAAATAGTTAACACAAGTAATCACGGTAAAAAAAACTAATAATAAGCAAGATAACAATTGTTATTGATCCAGCCAGCGCTGAAAATTCGGCGATCGTTCTTCACTAACAATAGCCTCAATCCCCTTTGGAGTTGGGGGAATTAATTCCAATTTAATTCTATTCCGACTTATTTTTAACATAGAATGAATGGAATCAATACGAATAAGAAATTTCCGATTAATCTGAAAAAAGACGAATGGATCTACCTGCGTCACCAAGTGAACAAGGCTATCTTCAATGATATAAGCCACCCCCGACTCCTTCTCCACCGCATACAATTCTTTATCTTCCGCCATAAAGTAAGCAATATTGGCTATCGACAACGACTTTAAGAAGTTACCGTACTTTACAAGGAAGCGTTGTTTTAAACGAACCTCTGCTTTGGGTAACAGCGGCTCAATACGTTTCATGGTCTGCGTGAGTTCTTCTGCATCGAAAGGTTTTAACAGATAGGCATAACCTTGATTTTGAAAAGCCTCCAATGCATATTGTTCATAGGCTGTTGTAAAAATAAGCGGCACATCAATAGATACCTGCTTAAATATTTCAAAACTCAGTCCATCCATCAGGTGGACATCCATAAAGATCAGGTCAAAATGATGCTTATTGATAGTCTTCACCGCTTCCTGAATCTCCTTTGCATTGGTAAAGGTCAATGCGCCATCCCCATAAAGGTCTGTCAACATCTCCTTTAAGCCTACAAAAGCCCAGTCTTCGTCTTCGACAATCAATATATTCCATCCCATGGGTTGAATGTAATAAAAAATCCATTTTCTAAGAAAGAAAATGGATTAATATATAAAGGATTAAAAAAAATTGACCTTATTTTAATAGATCTGGATTATTATTGATCGCTTCCTGTGGATAACGGATCACATAGCGCGGATCGTTTTGCTGCAAGGTCACCGTTCTACCAAAACTCGCATGTGTTATTGCAGGCCTTGTTGTGCGTTTTAAATCATACCAACGCAGACCTTCAAGAGCCAATTCACGTTTACGTTCAAGTAATACCGCATCCAGCAATTGTTCTTTGGACAAATTTGCGTCAGCTTTGACTTGCTGTGTATAAGCATCAGCCGTAAATCTGTTTTTCTTTAACGCGGACAGATATTTTAAGGCTTCTGCTGTATTTCCTAAACGCGCATCACATTCGGCAATTGTCAAATAAAGATCTGCATTTCTGAAGCTCACATTAAAACGGTTTTCTCCTCCTTTAAGGGAAACATAGTCACCCCCTCTTTTTTGGAAGTAACGTCCCTTTCTCAAATCACCATCTGAGTAGGACGACAATAAAGAAGGCGAAATAAATGAACTCGAACGTACTTCCGAGATAGATACTTTCTCCAGCGCCATAATGATTTCGGCAGACTCAAAATCATTAGGTAATAAACTTCCCGTAACATTGAGATCTACTAGCTTGTCGTTTATTTTCAAAGCTTGCTTTGCCGCTTCTATTGCTTCCTGCCATTCCCCGCGATATAAATGAAGACGTGATGCCATTGCATATGCTCCACGTTTACTAAAGCGGTAATTCACACCTTTCGCCTGATCATCTACTGTAAGCAATGCCGTCCCCTTTTCCATATCTGATAACACCTGCGCATAGGAATCACCAATGGTTGCAGGTACAAAACGTTGTTCCAGGTCGATTTTGGTCGATAACGGAACTCCACGCAAACCTGCATTGCTTGTTGAATAGACTTCGCTGTAGCAATTCAATAACTCAAAATGCGCATAGGCACGCATCAGGTAAGCCTCACCTTTGATCTGATCGACGTTAGCGTTACCCTTCAATTTTTCGTCAATCGTACTGATGATCTGGTTACTGTAGAAAATACTCTTATAGAAGGCCAGATACGGATAAGCAGTGGTTGCCGGATCGGGATTTTGATCGTTCCAGAGATAAATATCTTTGGTCCGGGCAGCATCTGTAGAGCTTTCATCCAACAGCAGTTCGTCGGTACGTAACGACAGATACGATTTATGTGCCGGAAAACTCGTGTAGCCACTTGTCATCAAGCCTCTAAAATCACTTTCTGAGGTAGGAATGACAGTCCCCACCGGTTGTATATCTAAGTATTTATTGCAGGAAGTCAATACACTCGCTGTCATGATCATTCCAAAATAAACTATCTTCTTCATTTTATAATCAATTAAAAGAATTAAAAACTTGCCGAAAGACCAAAAGCAAAAGATTTGCTGATCGGTTGCGCATAATAATTACCATAGGTTTCTGGGTCAAAATATCCCTCATAATTCGCCCCAAAAACAAATAGATTACGCCCCTCTACATTCACACGCAAATTGTTTGCTCCGATCTTTTTGCTTAAGCCTGCAGGCAAGGTATATCCAAGACGAATGCTATTGATACGGACATAACTCATTTTCTTCGCCCAGATATCGTACTGACTAAATGAATTGATCGGATCATTACTTTCCATCCAGCCATACGCCATCCAACGGTCATTTAGTTCCGAACTGATACTTCCCAATGCCGGCAACGCTTTATTTCCTTGCAAAGCCATCAACAGATCTTTGGTATAATTCTGTCCACGATCTACGAGCGCCGGATTGTAGGTTGGCGCACGGTTTACCCAACGCTCTAAATTGAATACAGCTGAAATCGCCAGATCAAAATTAGCATAGCGAAAACGGTTGGTCATACCACCAGTAAACTTAGGGTCTTTACTGCCCTTATATTTAAATTTCGAGCGATAGACTGCCGCGGTCATATCCGTCTGCGACATATATCCCGGTAAGAATTCCGCCCATGGATCGTATAATCCGTAAAACTCTTCAAAACTCGAAACAGAGCCATCCTGATTTCTGAATTGCATCACACCGTCTTTATCCAATCCAGCTGTTTCCAGTACATACATACCATTGATCGGACGCCCCTCTTGTGTCTCTGGTGCATAAGCTTTGGGATTATTCATGACCTTCAATAATTTATTATTATTGTGGGCAATGTTAAAATCCGTTGACCAGGAGAATTTTTCGGTCTGAATCTGACGGCTCGTTATGGTCAATTCCACCCCCTGATTTCTTGCCGAAGCCCAGTTTACCTGGACATCCTGGAAACCATTTTCCATAGGTAAGGCACTATTTGCAATCAGGTCTTTACTTGTTCTATTGTAATAATCAACTGTAATATTCAGCCTATTTTTCCAAAGCCCCAAATCAATTCCAGCGTTATAAGATTGTGTGCGTTCCCAACGTAATTTGTCATTGGCAGGCATACCTACCACTACTGTTCCTTCTGGATAGCCAGGTAGTATCGTTGAATTGTCATAGTTTCCAACAATAAACGGATAGGTATTGCGATCCACATTTCCCTGAATACCATACGAAGCACGGACACGGAGATCAGATAAGGCTGTTTTACCCTTGATAAATTCTTCTTCCAGCACATTCCAAGATCCAGACAATGACCAGATCGGCAGAAAACGATATTGCGGATCTACCCCAAACATATTGGAACCATCATAACGAATGCTACCATAGACATTATATTTGCGGTCAAAGGTATAAGTCGCATTTCCATAAAAAGAGGCATATGAATTCTCTATAAACCCTTTTTTATAGGGATTAAATCGTTTATCATCCTGATAGTTGCTATTCGGAAAAACAATATTCTGTGTGGTCAAAGTTGATGGATTATACCCAAAACCTTTGGATGAAACCATTGTATTCTTACTTCGTCTCAGTTCTGTTCCGCCCATGAGTTCCAGCTCATGTTTTTCATTCCAGGTTTTGTTGTATTTTAAGTAAGTTTTCCAGTTGTATTGAAAAATGCTATTATGGTTATTTTCAATTTTACCGCCTGTAGGTAAAAAATATTTAAACGTTTTACTTGCGGAATCGTAATACCTTGTTGCAGCACGCAATTTACGGGTGTTGTAACTTTCCTGATCGGCAAATCGCTCCATACTATTTTCATCAAACTGCAAGCCAAATTCGGTACGTAAAGACAATTGCGGTATAATGGTATACTCCAGGTAACCAATCGCTTTCAACGCCTTATTTGTCAATGCATATTTGGTATTTTCCCGCTCTTCTATTGAATTAAAAGAAATGTAGGTATCTTTTTCATAGCCTTCGATATCCGGATCGTAATTATACTTCCCAGATTGATCGCGCACAGTCAAATAAGGGTTAACCAAACGCATATAATTACTCGGATTGGTAAATGCATCGTCATCCTGGATCGGGTTTCGTCTGTTTGAAACCGACCCTAGTAAATTAATTCCTGCTTTAAACCGATCGTTAATATTGAAATCATTGTTTAATGTCAATGAATAACGGCGTAGATCTGCTCCTTTAGTTGCTCCTTTTTCATCATAAAAGCCGCTGGACAGATAATAACGATGCGCGTCATTACCCCCAGAGATCGAGGCTGAATACTGCTGGTTTAAGGCCTGACGGTACAACTCTTTTCCCCAGTCTGTTTGCTGAAGGCGCAATTGATTGATGGATTGCTGCACATCCGGAGACAAAGCGGCTAATCCGCCAGAACGATAAGCATCCAGTGCATCTGCGTTATCCAGAATACGCATAATCGCCCCCTTACCTGTACGGTAATTCAAGTCGGTGCGGTTGGCCATTAATAACTCAAAATCCACCTTCTCGTTGGCGTTCATCAAGTTGAGTTTGCCAAAGTCGGGACGTTCGGTAACAAAGGTATTTGCTGAGACCTGTAATTTCGCCGGACCTGACTTACCTCTTTTTGTCGTGATCACAATAACGCCGTTAGCTGCACGCGCACCATAAATCGAAGTTGCTGCCGCATCTTTTAATACCGTGATATCTGCAATATCATCGGGATTGATTCCTGCGATCGGAAGATTATTCAGACTATTCAGGTTATCCTTATCAATCCGATTCGGCAATTCTGTCCCTTCTATAGGTAATCCATCAATAACCCACAACGGATCCTGTGTACCATTGAGTGATACTGTACCGCGGATACGGATCTGTGGCGCACTATTTGGACCACCATTAAAATTGCTCAATTGTAAACCTGCTACCTGACCAGCAAGCATTTCATCAATAGATGCAACACCTGTCTGCTTGATATCAGCTACATTGATTTTATTATATGCTGTTGTATTTTTACGTTTTTTGATATCGGTATATCCTGTTACAATGACTTCATCCAGTGATTCACCACTCGGTTGTAGCAAAATCGTTCTGTGATCCTGAAATACCGGAACCTGAATACGTTGGTATCCCACATAACTGATGGTGACGTATTTTAAGTTTCCCGGAACTTTTAAGCGAAATTCGCCCGAAGCGTCAGTCAATGATCCCAATGCAGATTGCTGTACCTGATTGGGTACGCCAATGTCCTCCGCTACTGCCGAACTTTCGACAACAACCGTCGCCCCCACGACGGGCTTTAATGTGACCGCATCCAGTACCTTTCCTTTCAGCTCCTTGGATTCCTGTGCCTGTGCCATTTGCACACACATAAAGGTCAGCGGTATTAAAAACTTATTCATTTTGGTAGATGTTGATATAATAGATGTTAATATATTAGTTCAATTCCAGGGTATTTGCAATACGCAATTGCAGATCCATATAATGTGCCTTTGTTGTGGCATCTCCTGTCCGGTGTTTCTGTTTCAACAATTGGTAGATCTCATACAGTTCAGCACGTTTATAGGTCAGCATATCCGATGTACGGATCATTCCTGTGACATGTACATTACGTAAACCCGTTTGTGCAGAAGCTGCATGATGCGGATGCAAGCACAGATTAGGTTGAGTTCCCTCAATCAATTGTTCGACACCAGCTAATTTCTTGGCATTTAATTTCTCCATGGACTTATTCGTAGAGACCATCAGTACATCCACGTAATTCTGCTGCAACATGCGTGTTTTAAGATCCAATGCCTGTTCACTGACCGTTTTTGCGAAGATCTCCTTGCGTACCGATGCTAAAAATGCTGGTGCACTCCATGCCTTCTTGTCGCCAAAGAGGTTTTCCATTTCAACCATGCGCAGTAGACGCTCATCGTTGACCAATTTATAGAGCATAGCATACTGAAATTCGCGCTGAAGATTATAAGGTGCATATTCAAACGGTCCCATAGGTGAATCTCTTAAAGGAAAAGTTTTCGCCATCAGTTCCGGAACAAATAGCCACTCCGGCATATAGAACACATTTTTCTTTAAATATTCCAGTGCAGCTACCTGCTTCTCCTTAGGGACTGGGCTATACGCATTCTTTTGGTCGCCCAAAACAGCATTTTCAAGATAAATACCACCAATATTATTGAGCACATGGTCAGCGTAAGCATACCATTGACCAACGACGCCCATATATAATTTACCGGCACGATAATAGTCGTCCCCCGTATTTGTGGTCCAGTTGATGATATTCGGCATCATTCGACGCAAATTTTTCATCCCATATTCACCAGCTTTCATTGCATCATCACCAAGATCTTCGGATTGTGCGCGTGGATCGACAATATTCTTGGAATCCTGTTGTTCACCATAATGATATATCGGGTCATGCACATGAGCATCAATTTCTTTCCGCAACAACGGTATTTCATCCCAAGGTTGTGCTTTGCCGTACCAGCGGTAAGCCCATCCGATAGCATACTTATCATAGGCTCCGATCACTGGTGTAATCTGTTCAACACCGTCTTCAGGTTGCGCGACATAGTTGAAGCGCGCATAATCCATAATCGATGGTGCCGTACCGCCCATTTTTGCCGTAAAGCTTTTGCTACGGAGTGAATCCACTGGAAAACTGGCCGACGACCCCATATTGTGCATTAGCCCTAAGGTATGTCCGATCTCATGGGAAGAAACAAAACGGATGGCATGGGCCATTTTTTCATCCGAGAACACGTTCGACCGCACGGAGGTATCCACGATACCTGTTTGTATGCGCATCCAGCTATTTAGGATCGTCATCACGTTATGCCACCAGATCACATCCGCTTCTAAAATTTCGCCTGAACGGGGATCCACCACAGATGGCCCCATCGCATTGGCCTGCGCTGACGCAGCGTATACAATAGAAGATACATTTGCATCATCCGGATCAAATTTGACACTATCCGGTTGTTGTTTGGCCAAAATCGCATTTTTAAAACCGGCTGCCTCAAATGCTTCCTGCCAGTCGTGAACACCGTCGATGATGGCTTGTCGCCATTGTTTTGGTGTGGCCGGATCCAGGTAAAAAACAATAGGTTTCTTTGGTTCTACCAATTCACCTTTCAGGTAACGGGCTTTGTCCTCATCTTTCGGCTCAAGCCGCCAGCGGTTCACCAGATTTTTTTTATCCAGTTCCTGTTGTTTATCGTTAAAATACCAACGCGGCGAGGTAAAAAAACCAATACGCGGATCCGCAAAACGTGCTACCATCGGCGTTTCAGGCAGTTCATAAAGGTTACTTGTTACCTCTAATGAAACTGGTACCGATTCATTTCCCTCTGTTACCTTTGTCGACAAGACCGATTTCACAACAATATTATTGGAGTACGATTTAATTTCTTCGATGGTCGATATACTGGTTTTAGGAGAAGTACCTAAACCCAAAGCGGTGAAAACATCCGTAAAGCTCTTCTCTGATCCATCAAACACTTTATTGACTTTGATCACCACGGCACTGGAGTCTTTTGAATAACTCTCCACCTTGAACGATTCAATGTAAGAGGGACGATAATTATCATAGACCGATGCAGCAATCGCATCCCCTTTAGGCACTTCCACCTGAGGTTTAATCTCCGAAACCCATACCTCTTTTTTCTCTTTGCGCAGGGTAAACCGAATGACCTTATTTTCATAGTTCATTCCCTTATTTACACCAGCTTCATTCAGTGCTAAGGGAACGGAAGACAATTTTTGGATCAGGAGAATGTCCTGTCCCATTTTTTTCAATGGAATTTCAAAGTAATAATTATTTTCCTTTCGGATCACAGCAAACATGCCGCTATCCACGCGTGCATCTTTAAACAGTTTGTCATAGGCAATCGTCGTATCTTTCTTGGCGGTAGAATCTTTCGCAGAGGTAACAGTCTCTTTTTTTCGTAAACCTACAGTTTGCAATACAGAACAAGATTGCATGAGGCCTGCCGAAAATAAGAGGCTTAGGGCTAGCTTGGTATAAGTGTTGTTCATTTAGAATAATTATTTCTGAGTGCTGTTTTTCAATAGCATCCATGCATTTGTTGCACCCGCTTTGTTTTTCAATGGCATTGAAGCGATCAGCTGCGCAGGATAGTTCTCTTATCACGCGCTATTGAGCTGAAGATCATTTCATCCGAATAAGATTAGGTTAATCTTGCAATTAAATTCCTAGATCAGGAGCCAAATTTGTTAAAAATATTGTACAGAATCACTTCAAAAGGGACGAGCACGTATTTCATACGTATGAACACGCGCTTCAAAACTACGAACACGTATCCAGCAGAACTATTCCTGTACTAATCTAACGATCCAGTAGGGGTAAATTGACAAAAAAACAGCCCTTTTCTTTTCCATAACCAAAGCCATCCAGTGTATAATGGGAATACATAGACGCTAGGTAATTAAGTCCATATCCCTCCCCTTCCGTTGCAGTTCCTTGCCGCGGCTGCCAATTGTTGCTTACTTGGATGATATTGACCTCCGATAGATAAACAATATGGATCTGAAGTGGATTTTCCGTTGAAATACGTGTATGCTTAATCGCGTTTTCCACCAGCATCTGCAAGGCCAGACGTGGTAGCCGCGCACCCATCACATCCATTGGAATGGAAATTTCCATATCTTTCAACGCTGTTCCAAAACGCACCTGCTGCAAAAAGAAATAAGCTTTTGCCAGTTCCAGCTCTTCCTGTACCGAAGACCAGTCCGACTCGTCCGTACGCAGCATTTTTCGATAGACCTTGGTCATTTTACCGACAAATGACTTGGCCAGATCATTGTCCTTCCCGATCAGATATTGGAGCGAGCCAAAGGTATTGAACAAAAAATGTGGATTGATCTGCTGCTGCAGTTGAACCAGACGCATCTGCGTATATTCATTTTCCTGTTGCAGCGCCATTAATTTGAGCTGCTGAGTCTTGCGGCGCTCCAGTACATTAAAATAGATAAGCGCTATGGCTACGAGCATCAGGCCTACGCCAAGTAATATACTATAGGTCATGACCCCCTGAACTTCCTCCTCAATGGTCAACAGCAGGGTACTTACCCGAATTTCACCCCCCACAAAAATAATGGAACAGGGATAGGAGGTAACCATCACATCCAGCTTTAGGTAATCCGATTTGACGATCTTCCCCTGAGTAATAATATCCCCGTCCTTCGGAAGCCCCCATTTTCGGTTTTCAGGTGAAACGATGCAGATCCCTTTATCGCTAAATATTTCAAAATAAGCCCTTCTGCCAAAATAGCGATTGGCGAAATAAGCATTTAATTTTTCAATATCGACATAGATATGGTATAAGCGATGCTGTATCGTACGCGTTTTGAGCAGTATCCACATCCTATTGTCGACACGGTCCAACTCGCTTGCAGGAATGAGAATAAGTAAGGAATCACGACCGATATCCCCTGACGGCACGGTTTCAATCAACCTTTTCTCAGACGTGTATAACTCCTGCTGTAACAATTCCAGTTGCTTATTCAGCAGCAGCATATTTTCATCGGCAAAATCTACCAATATTCTTTTATTCAGTCGATCTATTTTATGATGAATCATACCGAGCAGTCCCCCACCTATCAACAGCAACAAAAGCAAACAGAAAATGAGGATGGTACCGCTTTTCTGTTCAGCATTTTTAAATCGAAATTTCACGCTGCAAAAATACGGGAAAAATCCCGAGCATTACAAAACCAGCTGATAAGAAAGGACTTTTGCCGATCCGTTTGTCATTGAATCACGACATATTTTAGGTAAAAAGCCAAAAATAAATCTATCAATAAGCGAACTTTAGCAATAAATTTCGGAATTTTGTAGCCACAAAAAAACAACACTGTGTCAAAAGCAACATTTCTAAAACTTGCCAAACGAATCTCTATCGGTCTCGCAAGTTTAATAACACTATTAGTTCTTTGTATATTATCTATTCCCTATATCTTCGAAAAGGAAGTAAACGACAAAGTCAAGTCGTTGGCAAACGAACATATCAATGGGGATCTCAATTATACAAAGGTCAGATTGACCTTCTTTGATCAATTCCCACTATTGACAGCGTCAATGGATGACGTGTTGCTAAAGGGCGCTGAGCCATTCAAAAAAGACACCCTGCTTGCAGCCAAACAGGTAAGCTTTGGGATTGACCTCCTGAGCCTGCTCAAATCAAAAATCATTATTGACAAGTTTATCGTCAACCAAGGAAAGATCAATATTTTGGTTGATTCCTCAGGTAATGCAAACTATAATATCTACAAGTCTACACCAACGGATTCCACCAAGACAAAAGATAATTCCGAGAGCAGCGCACTGGCTTTTCAGCTGATCAGATTTGAAAAGACTAATCTACATTACGAAGATCAATCTATCCCATTATGGATTGACGCAAAAAATCTGGACTACGAGGGTAAAGGTGATCTGATGTCGAATATCTTTGATTTGAATACCAGAGCCAAGATTGCCGCTTTTTCTTTTTCCTTTGACAATGAACTCTATGTCGACAAAAAATCCATTGACGCCACCTTATTAACCCGTATCAACACCGATAATCTATCCTTTGTATTTGAACGAAATGATATCAAGATTAACCGGCTACCAGTAAGATTCCGGGGATTATTATCCTTTATCTCACACGGTTATCATCTTGATTTCAAGTTAAAATCCCAGGAGAGTACCCTGAGTGAATTGCTGTCACTGGTTCCAAATAGTTACGCCTCATGGATAAAGGATCTATCCGTAAAGGGTACATCCGAAGTATTTGTAAATTTAATCGGTGATTATATTGTTGACAATAATGAGATGCCCGATTTATCCCTGGGACTGACCATCAATAACGGATATATGGCTTATAAACAATCCAATAATCCATTGACAGACTGGAATGCAAAATTAAAGATTGATCTTCCGGCATTAAATCCCGACTCGCTCCGGATTGACCTCAGACAATTTGACTTTAAAGTCGCATCAGGTTACTTCAATGCAAAAGGACAGATCGTGGGGCTCCATCCGGTCACTGTACATGCCGACATGAAAAGCGATCTCGACCTAGGTATCCTCTATTCTTCCCTACAATTTCCCGGATTCTCCTTGGGCGGGCGATGGAATCTTGACGCAAAAATCGACGGAACCTATGCCCGTGCAACACGCAGAGTTGGTCTCCAGAAACGCGAGCAAGAATATATCGCTTCCATACCGACATTTGATATTAAAAACACCCTAACGGATGGACATTTCAAATTGGCCGATCTCCCTAAAGGACTTGAAAAGATCGCGTATCGCTTAGAAGCAAAAGATCCGGACGGCCAAATGAAAAGCGCATCCATTTCTATTCACGATATCTCAGTTCAGGCGCTCAATAACTATATTAAAGGTTATGTTTCAATAACAGATTTCAACAAAATTGCGGTACAGTCCGATCTTAAGGCCCTATTCAATTTGGCCGATATCAAAAGCTTCTATCCGGTCAAAGATATCGAACTGGCAGGCCTGATCGATGTCAACCTCAATGCAAAAGGGTATGTCGATCTCAAACGGAATATTTTTCCGGAAACCAATACCTCCATTGTGATGAAAAACGGCTTTATCAAATCCAAGGAATACCCTATTCCAATGGAAAATATACATGTTGAAGCTTTTGTAAATAGCAAAAAAGGATCATTACGTGATTTAAGTGTAAAAATACTACCTGTCTCATTCACATTTGCCGGAGAACCTTTTTTCCTGCATGCAGATCTGCGCAATTTCAATAACATCAACTATAATATTCAATCCAAAGGAAAACTCAACCTTGGTCCCATCTATAAGTTTTTCGCCTTGGACGGAACCAATGTCGATGGTTTTATCCACACAGATTTTAGCCTCAAGGGACTCCAGAGCGATGCAACCAGTGGCCGCTATTCCAGACTCAATAATCGTGGACGCATCAATATCGGCCAGATCCAGGTACAGACAGACCTACTCTCTCAGCCTATAGCGATCAAAAGCGGTGACTTTAGTTTTCATCAGGAGAAAATGAACTTTGATAGATTCCTGGTCAACTATGGTAGAAATTCGATCTCCATAAAAGGTTACATGAATAATATCATCAATTATCTGACAAATAGCAACGCCGCTTTACAAGGACAGTTCACACTCAATAGTAAAAAAATCACTGTGGATGACTTCATGGTTTTTGCAGATACGCCTTCAGCAGCGTCCTCTTCTTCGGAGACAGGTGTGGTCCTTTTGCCTAAAAATCTTGATGTTCAGGTGCTAGGTTTGGTCAACAATGTTTCTTACAACAACATGAACATCAAAGATTTTAAGGGGGATCTACAGATCAAAGAAGGCAAACTGACGCTCAACAACACTACTTTTGAACTGGCAGGATTAAAAGCAGCTATGAATGGAAATTATAGACCAATAAATCCCCGTAGAGCCTCATTCGACTACGCCGTAAAAGCGGACAGCTTTGATATCCAACGTGCCTATAAAGAAATTCCAATGTTCAGAGAGATGGTGACTGCTGCCAAAAATGCCCATGGCCTTGTATCGCTGGATTATAAATTAGGAGGGTTACTGAACGGTAATATGCAGCCTGTCATGCCTTCCATTGTCGGTGAAGGTACCCTGACATTGAACCAGATTAAATTCAGAGGTTTCAAATTACTAAATGGCATCAGCGAATCTACCTCAAAAGAAAAATTGAAAGACGGCGAAGTGAAAAAAGTCGTCATCAAATCGCATATCAAAAATAATGTCATGACCATTGAACGTACCAAAATGAAGATGATGGGATTCAGACCACGATTTGAAGGTCAAGTTACATTAGATGGACGGATGAATCTTGGGTTCAGACTCGGACTGCCTCCATTTGGAATCTTCGGAATCCCAATGCGCATCACGGGTACCGCTGATAATTTTCAACTCAAAATGGGAAAATATAGAGAGGAGGATCTCGACATGGACATGGACGATGAGGACAGCAAAATCTATAAAGAATCCCAAAAAGAAAATACCACGGCGGAAAAATAGATAGTAAAATCTAGATCCCATTATTTAAGAATATAGTGGGATTTATTATCTTTATTACTGCATTTAAACACATTGAAACTATGCGATATCTAACAAGCGTATTATTTGCGGTATTGGCCATCTGTAGCTGGTCAAGTTTTAGCGCCGTTCAAGATCAAAAAAATCCATTGTATGGAAAGATATTTCGGGAAATAAATGAAATCCCCGGATTGAGCAGTTACGGCCATGCTTCCGGAGCAGTAATAGATGCGGGTAAAAGTGCCAGTGGAGACTATCGCTTTGCCGCCGGATATTATACCAACGATAAAAACGGCATCTGTATTTTAAACGAATTGCTTGACGACAAGGAGAATGGAAAGGGGCAGGTAAAATATAAAATACTGGACACGATCAATATCCGTAAACTGAAATCCAACGAACAGCTTAGTCTCTGTAATTGCAGGTTAGGCAAAAAAGTAGACAGTGAAATTGTTGCCATTAGCGTTGTGGAAGAAAACAAAGAATACTTTGATCAGATTGTCGAAGCCTGGCGATTGAATACCAGGACCGGAAAAATTAGTCCGATAAAGCATACTAAAACAATCAATTGTACCAATGAAGGCTATAGCATCTAATAAGGCTGCCCGAGGCATTTAGCCTAGATCAGGCCATCTGCTTTCAATTTGTCAAAGACATATAATACACCGATGACCTGAATAGGTTCACGTAAATAATCTTCATGGGAGAAGTACTTCACTTCTCCTATTTCATTACTAGGCTGTATCGTTTCTGTGAGCGGATATAGAAAGCAGTCTTGTTCCATGATCACTTCGGGTACCATACCATACGCAGGGGCCGTGATGTGACAGTAGTATGAAATCTTTTTGGGATCAAGGTCGATGTTCAGTTCCTCTGAAATCTCCCGGCGAAGGGATTGCAGGGAATCTTCCCCCGCATCAATTTTTCCACCGGGAAGATACCAGGCTTTTTTATTGTTGCTATAAGCAAGTAATATTTTATGATCCGCTATACTAATCAATCCAGCTGTTGGTAAACCTTGTACAATTGTAGACATTCGTTTCTTTGTATATTCTAATTTAAAGTATCGTTCTGTATTAAAGTATCCTGTCGTGAAGTTACTTTTTTAACGGCATTTTTCCAAGTACAACTCTATCACCTCATCGAGGCAAGCTATGCCGCTGCACCCTGATTTATCAATAAAATTCCGCAGAGAACGGCGAAACACAATTCTCCAATTAATTAATGCTTGTGATAAGTTTAATTAATGCATCTGATACGAACGATTTTTGGAATAGTGATCATTTTTCAGAAGCAATCTTTTCAAGCTCCTAAGAAAAATCTGCGCATGTTCCATTGTAAAACATAGCGGTGGCAAAAGCCGCAAAGTATAAGCACCGGCATATCCCGTAAAGATTTTCTCGCCAAACAGCAGTTCATGACGCAGCTGCCGTATATCAGTGTCAAACTCCACACCGATCATTAATCCCTTTCCCCGCACCTCAGCAATGCCCGTCATGTCCTGTAATTCTTCCATTAAAAATGTACCAACCTTTGCCGCATTATCCATCAGCTTTTCATCCCGAATAACTTCCAATACAGCAATTGCTGCCGCACAGGCCAGATGATTGCCTCCAAAGGTTGTTCCCAGTTGCCCCATTATGGGTGTGATGTCAGGAGAGATCAGCGTTGCGGCCATCGGGAGGCCATTGGCAATTCCTTTCGCCACAGTAATCAGATCCCCTTTTATTCCGGCATGCTGATGTGCAAAAAATTTCCCCGTACGGCCATATCCTGACTGGATCTCATCGAGAATAAGCATCGTTCCCGTCGCCGTACAGATCTGCCTGATTTCTCGTAAAAACGCTGCGGAAGCAACATGGATTCCGCCGACTCCTTGAATCGGTTCTACAATCAGGGCGCAGTATTCCTCCGTTTCCAGCTGTTTTCTCAAACTGGACGGGTCATTGAAAGGTGTAAAAAAATAATGACGATTATCGTTTACCGCAGCTCGGATGCTAATTATATCGGTAGCGGATACAGCTCCCGAAGTGCGTCCGTGAAAAGCATTGGATAGGGATAAAACCTTTTTTCGTCCCGTAACAAAAGAAGATAGCTTCAAGGCATTTTCGTTTGCCTCCGCACCGGAATTAGAGAAAAACACCCCATAGTCTACATACCCACTGATCAGTCCCAATTGATCTGCCAGTTTATTTTGCAGATCATTGTATATCGTATTCGAATAGAAACCGATCTTATTGAGCTGACGCAAGGTACTTTCTACAATATGCGGATGGGTATGCCCTACAGCAATAACAGCATGTCCACCATACATATCCAAGTAAGCCTGTCCCGACTGGTCGTACACAAAGCAGCCAGCAGCACGGTCAATCTGTATGGCCAATTTTTCAAATACCGAAAATGGTTTCATCAAATGATCAAGATTTGGTTTACCTCAAAAATCAGATTAAATCTCCCCTTAGAGGTGGTCCAGTATCAATTTAAAGTCAATAGTCCAGTCTCGGATAGCGAATGCAAGCTACTCATCACAAGTCGAATGCATGAACAACAAATGCGCTCGGATCACTGTAAGAGGTTTCAATCTTGCAGAACAATTGTATCTTTGGGTGAATTACCCGATATAATTGATCATGCTCAGACCCTGGAATTTGACAATGGAGATTGACCGATCTTCCCCAAAGGCGATTTACTTACAGCTAGCAGATAGTATTGCTGCGGATATACAGTCGGGCAGATTAACCCGCGGAACAGCGCTGCCCAGCAGCAGGGCACTCGCGGCACAATTAAAACTAAACCGCAATACGGTTGTTGAAGCGTTCCAGCAGCTTCTGAGTGAAGGCTGGGTAGTGAGTGAGCAACGCCGTGGAATTTTCGTTGCCCAGCAGCTTCCACAATTAATTGCCACAACCGAATACACAGCGCACAGCATCACTGAACCACAGGCCTCAGTACCACTGCGTATTATCTTTGATGATGGTAATCCGGATAGTAAAATCGCACCCATAGATCAGCTTGGACGTGCCTATCGGCAGATTTTTAAACGGAGTGCCCGATGGAAAATGATGGGGTATGCTGATCCGAGAGGACATATTGACTTCAGGCAGGCGATCGCGGATATGCTCAATCAGGAGCGTAATATGAATATTACGCTGGACAACCTATGCATCAGCCGTGGCAGCCAAATGGCTATGTACCTCGTTGCTCAATGCCTATTGAAAAAGGACGATTTTATCTTCGTTGAATCTCCGGGTTATCATTCAGCCTGGAAGATTTTTGAGCATACTGGCGCACAACTCATAGAAATCCCTGTCGACCAGGATGGAATTCTTGTTGAGGAAATGATCCCCCATTTCAAAGAAAACAAAAATATTAAGGCAGCATACCTTACACCACATCGGCAGTACCCGACTACGGCTACATTAAGTCAGGCACGTAGATCCGAGCTGATTCAACTGTCCAATCGGTATGGATTTACGCTTATCGAGGATGATTATGACTACGAATTTCACTTCGACCATACGCCATGTTACCCGCTGGCTGCTGATACCGAACTACAAAGCTCGATCTACATCGGGACATTGAGCAAAGTGGTCGCCCCCGCACTTCGCATAGGTTATCTGGTCAGCAAAGATGAACATCTTTTGCAGGCTATCGCGCAACTGCGCTATATGGTCGATATACAGGGAGATAATATCATGGAGCAGGCAGTTCTGGAACTTATCCAGGATGGTACCGTTAGAAGACACATCCGCAAAGCCACCAACTATTACAGGAACAAGCGCGACTTTATGGTCAAACAGCTGGACCTGCATCTATCGGAGCATATCAGTTATCAACCTCCTCGAGGCGGATTGGCTGTCTGGCTTGAATTCAGACATCAGGTAAACTGGACATTATTGTTCAAAAAGCTGAAAGAAAAATCAATTCATATCCCCCACCCCGACAATTACCATAAAGACAATTGCTATGGAGGCTTGCGCCTAGGGTATGGTTCACTTTCCGAAGAACAGATCGAAGACGGAATCCAGATCTTAGCCGATCTCCTCCAGCTTGCCCGAATTTCATAAAATGCTCTCAATCCATCAAAAAAAGATAGACCGTTTCCTTATTCTGAAAAGAACAAAAAGATTAATATTTCGAAAAACACAAAACAAACAACATATAATTTCGCCCCATTAAGACCAATTAAAAGATTAGTATAGACTAAAGGTTAAAAACGGTTAATTTTGCCACAAAACGTAATTATTTTGTCAAAAACCTATCTTTTCCGCTTTTAATTGTACAAATTAACCGTAGTTTTACGGCGCAAAATTACACCCTGTCTAATTTGTTAGATCTGGCTGTATAAAAAGAGAGAAAAGAGTACATTATTTTATGACTGAAAGAATACCGAGCAGGCCGTATGCAGCAATAACTGGGGTTGGAGGATATATTCCACCAAACAGAAGATCCAATACCGATTTAGAGCAGTTTTGCGAGACCTCCGATGAATGGATTATCAAACGTACAGGAATTAAGGAGCGAAGGATATTGGATGAAAATCTTGCCACATCGGACATGGCGGTCAAAGCCATTCAGGATTTAGCAAAGCAATACAATAAAGACCTTCGGGATGTCGATGCGCTTATCGTCGCAACTTCAACACCAGATATGCCTATGCCAGCAACGGCAAATATTATTCTCGAAAAATTGGGATTGTCCAACGTATGGGCTTTTGATGTCAATGCAGCTTGTTCAGGTTTTCTCTATGCACTGGATATGGCGTCGTCACTTGTGGAGACACAACGTTACAAAAATATTCTTGTTGTCGGCGCAGATAACATCAGTACCTATGTCGATCTAAAAGATCGTTCCACCAATATTCTTTTCGGCGATGGCGCTGGAGTTATATGGCTCGAACCTTCACTTGAAGGGGGCGTCATGGATGCCTACCTACGTAGCAATGGCGCTGGACGTGAGTTTTTGAAAATCGAGGCCGGTGGTTCACTCTACCCGATTGACAGTAATCTTCCTGTAAACGACAACCGCTTTCTCAAGCAAGACGGCAAAACAGTTTTCAAACATGCTGTTCAGTCCATGAGTGATGCTTGTAATACCGTTTTACAGCGTAATAACTTACAAATTGAGGATATAAACTGGTTAATTCCACATCAAGCCAACCAACGTATCATCGATGCCGTTGGCCGCAGTCTTAATATCCCTGAAGACAGAGCACTCAGCAATATCGAATACTTAGGCAATACCATTGCTGCGACGATCCCTTTGTGTATCTGGCAAAATATAAAGAAACTGAACACCGGTGATTTAGTGATGCTTACGGCTTTCGGAGCAGGCTTTTCCTGGGGAGCGAGCATCTTTAAGTGGATGATCTAACAATCAAAACAGCGTCGGTCAAAAGTCCCTGAGCAATATAAAAAGCGCCAGAAATCGTTAAATTTCTGGCGCTTTCTTTTGTACTTTCCATTATGGAGAACATCTGCTTAAAAACGTTGGACTTCCGGAGAAACAAGAGGTCTAAAAATTCATCTCAACAAGTATATTAACAGGGAGCTAATAGGAACATTGTCCGTGCTCCATACGGACCTCATTCGGATGAAAGCGTATAAAAGTCCGAATAATTTCACAATCAGACCTATGTTATTGAAGGAGATAATCCCCGCTTGCCCCTTTATTAGCCTGTAAAAGAGAAAAATAAAATCGTTCGTTAATAATTCAACGATAGTCCTACACCAAATCCCATATCGCTGTCATAATGCGTTCTGAAAGCCATATTTTTTGTAATGACATAATTCAGCCCTGCCATATATTCAAGGTCCGAGTTGACCATAAAATCACCACGTATTCTACGGGAGATCGGGATATCCTCACGCATCATTTGCAATCGGACAATACCGTCATGATATACTTCGGCCTGAAAATTTACCAGCATCGGCAGTGTATACATAAAACCCAGACTCACCGCCTTGCGGCTATCTTTTTTATTGGCCTGACCAAAGATGTTTTTTTCATGTTCGTCTTCACCCATTCGGCGGTAGCGGTAATCAAAACCTACAAAAGGCATAAACCACTGCATCTTTCCGAAAAACCGTCCCAGGTGTGTCTCCACCTCATAACCATGCATATCGTTGTAACCCAATCGCCATTCCGACCCAAGTTGCCAGCGCGCATTCTGGAACATCGCCTGGCCATCATTTCCGTTGGTCGCAAAATCATTCTGCGCCATGAAATGCGTCATATTGCTTTCATGTTGCAGCTCTTTATAGGCTTTGGCTTTATCGGGTAGATATGGATTTTTATAGTCATCCACAGCAAATACCCGGTTCATTCCGGCCATCATATGGTATAAGATATGGCAATGGAAAAACCAATCACCTTCTTCATTTGCCAAAAATTCTATGGTATCGGTCTCCATTGGCATGATATCGACCACATTTTTCAGCGGAGCCTTTGTGCCTTTACCATTTAGCAGCCTAAAGTCAAAGCCATGCAAATGGATCGGGTGGCGCATCATCGAGTTGTTGTAGATGGTAATCCGTAACACCTCCCCTTTTTTCACCGGGATCTTATCCGTTTCCGAAAGGATCTTGTTATCCATGCTCCACACATAGCGGTTCATGTTTCCCGTAAGCGTAAACTTAAGGTTACGCACAGGAGCGCTCTTTGGCAATTCGGTATCATGGGGAGATTCTAGCATCGCATAATTCAATGTGACAATATCCCCCAATGCATTCGCATTGTAACGGTTTGGATCCTCATCCGCCTTCATCTTACCGTGATCCATACCACTATGCTTACCATGATCTTCTTTTTTCTTTCCATCTCCGGTAATTTCAGAATACATGACCACATTCATATCCATCTGATTCAGGCTCATATTCATGCCCATATCATTCAGATTACCATCCATCTTCATCATGTCATTCATCATCTTCATTCCCTCAAAATATTTGAGACGAGGGAGTGGTGAAATCAATTGCTTGATGCCATTACCAACAAAATAACTTGCCGATTGGGTCCGATCCTCCGTTGTCGCCATAAACTCGTAGGCTGTTCCCACATTCGGGATCGTCACCACGACATCATAGGTCTCCGATACGGCGATCATTAGCCTATCCACCTCCACAGGTACCACATCATTCCCATCATTAGCGACCACGGTAATTTTTCCACCGGCGTAGCGCAACCAAAAATAGGATGAAGCGCCACCATTGGAAATCCGTAAACGCACTTTATCTCCCGCCTTCAATACTTTGCCGTCCACTTCCTTTAGATCCGTGGAATGGGCACCATTCAACAGAATCTTGTCGTAGTACACATCACTGACATCCATGGCGAGCTGACGCTTCCACTCATTGGTGATTTTCGTTCCAAATTTCCCCTCTTTGATCGCCTCCGCGTAAGATTGTGTCGCCCCTTTTTTAATGGCTGCCCAGTCATTTCCCGTATGCAGCATCCGCTGAATATTATCCGGATTATAATTTGTCCACTCGCTTATGATGACCGGAATAGTAGGTAAGTCATCTATCCCTTTGCGAAAAGTCTTGTCATCGCCCCGTTTGTTCAGAATAAGACTACCGTACATACCGATCTGTTCCTGCAAACCCGAGTGCGAATGATACCAGTGTGTTCCATGCTGGATGATCGGGAAACGATAGGTATAGGTTGAATTAGGCTTGATAGGTTCCTGTGTCAGATGCGGTACGCCGTCCTCTTTGTTCGGCAGAAAGATACCGTGCCAGTGTAGGGAGGTACTCTCTTTCAGTTCATTATGAACTACAATTTCCGCGGTGTCTCCCTCGGTAAATGTCAAGGTTGGCATAGGGATCTGTCCATTTACGGCAATGGCACGTTTTGCTTTGCCTGCATAGTTCACAATGGTGTCCCGAACATACAGTTCGTGACGTACCACCTTCTGTGCCAACACAGCAGCCTGTGTCATCAATAGTAAAACAATTATTAATATATTTCTCTTATTACTCATTTTCATGCAATTACTTAATTAAAACTCCATTACTTTTAGGTCCCGCACCATACTGATAGACCAGCTGTGCGCCATGGTGCCCCGTGATACATACTGCGACTGACAAACTTATCAACAAAATTACGATCAAACAGTTTGCCCAGATGACAGAACTCAACCTTAGTGACATGAACCGAACAGCTGTGGTAATTCCCGCCATCCAGAAGGTAAGCCAGGCATAACGCTGGTGAATATCAAACACAGCAAAGGCTTCTCCATCGGCATCTCCCGAAATATGGGATGCTGTCTGGATTGCTGCAAAAGCCCCTATTGTTCCCAAAAGCAATAGGACAAAAGTCACTATATTTAACTCCCGTCGGTATCGGTTATAGCTTACAGCCACCACCTGACTGAGCAAAGCTAAAAGCAGCAGTACAAATCTTCCTTCGCCGTATGTGCGGCCTGCGTATGATTCGGTTTTGAGTTGTTGCAGGCAGCAAGTGTCATTGCTGCAACTACAATCCGTATGATTCTTTTCATTTTAAATCTATTTATTGATTTAAATTTTCAACATACTTCCGATAATTATCTTCGTTCTCAAAGTAAGAAACCTCACCTTGATCACCAGTTATCGCAATTGCGGCACTGGCCTTATCTACCTCTTTCCCGGACAGAGGATCAATAGCAACACGAACAGCGGCTTCGTTAGGGATTCGTTCCTTACACATGTCACAGCAACCATAATAAACCCTACCCTCATGTTTAACCATCAGCTGTTTCTTGGCCATAAAAGCATCGTTGACCATGCACACCTCTTCAGTAGGCACAAGATCTCCCTTTTTGTATTGTTTCGTAGCAGCTGCCAACTGCATTATTGTATCCTTTTCGGACTCCATAAGTATCGCCTTCGATTTGCTTTGTGGATTGGTGCATGCCGTCAATAAGAAGACAAACACCGCTATAATAGCAACTAAATATTTCATTGGGTCTGCTATTTGTTAAGCGTTTCAACTGTACTTCCACAAGTGATCATCTGCGATCCGTAGAAGGGGTTTTTAACCGCTTTTTCCTTACTCAACCAGTTTGCACCTTTGCCGTCATTAAACATCGGACAATGTTGATAGTAGACAGGACTCCCGAAAGAACTCACTTTGGCCAATTCATAGAGCTTCAGGGAAAGCGAGGCAAATGCCACACGTTGTTTGGTCACATCTTTGCTCTTAGTAATGGCAGCGGCGTCAGTAGTCAGGTTGTCCATCACTTTCATCCATACGGTATGTTCGGCGGGAGCAAGCTTATTCATATTCACGGCTTTGACCGCCTCCTGCAATAGGGCAGCTTTATTTGCTGCCGCCGATGCATCTGTTTTGACCAGCGCATCTTTTAAAGCGAAGTATTGATTGAGCAGATTGGTCAACTGTGTGTCTTTTCCCTTACCCGCGTCCGTTTCCGCCGCTGCTTGATGGGCTGAATGATCGGCTGCCGGCATGCTCCGTTGTCCGTCCTGCGAAATGACTTTCATAGGCTGGCTTTCTGCCTTTGGCTTCAAGGTTCTGGCGTATTGATCGGCTTTAGGCAACTGTGCATAAACATCATCCGGAGCCAGAAATTTCTCATTATCAAATCCCGCCAGGGCAATCCGTTTTAAGATTTCATCTGCATTTGTTTTTGACGCATCATAGGTAATGGTCGCCATATTCGTTTCCCGGTCCCACTCCACCTGGGCAGACTTTCCAGACTTACCTTCTCCCTCAATGACCGCTTTCGCCGCCGGCGTATTTCCAAACACCTTTACGGTCGCTGTTTTCGCATTTTTGATCTGTGCATGTATTGTAACATTGGTCAGTAATACCAGGCTTACCATACCAATTAGTGAAATTGATTTCATAGTTAAATTATATATTTTGCGCTTGTTACGCTTGATTTGTCTTTAAACATCGTTTCCAATCCCTACATATTTGATCTGTGTTTGTACTTTTCAAATAGGGATATTTCACGATAAATAAAATTTGATTAAATAAATACCAATGAAAACTGCTCTTCAAAGCAATTGAGCTGCTGACTGGCATCGGATAATGTCAGCCAATGGGAATTTTCATTGAATAACTAAAAGAGATTTTGAATGTAGAAAACGATTCAAAAGGAATAGCATGGGCTATTGTCGATTAGGCTATTTTGGGTGGTTGCCAGATCGAAAAATAAGCATCCGAACAAAAAGATTGCTTATACAGGGTGTATAGTTTTAATTGATCCGTATCAAAAAGTAAGATCAATTCCGCTTCATAAAAAGGAATAATGGGATTACACTGCGTGGAGGTTCGGCAAGATTTTTCGCCGCAATGTTTACTGCAGCCATCACCGTGATCTTGTGTTGTTTGTGAATCCTCGCTTTTATCCTTACAGCAATCCTTTCCTTCGATATCTTTTATATCGCGGCTATTCTGCGCATGATGTAAATCTTGACCTTTGTCAGTAGCTTTTATACCTTCACCCTTATCGGCCGCATTTACATATGGTTCTTTTTCCGAGCAACAGGACTTTTTGTCCTCCTGCTTGGTTTTTTCAGGACTCAGATGGCAGGCAAACACCGGGCTCGGAGCTAAAAACAGCCCCAATATACAGATGACCAACAGGATGTTGACTTTTACCCACATAACGGATTAAAATTTATCTTTTTTCAGCTACCCGATTACAAATGTCAGGTTAAATCTTCTATTACGGAATAAAGGTCGCAATTTTTTTCCAAATCGCTGTTGTACTATTTTTTATTTTATTTATAAGATTTCATTTCCGGTCTCCGAAATGACACCTATCTATTTCTCCTGTTCCTTGATCCATTTAAGCATCAGTAGGCAGCCGGGCTTATATACGCCACCGTGGTCAAAGCCCTGCAATTGATACAGAGACGTTTTGGTATGCCCAACCTGTTTTAGTATCGCTGCGAGATGCGCATTCTCTTCGTATCTAGCTGGAAGTTCCAATTGTGGATCACCGGTAATCAATACAGTAGCAGGTGCGTCCTTACGTGCAAAGGATATCGGCGCATATTGATCCATCTGCGGGATTGCCATCGACTGTCCGCGTTCCTTTTTGATCGTATAATGTGTATTGGTCTGACCACTGATCGGTATCAGCCCCTTTATTTTATTTGCGCTGACCCCCCGTTTTTGCAGATAACTGCTATCAAGTCCCACCATTAGCGCCAGATATCCTCCCGCAGAATGTCCCGAAACATAAATCTTCGCCGGATCACCCCCATAAGATGCAATATGTGAAAAGGCCCAGGCTACAGCTTCAGCAGCATCGTCAATATAATCCGGGGCTTTCACTTTGGGGCTCAGTCTATAATTGACCGCAACCACCGCCAGCCCTTTCTCCTTAAGTTCCAAAGGAATAAATTTATTCCCTTCTTCCAGTCCTCCGCCATGAAACCACACAATCGTGGAAAAGTTCTTTCGATCGGTCGGGACATAGAGATCGAGCTTGCAACGTTCTTTTTTATACCCGTCGGTATCAGTAATTTTACAATAGCTAATATTTTCTATGGTACGGTATTTTTGCGCAAAAATTTGGTTCGATGAAATGAGTAAAAAGAATACAATAAGAAATTTTGAAGACATATTAAATGGGTTTAAGGATTCACATCCATAAAGTTAGCAAAAACCTTTCAGATCCCTCTCTCCTCTGCACAGATTGTTTGTCCTGCCATACGAAGCAACGGTTCAACAGCATCTATACATTTTTTTCGGAGAATATTCAGTATTACCTCGTGGAGGACATAACAAAAGATAAATTTTCCTGTTATTAGTAAGGAAACTGTAATTACTTTAGAAAAAATTATTAACGTAATATGGAGCAGATAAAAATACAGACACATATTGCTGCGCGGGTGGAAACCATCTGGAATGCCTACACCTCTGCGGAGGACATCATGGAATGGAACCGGGCATCTGAAGACTGGCATTGCACGGACGCAATTAACGATTTACGCGTCGGGGGAAAATTTAAAAATCGCATGGAAGCAAAGGACGGTTCGGTCGGCTTCGATCTTACAGGAACCTATACTGCACTTGAGCCCTTTAAAAAAATCGCCTATGTGATGCCCGATGGCCGTCAGGTAACAATCAATTTTAATACAAAAAAATCTGCTACGGATATCGAGGTTATTTTTGATGCCGAGTCTGAAAATCCTATCGAGGTGCAACGCCACGGTTGGCAAGCCATCCTCGACAATTTTAAAGCTTATGTGGAAAAAACATACGGCAACACATCCTATGGACAGACGCATTAAATACATCGGTTATTGGCCTTTGCTGCGGCAACGATCATCCCAACGAATAGACATATAATAACGGACATACTTGGATTGCTAACGACAATGGTTATCTTTAGCCAAAATTTGATGTCCCAGTATATACCCTACGGATCAAATTCCAACGAAAAGCGATAAAGACATAACATATGACAATAATTAACAATTATGAAGAGTACAAAGCCTTTGAAGGAAAGTCATTAGGCGAATCTCAATGGCACACAATCGACCAAAAACAGATTAACCAGTTTGCAGATGCAACATTAGACCACCAATGGATTCACCTCGACAGCGAAAGAGCGAAAACAGAGAGTCCGTTTAAATCAACCATTGCACATGGTTATCTGACATTATCACTTATTCCTTATTTGTGGAAGCAGATTGCCGAAGTACGGAATGTCAAAATGGAAATCAATTATGGTATCGAAAATCTGCGTTTTGCGCAGCCTGTGCTGGTCGATAATGAAGTACAATTACATACACACGTTAAATCTGTTGCCAACCTCAGGGGAGTTGTCAAAGTAACCATTGAGGCAACCTTAAAAATTAAAGATAGTGCCAAACCGGCCTATGTGGGGGATGTCATCTTTTTATACCACTTCAATTAAGTCAATCAGAACAACATCCATTTTAATGGATTTAGACAGACTATTTGTATGTTAGCTGATTTAGAAATAAAACAGATCACAAATCATAAGGACTATCCTTATGATTTGTTGCTTTTGGCAGATGAGACAGTCGCTGCTATCAATAAGTATCTTTTTGATTCCGCTGTCTTTGTTGTCGAGGAACATCAGCAGCCCATTGCTGTATTTTGTTTGTACCACATCGATAATGAAACCCTGGAAATCAAAAATATCGCCGTCACCCCCGCGTACCAGAACAGCGGGCTTGGCAGTAAAATATTACGTCATATCCAACAAACTTATTCTGCGCAATATACAAATCTGATTGTTGGAACGGCAGATTGCGGTCTGGACCAGATCAGATTCTACGAACGCAATGGTTTTGTTAAATATGGTATCCGTCCGAATTTTTTTATTGAAAATTACGAACAGCCCATCTATGAAAACGGTCAATTGTTAAAAGATATGGTTTTACTGAAATACCAGTCCCAACATTCCTAAAGTCGGTTTTCTGTTGCTATTCGACGCGCACTATATTTCTACAGACAGAAATAAATATAAAGCAACACGGGGACGGCGAGGCTCAGCCACAATATCAGCCCCTGCAAGATCGCCTTACAACCTACAGACAGCAACACATCTCTCGACAGGCTGGCTCCAATCAGAAAGAGCGTCAAGGTGAGTCCGGCTTTAGCGATCTCAACAACATAAGTTCCCATACTCCTGAAAAATGGAATATAGCTATTCAGGATAATAGCCAATATAAATAATCCGATAAAATATGGAATCTTGATACGCGTCCCCTTATTTTTAAAGGCAAGGGCGCTCAACAACGAAATCGGAATTATCCATAATGCCCGTGTTAATTTAACGGTTGTCGCCACCTGTAGCGCCTCGGAACCATACTTACTTGCCGCACCAACCACCGAACTCGTATCCTGTATCGCAACGGCACACCAGAGTCCAAATTGTGTCTGGGAGAGATCCAGGAAACCACCGATGACCGGGAATACAAATAGGGCAACAGCATTTAAGACAAAGATGGTTCCCAACGCTACACTGATCTGCTTTTCATTCGCCTTCATTGTGGGTGAAACTGCAGCGATGGCACTCCCGCCGCAAATAGCTGTTCCTACAGTGATGAGATAAGCGGTCATTTTTTCTAGCTTTAACAATTCAGCCAATACATAGCCCAGCAACAATGTTCCGATAATAGAAATAACTGTTAGCAAAAAACCGTCTTTGCCCGTCTGAACAGCATTATCAATATGCATACCAAAGCCTAAGCCGACAACGGAGAGCTGTAACAGCATCTGCGTGGCTCTATGATTAACAGCCAAAAAGGGATGTCCGATCCATTGGGCAACAATAATACCTAGCAGCAGCGCCAAAGGAGCCGATATGATCGGTGTCAGACATAGGATAAGTAAGAGAGTAAAGATGATTTCCCGGATGGAGATCTTTTTATTGAGCATATGCTTGTATCGCATCGTAAAGTTTATCTTTTTGTACATGATAACTGTGTTTGATCTTGCACAAAATTGAATAACTTTTACTCATGAATAAAACTACAAAAACTAATGAGTCATAACTAAAAATTATACAGAATTAAATATGGAAGAATCAGCATTTAATATCATTAGATGAGAGCCGGATTAATTGCGTTAATGGATAATTATCCAGAGCCGTATTGCACTATGTTTGCTCAACCGGAAAAATAATAGGTATAAGCTAACATAAAGAATAAAAATAACCCTTATATTTCAGTAGGCTTCAAAAAAATTAAATAAAACAATGAGACTAACTGCGACACACCCCAAACTACCGATGCGCGACAAAGCTGTCACAAGTGATTTTTACTTAGGCCAGCTAGGGTTCATGCCTTGCGGCACCGAAGATTATGAAGGGTATCTGATGATCAAAAAAGATCAGATCGAGATTCATTTTTTTGAATTCAGGGAGCTGTCTCCCGAAGAAAATTATGGCATGATCTATATCCGCACCGATGATATTGATGCACTCTATCAATCTTTTCTAGCACGCAACATTGCTATCCATCCGAATGGCAAACTGGAGACAAAACCTTGGGGTCAGCGTGAATTTTCCATATTGGATCCGGATAACAATTTGCTAACGTTCGGACAGGAGGATTAGCGCTAAACATTCGACCCAAAGATCATCAACCTGATGCTAAGGTAGTTACTATATCGGACACAAGCAGACTGAACAGATGGCACTTTATTGAAGCTATGCTGTCCAATGGAAAACGACACGACATACAAAGAGGAAATATCCGTTCAGACGATTAGATACGACAAGAAAAAATAAAAAAAATGCCTGTCATCATCACGCGAAAACGGAGTATAACGATGACAGGCGCTATAATTTATATACGAGTTTACTGTCTCAGAATGGACTAACCGAATAAGTCTGAGCTCAGGTAACGGTCTCCTCGATCACATGCAATAAAAACAATGACACCTTCCTCAATTTCATCGGCAATTTTCAGGGCGCCGGCAAATGCTCCGCCTGTACTCATACCTGCAAAAACCCCTTCCCGTTTCACCAGTTCACGCGCCAGTTCGGTTGCTTCCTGTTGTGAAATATCAATGACACGATCCACGCGGCTCGGATCAAATATTTTCGGTAGATAAGCTTCTGGCCAACGTCTGATTCCGGGAATAGACGACTCAGGGGTAGGCTGACAACCGACAATTTGTATTGCCGGATTTTTTTCCTTGAGGTAAATGGAATTTCCCATAATCGTTCCTGTTGTACCCATTGCACTCACGAAATGGGTGATTTTCCCATCTGTGTCACGCCAGATTTCAGGTCCAGTCGTTTTGATATGCGCTTTGTAATTATCAGGATTGGCAAATTGATTTAAAATAAAACAACCTTCATTTGCTGCTTTTGCTTCGGCGTAATCGCGGCATATCTCCATTGACTCCAGAAGCGTAACCTTGGCACCGAAAGCTTCCATGGTCAGCGTACGCTCACGGGTAGAAGACGCAGGCATGACCAATTCAAGACTCAAACCATATATCCCGGCAATCATGGCCAGGGCAATCCCCGTATTTCCACTGGTTGCCTCAATAAGTTTACTTTCTTTCGAAATCTCACCACGCTCCATGGCCGAACGGATCATATTTAAGGCTGCACGGTCCTTGACAGAGCCAGCAGGGTTATTCCCTTCCATCTTTGCAAAGATCCGTACTTTTGGATTTGTATGAAATTGGGTGATCTCCACCAATGGTGTATTTCCGATGGTATCTATAATATTTCCCATAATGTATCTATATGATTGGTTTTGAATCAATGAATTTTGTGGTCGCCTGATGATACACAGTCGTATACGGTTCCACTGAACTTGTCAGCCAAACATTACCTCCGATGACCGAATGGTGGCCGATACGTGTTTCACCCCCCAAAATAGTTGCTCCCGAGTAAATAATGACGTGGTCTTCGATTGTTGGATGACGTTTGACATTTGACAACACCTTATCCACACTCAAAGCGCCCAGCGTTACCCCCTGATAGAGTTTAACGTAGTTTCCGATTGTACAGGTTTCCCCAATCACCAATCCGGTCCCATGATCTATGTGGAGATGATGACCGATGGTCGCTCCCGGATGAATATCAATTCCTGTCTTGGAATGCGCATGCTCAGTCAATATCCGTGGGATCAGGGGGACCCCCAGACGATGTAACTCATTTGCCATCCGGAAAATACAGATTGCAAAAAAACCGGGGTAGGTACGTACGACCTCGCGCTTGTTCTGTGCCGCAGGATCCCCATCCATCAATGCATCAGCATCCTGGCACATGAGTTCATACAAAGCCGGAATGCGTTCAAAAAACTGATGAGCTACTTGCGCATGATTGCAATGACCACAGGCTTTTGATTTGCTCAGGAGCTGCTCCAGCTCCAGCTCAAATTGTCCAAAAGCAAGCTTTACATCGTCCACCGATTTCATCTCGCCCGAATTTCGCTCCGGAAAAAGCACATCCAGAATTTTGGTAGCCCAGCCGCAGATCTTCTTATTGGAAGGCATTTCTAAAACAGCTAATTGCTGCTCGTAGATATGTTGATAAAAATCATGCATCTTCAAAAGTAAATATTAAAACAATCTTAGCTCAAGTTTCTATTGTATAGAATTCTAATGGAGAAACATACAAATTTAATGTCTCTCTTTGATCTGCAAGAGCTTTATTCTTAAACAAAGATACTATACAATATTGATAGATTAAGCCTTATTACCACTTAACTATGTGATTAAATCCTTTTTATTTTTATTTGAGTTTTAGGATAGCTAAAGATTCCCTCCTCATTGCTGTCTCATCGACGTCATTTCTTCTTCGCATCAACGCAAGTTGCAATTTAGAAACCTGCTTATGCTTCTTAAAGCACTAAGCGGTCAAACAGGTTTTGCAATGTTGCTTCGGGATCTTCACATAGTCCGGGATGCGAGGCTGAGCATTGGATGAGCGTACTCCGTTTGGCAGTAAGCCAACGAAAACGCTCGGTGATATCCAGGGCAGCCAACTTTCCGGCATCTTTATCTCCATTGCATATCCGTTGAAAGGAAGACAAGTGGTTTTCAATAAGTTCCAGTTCAATTTTTGGACAGAGTGCCCTTACCTTCTGCTCATCTATGGCGTAAACCATCCTGGCAAAACGATATTTACGGCAATAGAGCGCAATACCGACATTTATAAATTCCTCACGCTCTACACGCGGTACCAATCGTACCACAGCATATTCATATAAGGTTTTTTCTGGCATCTTCTATCTGTTTTACAAAAATTGACGAATTCGCCACACGTTGCTTCAAGAAGGAAACATACACTTCTCTGGCATCTGCCGCAGTCAGTTCGCGTTCAGAATCCACTAACCATTCGTCCGGTACGACAGCCAATATCTTACGAAAAACATCGTCCGTAAAAATAGAACTGAATTCAGCATCTATTTTTCCGACAACGCTCGCATTTTTTAACAACACATGGTCTTTAATCTGTACAAATGGTTTGACCGATTGCTCTTCCCAATTGTCCCAACTGTGGTGAAAATATAAGGATGCCCCATGGTCGATCAGCCATAATTCTTTATGCCAGATCAGCATATTGGTGTTCCGTACCGTACGGTCCACATTCATCAGTAAAGCATCAAGCCACACAATTTTTGAAGCCTCTTCTGCGCCGATCACGTCAACATTGGCATCAAAAGTAATCGCCCCACTCAAAAAATGAAGCCCGAGATTTTTCCCCACGCTAAATTTGAGCAGGTCTTGTATTTCCTCATCCGGTTCCGAGCGCCCAAAAGATTCATCAAGATGTGCAAAGACAATTTCGGGAACTCTTAATCTTAAAAGCCTTGCCAGCTCTCCACCGATGAGTTCAGCAATGAGTGCCTTACGGCCCTGCCCTGCTCCTCTGAATTTAATGACATAACTAAAGCCATCGTCTGCATCGACCAGCGCAGGCAAAGATCCACCTTCCCGAAATGGCTGAACATATCGGATAATCTCTACCTCGCGAATGATAGGTTGTTGAAAATTCATGAATTTCTTTTTTCTTTCTGTTCAAAGTTGACCGCCAACGCCGGACATGGTATCAAACAAAGATAAAGTTACCTTTATTTATAAGTTTGTTCGTCATACCCGTAACAAATTTATTGTTATCCCACAACGGTCGAACCTTTTATTCGTGGAAATATCTTAAATATTTATTTATATTTTAGCAAAACAGCGCAAATTGTACATTCATTTGACCATTAGAAGTACTATTTTCTAATTATATTTGTCCTATAATCTCGACTTGTCTCATCAAGTTCTTTTCAAAAACGATATGGATACTATTCAGGAATATAACAGTGTGATCAAGCACTGCCAAGATTTATTTATAAAAAAAACAAAAGATTATGGTACGGCATGGCGGATTATGCGCCTTTCCTCCATTACCGACCAGATTTATATTAAGGCACAACGTATACGTACCCTCGAAGTCAAAAAAGTATCTAAAGTTGGTGAAGGGGTCGTGGATGAATATATCGGTATCATTAATTATTGCATCATGGCCATGATCCAGATTGATCTTGGTGAAGATGGAGAGGAAAACCTCGACCCTGCCTTTGTCAATCAAAAATACACGGAAAAGGTAACCGAAACAAGGGACCTCATGCTAGCCAAAAATCATGATTACGGTGAGGCCTGGCGTGATATGCGCGTTTCTTCGATGACAGATCTGATCTTAATGAAAATCCACCGCGTCAAACAGATCGAAGACAATGACGGGCAGACCATCGTTTCAGAAGGCATTCATGCCAATTACCAGGATATGCTCAACTACGCAGTTTTTGCGTTAATTAAGTTAGGACTCGCACAACAATAATCGGATGATGACAGCACAACAGACAACAAAAACAAATTACCTTTTAGGTTTTTGCCGCATTTTCACTGGACTTCTTTTTATTTTCTCCGGATTTATCAAGGCCAATGATCCTACCGGCTTCGGCTATAAATTGCAGGAATATTTCGAAGTGTTCCACCTGACTGCCTTCAATGAATATGCTACGGCCATGGCCGTGGTGATCTGTGGCTTTGAAATCCTATTAGGTGCGCTCCTATTGTTTGGGGTCTACGCCAATCTGGTGGCTTGGGGCCTACTGTTGTTGATCCTATTTTTCACCTTTCTGACATTCTATTCCGCATTTTTCGAAGTCGTTACTTCCTGCGGTTGTTTTGGTGATGCCATACCACTGACCCCTTGGCAATCTTTTTCTAAAGATCTGGTGTTATTGGCTTTGATCCTGATCATCTTTTTTAATCGCAAACAGATCCGGTCTATTATCAAAGGTTCCGGCAATCAATTTGTTGTCACATTGATTACAGCTGTTGTTTCCTTGGGTATAGGAGTATATACGGTCAATTATCTCCCTTTTATTGATTTCTTGCCTTATAAGATCGGCAACAATCTACCTTCTCTGATGGTCCTTCCTGAAGGAAAACAGGCCGATGTCTTTGAGCAGCTCTATACCATGAAAAACAAGAAGACCGGCGAGACTAAGAAAGTGAATGACAAAGTGTATATGGCAGATAAACTTTGGGAGGATGAGTCTTGGGAGATCATTGGCGAACCAAAAAGCAAACTCGTCAAAAAAGGATATGACATTCCTATTCCAGACCTTTTGATTACTGATGCGGACGGTGCTGATCATACACAGGAGATCATCGCCAACCCTTATTATAATATTATCATCGTCGCCAAGGATCTTTCATCGACCAATATAGATGCCATCCAGAAAATCAATCAGACGGTGACACAGATGACCAAAGATTACAATGGTCTTCGCGTTGTCCTGCTGACCGCCTCGGCTTCCAAAGATGCACAATACCTGAGTGACAAGATGCAATTGATTGCAGAAATCTATTATGCGGATTTAATTCCATTGAAAAGTATGGTCCGGGCCAATCCCGGTGTGATCCTGTTAAAAGGGGGGAATGTAATGGGCAAATGGCATTACAATAATTTCCCGGATGCAAAGACGATTGAAGACAATTTTTTAAGTAAGGACAAATAATACAATATGCCTAAACCTATATTTTTGATTGGCTATATGGGCAGTGGAAAAACCACACTGGGAAAAAAGCTGGCCAGCAAATTAGATTTACCTTTTATCGATACCGACGAGGAGATTGTGAAACAGATCGGCATGAGCATTACCGACTATTTCGGCCAGCATGGTGAAGAACAATTCCGAAAGCTGGAACGCGAGCAGTTGCGTAAATTTGCGGGCAGCTACGCGGTCATCTCCACGGGGGGCGGTGCCCCTTGTTTTTTTGACAATATGGATTGGATCGAAGCCAATGGTTATGCGGTCTATCTGCAAATGACTCCAAAAGCCTTATTTGACCGCCTGTCGCAGTCAAAATTACATAAAAGACCTATTCTGATCGGTAAATCACCGGAAGAACTACGGGCTTTTATTGAAGAGAAATTAACGGAACGCGAGCCTTACTATACTCGGGCTCATCTGACAATAGATCAGCTCAATACCACAGTAGAAACGTTAGTTGCCCTAATCAATCAGCATAATTTATAGTCGCATAATAGTTAAAAATGAGAATACGCCTGTACTGCTTCCTTTTATTCCTGACCTGTATAGCTGTTTGCAGCTGTTTTCGCCATAGTGGTGATACAGAAGGCTTACCTGTGGGCAAGCGCATCCAGCTGACCACAGTAGAGGATCTTTATCAGTTTCTGACCTATGATGACAACCGCTATCCATTGGTCAGTCTGCACCGTGGCGGGCCTACTTCTGGCTATCCGGAAAATGCTTTGGAAACCTTTGCATATAATGCCAGTCTGCAGCCTGTTATTGTAGAGTGCGATGTTAGATTAAGCAAAGATTCGGCACTGGTACTCATGCATGACAATACCCTAAACCGCACGACAACAGGCCGGGGATCTGTTAGTGAACGTACTTTGGCGGAGCTCAAAAAACTGCGTCTGGTAGACAACGACAAGAAAATAACACCCTACAAAATCCCAACACTCGATGAAGCCCTGGCCTGGGGAAAAGGCAAGGTTATTTTCACACTGGATATTAAAAACGAGGTACCTTACGAATCCGTAATCAATGTCATTCGTAAACAGCGTGCCGAATCCAGTGTTGTTATCATTACTTATAGTGCCGGTCAGGCCGGAAAAGTACACAATCTTGCCGGGGATCTGATGATATCTGCTTCAGTGAAGAGCCTAGCGGATATCGCCCGTCTCAACGAAAAAGATGTACCGGACAATAAGTTACTGGCCTTCGTCGGTACACGGGAAGCTGATCCGCAGCTAACCAAAGTATTGCATGATCATGGGATCATGTGTATCTTGGGCACGCAGGGTAATCTCGACAGACAAGCTGCAAAGAAAGGATTTCAGCTGTATGCCAGCTTTATAGAACGTGGCGCAGATATACTGAGTACTGATCGTCCGATCGAGGCAGGTAGAGCGTTAAGTTTTTATATCAAGAAAAGGGGTATAAGTTCTAAATTTGTGCAGTAAATTATTGCTCATGTCAAACTGAACTATTCTTAATAAAAAAAAACAGCTCTCGACCCCAAAAAGAGAGCTACGGTTTTCAGAAAATTTATTCCGTTGTGCCGAGCCAGCTAACTAAGTTTCCTATTGAAAACTATAAAATTAATATATTAGACTTTGTTCATAATGATTCATCCGGAACCATAATCTTCCTATACTACTGCCCTAAATTCTCAGCAAAGAATAATATAACTTTTTCCAGTACCTGTCTTTCGGGTTCAGATCGTTCATACAAGTCATAACATGGGTCACCTTTGACAATGAACAACTATTTTTTGGGAGGCCTCAATCCCAAAAACTTAATATAATTTAAAAAAATATTAAGCGCATACTACCTGTATCTTCTAAATATATACAACACGAAAAATCAGTTTACCAAACATCAAATCAGTTTACCAAACATCGCGATTAGATACATTTAGGCTATCTCGGATATAAAAAACCACGGGACGCAATTCCCTGATTTCTATGGGTAGTTCCTCTGCGTCAAAATCTATTGGAACTATCTTTTCCGATGCTATTTTCATTTGCTCCATATTCCTTACAGTTTTTTAAGCTCTTCTTCAGGCCAAGTGACCAATTCTTTTAACAAGTAAGTCTTTGGCTCAGCTTCGTCATCAAATTGTTCCAAAAACTCCGGCAGGTCGCCTTCAACTTTTAAAAGCTTTCCTTCCTGCAGCACGTCATAGCCCTCCGCAAGCCATTGCTCTATTTTTTTCCTATTGACTTGAATATGTTCCATCTTAAAATATCTAAGTTTATACTTCCATTACGCTTTTTTAAATAAGTTAAACCGCCATGTATATACAAGATAAACAATGCTCCGGCAGATATCGTTTCGGTAATCTGAATTTGAATCCGCAAGCATTCGACTACAATATAAACAAGAAGCTAAAAAACTATCCTCAAGGATTAAAAGTAGAATAAAATAAAAAATAACACCCTTAAAATAAAATAGTTAATAAATAACGATATTTCGACCCATCGAAACACGAATAATTGGCAGAGTATTTGTATAAACAGCGAAAGTTCTCGATTCGAAAACTTAACGCTAACATTTTTTTAATATCATGAAAAAAGTACTTCTACCTTTTCTGACACTTTTTACACTTGTATTTGCCATTAACCAACAGGCAAACGCGCAAACTCCTTACCGTACAGCTCTTGGCCTTGGCATTGACGTCGGTGATGGCCCAACATTATACGGCCCACAGATCAAACACAATTTTGGTGGCAATGATGCCGGAAATGCACAGGTATTATTTGGCGACAACATCACGGTTGTCGGTGTAGATTATTCTTACAACCAACGTATCTCTGGAACACGCGGTTTATCGTGGTATGTCGGTGTGGGGCCACAAGTATCTTTTGTTGACTATGGCAAATGGCATGGCTACTGGGACGATGACTACCATTGGAAAGATGGTGATACCGAAACTTTTTTTGCTATCCGTCCAGCATTGGGTCTGGAGTTCAGAATTCCTTCAGCACCATTAGCAATGCATTTTGACTGGAAACCATGGTGGAACTTATCACATGGTTCTAACTTTGAACCATCCCGTTTCTCATTGGGTTTCAAGTTTGTATTGAAATAAAAAAACAATATATCCGGAAACAAAAAATCCTGCTGGCGCTATGTCCATGCAGGATTTTTTGTTTTACAATTCTCGCGTCTCAATACTGCACTCTTCCCATAGTATTTTGTCCTTTTTGTATTCTTTTAAATATCAGAGCTTCCCGTGCTAGCCCCATGCGTCCTTGATCTTCAACCCTCTAATTGGCTATTTGGCTATATCGAGCTCCTTACAAACAGTTTAATCTTACAGAACTATTCGGCGAAAGCCCCGCAAGTGCTTTACTATGCTCCTCCGTTTGTAATAATAGCACAACAAGACACAGCTTTTATACCCCTCGTTTTTTCAGATAGTCAGTAGCCAATTGTATATATACTGGAGTTGCTTCTTTTGCATCTGGTTATTCGTAAAATCGCTCCACTGAGGTGACACGAAATTGATTTAAAAATATTTCTTTAAGCGTAACAAGATTATAATATTTTGCACAGATCCAGTCTAATACGCTGATCAATTTACTTAAAGGCTCTTTATCTTTAAACCAACAAAGAACGTTCGTGGCATATTAGGACCATAAATGTAATTGCTATCCCGATTTTTACCGGTATCGAAATCATGTTGATAAGCGTTAAAAACATTCTTTACACCCCCATAAATTTCGATCATGTTGTTAAATTTTGACAGACTAAAAGTATGCGACACTTTACTATTTAACTCTGAGAATGCTTTTGTATGAACCATTTCATCCTCTGGAAAATTGTCCGCACCACCAGCATGAGCGATCTTCATTTTACCCGTGTACACATAGTTCAGATTGATTGTCCAGCGTTTATCCGGTGTGATATTGAGGTTTGCAAAACCATATTCATCTGGTGTTCTCAGGAATGATCTTGTCGCTTCTATACCCTCCAGGTAAGATACAGGATTTTCATATTTGCTCTGTTGCAAGGTAAAACCTGTTTCCAGTTGCATCTTTTTATTATAATTGGCACGTAATTCAAGTGTAGTTCCTGCTACCTTCGCGTTATTCCCATTATGTTTTTCAAACACCTTACCAAAGTCGTCCGTACCGATTTCTTCAAGTACAAAGGCATTTTTCAGCTGTGTATAGAATCCCTCCAATGTAAAACCCGCAATCCATTTCTCCGTGGCTTTATCATAGTTTACCGAACCGCTAAAACTCTTTGATCGCTCCTCCCGAAGATCTGGAGCTAATTGAACACGTGAAACACCACCTCCCGCAAAGGCAATATGAAGGTCTGTATCAAATGCCTGTGGCGCCCGAAAACCCGTTCCATAGCTAAGACGGAACTGCGTATTGGCCGCATGCTTATATAACAGCGCTATACGTGGACTGACAATCACTTTGTCCAATAGGTTATGCTTGTCCACCCGAACCCCGGATAGCAAGTTAAACTTGTCCGCAAAGTCCCAGTCACTCTGAAAAAAGCTCCCCCAATCTTTCGTGTGCTGATCGACCAAATAGTTATAACTCGGAATTTCGTCGTAAACTTTATCGGACACATATTCCGATCCGACGGTCAATACATTCCGATGGTTCAAAAAATTGCTAACCTCGTGGTTCAATTGAAAACCGCCCTGCAATGTGGTTGTCTTTGAATCGCCATAAGGCGGATTTTTGAGATGATTTTCGATCTCTTCCGGACTATCCGGAAATATCCCGGTATAATGCTTTCTATTGGTATTTTGAAAAGCTGTATAGAAGATCAATGCCGATTTATCCTGATTAAAATTGATCTGGTAATCCGCGCTCCCCATCCATATTTTATGGGTACGTTCCTCGGACTGAAGTGTAAGGTAGGCTGGTTTTTTCGTCATCTCACCCCCAAATCTATATTCATTCAGATTGCTCAGGGAAACCTGCAATTTTTGATTGTCCGAGAACCGATAGAATGAGTTGATACCGAAGGAGGTATTTTCAATTTTAGGTATTTCCGAAAAATTATCGCCATTTGCATCGTAAAAGCCGCGATCCCGTTTATTGAAGAAAAAGGATGTTCCAGCATTCCCCTTTTCATTGACCAAGGTAGCATTTCCGCCAAGGTTAAAATCGCTTGTCTTGCCATCAATGCTTTGGTAAAAAGAATTGACTTCATAACCACTCTGCTTCGGTAATTTGGTGATCACATTGACTGTGCCCCCTATGGCACTTGAACCATATAACGAAGATCCGCCACCGCGAACCACCTCAATCTTTTCGATCATATTGACAGGCAATTGCTCCATACCATAGAGTCCCATCAAAGGACTGAAAATAGGCCGCCCATTGATCAGTATCTGCGAATATCCTCCCTGGAGTCCATTCATCCGCAATTGGGTGTAGTTACAGGTCTGACAATCAGTTTCCACCCGCAAGCCCGGCTGAAACTTCAGCCCTTCAGAAAGATTACATACTTGCAGATTGTCCAGGGTTTTACTCTCCAATATATTGACAATTACCGGACTCTCCGTTTTTCGTTTGAATGTTTTAGTGCCCGTGACCACAATTTCATCCAAAAAGAAAATGGAACGGTCTAAACGGATGTTCCTGGCCACAGTACCCCTATCGATCCGAATCGAATCACGATGGACATTAAAACCGATATGTTTGACTTCCACTCCCCAGGTACCAGAGGGAATCTTTTCCAATGTAAATCGTCCAAGATTGTTAGACTTCGTACCCATCTTTAGTGCAGGAATCACCACGGATACCGATTTCAACGGGAGTCCATTGCTATCATAAATTTTACCTACTACCCCACCTGTCTGCCCAAAGGAAATAAATCCGATCAGCATGAATACTGTTGTCAAGAGAACTCTGAATCCCGTCATCATTGTTTTGTTTTGATTAATTATAAATTTAGAAACACAAATCTAGTAAGTTAGATTGAACTAACAAAATATTTTCTAACATGACTATTAGACACAACTAATATTTGGTAAATTTGTACTATGATATCACAGACCGAAGAGAACTACTTAAAAGCATTATACAATCTGACCTACCTAAAAGGCGAGGCTAGCGTCAATGAGATCAGTAAACGACTGGAAATCAAAATGCCAACGGTAAATAGTATGATGAAAAAGCTATCTGAAAAAGGTTTGGTCCATTACGAAAGCTATAAACCCCTCAAGCTTACAGAAGAAGGAAAAAAAGAAGCTGCGCTTATTATTCGCAAACATCGACTTACCGAAATGTATCTCGTAGAAAAGATGGGCTTTGCATGGGATGAAGTTCACCAGATCGCGGAACAGATCGAGCACATCCATTCTCCTGAATTTTTCACCAAGATGGATCAATTATTGGGCTACCCGACAGTAGACCCCCATGGCTCGCCGATTCCTGACCATAATGGTGTAATGCGTTCGGAGAACTATGTCTTCCTTGATACCTGTGAAATCGGAAATGTGGTCACATTAATGGCTGTACAGCCTTCCTCCAAAGAATTGTTACAATACCTAAACTCTAAAAACCTAGAATTGGGTACAACATTAACGATTCACTCCATCGAACCATTTGACCGCAGTATCACAGTTAGTTATGACAAGCGGTCCGCAGAAGTACTCAGCAGCAAAGTTACCGCAACCTTACTTGTACGCCCTATTTCTTAAAAATATAGCTAACTACTATTTTAATCGACATCATCCTAATTGCTGGAGCCAGCTTCTATGGCTCCGCTGTCATCTATGGCAAAAAAAACAAACCAGTATAAACCTACAAAACAATCCTCGTTAAGATTTATTGCACAAAATTTTGTTAGTCTAATCTAATTTTATAATTTAGCTAAACTAAAAATAAAATAAGCAATGATAAACAATCAGGTAATAGCATTGGGGTTATTAAAAAAGGGGGAGCTTGCAAGCATTGTGGGGATAGCGACAGACTGTCGCCAGGAAATCCGACAGCGCTTGCTTGACCTAGGTTTTGTCAGGGGCGCGGAAATAAGCATCCAGAATATAAGTCCCCTAGGTGATCCGATCGCCTATAATATACACGGCACCGTGATTTCACTTCGTAAAGAGGATTCGTTACAGGTATTGATTACCCATAAATAGATGACGATGAAAAAACATACAGCATGTGAAACCTGCCAGCTGAATCCCACTTCAGATCTAAAACAATGGGGAACAGATTTGGGAAATTCCACCTACACTATTGCTTTAGCCGGAAATCCCAACACGGGTAAAAGTTCCATTTTTAACGCGCTAACTGGATTAAAACAGCATACTGGAAACTGGCCGGGTAAAACTGTTACGCGAGCTGAAGGAAGTTATTCACATAGAGGCGATAAATTTAAAATCATTGATCTCCCCGGCACCTACTCCTTACTTTCAACATCCGAAGATGAAGAGGTCGCCCGAGATTTTATCCTATTTGGCCAACCCGATGTCACCGTCATTGTCGTCGATGCCAGCAGGCTGCAACGCAATTTCAGTCTGGTTCTACAAATTCTCGAAATTAGCAACAAAGCGGTCTTATGCCTCAACTTGATGGACGAGGCGCGGCGTCATCGGATAGAGATTGATGCACGAACCCTATCAAAGGATCTCGGCATCCCTGTTATTGCCACCAGCGCCCGTACTAAAGAAGGACTTTCAGACCTCCTGGCGGCTATCCATCAAGTGGCTGACGGTAGTTTCCTCCCCGCAAAAATGACCTCTTTTCAGTTGACAAAGCAAACAGGCACTGCTGTTGCAACAATAGCCAACCATCTCGACACGCTGGACAGCAAGTTAACCAACACGAATTGGCTGGCCATGCGCCTGATCGAAGATGATAAAAGCATTATTGATGCCTTACAAAAAGGACAACTATCCAATTCCATTGACAGTGAAAACTTAGCCCCCATATTGCATTACGCCACAGCATATCGGTTTAAACTAGGAGATAATTATCGAAATGAGCTGGTTGAAGCGATCTATGCAAAAGCGAGCAAACTGGTAAAAGACCATGTTTCAACAGATTCGGACAGCTATTCATTTCGAGTGGACCGCAGTATCGATCATATCGTCACCCACCGTATCTGGGGATTTCCGATTATGTTTATGCTGCTCGGATTGATCCTTTGGCTTACCATAACGGGGGCAAATTATCCTTCACAAATGCTATCAACTTTATTGCTCGATTATGTTTATCCGTTTTTAAAGGATGCGTCAACAGACATGAATATTCCTGTTTGGCTAGGTGGGTTTCTGATTGACGGGATCTATTTGGCTACTGCCTGGGTCATATCGGTCATGCTGCCACCGATGGCGATCTTCTTTCCATTATTTACATTATTGGAAGATTTTGGTTACCTCCCTAGAGTTGCATTCAATCTAGATCGGATATTCAAAAAAGCCGGCGCTCATGGTAAACAGGCACTAACAATGAGTATGGGCTTTGGCTGCAATGCCGCAGGTGTTGTTGCAACAAGGATTATCAACAGTCCACGTGAAAAGTTGATTGCTATCGTCACCAATAACTTCTCGCTTTGCAATGGAAGATGGCCCACACAGATTTTGACCGCCAGTATTTTTTTAGGTATTTTGGTTCCTGCCAAATGGTCTAGTTCCGTCGCTATGTTTGCTGTAATTTTCATTGCGATACTTGGTATTGCATTTACATTTTTAACCTCCTGGCTATTGTCAAAAACATTACTCAAAGGAGAATCCTCATTCTTTACGCTAGAACTACCCCCTTATCGCCCACCGAGATTCTTTCAGACATTATACAGCTCATTCATAGACCGCACATTGATCGTTTTATGGCGGGCTATCATCTTTGCTGCACCCGCTGGTGCGATTATTTGGTTGATCTGCAACATTCATATCGCTGATCAAAATATAGCGCTCTGGCTCATTCATGGCCTCAACCCGATGGGTCTATTTATAGGTCTAAATGGAGTTATCTTATTGGCTTATATCGTTGCCATTCCAGCCAATGAAATTGTTATCCCAACCATACTCATGTTAACTGCGCTCACGGTAGGGAGTACCGGAGCTGGTACGGGTGTATTGTTTGAAGGCTCAGCAAACGAGGTGTCGACCCTATTACACGCGGGTGGGTGGACAACATTGACCGCCATTAATTTGATGCTGTTCAGTCTCCTACACAATCCCTGCAGCACAACAATATACACCATTTATAAGGAAACGGGAAGTCGCAAATGGACCGCAGTAGCGACATTGTTACCCGTATTTTATGGCCTGATCGTATGTTTCCTGGTAACAAAAGTTTGGTACTTTTTTGCCTAATCTGTTGACCTATGATGCCTGCCCATATACCGTGCTAATTGTTTGCAAACAGTTAAGTCTATTCGAACTAAACCTTAGCGACAAAATCCGGCTATCGTATGATTTTATTGTGATCCCATTGATATGTAATGGGATCTCCGGTCGCAATTTCTCGCTCAAGGATCTGTGCCGGGGTGAGATGTTCCAGATACATAATGAGCGCTCTTAAACTGTTACCATGTGCGACAATAAGAACATTGTTACCTGCGTCCAACTCTGGCTGTATGAAATTCTCAAAATAAGGTATCACCCGATCGTAGGTATCTTTTAAGCTTTCACCGCCCGGGGGAGCGACATCAAAAGATCTTCGCCAGATATGTACTTGCTCCACCCCATATTTTTCAGCGGTTTCATCCTTATTTAGTCCTTCTAAGTTTCCGTAGCTCCGCTCATTCAGTGCAGCATCAACGATAATCGGAATATTGGGCTTTGCGATCTCGTTGAGAATGATCTCCAAAGTATGTTGTGCCCGGATCAGTGTAGAAGTAAATGCGATATCAATTGATTCTTTTGCCAATGCTTTTCCTGCCTTTTTTGCTTCCAGTTGTCCTAAAGCTGTAATATCAATATTTTGCCAACCTGTGAAACGGTTCTCCAGGTTCCATTGTGATTGCCCGTGACGGACTAAAAATAATTTTGCCATTACTCCTATTATTTATTGTTTTAGCGGATAGCTACCCAAAGTGGACCTACATCCAGCACACCACATCGATGAGATTTATTGAGGGAGTACTATATGGATCTTCACTTACCAGATCTTATCTATTGTAGCTATTCATAGATAAAATAATGCTTTGTGGTGTTTTGTTTTAAAGAGATAGCTAATCCACCCGGTATAGCATAAATTTTATTTATTATTCGCGTTCAAATAATTGTTCTTTGAATAAATCAAAAAAAAGCGCTCTCTTAGGCTTCTCCATATTTGTTTTTTCTGCAAATTGCTGATAGGCTGATGTCGCTCTTTTCAGTTCGGATTGAATCTCATTTTGATCGAGTTGAGCGTGAACAACAAGATGTAACAAATAATATAACACACGCTTAAGCATACGATCAGCCTGCTCGAAATCGCCTAAAGCAATATAAGTATTTGCGAGATTATTGCATGAGATAATATAGACCTGTATAACAGGAACTTCCAAATAAATACAGTCAGTAAGATGGTTATTTAATAGCTCCACACTGGCCAATGCACACTGATAACTCAATAAGGCCTCCTCAAATTTATCTGCATTATAAAGCAAATTGCTTGAAAGTGTTAACGTTTGCCAATACCGCTCTATAGCACGTAGATCACTATTGGCCATAGCTTTTTGTTTTCTGTTTTAAGATTTTTATCGCTCGTTTCAATTGACCAATCTGCTGCATTTCTTTCGTTGCCAATTGAATATCAGCCTTCATCAGGTTGGTATCACGAACATGACGCTCTAATCTTCTTCTATTTTCCTCCAATAAGATGATCACATATTCCATTATTGTTTTTTTTCGTTATTTTATAAACAAAAATAATAAGTTAGTCAAATCTAACAAAATTATTAACAATAAATAACATTAAAAAAAAACAACTTAGAGGAAGGATTAAACACGATAAAAAAAGCAACCTCTTTTAGTTGGCATTTTAAAATTCAAATTCGCCTACTAATATAAATATTGCCCACAAAAAAAGCCTCTGGAATTACTCCAAAGGCTTTTTTATAATCAATAGAAAAGCGTTATGCTTTTTCTTCTTTTAATTTCGACGATTCTTTTTTTGGTTCCTTTTCCTCAAAACCTGAGCGCAAGATTTCATCCCATAAGGACGAACTCACACCGAATCCTTTTTCTGGATCGGAATAATGGTGCAGCATGTGATGCTGCTTAATACGCTTGAAGATTCCGCTCTTAAAATTTGCGTGATGCATGGCGTAGTGACATTCATCATAGATCAGATATCCCACCATAAATCCCGAGAAAAAGCAAGCTAGGATAAATTCATTCGAAAAGAATAATGTAAATCCAAAATAGACCAAAGCCGCTAACGGAATACTGGCTGAAAGAGGCATAACCAAACGCATCCGATCTCTAGGGTAGTCGTGGTGTACACCGTGAAAGATAAAAGCGATCCGTTTCCCCCATTCCGATGTCGGGTGGAAATGAAATACCCAACGATGTAATGCATATTCAAATGCTGTCCAGAATGCCAGACCAAAAACAAAATAACCAATATATGTCAATAGATCAACATCACCCCAGACCAGAGCTTTATATGAAAAGAAAACAACTACGGGTACATAGAAAATCAAAGGTACGCTCCAGTGCACTTTCGTCAACGACTCTAAAAAGTCATTTTTGAACATGCGTGTAGATTCCGTAGAATTTGAAACATAATTACGCTTTGCCATAATACTATTTTTATTATTCCCTCACAAAAATAAGTATTTTAAGCACAAATGAAGAAGGGTCTAGGCTAGAAAAACAAAATATCTGACCTTTTCAACAAAAAAGTTAAACACCTGCTAACATCCTTTACAGCTTAAAACCTTTTATTTGATCTATTAGCTCTAATTTTCTTAAATTTTCAACGCTTTAAGCGCAAACCCACAAGAGTCAAAATTGACAAAATCAAGACAGTTTACTATTTAAAGTTGACTGTTCCGCCGGCCACTTTCTTTTCAATGCGTTGTTCAGGCTTGCCATAGACATCTATCGTACCGCCGCCACGTGTCTTTGTCTCGATGGAATCCACTGCATTGACTTCTGCCTTCCCTCCCCCGTTTACCGTAACTGTTGTTGTTGTTGTCTTAAAATCCTTCCCCTCATATTTGCCGCCAAAATTGGAGATAATCTCCTGTTTGTCCGCTTTACCATAAAGTGCTATTGTTGCACCGGAGGTCACTTTCACTTCAGCACTTTTTACTTCCGCGTGCAAATCGACCAGACCACCTTCGGAAGCGTAGACTTTGAGATGATCAGCCAACACGGTATTGTTTGACGTAGCAAATACCTTTGCTCCTTTTTTTGCTTCTACATTTTTCAAACTTTTGTAGTAAACTTTCACAGAGATATTGCCCCCCTGCAGCATATTTAGCGTGTTCATTTTTAAAGCTAAAGCACCATTTGTATTGACCACCTTCACATTCTCGTAATTCTGCCCTTCGAATGTCACCAGAGACTCATTGGCCTTGATCAATTCTACCTGTATTTTATCTGTCGCGACTACCGAACTAAAATCCCCCACATTTTGTTTAGCCTGTCCAAATCCCACCTGGGTCATTAATAAAAGAAACGCACTGATTCCTAAAATTTTCATAGTTATATTATCCGTTTTTTGATTACTTGATATGCCCTTTCCCGCTGTATTTTCACTTATTTTGTGTACAGGGATTATATGCGCATATTGACTTATTCCGTATTTTCGGTTGTCAAAAAACACGCCAATCATCATCCTCACGTTGCTTTTTAACCTATTTTGACAAAAAAAAGGTGTCCTAATTTTTAGGACACCCCGCTATTCATATTTTGTTTTGCTTATAACTTACTGTTTACATCTACCGCATTCAGATCAGCAAATGCTTCTTTCAAGCGAGCAACAAATGCTTCTTCACCCTTACGTAACCATACACGTGGGTCGTAATATTTTTTGTTTGGAGAATCAGTACCTTCAGGGTTTCCGATCTGTCCTTGCAAATAATCGTGATTTTTAGCTTCGTAAGCTCTAACACCATCCCAGAACGCCCATTGCATATCGGTATCGATATTCATTTTGATCGCTCCATAAGAAATAGCTTCTGCAATTTCTTCAGGTGAAGAACCAGATCCACCGTGGAACACAAAGTTAACTGGCTTTTCAGCAGTAAGCTTATATTTCTCGCGGATATACTCTTGTGAATTATGTAAGATGACCGGTTGTAATTTTACATTACCCGGTTTGTACACGCCATGTACGTTACCGAATGCTGCTGCAACGGTAAATTTGTCAGATACTTTAGACAATTCTTCGTAGGCATAAGCAACCTCCTCTGGTTGTGTGTATAATTTAGAGCTGTCCACATCCGAGTTGTCAACACCATCTTCTTCTCCACCTGTAACACCCAATTCGATCTCCACAGTCATACCCAGTGGTTTCATACGTGCTAAGTATTTTGCAGAAATTTCGATATTCTCTTCGATCGGTTCTTCAGATAAATCCAACATATGTGAAGAGAACAAAGGTTTACCATGTTGAGCGAAGAATTTCTCACCCGCATCCAATAAACCGTCGATCCAAGGTAAAAGTTTTTTAGCCGCGTGATCCGTGTGCAAAATTACGGCAACACCATAGTGTTCTGCCAATAAATGTACGTGCTGTGCTGCAGATACCGCACCCAATACACACGCTTGCAAGTTATCATTATTTAATGTTTTACCAGCATAGAATTGTGCGCCACCGTTTGACAATTGAATAATTACAGGAGAGTTTACTGCTTTAGCAGTTTCCATTACCGCATTGATAGAATTTGTTCCGATAATGTTTACCGCAGGCAAAGCAAATTTATGTTTCTTTGCAACTTCAAACAACTCTTGTACTTGATCTCCCGTCAATACACCTTTAAAATCTTTTAGGCTCATATTACTGTTATTGATTTATTTTAATCTTTATTAACTCTTGAAGCTACTAAATTATTAAAAATAATTATTACTTCCTAATTTTTAGAGTGTACTAAATACACTATCATTTGTTTATTACTCTAATCACCCGAATCGCGATAGACCTACCCGGTCTACCGCCGGGATTAAATCAGTTCATTCCATAGGGATATCGCTCCTTCTTTCAAAAAAATGCAGTGGATACTTCTATAATACATTAGGGATTGATTAAATTTGAGCTCACCAATATTGGAATCATTATGCTACAGGTATACGGTATCAAAAACTGTAACACAGTAAAGAAAGCCCTAACATGGTTAGAAGAAAATCAGATTGATTTTCAATTTCATGACTTTAAGAAAGAAGGCGTCAGTGATGAAAAACTTAAGGAATGGGAGAAAAAAGTGGACTGGCAGTCTTTGGTCAACAAAAAAGGGACAACCTGGAAGAAATTGACAGCCGAAGAGCAAGCGCAGGTTGTCGATTCCAGTAGCGCCAATAAAGTGCTCAAAGCCCACACAAGCATGATCAAACGCCCAGTGATTGAGTATGGTAAAGGCATCCTGCTCGGTTTCAGTGAAGACGACTATAAAATCAACTTAAAATAGTTGTTACAAGCTCCTTAAAAAGGAGCTTTTTTTTGCCTTATCTACTTTTCATTGTATATTGTGACCAATAAACGTAATTTAATTCGAACAGCTATGATGAAAAGACTTGCATTGGCTTCTTTCAGCCTTATTGCACTGAGCTATGCTTTTCCGTCCTTTTCCCAGGAAAAAACATCCAACTATAGTTATACTGAAGCCTTTGCGCCGTTGTTTTTCAAAAATAATGGCAATGATTATCGCTCCGCGGCCGGCAAACCCGGTCCCGGATATTGGCAAAATGCGGCGGACTACAAGATACAGGCTTCATTAAACGACCAAAATGATCAGGTAACCGGTGCAGTAGAGATTACCTACAGTAATAATAGTCCTGACAATATGGATTACCTCTGGCTACAATTGGACCAAAATATGTTTTCACAGCATGGACGTGGGCAGTTGATCTCTCCATTGACCAATAGCCGATATGGCGACGGAAATTCAAGATTTGACGGTGGGTATCAGATTCAGTCTGTCACCGACGTCAATGGAAAAGCCATAGAGCATATCATAGATGATACCCGCATGCAACTGCGACTTCCGACGGCACTGAAAAGTAAGGGTGGAAAAATTACTTTCAAAATCACCTATCAATATACAGTACCCCAATATGGTGCCGACCGTACAGGTATCCTGGATACTAAGAATGGAAAAATCTATGCCATCGCACAATGGTTTCCCAGACTTTGTGTATATGACGATATTAGAGGCTGGAACACCCTGCCTTACACAGGCCCCGGAGAATTCTACCGCGAGTTCGGAAATTATCAGGTCGAAATCACCGCGCCAGCCAGCCACATCGTTGTGCTGGGGGGTGAACTTTTAAATCCACAGGAAGTATTCACGGCGGACCAGTTCAAAAGATACCAGCTCGCCCTGCGCAGTGATGAAACCGTATTGATCCGCTCCGCCGAAGAAGTGACGGCAAAAAGTTCAAGACCGGCCAAAAAGACACTGACCTGGAAATATCAGCTCAATAATGCACAGGATATTGCTTGGGCCTCCTCCACCGCCTTTATATTGGATGGCGCAAAAATCAATCTCCCAAGCGGCAAAAAGGCACTTGCCCTATCAGCCTATCCAGTAGAAAGCAATAGCAACAATGCCTGGGAACGTTCGACAGAATATACCAAAGCCGCCATCGAAATTTATTCCAAAAATTGGTTTGAATACCCGTATCCTGTAGCCGTAAATGTTGCTTCCAATGTGGGGGGTATGGAATATCCTGCCTTGTCTTTCTGTGGCAATCAAGCTAAAGCAGCTTCCCTTTGGGGGGTCACTAATCATGAATTTGGCCATAACTGGTTTCCTATGATCGTCGCCTCCAACGAACGCGAGCATGGTTGGATGGATGAAGGGTTCAATACCTTTATCAATGAACTGGCAACTCAAGAATTCAACAATGGTGAGTATCATCGTCCACAGGCCAGTCGTTCGTATATTTTCACATCGCAAAATCTCGAGCCGATCATGAGTACACCACAAAATATGAAGGAACGTAATATTGGTGCCCTTGTGTATTACAAACCAGCTTATGGACTCAAATTATTGCGCAATGAGATCATTGGCAAAGAACGCTTCGATTACGCCTTCAAAAAATATATTCAGGAATGGGCTTATAAACATCCGACACCCGAGGACTTCTTTAAAGCGATCGAAAATGGAACCGGGGAAAGTCTTAACTGGTTCTGGCGCGGATGGTTTGTCAATAACTGGCAAATGGACCAAGCGATCAAGTCCGTTTCCTATGTCAACAATCAACCTATGTTAGGTGCATTGATCACAGTAGAGAACCTCGAAAAATTACCTATGCCCATTATCGTCGAAGCAACCACAGTTTCAGGTAAAAAAATAAGAAAAAAATTACCTGTGGAAGTCTGGGAAAGAAATAACGTTTGGCAGTTTAAAATCCCTACAGGCGAAGCCCTGCTTTCCGTACAGCTGGATCCTGACGATGTCATGCCCGACAAGAATCCGGATAATAATACATGGAAAGCAAATTAGAGCGTTAATTCAAAATCTATTCGTTATTTTTGGTAAAGAAATTCTACGTTATGAAACCATTATGAACACTTCAAAAAATTGCTCATAATGGTTTCATTGTGCCAGAGGAATAAAACGGAAGGTAACAAGCTCATTTATGTATATTTATTATATCCCCATGAAAGTCACACAAACGATTCTAAGCTGCTTATTTATTATATTGATCAGCGGGCAGCTATTTGCACAGGAAAAAACCAAAGGTATTATTATGGAGCTTGTCAGCGGAGAAAAAATTGAAGCTGCACAGATCCAGAATTTACGGAGCAAGGTAGAAGTTCAGACCAATAGGGATGGATCATTTGCGATTGATGCCAGTATCAATGATCTACTTTTGATTAAAGCAACCGGATACGAGCAGGATACTGTATTTATATATGACTCGAGCTTACGAAGAATTTATTTGAATAGAATAAATACTCCCATTGAATTGAATCAAGTTGTTGTTGAACGGATGACCGATAGTAGACTTGCAGCTGAAATCCAGCGCGAAAAAGTCGCCGGAAAATATTCGGATGCCAGCCAAAACCGCGGCGGGATCCGTATCTCTCCAAGCCGTATATTCAGCAAGGAAGGGAAACAGGCTCGCTCAAATTATAAACTTCTTGTCGCGGAACTCGAAAAAAGAACGGTTGACCGCAAGTTTACAGACAATCTCATTAAAGAAGTAACACCGCTTGACGGCTCCGAACTGGCTTTATTTAAAGAAAGATTCAGACCTTCTTATAAGTTTATCCAAAATAGCAGCCAGGAAACATTACGGGTCTACGTGATGGATAGTTACAAGAAATTTAACGAGAAAAAATAAAAAACAAGACTTTTTATCATGTGATTGTCAGAAGGTTTTAAACTGTAATATTTTTTATTTCAGTTTAAAACCTTTTCCATTACTTTTGTGTTATCAAAATCAGAAAATCAGCACGGGATGTTACACAACTTGAGATTTGCAACAGCTTTACATATTATGGTCTTAGCACAATTGGAGGAGTCCGGACGATGGCTTTCCTCTGAATATATTGCTTCAAGTATCCAGGTAAACGCTGTTGTTGTCCGAAAGGAAATTTCCTCCCTGAAAGCGGCCGCTTTATTAATCAGTAAAGAGGGCAAAGGTGGCGGCATTCGCATAAATAATGAAAAAGAGCGCATCACCCTTGCCGACATTTATCAAAGTACTAAACAAAATGAGCTATCGGGTAAATTCAACACCCCAAACCCAGCTTGTATTGTCGGTAAAAACATCAATGCCAGATTGCAGGAGCTTTATCAGGAAGTCGACACTGATATTGCATTGCGTCTGGAAAAAATGACGCTTGCTGATTTTAGTAAAACATTTAATTAAAAACACATGAAAGTAGCAGTAATTGGATCCACAGGATATGTAGGAACACATCTTGTGAAAGAATTGGTTGACCGAAATTACGAAGTCGTTGCACTCGCTCGCCATACAGAAAACATTCCATCGAATGACAGCATAACAAAATTAGCTGTTGATATCAATAATCACGATCAACTGGTAAGCGCTCTGACAGGCACAGATGTTGTTGTTTCGGCATTTAACGCTGGTTGGACCAACCCCAACCTCTACGAAGATTTTACTAAAGGGGCTTTAGCCATTCAAGAGGCGGTTAAAGATGCCGGCGTGAAACGTTTTATTGTCGTCGGTGGAGCGGGAAGTTTGTTAATCGAGGGTAATCGTCTTGTCGATTCACCTGAATTTCCAAAAGAGATCAAACCTGGAGCACTGGCCGCCGCAGATTACTTAGATACCATCCGCAAAGAAGATCAACTCGAATGGACAATGATCAGTCCTGCCATAGAAATGAATCCACAGGCAGGTGGTGTGCGAACTGGTAAGTACCGTACAGGATTGGACGCGCCGGTATTTGATCACGAAGGGCGTTCAAGACTATCGGTCGAAGATCTTGCTGTTGCCATCGTTGACGAGATCGCAAATAAACAATTTATAAACAAACGCTTTACAGCAGCATACTAATAGGATACAATCATTTGATTTATATATAATACAAAATTTTATTACAAAAGGGAAGCGCAATCTTCCCTTTTGTCGTTGATATCATTTATATTTGACATTAATTAAACAATTAAAAAGCTAAATATCGTAAAGAATTAACCCTATGCTATTTAAAAAATCGATTCCTAAACTGATTGCTGAGGCAAATGAAAATGGTGAACATACCCTAAAACGAACATTAACGAGTGGCGGATTAATTGCGCTAGGCGTTGGAGCCATTATTGGAGCAGGACTATTTTCCTTAACTGGAATTGCCGCTGCAGAGAATGCTGGTCCCGCTGTTATCTTATCGTTTATTATCGCTGCCGTTGGTTGTGCTTTTGCCGGCCTATGTTACGCCGAATTTGCGTCCATGATTCCGGTCGCCGGAAGTGCTTACACCTACTCCTATGCGACAATGGGGGAATTTGTAGCCTGGATCATCGGTTGGGATCTTGTTCTGGAGTATGCTCTCGCCGGTGCCACCGTAGCCGTCAGTTGGTCGCAATACTTTAATCAGCTCCTGATGATTTTCCACATCCATTTACCCGACGCCCTACTGAAAGGCCCTTGGGAAGGTGGTATGGTTAATTTACCGGCAATCATTATTGTATGTTTGCTTTCTCTGCTATTAATGCGTGGAACACAGGAATCGTCACGCGTAAACAACATCCTGGTAATCTTAAAAGTAGGTGTCGTATTGATTTTTATCGCATTGGGCTGGAGCTTTATCAACCCTGCAAACCACGACCCATTTATTCCGGTAAATGCAGGCGAGGAAATGGTCAAAAATGGTCAACAAAGTCTGTGGACTTTTTTAAAGAGCGATGACTTTGGTCATTTTGGGTTCAGCGGTGTATTGCGTGCAGCGGGTGTTGTATTCTTTGCTTTCATTGGCTTTGATGCGGTAAGTACTGCTGCTCAGGAAGCAAAAAATCCAAAAAAAGGTATGCCAATTGGTATTATCGGCTCATTGGTTATCTGTACCCTTCTTTATGTATTGTTCTCCTATGTAATGACAGGTATTGAAAATTATACCATGTTTAAAGGCGATGCCAAACCAGTAGCAACGGCATTTGCGAAAACAGGATACCATTTTCTAAATACAGCATTAATTATTACGATTATTGCAGGTTATACATCCGTTATTCTAGTCATGTTACTAGGACAAAGCCGTGTATTCTACTCCATGAGTAAAGATGGCCTGCTTCCAAAAATATTTTCGGACCTTTCCAAAAGACAGACTCCTTGGAAAACAAATGCAATCTTTATGGTCTTCGTAAGTATCTTCGCTGGATTTGTTCCCGTCTCCGATCTTGGTCACATGGTGAGTATAGGAACCTTATTTGCGTTTACATTGGTTTGTGTAGGGATATTGGTACTCCGCAAAACAGATCCCAATCTGGAACGTCCATTCAAAACACCTTTAGTTCCATTTGTTCCGATCATGGGTATCCTTGTCTGTGTACTGATGATGGCCTCATTACCTATTGAAAGCTGGGAGCGTCTGGCAATCTGGCTGGCTTTAGGCCTATTGATTTACTTCGTTTATGGCAAGAAGCATAGTGTCATCCGTAAACAACATAGAGATCAACAAGGTATAGAATAATACAGACAAACACCATTCAGTAACACTTGTCTCGGTATAAAAATAGGGGCTTCTTAAAAAGAAGCCCCTATTTTTATACCGACAATATTGTTTTTAGTTACCAACGTATCCTTCCAAAATTGCTTATAAAGCGCTCAGTTTAAAATAACCATTTGCAATCACATCTTCTTTCAATCCTGTTTTAGGCACAATCTGAATATGGTATTTTTCCTTATCAGCATCAAGCAACAGGTCTTCTATTTCATAAATATCATCGACATCGAGCCCATATTTATCATCAATATGAGCGGTGCTATGGTGTTTCCAAAAAACGGTTCGTTTAGCCTTCTCAGTAGCCTTTCCCAAATTCGGCGCAACAATAAGTTCTTTATAGTGAAATTCATCAAATTCATTCGGTTTATAGCCGCCAAGATTGACAAAAAACAACTTCAATTCCGTGTCAGAAATTGCCGCATCATTTTTTTCCACGACCGCAATTTCATACTCGCCGATTTTATTGACGATCCGATAAGCATCAATATGAATTTTTCCATCGGCATCAGGCCAAAAATCTTTAATTGGATCTATAAAATCCTTCAGTTCATTTCCGATTCCGAAAAAAATATCATGTTGTTCCGTACGTCTATTTTTAGGTTTACAACCAATCAAAATCATAAATAATTTCATATGCAATAGTCTGTCTCTGTATGAGAATATCAAATATTCAGGTTATTTTCATTCCTGTTTTTGCTTTCGATCGTGGATATTTCATAACTTAAGCCCACTGAACAATAAAAATAACGATTATTCATCACATTTAATACACATAACCCCTTGACTATGAGTAAAATTTTATTATCATTTACGTTACTATTCCTATCCTTATGCTCTTTCGGGCAAAAACGAAGCACTGATAGAAAACTCGAAAAACAAATTAAACAGCTTATTCATGGTTTTCAGGGAGAAGTAGGTGTCTATGTACACGACCTAAAAAAACACAAAGAAGTTAATATCGGAGCCGACAGCATCTTTCCCACAGCAAGTGTTGTCAAAATCCCGATTTTAGTGGGCGTCTTTGATAAAATTGAAAAAGGACAGTTGCAATTAGATCAGGAGCTTGTCTACCGCGAGAGCCAAAAATATGGCGGTTCGGGCCTGATGCAATTCTTTAAGGACAGCAGCAAGGTTGATCTCAAGACACTTATTGCTCTTATGCTTTCTTATAGTGACAATGTCACGAGTATCTGGAATCAAAAACTTGCAGGTGGTGGAATAGCTATCAATACGCTGATGGCCGACCTTCAATTGCGGCATACGCGTGTAAACTCACAAACGGAAGGAAGAAAAACGGACTGGGAAAAATATGGCTGGGGACAGACCACACCAAAAGAGATGGCCGACCTCCTTACCCTGATCCGTCAGGGAAAGGTCATCTCGGAAAAATCCTCCGATCGCATGTATCGTTTTCTGGGCAATATGTTCTATGATGAAAGAGGGCTTTCCCAGATTCCTTCGACCGTAAAGGCCGCCTCCAAAACGGGATCATTGGATGATGTACGTAATGAAGTAATGTTGGTCAATGCACCCAAAGGCGATTATGTCTTTAGTATATTCACTAAAAACAATCAGGATCAGAGTTGGGGCAAAACCAATGCAGCAGAAGTGCTGACACGTAAGCTCTCCAAACTGCTATGGGATTATTACAATAAATAAATTAAACCAAGTGGACCGATAGCCGAACCACAAACAGATTACAAGGATAATAATAGGCCCGGTCATCGTATTGAATACTTTAAATTTAGATACGTTGGATTATACCATGATGACATGGGCGCTGCTGGTCTATTCTTGAGCCTAGTATAAGTTGTAAAAAAATAGGGAACGTTTCTGTTCCCTACTTTTTTAACTTAATCCCGCACTACGTGGATTGGTTTTCAACTATACATTTTTTGGGCTTTGCCGCTCAGGTCGGTACTACTTTTTAAAAGCGTCTTTCACATCTTTAGCAGCTTCTTTTGTGCCAGAAGCAACATCTTTAGCTACCTTTTTAGTACCATCAGCAACATCACCGGCGACTTTTTTAGTACCATCCGCGACATCTTTTGCCACATCTTTGGTTTTATCGGCGGCTGTATTCGCAGCGTCTACCGTAGCATCTTTTGCGTCTTTCAACCCTTCCTTCACATCCTGCCCCGCGTCACGTAAAGCTGTTTTGGTTTTTTCCCAAGCTGTATTAGCCTCCTCCGAAGCAGCACGTGCTTTTTCTTCAGCAGCTTTATCACCTTTGGCAATCGCTTCATCTAAAGCCTTTTTTGCTTCCTCAGCTTTCAAACGCGCGCTTTCTTCGGCGTTCTTTAAGTCTGCAATCGCTGCATCTACGTGCTCGCCTACTGTTTGTGCAGTATCAGTCGAATCTGACGCTTTTTTCTCTGAATTGTTACAAGAAGACATTACCAATGCTCCTGCTACTACCGCTAAAAGTGCAATTTTTTTCATTAGATTTTTTTTTAATGGCAAGAAGGTATCATGAGGTTGTATTTACCCATTTTGGACTCCCACTAACCACATGATACGCTCATGTAAGTTTGTAATTATATGATTAATTAGTCCATAATTTACAACTTCTATGCCAAATAGACAAACTTACTGTTTCGGATAAATTGTTCCCTTTGCAGCTTCCAATGTATTTTTTAATAATCCAACGATGGTCATCAGGCCCACACCACCCGGTACTGGAGTGATCCAGGAAGCCTTTGGCGCAACATGTTCAAAATCCACGTCCCCATATAATTTAAATCCAGATTTCGTCTCGGTTGAGGTTTCTCTATTGATACCCACGTCAATCACCACAGCACCCTCTTTCACCATATCCGCCGTAACGAAATTCTTCCGACCGATTGCCGCTACAACGATATCAGCACGTAATACCTCGGTTTTAAGATCTTGCGTACGGCTATGCGTTAACGTAACAGTACAGTTTCCGGGATTGGCATTGCGAGCCAATAAGATGCTCATCGGCGAACCAACAATATTACTGCGGCCTACAACCACGGCATGCTTGCCTGCTGTCTCGATCTTGTAATAATCCAACATCAACATAATACCATAAGGTGTCGCAGGGATGAAACATGGAAGATTACGTTGCATCCGGCCAAGGTTTATCGGGTGAAATCCGTCCACATCTTTACGATAATCTATTGCTTCGGTAATCTTGTCCGGATCAATATGTTTGGGTAAAGGCAATTGCACGATCAGCCCATCAATAGAATCATCTTTATTGATTTCCTGAACCTTAGCGATCAATTCCTCTTCAGTGATTGTCTCATCATAACGGATGTTTGTCGATTCGAAGCCGACCAATTGGCAATTACGCATTTTGCTCGCCACATAAGTCTCGCTACCACCGTCGTTACCAACCAGGATAGCTACCAAATGTGGTTTCCGACCCGTTTGAGTTGTAAATTCAGCTGCATCTAACGCAATCTGCTCTTTAATTTTTTCGGAAACTAGTTTACCATCTAATAGATTCATGTTTAGGAGATTTGATTGTATTTAAAAGGAGCCCAAGAGCTCCTTTATTTTGTATAATTTAAAATCTTATTAATCCAATTTCAATACCGCCATAAATGCTGATTGCGGAATTTCTACGTTCCCAACCTGACGCATGCGTTTTTTACCTTTTTTCTGCTTTTCCAACAATTTACGTTTTCGCGAGATATCACCACCGTAACATTTTGCCGTCACATCCTTACGTAAGGCAGAAATCGTCTCACGGGCGATAATTTTTGCACCAATAGAAGCTTGGATGCGGATCTCAAACTGTTGACGCGGAAGAAGTTCCTTCAGTTTCTCACAGATTTTCTTACCGAAATCGTAGGCATTGCTTCGGTGGATCAAAGAAGACAGGGCGTCCACCGGCTCATCATTCAATCGGATATCCAGTTTAACCAGATCCGAAGTACGGTAACCGATCTGGTGATAGTCAAATGAAGCATACCCTTTGGAAATTGTTTTCAACTTGTCATAGAAATCAAATACGATCTCACCCATTGGCATTTCAAAGACCAATTCTACACGATCCGAAGTCAGGTAATGCTGATTCATAATCGTACCACGTTTTTGAATACACAGTGACATGATCGGTCCTACAAAATCCGATTTAGTAATGATATTCGCTTTGATATAAGGTTCTTCAATCGAATCCAATTTACTTGGATCAGGTAAATCCGAAGGGTTGTGTACGATCACCTCTTCCTTATCCTTCGTCATATACGCTTTATAGGACACGTTGGGAACCGTAGTGATTACCGTCATGTCAAACTCTCTTTCCAGACGTTCCTGAATAATTTCCATGTGAAGCATTCCTAAGAAACCACAACGGAAACCAAAACCTAAGGCCGCTGAAGACTCCGGTTCAAAGACCAGAGAAGCGTCGTTCAACTGCAGACGGTGCATTGATTCACGTAGTTCCTCGTAGTCTTCTGTATCTACAGGGTAGATACCGGCAAAGACCATTGGTTTCACTTCCTCAAATCCTTGGATTGCCTCAGCACAAGGGCGATCTTTATGAGTAATGGTATCCCCTACTTTCACTTCACGCGCCTCCTTGATACCGGAGATAATATAGCCTACGTCCCCTGTTTTAATAACCTCTTTTGGCACTTGGTTAAGCTTCAAAGTACCGATCTCATCAGCAAAATATTCTTTACCTGTCGCTACGAATTTCACTCTGTCCCCTTTACGGATCTCGCCGTTTTCAACTTTGAAATAAGCCATGATCCCACGAAAAGAGTTAAACACCGAGTCAAAAATCAATGCTTGCAACGGTGCGTCAGCCTCCCCCACAGGATGTGGTATACGTTCAACAATGGCTTCCAGGATATCTGGGACCCCAAGACCTGTCTTTCCGGAAGCAGGAATAATTGCCTCACGTTCACCACCGATTAGATCCACAATTTGATCTTTCACCTCTTCGGGCATCGCACCCGGAAGATCCATCTTGTTTAAAATCGGGATGATTTCGAGGTCATGCTCTAAAGCCAAATATAAATTTGAAATTGTTTGTGCCTGAATACCCTGTGAGGCATCCACAATCAATAAAGCCCCTTCACAGGCAGCAATAGAACGGGATACTTCATAAGAAAAGTCAACGTGTCCGGGAGTATCAATCAGGTTCAAAATATATTCTTGACCATCTTTTTTATAATTCATTTGGATGGCGTGACTCTTGATCGTAATACCACGTTCACGTTCCAAATCCATATTATCAAGTAATTGTGCCTGTGCTTCGCGCTGACTAATGGTATTGGTATACTCTAAAAGGCGATCTGCCAAAGTACTTTTGCCATGGTCGATATGCGCAATAATACAGAAATTACGAATGTGCTTCATATAGGATTTTTAAACTCTTTTGCTAAAGGGCAAAGATACCTTTTTTTATACATATTTATAGAATCAAGTATATTTTTCATCAGTTGACTTTAGTCTGATGAAAAGTTTTGCTATATACATGAGACACAAGCAAAAAGCATTTTATTTTTGATCCGCTACGGCATAGGAAAAATGTTTCTGGTTGCGTGTCACCTTATCCATATCCCATGCGATCTTACCTTTAAACTGTTCTGAACGTATCGGGCAGTCCGCGACCTGACAATACCGGCAGCATTGCGGGAGACAGGGATCGGCATGGACAAAAAACTCCGTACGCACGGACATTTCTTTATTGACAATCTTATCAACAGCCGAAATCTCATCATGAACTTTTATCAGGTCAAGGTAGTTTGGCAAAGTGAGGTGACAGTCGACATGCAGTTCATTGCCATAGCGCTGCACCCGAAGATTATGCACGTCAATCCACTCATCCTTACGATTACGTTCCAAAATCGCTACCACATCCTGCACAAGTTCGGTATCTGATTCATCCATCAGGCCACCGATAGACTGCCGAAGTAATTTATAGCCATTTAACAAGATAAAGAGCCCCAATATAATGGAGATTACCACATCGATCCATTGGAATCCCGTTAGTTTCATCAGGATTAAACCCAATATCAATCCAATTGTACTGTAAGCATCCACCTGCAGGTGTTTGCCGTCGGCAATTAGGGTAATGGACCCAAGGGCGCGTCCCCTTTTCATGATATAAAATCCCACAGCAAAATTGATCAGCGAGGTGATTCCGATCAAGTAGATCCCCTGTACGAGATGAGTTATCTCTGCCGGAAAAAAGATATTATAACAGGCTTTGGCTAAAATAATCGCTCCAGCTATAAAAATCAGTCCCCCCTCAAGGAAAACAGAAAAGAACTCAACTTTACCGTGTCCATAGGGGTGATTTTCATCTTTAGGCTGTGCCGCAAGATAAATACTATAGAAAGCGAAACCAGACGCGATCACATTGACGATGCTTTCGGCGGCATCTGTAAAGATGGCACTGGAATCTGTCAAAAAATAAGCTACGAACTTAATGAGCATTAAGCCTAATCCTGTAAACAGCGATAATAAAACCAATCTTGTTTGTTTTGACATGACCTGTATTTTGTAGGGCAAAGGTAAAGATATAACGCCAAATCAACTCGATTAGTTTTACACATCAATAGCACAGCGATGTCAATTATTAGCGGGCTAAATCGCATCAATCGCTTTTTGTTAGCAAAGCCCCAACAAAAACAACCTTTTTCTTTGTAAATTTTCAAAAATAAAGACCATTATTTGCAACGTATATAATATCTTTGTCTTACCATGAGCACATCATCATACTTATCAGACAGGATAAATAATTTGTCCGAATCGGCTACACTTAAAATGACCAAGTTGGGCCGCGAATTAGCAGCAAAAGGCGTTAATGTAATCAGCCTTAGCGTAGGTGAACCTGATTTTAACACTCCTGAACATGTAAAAGATGCAGCAAAAAAGGCCTTGGATGAAAACTGGACACGTTATTCGCCAGTACCAGGATACCCTGAATTGCGTCAGGCGATTGTAAATAAGCTAAAAACAGAGAATAATCTGGATTATGATATTTCGCAGATCGTTGTTTCAACAGGTGCAAAACAATCCCTGTCTAATGTGATCCTAACGTTGATCAATCCAGGTGACGAGGTAATCATACCAACACCATACTGGGTATCCTACTCGGAGATGGTTATTTTAGCAGAGGGAAAATCAGTCTTTATCAATACAGAAATCGACAATAACTTTAAGATTACGCCAGAGCAATTGGAAGCGGCCATTACGCCAAAAACCAAACTGTTCATGTTCTCTTCACCAAACAATCCAACTGGAACAGTTTATAGTAAAGATGAATTAGCGGCATTAGCGAAAGTTTTTGAAAAATATCCACAGATATTTATTTTATCTGATGAGATCTATGAGCACATTAACTTTGTGGACAAACACGAATCTATCGCACAGTTTGACAGCATCAAAGATCGCGTTATTATCATCAATGGTTTTTCAAAAGCCTTTGCCATGACAGGCTGGCGTTTGGGTTATATTGCGGCAAACAAAACAATTGCTGCGGCAAATGATAAATTACAAGGCCAGACAACCTCAGGTACTTGTTCTATTTCACAACGTGCCGGTATCGTCGCTTACGAGCAAGGATTAGCGTCAGTCAATAAAATGAAAGAAGCTTTTGCGCGCCGTCGTCAATTGGTTTACGATCTATTGAGCGATATCCCGGGAGTACGTACCAATCTTCCAGAAGGCGCATTCTACTTCTTCCCGGAAATTTCTTCCTTCTTTGGTAAGAAAGATCAGGATGGTAATATCATCAAAAACTCGTCTGATCTAGCTTTATATCTACTGAATGTTGGCCATGTCGCTACTGTAGGCGGTGATTCATTTGGTAATGACAACTACATCCGCTTATCGTATGCTGCTTCTGACGAAAGTCTGATCGAAGCATTAAAGCGCATCAAAGTAGCATTAGGCAAATTAGCATAATCAGTATATATTATAAAAAATGGGCTGTTCAATCAAATTGGACAGCCTTTTTTTATCAATCTCAGTCTTTTCAATCCCTCTGTATTCCCTATAGCGGTATAATCCAATACATTCTCTCATTTAATCTGCTCCATCACTTCAATAAATTTTCTTCCTTTGTTCTTCGGGTCAAAAAGCATTTTTTCTACCTTATCCAGTTCAAGAGCATCTAAATGCCCAGGCAGCAGACTCTCTTTCATCAATCTAAGTAATTGTGCCCAGTCGGCACGGTTAATGCTGTGCTGGATCAATTGCATCATCTGCACGGCATTACGGTATTCTTTTCCTGCTTTCAGTTCTACAACCATATCCATCCAGTCACCGTAAGTGAAAACTCTGTTTTTTTCCCGTTGCAGTTGCAATGCTTTCATCTTGACCATGTCATAGCCCAGCAGCGTTTCCGTTACAGAATCGATATCCATGCAAGCAGCGATTTTCACATAATCTTTTGGAAATTCCAAACGCGCATCGTCATCCAGGAGCTTACAGAACGCGGGCACCTCCTTTTTTAGAGAATCACAGTTCTGTTGTGCCTGCACAGCAGTTGTTATTAAAACAAGTACAATAGCGGATATCCACGGATAAAAAGAGTTTAATTTCATGCTCCCAAGATACCCATTTTTGGAAAATATCATCCCCAGCACATAATTTACATTGATTTTAGCGCTTCAGATAAATATTTATTACATTTACCTTTATGAGTATTTTAACAGAAAAATTCAAAACGAAGCATGATACGGCTCCGTTTTCACAGATAAAAAACGAAGATTATATCCCTGCGTTTGACGCAGCGATCCAAAAAACAAAAGCTGAGGTCGACGCCATCGTCAATAATCCCGAAGAAGCTACATTTGACAATACCATTGCAGCGATGTCTTATTCCGGACAGACCTTAGATAGATTGTCCAGTATCTTTTTCAACCTGCATTCCGCAGAGACCAATGATGAACTAGAAAAGATAGCACAGGACGTTGCCCCAAAATTATCCGCTTTAAGCAATGATATTACCTTAAACTTTGACCTGTTCAAACGTGTAAAAGCAGTTTATGATCAAAAAGATCAACTGACACTTACAGCAGAGCAAACAACGTTATTGGAAAAATCATACAAGGATTTTGTCCGCAATGGAGCGCTATTGAACGATGAGCAGAAAGAACAGCTGCGCGCAATTGATGCTGAGCTATCGCTTTTAAAACTAAAATTCGGAGAGAATGTCCTTGCGGAAACCAATGCTTATCAACTGCTGGTTACTGAGGAAAAAGATTTGGCTGGACTTCCGGAGGGTGCCATTGAGGCAGCCCATGCATTGGCCAAGGCCAATGAAAAAGAAGGCTGGTTATTTACCCTGGATTTCCCAAGTTACCTCCCTTTCGTAACCTATGCCGACAACCGCGAATTGCGTAGGGAAATCACCTTGGCCGCAGGGCGAAAGGCTTTTCAGGACAATGAATATAACAACGTTGAAAACGTATTAAAAATTGTAAAACTACGTTTTGAACGCGCTAAATTATTAGGATATACCACCCATGCAGATTTTGTGCTGGCTGAACGAATGGCACAGAATCCGACGAAGGTAACCGAGTTTCTGAATGATTTGCTCGGGAAGGCGAAACCAGCCGCGCAGCGGGAGTTCGCTGAATTAAGTGCTTTTGCTAAGAAACTGGACGGCATCGAACAGCTGGAGAAATGGGATGGTGCATACTATGCGGAGAAACTAAAACAAGAACGTTTTAATCTGGATGACGAGAAGCTTAAGCCCTATTTCAAGCTCGAAAATGTGCTACATGGTGCATTTGAGGTTGCACACCGCCTATTTGGCATCAATTTCAAAGAAGTCAAGGATATTGAAACCTACCACGAAGAAGTACAGACCTTTGAAGTCACCAAAGATAACGGCGACCTCGTCGCTATCTTCTATGCCGATTTCTTTCCACGTAAAGGGAAACGAAATGGTGCCTGGATGACTTCCTTCAAGCCGCAGTACGTACAGGACGGAAAACAAGAGCGTCCGCATGTTTCCATTGTATGCAACTTCACCCGCCCGACGGCAACAAAACCATCCTTATTGACCTTTCAGGAGGTTACAACACTATTTCATGAATTCGGTCATGCGCTGCATGGTATGTTGGCTGACACGATTTATCCAACCTTATCCGGCACCTCTGTCTATTGGGATTTTGTTGAATTGCCAAGCCAGGTCATGGAAAACTGGTGCTACGAAAAAGAGGCCTTGGAATTGTTTGCCAAACATTATGAAACAGGAGAAGTGATCCCAATGGAATTGGTGGAAAAAATCCGTGAGAGTGCATCTTTTCTGGAAGGAATGGCCACGATGCGCCAATTGAGCTTTGGCTTATTGGATATGGGCTGGCATGGACAAAACCCAAGTGCTATTGCTGATCTGAAAACATTCGAAGATGAACAATTCGCATCCACCAAGTTGTACCCTGATGTCAAAGAGAATGCGATGAGCACAGCCTTCTCCCATATTTTCAATGGCGGCTACTCATCAGGTTACTACAGCTACAAATGGGCCGAAGTACTGGACGCAGATGCTTTTGATTATTTCAAACAAAATGGCATTTTCAACACCGAAATTGCCCATAAATTCCAAGATAATATCTTATCCAAAGGCGGAACAGAACATCCAATGCTACTCTATAAACGATTTAGGGGACAGGAGCCGTCTGTTGAGCCTCTACTCAAACGGGCAGGTTTACTTAAATAAGCAGCATACAACTTTTATAAAACCCCAGAAGATAAAATAGCTGGGGTTTTCTTATAGCGTATAAACAGACTTAACAGCCTCGTTTTCATTAATTTATCAGCTAGAATGAACCTTCAGTTGATTTATTATCAAAAAAGTCGTATCTTTGCTAAACATAATTGGGGTTGACCGGAATTGACAGGATGGAGACGGTTATGTAAGCATGTAGTGCGTTGTTAGTAGAGCACTTTAATCTGAACTTTCAGAATTATAACTGGCGAAGAAAACTACGCCTTAGCTGCTTAAGTTAGACTTAACATAGCTATTTGTCCCGTTAGATCCTGTTCTTTGGTTTAACATTTGGGGCATCGAACGATAGAACTGGCAAGTGTGATGTTGCTAAGCACTTGTGAGAAACAGCAACTACGGCGTACGGTATAGGTAAGCGACTCACCTTCCCTCGCCCGACAATCAAAGAGAAGCTAAACATGTAGAAAGCGTATACAGTACCATGACTGGACGAGAGTTCGAATCTCTCCAGCTCCACTTGAAAAGCCATATTCAGCATTGCATATGGCTTTTCTTTTTTAGTCACTATCCCGTACGAAACTGTTTTCTATACTTTAAGGGTGACACCTTTGTAACCACTTTAAACTGTTTGCTGAAATGTGCCCAACTGTTATAACCACTGTCATAACAGATATCCAAAATCGGCCGATTCGTATCTCGCAACAGTTTGCAGGCATGACCGATCCGGAGCTCCTTTATAAAACCAAAATAACTCTTTTTAATGTTCTTTTTAAAAAAGCGGCAAAATGCCGAAATTGACATATTCGTACTGGCGGCTACCTCCTCCAAGGAAATAGGATTTAAGAAATTCTTGAAGGAATAATCTATTATCGCTTCGATAACGATGTTTTCCTCACGGCCTGCGATCGTATCAAAAGCCATGGTGATCACCTTTTGTTCCTCTGATGCCCCGATCCTATCCATACAGCTTAATAGTAGCTGAATACGTTCAAGCCCCTCTGTATTTTCAATCTGACGGATCATAAGCGCGATCTCTTTCGAAAGATCTCCCGTAAGCTGGATTCCCGTGCTATCATTTTTCAACAAGCCCGCGATAACATGCATCTCGGGAAGCGCTAAAAATCCCGTTCCCCAAAAATCCTTTAGAAAATGAACCACTATAGCACTCCCGACCGCGTCCTGCTTCGATTTGCGAAACCAATGGGGCAGATCCGATCCAAGAAAGAACACGTCTCCCTGCTTGTAATCACCGATGTAATCACCAATAAGCGCTGTACCGTTTCCCTCGGTGATCAAAATTAGCTCACATTCGGGATGCCTATGCCAGGCCGTTTCAAAAGTCGGTGTTCTGTACGTTCGACAGGCAAAAGAGTATTGTTCTTCAACGTGTATTTTCTGGATCAGTGTTTTCATTCTAAAAATCTTACTAGCGAATACATCTGCTATCTGAACACATAATATACGATTATAAAGGCGAAAAATGGCAAGATAACATATTTTTTCAGCCAAATAGCAGTTGAAAGATGCTCGATGGATACTGTAAATTTATCGTAGGACAAGGGAACCAAATGTAAATCGTATGCGGCTATCGCATAAAAAATAAACCAAAATAAAATTATGAACTCAACCTCAATAATAATCAACCATGGAAGCTAATACGTATGATGCCATCGTCGTAGGCTCCGGCATCAGTGGTGGATGGGCCGCAAAAGAGCTTTGTGAAAAGGGATTAAAGGTCCTGATGCTGGAACGTGGAGGCCCCTACGAACATGTCAAAGATTATAAATCTGCCTTACGCGAACCATGGGATCTCCCGCACCGCGGACGTACAACTACAGAACAGAAAAAGAAGTATCCAGTTATCCATCGTGGCTGGGCCGCCTCAGAGGCCGTCATGGACGGTTGGGTGAATGAGGAGGACTGTCCTTATACCGAATTGAAACCTTTTACCTGGTGGCGTAGCTACCGCATGGGCGGGCGCTCTACCTTATGGGGCCGGCAGTCCTATAGGTTTAGCCAAATGGACTTTGAAGCCAATGAAAGGGATGGAATCGCTGTATCTTGGCCCATTGGCTATAATGATATTGCCCCTTGGTATGACCATGTTGAAAAATTTGCCGGTATCAGCGGATCCATAGAAAATATCGCACACTTGCCCGACGGACAGTTTCTTCCCCCAATGGAGCTGAACTGCGTCGAAAAGGACGTAGCCAAACGTATTAAACGAGAATATGGAGACAAACGACACCTGATCATCGGACGAACCGCAAATCTGACAGCCCTGATTCCGGGGCGGTCAAAATGTCAATTTAGAAACCGATGCTGGGAAGGGTGTCCTTTTGGCGGATATTTTAGCACACAGTCCTCTACCCTACCAGCTGCTATGAAAACCGGCAACCTGACCGTCCGGCCCTACTCGCTGGTTCGGCAAGTCATCTATGATAAAAATACCAAAAAGGCTAGCGGCGTAGAGGTGTTGGACACCGAGAACAACCAAACTTATGAATTCAAAAGTAAAGTGGTCTTTCTGTGCGCATCGGCTCTCAACAGCACATGGATTTTATTCAACTCCGCAACAGACATCTGGCCAGATGGTTTGGGTAGCAGCAGCGGGGAACTAGGACATAATGTGATGGACCATCATTACAACATCGGTGCTTCCGGAATCGTGGAAGGTTACGAAGACAGGTATATATTCGGTAAAAGAGCCAATGGCTTTTATATTCCCCGATTTGTCAATATAGGTAACGACAAAAGAGACTACCTACGTGGTTTCGGTTACCAAGGTAGCGCCAGTCGTGAAGGTTGGGGCAGAGAGATTGCCGAACTCAATATTGGCGGTGATTTCAAAGATGCGCTCACCGAACCCGGTCAGTGGACCATCGGCGCTACCGCTTTCGGCGAGATACTCCCTTACCACGATAATAAAATCGCACTGGACAAAGAGCGAAAGGATAAATGGGGATTACCGGTACTGGCCATGGATGCGGAGCTGAAAGAGAATGAGCTGAAGATGCGGAAAGATATGCAGGAAGAAATGAAAGCCATGCTTGCCATTGCGGGAATAAAAAATGTGAACACCTGGGATAATGGCCACGCCATGGGGCATGGCATCCACGAAATGGGAACCGCAAGAATGGGGCTGGATCCCAAAACCTCAGTACTCAACAAATGGAATCAAGTATGGGATTGTCTCAATGTATATGTCACTGATGGCGCCTGCATGACTTCCTCCGGTTGCCAAAATCCTTCACTGACTTATATGGCACTGACAGCAAGGGCGGTAGATCATGCCGTCAGTGAGCTCAAGAAAATCAACAGTTAAGCCAATGGAAAGAAGAACACTTTTAAAGATGATCGCCTTACTTACGGGCGGAGCCGTAATTGGCGGCGATGCTTTTCTGACGGGCTGTAGCTCCAGCAAAGAACGCGACCTTAGGGAACGCCTCAAGTTAACTCCAAAACAAATCGTATTTTTGGATGAGGTGGCAGACACCATACTCCCCACCACGCAAAAAAGCCCGGGAGCCAAAGCAGCTAAAGTCGGCTCTTTTATGACTGTCATGGTGAATGACTGCTACGAGGCCCCAGATCAGGAAATATTTATTGATGGGATGGAAAAATTGGAGGCGGCCTGTAAAAAAATGCATCATCTGGGATTCTTGGAAGCTACAGCCGAGCAGCGGCTTGCCCTACTAACAGCTATAGACAAAGAAGCAAAAGAGTATGCACAAAAAAAAGGAGAGGCACCCAATCATTATTACACCATGTTTAAGCAGTTGACACTCCTTGGCTATTTCTCTTCGGAAATTGGCTATAAACAGGCACTCCGTTATAATCAGGTTCCGGGCCGATATGAAGGGGATGTTCCCTATGAAAAAGGAGATAAAGCCTGGGCTTAAAACAACGAACAGAAAACTATAAGGCCATCCCTATGGGCAATCTTATTTACGTAAAAAATATCTATGACAACAATTAAAGGACCTGCTATTTTTTTAGCGCAATTTGCCAGCGACAACGCACCGTTCAATACCCTGGAAGGCATCTGTGAATGGGCTGCCTCGATCGGTTACAAAGGTATCCAGATACCTACCTGGGATGCTCGATTGATCAATCTCCAAAGAGCCGCGGAAGATAAAGACTATGCATTGCGGCTCAAGACTACTGTACAATCCTACGGCTTGGAGATCACCGAACTATCCACGCACCTCCAAGGGCAGCTAATTGCTGTAAACCCCTCTTTTGACCCGTTATTTGACTCGTTCGCACCGTCAGAACTACATAATAATCCCAAAGAGCGGCAACAATGGGCGGTACAACAGCTCCACTATGCGATCAAAGCTTCCCATAACCTCGGACTGAAGGCCCTTGCAACGTTTAGCGGCGCATTTCTTTGGCCTTACGTTTATCCTTGGCCGCAACGTCCGGAGAATCTGGTGGAAACAGGATTCACGGCACTCGCCAAAATGTGGCTCCCCATATTGGATGCCTGCGAACAATACGATGTGGACCTCTGCTATGAACTCCATCCGGGTGAAGATCTGCACGATGGCGTCACCTTCGACATGTTCTTGGCAAAAGTCAATTATCATAAACGGGCAAATATCCTGTACGATCCCTCACATTTTGTCCTGCAATGCCTTGACTACCTGCAATTCATTGACATCTATCACGAGCGGATCAAAATGTTCCATGTAAAAGATGCTGAATTCAATCCATCCGGCCGTCAAGGTGTATATGGTGGTTATCAAAATTGGCAAGCACGGGCTGGACGTTTTCGTTCCATTGGCGATGGGCAGGTCAATTTTAAGGCGATCTTTACCAAGCTGACGCAATATGATTTTCAGGGCTGGGCAGTCCTGGAATGGGAGTGTGCCTTTAAAAACTCCGAAGATGGGGCCCGTGAAGGTGCACAACATATCAAGGATTACATTATTCGGGTAAGTGATCACGCGTTCGACGACTTTGCTTCTGCTGGTCCTGATGACAACCTGAATCGAAAATTGATAGGTTTATCAGACCATTAAAAACCTAAAATACAGTTATTATGGAAATCAGAAAAATCAGGATGGGCATGGTGGGGGGTGGCAAAAATGCTTTTATTGGTGCCGTACACCGCATGGCAGCAGGTATAGATGGACAGATCGAACTATGTTGTGGCGCATTAAGTTCGGATCCTGTTAAAGCACGGGAGTCCGGAGAGCTGCTTTCGCTCCCTACGGATCGAATCTATCCAAATTTTCGGGAAATGATCCTGCGTGAAAGTCAGCTACCATCTCACGAACGGATGCATTTTGTAAGCATAGTAACTCCAAACGTTGCCCATTTTGAGCCAGCGATGCTCGCCCTCGAACATGGATTTCATGTCCTATTGGAAAAACCCATGACTTTCACGCTAAACGAAGCGGAGTTATTAGAGCAGAAGATCAACGAAACAGGGCTGCTACTTTGCGTGACTTACACCTATTCGGCATATCCTATGATCAAACAGGCACGTCAGCTGGTTCGCGAAGGCAAGCTCGGCAATATCCGTAAAATCATGGTCGAATATCCACAGGGCTGGCTCAGCACATTGATCGAGACCGAATCGCCACTGGCGGCCTGGAGAACAGATCCCGAAAGAGGTGGATTGAGCAGTTGCATGGGTGATATTGGAACACACGCCGCCCATTTGGCTGAATATATTTCCGGTTTAAAAATAACCCGGGTATGTGCCGATCTCCGAACTTTCGTGGCGGGAAGACGATTAGAAGATGACGGAAATGTCCTGCTGGGGTTTGAAAATAATGCAACAGGTGTACTCTCGGCTTCACAGGTAGCGGCAGGCGAAGAAAATGCTTTAAAAATAAGAATATACGGCGAGAAAGCTGGTCTTGAATGGAATCAACAGGATCCCAACACCCTACTATTGAAATGGCTTAACGAACCGGCACAAATATTCCGTGCCGGACAGCAATACCTTTCCCCCCTCGCCCAGCACAACACTCGCTTACCGGCCGGACATCCCGAAGGTTACATCGAAGCGTTTGCCAATATTTACAGAAATTTTTCAGCCGCTGTTCGCGCAAAGATAAACGGTACCAGTCCCTCGGAGGCCATGCTGGATTTCCCTACCGTTGCAGATGGAACTAGGGGCATGAAATTTATCGAAACGGTAATAGCTTCTGGACAGTCCAGTCAAAAATGGACAGCTTTCTAATCGTCATCACAATAACGTAAACGCTAGAAGTCAATTCCATAACCGAAATTACTGCACCTTCAACTATGAAGCCTATCAATAGGTCAGTAATTTCGGTTTTCCACGTTCTTTTGAAATGCTTTCTATTGGAACGCCTTTTATCAACGTATAATTCCCTTATATACCGCATCTCGCAGTACGCCCGCCTCGGTATCACCGGCATATTCCCAATACATCGCTCCCAGTAAACCCTGCTCATGCACATAATCGCATTTCAAGGAAATGGATTTGGGTGTCTCAAAAGTCAATATCAATGTTCCCTCTGCATTGACCAGATAATGTGCCTTCGCTTCATCGTCCCATTTCTGTTCAAAGCCCTGCAAATTCAGGAGATCCTTATAGTCTATAAAATCTTTAATATCCGTTTTATTTCCACGTCCGTAAAATGGGATACCGAGCACCAGCTTTTCAGCGGGCATGCCACCTGCGATATGCGCCTTCACCGCTTCAGCACAGGTCGTGCGCCCTGATAAAGGTGAACGATGCAGACTCGCATGATGATAAGGGGGATTTCCTGAATCATAAGTCATGATATTCACAAAATCCACGTCGTTTTTAATCTGGTCGAATGCGATATACTGACCACTTGATACAGAGGCTAGTGTCAATAGTTTTTTTCTACCGATAGCCTTACGAATATCCCGCATTAGTAACGTATAATTCTCGGTATCCGATTCCGTCGCGGAAATACCGGCAGAAGGGTTGGTCGGGTATTCCCAGTCAATATCAATGCCGTCAAGTTTAAACACTTTCACAACACGCGCGCAATCCGCAGCAAATTTTTCCCGGTTAACGACATCAGCAGCCATCTCACTAAAGCGACCACTTCCCCAACCACCAATGGATAACAAGACTTTCAAGTGTGGATGCTTTTTCTTCAGCGCTATAATACTTTGTAATCTGGCTTCATTGTCGATACGCACTCCATCAAAACTGTCATTGACATGCCCAAAAGCATAATTGATATGTGTCAGGTACGTCGGATCCGGTATCACGCTTGACCAGGAAGTCACATAAGCAATTACCACTTTTTTATTTTTTTCAAATGCACAGCTCTTTTGGGGACAAATAATCATTGCCAATAAAGCTATCGCTGTAAAGCCAAGGGTTATTAACTCGAGGGGATTTATACTGTTTTTAGATTTCATACACATCATAATATTAAAGATTCAAATTAAACTGAGCCGATTCTGAGTCGCTTGACTAAATTTCGTTCTCTATTTAGCCATATAGTAAGCGTACAACGATCCGTCTTCTATTAAAGTTTTAAATAGATATTTATCTTTTTCAATAAAATAGCATACCACAGCATAGCGAAAGCCCATAGCAGTGAACCACCAACAGCAAGGAGCATATTATCCGATTGTTTATAGAAAAACAAAGGAATCTGCAATCCCCAACAGATGAAATAAATTAAATCCGGTGCGAGATAGGTCGTCAAAGAATTCTTTCCGGCCTCCTCGAAGACGAATATTCCTTTATGGTATTTCCGAATATCTATTACATAGTAGATAACAAGCAGTAAGAGCAGGCTGATACCACAACAGAGCAATGCCCAACTTGGCGTGCCGTGAATTTTGGATAATATAAACCAGGGACGCAGTGCAAACCCGCCCACGAACCATAGTATTCCAATAATCAGCATCCAACGTAAAAGCAACTTCGGTGTAGCAGCATACCGTTTGATTAATATGCCAATGATTGTTCCAGCCAATACAATACAAGGTACATTCCCTGATAACAGCACCCCTAAGTAGTCTCCAATGATCGGAATATGCAATTTGAATGCTGTTTGAGACAGGATATTCAGGACAAGAAACAGCAGCCAAAAGCATCCTACAATGGAGAGCCTTCCCCGACTTAACACAAAAGTAGTGGCAGCAGCAAAATAACCCCAGCCGATCAAGCCCAAGATTCCCCACCAACCGATCTCCAAGCCTTTACCCGCTGCAGCTTTAAAGCAATAAGCCAAATAACAGATTCCCAGAACCCCAAGCAGACGCATCCCTTTAAATAGGGCCTGATTACCGGATGTAGTAGGATACCTATTCCAGACCAGAAATATACAGAGGTACAACAAACCCAACCACAGAAAGCTGGACATTCCTGTCAATATCGCATCCACACGGCCTCCGTTCAGAATCAATACACCGATAAGGATCAAACTCAAGGTACGGGAGACAATATGAAAAAAGATAAGCCCCATGGACTCGCCCATCTTTTCCCGTGCGGCCACGGCATAAGGTACAGCCATTCCCACCATGAAAAGGAATCCCGGAAAAACCCAATCTGCCAATCCCATGCCATCGACATCCGCTTCCGTATGCAGCATCCACTTGGGGACACCGGGAGCGAATATATCGTTGACAAATAACATCAGAAATAGGGTCATACCACGCATGACATCCATTGAACGGATTCGAATTGATTGTTTAGGTTGTTGTTGATCCATAATGCTATCGATAAATCCCAAGAAATCAGCTTTCATACCCGCCAAACACTCGGTTCCAAGCATCCCCCCCACTGTATCCGGCAGCTCCATAGAATTAAAAAAACACGAGATATAGTCCTCAAAAACTAGGCATACCTGATTTTTCTTGTTGTAAGGTTTATATCCGGCAAACAAAGCTGCTGTTTGCTTACCCTAAGATGAGAAAATTAGGTCGTATTCAAGAGAAAAAAATGTTCAGATTAGTGCAATTTTTGCTCTTAAAAACTGATCTTTATAAGAACATAGTTGCTTTATTAAGCTTTTATACTGGAATATTGATTCCGCTATCAAGCATTCACCCCGGGAGACGGCACTATTTATTAAAACCTTGAAGTCAGCGTAACCTAGGCTGTTGATCAACAAAAAAAAACTCGCTTTTTAATAGCGTATATGAAACTTCTTCTGTAGGAAAAACTTTGACAAAAAGCATCAACTATATGGTAAAACTTATATTTTTGACTTTAGTTCTAAAACAGCATTTAACATGAGCCAGTTAATATTTCGGGACGCCAGACAGGCGGATTTACCCCTTATTGTCGCGATATACAACACCACCATTGCATCCAGGATGGTCACGGCCGACACCAGTCCAGTGTCCATAGAAAGCAGACAAAAATGGTTTGATGAACATAGTCCGTCAAAAAGACCGCTTTGGTTGGTCGAGGACGAAAATAGCAATATCCTCGGCTGGGTGAGTTTTCAGTCGTTCTACGGCCGGCCGGCCTACGATGCCACAGTAGAGATCAGCATTTACCTGGATGAACAGCAAAGGGGCCGTGGACTGGGTAAACAAATCCTTCAGTACTGCATAGAGCAGGCTCCAGCGTTGGGGATACATACCTTGTTGGGCTTCATCTTTGCGCACAACGTCCCGAGCATCACACTTTTTGAAAAAATGGGCTTCCAGGAATGGGCGAACCTTCCCAATATCGCTACGCTAGATCATGTGGAACGGAGTCTAAAAATAATGGGTAAACGGGTAAGTTAAGTCATACAATTGGCCTTCAAGAGAAAAATCATTAGCTTTAGGTAATGATTTTACACTCTTAAAGCCACAGATATGACTTCACGATCACACCCATTACTATTGACGCTTCTTTCTATATTCTTTTGGGTCAATCCAACCTCAGCGCAAAATCCGGAACGGACCAAGACCATCATGATCTCCGCGGATTCTGCCTATACAAAAATTGTACAGGCTCTTCATGAAAGCGGCTATTATATTGCTAAATTAGACCGTCCTTCGGGTTTTATTCAGACAAGTGTATACAACAAAAACACAGGATTATTTAGTAATGAAGGCGACACAAAAATTTCCAACTTTTTGGTTAGCCCCTTATCCGATAGAACAGCTAAAATCGTCCTCAATATATTCCTGATTGAACGTCGTAGAGGCGGAAGCTTTGATTCTCCGAATTATTACGAAGAAAATAAAGGCATCATTCGAGATGATAAGATTTACCAGCAGATCTGGAACAAAATTTTACCACTTCTACAATAAAGCTTATAAAACCAAGCCTGCCACCAAACTTTTGGCAGACTTGGTTTTATCCGATCGTACAATTAGGCTATTTGACTATTCAATCTCGACCTTCAATCCTTCTTGCCAATCTTTTAGCTCTTCGGTATAATATAAATAGCCCGAAGATGCGGCGCCTTGGTATCTCCCTGGCACTTGGGCTTTTAAATCTATAGACAGTTCTTTCGTTTCATTTGCATCAATTCCGCGCCAATATAACACCAGGTAATTTTCAAAAATTTCGTAGTAGTCTACGAAGCCTTTCTCCATTAAATCCCTTAATTGTTGAGGCTCGGGAGTTAATCCTCCTGGAATACCGACCTTCGCTAATGGCATTGCCTGTGCCCTACCCCCCTTATTGTGTAACCGCACCTTGAGTACCGTATTGTCACCCAGACGAACACGATTGCTGGATAAAGATGTTGACAGATCCAGTGTCCTATCCTTTGCACTTGGCGGTTCCAGTGTCAAATAATTAAATCGGTAGGAAGCTACAGCATAATCCAGGTTTTCCAGGCGCAAGGAGATTTTATGTTTTCCTGCAGGCAGCTCCGTCAAAAACATTCTGCTCAGCGAGTCAGCCACGAGAGTGGTGTCACGGATCAGTAGTTGCCCGTCCAGCCATAGTTCCATCTTTTTCCCTTTTTTCACCCGCATATCCCGATCAAACAGTTGATAATATCCTGTTGCAGCTTTTAAGGCGAGTCCCGTTGCCTGGGTTGAACCATAATAGCCCTGATCAGCAGATTTTACAAGTGCCTCCATACAGGCTGTCAATTCCGGAGATGCTTTGTTTTCCAATTGGAAAACAAGTGCGATCCAGGCCAGCGTTTCATTTCGCAGCGAACGTCCATCCGAATTCGTAATGCTTCCTTCTGCTAAGCCTTTCTTATCTTCAATTACCATAGGAAGAATCTCCTTTAGGCGTAACTTCAGGCTCTCCAATTGCTCCAATTTATTGAGATTCTTTGCCGTAAGCGCTACTATTGCCATACGATAAGGATCTTTTGTCCCCAGGACTTCCTGATAAGCCTTTTGAAACTCCAGCTCGATTTCCGCCCTTTCACCTGCAACGCTTAATGCATAAGTGATATAAGCATTATTTATAGATTCGCGATTCCCGGAAAAAGTGTACCGTCCTGCTCCTTGATGGTATCCTCCCCGACCATCTTTTTTTGATAAAAGCCAGTTCTGAGTACGTTCGATCATCTTTTGATCTACAGCGATAAATGGCTTCATTTCTATAAATTCAATTAAACCAAAAGCTGAAAGCACCTCATGTGCCGGCGGTTTTCCATACCAATCAAAGCCTCCTCCTTTGATTTCGTAGGCCGCCAATTTTTTATAACCACTGGTCAAAAATTCTTGTGTTTTGCGTTGCAAGGATTCATCTCCCCTAAGTTGCTGAAGGAGAGAAAGCGCATATATATTGGGATAGACTGACGAAGACACCTGTTCGAAACAACCGTATGGTTCGCGGACAATGCGTTTCAATCCCTGCGTAATCTGCTTCAATGGATTAAGGTATAGCTCCACCGAAAGCCGTTGTGAACCCACCATAGTGTTTTTCAGTTCAAATTCATGTGCTAAGTATTTGGATGTTGAATGACCGAATTCTACAGGGAAACCTTTGTCAAATAATTTAATATCCTTTATAATTCCCAATACCGTGGAATCAGTACGGATAGAAAAACGTATCTTGTCTTTTTCATTCGACGGGTGCCTTACTTCAAGTGGTACACGCACCTGACTTTGCTCCTGTGCGCCAATTTTCAGATTATTCCCCTCAGATTTCCATTCAAGGTTGTCCCCTATCAGGTCGACCTGACTACGGATTGATACAGGTTGCCGTCTTGTATTATCAACCAATAATTGCGCATTGATCAAATCTCCCTGAGAAGCATACAAAGGCAATTTGACGTCTAAGCCAATTTCGTCTTTCACTTGATATGTTGTCTGTTGACTACGTCCTATTAGACCATTTTTACCAATCCCTTCCGTTATGATCCGATAAGAAGTATTTTCATCAGCATTGGAAAAAGTAACTTGGGCATATCCTTGAGCGTCAGTCTCAATATGATAATTCCAATAGATATTATCCCTAAAATCGTCTTTGATCAAGGCCTGTTTATTTTGGTACTTCGGCACATAAAATTCTTGTGGCTGATCAAAACGAACCTTTGGATATACCGTATTCAAAGTCAGATATTTTTGATTTCCCACAAGATGGCCTTTGCCAAACAAATTGAAGGCATCACCTTCCATTCCTTTTCCGCCTTTGGTCGTAATCACGATAACACCGTTGGCACCACGTGAACCATACAGCGCCATGGCCGAAGCATCTTTTACGATACTGATACTTTCGATCAAGTCAGGCGGAAAACCGGCAAAATTTGCTATATTGGCCTCGTTATAAGCTACCCCATCCACTACGAAAAGAGGTCCACCGGTGCCGCCGATGGAGCTGATCCCACGAATAACAACAGGTGCATTGGACCGCTCACCCGAGGGACTGACACTAATTCCGGCCACCTTACCCGATAAAGCAGAGATTAAGTTCACCTGTGAATAGAGCTCTTCGCGGCTGATTGTGGCCACTGACCCAGTCACTGCGGTCTTCCGGTCTGTTCCATAGCTGATCACAACCACTTCTTCTAAATTCGATTCTTGATTAAATCGTGGAGACGCCATTTCCAATTTCGGCGGGATAGCCGTTTCATCGTTGACAAGTTTGATAGGCAAATTCGTCTCAATCTGTACTGAAACAGAATCGGTTAAACGTCTCTTTTCCCTTGTAGGTAAGTTAGCAGGAGATTCACTCTGAAATGTGGAAACATAATACAATTCATTTTTTCGATGAGTCGGTACGTAGATTCGCCATAACGTAGTAGGGATAGTCCGGATCGAAAAACATCCGTTTTTATCAGGCATTACAGTATATAGCAAACTATCTGCTACTACGTAGATTTTTGAGGAATACGGAGTATTTTGTCCGTTTACCTGCTTATAAATTACACCCCTGAACATATTATTCGGTTGATTTTTTACCACCAAAAGTTCATCGTTGCTCAACACCTTATCCCATTGATAATTTCGCCAGCCCTGTGTCAGCAAAAGCATATCGAGGGCTCGCGTACGTTTGTCCTTGGTTGGATCAAAATAGAATGCGGGTTGATAGATATCGCCCTGCACTGCAGTACCCAGCCACATCCAAGAGAGGATATGATGCTGTTTATCATTCAAATAGCTTAAAACCTTATCATCAACAACACTCAAAGATAACGCGGCCGGAATAGATTTTCCCTTCGCATCCCGTGTCTCAATCGTCAACTTCACATCCTCCCGCGTCTTATAGATCGCTTTATCGCTTGTTACATGAATCTGCAAACCATCCTCTACTGCATTAAAAAATAATCGCTCACTCAGAATTTGTCCTCCCTGTAAAATAGATATACTCAGCACCCCTTGCGGCAAACCAGCTTTTGGTACAGTAAGAGAATTTGTACCTTTGGTCACCGCAATCTCTTCAGTGCCGAAGATTTTATCTTCCTTTCGGATAAAATAGCTCACCCGACTGTCCATGCTACTGATGACTTCCAATCGCAGAACATCTTTTGTCTGTTCTTTCAGCTGCACCTTTACACCGTTATTTTTTACTGTAGGCAATGCCATCCTTTCTGTTGTCGGATATGGCTTTTTCAATTGCGCATAATAGGTTCGTCCCTTTTCTGGGACGAATGAGAATTTCCCCATACCCTGGTGAAAGGAGGCAAATTTGCTGATCTCCTCGCCAGCATCATTATAGACAACACCCTCGATATCTGCAGGAAATCCTTCCGGGTTCAAAGCTTTAAATGCAACCACATTCAAAAAGTCTGCTAGAAGATATCCCCCTTCAGGCATAAAACTAACAGCGATATCTTCAAAAACAATAGGGACATTCTTAGATATTGACTCAATCAGCTGTTGCTGTACGAAACGGACATTCAAACTTACATGATTATCTTTCAGAATTTCCGGTAATGCAAATGATATTCGGTATTTACCCAAATGATCGGTCTTAGCCACCTTCGAAAGATATAGCTGCCCACCAATACTCACGTCATAGTCAAAAGTTTGATTTGAAATCGGACGGTTCGCCAAGTCCTTGATACCAAATTCCGCTACAACGGTTTCTCCTTTCCCATAAGATTCCTTTTCCAGTTCCAATTGCATGAAGAGACGCGGTGGATTGGTACGCATTATGGTGATTTCCTTTTCATAAGCTAGATTTGGAAAATTGGTCATCCAAGGAGTCTGCACTTTCAATCGGTAGATGCCCCCCGCAAGCTGACCTCCCAATTTCATGCTTCCTTTCGAATAAATTGTATTTGCCGCAAATTGCTTACGCAGAACTACCTGTCCATTCGGTGCAATTAGGTCTACGATAATAATATCACTTCTACTAGAGACACCGAAACCCGTATTGCATAGATATGTAGTAAAATAAACTGTTTCTCCCGGTGTAAAAATAGTCTTATTTGTATGCGTATATATACGTTCCAAAGGTAGCAGGTCATTATATTCATTCATTTTAGCACGAACCGACTGCATCTGACCAAAAGTATTAATTGCAAATAACAAACATAATATTGTAAAAAAATAAGCAAGGCAATACTTTTGAATCTGTCTTGGATCAGCAATTTTAAATACCAATGAATTATTTTCAAGAATATCAGCATTTCTTTTAGTGGTGATATCAGCTAGGAAACCTTCATCTCCAGATCTATTTTCTTTAATTTTTAAGTTATCAATAATCATGGCAAGTCGGTTAAAAATTCAGTAATACATTAAAACCAAAAGTTTTCATCAACGGTGAGTTAAAGTAATCCAATCCAACCGCATTACTCTGTCCCAACAAGGATGAGCCCGGAAAATTACCTTTATATTTACTCCAATACATCAAATTTTCGGCATAAAGAATTAAGTCAATTTTTTGGAGATAGTGCCATGATATATCAAAACTACGTGAAAGATTCACTTTGGAAAGTCGTAGGTAGCTTGCGTCTTCGATAGCCTCTTCAGCGACTCCCGATATCCCATAGCGCACCCACCTATTAAGGTCTGTACTTTCGCCCGGATCATAGTAATCAACCCGTTTATTATTTTTATTTCCCTGTGGATCAATTCCCGGGAACAACTGATTTTTCAGCAATCGCTCAGTGGCGGTTTCCCTTGAGCGTCCCATATAATTGAGCGTTTGCCGTGTCCCGTTCCAGACCTTACCGCCCTTGCTCCATTCGAGATCAACATCCAAACGGAATCCTTTATATTGCAAAGTATTGCCAAAGATGAAAGAAAAATCGGGATTTGGGTTTCCCAGAATCTTTTGCTCAGGGGACATAATGGGATAGCCATCGCCATCAATCTGGAGTTGACCATCTGAGGTACGTTCGTAGACGGTTCCCACTATCACTCCGATCGGCTGGTTGACAATATAGTTTTTACTGATTTCCTGCATACCAGCTATTTGGACACGATCAGCTGCCACATGAATTTTGTCAACCTTATTGATATAACGGTGAAAATCCAGTCTCGGCGACCAAACTACATTACTATTATAAACGCCAAACTGAGAAGAAAGAGCAATTCGAAATCCTTTTTGTTGATAGTCGACTACGTTGTTTAGTTTATATTGATTGCCTTGCAACAGCGGCGCATAACCATTTTTCACATAAAACTGATAAAAACTTCCATCGAGGTTCCAAAACTTTCGTTTGAGAGAAGCACCAAACTCATAATTGATCTTCCTTTGCAGTTTATCCACAGGGTTCCATAACAGCAATTCATCCATCGGCAAGAAAGATTGAAAATCCTTGATGGAATATCGCATCAGACTAAATTGTATATCATTATTGATCTGGTTGGGCTCAAGGTGCGAAAGGTCGAATTTTGTCCACACATTACTGATAATATTTTCCCAATCAAATAGATCGAATTCAAACCTCCTTTTCACCTGACCAACAAAATTAAAGGCGGTCTTATTTTTACTCTTGTCGTTTATCAGTATACTTGGTAACAAGTCCAAATTCCAGTTGGCATTATAGCCGCCAAATTCTTTTGCTACCAATCCAGCTTGAAATTCCAAAGATTGATGCACCAATGAAACCGGAGCAAAATCTGTTTTTGATCTTTCCAATGACATCCACTGTTTTTTGTGCCAAAAATTTCCTTGTAGATACAACTTTTTATTTTCACCCAGATAGTACTTTCCCTGAACATTTGTGTCAAACAGTTTTGTTTTTAATCTACGATTGACAAATACATTCCTATTCATTCCGCTCACGCTTCCTACCAGACCATAGTTCAGTTTATTTTGTTGGTATTGATAGTTGAGTTGTGCGCCCAAGAAAAATCGGCTATGATCCCAGTCATATTTCAGTGCGCCTATGTATTTCTGGTTGAATTGGTTGTCCCGATTATTTTGGAACAGATACCAAGGATTAGTATAAACATCGGAAATAATGGAAGTAGGCTGTGCTTTAGCGTCAACATTGACCGGAGACAGGTATGCTCCCATAAGGACATTGGCGTAGTTATTGCCTACCATGGGCATATCTTCATCGGATTGATTGAATTTATTCAGTACCTGAAAATGATGTTCAACGCCAAAATAGCGCGAGTAATTCAGCTGCGTTCCCCAGAACTTAGCCCGATTCGGGTCAAAGAGGCCCTGCTTCTTGGAATATTCAATTTCACCATAGAATTTACCCACACCATCTTTATTATAGGTCATATCCAACGTGGTAGAGCTGTGATGGCCTTTGCGATATACATTTTTGTTGTTATAAAAACCAGGCAGGTCAATTTGGGCGACAGAAGGTCCCCAGCTGTAAGGAACGTCATTCGAGGCAATCAATAGTCCGTCTTTCGCGCGCCCCTGAACATAATCAGTTTGCAGTCTGACGCGGTCATCAGCTTTACTGACCGATCCCCCGAGCGTCAGATTGATATCAAGCAGTCCATAGCCCGGTTTTTGATTTTGATGGATGTAAATCCGATTTCCTTTCTCCGTCATACTGTAATAAGCTCCCCCCTTATTTCTAAAGACCACAGGTCTTGTGGATACGATCGTCGAGGTATCCAATGGAAATAAATTCAGATCGGTATGCTGTTCTCTTGCCGCCACAAGTTCCACAAGATATCCTCCGGACTTAGCAAAGGGATCCGACCGAAACTCATATAATAGGTAAGTCGTTGGTAGCTGAACTGGATATTTCCATAACTGTATTTTATCACGATCATTGAGATCCATTCCAAATACACCATTGACATCAGTGCGTATCAGTTTCCGTGTATGTAATCCGGTATTCAGTTCGGCAAAACTGGATACGATATTGTCAGCAACACGAATCACCGCTGCATCTTTCAATGGCCTTCCGACAGCGTCTGTAATCTTACCTTCGTAATGTTGTACCTGACCAAATAGCATCTGAGTAACACAGAGAAATAAACACAAAGAGGTATACTTTATCATCTTTTCAAGTAATAATTTAGACAGGGATGCAGCAGGCAACGGAATTCCATAACGCATATTATTTTTTTTGAGACTTTTTATAGAACTCGGTTAAATAACTTTTCGGATAAAAATAGAATAAAAAAAACAATAAATTTATATTATTTTGGCAGTGAACTATCCTTTCGATCGTTCGCATTATTAAATTGAACGGAGACCATGCGTATAACCCAAAGAACCAAACGTTATTCATTTCTAACCTTGCTTATTCTTTTAGTGGTTATTGCATTCCCCATTATCCATCTACTCAAAACCAAATGGAGAGAAACCGATAATCACAGGGTCCTTCCTTCGCGGCATGTGGATGATGCCAGCGCACTTAATCTGACCAGCGTCGATACCATCATTGCTATACCAAAAGACAGGTCGGCTATTGAAAATCAATTGCGGCAAATTCTGCATTATGCAAATACCAAGAGGTTAAAAATAGCGTTGGCCGGAGCCCGTCACAGTATGGGCGGGCATACAATGTATCCGGATGGTATAGTGATCAATATGCTCCCTTATAACCACATGCAGCTTGACACGGTAAACAATATACTAAGCATCGGATCAGGTGCACTTTGGACGGATGCCATTCACTACTTAGACCGTTATGGTAAATCAATTGCAGTGATGCAAGCTTTTAGTTCATTTTCTGTTGGTGGATCACTGAGTGTCAATGGACATGGATGGCAAAAGAATTCGCCGCCCTTAGCTTCCAGCGTACTTTCTTTCACATTAATGAATGCCCAAGGTCAGGTACTCCACTGCAGCCGCGACGAGAACACGGAACTGTTTCATCATGTGCTTGGTGGATATGGCCTATTTGGTATTATACTCGATGTAAAGCTAAAAGTTGTCGATAATCAGTCCCTAAAATATCATTACGTCAACTTAGCTCCAGAAAATTATACGAAGTATTATAAAAAATATATTCTTGACAATCCAAAAGTAAATCTGGTCTTTGGACGATTACGCGTTTCCAAAAAACATTTTCTAGCGGAGGCAACGCTCAATTATTTTGAACAGACAGAAGAACTGCCGATACAGCTATCCCGACAGGAAAAGAAAATTGAAGAAACCAAAAGACTGATATTTAGGGGTAGTGTCAATAGCGAATATGGAAAGCGGCTCCGCTGGGATCTCGAAACATCTTCAGCCATTCCTGCACGGCATATCACATTTACCCGAAATGAGATCATGGATAGCCAAGTCTCCTTGATCGAAAACAAAGATACCACATCGACGGATCTGCTCCACGAATACTTTATTCCTGAACGAAATTTCATGAATTTTATTCAGGACATAAAACCTATTTTATTAAAATCGGAGCTGGATTTGCTGAACATTACCATCCGCGCCGTCAATCGGGACCATGACGCCTATTTAAATTATGCACGGGAAGACGTATTTGGTTTTGTGCTCTTATTCAATCAAAAAAAAACAGCCCTACAAGAGGCTGATATGTATAGCCTCACGAATCTTCTGGTCGATGCGGCCATTAAAAACGAGGGGACATACTATCTCCCCTATCGCCTACATATCGCAAAAGACAAAATGAGAAAAGCCTATCCGCAAGCAGATAGTTTTTTCAGAACTAAAACAAAATACGACCCGTCGGAACTCTTCAACAACAAGTTTTACAGACACTATAAATAATCCACAAGACCTGACCAATTATATGGAGATGGTCAACAGCGGAACATCCAGGCCTGAGGCCATCATGCGCGTTTTGCTTCGATGTGTCAGTGAATTCCAGAAACCATATTTATAGGGAATCATGACCAAAAGATCAGTATTACTTTCTTTAACCTCATCACGAATGGCTTTGACCACCTCATTAGACGTTACATTTTTATAATAATAACTGACGATGCCCATGACGTCTCCGATTGCCGCTCGGGTTTCATTTCCCTTTTCTTCATTTAGCTGCTCAACGGTTTTACGGATATTAAGCACTTCCAATACGGCATTAAAGTCAGTTGCGAAATCTTTCACCTTTTCAAGAATTTCTTTTTGCACTCCGCGTACGATGTCGCAGGCGAAGAGGATATGCTTAAGCCCACTAAATTGTGCTCCAAGCGGAACAGATAGAATAGGAATTTTTAGTTTACTAATGGCCGACGTAGTTGTATTACCCAACATATCCTGGTCAAACGAGCGTTTGGCCATACCCATGACCAATAGGTCGGCACCTGTCTCCTGAATGCATTTTGTAATCTGATCGTAGAATAAACCCGTTGCCAGATAAGGAACAGCAGGCACCCCGCTTTGCCGCGTGATACCCTCCGCTTTATGGGTTAAAATCTTGTTTTGATGTTCAAAAATTTTGAACATGGAATCGGGAGAAAGACGTGCGTTCATCGCATGTATCGAGGGGTTCTGCAGTGAGAACAAGATGATCTCATATTTTTTACCAGCGAAAACTTCGAGTATAAACTTTAGGGCATGTTCTGCCTCTTCAGCATAGTCTGTAGCAACAATAATCCGTTTCATATTTTCCGTTTTTATACGATTAAAAAATCCCTTTTTAATACACTCAAGTTAACGAAAAATAATAAATCCATCAACCGGACAATTGTCTCAGCATCGTCAATTTTCTCCCGATTAATGGCTATTTAGAATAACTGGCCTTTACAAAAGGAGCCCTTTTTAGGTAGTCTATACTTTGCTCAAGACCTGTGTAAATATCATTATGTGTTTCTTCCAATTCAACAAACAAGTATTTCAGTCCACCTGTTTTGACATTGTTAAAGATCGCATCAAATCCGACCATTCCACTTTGACCGATTTCACGGTGATCTTTAATATGTAAAGCCTTAAATCTACCCGCATATTTGTTGAAGTAATCAACGGGACTGACATCACCGATTACAGCCCAGTAGACATCCATTTCGAAGAATACATTTTCGGGATTGGTATGCTCCAGCATGTAATCGTACATTACTTTATCTTCAACCTTTTTGAATTCATGAGCGTGGTTGTGGTATCCATAAAGCAACCCCTGTTCACGGCATTTTGCCCCCACAGCATCCAGATAACGGCATTGTGTTTCCAAGTCTTTGAGTGTCTTAGGCACATCCATCCAAGGCGTCACAATATATTTCATGCCAGCAGCCTTGTGGGTAGCGATACATTGGTCCCACCATTTCAAGGATTCGGAGAAATCTCCAGAGGCAAGCTCCTGCGCAGACAATGTTTTGGTTGCATGGGAAGAAAGGACCTTCATCCCTGCTTTTTCTACCTTGGCCTTAAATTCCTGCGGGCTCAGATTGTATAGCTTGCCGTCATTATAACCAGCAGCTTCTACGCCTGTATACCCAAGTGCGGCGATCTTTTGTAAAATTTGATCGAAATTTGGGTTCTTGCTGATTTCCTCACGTACGGAGTACAACTGTAGACCAATTTCTTTCTTTGCGGCTTTCTGTTGCGCAAAAGTCGGATTAACGGCTAATAGCATACAGCCAGCCATGAATGATCCGATAAGCGTTCTTCTTTTCATGTGTTTTATTTATTACCGACCTATCCAACACGAAAGTTATGGTAAACATACGTTTACGGGTTGTTTAGGTTTATTCGTGTTAAGTGCAGTTGCAATGTATGCAAATACTCTAAAAAACGCAATGCTTTTGGACTTTATTTATTCACACCGCCTGTTTTCCATAGCGAGAGGAATCTTTTTTCTTCCAAAAAAAATTGAACATCTTAAACGATTTACCTACCAAACATGTTCTATGCATAGGACAATATGAAATAAAGATGGAAAATCAATTCACTACCCCAGAGCATAGCCAGGACAAGCCAGAGGAAAAATTACCCGATGTAGCCGTTGAAGAAAAAGACGATGCGCCTGCGGGTCGAAATATCAAACGCACATTAATTATTGCCGTTTGTGTGCTGATTGTATTTTATTTGATCTATTATTTTATGAGTGACCATTAAGCATTGAATTCGCTTTTCTTCATAATTTGCTAGTTATATCGGAGATTTCCATCTTATCGGCTCACGGATCGGTAAGATGGAACCATTCGTTGTAATCGGAGCGCTGGATATAAGCAAGTAGTAAAGTAATCGTTGCTTGGTTAACAGGCAGTTCTGCAAAGAAGGAACACGCAAGTACAACAAGCATGGGAAACTATAAAGATTATCAGAAAAAGCAGTAAATAGTTGCATGATGCAACTTACCACAGCTCCGGCGGAACTTGACGGATTCTTGGAAACCAAAGCTGGGCAAGTCGACTTATTTTTTGTTTACATGTTTTTCAATTGGTATCCCGGAATGTATTATAGGATATCGATATAGGGCTGTTACGCAATCCTCGTCTCTGTTATATAATAATATTTTTTTAAAAATTTCTTAATAAAACCACGTATATAACTGATGTCTTCGTAAATCCATCTCAAAACAAATATAAAAAAAAGCAATTATTTAAGCAAAATAATAAACATTATTTTGCGCAAATTCTCATTCAATTCGTCATATGACGGAGAAAGACAGAGAAAAACTCGCATCGATTGGTCTGCGCTTCCGTGCACGGCGCAACGAATTATACTATTCTTTAAGGGATCTATCTAATTTAACCGGTATTTCTACCGGGACACTGAATGGTATAGAAAAGGGCAAAGACCTGACCTTAACCAACTTTTTGGTACTATGTCATAGCCTCCAGATCCAGCCCAAAACATTCTTTGAAAATGATATCGCATTTGATTCTCCATATTCCCTTCCTCCTGAAGTACAGGAACGAATTGCTGTCAGCAAAAATTTGGATAACCTAGTCTATAATTCAGATTTCTTTAATACACCTAAGCGTGTGGCAGAAGTTCTACATGAATTGGGAATTGATAGAAGTCAAAGCAATAAATTCTCAGTATACCTCTCCGCTTATTGCGAAGAAGGCGCACTTGAATATGAACAACTACACAACTATAAGAAATACCGGAAGAAAAGAAGCTTTACTTCGAAAGCTCCCGAAAACGGTTAGCTCTTTTGAAAGTCTTCAGGTCGTTAAAGCACCATATCTCCGTAAGACCTTCAGTGCTTTCTTATGGCCCACATCAGACTTACCAACATGTTATCCACATTGTATGGATAACTCTTATCTTCCAATGAGCACCACTTATTCTTTAATCTTCCTGTTCGGACAGCCATAGGTACAAAATATTTCCTACATTTTTTTAAAAAAATCTGTAACACAATGTTCAGACACCATACTAATTTAAAAAATAAACATACTAAACTAGACAATTATGGAAAAGCGATCTATTTACAGCTGGAAAAACAATTTATTGGGAAATAAATCAAAACTATATAACAATGATACCCTGATCGGCTCATTGGAATCCAATGACTGGACACTAGATGCCAATGTTTCTATCCGCTCAGATCAATATAGTTTTAAAAATAAAGGTCTTTTCAACCCATATACTGAAATACGCAATAAACAGGGTGAACTAATCGGTGACATCGAATACAACAACTGGACAGGAGGAGCAACCATTAGTCTAATTGACAAAAAATACAAGTGGAGTACTCGTAATATGTGGATGTCGGCCTGGAAAATCGAAGATGAACAGGGACAAATTGTTGAAGTAAGTCCTTCTGTCATGGGGAATGGCGGAACAATAGAAAGCATTGAAAACAGCGAGCTATTATTATCAATCAGTCTATATCTCCAGAAAAGAGTTGCGGTGATGTATTCAATGGTTACACTTATTCCCGTCTTCGCAATACTCTTATTTTAATCAGTCTCAACGACATTCATTACGACTTCATATCATATAAAACAGGCGAAATGCCTGTTTTTTTTGTACTAATCACAAGCCACAGACCTCTCCCATTCAATACTAAAACTTTTCTTCAACTAGGGATCATGCTCTCATTTAATAGGGATTTCATACGGACCTCATTCGGACTTTACACGGACCTCATTCGGATGAAAGCGTATAATCTCCCTGTCATACACCTGTTTTGTATCAGTTAATTTACAATAAATATACTGCTTGATGTAAACTTTCCCCCTACTTGTCTGTTAAAAGAATCAAACAAATTATAAATGAATTTATGGCACGAGTAAATAATGGAGCAAACGGCGCTCCATCCGGAAAGGTTGGCGCTGTCGTGTTTTGCAAATGGAAGGATATCACCTATGTACGTTCGCTTCCTAAAGTCAAGAAAAGAAGAAAACTATCTGACAGGGAAAATAAAAACAGAAGTAAATTTGCCTTTACACAAACTTTTTTGGGTCAATTCACTAAATTTTTCCGCTTAGGTTTTCACCGATACAAAGAAAATATGACCGCATTTAATGCGGCGATGTCCTATCATCTTGAACATGCAGTCTTCATGGGTGCACAGGGGCCTGCAATCAATTATGAAAAATTTGCGATCAGTAGAGGATTGGAAGATATTATCATTTCCACATCCACCGAGATCATAAACGGCAAGCTCGAGATCAAATGGGAACTCAACAGAACGAAAGAATTGCTGCACCATGAGCTAAGTGACTTTAGAAGCATGGTACTCCTATTGCCTGAGGATCCGAAAAACCATGCCACAGGAGTATCATTGGGCAACTCTATCGAATATCGATCCCAATTGATTGACCTACCTAAGGTCGGTGAAAGTTCAGTTTTTCATGTCTATCTGGGTTTTGCAGCAACAGATGGCAGCAATCGTAGTATGAACAGCGTTTATCTGGGTATAGTAACAGTAGAGAAAGAATGATTTAACTTTATGCCAAATACCTTATGACGATAAACAGGATTGCTATTCTCGTTTCGCAGTAAATGATTCATAGCTCTGCTGTATATAAAGGTACAGATCATACGTATTCCAAGATTGCACTTGTTCAAAAGTTGGCCTGTAGGCTTCCATAAAAGGCGTAATATCCTCGTCTTTTATGGAAGTACCCAATTTAACAGCATTTCTATTAAAGACACTGTCTATTTTGCTTTCCCTAATCGCATGTTGAATATTCTTCTCCATTGCTCTAGCTCGTTTTCCATTCTTGCTAAAAAGTTCGTAGAAAAAAGTGATCGGTTTTCCTGTTCTTCTCCTTTTCTATTTCTTTTAAATCATCGATCTCTTTGTTATGTCGGTTCCTTGTAATCACAATTTCATCAAGTACGATAGGGCGTTTCTTTAGAAAGATAGAATCTGTTAGCTTGTCGCCAAAAACTAGCTTCGTTTGCCAGTGATCATGTCTAAATTCAATGGTATCACCTAATTTATAGTCAAGGACAAAATTTCCATACTCATCTGAAACAGTATGTTTTTTTGAATTCAAATTTAAAAGGTTAATCCCCCGGAGCAGCAAGGTTGTATCAGCCGACAAAATTGCGCCCCGGTATTCATTTCTCTTTTGGCCATAAACTGGCCGTACCCTGGTTGACGACGACCAACATGAGGTAATGTATTTACAAAATATGACTTCACAATAAGATAACATAACGCTAACACAAAATCATTCTTCTTCTGTTTAACTTAGTAAGAATGAATAACATGACTTTCAACCGTCTTATTTCTACTGTACTTTTAAGTTTCAGTATCCTCTTATGCTCCTGTGGCAATAATGACCATACCATCAAGATGAAAGGTTCCGATACCGAGGTCAACCTTGCTGTTAATCTTGCCGAAGCATATAACAAGATGGATCCAACCTTCAGTATAGCCATCTCTGGCGGCGGTTCAGGTTTGGGTATTACTTCACTTTTGAATGGACAGGCAGATATTGCCAACTCCTCGCGCCCGCTTACCGAAGAAGAGCAGACACTCTTTCAAAAGAAAAATATACGGCTGAAAACCGTTGTTTTTGCCGAAGATGCTACCGCTTTCGTTGTTCATAGCGACAATCCGATCACGGAAATCGATGTAAAAACACTGTCAAAAATCATGAGTGGACAGGTTGAAAACTGGAAAACAATTTCCGAACAGGATGTCCCGATTAATATCTATGGTAGACAAAGCAGTTCGGGAACCTATTCATTTATTCGCAAGAAGTTAAAAATAGCCTATAGCCAAAAGGCCAAAGAAATGACCGGTAATGCACAGATACTGGAAGCCATCAAAATCGACAAGTCGGGTATCGGTTATGTCGGTGCAGGTTATATTTCCAAAAAAATTCAGGACAACAAAGGAATCAAGGTATTGAAAATCAAAAATGAAGTAGATTCCAATGCCATATCCCCCTTAGATCCGACAGCCATAAGAAATAGGTTGTACTTTTTCCAACGGCCCCTCTATCAGTTTATTCCCGAAAAATCATGGGACAAGGTCCTGTCATTTATCCAATTCGAGACCAAAGGGGAAGGAATGAAGATTATTGAAAACTCAGGTTATTACCTTATCCAATAAAATAACATGCAGTACAAAAAACGAATAACCATCGATAAGATCGCCAAAATCATATTCAAGTCTACCGGATATTTGGTCCTTGCGCTTCTGGGAGGCATCTTCTTTATGTTGCTCTATAACGCCATTGCGTTCTTTCTACAAGTTTCACCGCTTGATTTTATTACTGGAAGCCAATGGAATCCCACTGCTGCAGAGCCTGCATACGGTATTCTGCCTTTAATTGTGAGCACCTCAATTGTTTCGCTGGGCGCCATGCTAATTGCCATTCCACTTGGTGTGGGGACAGCAGCTTTTATTTCCGAATATGCGAATCCCAAACTCAAAACGGTTTTAAAACCGACCATAGAGATGCTTGCTGCAATCCCTTCCGTCGTGATCGGTTTTTTGGGGATCGTGCTCCTTGGCCCCGGAATAGCAGATCTGAACAACTTGCCCAATGGACTAAATGCGTTAAATGGTGCCATCTTACTAGCGATCATGGCCCTGCCAACCATCATTACCATTTCAGAAGACGCCATCCATGCAGTACCACAAACCTATCGTGAAGCAAGCTATGGACTCGGTGCCTCCCGTTGGCAGACATTGCGCAAAATTACGATCCCGGCAGCAGCTCCGGGAATCATTGCAGCAGTGATGCTGGGTCTAGGAAGAGCGATCGGCGAAACCATGACCGTACTCATGGCAACCGGCAATGCGGCGATCTTTCCTAAAGGATTTTTTGATTCGGTGAAAACCATTACCGCAACGATCGCCATTGAAATGGGAGAAGTACCTTATCAGACAACGCACTATTACGCCCTGTTTGCCATAGCGATTGTCTTATTCTTTATGACTTTGGTAGCCAATCTGATTGGTGAATATTTTATTAACCGTTTTAGAAAATACCATGCAGCATAAATTCAAAAAACTGGCACCGATCGTCGAATGGAGTACACTTCTCCTCTCCACGGGACTAGTCTGCTTCTTTTTGTGCGTGATCCTGTACGATATCTTTACCAAAGGTTATCAGGTGCTGTCCTGGGAATTTGTATCCAAACTGCCTACCAATGGTATGACACAGGGTGGTATTCTAACCCCGGTTATTGGTACCGTATTTCTGACGTTGATCACGGCGATCTTCTCCATTCCCTTTGGAATCTGTTGTGCCATTTACCTCAACGAATATGCTGAGAATACCTGGCTGACCCGGACGATCCGTGCTTCTATCCGTAATTTATCCGGTGTCCCATCTATTATCTATGGTCTCTTTGGTCTGGCCTTATTTGTTCAGGCGTTGAATTTCGGAACTTCAATTTTATCAGCCGGACTGACCTTGGGTCTATTGTCCCTTCCCTATATTATTACAACAACTGAAGAGGCCCTGCTCCGTATTCCCAGGAGTATGCGCGAGGCTGCATTGGCCGTGGGTGCCACCAAATTCGAATCAATCAAAGATGTAGTGCTTCCCGCTTCCTTGCCCGGCATACTGACGGGAATTGTCCTGACACTTTCCAGAGCTGCCGGCGAAACAGCCCCCATTCTCTTTACAGGGGCCGCTTTCTATATCACCAATTCCTTTGGCAACATCAATCAGGAGTTTATGGCACTGCCCTATCACCTGTATATGCTGTCAACACAACATCAGTCTATCGAAGAGGTCAGACCCATCGCCTACGGTACCGCTTTAGTCCTTATCGTCGTGGTCTTCCTTATGAATTTAACAGCTTTCTATATTCGGTATAAGTTTAGAAATAATGAAAAGTAAATTGGTCGCTGAACATCTCAACCTTTGGTTTGGGAGCAAACAGGTGTTGAAGAATATCAATATCGAATTTGAAGAAAATAAAGTTACGGCATTGATCGGGCCATCCGGCTGTGGCAAGAGTACCCTCTTACGAAGCCTCAACCGGATGCATGACCTCTATCCGGAAGCTCGGATCGAAGGACAGATCAAACTGGATGGCCGCGAGATCTACCAAAAGGATGTGGAAGTCACTGACTTGCGCAAGCGTGTGGGGATGGTATTCCAAAAAGCCAATCCATTCCCCAAAAGTATTTACGAGAATATCACTTATGGCCTCAAGATCAACAATCTGCTTGCTGACAAAGCAACCGTACAAAAGGCATTGGAAGAAGCATATATCTGGGAAGAGGTCAAAGATGATCTCAAAAAGCCCGCTACCCGGCTTTCCGGAGGACAGCAACAAAGGCTCTGCATCGCCCGTGCGGTAGCCTTGCGCCCCGAAATTATTTTGATGGACGAACCTTGTTCGGCGTTAGATCCAGTGAGTACCCTGAAGATTGAGGAACTTATTCACCATTTGAAAAAAAAATATACGATTGTCATCGTCACACATAATATGCAGCAAGCACAGCGTGTGGCCGACAAAACAGTTTTTATGTATCTCGGTGAGATTATTGAACAGGGAGATACACATCAGATTTTTAACAACCCACAACACGAAACCACCCGTAATTATATCAGTGGACATTTTGGTTAACCCACTCAGCAACTCCGAAACACACCTTCTGTGTGCAGGTCCACTGCTTTCTCTCATGTTCGGCGAGGTCGTGTATCGCCGAACATCTTAGATCACAAAATAAATTCAACAACGGTACCCTATTCAGCTATTAGCTTCCAAAAGGATCAGTCTTTTTTTCTGTTTTCAGTATCCCGATCAGATGCTGTAAGGCCTTTTGCAAACGTTTGGCATCATCTTCTGTCTGGATCGCCCATAGGATTTCTTCGGTATTCGCAGCCGATTTATAGCGAATCTGATAGCCGGCCTTTACTCTTGCAATGATAAGGGGTTCCGACTTAGAAATATCACTCCGATAATGTTGCCCTGTTGAAAGAAATACAGTCAGGACTTTCCCGTCTACCGTAACGGTATCAATTTTGGTTTCTTTGTAGCGGTAGGCCATTTTATACAGCTTGTTGATATAGGCTATGGTTTGCTGTTTGTTGAGCGCCGTATGTTGCCCTTGTGACGGTGTCCCCATTCCTATTAAAAGGAAGCAACATAAAAGGAAATTTTTCATTCGAAATGGTGTTATTTATCTGCTCTTTATTAATCTGTGCTGGTGTTCATGCCGACACATAAAACGGTAAGCAATTATTCAGTCTTAAAAATATCTATTTATTTATAATTTTCCGATGTCTATTTTTCAAAAATCTGCTTACCCAGGCCGAGCATACAGCAAATTGATAGCTATTCTTTCTGTGCAACGCTTTAAATGAAACAACCCGGAGCGATTTGTCAATCAACTGCACCGGGTTTTTCCTCTCCTTTTCCTCAACACATTATTCCTTTAAATTTAAACAGGAAAGTTAGCTACAATTTTGTTTTCGATAAGTCGCGTGCATTTTCAGCCATCCGGATAAATTCGGCTCGGTAGCCTTCATCGTCAGCTCCCTTTGCAGTCTTTGCCCGTGCGATCAAACGATCAAAATTAGCCTGCTGTTTAAAATCCGAATCTCGAAGTAACAGCCCCAGTTCGGCCACCGCAGTTGCAAAGCGTAAATCTTCGCTAACTTTATTCAAATCAGTAACCTCAGTCGGCACTACCTGCTGCTGCAATTTGCTTTTTTCACCTTCAGGTTCCTTGTAACGGAATTTGACCGTCGCTAATTCTCCATTACCTCTGACCTCGATATATTTCGTCGAATTCTGTTGGTATTTCAATGGATCCACTGTCCCGACCATCGTCGAGCTGACTCCTACGGGAACGATCTCATATAACGCTGTAACCATATGGCCTACGCCCATATCGCCACCCATCTTTTGATCGTTGTTGAAATCTTCCGCTTCAAGCAGGCGATTTTCATAACCGACCAATCGATAGGCCTGAACATAATTCGGATTAAACTCCACCTGAATCTTGACATCTTTAGCCACCGTAAATAACGTGCCGCCAAATTCGGTGACCACGGCTTTCCGGGCTTCGGAAATATTGTCGATGTATGCGTAATTGCCATGTCCTTTATCCGCTAAAATCTCCATCTTGCTATCTTTCAAATTTCCCATACCATAACCGAGTACAGTCAGAAAAACCCCCGATTTGCTCTCTTTACCAATCAGCTCTTCCATAGACTCATCGTCGCTCTCACCCACATTGAAATCACCGTCGCTGGCCAAGATAATCCGATTGTTCCCGGCCTTAACCAAGTTTTGGCGGGCAATCTCATAGGCTTTTTTGATCCCTGCAGCGCCAGCCGTACTTCCTCCGGCCTCCAGTTCGTCTATGGCCGTTTTGATTTTCATTTTCTGACTACCGCTTGTACTCTCCAATTTTACGCCGGCCGAACCCGCATAGGTGACAATAGCAACACGGTCGATATCGCGCAGCTGATCCACCAACATTTTTAAGGAAGATTTCACCAAAGGCAATCGCCCGGAGCCCATCATTGATCCGGATACATCAATCAAAAAAACCAAGTTTGAGGCTTTAAGTTTGTCCGTTGGAATATCTTTGGCTTTTAACGTCACACGCATCAACTGATGCGCATTATTCCAGGGGGCCTTGGTCAATTCGGTTACAATATTCACTGGCTCGCCATTCTTTGGTCCCGCTACCCGATACTGAAAATAATTGATCATCTCCTCAACACGTACAGCATCTTTATCGGGTAAACTGCCCGCATTGATAAACCGACGGACATTGCTGTATGAAGCGCCATCCACATCGGCAGCAAATGTTGACAAGGGTTCCTTTAGCGGATTGATAAACTTATTTTCCTTGATTTTTTGATATGATTCCTGATTTTGATCTGGTACATAGGCCATTCTCCTTATGTTTAAACTCGCAACCTGTCCAGACAATGCTGCGACCATCTGTGCTGAACCCACCACGCTCTGCTTGGCTTTTGGGGTATAACCCCTAACGACAACTTCATCCAGCGTACGATTATCCTGTACCATTGCGACATCTACTTTGCTCTTTCTCTTTACCTCGACACGCTGTGTAATATAACCGAGATAACTGAATTCCAGGATTGTCTTCCCTGCTTCCGCCTCAATCCGGTAATTTCCATCACGATCAGTGGATGTGCTTTCTTTCGTTTGCACATTTGTTACCACCACGGCATTCAGCGCCAATTTTGTCGTTGCATCCGTTACTTTACCTTTCACCTCATATTTTTGCCCGGCATATCCACCGACGGATAACAGCAGGCTCATTAAAAAAAGTATTGTTCTCATAAACTTCATTTTTTTGTCAAGGGATGCGGCAAATATTAAATTTCCATAAACCAGAAAAAAAAAATATTTTTAGCAAATAAAATGTTCGCATTCAAGTCGTCAAAAAAGGATTCAACGCAAGACCATGAGCTCTTGCAACAATATCAGGAGGCATCTGATCTCAAGGTATTGGGCGATCTCTATCAACGACATACCGAAATGGTATATTACGTATGCTTACGGTATCTTCAAGATCCAGAACTGAGCAAAGATGCGGTGATGAATATTTTTGAAGAGCTTATCTACAAAGTTAATAAGCAAGAAATCAAAGACTTTCCGAGATGGCTCTATGTGTTGAGCAAAAACCATTGCCTGATGTATTTAAGGTCAAAAAAGAACAAATCTCAAATTTCTCTGGATGAATTTGTGAAATATCCCGAAGATCTGCATCAGTATGAACAACATGATGAAAAAGAGGAACAATTGACGGCCATGGAAGGCTGTCTGGAGAAACTACCGGATAAACAGCAACAGTCCGTCAGACTCTTTTTTTTGGAGGAAAAATGTTACAAAGAGATCAGCGACTCGACAGGATATAGCTTAAATGAAGTGAAGAGTTATATCCAGAATGGGAAGCGGAATTTAAAAAATTGCATGGAGACTTGGAATGAGCGACAGTAATTACGACATAGCATACTTAAAGAAATACGTCAATGGCCTACTTTCTCCCAAAGAAATGTACGTCATTGAACGTGAGGCCCAACGTGATCCCATGTTGGCAGATATTCTTATGGGTATAGAAATGGATCAAAACAATGCTGTTCCTTCCGATCTCAATGCACGTATTGCACGGCGTGTCGAAGACGATAAAGAGACAAAAGTAAAAGTCTTCGACTGGAAACGACTGGCCATTGCCGCCAGTGTGGTTACTCTTTTAGGCATAGGAATTATCTATTTCCAACAACAGAAAAGCCCGCCTGAAGCAAACCGTACAGCTGATGTTGCCTTGCCGGCTGATGCTCCGTCATCAAAGTTAAACCCTCAAGCGGATTCTGTTGCCTCAACTGTTATTGAGCCCAATCTCAAGGAACCGGATAATCCTCGTTTGGCTAACAACAGTAAATCTTCCGATATCCCTCAGCACAGACAGGAGGAGAGCATCCCCCCTTTAAAGGAACAATCTCTGCGTGTAGCCCCGGTTGAAATGAACAGGGGTATTCAATCAGATAGATCCGCTCGCGATTCAAAATTAATGGACAGCGCGGTTGTATACGGTTACGCTCCAAAAGCAAAACAGAGTGTCACAGGAAGTAATGTTATTATCAGAGGTCAACAGCTTAATCAAAGCAATGCGCTCGCAGGTCGGGTGGCGGGCATCAATGTGACCCCACAGACCAATGGCAGCCCATTACAGGTCACTGTACGTGATAAAGAAACTGGCTTACCGATATCGGGTGTTACAATCATGCAACCAAATAGTAAAGTGGCAACAAATACAGATGCTCAAGGAAAAGCCACCATACAGCCAAGCTCAGTGGACTCGCTGGTTGATATTATGGCTGTGGGTTATAATACGGTTGCATTAAATATGCGTCGCAACAAGAACCTGAACATAAAACTGCAGCCTTCGAGTGCAACACTGGAGGAAGTGGTAGTCACAACCATGTCCTCCCGGAAAACAAAAAGTGCAGAACCGGTCTGGGGCTGGAAATCATTTAACAATTATGTCAAGAAAAAAACGGCGAACAGCCGATATGAAGGCACGGTACGCCTAAATTTTTATATAGATAAAGATGGATTCCCGTCCAATATTAATATCTTACAAAGTGCAAATGATTATCTGGACAATAAGGCCAAAGAGATTTTACTTTCCGGACCAAAATGGAAAGGTGAAGACAACCGATACGTCACACTGACATTTGATTTTACCTATTAAAGTCCAACAAAACCCAACTAATAATAATAGCTTATATATTAACATCAACAAAAAATTTAAGCTTATAAAATTTAAAATTATTTCATACATTCGCTATATAATTCTTAACCATATAGTGACTTTTTATGAAAGGCTTTTTAACCAGTCTGCTTCTTTTCGGCAGTTTTTGGGCACATGCCCAAGATTTTTCATTTGGTAAAATAAAAAAAGAAGATTTCGCCATCGATATTGGTAAGCTGGACACTGCTGCCAATGCATTTGTCATTCGTGAATATGGCTCCGCACAGGTCAACTACACTTCCCATACCGGCCTCGTTGTCGAGTTTGTCAAGCATGTCAGGATTAAAATATTGAACAAGGAAGGCTATAACCATGCAAATTTTACAATCCCACTTTACAAAAGTGGAAATGATCGTGAAGTTGTCACTGAAATCAAAGCTGCTTCTTACCACCTACAGGGTGACAAAGTGATTGAAACCGAAATGACGAAGGCAAATGTCTTTAACGAAAACTCTTCAGAGGACATCTCCTTGACTAAGGCTGCTATCCCACAAGTGCAGGAAGGAACAATTATTGAATATCGATATAAAACAGAATCCCCCTTTATTTTCAACCTCAACTCCTGGGAATTTCAGGAGGAAATCCCCAAACTATATAGCGAATATGTCACACGTATCCCGGAAATCTGTCATTATAAATCCAATTTAAAAGGCGGTATCCCGATCAAGGGCCGCAAAACTGAAAATTATAACACCGGGCTACATAGCGAAGTTGGCGAAATCCTGGGCGAAAAAACGACCTATACCATGGAGAATATTCCCGCCTTCCACAGCGAAGACTACATGACATCTTCCAAAAATTTTCGATCAATTATATTTTTTGAGCTCGGGCGGTATAGCATCCCTATGGGCCCGACAAAAGACTTTTCCCTAACCTGGGAGAATGTACGCGAAAAATTGATCGCCGATGAAAGTTTTGGCGGTCAGGTAAAAAGAAAAGGAGCCCTGAAAGAATTTATCGACCCCGTATTGCAAGGAGCAAATAACGATATAACAAAAGCTTCCCGTCTTTATGCCTATTTCCAGAAACGGATCAAATGGAATAATAAGCATTCCATCTATGCAAAAAACGTTAAGGATGCACTTGAAAAACGCACTGGCAACAGTGCTGACATCAATCTCGGATTGGTCAATGCACTACGTTATGCGCAATTAGAGGCTATCCCAGTGATCTTGTCAACGCGGGACAATGGTTACGCCGGATTGTATGCCCCGGCAATGTCAGAATTCAACCACGTTATCGCCCAGGTAAAACTCGGTGAGGAATATTATCTACTGGACGCTACCTCACCCTATGAACCCTTTGGCAACATCCCCCTTAAATGCGTCAACTATCAAGGTCGTTCTATTCCGTTGACCGAAGAGTCCGATTGGGTAAAACTGGAATCAAAACTCCCATCTTCCCAAAGTAATTTCTTCGTTGGTGAATTAATGGAGAATGGCACTTTAAAAGGAAAATGGGTCACCTCCCGGAATGGTTATATGGCCTCAAGAATGCGCGAACGTTTACAGGGGAGCAATTCTGAAGAGGAGTTTTATGAAAAATGGGACGAGGAAAATAATCGATTCAAAATCAACAGCTTTAAAGTCTCCAACCGGGATTCACTAGACAAACCCCTAGCCGAAGAATTTGAAATCGAAATTGAAAATTTTGCTAGCTTACAAAATGACCAACTCGCTTTTAACCCTTACATTGATAGCAAAACGACCAAAAACCCTTTTAATTTGACCGAACGGAATTACCCTATTGATTTTGGTTCCTTGATTCAAGAGGAAAGCTATATGGAAATCAAACTGCCAAAAGGATATACATACGCCCCAGAGACAAAATTAAAAAATATCAGTATGGCCTTACCTGAACGTGCAGCCCGCTATATTTTTAAGGTCAGTAACTCAGATCCAAACGTCTTGTTTATTGAGTCCGCAACACAATTTAACAAACCGTTGTTTCTGCCCGAAGAATATTTTGATTTAAAAGAGTTTTTTAGCCGGATCATCCAAGCACAGAAACTGGACATTTCATTAAAGAAAATCTAATCGCCACCTTAACAAAAACTTCATGTTATATTGACGATAAGCTTAAATAAGGGTGATAAATTTGAATATCAAAAAAGAAGAAATAAAATGATTAAAGATTCAGAATTATTCGAACTAGAGCACACCTTCCTTGGTGAAGGTTTTGAGTTAGATGGTGATGACATTATCACCGATGAAGACTAGGTCTTCACCTTTTTTTAAGCAAGTATTATTCCCCTTATATAATCTCTAAGCCCGGTTTATTCCTCTCCGGGCTTTTTCTTGTCATTTTTATTTTTGCTTCTCTGGCATGATACGCACTCAGACAGCAAATCAATCTTCGATGGATGTTCTATCAAGCCCCCTTTACAATTGACGACAAGATTGATTACTACCTTATTTCCTTGGAACAGGACCAGCGTCTTGGTTTCTTTATTTTGCCAAAACAGATTTTAATCGGCAGACGCATCTTATCAACCGCTCAAAAGGAAGGCAAACGCATGTTTTGCGTTTATAAAAATTAACACAAATCCTACAGGTTAAGGTTAGCTAACCAGTCCCTGATAAGCCTCATGCAACAGGAGAACTGCTTCACATAGATCTCTTTCATCGAAATGGGCAAACCCTAACCGGAGAGCAGTGATGCCCCTGTTCTGATACAGGCAATTACTGGGTAGCAACACACCTTTTTCTTTTGCTCTTTCCTGCAAAGCGATTAGTGAAAAACTGGAATTAAACCGGACCCAAAAAGCTAATCCCGAAACCGGGACCTCAAAGGCGACTTTATCTCCAAAATGGTTATGCAGCATTTGCGCAAATAATTCTTTTCGCTCAGCGACTATTTTTTGAAACTTGCGTTGATAACGAAAAATATCACCTTGATGGATAATTTCACCCAATGTTTTTTCAATCATAAAATTGGGCTTCCCAAAGAGATTGAGGTATTTTTTCCCCTCTTCCAAAAGATCCTGGGGGGCAATCAAAAAATTCATTTGAAAGCCGGGATCCAGAAAACGGCCGAAAGTACCTGTGTAAATGACACGCTGACCGCCGTTCTTCCGAAAAAGGGATTCCTCTTTACCCTTGACCAACGAAGACTCAAAATCAACATCATCTTCGATCACGATAAAACCATATTGTTCGGCCAGCTGCAGCAGTTGTGTTTTTCTTTTTTCCGAAAGGCTTACCGTAGTCGGGTACTGGCATTTCGTATTGATATACACACATCTGATCTCACCCGGCTTAAACTGTGCTGCGATGTAATCAATATCCATCCCTGCGGCATCCAGAGGGACCGTTTTAAGCCGGGCACCGGCTTGGCTAAAGATCATATTCGGCAAAAAATAGCTTAGACTTTCAATCAGCACGATATCGCCCTGCTGGATCAATAAACGTGATAAAATAGAAAAGATTTGTTCCCGGCTGGCGATCGGGAGCAAAAAGTTGCGGGAGAGATGAAACCCACGTGTTAGGTTGAGATAATAACTCAACTGATCCCTGAAAAACAAATTCCCATCAGCAGTGGCCGGCAATTCGTCACCCTTCTTTTTCCGTTTCACCATTGAAGCATAAAAACGTACCAGCTCTTCGCTCTCGATGATCCGGTAATCCGGGGTACCGTCCGTAAAATAATATTTTTCGGGAATCTCAAACATAGGTGTATCCAGAATCAATTCCCGTCTAAAAGGATATGGAGCCCGATCCGGAGGTTGCCGAAAAGCTGCAGCCGGAGAAGCTGCACTAGCAACACGTTCGGGATTTTTCACGAAGGTACCTCGGTTTGGCAGAATCTCCACCCAGCCCTGCTCCTGCAGTTCGGCTAACGCGGCCACAACGGTTTTCCGGTGTACCTTAAGTTCCGTAGCGACCTTTCGGCTTCCCGGAAGAAGATCACCTTCCTCCAGCAGGTTGCGTTTGACGGCATTGATAAATTGATAGACGATCTGTATATAAACAGCATCCTCTTTGCGACGATCAATCTTAATAATCGAATGAAAAGCTATACTAACCGGACTACTCATTATGTTTATTTCGGACTACCAAAATTAAGGTTTAAACTGTAATATTTGCAATTCATCTATAAAAATTCAAAACACAGGTGATTTAACCACAACAACATATTGGTTCACGAATGATAAAACAAAAAACATGAGTACAGAAAAAAAATGGACACAAGTCGAAGTCGTCGCCCTATATAACAAGCCGATTATGGAACTAGTGTATGAAGCAGCGACAGTCCACCGCCGTTACCACGACCCCAATAAAGTACAGGTTTCCACATTGATTTCCATAAAAACAGGAGGATGCCCTGAGGATTGTGCCTACTGCCCGCAGGCGGCACGGTATCATACTGAAGTGAAGGCTGAACGGCTGATGAGCGTTGAGCAGGTCAAAGCACAGGCGCTGGCTGCCAAGGCTCGCGGGAGTTCGCGGATATGCATGGGGGCCGCCTGGCGTAATGTAAAAGACGGACCTGAGTTTGACCAGGTATTGGATATGGTACGTACCCTCAACAGACTTGATATGGAAGTATGCTGCACCTTGGGTATGCTGACCGAAAATCAGGCACAACGGTTATCGGAAGCCGGACTCTATGCCTATAATCACAACCTGGACTCTTCTGCCGAATATTATGAAGAAATCATCTCGACCAGAAGTTACAATGACCGTCTTCAGACCATCGAAAATGTACGTAAAACCAACATCACTGTATGCAGTGGCGGTATTATCGGCATGGGTGAAAACATAGCCGACCGTGCGAATATGCTGATTACACTTGCCGCTCTCCTACCACAACCAGAATCTGTACCGATCAATGCCCTGGTGCCTGTCCCGGGTACACCAATGGAAGCGATGGAAACAGTATCCATCTGGGAAATGGTACGTATGGTGGCTACGACACGTATTTTACTACCACAGACACAGGTCCGCCTATCCGCAGGCCGTAGTAATATGAGCCACGAAGGACAGGCACTATGCTTTTTTGCGGGTGCCAACTCTATTTTTGCAGGCGACAAACTGCTGACCACACCCAACCCGGACATCAATGAAGACCTCGCGATGTTCAAAACCCTGGGGCTGAATCTACAAAAGCCTTTTGAGAAAAAAAAACAGCCCGAAACCATCGCGACGGAAGCGGCCCAATACCATGCATTGGGCGAACGCCCGCAATGGTCAAGACCCGGTCATAGCATTGGACGAAACCTTGCCAAACAACAGGAGTAATAAAACGAAGTCAATGTTCAGCTTTTGAAAAGAAAATAAAAATAATGATACAATACGACGCCACGGACGATTTCGACAGACAACATTTATGGCATCCATATACCCGGATCCAGGATCCCCTACCGGCCTACAAGGTCCGTCGCGCCGAGGGCTGTATGATCGAACTGGACAACGGTCAGCAGCTTATCGACGGGATGTCATCCTGGTGGTGTACCATCCATGGCTATAACCACCCAGTCCTAAATGCTGCGGTAACTGCACAGCTCAACAGCATGTCCCATGTGATGTTTGGCGGGTTGACACACGAGCCGGCAATTGCGCTGGGTAAAATACTCCTCGACATCACGCCATCTTCGCTCAACAAAATATTCTATGCCGATTCCGGTTCCGTTGCCGTGGAAGTGGCACTTAAAATGGCGTTACAATACTGGGTAGCGCAAAACAAGGTCAACAAAACTAATTTTGTCACCGTTCATTCAGGCTACCATGGTGACACCTGGAATGCTATGTCCGTATGCGACCCTGAAACCGGAATGCATCGCATTTTCGGCAATACCCTTCCACTACGTTATTTTGCAGAGGCCCCCAAGATCGGGTTTGATGAGCCATGGGACGAGAGCGATATTGCTTCCCTGGCTGAGCTGATCCGAACACATCGGGACGAACTGGCCGCGCTGATCCTTGAACCCATTGTCCAGGGTGCCGGCGGGATGCGTTTCTATCATCCCGAATACCTGCGCCGGGCAGCTAAACTTTGTAAAGAGAATAACATCCTACTGCTATTTGATGAAATTGCCACGGGATTCGGACGTACGGGGAAGCTCTTTGCCTACGAACATGCTGCCATAGTACCGGATATCCTCTGCATCGGCAAGGCATTGACAGGGGGATATATGACGCTGTCAGCTGTCATCACCTCCACTGCTATCGCTGAAACGATTTCCAACGGTAAGCCCGGCACATTTATGCATGGCCCGACTTTTATGGCTAATCCACTGGCCTGCGCCGTAGCCTATGCATCGGTCAAATTATTGTTGTCCACAAACTGGAAAGCAAAGGTCAAATCCATTGAAGCTCAGCTTGTAAAAGCGCTTACCCCGGCAAAAAACCTCCCTCAGGTTGAAAACGTAAGGGTGCTAGGCGCCATCGCCGTCATTGAGATGAAGGTCCCTGTCCCCATGGCCGAAATACAGCAAAGATTTATTGAAGAAGGTGTCTGGATCAGGCCTTTTGGCAAACTGATTTATATCATGCCGCCCTTTATCATTAGTGCCACGGAGCTTGACAGATTAACACAGGCTTTGCTTCGAGTTGTCAGAGAAATCAATTAATGGAAAACAATCTACTGCATAGCTTCGTGGATGAGCTCCACGAACTCGAAAAACAAGGCAATAGCCGCGAGCTTCCCCGGATTACCCAACAGGGAAATACCATAAGACAGGGAGAGCAGACGAGCTACAACCTCTCTTCAAATGACTACCTGGATCTTGCAGGAGATACCGAACTACGCGAAGAATTCCTTCAGTTGCTCAATAAGGACAATGCCTTTTTCAGCGCCTCATCCTCACGCCTGTTGACAGGAAATCATATGCTGTACGCAGCACTTGAAACGCAGCTCAGCATGATGTTTGGCACCGAAAATGCACTGATTTTTAACAGTGGCTACCACATGAACGTGGGCATCCTTCCTGCTATCTGCCATAGAGGTACCCTCATCCTCGCCGACAAATGGGTACATGCCAGTCTAATTGACGGCATCCGGCTTTCGAAGGCTCAACATTTTCGGTACCGCCATGGCGACCATGCCCATCTCGAAGAATTATTGGCAACCTATGCTTCCCGCTTTGAACGCATCATTATCGTTACTGAAAGTATTTTCAGTATGGACGGCGACTGCACAGACTTAGGTTACCTGGTCAGTCTCAAACATCGCTATGCTAATGTTCTGCTGTATGTCGACGAGGCGCATGCGGTGGGTGTCCGCGGTATAAAAGGGCTTGGTTGTGCCGAAGAACAAAATTGCATTGCCGAGATTGATTTTCTGACCGGAACCTTTGGAAAAGCACTGGCTTCCCTGGGCGGATATCTAGTCTGCCGGCAGGCTATCCGTGACTATTTGGTCAATAAAATTCGAACATTACTGTTTACGACAGCTCTTCCTCCGGTCAACCTGATGTGGAGTTTATTTGTCCTGAAGCGCTTGGATAGTTTCACGGACCGCCGTCAGCAACTCCAAAAAAACAGCATATTGCTCAAACAGCAGATCCTCGCAAAAGGTTATGATTGTCGTTCGGAAAGCCATATTCTTCCCCTTATTATCGGAGACAGCAAGACGACAGTACTGAAAGCTGAGGACCTGCAACGAAAGGGATTTTATGTACTTCCTATCCGTCCGCCCACTGTACCGGAAGGAACCTCAAGAATACGCATTTCATTAACAGCAGGCATAAAAACCTCACTCATTCATCAACTTTCGGCAAACTTATGATACTCAAAAAAATTACGCCCGCGTTTCATGCCGTAAAACCGGACAATCCTGTTCTGATGGATTATACCAGCTCGTCCAACAAAAAGCTTGTATTATTTTTTGCGGGCTGGGGAATGGATGAACAGCCTTTTTTGGGATACGGCAGGCCCGACAGGGACCTGATCATTGCCTATGACTACCATTCCCTTGCACTGGACGAAAGCCTGCTCGGGGGATATAAGGAAATCTGGGTTTTTGCCTGGTCTATGGGGGTATGGGCCGCCACACAGGTATTACCCGAGCTCAAATCCAGAAATTATCCAATCCGCACCTGTACAGCAATCAATGGCACGGCGTTTCCGATCGATGACAAAAAAGGTATTCCCAGCCAAGTATTCAAAAGTACCCTTGCCACACTGAGCGAACGGACACTGGATAAATTCCGGCTACGTATGTGTGGCTCCAGGAACCTGTTGCAACAATTTCTTGCCAGGGCACCCAAGCGTGATATCGAAAGCCTTCGAAAGGAACTGATCGCGATCGAAGAGCAGGTCGGAGCGTCTTCAGATATGGCTTTTCACTGGGATCAGGCTTACATCGGAACGGAAGACCGAATTTTTAGCCCAGAAAATCAGCAACGCGCCTGGAATCATACTCCACATAGATTTTTCGATGCTGGCCATTATCCCCCGAAAATAGTTCAAGCGCTTTTGCAGCAGGTTTAAAATAGATATAGTTTAAAATGAAAATAACGATCGACAAACAGCGGGTTAGATCCCGCTTTTCCAAAGCCGCACCAAGTTATCATTCAACAGCTGTGATCCAAGGTCAAATTGCCAAAAAAATGATCACGCTGTTGCAGGAATTTATTCCAATGAAACCAGACCGTGTATTGGAAATAGGTTGCGGAACCGGCCTTTTCTCCAGCCTATTGCTCCAACATTTTTTACCAAAGCATGTCTTCTTCAATGACATCAGTCCAGAAATGATAACCCGGGTAACAGATATGGTTAAGCCACCAGAGGAGTGTCCAGTCCAGAGTTTACTGCAGGCCCCCTTGCAGTCCCCCCCTTCAAGCCAATACAGTTTTATCTGTGATGACGCCGAAAGCTGCACCTTCCCCGAACAATTGAATGTGATTGCCTCCTGTTCTACCATCCAATGGTTTGAACGCCGCGACTCTTTCTTTGCACGCTGTCATTCTGCCCTCCTTGCAGATGGTATTCTTGCTTTTAGCACCTTTGGCGAGGAAAATATGCACGAGATGACTGCAACAATACAGGTCGGTCTCAGCTATGGTTCGAAATCAGAACTTGTAGCAGAACTAGTCGACTTGGGTTATGAAATTCTGCTCGCCGAGGAAGAACGGATCAGACTCTATGTTGACAACCCTTTACAGGTACTTGACCACCTAAGACAAACCGGAGTAACAGGCATAACAAGCCACTGCTGGACAAAAGGCAAACTGCAAGCTTATTGTAATGCTTATACAGCACGCTATACGATAGGAAGGCAGGTTACACTGACCTACCATCCCATCTATATTATTGCAAAAAAAAGAAGGGATCGCTAAACAGAAAAAATGCATGTATGCATATCGGCTGATCGAAAGTAAAATCTATCGAAAGACAAACAAGCAGCTAATCAATACAAGTAATTGATTAGCAACAGCGATATACTAGAAATTGAATGATAAAAAAAGAAATGAACAACAACATTTATTTTGTCTCTGGCATAGATACAGGGATCGGAAAAAGTTATGCGACCGGCTTTATCGCAAAACAATGGAATGCAGCTGGTCTGCGCACAATAACCCAGAAACTGGTACAGACAGGAAATACATCAATTTCAGAAGATATTATCCTACACCGAGAACTTATGGGAATCGCTTTTACGCAGGAGGACATGCAAAAAATAACCATGCCTGAAATTTTCAGTTACCCGGCCTCCCCTCATCTGGCGGCACGTATAGATAAACGGGAAATTAATTTTGAAAAAATGAGGCAGGCAACAATCCAATTAAGCCAACGTTATGACGCTGTACTGATTGAAGGCGCCGGAGGCTTAATGGTGCCGCTCACGGAGAATTATCTGATTATAGATTATATCAAGGAAATGGACTACCCTTTGCTTTTTGTAACGTCCGGAAAATTGGGCAGCATCAACCATACCCTGCTTAGCCTGGAGGCGGTTGCCAGACGTAAGATTCAACTGCACACAGTGATTTACAATACATTCCCTGTACCCGAAGACAATACCATTAGCGCAGATACGCAGCGCTATCTGCGGACATATATTCAGACCCGGTTTCCGGAAACCGCCTTTATTGTCATATAACAGTTGATCACCTTATAATGTAGTATGGCGGTCCGCAGACCCAATTTTACCGTTATATGCCACAGCTTTAACGTAAGTCACGGGACTTCACATAGGGGTATAGTCATAATTAGCCAATGCCTAATTAACCACCCAAAAGATCTCGCAGCGAAATTCAATTCTGCTACAGCAATCTTATCCCGTCCATGCTGACGAAAAAAAACTAGGCCAATAAAGGATCTGTGGTGGTTTCCGCGCCAGTCTCCAATCGCCCGGCAAGCTGTAACCCGAAATTTGCACCACCCAGCCCCATAATGGTAAAATCATACCAATTGCCCTGTTCGGCAACATCCACAATCAGGGCCAGCTCTTTACCAGCTTCGATTTCTTTTGTTGATCTATAGGTCTGATAATGCAAACTTTTGACTTCCACCTGAACGGCCTTTACGTCGAGGTTCTTCAAAGTCAACAGCAGCTTCCCGCTTGGCGTTCTGGTCAGTGATTTAAATTCCGGCGACACCGTAGCTACGAGCGCCGGCGCATCTTTATGCCCGGCAAACCTCCGGTAAAAGCCATTTGGTCCATGCAGATCAAAGGCATATTCTCCGCCTTCAAACTTATTAAGATCCCATTGATAGCTGAGTCGATCTCCCGCCTTAACCGCAAAATTCCAGTTTCGATAGGTTTCGGTTTGTCCCGCCGCATCGGTATAGGCAAGCGGGCTATACACATTGAAAGGCACCCCACTGGTCTTTTGACCAAACAGGGTGGTATCCACCAGCATCGTCATATGAAATATACCGTTCTGCACATAACCAAAGACATCATGGCCATAAGGCAAACCAGGAGATTTACGAATTCCCTTTTCCTGTATACGATTGAATTGTGGCGTCCATACCTGCTGTTTAGCCCGGTTCAGATCTGTGATCTCCGCAAATCCGCCAGGGTCTTTCTTGAACTGTGCATTGTAGATAGTTTCTATATATTGGTTCCGCTCCAGAAAAGGAAGCTGTTCCTGTCTTTGGACAAATGGCGTAAAAGCCGATGTCAGGTCACCACAGATTGTTCTTCGCCAGGCACTGATATGATCTAGGCGGATATTCTTGTTGTATTTTTGATTAAAGAAGTATTCTAAAAACTGTAAGGTAGACGTATGGTCGAATACCTGTGAACAGACTTTTCCGCCACGCGACCAAGGTGATGCAATATACATCGGCACACGAAAGCCTAATCCGACGGCCCCTTCCCGGGCCTGTTTCTTCGGAATCCCCTGTTTGAGTTCATTGTCCAGCCGCACCATTTCAACCTCGCTGTCTATCCCCGCTGAACAGGCTCCGGTATCCTTTTTCATCAGATCTGGAACCAGGAAAGGTTTCACATGGTCGTAATACCCATCATTCTCATCGTAAGTAATGATAAAAATAGTCTTCTTCCAGACTTCGGGATTTTTGGTCAGGATGTCCAAGACTTCCGAGACGTACCAAGCACCATACCAAGGTGCGCTGGGATGATCGGAAAAGTTTTTTGGACCGGCCAGCCAAGATACCGCAGGCAATTTTCCGCCATCGACATCTTTTCGGAACTGATCGAGCACGTCACCTTTGGGTACTTCGACCGTCCGTTTTTTGCCTTGGTCTTTAAACTGCAGAGCCTCAAGCTTACGATAATTATCGTCACCTTTATTTATGGTAAATGCGCGCTGATGCAGCGATTTGGTAAAATCAGAAAGCTTATTATACTGATCTGCGTTGAATTCCTTCAGTTCGGCTTCGGCCCGTCCCAGTGCTTCGCTTTTCTTACGGATATCAGCACGGATTTTCTTTGCATTTTCCTCCGATTCGGGAGACCGCTCTTCGAGCCCCGAAATCTGCCCCGGCAGATCGCGCACCTGCGCCACAAGATTGCTGACATAAGTATCTTTGAACTTCACTTGATAGGCCTGAAAAAATTCCAGCAGATTACAGCCGAAGTTGGACAACCAGGCGCGTTCTTCACCCGATAAGCCTCCGCCACAGCTTGTTTCATTCTGATAAAAGCGCCAATCGATGCCATTCTTTTCCAACAGTTCCGGAAAGGTTTGCCAGGTCATTTTGCCATACCCAAAATCATCATTGCGAATATTGACCTTTTGCAGACCGTCCTTCATTTCGGTGATCTTTCCTGTCCAAAAGAACGAACGGTTGGGGGTTGTACTGGTCATGCCCGAACAGAAATTCTGATCGCATACGGTAAAAGCGTCCGCCAATGCATAATGAAAAGGTAAGTCTTCGCGGTTAAAATACCCTAATGTCAGCGGCATGGCGGCATATTGCTTATTTCCGGATTGCTTTGCCGTCAACCATTGGTCATATTTCCCCTGATTAAAGGCATCAACCTGACTTGCCCTGCTGTGTGGAAGGGAGCCCATCCAGGTCACCTTGCTGTCTTTGAGATTTAAGCGGAAAGGAGCAAATACCCTACCCGATTTGTCCGTCTGATACCAGGCTGGCAGACCATTGGGCAGGCGTACAGCACGTGGATCGTTAAAGCCACGTACACCGGATAAGCTTCCCAAGGTATGATCAAAAGAACGGTTTTCCTGCATCAGGATCACAATATGCTCCGCATCCAGAAAACTGCTCCCCGCCACGGGATCTATCGCAAAGGCTTTTTGAATGGATGCCGGCATAAAGCTAGCAATACCAGCGGCTCCTGAAAATAACAAGGTCTTTCGAAGAAACTCTCTTCTGCTTTCCATAATGTTTATCTATAGTTTCGATTTGAATTTACTTATATTTCTTTTTGTTTCATATTTCTTCGTGTAAATCTTACGTTACTAAATGATATTACCAGAAGGGCGCTATCCCAAAGTTACTTTTGATGCGGTTGGCAAAATTTGTTTATTTTTACGAAACGACAATGCATACATTATGGTGGACATTTTGCTACTCGAAGATGACAGGGTTCTTTCGACTGAAATCAAATCCTTTTTATTGAGTCAGGGCTTTACCTGTGATCTGGCTTTTGACGGCATTGAGTTTCTGGCACAGACACATCAAAAAAAATATGATTTTTACCTGTTGGACATCAATGTCCCAAAGATCAATGGTCTTGAAATCTGTAAGAAGATAAGAAGCCATGATGCGCTGACCCCGATCATCATTCTTTCAGCCTATGATGATATCGGCGACAAAAAGGAAGCATTTCTGCGTGCCGCAGACGATTATCTGGTCAAACCCTTTGTGCTGGATGAGCTGTTGATGCGCATCAACTCACTCCTGCGCCGGCAGCAGTATAAGGAAAGCGACAGCTTAAAAACTTTGATTATTGATGATCTTGTTATCTATCCCGAAGAAGCCCGCGTCCTCCGGGCCAATGAGGAAATCAGCCTGACACAGAAAGAATTTCAGTTACTGCTGATCCTGGCTCAGGCCAATGGGCGCACCTTGTCCAAGCAGTATATCTCAGAAGAAGTATGGAAAAATCAATTTCTGACAACACAAAACACCATCGAAGTCTACATTAATTTTTTACGTAAAAAAATAGACAGGAATTTTGAAAAAAAGCTTATCCACACCCGCCCCGGATTTGGTTATTACCTTGCAGCCGACAAATGACTTTAAAAAAGAAAATAGCGATCGGTTTTAGCATTGTCTTCTCCATTTTATTTGGAATTGCAATGCTTATTATCTATTACGCCAGCGTCGATTTCAGGAATGATCAATTCCGTCAGCGCCTGGTAGATAAGCTGGACTATATTTCACATTACATTGCCAACACCCCTTCCTTTGACCGCGAATCTTATAAAATCTACTTTCAGGATATTGAAGATGGACTTTTTTATGAGGACGTCATTATCCTGGACAAGAATAAAAAACTTATTTTCAGCACGGTAAAAGATAAAACCATTACCTGGGATCAGCGCATTATCAACCGACTGGAAAATGAAAAACGCATCTTCTATAAACAGGATCAATATGAAATACTGGGCAAATATTATCTGATTAACAAACAGGCCTACTATCTTTTGGTAAAGGCCCAGGATTATTCGGGCAACGAAAAATTAGACCACCTGGCCATCGTACTAACCATCTTATTTTTACTGAGTGCCCTGCTGATCTGGTTTTTTAGTTACAACCTTATTCTGCATTTATTAAGTCCTTTAGACAGGCTAAAAAAAGACATCACGCAGATCAATGCCAGTAAGCTGACAAATCCGGTTAAATACACCGGAAATACGGACGAGATCGCGGTATTGACCCAGGCATTCAACACCATGTTGAAGCGGCTGTCCAATGCATTTGAATCCCAAAAAGAATTCAACTCCAGTGCCTCCCATGAGCTACGGACACCGCTGGCCAGAATGTCATTTCAACTGGAGAACCTCCGCCATCAGCATCAGCTTGATAAAGACATCAGCCATGTACTTGAAAATATCTCAAAGGAGACACAGCATCTTTCGGAAGTAACAAACTCCTTGATGCTGCTTTCAAAATTTGATTCGGCAACACTACAGACTACTTATCAGGAGGAACGCATCGATGAGATTATTTTTATCGCATACGAAAAGGTAGTAAAAACCTTTCCCGACCTGCAGCTCGACTTTTCTATAAAGGGCGTCGACGACCCCACACTGAGTCTTTTTTGCTCCGCCCAATTAATTGAAATAGCGTTTGTCAATCTTTTCAAAAATGCAGCACTCTATTCTTTTCATCCCGAGGTGACTGTTGTTATCCATGAGTCCTCGGACCAGCTAAAAGTAGTGGTCAGCAGTCACGGTGCCCCCCTCAGCACGAATGATCAAAAGCGTATTTTTGAGGCCTTCAGCCGAGGGGAAAATGCTTCGGAAATCACTGGATCGGGCTTGGGTCTAAGGATTGTCAAACGCATTGTAGATTCTCACCAGGCAAGCGTCGAATACAAAGCCGATACGACGCATTCCGCACATACATTCGTGCTCACGTTCCTTAAATCAGCAGATGAAGACCGTCCGCCCTATCCCCTTTCCGATAGGTAGCCGCCATCAGATCTGCTATACTATTTTCTGATCAACGGATACAGGGGAGCCTGTCGTCCGGCGGTTAATTTTAAGTTTTTTTTAAGTATTTATTAAGGAGCTTTTAATCTATATCCTTTTTCTTTGCGCCAAAGATCTGATCAGGATAACAACAAAAGCCTTGTTATTTTTTAATGTAGTTAATTCAGACCCTTTGCGGTCTTCAATACTACCTACGTCATGAGGTACCTGGCAGTACTTTTTTCGGGATACATGCTGATGTAACATTTGTATCTATTCGGGCCACAAAGTTTCAAAAACAATAAAAAGCCCTTAAGTTTACAACAAATTATCTTCCGGGGCTATCTGATGTCCCCGGAGCAACAAACAACTATATGACTATTCTCACCTTTACACTCATCCTCCTTTTGGGTGCATTTGTAGCAGGACTCTTAGGTTCGCTGACAGGATTGGGGGGAGGGGTCGTCGTCATTCCATTGCTGACCCTCCTGTTCCACGTTGACATCCGTTACGCCATTGGGGCAGCACTACTGGCCTCAATAGCAACTTCTTCGGGTGCAGCCACCGCCTACGTCAAAGAAGGGATCACCAATATTCGGCTCGGGATGTTCCTGGAAATCGCAACCACAATTGGCGCTGTCATCGGTGCTGTTATCGCGATCTACATGCCCACCAATACCATTGCGATTATCTTTGGTGTGGTATTGATCTTTTCGGCTGCAATGACGGTGCGCAAGAAAAATGAACATGCACTATCCGGTGGTTCGGCTTTGGCCGAAAAGTTAAAACTGAACAGTACCTACCCCTCGGAAGGTAAGCTTGTTCCCTATAAACTGACCAATGTCGTCGGCGGCTTTTCATTGATGGGCGTTGCCGGGGTACTCTCGGGACTACTGGGCATTGGTTCAGGCTCCCTTAAAGTACTCGCCATGGACAGCATGATGAAAATTCCGTTTAAAGTAAGTACAACAACAAGTAATTTCATGATCGGCGTTACTGCCGCGGCTTCGGCTGTGGTTTACCTACAACGGGGCTATATGGACCCGGGCATCGCCTTTCCCGTGATTTTGGGTGTACTTTGTGGCGCTATTACAGGGTCAAAGCTTTTGAAACGAATGAACCCCAAGACCTTGCGCATTATTTTCGCTGTAGCCATCACATTGGTCGCACTCGAAATGATTTTCAATGGATTTCAACAAAAATTTTAAGCGGACAAGTCTTTAACGATTAACAATACGTTTCGTTCATGCCGTTGGCAATAAACATGAAAAAATAATTATTTGCAGATGAAACAGGTATTTTCAAAAAATTATTGGGGTGATAAAGATATCTCACTTTTGGTGGGGCAAATTTTACGCATAGGCGTTATCCTGGCCTCCTCTATACTGGCGATCGGTGGTATCTGGTATCTGGTAGTCCATGGACAGGATTCAGTACCCAACTACAGAGATTTTATCGGTGAGGGAAAATCCAATACCACCATCCATGGGATTATCATTGGGGTATTCAACAAAAATATTCCCCAAATTATACAACTTGGGGTTTTGCTCTTGATCTGTACACCTATTGTGCGGGTAATCGGCTCCCTCTTCGGTTTTATTATTGAAAAAGATAAGCTCTATATCATCATTACATTGATTGTATTGACCGTTATTGTCGGCAGTATATTGAGCGGAGTCAAGGGATAATTCAGCTAAGCAACAGCTGTTTATCGCTTGGCTCTGAGCCATGTGGACTTATCCAGGGCATATTCAAAATTCTTTCGTTCGGGCTCGTTGACGTAAGACACCATTTTCTCGGCCACCTTGCTCGCCCCCAAACGTTCTACCGCTTTTTGTGAACGGTAATTTTCGGCCCCTACGTGCAAATAAATCCTATCCACAAAATTAAAGGCAAAGTCAAACATCATTTCCTTGACCAAAGGGTTTATTCCTGCTCCCCAATAGGCTCTCGCATAAAAGGTAAAACCGACGAAAATAGACTTTTCAGCCTCATTCAAACCATAATACCGGGTGCTTCCTATGCATTGCCCGGTTGTATTATCTAAAATAAGGTAAGCCGCTTTGCTCTCCAGGGCCGCATCAAAAAATGCACGAAAGACACCCTCCTTCCAGCGGTCTTTATTAGGATGTTGTTCCCATATCAAAGGATCTTTCGCCACTTGATACAGGGCATCAAAATCGACCGGGTCAATCAATTTTAATACGACCTTATCATTCTCAAGTTTATTAGGTGCTACAAACTTCATTAGAACATGTTTAACGTTGGACCTCTACCAAAATTTAAAATTTCAATAAAAGATACCAATTATTGATGAAACCAAGTTGAATTACGTTTTCTTTATTCAAATATTACACCAAAATGTCCAAATTAATAGATACCTGAACCATCATATTGTTCATAATCAGCAAATGCCGCTGTTTCTTTCACCCTAAGCTTCGCCGCTAGGTTATTTTGCTTTAAAATTGGCTGAAATCAACGGTCGGATTAAAAGTAAAATTTTGTATTTTGCACCCTAATGGAACAATTCAAGGAATTTGTAAAAAAGCGTATCAATGTCAGCGAAGAAGAATTAGATGATATTATATCGCGTTATCATGTCAGAAAAATCAAGAAAAAGGATTACTTTTTAAGGGCCGGTGAAATCTGTCACTATGAAGCCTATGTCGTCAGTGGCCTGTTTAAATCATTCTATGTCACAGCCGATGGTATCGAGCATATTCTACAATTTGCCATTGAAGACTGGTGGGTCGGTGATATTGCGAGTTTCAATTATCAGGAACCGGCTCTGCAGAATATCCAGGCCCTGGAAGATTCGGTTGTCCTTACCTTATCGAAAACCGATAAAGATAAACTATACGAAGACCATCCGATCTATGAAAAGCTTTCCAGAATTATGGCCCAACGTGCACAAATCGCCTCCCAGCACCGTATCATATCAAGTATAGGTTTTACGGCCCAGGAACGCTACTTGGATTTTATCAAAAGATATCCTAAAATATACCCACGGATCTCGAATATGCAACTCGCCTCCTATCTCGGGGTCACACAGGAGTTTCTGAGCCGTTTAAAAAGACAAATTTTAAAACCCAATCGAAATTCTTGACCTACATCAATTTTTTCTATTTAAGATTATCCCACCTTTGCAAAAGCTTGTTCAAACAAACATTATGAACAATTAAACGTTTGATAAATAAACAAATAGAAAACAACATGAATAGAATTTTCCAATTTCTGGCAGTAGCAGTATTAATGGTTAATGTTGCTGTGGCACAAGTAAAATGGTCGGCAGACCCCGGGCATACCAACGCGAGATTTGATGTCAAACATCTTGGCATCAGCTTCGTTGATGGTCAGTTTACCAAAGTGGAGGGAACAGTGGAAACCGCAACCGCAACAAGTTTCAACAATGCAAAAGTAAATTTCTCCATTGATGTCAATAGCGTTGATACGCGCATTGAAGCACGTGACAATCATTTAAAAACGGATGATTTCTTTGCCGCGGAAAAGTTTCCAAAAATGACGTTAAAATCAGTTACCTTCAAAAATGCCAAGCTGAAAGGTAAATACATCATGGTAGCGGATCTGACCATCCGCGACGTAACGAAGAAAGTAACCTTCGATGTCACTCAAAATGGCGGTGTCATTACCGATCCTTGGGGAAAAACACGTGCGGGCTTTACAGCAAAAGCTAAAATTAACCGTCATGATTTTGGTATAAAATACAACGACAAATTACCTTCAGGTGTAGAAGCTGTTGCTTCCGATGTCGACATTATCGTCAATACTGAGTTGGTTTTGAACTAAGCAAAGTTTTTTAAATCACACAAACTAAAAGTGGCTACCCAAGATTTGGATAGCCACTTTTTTAAAGGTTTACTACTCCTCAGCCATAAGCTCGCCGCCCTCATTCTCGGGCGAATTTCTTTTTTACCTTACAGGCCTTTCAACATACCCCCATCCAGGGGAATATTAGTCCCCGTGAGATAATTAGCGTACTCTGAACAAATAAAGGCAACCAGATAACCATATTCCTCAGGTTTGCCTAGGCGTGCGGCCGGCACCTGTTTTAAGCGTAACTTTAGCGCTTCCTCATACGATATACCTAACCGCTGTGCATCCATATTAGTCAACGATTGAATCCTTTCGGTATCGAATAACCCTGTTAAAATACTATTGACTGTTACGCCATTTTTTGCGACATCATCCGAAAGCGATTTGCTCCAGCTGATCAATGCGGTACGGATGGTATTTGATAAAACAAGATTAGATACGGGCTCTTTTACAGTGGAAGAGGATACATTGATAATGCGTCCATAACCATTTGCCAACATATACGGCAATGCGCAAGAAGTCGTATAGCAATGATTCTGGAACAAAAGTTCAAAAGCATGCTGGTAGTCCGCTAGATTTTTCCGGTCGATGGTCCCCGCCTGTGGTCCGTTGGAATTATTGACCAGAATATCCACTTTATTTGACAGAAAATAGTCATCTATTTTCATCTTATAGGCTTCGTGATCATTATAGTCGACCCGGATATATTGGTGCCGCTGCCCTTTCGAGGTATCCAGACTGTCCAACGTATGCTTCAATTTCTCCTCGCTGCGTGATGCCAGGGTAACCGAAGCTCCACAGGATGCCAGCACTTGAGCAATGCCCGCGCCAATACCGGCAGAACTGGCGCCGATCAGAGCCTTTTTTCCAATTAAATTGATTTCCATCATATGTATTGTGCTATGTCGTTATCCGAGATTATTCATTGTATAAATCATTCAAAAAAACAGGCTAATGCCAACGAAGTCATTTAATCATTATCCTTCGCCCTGATCATGGCGATAAACAAATATACCGCAAAGACCCATGCCGACCCCAGACATATCCAGGCAAAAACAGGGATCCCCAGCCACTGAGGTTCAATACGTGCGACAATAACCATTCCCCCCAATAAGTTGAGCGACATAAACATAATACCGATCACAATCCGGTTTACCCCCTTACGGAGAATGGCATTGAACGAGCGTGCACTGATCAAGCGATGGTTAAGCGTAAAATTCCCTGTACGAAAAAGGCGTACCAAAGCGCGCATGTCTTCCGGCAGCTTTTCCACATCCCGGGCGAAGGATTCGACCTTATGTTTTCCTTTCTTAAAAATAGCTTCAGGCGAAAGCCGCTCCATCATAATCCGACGCGCAAAAGGCTTAATGCTTTCCATGATATTCAGATCAGGATAAAGCTGACGGCCTATACCTTCCATCAGCGAGATGCCACGCATAAGCTGATAGATATATTCTGGAAAATATAAACGATTATCACCGATGATTTTCCAGAGTTTATTGAACAGCAGATCGAGACTAAGATCACCCAGGGAAACATTATCGATCATATCAAATATTTCGTACAGGGAGCGTTCAAACTGATTTCGGTCAGGGATATGGCTCACGACAGCCACATCTTCAATAACGTCAGCGAGTCGAACTGCATCTTCGGAAATTGCAGACTGAATAAACTCTTCGAGCTGTCGTCGGTCAATTCCGAGCAATTTGCCCATGTTGCCGAAGTCCAGAAAGGCAATACGGCCATCTGGCATCACCATCATATTACCGGGGTGCGGGTCGCCATGAAAAAAACCATGGATAATCACCTGTTCCAGGTAAAGGTTGATCCCATTTTTCACTAAGGTTTCCACATCCATTCCTCGCCGTTTGATTTCTGCTACATCCGTCACTTTGAATCCTTCGAGGTATTCCATACAGAGCACGCGGTCGGTAGACAGATCAGGATAGACTCTGGGCACTTTGATCAGCTTGTTGCCTTTAAAATTCTTGGCGAAGCGTTCGATATTATGCCGTTCAATGACCAGGGACATTTCTTCCTGTAGGGTCATTGCAAAAGATTCGACAATCAACGACAGATTAAGATTCTCCAGAGCATCATTGTACATGGTCAGGATCTTGGCGATATCCCGCATGAGCGCAAGATCAACGCGCATGACCTCATCTATTCCAGGCCTGCGTACTTTTAAAACGACTTTTGTTCCGTCTTTTAAGGTTGCCCGATATACCTGCGCGATAGATGCTGCGGCAAAGGGATCGGCATCGATGGCCTGAAACTGTTCTGTAGTGTCTAATCCCAGTTCCTCAGCAAGATATTCTCGGATGTTGACTTCAAAAGGCGGCACATTGTCTTCCAGGCGTTTGAGTTCCTCGACCAAGTCTTTTGGGAGCAGTCCTTCGCGTGTGGAAGCAGACTGCCCCAACTTAATAAAGGCAGGCCCAAGCTCCTCCAAAGCCATTCGGATACGTGTATATACGCCAATCTCGTCAACATCAATATTACGTTCCAAACTCGCTCTTGGCCCTTTCCAGGGCAACCGGGCAATAGCATCCTTGAAACCATATTTTGCCAATATGCTTAATATCTGGGAACTTCGCTGTAACTTCTTGGTCGGATTGTACATCATGGACAAGGATTTTAGAAAACAAGATACGGAACAAAAACCTTACCTTTTTCGCTTCACGGTTTGCTGAAAGTAAAAATTCAGTTATCCAGTAGGTTCCGGCCGTCCAAAAACGAGCTATTCAGCTTCCATTTGATCCAAATTTTCTTTGATCTGTTTGACGTAATCCCCGTAATAGACACGGATCATAATTTCAGTGATCAGTACAATAATTAGGATAGAAATAATTGCAGACAAGATGATCCATAAAATAAAGTTGGGATCCTGCTGTAAAGTCTCCTTGAAGTGATATAATTTTTCAAACCAGGCGACTGCCCTATTTTGGCCAATCATAATGAGGTAGAGAAATAAGCCCTGGGGAATCATGACGTAAGCTACAATACGATAGGTCTCTACGGCGTATTTAAGGTCATAATACAACTTCAGGAGATGTTCACGGGACGCGAGCAGATCAATCTGTCTGGCACTTTTGATCAGATAATAGAATCTACGGTAGTAGAGGAGGCTTGACAGGGAGATCTGTACAATAAAAAAGTAATAAGCAAAAGCCGCATACCCGGAGATTTTATAGATAGGCAGCATAGGTACGGCAATCAGGAAAAACATGCAGACCACCCAGGAAATAAATTCACGTTTGATATTGCGCCTCAGTTTGGCCATGATATTGCTGACTTCCTTATAATGTTTAAGATTTGGATTTTGTAAATCCTCATCCATAGGCTGTTCTTGCCAAGATTTTTTTAATTCATCAAAATTCATAATTGTATTTTTTAATGATTTGTTGAATCCGCTCTTTGGTACGATTTAATTTAACCCGCGCATTCACTTCAGATATCCCTAAATGCGCGGCTATTTCACGGTGGCTCTGACCTTCCAGAAATAAAAAGATCAATGCTTTTTCCACCGCGTTTAATTCATGTACTGCCTGATAGAATATTTTTAACTGCTCATCTTTATCCGGATCATAGGACTCTTCCGCAAAATCATGACGTTCCTCGAGGCTATCGTAAATCTGCTGTTTCTTCTCTTTCTTTAAAAATACCATCGCGGTATTCAATGCGACACGGTACATCCAGGTCGAAAACTTACTTTGATGCTTAAACGAGGCGTAAGACTTCCAGAGCTGATATACAATTTCCTGATAAAGATCCTGCCGTCCCTCATGGTCATCCATATACATACGGCTCACCTTGACGATAATTCCTTTATTTTCGTCAATCAACCGAAGAAATTCTGTTTCCGAATGGGTCACTTGGTAAATTTTTCTTTTAAGATCTTTTCAGGTAATATGTATAGCAAACAAACAAAGTGTTACAGCTTAAGTTAAAAATATGTAAATTGTTCATAAAAAGGAGGCAAATCAGGATAATAATTATGGAAAATATATTTTACGAAGGCCAGGTTATCTGGGCACAAATTGATGCCAATAGACATATGCGCCATTCTGCTTATGCGGATATCTGTGCACAGGCACGGAGCAATATGTTAAATAAAATGGGGTTCTCGCTGGATAAGTTAGCCGAGTTTCAGATCGGACCGATTCTATTTAGGGAAGAGCTGATCTACTCCAAGGAAGTACATCTAGACGAATATGTACAGGTTAAGGTAGAACTGACCAGATACAATAAGACAAACAGCCGGTTTTCTTTTGTACATCAGGTCTATCGCAAGGATGGTGCACTGTGCTGTACCGTCAACGTCGACGGTGCCTGGCTTGATTTAAAACGACGAAAGCTGACCAAATTACCCGAAGAAATGGAACCCTATTTGGCCAAAGTACCACGCGCCGCGGGATATGAAGAGATTGGATAAAAAAATCCCCCGGAATCTAAATGCATTCCAGGGGATTAAAACATAAACTAAACCTAAAAACTATCTTATGAAGCATCCGTCGCCCAAGTCTGACGATGCGCGTTATATCAACTATTTTACTTCGATCAAACGTTTTGCAATGATCGCGTCTTCTTTCTTTCCGACAGTTAAGATCAGTATTCCACCTTCGTACGCTGCCTCAATATTACTATAGTCAACAGTTTCGGGTAAAGTGAATGATCTTGAAAACGAACTATAATTGAATTCTTTTTTGCTGTACAATTTTTCCTCACTTGTCTGTTCGTCTTTTTTCTCTGCTGAAATCGTGATCAAATTTTTATCCACATTGATTTTAAAATCTGACTTATCCAATCCAGGAGCGGCCATTTCGATCTTAAATGATTTTTCAGATTCCGAGATATTTACTGCAGGAACACGTGAAACCAAACGATCTGAAATAAAATTGTCGTTGAACAGATTGTCAAATACGGTATTCACAAATGGGTTTACTGCGTCGGTGTTTAAACTTTTCGTAGGGAATTTAATTAATGCCATTTTTTTGTCCTCCTATTTTTTTTATTTTTTTGTTTAAGCTTTATTTTCTAACTCTTTTGTAGGAGCTATTCAATTCACGTACCAGTCGCAAAATAAAGACAAAATGTCATTTTATCATAAAAATAAAAGACATATTGACATACCTAAATTAAAAGAGGCTTTAAAATCGAACGATTTTGTCGTCGGTACGGGCCATGTCCCACTATGCGTTATTCGTATTAACGTCACAGTGGACAAACTGTTTTCAGAAGAACTTAATTTGACAAAACATCAAAATAAGTAACGCCTTAGCTTTCCTGTCCCTGCTTTTCTTCATGTTCCAGCGCCGCAATCAGCAAAAATTTAACCGCATTATATGTATAATCTTTTGCTTCGGCATAGGAGATCCCATAGATGCGTGACACAAGCGGATCGTATTGCGGAAAAGGCAAAAACAACGTATCGTAATAAGTATCCAACTGTACCTGAGTCGGCAATTCAAAAGCCAGACGAAGCTGGAATCGCCTGACAATTGCCGTGTCCAGTATTTCGGGATGATTGGTTGCCGCAATCAGTACTGCTTCAGCCGGAAAATAGTCGATCAGCTGAATAATCGTATTCACGAGACGGCGCATCTCACCCACATCTTTCTCTTCACTGATGCGCGCTTTCCCGATCTGGTCAAACTCATCCAGAAACAGCACAGCTTTTTCACGACCTGCCTTATCAAACGCCTGTTTGATATGCTGCGAAGTTTCACCGATACGGGAGGAGATCAGGTTGCTCAAATTCAATACATAAATGGGCTTGTCGAGTGCTGTCGCCAGCGCTTTTGCCGTTGTCGTTTTTCCACAGCCCGAATAACCGTGCAATAGAATCTTATTGCTTACAGGCAGGCCATATTCCGAAAGTTGCCGGATATAACGATGTTCCTTGATCAGCTGCAAGAGTTTCTGGCGGCTATCTGCCGCTAAAAAAACATCTGCTAGCGCTATCTTTTCCTTATCGGCTATAACAAGATCGTAAATATTCATTTAATTAGATTGATACATTATACAATGGATCCGCAAAATTAAGCAAGCACTCCGAGCTTTCGCTGGTCCAGTTTGAGAAATTAATCTTTCAGGTATTTGAGACTTACCTCCGAAAAGGACAGATCTCCGCCGAAAGGTGGGTTTGATTTACGGATGACAACCACGATTGTTTCGGCATGTGATACAGCCATTCTAATCTGCTCCAGTATCTCTGCGGCGGCAGATTCCAGCAATTTCCGCCTGGGCTGCATCACCTTTGCTGTAATCTGGTACAGCTCTTCGTAGTTTAAGGTATTGCGTAAATCTTCGGTTTCCGTATTATGAAAAGGAAAACAGACATCAATGGACACAAAAAATTCATTACCGAGAATCTGCTCTTCTTCGTAATAGCCAATTGGCGCATAAAACCGCGCCTCTTTCAAGGATACTGTCTGTAAAATGGTTGCCATGCACAAACCTAAGCAAATTGTTCCAAATCAAAAAAAACAATAGCCTTAACGAATTCCATGATATCCAGCTTAAGCAAACATCCTGAATACGCCGACATAGGCGCAGGGATGTACCCTATTCTGAAATTATAATTGTATATAAAAACAAATTTTCCTAAGTTTAAATACAACAAAAACCAAACAGATGAACTTTTCTTTACCTTCGGCACTAACGATGGCGATCCTATGCGGTGCCAGCGCGGTCTATGCCCAAACGAATATGAAAGCCAGCGACACAGAATATTATACTCCTGTCCCGCCTACTGTCACGCTTGACAAAGGAATCCCGAGTGATGCCATTGTACTTTTTGACGGCAAGGATCTGAGTAAATGGAAAAGCGAAAAGGGAAAAGCAAATTGGACTGTCGCCAATAATACGCTTGAAGTAAAACCCGGAAGCGGAAATATAGAGACAACCGAGCATTTTACCGACTTTCAGCTCCATATTGAGTGGAAGAGTCCGGAACTGATCAAAGGTGAAGGACAGGGCCGTGGCAATAGTGGTATATTCCTGCAGGGCCTCTATGAAATCCAGGTCCTCGACAACAACAACAATCCAACCTATGTCAATGGCGGCGCCGGAAGCCTTTACAAACAACGCCCACCCTTGGCGCAGGTTATTGTGCCCGACAAATGGCATGTATACGACATCATCTACAAAGCGCCTCAGTTTAATAAAGACAGTTTACTGATCAGCAAAGGCACAGTCACTGTCCTTCACAACGGTGTCATCGTCCAAAACAACACCCAGATCGATGGCACTACGGAATACATCGGACTACCGAAACAGGTGAGCCATGGCCCGGGCCCTATTATCCTGCAAGATCATGGTGATCTGGTGCAGTTCAGAAACATCTGGCTCCGCAAATTATAGGCAAACGCAACAATTTCAGTTAGACAAGCAACAATTCTGTACTAGGTTTTATAGGGCTATTTACCTAATTTAGCCCTATAAAATTTAAAAGCAAATGCCATCATAGCGACAAAAAAACGCTTATGATCGGTACAGCATCATTAAAAATAAAATATTCTAATGAAAAGAATTGCGCTATTCTTCTTGTTGGCAAGCGCTCTAACCAGCCATGCCCAGCGAAACCTTAATTTGGAAGAAACGGTATTTGGACCGCGCATCTACGCACCAACATCTATTCCTGCCACTTCCTGGATCCCAAAATCAAACAGCTTCTCTTACCTCGATAAATCGTATCAAAACCTGTTCTCCAAAAGCGCGGAAAACAACTGGACTGAAACAAGCTTGCTGTCGAAAGCAGAACTTGAGGCAGCTTTAAAAGCCGCGATTCCAAACGAAACATTCCATTTGCAAATGTTTCCTTACGACTACAAATGGCGTGACGGTAATTCATTGTTGCTTCAGGTAAACGGAAAGGACAAGGTGTACACAGTAGTCTACAACGTCAAATCAAAAAGCGTCGAAAGTTTTATCGGAAACGATAGTCAGGGAGCAAACCGTGAATTGAGCGCAGATTTTTCAAAAATTGCTTATCTGCTCGACAACAACATTGCTATCGTTGACAAAAATGGAAAAGTGACTGCAGTTACCAATGACAGTGACAAAGGTATCGTCAATGGCAGCGATTATACCCACCGTCAGGAGTTTGGCATAAAAAAAGGAATGTGGTGGAATGCTCAAAATGACAAACTGCTCTATTATCGCAAAAACGAGACTATGGTTGCCAACTATCCGCTGCCACAGTGGAGTCCCAAAGTAGCGGAGATCAAATGGATAAAATACCCCATGACAGGACAGAAGTCGGAAGAGGTAACTTTAGTCATCTTTAATACAGTAACAGGGCAAAAGGTAACACTACAAACCGGAGATCACAGTGAGCAATACCTGACCTGCGTAACTTGGGATCCTTCAGGTAAATTTATTTATGTGGGTGTTCTTAATCGGGATCAAAATGACCTTAAGTTTAATAAATACAATGCCGAAAACGGCGCATTGGTCAAAACATTGTTTGAGGAAACTGCAACCACCTGGGTAGAACCGGAAAATCCGCTCACATTTTTACCTAACAAGCCAGACCAATTTCTTTACCAGTCCGACAAAGAGGGCTACAACCAGCTGTACCTCTACAATACAGAAGGAAAACTGATCAAAAAATTAGGTTATCAGGATATTGTACTGGACAATCTATTGGATTTTTCTGCGGATGGAAACAAAGTAAGCTATATCGGTGTCACCAATAATGGCATGGACCGTCAGCTATTTGAGGTAGACCTGAAATCCGGAAAAACGGTTCAGCTGACAAACGAACCCGGTATACACCAGGCTTCGCTGAGTGATGACGGAAAATATATCTATGATCAATATAGCGATCTGAAGACGCCGAACATGATCCAGATCAAAGCGGTCAAATCAGGCAAAGGAACGGTACTGGTCAAAGCTGACAATCCGTTCAGCGGAAAAATCAATAATCCAAAAATAGAATTTGTCCAGCTGACTTCGGCAGACGGCAAATACCCGTTGACCGGCCGCATTATCTATCCAAATGATTTTGATCCAGCCAAGAAATATCCGGTCATGTACTATTTGTACGGCGGTTCACATTCCCAACTGGTTTCCAACAAATGGCTGGGCGGTGCAGGCTACTTTGATCTCTATATGGCACAACAGGGATATATCGTATTTACCATGGACAATCGAGGCACCAATTACCGGGGCCGTGATTTTTATACCGCTACCCATCGTAACCTTGGTCAAAATGAAATGGCCGATCAACTAAAAGGAATTGAATTTCTGAAATCAAAATCCTTTGTCGATCAACAACGCATGGGCATCTTCGGTTGGAGCTTTGGCGGTTTTATGACCACCTCATTTATGTTGCACCATAACGACATTTTTAAAGCAGCAGTCGCTGGGGGGCCGGTTATCGACTGGAAGTTTTATGAGGTTATGTATGGTGAGCGCTATATGGACACACCACAGGAAAACCCTGAAGGATATAAATTGACGTCTTTACTAAATAAAGCGGATCAGCTGAAAGGACGTTTATTAATCATCCATGGCGCACAGGATCCGGTCGTTGTACAACAAAACAGCATGGAATTCCTGGAGTCATGCATTAAAGCCGGAAAACAGGTCGATTATTTCTTATACCCTACCCACGAACATAACGTAATGGGTAAGGACCGCATTCATATGTACGAGAAAATTGCCGATTATTTTAATCAGCATCTCAAAAAATAAGCGAGCATATCATTAAACATAAGGCGCCTTTCTTTCCGATCGGCGCCTTTGTATTTTTTCGGGACAATGTTTATCTTTAATTTACATTATTTTGTACCGTTCACTATCAACCAGATACACCAGCATTTGTAAATTTTGAAAAAACAGATCCCTTTTGCACTGATCCTGCTTCGCCTTTTTCTAGGCCTATTGCTCCTGGCATTCTATTGGTTTAAAATCGATTATTTTAAATACTACGCCATCACTTTTCTTGTGATCGGTCTCCTGAGCGACATCTTTGATGGCATAATCGCTCGAAAGTTGAACATTTCTACGCCCTCATTACGCCGATGGGATTCCAGTGTTGACCTTATTTTCTTTAGCTGCATTACGTTGGGAACATACCTAAGCTGCCCTTTATTTTTTAGGAATAACGCGACACTAATATTCGTTCTACTCGGTTTGGAGGCCTTGACCTATGTGGTTAGTTTCACAAAATTCAAAAAAGAAATTGCTACCCATTCTATCGGCGCCAAGTTGTGGACTTTGTTTCTATTTACGCTATTGATAGAACTGCTCCTACATTGCCAATCCACCTTTTTATTCCAGGTGACCATTTGGCTGGGCGTCATTACCCGACTGGAAATTATCGCCATTATCCTTATTCTGAAGAATTGGTCTAATGATATTCCTACTGTCTACCATGCCATTCAGTTACGCAAAGGAAAGACCATTCGCAAAAACAAACTATTCAATGGTTAATTTGGATACTGTTCCAATCCTTCAGAAAGGCTATACAGCGTCCAATGGTTTGCCTTAATGGCGCCAGATTCTGTCTGCATAGGAAATCTGGGCAAAGGCGAAACAATGAAAGAAAAGGGATACGATCGTAAATACAAGCTGTTTCATCATTAATTACCACTTGTTCTTTTGGATTGTAAATTTGTCGGCCAGGACATTTGTTTACCTGACTTATCGATGGGGAGCACAATTTTGTCGCGCGATACCAAGCCCGGCTCCTCGCAAGCGAGGTAAGTCAACACCGCGACGATAATCGCATTTTGCCGGACCTCATCAAAGACGATTTTATCGTAAGTATCCCGATTGGTATGCCAAGTTACCTTTCCATAATCCCAGGAGGTGGAAGAAAGACCAAAAGCCGGAATTCCTTTTTGGACAAAAGAAGAGTGGTCACTCCCACCGGTTCCGGGCATCCCCGGAAAACTAGTCTGGATTTCATTACGAAATTCTTCGGGCAGATACTGCAGCCACCGGCCAATGTATTCATAAGCTTTTTCAAAACCACTTCCAGCGACGCGCACAATACGTCCGGTTCCATTATCCTGGTTCCAAACCACCTGAATATTGTTAGCGATATCGGGATGATCTTCAACAAAAGCCGACGAACCATTCAGCCCCTGTTCTTCACTGCCCCAGTTGCCCACCAGGATGGTTCGTTTGTTGTCGGGGTACACTTTTCGTAAGATGCGAACAGCTTCCATCATCGTGATGACCCCTGTTGCATTGTCCGTCGCCCCCGAAGCTCCATCCCAGGAATCCAGGTGCGCCGACAGGACCACATATTCATTTGGTTTTTCTTTTCCCTTGATCTCAGCAATGCTGTTATACGTCTTTGCTGTTCCGAGTTCTCTGGATTTCCCCTGCAAAAGTATACGCGGTCTGACACCACGTTCAGCCATGCGATAAAGGAGGCCATAATCTTCCAAAGCGACATTAAACACCGGAATCTGTCTGGATTTTGCATCAAAAATGCGCGTAATCCCCGGTAGTTCGGTCCAATAGGAATCAATCACTCCTACAGCACCTACGGCTTCCAGGGCCAATGGCAGCGTACGTCGGGTGCTACCCGTATAGGACATGCTAAGCTCCCATTGCCTGAGCTGCTCACTTTTGAGCGCCTGATATTTTTCATAAGCTTTGGCAGAAGCCGATTCCTTCCAGTTGGCATCGGATCTACCTGAAATGGGATTCATTCCGATCAGGACAATTTTCCCTTTAACTGTCTTTAGCCAGGACTGAAAATCAGCTTGAGAACGAAACAGCGGCATCGCCAACACCTCAGCTTCCACACCTTTTTCTTTTGTCGTCGGACTAAAAGCCAGCTGTGTTCCTTCGAGCGATTTAATCCGTGGATAAGTCATGGTCACCTGGGAGGTTCCCCTTTCCCAGGAGCGCCATTCACCGTAGGCTTCATTACGTGCATCCGCACCCAGCGCGGTATACTGCTTGACGACCCAGTCATGTGCCTGCTGCATCTGCGGGCTTCCGACCAGACGGGGACCGATCATATCAACGAGTTCAAATGCATAGTTTTCGAGCTGCGAATTGACCTGAGCTTCCCGGACAATGGCAGCAACGACGGCATCTTTATTTTGCGCAAAAATAGCTGTGCTGCTCAACAGCAAAAATGCCAGTCCAAAAGACTTCAGATTTCTTTGTTTCGTATATTCTTTCATTCGTATGTTCGTTCAGCATCCTGTAGGTTCGGCAGGATTGGTTTTCGGAAATTTACAAAAGATAATTCAAAAAACATACGCATAGCGCTTGTTTATGTAAAAGCAACCCTTCAGCTACCTATACTTTTACGAAGCGGGGATCAGTCTTCGCGGATCTACAGTTCAAAAAAAATAGGGATATCCCCGGATACCCCTATTACAACATTATATGAGATTGGTTGATTAGTTACACGGCTTCGACTTTGGATTTCTCATAACTTTCCTGATGTACGGAGGCTACCGCCCTACCCGATGGATCGTTCAGGTTCTGGAATGATGCATCCCATGCCAGTGCTTCCGGCGTGCTACAGGCGACAGACTTCACTGACGGAACGGTCTGCGCAGCTGCAGTAGACGGAAAATGCGATTCAAAGATTGTGCGGTACAAAAACTCCTCCTTATTTTTTGGTGTGTTGATCGGAAAACGTTCTGCAGCGGCAGAAAATTCCTGATCTGAAACCTTACTTTCAGCCTGTTCCTTTAAGGTATCAATCCAGCTATATCCGACCCCGTCTGAAAACTGTTCCTTTTGGCGCCAAGCAATACTTTCCGGAAGATAATCTTCAAAAGCCTTACGCACGACCCATTTCTCCATGCGGCCATCACGGATCATCTTATCCGATGGATTGATACGCATGGCAATATCCATAAATTCTTTATCAAGGAAAGGAACACGCCCTTCGACACCCCAGGCTGCCAGTGATTTATTGGCACGCAGGCAGTCATAGAGATACAGTTTTTTCAGCTTACGGACAGTTTCTTCGTGAAACTCCTGTGCATTTGGCGCCTTATGAAAGTACAGATAGCCTCCAAAAAGCTCATCAGAGCCTTCACCAGATAGCACCATTTTGATGCCCATTGATTTAATGACACGTGCCAATAGGTACATTGGTGTTGAAGCACGCACGGTTGTGACATCATAGGTCTCCAAATGATAGATCACGTCACGGATAGCGTCCAAGCCTTCCTGGATGGTAAAGTTGATTTCATGATGGATTGTTCCGATATGATCTGCTGCTTTTTTTGCAGCGATTAAATCCGGAGCCCCTTTCAGCCCCACGGCAAAAGAATGCAATTGTGGATACCAGGCCTCTTCTTTATCGTCCGTTTCAATACGCTTGGACGCAAACTTTTTGGTCACGGCAGCAATCACCGAGGAATCAAGCCCCCCCGACAGCAATACACCATAAGGTACATCAGACATCAGCTGACGATGCACCGCATCTTCCAGGGCTTTACGCAAAACAGCAATATCAGTCTCATTGTCTTTTACTGTATCATAACTTTCCCAGTCCCGTTGGTACCAGCGCTGTGGCGCTGTACCTTCTTTGCTATATACATAATGTCCCGGAGGAAACTGCTCAATCGTCTCGCAGAAACCTTCCAGCGATTTTAATTCAGAGGCCACGAACAGTTGTCCCTGTGCGTCTTTTCCATAATACAACGGGATAATTCCCATGTGGTCGCGGGCTACAAAAAATGAATCATCACGTGAATCATATAATGCGAAACCAAAGATACCATTGAGCTCATCGACAAACGATGGTCCCTTGGCCAGATAAAGCGCCAATATCACTTCGGAATCACTCTGTGTTGCAAATTCATAATCCGGAAGACTATTTCTTAATTCATGGTGGTTATAGATTTCGCCATTCACAGCCAGTACTACTTTGCCATCCGGACTGTACAAAGGTTGACTACCTGATTTCGGATCAACGATAGCTAATCGCTCATGCGCCAATAAAGCCTTCTCGCCAGTGAATATACCAGACCAATCTGGACCACGGTGACGAATACGTTTTGACATTTCCAATACTTGGGATCTCAATGAGTCTGCGGGTTGCTTCAATTCAAAAGCGCCAATAATTCCACACATATTATGAAAATTTTAAATATTTCGTTTTTACATTATGTTATTGACACAAAGTAAAACAATTAAAAACTAAATTCATAATAATTTTTAAATTTTATTATATTTTTATCAATGAATCATATTTAAACAAATCAAATTAGCAACAAAACATCTGTTTATTTACAACAATCACACATCAGATTAAAAAAGCATTTCAAGATTTATCTTTAAATTCACTACGTAATCAAATAAACCAAGGACAATGGATCTAATAGGAACTTTTTACAGTGGCCTCGCTATCACGGCGGACGAACTGAATTCCATAAAAGAGAAACACCAGGCCATTACAATAAAAAAAGGCGATTTTATTTTAAGCAAAGGGCAGGTGTCCAATGCCTATTATTTAATAGAACATGGCCTTACACGGTCTTTTTTACACGACTACGAAGGCAACGAAGTCACCATCGGTTTTTGTGGCGATAATGACGTAGTGATCGAGGTCGCATCTTTTTTCCAACGCACCCCAACCGTGGAAAATATACAGGCGCTTACGGACACAAAACTTTGGAAAATACGATTTGAAGATCATCAGGAATTATTTCATCGCATCCCCGAATTTAGGGAATGGGGGCGTTCGTGGATGGCACAGGAACTGGTTCACAGCAAAAATAGAGCTATCGCGATGATTACCGAGCCAGCCACTAGCCGCTATCTGCGCCTGATAAAAGAAAAACCCATCCTGATTCAGCAGGCCCCGTTGAAACATATTGCTTCGTACCTGGGCATCACAGATACTTCTTTGAGCCGCATCCGCAAAGAAATTGTTCATGGTAATTAATGGTCTCCCCGTCGACAGAAGTCTATTTTCAAATCTTGCCTTAAGGCAAGATTTTTATCGAAAGTTCCGCTTAATTTTATCTTCAATTCCAAAGATAGTACTCCTGGTTGCTATACTAGAAGAAAGAAAAATTTGAGAAAAAAATCAATATATCCAAAAATTAGATATCATGGCAAAATTACACGCTTATTTAAATTTCAACGGTAACTGTGAAGAAGCTTTCACATTTTACGAAAAAGTCTTTAAAACAAAAAACCCGGGGTACATGCGATATGGTGATATTCCGGCAGATCCACAAATGCCCCCAGTTCCGGATGATGCCAAAAACAAGATCTGCCATACCGCCATTTCAATCAATGGCGAGAGCATGCTCATGGGAGCAGACGTTATTCCCGCTTTCGGCCAGCAATATGTACAGGGCAACAATACTTATGTGATGTTGATGTGTGACAATGCTGATGAAGCCAAAACACTCTATGAAGCCCTCAGTGTCAACGCAAAAGTAGTAGAAATGCCTTTGGGTGAAACATTTTTCGCGGAGCTATACAGCTCATTCCAAGATCAGTTTGGCATCTGCTGGATGGTCTATTTCGGTGGCAGCAAAGATGAAGATTGTGAAAGTAAAGATTAAAAAAATCGTTTTCGCATAGATCAGCATATGAAAAAGGGGCTTCCGATGAAGCCCCTTTCTATTTTATGGTAACAACACTCTCCTGGAAGGCATTGGTTTGCTTTCAGCTAAATAGCAAACCATCCATTTGATATTATTTATCGGTTAGGACTTCGGCGTCAAAAACAACACCGTTCCAGCCGTTCGCCATAAACTGCCGGATATTTTGATGCCCCTCGCCTGTCGGGTTATCCAAAACATTCTGATAATGCTCGGCAAACAAAACCAAAGTATCTGCTACCGAAAGATCGTGGCGTTTGGCAAAATACAATACTTTTGCGCTTCCCTGATTTTCCGTTGCCATATTTTTCAGGCTTCCATTTTGAAATGCCGCTGGACTATAGTGATAGTTTTCTGCAATATGATCCAGGACCTCCTGAAACTGCAGCTGATTCTCTTTTGATCGGGCTAATAATTCTTCTGTTTTCATCAGATTAAATTGTCTATACTTATTTTGCTTAATTGTCCTTAAATGATTCCGTGCAGCGAGCCCCCTTTAGCTCCCAATCGGTCAACTCGTTTCTCAACAGCCTCGTCCTTAATCAGTGCCGGGGCATGATGCGGTTTGCTACGGGCATCAATAATAATTGGCCCTTCACAGCCCCAATGCTTGAAAGCAGTAAAACTCTTGATACCATAAATATCAAATGCGGGGTTACTGCGTGTAAAGGATATCCAGACAAAGTTATTGACCGTCTGAGCCGTAAAACCAGCATCATCGCACAATATCAACAGCGGAAAACCTTCCCAGGCCAGTCCTTCGGCAGCACGACACCATTCCCCGATGAGCCTAGCTTCGTCCACATAGTTTGTAAAGGCCGCTCCTTCAAGCGCCAATACACCCGGAATAACAAACTTCGCCCGGTTGAAAGGCCTTGGCAGATCAAAATTTGACGGCAATTCACGCGCAAGTGCTCTTTTTCTGGTACCCGCAGCAGCAAACACCACCTTTGATCCCGCGTTTAATCCATCACCCGAATAATCCAACGTATCTATGGTCGTATTCGTCTGAAAATGGAGATCTCTTGTCGGATCAATGCGCTCCAGAATGTGACCGAAGAATCCCGGGATATCGTAAATATCCAATTTTGGATTATCCTCATGCGCCGAGATAAAAAGATATTTGGCTAAACTCAGCTGATTTTTCCCGAGAATCTGATTGGCAATGGTTAAAATTTCCTGCGGACGGTCCACGGTCTGATAAGGTGTATAGCGCTCCGATCCGATCGCAAACAATAAGGGATGCACTCCCGCTGCATCTACAGCATTGACAGCATGCAGTCCGGAGATCTCCTGCGGAATTGCAGCCCCCGTGATTTCATGAATAAGTGCCCCGAAGCTCGTATCTTCCTGCGGCGGCCGCCCCACCACGGTAAAGGACCAGATCGGATCCTTCTTATGGTATACATTATGCACCTTCATCAGGGGAAAAGGATGGGTAAGACTGTAATAACCAATATGATCACCAAAAGGCCCCTCGGGTTTGTTCTCATTGGGATATACTGTACCTGTAATAACAAAATCCGCATCGGCAGAAATGCAAAAACCTTCATTATCGTAGAAATAGCGAAACCTTCTATTCCCTAATGCACCGGCAAAGATCATTTCAGAAAGCCCTTCAGGCAGCGGCATGACGGCAGACAAAGGATGTGCCGGCGGGCCGCCAACAAAGATGCTTACCATAAGTGGCACGCCGAGCTCATTGGCTTTTGTTTGATGAATGCCTATTCCGCGGTGCAACTGATAATGCAGTCCAATTTCCCGGTCCGGAATATAATCGTTGCCTGAAAGCTGAATCCGGTACATGCCCAGGTTGGCATGCATGATTCCCGGCTTAGTTACATCTTCGGTATACACCTGTGGCATGGTAACAAAGGCCCCACCATCCATTGGCCAATTGACAATCTGAGGAAGTTTACCAATGCTAGTTTTACCATGTAGGATCGGAGCCCCTGATTTCTTCTTCCAGGGCAGGGCACCTAGAGCAGTCATGGATGAGCCGATATATTGAAATGGTTTTTTTAACACAGCACCCGGATTCATCTTGACATCCACCAATTTTTTTAGATGGTCCAATGAATCACGGAACATAAACTTCGAACGGTCCAACGTTCCAAATAGATTGGATACGGCGGGAAATTCCGAGCCTTTTATATTTTCAAAATACAGCGCCGGTCCGGCCACATCAAACACCCGCATATGAATTGCAGCCATTTCCAGGTAAGGATCAACTTCCTCTTTAATCCGGATTAAATGACCATTTTTCTCAAGATCCGCAACACATGCTGCGAGACTATTGTATCCCATATATTAAATCTGTATCAACGCGTTAATCCACAAATTTAAGAGAATAAATCAGAAGTAAATAATTATTCATACCAGAAAAACTCACCCGTGCACAACGCATCAGAGACCTTAAATCAAAGAAGGGATTACATGTGGCTGGCAGCGGACAGCAGGTGTCACACCATCAGGTATCCATACTGACATAGGCTTTCAATGGCGTAAATTCAAAGGGCTGGACTTTCTGCCAGGTCGAGTTGTCCACATTTTTTTCATAATAAAGCACCCGTCTAAATTCATCAATATCTTCCTTATTGATATCGTTGAACCGGCTCAGCAACAATTTCGCAAAAAATTTATTGACGCCGATCTCCCGTTTTTGCGTGTCGGAAGTGGAGCTTAGAAATTGATAAAACAGATTTCTAAATGTCACCTCTTCATGTCCGCCGAGGTAAATCACCTCAGAAATAAAATTATTCTCCCAGGGCATTTCCCGAAGCCAGCGATAAACATCCAGCAAAGGTAAAGGATGAAATTTCAGGGAGGCCACCCAGTTCCAATAGAATATAGTCTGCCTTTTGGCCAGTTTGCTAAAAATTCGATTTAACACACTTTCCTTTCCGATAACACTACTTTTGACCACAATGGTATACTGCACGCGCAAAGCCTCCAGGAGGTTGCGAACAGGGTCCAAAAAATGCTCATCCATCAATCGGGCCACATAAATCACACGGTTATTGCCCGCCCGCTTACAGATTTCCACAAAATTACGGAGCCCAAGCAGTTCCAGTTGAAGCTGAATATCATTATCGAGCGAAGGAACCTGTGTAAAATAAATCCCGAAGTTCAGGTCACTGATCTGAAAATTATCATATGCGGGGCCTTTTCGTAAAAGATCCAGTTCAAAAAGTTTTGCTGTCACCTTCTCTTTCACAATTTTATTAAAAATGGATAAATTTCGCACCAAACCTGTAACATCAAAATCTTTCGTTTGTAAATAGCATGACGCCCGTCGTCCTAAATAGGTATTTAGCCCACTGATTAAAACCTTTTTCATCCTTGTAATTATTTCTGAGCACTCGCTTTAAATGGCATAAATGAATTGATTTTATCGGTTTATCCCATTCGAACTGTCCAATAGATTGTGTAAGCTCCCGATGGTTTTGTTTTCCAAAATGCTGACTAACTAATATCATAATTCCCTGATTTTAGAACAGAGAAACATCAAATAAGTTTAACACTATTTTTATTTTTCCTTTCGAATACCTTGCTTTTCCCAACAAAGGAATGATTATCGGTCAGTTAATCCGTTTTTTATCACTGAATTAAAAACCTGCAAAGACAGTATTCCGAATTTATTCTCCTCCGAAATTTTGTCCCAAACCTCTTCTTTGTCCTTTTTATGTCAATTCATGCCCAAATATTTTCATAAACACAATATCCTTATATATTTGTAAATCTTCTGAAAATAGGCTGCACTAAAAAGTATTTATCTTCACCTCTATGGACAAAAGGGCTACAATGATCTGGTTTAGAAATGATTTAAGACTTCATGACAATGAAGTATTTTATCAAGCCTCTGAGAAGAGTTCTTTCATCATTCCGGTCTATTGTTTTGATCCCCGTTATTTTGACCGCAATCAATTTGGCAATTTAAATACAGGAGTACTGCGCGCGGCATTTATCATTGAGGCAGTTACTGCACTCAAAGAAAAATTGAAAAGCCATGGCAGTGACCTGCTGACTTATATTGGCAAGCCTGAAGATATTATCCCGCGGATTGCTCAAAAATACCAGGTTAATGAAGTCTATCACCACCGGGAAGTTGCCCTTCGCGAGACTTCCATTTCCGAGAAAGTAGAAAGTGAATTATGGAGCAGCAAAATCAATCTCCGTCACTTTATAGGCCATACACTTTACCACAAAGAAGATCTCCCTTTTCCAATTAAGGACATCCCTAATGGATTTTCCATTTTTAAGAAAAAAGTAGAACGTGAAAGTTCGGTGCGCCAACCGATTCCTTTCCCGTCAAATTTCCTGACGCCACCACATCTGGAAGACACCAAGATTCCGACGCTAAAGGACCTTGGTTATTCGGAGCAACAGATTAAGTCTGTTGATGACATCTATATATTGGGTGGCGAAGACACAGCACTGAGTATTATGCATTCGGTTTTGTCCACCTATCCGGAGACAGAGCAGGATCCGGTCATATTAGGTCCTTTTATCGCTGCCGGAGCCTTATCGCCAATTCTTCTTTACAACAACATTAAGAAATTAGGAGAAGGAAAAAAAGATAAACGATTTGAGAAAATAATAGACATTTTACTTTGGCGGGATTATTTCCGTTTTATGCTCAAAAAATATCCCAATATATTTTTCAAGCCCCTGGGCACGAAAAATAACAGCACTGTAGATATTCCGGCATTAACGGTAAATGAGGAGTTATTTGAGAAGTGGAAATCCGGACAGACAGACCATGACTTCATCAATAGTACCATGATACAACTCAAAAAAACAGGCTACATTCCCTATCAGGCCGGATTGATCGCAGCAAGTTACCTGGTGCATGAATATCAGGTCAATTGGTTAAAGGGGGCTTCCTGGTTTGAGGAACAGCTATTGGATTATTCTCCGGCTACGGTATATGGCCAATGGTCACATGTCGCCGGTGTCGGGACGAGTGAGAAAGACAATAAGGCCTTGGACTGGCAAAAATTGATCAAAACAAATTTCCCAAATGGCCTTCCAAAATTGGATGAATTATTCGCTAAATAAATCTTCGGCAGAAATAAATAATTTCAAAACAAAAGAAATTTGCAGGGCATAATAGACCCGTTTTAAATCATGCTAAAAATGTTAAGAATTGGATAGATTTATTGATTAAATTATTCAATTTCAGTATTAGAAACTCTTTTTTTATTCATAACTTTGACAAATTTCATAGTTTTAATTGTAAATGGACAATCTGACATATTTGAGTAATGCTGATTCGGCTTATGTCGATGGCTTATATCAATCGTACAAGCAAGATCCCCAATCGGTAGATTTCGGATGGCAAAAATTCTTTGAAGGTTTTGATTTCGGTCAAAATGCTGGTGGAACGACAGGTTCAGTAGGCGAAGCTACTCCTGAGCACGTATTGAAAGAAATCAATGTGCTGAACATGATCAATGGTTACCGTGACCGTGGCCACCTCTTCACACACACCAACCCTGTTCGCGAAAGACGTAAGTACTACCCCGGAAAGGAATTGGAAACCTTTGGTCTTGCTGAGGCAGACATGAATACGGTTTTCAATGCAGGTGTTGAAGTGGGCTTAGGTCCAGCAACATTAAAAGACATCCGTCAATTGGTTGAAGACACTTATTGCCGTTCTATTGGTGCAGAATTCAAATATATCCGTAATCCAGAAAAGATAAAATGGTTGCAAGACCGCATGGAAGCGGATCGTAATATGCCAAAATTTTCTTTGGATACCAAAAAGAGAATCTTAAACAAACTTAACGATGCCGTTGCTTTTGAAAATTTTTTGGGAACCAAATTTTTGGGTCAAAAACGTTTTTCATTAGAGGGTGCGGAAAGTTTAATTCCTGCATTGGACTCTGTCATCGAGAAAGGTGCTGACATCGGTATCCAAGAGTTTGTGATCGGTATGGCGCACCGTGGTCGTTTGAATGTATTGACCAACATTATGGGTAAATCCTACAAATCCGTATTCTCTGAATTTGAAGGCAAAACCTATGCGGACGACCCCGAAGTCAACTTCGGTGGTGACGTAAAATACCATTTGGGGTTCTCCTCAGAAGTGAAAACCAACGATGGCAAATCTGTGCATCTTAGTTTGGCACCAAATCCTTCCCATCTGGAAACGGTAGATCCAATTGTCGAAGGTATGGTACGTTCTAAAATCGACTTCAAGTACGATGGCGATTCATCGAAAATTGCACCTATCATTATCCATGGTGACGCTGCAATAGCCGGTCAGGGCGTTGTCTATGAGGTCACTCAAATGTCCAAACTAGATGGCTACAAAACAGGAGGTACAGTCCATATCGTTATTAACAACCAGATTGGATTTACAACAAACTATAAAGATGCACGTTCTGGAACATATTGTACAGATGTAGCAAAAATTACGTCTTCGCCAGTATTCCATGTCAATGGAGATGATGCTGAAGCTGTCGTTTATGCGATTAACCTAGCTGTTGAATACCGTCAAAAATACAAAACAGACGTATTTATTGACTTGTTATGTTATAGAAGATTTGGTCACAACGAGGCCGATGAGCCTAAGTTTACACAACCTTTGTTGTACAAAATCATTGAAAAACATCCAAATCCGAAAGAAGTATACGCAAAAAAATTAATTGCTGAAGGAAGCGTTGATGAAGCGTATTCGAAAAATATAGAGAAAGAATTTAAAGCGGAATTGCAAGCTAAATTCGAGGAAGCAAAAACAGTTGAAGTATTGACTGAAGAAATTCCGATGTTTAAAGGTGCATGGGAAGGATTGCGTCCTGCGAAAAAAGGAGAAGTATTAACAACAACCGATAAAACACAAGTTGCGAAAGATACGTTCCTGAAATTAGCGAAAGAGATTACCACGTTACCTGCGGACAAAAAATTCTTCCGAAAGATCACCCGTTTATTTGAAGACCGCGCCAAAATGATCAGCAATGATGCATACGATTGGGCAATGGGTGAATTAATGGCCTACGCGACCTTATTGGATCAGGGTAATCGTGTTCGAATTTCTGGTCAGGATGTACAACGTGGTACATTCTCACACCGTCATGCGGTATTGACGCTGGAAGATTCCGAAGAGAAATATGTTCCATTAGCAAACATTAAAGGTGGTGATAAGTTCTCGATCTACAACTCCCTTCTTTCAGAATATGCTGTTTTGGGCTTTGAATATGGTTATGCATCTTCTAATCCAAATTCATTGACAATCTGGGAAGCGCAGTTCGGTGATTTCTACAATGGTGCTCAAATTATTGTAGATCAATATCTGTCAAGTGCAGAAACAAAATGGAAACGTTCAAACGGTTTGGTCATGATGCTTCCACATGGTATGGAAGGCCAGGGGCCTGAACACTCTTCGGCACGTATCGAGAGATTCCTGGAATTATGTGCAGATGAGAACATGATCATGGCAAACTGTACATCCCCAGCAAACTACTTCCATTTATTGCGCCGTCAACTGGTACGTGAATTCCGCAAGCCATTGGTGGTATTTACGCCAAAATCCTTGTTGCGTCACCCGAAAGTGGTTTCTCCATTGAAAGACTTTACAGAAGGTGTATTCCAAGAAGTTATTGACGATGCAAATGTTGCTGCAAAAGATGTAAAACGCGTATTGTTCTGTTCCGGTAAAGTTTATTACGACTTATTGGAAAAACAGGAAGCGGACAAACGTAAGGATGTTGCAATTGTCCGTATTGAACAATTGTTCCCGATTCCAATGGATCAATTAAAAGCAATCCGTAAAAAATACAACAAAGCCAAAGAGTTTGTATGGGTACAAGAGGAAAATGAGAACATGGGTGCATGGTCTTACTACTGCCGCAAACTGATGGGTACAGAAATTGCATTTACAGGTTTCGTAGCGCGTAAAGAAAGCGGAAGTACAGCGACAGGTTATATGAAACAACACGTTGCCCAACAAGCTGCAATCTTAAATAAATCATTCGAATAAAAACAATTTAAAATCAATTGCGTCTTATCTACAGGACGCAATTGTCAATAAAGAACATTATATATGAGCTTAGAAATTAAAGTACCAACCGTAGGTGAATCTATCACGGAGGTAACCTTATCACAATGGTTGAAACAAGATGGCGATTATGTGGAGATGGATGAAAACATCGCCGAACTGGAGTCAGACAAAGCAACGTTTGAATTACCAGCTGAAAAAGCAGGTATCTTAAGAATCATTGCACAAGAAGGTGATACTTTAGAAATCGGTGCTGTCGTTTGTACAATTGAAGAAGGTGAAGCTCCTGCTGGCGGTTCAGCTCCAGCTGCAGCGCCTGCTACTGAGGCATCATCAACTGCTGCTCCGGCTGCTGCTGCAAAAGACGAAGATCCAGATAGCTATGCTGCTGGTACAGCCTCCCCTGCTGCTGCAAAAATTTTGAGAGAAAAAGGAATTGATCCTTCGACTATAAAAGGAACAGGCAAAGATGGCCGCATCACAAAAGAAGATGCTGAAAAAGCGCAACCTGTTGCTAAAACTGCTGCTCCAGCGGCAAAACCTGCGGCTCCGGCTGCTACCCCTGCCGCCGCTCCAGTGGCTGGTTCAAGAAATGAACGTCGTGAGAAATTATCGTCTTTACGTAAAACAATCGCGAAACGTCTGGTCGCTGTTAAAAATGAAACAGCAATGTTGACAACATTCAATGAAGTCAATATGCAGCCGATCATGGATCTACGCGCTAAATATAAAGATACGTTCAAAGAGAAATTCGGTATCGGTCTTGGTTTCATGTCTTTCTTTACAAAAGCAGTAACAACAGCATTGGCAGAATGGCCAGCAGTTAATGCTCGTATCGAAGAAAATGAAATCGTATACTCGGACTTCGCAGACGTTTCTATCGCAGTTTCTGCACCTAAAGGTCTGGTTGTACCTGTTATCCGTAATGCGGAGTCTATGTCTTTGGAGCAAATCGAAAAAGCAATTGCTACATTGGCAGGTAAAGCTCGTGACAACAAATTAACGATCGACGAGATGACTGGTGGTACATTTACAATCACTAACGGTGGTGTATTTGGATCCATGATGTCAACACCTATCATTAATGCACCGCAATCGGCTATCTTGGGTATGCACAACATCATTCAACGTCCTATCGCTGAGAATGGTCAGGTTGTGATCCGTCCAATGATGTATATCGCGCTTTCTTATGACCACCGTATTATTGACGGTCGTGAGTCAGTAAGCTTCTTGGTTCGTGTAAAACAATTATTGGAAGATCCAGCTCGTTTATTGTTGGGCGTATAATTGTTACCAGAATATTTTAACGTAAAAAACCTATACGATTGTCGTATAGGTTTTTTTATGCGAATGTTAATCATCTCTCCCGCTTCCTCGTCGCATAGACCGTCTGATTTAGCTTTTGCCGAATTCGCCGTTGCGAATATAAATCAGGGTTTTAATTTCTTCTTTTTAATTTATACTTTCATCTGTGGATATTTGATTTCGCTGATAGCCTCTTAGCAAACAAATAAGCCTAGCAGGTATTTATAACCGGCAGAACGGAAAATGCATTAAATAAACATTATGAACGGAAAGATAATAAGTCTGACGATGGTTCTTTTGCTCGCTGTGCTCACACTCTCTGCCAATATGGCCAATCCTTTTGGCCCGCACAGCATCACAGCACAATTGGTTCCTGCAGGTAAAGCGAAAGTACTTCGCGAACGAATTGATATACACCTTGTGCGCGACTCATTGGATTATGATGATAAGAGCCAATTCAATATCGAGTATATAATCCATGCGGAGGAAAACATAGACTTCCCTTTGGTATTCCTTGCCCTCAATTTAGATGGATTAGAAAAGGTGACCATTAACCAAAAAGAGATTAAATCCGTCCCTTTGGATCCATCGGACACAAAATTCTCTTTCTTACGGTTCAAAGATGGTTATTATGAGATCAGCTATGGAAAAGCGGAATGGGAACGAATTAACCTGAGTGACGCATTTTATTTTACGGCCAAGCTTCACAAGGGTGAAAACAGCATCAAAGTTCAATACCGTGCATTTATGGGTTATGACCGTCGGGATATCCTCACAAAATATCAAATTGAATATCTCCTATTTCCTTCAAAGTACTGGTCTTCCTTTGGCCCGATTGACCTATACCTGCATACGGGGAATAAAATGAAGGCATACGCACAGGATTTGGGTGTTCCTAAAGCGCAAACTGATACGCTCGTTCACTGGATCATTGAATCCACCGGAAAACAGGACAGTTTTAAAATCGAAGTAGGCGAAAAAATATCGTTCCCCGCAAAGATACTTCTTTGGATAAATCCCGAAGTCCTTGCCCTGATCGGATCCATTCTACTGCTCTATTTTCACATCAGGTATATCTACAAAAAATACAAAACAGGTGCTTACCGCTATGCTTTGCTGCTAGGAAATCTTATTGTACCGGCGTCATTTTACGGTTTTTGTTGGTTCTGGACCAGTCTGGCAAATTACTTGGTCAATGGCATTTTTGAGCATAACGCCAGGGGTTATATCCTCCTGGTCATGTTTACGCTACCTCTGATCTATATCACCTATGACCTTGCCCTATTTGTTGTCGACAGGAGTATCAGGGCTAAATTTCAGAAAAAGCAACCGGAATAAGCAGGCTTATCTTTTATAGGTCAGCTTATTTTCAATCATCCGATTGTTATATTGCTGAATAAAAGCTTTCATCTTGGTTTCCATTGTATCCAGGATTGCAGGATGCTGCTTAAGTAAATCTTGCTTCATCAACCGATCTTGCTTCATGTTATAAAGCGATACCGGTTTAAGACCATCATAAGACATCATAAAGTCTTTATAATAAAAGTTATAGCTTCCTGCATTATTGTTCAGCACAAAATTGTCCCTTCCCGGCATAAATGCATCCGAGCCAAATGCAAAATAAGGCTCATCATAATGGAGGTAATTTAAGACCGTGGGCATAATATCAATTTGTTGGACCAATTTATCCGTTTTGCCGACCAATCCATCTCCGGGTGCATAAAATATAATCGGAATCTGAAAACCACCCGCTGTGGTCTGATACTCCGGGAGGTAACTTACCGTAGCATGATCGGCGCAGATTACAAATAAGGTATTGTTGAACCAGGGCATTTTGGAGGCCGTCGCAAAAAATTCACGTAGGGCATTGTCGGTATAGCCGATCGGTTCCTGTACCGGCAGTGGCCCTTTGGGAAATTTTCCCTGATATTTTTCGGGAACCTTAAAAGGATGGTGTGAGGAAAGTGAAAAGAAACTCGCAAAAAACGGTTGTTTTAACGTGTTGATCTTATTGGCCGTAAACTGCAGAAAAGGTTCGTCCCAGATGCCCCAAATACCGTCGAAATCCTGATCGTTATTGTATTCGTTTTTACCAAAATAGTGTTGAATTCCTGCCAGTTTCATGTAGGCCGAGAAGCCCATACTTCCGTTTGGAGCACCATGGAAAAAAGCGGTTTCATAGCCTTTCTTTTTCAAAAGTTTGGCCAGACTGGTGGTCTCATTACCGGAATACACCGATAGTACAAATGGCTCACCAATGGAGGGAATACCTGTAATGACCGACGGTAAAGCATCGATGGATTTGCGGCCGTTGGCATAGGTGTCAGTAAAGGTATAGCCATGGCGAATCAGAGAATCCAGAAAAGGAGTATATCCCTTATATTTTCCGCCTTGAATATCTTTATTCAGCTCGCCAAAATGCTCTTTTGCAAAACTTTCCAAAATCAGCACAACAACATTCTTTTTATTGAAAGGCTTATCCGTCTGCGGGAGATGAATCGGGTCATATATCTTGGCCAGCTCTTGCTCCGGATAATAATTCTTCGGTTTGAGGCTCACAGCCTTTAGAGTTTTCAGTATGCTGAATGGTGTATTCAGCACGATATTCATTTCCTCTGGGGTGTCTACGTAATCGCCGGCATTGCTCAAAGTGATCGGACGGGTGCTATGTGCCCACCCGCCACGGACACCACCTATAAAAAGAAAAGCGGTCATTAAAAAGAAGGGAACCTGAACCAGGAAAGTCTTCCAGGAATAACCTTTTGGTTGTTCGAGTTTGATCAACCGATACGATTTGGACAGTCCATAAACGAGCATTGCAAATACCAGCAGGAGATACCAGTAATCAAGACAAAAGTCAAATGCCAATTTAAACAAATTGGTTTCATTTGAAAACTGGCTCAATACTGTGCCAGTGGTCCGTTTTAGTGTAAAAGGATAATAGACATAGTCAATTAAATTCAAGGCGATCCCTAGCGAATTGACTACGACAAAAATCCATTTGGAAACCCGCTGATAGGTGGGATTATAAATGAATGGTCCGGGTACCGTTTGCATAACAATGTAGAGAATATTCAGATAGAGCAAAGCAACGGTATCAAAACGAACGCCCCCGCCAAACATCACAAACAGTTTTCCTGCATTTACGTTGGGAAATAAAGAAGAATTCAGTAGGTAAAATCCCCATCTCAGCAGGGCATAAATGATTAAAAGAAAGGCAAAACGAATGGCGACTGCAATATAGGGTGCTAGTATTCCTCTTAATTTCATCCTGTTAATATTTTAGAAATTCACGATAAACCTGTTGATAATATGCTTTGGCAATATTTAAAATACTGTCTGTTTTAGCTGCAGGATAGTCTTTGTTAGCTCGATAATTGATAATTCGCCCCACATTATCAAAAGATACCGCCTGTTCGGGTGTGATTGTCCCAAAAGCATCTTTGGAGTTATAGAACGCAATTTGCGATGTCGTAGGGTTGAATAAATCACGGCTCCAATGATATCTATTGGTTGGGAGCTTCAGCTGCGTCAATAACGTGGCTGCCAAATCCGTTTGATTTCCTATGCGATTGAAGATTTTGCCCCGATATTCAGGCTTAATTACATCGCCAAAAAAGATCAACGGAATATGAAATCTATTCGGGTGATAAAGCTCCCATTTTTCCGAGGGCAAACGATGTCCATGATCCGCAACAATTACAAAGAGCGTATTTTTATACCATGCTTCCTTTTTGGCTTTGCCAATGAAATCGAAAACAGCCGAATCCGTATAGTTGGCCGTGCTTCTAAACTTATCTGCATTATTGGTACTACCAAATTTGTAACCATGCTTTAATTCGAATGGTTCGTGATTGATCAAGGTAAAAATCGTTGAAAAAAACGGTTGTTTTTCTTTGTTAAAATCTTTGATCATCTGATTAAACACGACATGATCGTAAACGCCCCAGGAAGCTCTTTCGGCATCCAGTCCAAAACTGCCATTATCAACTACTCTGGAGATCCCGTGTGTCAACATATAGGACTTGAAATTATAAAATTCACTTTGTCCGCCATGATAAAATGAGGTTTCATAACCTGCGTGATCAAATTCCTGCCCAATGGCAGGCATATTTTCATGTTTGTCAATATATTTAATGATACTTTCCGGTCCTTGGGCCGGAAATCCGCTCAAAATAGCAACCATGCCCTTGTCCGAACGGTCAGCCGCCGAATAGATATGATCAAACAAAATCCCGCCTTTGATCAGTTCTTCCATATGAGGTGTAATTCCCTTCTCACCGCCCAAAGATTGAATAAGATCGCCGACAAAACTTTCCAGCATAATGATGACAACATTCGGACGCGTGGTGGATAATACCTCGACTGCCGAATCGGGCTTGCTCTGAAAAACTGGCTTTAGCTGTTCCCGAATAGCCTTATCGTCCGATCCATAGAAATCATAAGGGTTTTTCAGCTTTGTGCTTTTGGTGAAAAAATCGCGCAAAAGTGACCACTGTGTATTCACCGCTGCATGATTATAAAAGGTAACTTCGGAATAATAAGCTTTACTGGGGTTTAGTGTCGCGCGGCCATAGCCCCCGCGAATAAAGGTAAAAAGAACAAAGACGCCTACTACCAATTTAAAAAAATTGCCAACCGGTGATTTAACATTATAAAAATGCACCTTTTTAAACATCCAGCGATAAAGAAAATAGCCACAGAATATGCCCACTAACATCCCCAATATCGGAAGAAAAACCGGTGTAGATTCTGCTGAAGCTACCGCTCCGGAAGGTGAAGCCAAGAAAGCATCTATCGCACGTTTCGATATTTTGTCGCCCCATTCGCGATAGATATTGACATTGATAAAGCTGGTTACGAAAAATAAAACGAGTACAATAACGGTATAAACATCAAGGATGGTACGCTTTGGCTGAACCTTTGGAAAGAATCCCAGAATACAATAAATAAGAAATGGAAGGGCGCAGATATAGGATACCGCTGAAAAATCAAGGCTTAATCCATGAAAATAAATTCCAAAAATTTCAGTCAGATGATCCGTCCCTATTTTCTCAAAAAAAGCAGAAATAAAGATAAATCTGTCTAAAAAACAGACAATTAGCCAAAACAAGAAATATTGTGTTAACGCTCTAAGTTCGTTCGCAAATCGTTGCATCCCTTCGTGTAAAAATAAAACAGGCAAATTTACATTAATTTACATTAAAACTTGGCTAATTGACTAGTAATATGAAGAAAAGATTAAAAAAGTATTAAGGTTTGAGTAGTGAGTAGTGAGTATTGAGTATTGAGTACTGAGATTCTGCTTGTACAAGCCTTCGGCTTATTCGGATGGTTCCAACTTTTTAATTTTTGCCTCTTTAGACATTGTCTTCGATCTTTCATCTCTAATGCTTGCCCATTTCATCTTTAGTTCCTCGTCTTTGATCTACAATCAATAACAAGATCAATGATAACAAGGAAAATAACATAGAATTCCTTACTTTTGTATTCCTTAAAAATTTGAATATAAAATTTAAAATGAGCATAGCGAAAACTTACAATCCAAAAGAAGCTGAAGAAAAATGGTACAGCTATTGGAAAGCGAACGGATTTTTCCGGTCCACTCCTGACGAACGTGAACCTTATACGATTGTAATGCCGCCACCGAATGTCACTGGCGTATTGCACATGGGTCATATGCTGAACAATACCATTCAAGACGTTTTGATTCGCCGCGCACGTATGCAGGGTAAAAACGCTTGTTGGGTACCGGGGACTGATCACGCCTCCATCGCCACTGAAGCTAAGGTCGTCGCTATGTTAAAGGAGCAAGGCATTGATAAAAGGTCCTTATCGCGTGAGGATTTCTTAAAACATGCCTGGGAATGGAAAGAAAAATACGGTGGTATTATCTTAAAACAATTGGAAAAACTAGGTGCTTCCTGTGACTGGGACCGTACCCGTTTCACCATGGATCCTGAATTATATCAATCGGTAATCCGTGTATTTGTCGATCTTTACAATAAAGGATTAATCTACCGTGGTTACCGCATGGTCAACTGGGATCCGGAAGCAAAAACCAATATTTCGGATGAAGAAGTTGTTTACAAAGAAAAGAACGGGAAATTATACCACCTGAAATATCAAGTTGAAGGATCAGATCAATATATTGTTGTTGCGACCACTCGCCCTGAAACGATCTTTGGCGACACGGCCGTATGTATCAATCCAAATGACGAACGTTATGCCTGGTTAAAAGGAAAACAGGTAATTGTACCGATTGTAGGCCGTAAAGTGAATATCATCGAGGATGAATATGTTGATCTGGAATTTGGTACGGGCTGTCTTAAAGTAACTCCGGCACACGATGTCAATGACTACAAACTCGGCAAAAAGCATGATCTGGAATTTGTGGACATCTTTACAGACGAAGCGAAGTTAAATGACAACGGCTTACATTATGCCGGCATGGATCGTTTCAAAGTCCGCAAAGAGATCGAAAAAGAACTTGAAGAAAAAGGATTGCTGGAGAAAGTAGAGAACTATACCAATAATGTCGGCACATCGGAAAGAACCGGTGCGGTTATTGAGCCTAAGATCTCCAACCAATGGTTCCTGAAAATGGAAGACCTGGGAAAACCTGCCTTGGATAATGTCATGGATGATACCATTAAATTTCATCCAACTAAATTCAAAAATATCTACCGTAACTGGATGGAAAATGTAACAGATTGGAACATTTCCAGGCAATTGTGGTGGGGACATCAGATACCTGCTTACTTCTATGGCGATGGTAACGACGATTTTGTTGTTGCTCAAACCGCCGAAGAGGCACTTTCACTGGCCCAGCAAAAATCGGGCAATGCGGGTCTAACGCTTACAGATTTGCGTCAGGACGAAGATGTGCTTGACACCTGGTTTTCAGCTTGGTTATGGCCAATTTCTGTATTCAACGGTATCAATGAACCTGAAAATGAAGAGATCAACTATTACTACCCAACACAGGATCTAGTCACTGCACCTGATATAATTTTCTTCTGGGTAGCACGTATGATCGTATCGGGTTACGAATTCCGTGGGCAATTGCCTTTTGAAAATGTTTATTTCACTGGTATTGTCCGCGACAAGCTAGGCCGCAAGATGTCAAAATCTTTAGGTAATTCACCAGATCCGATTGATCTAATGAATGAATATGGTGCCGATGCAACACGGATGGGCATGTTATTGACAGCTCCTGCTGGGAATGACCTGCCTTTTGATGTCGAGCTTTGTGTCCAGGGCCGTAACTTCGCCAATAAGATCTGGAATGCCTTCCGTCTGGTAAAAGGCTGGGAGATTATTGATGCTCCGGCTTCGCAAGCAGATAAAATTTCGGCGTCATGGTTTGATGCTCGGTTCAACCAGGCATTGGCTGAAATTGAAGAAAACTTCAAACACTACCGTTTATCAGATGCCCTGATGACAACATATAAATTGGTCTGGGACGATTTCTGCGCCTGGTATCTTGAATTAGTCAAACCGGCTTATGGTTCTCCTATCGCTTCGGAAACCCGAGACAAAGTAACATCTTTCTTTCAACGTGTATTGACATTGGTACATCCGTTTATGCCTTTCCTAACGGAGGAGCTGTGGCATGATGAACTGTTCGGCGCAAAAGAGGAGCAGGACTGTATCATTGTTGCTGAATTTCCAAAAGTCAACGTATTTGATGAGCAGGTTATCAAAGATTTTGCGGTAGCGCAACAAATCATTTCCGAAGTTCGTAATATCCGCAACTCAAAAGGTATTTCTCCAAAAGTAGCATTACCTCTGGCCATTAATCAACAATCTGATATCGATCTTGGGCAATACATTGCCATCATCACAAAAATTGCCAACCTGGAGTCTGTCACTTTTGTAACTGAAAAAGTAGCCGGCGCAACAAGCTTCCTGGCAGGAAAAGATGAATGCTATGTGTTATTGGAAAATAATGTCGACATCGATGCTGAGCGCGAGCGTATCGAAAAAGAGCTGGATTACCTGAAAGGATTCCTAGTGTCTGTAGACAAAAAGCTTTCAAACGAGCGCTTTGTACAAAATGCAAAACCTGAAATCGTTGAAAACGAAAAAAGCAAGAAGGCAGACGCAGAGGCTAAAATTAAGATCCTTCAAGAAAGTTTAACGGCGTTAGGTTAAAAACCATAATATCATAATTTTTTAAAGTCCCGCGAAACCCGCGGGACTTCTTTTGAGGTGCACTTTCCTGTCCATTTATGGCCTGGTAGAATCGTACCCCTTTTATATGCTAGCTTCATTGTTGATTTTTAACTTTATACGGATTCCTGTAAAAAAATGAATAACTTTATAAGAACGAACTTAAATTATATCATTATGGGATTCAAGGAAACATTTCAAATCAACGGAGAAAACCTTTTACAAAAGATCAAAGAAATCATTGCAGAGGGTAATGTAAATAAAATCAGTATCTCGGACAAGCATGGTAAAGAAATCATGAGTTTTCCGATTACAGTTGGCGCGATCGGACTGATCCTGGCGCCGGTATTTGCCGCAATAGGCGCCGTGGCAGCCTTGCTTACCGAATGCACAATTACGGTAGAGCGCAATAGCGAAAAGAAGGAAGAGGATAAAAAGGATGGTCCCTCAGAACCACCGACAACGATCACTGTCAACTAATTTGACCTTAAAAAATTTACGATCATGAAAATCCTAAAGAATATTGTTTGTGTTTTGTTTGGCTTACTTTTTATGAATGCAGGCTTAGATAAAATCCTTCATTATATGCCTATCCCACCAATGGACATGGACATGCAAAAGGTGTTTGAAGCTTTCGGCACGATAAAATGGTTATTGCCTCTTGTCGGTGTCATCGAAATCGTCGGTGGATTATCATTTCTATTCCCTAAAACAAGAACTGTCGGGGCACTGGTTATTCTGCCAATACTAATTGGTATTTTTACGCATAATATGGTTTTTTATAGCCAACAGGGATTAATTATCTGGGCCGTACTTTTCGTCATTTGGCTATGGGTCGTATTTGAAAATTGGGGGAAATATAAAAAACTGATGGCATAATTATCCTGTTCATCCAAACAAAAACGACAGGATCCTGTCAGGGAAAATTCCTATTATTAAGAAATTAATAGGGATTGTACGTTTTTGTTAGTATAAAATTAAAAAATAAAAAACTTTATACTCCAAAAATGGTTTGGTCAATTATTTGATGGGTTTGTAGATACTCCTCAATAGCACGATTTAGCGCGAGATGAGGGGGGCGGCTCAAGGTTTACATATATCTATACGTAGCGCAAATTAAACGTTATGTAGCAGAAATTAAACTTGCATATACAAGCAAATTTATCTTAGTTTGCTGAAACGGCGGGATATAACTTAATATCTGAAAAACTTTGCAAACTTTTTTCCGTTTTAGTTTTTATTAATAGATACTTAAATCAAATTATACGTTGAACAGATTTACCCGAATTGCATTCAGAACAATATTGTGGATTATTGGAGTAATAATTGCGCTGATTATTCTAGTTGTATTTTTGATCCGGATACCCGCCGTTCAAAACTATATTGCCGGAAAAGTAACGCATTATGTCGAAGGGAAAATAGGCACTCCGGTTAAAATCGGTTACATCAATATTGATTTTCCGAAAAAGTTAGTCTTACAAGATATCTATATGGAAGATCAGAGCAAGGACACTCTCGTTGCCGGAAAAAGCATCGCTGTGGACATCAACATGCTCAAGCTTCTGAAAAACACCGTAGAAATCCAAAGTATCGAAGCGGAAGGGATCACTACAAAAATTCGACGAACACTGCCTGACAGTTCCTTTAATTTTGATTATATCGTCAAAGCATTTGCCTCCGAAAAGGAAAGTAAACCTACCGCAGATACCACTTCTGCCCTCGTTTTTAATCTGGACAAGGTAAAGCTTGATAAATCTCATATCGTTTATGCTGACGATGTTATCGGAACGAGCGCTGATGTGTATCTGGGCACGCTAAATACCAATATTAAAAAATTTGACCTGACCAAAAATATGGCCTTCAACCTACCGAAGGTAAAAATAGACGGATTGAATGCGACCGTAAAACAATGGAAGCCGGCCGTTGACGGTTCAGCTCCATCGGTCGAAGATTTTGGGATTACGGACAAGACAGCAAAAACAACGACGCTCCTTCCGGATGTGGGAATACAGATCGCCGAGCTGACTAATATCCTGGTTCGGTATGAGGATGAATCCAGTTCTCTGAAAACCAAGTTTAATATAAAGAATCTTCGGGCAGATATCAACAAGATTGATTTAAACAAAGAAATTGTCGATCTCCAGACCATCCAACTTGATGGTGCCGATAATGACGTGCTCTTTGGAAAGGTTGCAAAGAAAATTCCGCCCAAAGGCGACACGACAGCCGATACCACAAAAATTAAGTGGGTTGTCTCTGCCAAGGATATCAGCATCAATAATACAAGTCTGGCCTACAGAGATGACAATCAGGCGCGCATGAAAGGCTTTGATTACTTCAATATTAAAATTCCGGGGATAAAAACAAATCTAACCGACTTATATTATAGTGCGGACTCCATTAGTGGGTCACTGAATGAGCTGACGGCATCCGATCACTCAGGCTTGGTTATTAAACAGCTCAAAGGTGACTTCAAGTATACAAATACAGGGGCAGAAATTAAAAACCTCTATGCGGAAACACCACGTACACTTATCCGCGACTACCTCAAAGTCACCTATCCTTCCCTGGATATCATTAGCAAAAAGCCGGAACTGATCTATGTAAATGCAACGGTCAAAAAGAGTCATGTCGATATGCGTGACATTTATTACTTTGCTCCTTTCCTCGATACGATGCAGGTCATGAAACCTTTGATGGATAAAAAGTTTAATATTGATGGACGCGTGATAGGCAAGTTAAACGACCTCAATATTCCTAATATTGATTTCCAGACGCTATCCAATACGCGGATAATCGCCAGTATGCGACTGAAAGGACTGCCAAATGTGGATAAAATGTCCATTGACCTGAATCTAAAAAAATTAACCACAGGACGTTCCGATATTGAAAAACTCGTTGCAAAATCCATGCTGCCAGCCAATATCGAACTGCCGAATACGATCGGACTAACAGGTACCTTTAAAGGCGGTATGACGGCTTTTGACACCAATCTTTCATTGGTAACCGAAAAAGGAACAGCAAAATTTGACGGTAAAGTCAGCATGGCAAACAGAGATACCAGTTACGATGCTCTTGTTAGTATCCGCGATTTTGATATTGGGAAGATCATGAAAATGGACAGTACCTTAGGTATACTTTCCTTTGAAGGAAAAATAAAAGGACATGGCACGGATCCCAGGAAACTTGTCGCCAATTTCGATGGTAAAGTAAACCGCATGGATGCCATGGGTTATCGGTATCAGAATATCGATATGAATCTCGTTGCAGATAAAGGAGACATCAAAGCATCGGTCGTGAGCCCCGACCCCAATATTAAGCTGAAACTGGATGCCACGGCCAATATGAAATCCAAGTATCCACAGGTAGATTTTGAATTGATGGTGGATACCATCAACCTCAAAAACCTGAAGCTAATGGCGGACGATTTCAAATACCACGGTAAGATGGTCGGTCATTTTACTTCCGCTGATCCAAACTTTCTCAATGGGGAGGCACATATCACCAACTCGTCCATTGCCTACAACGATGCCTATTACTCCTTGGACAGTATTTCCCTGATTGCAAAATCGGATACATCCAGAAATTTGTTACTTCTTAAATCTGCTTTTTTCAATGCACACTTGGTTGGGAAATATAAGATTCTAGAGCTACAAAATGCTATTCAAGATATTTTGCAAGTTTATTATCAACCTGGAAAACCGGTGAAGGTACCCCCCTATGAACCACAGAATATCGAGTTTTCAGCGCAGCTGACCCGTACCAAATTTGTACAGGATTTTGTCCCGGAATTGACAGAAATGAAAGATATCACCCTAGATGGAATGTTCAATAGTGCCACGAAAACCATATTGGCCAAACTGGATGCCCCTAAAATAATCTATAACGGAACAGAAATAAATAACGTTACCTTGGATATCAATACCTTGGATAGCACCCTTTATTATTCTGCTTTGATCAATAAGATCAAGGTCAGTAATATTGAACTAGTCAATACCGTGTTTAGTGGTAAGGTCATCCAGAATAATCTGGATTTCGGGTTATGGATCAAAGACAAGAAAGAGAAGGAACAATATCATTTAGGTGCCAATATGCGCGTGGACAATGGGGCCTTTGTCTTTAGTCTACTACAGGACGGACTCATGCTGAACTACGACAAATGGACCGTAAATCCGTCCAACGTGCTCAAATTTGGAAGTACGGGGATTCAGGCAAAAGACTTTGTCCTGAGCAACAAGGGGCAAGAATTGAGTATCACTTCGCAGGACAGCGTTTTGAATTCGCCTGTCAATATTTCCTTCAATAATTTCCGTATTGAGACTATAAGTAAAATGCTCGAAAGCGATATTATGGATCTGGGCGGTGGCATCAATGGGCAGGCTACTATATCACGACTGGAAAGTAATCCTGTATTTGTTTCGGATCTGGTCATCGATAAATTCTATGTTGGGAAAGATACCGTTGGAAATGTGAACATCAAAGTCAATAATGAAAAAGAAAACACCTATAATGCAAACATCAGTATCAGCGAAAATGGCAACAACGTGGTGTTAAGTGGGGATTTTATCAGTCCACCGAAAGGAGAATCGAGTCTGGATTTCACCTTGGATATTAAGCCATTGACCATGCAGACTGTGCAAGCATTTAGTTTGGGCTATCTGAAGGAGTCAAAAGGAAACCTCGAAGGTCAATTAAAAATAACAGGCTCCCCTTCCAAGCCGCTTATAGATGGCGATGTCAAGTTTAAAGATGCCCAATTTAATATCGCGATGTTAAATGCTCTTTTCAAAGCAAAAGATGAAACTATACATTTTGGTAATAACGGAATCACTTTTCCTAAATTTGCATTGGAAGACAAAAAAGGAAATATTGCTAAGGTGACGGGGTCGATCGATACAAAAACCTATACTGATTTTGATTTTAATCTCAATGTCAATACCAACAATTTTGAGGTGCTCAACTCTACCCAGACAGACAACGACATGTTCTATGGTAAGATGTACCTAACCTCCAATCTACGGATCAGAGGAAACCTAGATAAGCCTGTTGTCGATGGAACAATCAAAGTACTTGACGAAACTGACTTCACCTTTGTCATGCCAAATGAAAACCCCGGGATGGCTGACCGCAAAGGGGTGGTCGAATTTGTTGATAAGAGTGATACAACCCGTGCGAATGTATTTGCCAAGTTGGATTCGATGACCGTTACCAGATTGACAGGAATGGATGTAGACCTCAACCTGCAGACAGACAAAGAAGCTAAATTTAAAATTCTTCTGGATGCAGGCTCCCAGGATGCTCTTAATATTCAGGGTCAGGCTGAATTAAATGCCGGTATAGATGCCAGCAGCAAAATTACTTTGTCCGGAACATTTACTGTAGACAAAGGGAGTTACTCGTTTAGTTTTGGTCCTGTGAAAAAAGATTTTACCTTCCAAAAAGGAAGTACCATCACCTGGAATGGAGACCCCTTGGATGCACGACTGAATATCACAGCAGCATATACGACCAAAGCGCCTACGTTGGAATTAGTCGCGACGCAATTGGGTTCGGAAAACGCAAATTTGTATAAACAACGTGTACCATTCAACGTGTTGCTAAAAATTACGGATAAGCTCTTCCAGCCGCAATTGGGTTTTGACATTGATTTGGATGAGAACAACTCTATTGTATCCCAAGACGTGGTCAGTAAAGTAAACAATGCATTGACTACCCTCCGCGAAAACCCCTCAGAACTTAATAAGCAGGTATTCTCACTCATTGTATTGGGAAGATTTATGTCGACTAATCCATTTGAAAGTTTATCCGGAGGCGGCGGCACAGAAGCGATTGTCAGAAACAGCATCAGTTCGTTTTTGAGTGGACAGTTAAATCGTTTGGCTTCAGAATTAATTACGGGTGTAGAATTGGATTTCAACTTGACTTCTGAAGAAGATTATACTACCGGGGCTGGGCAGACAAGGACAGATCTGAATATCGGTGTCTCAAAAATGCTCCTCAATGACCGGCTGAAAATTACGATAGGTTCCAATTTTGAAGTTGAAGGCAATACCCGTCCTGGCGAAGCGTCCAATAATATCGCTGGCGATATTCAATTGGATTACCAACTTTCACAAGATGGCCGCTATTTTGCCCGTATGTATCGCAAAAACCAATATCAGGTAACCCTTCAAGGGCAATATGTGGAAACAGGTATCGGATTCATTATTAATATGGATTATAATAAGTTTAAAGAGATATGGATGAGTTCAAAAAAACTCAAAGAATACTATGATACCGACAGCAAAGGGTTTAGGAAACGCTTTAATGTGGAGCGGATGGAAACCGACTCGGTCTATCGGGACAGTGTACGTACAGTGATTAGAGACAGTTTGATGCTCCATAGTCCAGCATATCGAAAACGTATTGAAGAACGCGAAAAAGAAAAACGTAAACAAGAATTGGACTCAAGCAAGAATGCGCCAAAAAATCCGGGTCCAAAAACAAAATTAGATACGATCAGAACGACTGCGATTAAAAATGAAGATGAGGAAAGGAGTTATCATGCGAGCTAAGCTGAAATTTGCTATCGGAATATTGACACTGACTACGATCATAGCATCCTGCTCTTCTACCAAGAATTTGAAAGAAGGGGAAAGCCTGTATGTCAAAGGTAATGTCATTATAGATTCAGACACCATTTCAAAAGAGAACAAGGAAAAACTTTCGACCTATCTCCAGTCGTCCTTGATGCCCAAACCCAATAAACGTCTGGCAGGTGTCCCATTTAAGCTATATTTTAACAATATGGCCGGTGATTCCGCCAACAAAAACATGATCAAAAGATTCTTCAAGAAAATTGGAGAAGAACCCGTTCTGTTGAGCGACGTCAACCGTGAGTACAATGAAAATCTCCTACGTAACCGCATGGAAAACATTGGTTTTTTCAATGCCGAGGTTAAATCAGACACCTTGGTTGAAGAGAAAAAGGCAACTATCAATTATACGGCTAAACCGAATCTGATCTATAGGATACAATCGGTCAAGTTTGACATGGATAGCACAAGCCAATTGGGACGGGATATTCTTTCATCTTCAGACAAAAGCTTACTCCAGATAGGGAAAAATTACAGTCTTGATGTTATCTTGAATGAGCGTGACCGTATTGACAATGACCTTAAGAACAAGGGCTACTACTATTTTAGTCCGGATTATATTTTGGTGGAAGTCGATAGCTCACATCGAAATAATCGGGTAGACATGTATGTGACCGTAAAAAAGGAAACACCTGCCCAAGCGAAGATCCCGTCTAAAATCAATAAGATCTATATTTTCCCGAACTACACAGAGACCAGTTCGGGCTACCAAAGATCAACGCGCAATGCCGAACTCTTTGACAGCAGTTACTATTTTATTGATCGAAGGCGTACCTTTCGGAAGCCGGTCATTGCCAATCATATTTTCTTTAAACCGGGGGATGTCTATAACCGTACGGCGCACAACCAAACAATCAGTCATTTGGTCAGTCTAAATAGCTGGAAATTTGTGAAGAACAATTTTGTCGATAGCAAGGAAGTCCCCAATGCACTGGATGTCTACTACTATCTGACACCGTTGCCAAAAAAATCGTTGCGGGTAGAGCTTTTAGGAAAAATGGCTTCAGTCTACAACGGTACAGAGGTAAACGTCAACTGGACATTGCGCAATGCATTTAAAGGCGCTGAGCAATTGAGCTTTAACGTCTTTGGCGGATATGAAACACAGACCGGGGGAAATGCGGATCTAAATTCCAGTTATTACCGCTACGGAATGGAAGCTACAGTAACTTTTCCGAGGATACTCTCTCCCTTCGGGCATATCAATCCCTCGCGTCGCTTTATTCCCAAAACCTATGTGAAAGGCCGATACGAATTCCTGAACCGTCGCAAGGCTTATACCCTCAATTCCATTGCATTGGACTATGGTTACATCTGGCAGGAATCGGAAGAAAAGCAGCATGATTTGGCTTTACTGGAAATTACCTATGTACAGCCGAAAGGCATTTCGGAGAATTACCAAAAGCAAATGGATACGATCCCTGCTTTGCGGCATGCGATCGATCCCCAGTTTACGATCGGACCAAATTACAACTTCACGTTCCAGAATACGATGAAGCAACATTTGAAGAATACGTTCTATTTCAAAGGAAATTTAGACCTGTCGGGCAATATCCTCGGTCTGATCAAGGGAGCGGATTTTAATAAAGGCAAAACCTTCAAGTTATTTGACGCATACTTCTCTCAGTATATCAAAATAAGCGGTGACGGAAGACATTATCTTAAATTATCGGAGAATTCACAACTAGCTTCAAGGGTGAGCCTCGGTTTGAGTTATTCCTATGGGAACTCGCGCTCCCTACCTTATTTGAAACAATATTATGTCGGCGGTCCAAACAGCATCCGTGCCTTCGGCGCCCGCGCTATTGGTCCGGGAACCCTTGCCCCGGAAAAACTGAGCAATGGCCTGTTTTATGCTGATCAAACCGGTGACATCAAATTGGAATTGAATACCGAATACCGCGCTAAGCTGGCCGGTTTTGTACATTGGGCAGCATTTATTGATGCTGGTAACGTCTGGTTGCAACGTGAGGATGTCAACAAACCCGGAGCCAAGTTCAGTAAAAACTTTCTAAATGAACTTGCCGTGGGCGGTGGCGCCGGCCTACGTTTTGACTTTACTTTCCTGATTGTCCGGACGGATTTTTCGATTCCCTTCCGTATCCCTTACTTACCAAAAGGAGAACGTTGGGTGTTTAAAGATATAGATTTTGGCAGTTCGAAGTGGCGAAAAGATAACCTGATGTTCAATTTGGCTATTGGATATCCGTTCTAGAATTTATTTCTATCATTTAACCCACTCTCTTGATGCATTGATTTACCTAAGGTCAAAATCAAATTGCTACCTTTTTTATCTTTGCAATCAAGTTATTCCAGTGAAATTGATTGATTTACTGATAATAATTCATTAAATTCAAGCATTATTTACTAATCCACATTAATGCTCATGAAATATCCATGCAAAAGAACGGTACAAGCATTCGTGAAAATGGACTGGATATTCCATATGCCCATAATAAACAAATAATTTACATATGAAAGTAACTATTGTTGGTGCTGGAGCTGTAGGCGCAACTACAGCAGACAATTTAATCCGTCGAAATGTCGCCGAGGAGATTGTATTATTGGATATCAAGGAAGGATTTGCGGAAGGAAAAGCGCAGGATATGGCTCAAACGGCGGCCTTATTGGGATTTGAATCCAAAATCAAAGGTGTAACCAATGATTATCTGTCAACTGCGGGCTCCACTGTTGCTGTCATTACTTCTGGCATTCCCCGTAAACCGGGGATGACCCGTGAGGAATTGATCGGAACAAATGCAAATATCGTCAAATCAGTGGTAGAGAATTTAGTAAAACATTCTCCGGATATCATTATTGTTATTGTATCCAACCCAATGGATACGATGACTTATCTTGCACTCAAATCGAGTGGCTTGCCTAAAAATAGGATTATCGGGATGGGAGGAACATTGGACTCTGCACGCTTCAAATATCAATTGAGTGAAAAATTAAATGCTTCGGCGGCGGATCTCAACGCCATTGTCATTGGTGGCCATGGTGATACCACGATGATCCCGTTAATCAAGCACTCCACGTGGAACAGCATTCCGGTCAGCAACTTCCTTACGGCTGAGGAGCAGGAAGAGATCGTCCATAAGACGATGGTCGGTGGGGCCACATTAACGAGTCTGATCGGTACTTCAGCTTGGTATGCCCCCGGTGCCGCTACCGCTGCCGTCGTGGAAAGCATCGTGCGCGACCAAGGTAAATTATTTACTGCTTCTGTTTACCTCGAAGGGGAATTTGGACAAGAAGATATTAATCTAGGTGTTCCGGTTATCATTAACAAAAAAGGATGGGACCGTATTATTCCATTGCAGTTGGATGAGGAGGATAAAGAAAAATTCAGTAAGAGTGCCGATGCGGTACGTGCCATGAATAACGTATTGAAAGAAATCAATGCATTATAATTGGTATAAGCAAATGAAAAAAAGGCTGTTATTTTAAATGACAGCTTTTTTGTAATATTCCGACCGGGCTGCCCACACTCTACAGCCGCCATTAAAAGAATAGATTATTTCTCCCTTATCTTCTATCTGACAGATGACACCCCTAAATTTTACTTTTGAGGTGAAGATAATAAGCCGGCGTCAAAATTTTTTTTAATTAAATTTTTGGCTATGTTTGGGACTATGACGAAAGTACCATTTCAAATCCTGGATCTTCAAGGGCAAGGAACACATATTCTAGTTGATGTAACGCTATACGAACGCAATTTTAAAATGGTGATTGACACAGGAGCATCTAAAACCGTATTTGACAAAACTCAAATGGCACATCTTCTGGAAGATCAGTTGCTGCTGGAGCCATCAGAAACCCTTTCAACTGGTCTCGGCACCAATTCCATGGAGAGCTTTACTATGGAAATCCCCAGCCTGGCGATCGGCACCTGGCGAATCAACAAATTAAAAACTGCAGTATTGGACTTAAGTTCCATTAATTATGCCTACGGGCAAATGGAACTTGATCCCGTCATCGGGGTATTGGGGGGTGATATTTTTGCCGACTATGGCGCCGTCATTGATTACGCCAAGCAGACATTACGCTTACGCGACCGAAAAATCAAGAATAAGTAAACCTCCGGCTTGTACTCCCAAAAATCTAAATCCTCCATACGAACTACTCAATACTAAAATCGAAAAAGCCTTTTATGGATATGTAAGCGAAGGTAAGTATAATAGAGGATAGCGATCAATATCCCCAATCCCCCCATGGTATATAAAGTCGCCCTTAGACCACAATAACTGGCCAAGGAGCCGATCATCAATGTTCCTATCGGAAAAATTCCCTGGAAGGCCATGACATAATATGAAATAGCCCTGGCCCGGTATATCGGTATGGCATGTGTCTGAATATAAGTATTGATACTCGAGTTCTGCATCATCATGGCAAAGGAAACCAGCATTACATAGACGAGCGCCATCTGCAACATACTCGAATGAGCAAGGAAGAGCAAGGCCAGTCCCATCAGCGCAGCAGCCCCCATCACCTGATACCGCAGGTTTGATCCGGACTTCAAGCGAGCCATATTAAATGCGCCGATCATAGCTCCCAATCCAGCTGCACTTTCAAACCAGGAGAAAGTGCGTTCATCCCCATGGAACATTTCTTTTGCTATGGCCGGTAAGAGCGAGGTATAAGGGATCACAATCAAACTGGAAAACGTCATGATAATAATCAAGGAGGAGATATGTGGCGAACGCTTGAGGTAGCGGAAACCTTCAACCAAGCCTTCCCAGTTGCTCCCTTTACTGAGCTGCCCTTTGGTTTCATCCACCTGCATCATCAACAATGTAATGATAACCGGTACAAAACTGATAAAATTCAATGCGAAACAGACCAGCTCGCCATAAGTACTGAGCAAAATACCCCCAATCGCGGGTCCCAGCATCCGGGCAGCGTTAAAGATAGTCGAATTGAGCGCAATGGCATTGGGCAGATCCTTGCGGTCACCGACCAGGTACATCATCAAAGACTGCCGGCCGAGCACATCAAAGGAGTTGATGACCCCTTGTATCAGACCGAGAACCGAGAGCCACAGTACACTCTCCCACTTGAGGTAAACCACCAACGTGAGTATACCAGCCTGTATCATCAGGCCGATCTGCGTCAATAATACCAATTTATATTTTTTGTGCTTATCGACGAAGCTTCCGATAAAAGGCGACAATACCAACGAGGGCAATAAAGAAATAAACTGAACGAAACCCAACCAAAACACAGAACTTGTCAGTTCATACACCAGCCAGCTGATCGCTATCCGTTGCATCCACGTTCCCATCAGGGAAATTGCTTGTCCTATAACATGTAAACGGAAGTTTCTATAATGGAGAGACCTAAAAACCTGCATATTGAAAGATAATACTATAAAAATATAACAAAAAAGAAAGAGAAGAGGTTCTTATTTGCAAAAATAATGATGCAATTCATTGAAATCAATGCGTAATACTGGAATATAATCAATAACTTTGCACCTATTATTTCGAACGTTAAAATAATCAAATAATTATCATTCAATAACATACACAATGAAATTTTTTATTGACACAGCGAACCTAGAGCAAATCAAGGAAGCCCAGGACTTAGGCGTATTAGACGGTGTAACGACCAATCCAAGTTTAATGGCTAAAGAAGGTATCAGCGGTGATGAGAACGTAATCAACCACTACAAAGCAATCTGTGCAATTGTTGACGGCGACGTGAGTGCTGAAGTTATTTCGACTACTTATGAAGAAATGATTAAAGAAGGAGAAGCCTTGGCAGCTCTTGACAGCAAGATCGTGGTCAAAGTTCCTATGATCAAAGATGGCGTGAAAGCAATCAAATATTTCAGCAATAAAGGGATTAAAACAAACTGTACATTGGTATTCACCGCTGGTCAAGCGCTATTGGCGGCAAAAGCAGGTGCGACTTATGTATCTCCTTTTATTGGCCGTTTGGATGATATCTCTACCGACGGATTGGCATTGATCGAAGATATCCGTCTGATCTATGATAACTACCAATATCCAACACAGATCTTGGCCGCTTCTGTACGCCATAGTGCACACATCTTGGGCTGTGCTAAAATTGGTGCAGATGTGATGACAGGCCCATTGTCGGCAATTTTATCTTTATTAAAACACCCTCTGACTGACAGCGGTTTAGCAACATTTTTAGCTGACCACGCAAAAGCTGCGGGTAAATAAATTAGACTATATTTCGGTATAGGTTTTAAACCGATAAGGAGAAGATGACAATAATCTTAACCTTATCGGTTTTCTTATGTGGATAAATTCCGTATTTTTGTAGTTGATCTAAGGTTTAACGAAGAAGTCCATGGAACAATCCAATACCGTATATCCAGAAATCCTGAAACGGAATAGCTTAAAAGTCACCCAACCCCGGTTGAAGGTACTTGAAATTATTTCAACAAAAGATTCGGCCATCTCCCAACCTGAATTGGAGAAATTATTGGGTAAGGATATCGATCGTGTGACATTGTATCGTGTGCTGGCCAGTTTTGAGGAAAAAGGTATTATCCACAAGATCTTTGATCTGCACGGAACCGCTACCTATGCCATGTGTTCCACCAACTGCTCCGAACACGACCATCATGACCAACATGTACATTTCATCTGTCGGGTATGCAACTCGGTCTATTGCCTGGATGAAATTACATTACCAAAAGTAAATATCCCCAATGGGTTTAGCCTGGAAGCGATTGCCGTAAATGCACTCGGCGTATGTAACCATTGTAAAAAATAAATCACAACTTACAGCTTCAAAACAATTTTTCGCTTGATCTGTCTATAGTTTGATAATTGGATTCGCTCCGATTGGCTCGGCTATTGTACAGGTGAATGCTGATTTTTTTTGTACCTTGTATCAACACCGCAAGCATACTTGATAAGTGATTGCGCACATAGCTGGTTTATTGTACCTGCGGGTCTAATAACCACTGTTTTACACATTGGCTATCATACAAATGACTTGGTGGCTAATACGAATGAGTAAATAATAAAACGAATGAAGACAAGAAAAGATAATCCCTATAAAGAGGTATTAACACAACTGATCATCGATATTTTCGAAAAATCAGGAAACAAGCCACTCAACTATAAACAAGTTTCTTCCAAATTGAATCTGACGGACAACGATTCCAAAGTTGCCATTGCCGATATTTTACAGGATAATGTCCGGAGTGGACTATTTGTCGAGGTTGAGCGTGGAAAGTTCAACCTCAAGCAGCTTAAGGTATATGTGACCGGAAAAGTGGATATGACGGCTGACGGCTCTGCCTATATCATCCCAGACGATGAGTTTGAGAACGATATTTATATTGCACCCCGTAAACTAAGGCAGGCTCTGCATGGGGATATTGTCAAAGTACATACTTTTGAGAAAAGAAAAGGTGGACGTAAAAAAGAAGGCGAAGTTGTCGAAATCTTACAACGGGCCAAAACCGACTTTACCGGAACAATCAGCATTTCAAATAATTTCGCATTTTTTATCGCCGACGACCGCAAGATGTTGCACGACATCTTTATACCACTGGACAACCTGAATGGTGCCAAGGACAAGGAAAAAGTTGTGGTTTCGATCATTGACTGGCCAAGCGGCAGCAAGAATCCGGTTGGTACCGTCAAGCATGTCCTGGGGGTCAAGGGAGAGAACAATACCGAGATGAATGCTATCCTCGCAGACTACGGTTTCCCACTGGAATTCCCAAAGAAGGTAGAAGAAGAAGCCAATAAAATTACGGAGGAAATCAGTAAGGAAGAGATCGCCAAAAGACGTGATTTCAGGGGAGTTCCAACCTTCACGATTGACCCTGCGGATGCCAAAGATTTTGATGATGCCCTATCGTTCCAAAAGCTGGAGAATGGCAATTACGAGATCGGTGTCCATATTGCCGACGTATCACATTTTGTGATTCCGGATACCGAACTGGATAAGGAAGCTTTTAACCGGGCTACATCAGTCTATCTAGTAGACCGTGTTATTCCAATGCTTCCCGAGCGATTGTCCAATGGCGTATGTTCATTACGACCACATGAGGACAAGCTCTGTTTTTCGGCGGTATTCGAGTTGGATGAAAAAGCCAATATACACGATCAATGGTTTGGCCGCACGGTTATCCATTCAGACAGGCGCTTTAGTTATGAGGAAGCACAGGAAGTCATTGAGACAAAATCTGGTGATTTCAGTACTGAGATTTTAAAATTGAATGAACTGGCATACATCCTCCGGGAGCGTAAGTTTAAGAATGGTGCGATCGCCTTTGAAAGTGAGGAAGTCAAATTTACCCTGGATGAAAACGGCAAACCTACAGGTGTCTATACCAAAATACGTAAGGATGCACACAAGCTGATCGAAGATTTTATGTTGTTGGCCAACCGTAAGGTGGCTGAATATATCGGTAAGCAAGGCCGCGGTAAAAACAAATTAACATTTGTATACCGTTACCACGATGTGCCGAATCCGGAAACATTGACGACATTTTCGCAATTTGCGGCACGATTTGGCCATAAGCTGACCATTAAAACAGACAAGGAAACAGCGAAGTCCCTAAACGCAATCATGACGAAGATCGAAGGTAGTAAGGAGCAAAACATGCTGACCTCTTTGGCGGTGCGCTCCATGGCCAAGGCCATCTATACGACGAAGAAAACAAGCCATTATGGATTGGCATTTGACTATTATACCCATTTCACCTCCCCTATCCGTCGATATCCGGATGTGATGGTACACCGTCTTTTGCAGTTCTACCTGGATGGTGGCACAAAGGTCAATGCCGAGCACTATGAGAAAATGTCAGAGCACTCTTCACAGATGGAGAAAAAGGCAGCCGAAGCGGAACGCGCATCCATCAAATACAAACAGGCAGAATATCTGCAGGATCAGATCGGCACAGAATATACCGGTATTGTCTCGGGTGTGACCGAATGGGGTATGTATGTGGAGATTGAGGAGAACAAGTGTGAGGGTATGGTACGCTTACGTGATATCACGGATGATTTCTATGTACTGGATGAGAAGAACTACGCGATTATCGGCCAGCGGAAGAAAAAGAAATTCCAATTGGGTGATGAGGTGCAAATCCGTGTGAAGAAAGTAGATCTGGATAAACGACAGATAGATTTTACGTTGTTGTCTTAGTACAGTCAGATTTAAAGCCCTGTATCAGGAATACCGATACGGGGCTTTATTACTCTTGCATCGAAGGAAAATTATTGCTTAGTTCCTTCAAAGGTATAAAAAACTTCAGTTGCACTCGTCTTCTCTCCCTGGCAAAGAAGAGTTTTATTCTTCACGTCAAACAAGAATTTTCCTTCGGGAGAAACGCCTGATGTTTGAATCGATATATTCATGTTATTGACAACCTTGAACTCTTTTGCTGGAATCTTTAATGCTTTATCTCCGATCTCAACTTTGAGTGTATTGTCAGATACTTTTGTAACCGTTAAAATTTTATCAAACATAGGTCCGTTTGTATTTGATAAATCCAAACTACCCTTGTAAGTACCTACAGCTGCATCGATACTTCCGCCTGTTTGGATAGGCTCATCTTTATCCTTAGAACATCCGACAAAAGCGAAAGCTACTAACGCTAATACCATTGCATACATTAATTTCATTTTCATAATTTGCATACTTTAATTTGTTTTTTTCTGTTAATTATCCGTCCGTGTTTGACAAACGTCTTGCCAAAAAGAAGCATAAACACGCAAAAAGATAAAATATACTCAGAAACCAGTAGAAGAATATTTTCACAGAAAAAACACAGAGCGACTAGTATTCAAGACAATAAAGATTTTTACGAGTCAAACATTGTGTTCTGCTTTTCGCTCCCAGCCTAAGACAACGCTACTATCGTTGTCCTTATTTGACAACATAATAATAACCAGTAGCAGCTGCTAAACTTGCGAGCGCAATATCGGATTGTACAAGCAATAAACGAGGGACCCATTATTATCACAACAAACCTTACATATTATTGCGCTATCTCAGAAAAGGAAACATTCCGCACTGTGTTTACTCCATTTCGCCAAGTAAAATATCGATTCTGCGCGATGTCGGATTGGATCAAACCAGTGTTGGAATCATTTTTCCATGTGGGGAAATGAAAATTCCACTCGGCGAAATCATCCAAACCATTGACAAAACGAGCCAGACAGGTGGCGGAATCATTTCGACAGTGAACTGGATCATTTCGTTACTGCGGCGGATGACACAAACGGGCGTCGAACCAATTCCGACAGACGGGGAAATGAAACTTCCACCCGACTAAATCATCTAAACCAAGGACAGCATGCACGAGAAGGAGCGCGAACTCATCAAACCAGGAGGGAAAACAGCTTCGCCAGAGGGAAAAGGCATCCGACATCTCTAAAAAATAATCTAAATTTTATACACTAACTATTTAATATTCAAAACGGAATCAGTATCTTTGCGAACTTAAAATAATTTAGGTATAAAATTTATAAACAAAAACAGGTAAATGCCTACTATTCAACAATTAGTTAGAAAAGGTAGAGTAGCTCTGGTTGATAAGAGTAAGTCACCAGCGTTGGACTCATGTCCACAGCGAAGAGGTGTATGTACACGTGTATATACTACTACCCCTAAAAAACCAAACTCAGCAATGCGTAAAGTAGCTCGTGTACGTTTAACAAACGGTAAAGAGGTCAACGCTTACATCCCTGGAGAAGGTCACAACTTACAAGAGCACTCGATCGTATTGATCCGTGGTGGTCGTGTTAAGGATTTACCAGGTGTGCGTTACCACATCATCCGTGGTGCATTAGATACTTCAGGTGTAGCAGGTCGTAACCAACGTCGTTCTAAATACGGAACTAAGCGTCCTAAACCAGGACAAGCAGCTGCAGCTCCAGCAAAAGGTAAAAAGAAATAATTAAACGGAGGAAAGAAAAATGAGAAAGTCAAAACCGAAAAAGAGAATCATTTTACCTGATCCAAAGTTTAATGACGTTCAGGTAACACGTTTCGTAAACAATATGATGGTAGATGGTAAAAAATCCATCGCTTATGATATTTTTTACGATGCAGTAGAATTAGTAGAACAAAAAACACAAGAAAGCGGTTTAGAAGCTTGGAAAAAAGCTTTAAACAACGTTATGCCTGCTGTTGAAGTTAAATCACGCCGTGTAGGTGGTGCTAACTTCCAAGTTCCTATGGAAGTTCGTCCAGAGCGTAAAATTGCTTTGGGTATGAAATGGTTAATTTCATACGCTCGTAAACGTGGTGAAAAAACAATGTTCGAAAAATTAGCAGGAGAAATCATTTCAGCTTCTAAAGGTGAAGGTGCTGCTGTTAAGAAGAAAGAAGATACGCACAAAATGGCTGAAGCTAACAAAGCGTTCTCACACTTCAGATTCTAATTTTGAAGACATTCAAAAAAATATGATTACACCGACCTCCGATAAACGAACACTCTTTTATCAAGGTCGGTGTACTTATTTAACATTACATTTAAACACATAAGGCCCGTAAGGCCAGCTGCTTAAAAATATTATGGCAAGAGATTTAAAATTCACTAGAAATATCGGTATCGCTGCACACATCGATGCTGGTAAAACTACAACAACTGAGCGTATCCTTTATTACTCAGGTGTAAACCATAAAATTGGTGAGGTTCACGAAGGTGCTTCAACAATGGACTGGATGGAGCAAGAGGCTGAGCGTGGTATCACGATCACTTCTGCTGCAACAACTGTATTCTGGAACTACCGTAACAACAAATACCAAGTAAACGTTATCGATACACCTGGACACGTGGATTTCACGGTTGAGGTAAACCGTTCGTTACGTGTATTGGATGGATTGGTATTCTTGTTTTCAGCAGTTGATGGTGTTGAGCCTCAATCTGAAACAAACTGGCGCTTAGCTGATGGCTACAAAGTACCTCGTATCGGTTTCGTTAACAAAATGGACCGTTCAGGAGCTGACTTCTTGAAAGTTGTAAAACAAGTAAAAGACATGTTAGGTTCTGATGCTGTAGCTTTACAATTGCCTATCGGTGCTGAAGATACGTTCACAGGTGTGGTTGATTTGATCAACAACCGTGGTATCGTTTGGAATGAGCATGATAAAGGAATGACTTTCACTGAAGTTCCAATTCCTGAGGATATGTTGGACGAGGTTGCTGAATACCGTGAGAAATTATTGGAAGCAGTAGCTGGCTATGATGAGTCTTTGATGGAGAAATTCTTCGAAGATCCAGATTCATTGACTGAGCGTGAAATCTTAAATGCGTTACGTGCAGCAGTATTGGATAACTCTATCGTTCCTATGGTTTGTGGTTCATCTTTCAAAAACAAAGGTGTTCAAACCATGTTGGATCTTGTAATGGAATTATTGCCTTCACCTCTTGATGTAGAGGCTGTAAAAGGTACTAACCCTGATACTGGTGAAGAAATCGAGCGTAAACCATCTGTTAATGAGCCTTTCGCAGCTTTAGGTTTCAAAATTGCGACTGACCCATTCGTAGGTCGTTTATGTTTCATCCGTGCTTACTCTGGTAAGTTAGATGCAGGTTCTTATGTATTGAACACACGTTCAGGTAACAAAGAACGTATCTCTCGTATCTTCCAAATGCACGCGAACAAACAAAACCCTATTCCTTTTATCGAGGCAGGTGATATCGGTGCAGTTGTAGGTTTCAAAGACATCAAAACTGGTGATACACTTTGTGACGAAAAAGCGCCTATCGTATTAGAGTCCATGACTTTCCCTGAGCCAGTAATTGGTTTAGCGATTGAGCCTAAAACTCAAGCTGACGTGGATAGATTAGGTATTGGTCTTGGTAAATTGGCTGAAGAGGATCCTACATTCGTTGTTAAATCTGACGAAGAGACTGGCCAAACAGTTATCTCTGGTATGGGTGAGCTTCACTTAGAGATCTTGATCGACCGTTTGAAACGTGAATTCAAAGTTGAGGTTAACCAAGGTGCTCCTCAAGTAGCATACAAAGAGTCTATCAATGGTACTACTGAGCACCGTGAGGTATACAAAAAACAATCAGGTGGTCGTGGTAAATTCGCGGATATCAAAGTTGTTATCTCTCCTATCGATGCAGATTACGATACAACAAAATCAGCACTTCAATTCGTAAACGAAATTGTGGGTGGTGCGATTCCAAAAGAATACATCCCTTCGGTTCAAAAAGGATTTGAAGCATCATTGAATAATGGTGTATTAGCTGGTTACCCACTTTCTGGCATGAAAGTTCGTTTGATTGATGGTTCATTCCACGCAGTCGATTCAGATTCATTGTCATTCGAATTGGCAGCTAAAATGGCTTACCGTGAGGCATTGCCTAAATGTTCTCCAGTATTGATGGAGCCAATCATGAAAGTTGAAGTATTGACTCCAGAAGAAAACATGGGTGATGTAATGGGTGACTTGAACCGTCGTCGTGGTCAAATGCAAGGTTTGGATTCACGTAACGGTGCACAAGTAATCAAAGCATTGGTTCCACTTTCTGAAATGTTCGGTTACGTAACTCAATTACGTACAATCACTTCAGGTCGTGCAACATCTACAATGGAATTTGATCACTATGCTGAAGCTCCACGTAACGTTGCTGAAGAAGTAATCGCAAAATCAAAAGGTAGAATCAAAGGTTCTGTAGAATAATATAGAACTCAAAAATAAACCGACCGCTGGTTGTTAATAGCTCTAATCAGCGGTCATTTTTTAATAATATCATATACTATGAGCCAAAGAATCAGAATTAAATTGAAATCTTACGATTACAATTTGGTTGACAAATCAGCTGAAAAAATCGTAAAAACAGTAAAACCTACAGGTGCAGTTGTTAGTGGTCCTATTCCATTGCCTACTGAGAAAAAAATCTACACGGTATTACGTTCACCACACGTTAACAAAAAAGCACGTGAGCAATTCCAATTGTGTGCTTACAAAAGATTGTTGGATATCTATTCATCAAACGCTAAAACTGTTGACGCATTGATGAAACTTGAATTGCCTTCAGGTGTTGAAGTAGAAATCAAAGTGTGATAGATTTCAGTCACTGAAAAAAGAAAGGGCCTTTCGTAAGAAAAGCCCTTTTTTATTGTCCCGTCTTACCATTATAACTGATAACCGATACCTACTGAGAAAACACGGTTTTTAGCTGAACTATCGCCAGAATCCTTCGCTATATTTGTTAGCCCTAGACTATAACCAGCATTAATCAAGAAACCATTAGCAAATTTAAAACCAGCTAAAAGGTTTGCTCCAGCATCAAAAGTTTTCAAACCCGCATCACTAAAGCTTCCACTGTCCGTTCCATTAGTACCACCATACTCATCGAATCCGCTCATATTCTCTATTTTTTCTTTAACATGAATTCCAATCCCCGCATAAGGTCCGGCCCCCAAAAAGACATTACCGGAATTTCCTGTCGGAATAGAATATACAAAATTCACAGGTACCTCAATGTACATAAAATCTTGTTTGATATTCCCTGTTGCTCCACTTACCCCGATGATCTCAGCCAACTTCTCGACCGAAATTTTACGTCCTTTACCTTGTAAAGAAACCCCGGGCTGGATGCTAAAATTGTTTGCCAATGGCAAATCCGCATAACCTGCCACATAAAATGACGTTGCCGCGTCAGAGGTATAAGAAAGACCTTTAAGAGATTCTTTCACCTTCGCAAAGTTTGCCCCTGCTTTAAAACCATAAGAAGTTTGTGCTTTTGCTCCAGCAATAAAACATAATGCTGCTGCAATTGAGAGTAATTTTCTTTTCATTAAAAAATAAATTAAATATAATACTAAAATAATATATTTTACTGAAATACAACCAAAAATGAATCGACAAATTTCCTATAACATTTTTTAGAACTTCAAAGGTTCCTGTATACAGCCTATCACTTAACTCCTATTTTTTAAGCTGCTCTAGCCATTGAAGTACCATCAGCAAAAAAGCCAACAATGGAAATAACACGCTCACAAAACACCTTAAAACGATCAAATTTAAACAACTCTCCCCTCTTCCATTGACCAATCCCGCGTTTCCCCCTTTTGCAGAGGCTTTCTTAAGCCACCAAGGTACAGAGCAGGTCCGAAGACCGCCGAACAAAGTCCAAAGGCCACCCGAAAAAATCTACTCCTTAGTTGTTTTTTGACCGCTGCTTTTCAAACGCTTTGTTAGCATGGGACAAGTACCTGTATAGTGCTTTTTTTTTGCCGATTGGGCTAAACAACAATTGCGCAAATAACGCTACATCTGTACTTAAACAGTACTTAACGAGTACATAGACAACTACTTCCCCATTCTTGTAAAAATTATTCATTTTTTAAAAGGTATTAAGAGCTAAATCTAAGGGTGTTGGGATAGGTCTTTAAGCGGCATATAACAGGGTCGCTACGCTCTCAAAATTAGAGAAAGTCATCATATGACTTTAACCGCAGAGCGACTCCGCTGGCTTGATTTTGTTTTTTGCAAATATTTTTTCATAACGTGTTATAGTTATGAGTCTCTTTGCAGAAAGGAACTATAGCAAAGCCCTATGCTGTCATCGTACAGGTTTCCGGGGACCATAGAACCGATAAACAATAGTATCCGTAATACCATGATTATCAATATTAAAAATAAGTTAACGGTTTTAATAAAATCACTCCTTCGCCTCATTTTCAATAATCTTCTTCTCAATCGGATTTAAAGTCTCAAATAGATCCTTATACACTTCATCCTTACTATCTTCTTCCCCCAGCAAGAATCCCCATGGTTTCAGCTCTTTAATGCGGTCCATCACAATCTTGACTATCGCCAAAATAGGGATTGCCAAAAACATACCTGAAATACCCCAGATCATCTCACCGATTATAATGGACAGCATGGCAAATAGGGAATTGACCTTCACTTTGGATCCTACAATTTTGGGAACAATAAAATTGCTGTCAATCATATGTACGATAATCAATGCTAGAATGACTAACACAACATGGGTCAATGACGAGGTAGCGAAAGTAAGAATGGAGATAATCAGCATGGATGAGAAAATACCTACATAAGGCAGTACGTTGAATACGCCTGTGATTAAAGCCAAGAGTAAACTGTACTTCACACCAATTAGGGAGAGGCAAATAAAAACTAAAAGGGAAACTAAACTCATCTGGATCAACAGACCGATCAAATACTTCTTGACAACATATTGAATTTGCCTAACAACATCTACAACAATAGGTCGATCTTCGACACGGTTAACAAACAAAAGGAACTTCACAATATGACCTCTATAAATCAACAGGAAGAAGGTATACAGGAATGTAAAAACAAATAAAATAAACAGGGAGGAAAGTGAAACCAACGCCGTTCCTAAAAACAGGGTACCAGAATCAACTGACTTTGAAGCTGTTTTGTTGATAAATTCCATCTGCTCTTTGTGCTGTATTCCAAATTGTTCACTGACCCAGATTTGCAGTTTGCCTGCTCCGTCCATTATCTGCTCTTTAAATGCCGGAAAGTCTTCTTTAAGCAGTGTGAGTTGCGAGGCTAATAAGAAGAGACCGTAACCCAGTACCCCGAAAAACAGAATTACGCTGAGTATTCCGGCCAATGTCCGTGGGAAACGTAACTTGTGTTCCATAAAATTGCTTAGTGGAATCAAAAGCAGCGAGAACAGCAAGCCCAAAATCATCGGGATAAGTATCGTATCACCAATCTTTGCCAGATACCCCAAAAGAAGGATACTGATTAATACACAGGCCAACTTCACATAAAAGGGTAAAGTGAGGAATCTTTTCATTGAATATTCTTTTGAATAAAAATAACAATTTCGGATGACTTAAGTTTAGGGAAATAAAAAAGTCCCTACAGATGCAGGGACTCTTTCCTCATAATAAGCTTAAGTACTTATATTTCTTATAGTCCAAAGCCAATACCAATAGACCATACGCGGTTTTTAGCCATATCACCTGATGCAGGGGCCAAGTTTGTTAAACCAAGTCCATAGCCAGCATTGATCTGAAAACCGTTGGTTAATTGATAACCTGCCAAGAAATTGATACCGAAATCGGTACGCTTAAGATCATCATTTTCGTTACTACCAAAATTAAGGTCTCTATCACCTTGAACAGCACCATCAAAAACTTCTCCCTTACGTTTACCGCTTAAGCCAAAACCTACATACGGTCCTGCACCGATAAAAAAGTTACCAGACCCTCCTGTAGGCAATTTAGCCACTAAGTTTACTGGAATATCAAGAGACATAACACTTTCTTTTGTTTCAGTTGAAGAAGTTGGTTCCCATTTCCCCCCTTTATTCTGCAAAGACAATCCCGGCTGAATAGAAAAATAGGGCGAAACCGGTGCATCCAAGTAACCTGTTACAAAGAAACCTGTATTTGATTTGGTGCTTCCGTTATCTATTGAATATTTAGGAATGTTTACACCCGCACGGAGTCCATATCCCAATCCGCCTTGTGCAAAAGCTCCTAATGAACCAAATAAAATTGCTGCAGATAATAATAGTTTTTTCATGTTTCCTAATTTAATTTACTTTGTTCTTCTATCATTTATTCTCATATATTTCTTGTATGAGATTTATTACAGTGACATTTGCAATATCTATTCCAAAATAGATAAACTATTCATTTTCACTTCAAAACAAAAGAAAAAACTCGTGCCGTTTTTTTTTTGAATGTCCTCTAAATGATACAGTAGCTTGTAGAAATTTTAATATTTTCTACTGATGGTATACATTAGTATTTCTACGCTTAAAGCCTGCATAAGCAACATACTCAAAAACTACACCCTTGGTTTTCAAGATAATGCTCAAAAACGCAAAAGTTTTATCACAAAGATTTTTTAATTCCAATTATAAGTTTTATTTTTGCAGACCTTCAAAAGGAAAAAAATAGGGTCGGATGGCCGAGTGGCTAGGCTGAGGTCTGCAAAACCTCCTACAGCGGTTCGAATCCGCTTCCGACCTCGTTTTATTTTAAACAATAAAAATATTATCAAAATGGGAGTTACACGTTTAAAAAGAAAAGATAGAAGAAATAAAACTGTTTCACGTGTTGAAGTTCAGTTCTTGAAATTAGGAACTAACGTTGAGTTAGGTTCTAGATCAAAAATGAAAGCTAGCAACCAAATCGTTAAAAACGATGCTATCTTAAATCAATTAGCTGCAGAAGCTAAATAAGCACAAAGAAATTAGCAGCCTTTAAAGTTATACTTTAAAGGCTTTTTAATAAGTCTACCATCTGGTGGACTTTTTCTTTTGAGCTCATCCACTGCGCCTCGTCCATCCCCTTCACCTGATCCTGCGAAAATCTCATCTTTGAAGACTGACTTTCTTTTGCTGAACTATGGATCGCAATGGCCCCAGTCTCCGCCAAGATTGTCGTGATATTGGAAGCATCCACTCCGGCACCTGGCATAATCACAATTCGTCCGGCTGCCTGCTCAATTAATTGTTTCAGCAATGGCGCACCGGATAAAGCTGAATTTCTCAGTCCCGAAGTCAAGATACGGTCAATACCCAAAGCAATGATATCTTCCAATGCACCAAAAGGATCTTTGACCCGATCAAAAGCACGGTGAAACGTGACATGCATAGGTCGAGCAGCATCAACCAAACGCTTTGTATTAACCTTGTCCACGGCACCATCGGCATTCAATACCCCTAGGACAACGCCATCCATGCCCAATTCCTTACATAGCTCAATATCGGCGATCATCTCCAGCATTTCTTCTTCCGTATATAGAAAGTCTCCACCCCGTGGTCTGATCAGGACATGAATTCCGATATGAACAAGCTCACGCACCAGTTTTAGTTGACCAAAAGACGGTGTTGTACCACCATTCTCCAGATTCTGACAAAATTCAATACGTGTCGCACCGCCTTTCTCCGCTTCAATTGCTGATGCGACTGAATTGGAACATATTTCCAATTGATAGCTTCCGATTGTTTTCTCCTTCATTCAATTCTATTTTTAACCCGTTTTTACGCAATGCGAATAACGCAAAAAAAAAGCAAAATACCTATTTTTTAGCTATAGGGCAATTAGGATAATCTACTCCGCTTTTTCACGGAGGCCCTCAAGATCCAATAACTGTTATGCAGAACTCCCACTATCGTTGGTCAACTATTATTCAAATTAAGAAAAACATTTATTCAAACCGTTTGTATATACCTTACATGCTTTTATTTAAAATTCTAATAACCAACATTATATAAAATTTAGATAAAAATATCATGGCTATTATATCAAAAAACATGGAAATACAGGAAAGGATCATCGGCACTTTTGAGGAGCTCCAATCCGCCATACATGGTTTAGAAAGCCAGCTTGTTGAATTTGAAATATTGTTTAATCAGGCATGCGATAGGCATATCGCGTCCGATTTTCAGAAAGAATGTCTGCTAGACCGAATTTCCTCCCGGCATGTGACAATCGTGTCCAGGCATGAAAGTCTGCAACTTATTCAAGAAACAGTTTCTGCTTATCGTGATTATGACGGCTTGTTCCTGGATCATAAGCAGTTATTGCAATCGCTGGAATTACTGATGTTAAATCATGCAGAGAAAGAGGAATACGAAATTGCTGCCATTATAAAAAAATGGTATGAAAAATTCGCCCGGGCTGTTGATTTCATCGCCGATCTCGCCTACTAAGTCGTTGTTTTGTTTTACATTTGCGGCATTGTAATATATTTGAATCATGCGCAAACCACCCGCTATAGTTGATCTACACGCAGATGCTTTTCTCGAAGACTGGGAAGACTACTCGGCTGACGAACTGATGTTAGAATCTATTGATTACCTCAGATCCAACCTGGATGCAGCCATTTATTGGGAGATGAACGAAATCAAATTTATTCACGGAAAGGGAAAAGGTACCTTAAAAAAAATGATATTTAAGGAACTACAGGATTACAAAGAAAGTGGTTCAATTGATCGATACTATACTTCATACCAGAACGAAGACGTTGTGGTCGTTGTAATTGGAATCTAAAAGGAATGAGCCCGATAAAATATCGAGCTCATCACATGAATAATTGCTTTCTACACTCTTATTTAACGGCCGGTGTAATAACTACTTTACGGAATTCAACCGGTCCGTGATCACCCTGGAAATAGATCGGACCAGGTTCAGCCTCTCTACTATCCAGTGCTCCGCCGGTAATCCCCGGAATCTCTTGATTGCTGATCACTGTTTTACCATTGGCAACCACAGTCACCAGGCGTCCTATCAATGTAATATCATAGGTCTGCCATTCTCCGGCCCCTTTGTTCACCATCTCATTTGCTGCAAGGAAACCATAGACGCCTGCAAAAAGGACGGCATTAGGATGCGCATCTTTCGGACTATCCTCAATTTGCACCTCATAGCGCCCTCTAAGATACACCCCACTATTACTGCCTGAAGGAATTTTAAATTCAACGTGCAATTTAAAATCTTCAAATTTTTGTTCCGAGACGAGGTTAGAACCCGATTGAGGACTGGTTAAAATACCATTTTTCACAATCCACTGATTGGTTTTTCCGGTCGCTTTCCAGCCCGACAGATCCTTTCCATTAAAAAGCTGGATCGGTTTCCCCCACTTTACGGCGGCCGTTCTTTTTAACTCGGGCGCACGTACTCCTTTAAAACGATGTGTTTTTCCATCTGGTTCCGTTATCGTTCCCTGCAATGTTCCGTTTAAGATCTCCCCTTCTACACTTAAATTCATCTTTCCGCCTTCCCATTGTGGTGGAATTGCGAATTTGAATTTCCCATTTTCGTAAAAAACCTGTGAAACAGGCCGTGCGCTTCCAGAAGTACTTACGTAATGACCGACTAAGGTCTTGTAACCCGACAATTTCACTTCAAGCCAGGAGGGTGCCGGTGTGCCATTGACGTCAACTTCAATATCCCAACGCCCGATCAGTTCTTTTCCTTCAACTTCTTGCCTGTAATGCACAGATTCTTTTGCGAATGATTTAGCAGAGATCACTTGTGGTAATGCACAAGAAGCTAAAACCCCTAAAAGAAAAGCGGTATTTCTTTTCATCTTATGTATGTTTATATTCTAATTGACAATAAATTTTAAGCAATTTAACTGTTTAATAGCGGGTTTACAAACATATAAAGTTAAAAAACACTAAGAAAACGAAGTGCCTCAGATAATCTGTGCTGATTTTTGAGTATTTAAACCTGATTTATAAAAACTCTATTAGCTGCGCGCCATGGAACCAACGCACTTATAAATATTACCGTGGCAATTCCGCCTACTAATGGAGAACGGTCTGCAAAGAAAAAACACAATACATAAAGCAGCAACGCAATAAAGGTGAGCGAAAATGCAATCATCTTCAATCCAAATTTATTCTGGCTTTTCAATGCTATTTCCTCTTCTTTATCAATCCGCTGTACACTTTCCTTACGCGCGGCTTTAATGTTTTTGAGCGCAATATATTCTGAACTTATCTTTCCACGTGATTTCGCATATAGTTCAACACAAGCCAACAAAACGAAGGGCAGCATAACACCAAGCAGCATCTCATTGGCTCGGCTAAGTTTATAGTCTATCAACCAAGGAAAAATAATTTTAAACAGCAGATTGACACCCAGACTAACAGCAGTTATATACAGGGTTGCCTTTCCTGTCAATCGCTTTGAAAACAATGCCCATATCGGTGGCGCCAATAATGGTCCTCCAGTAATGGCGCCTATACTCAAAGTAAACTCTACTATCCCTCCGATCAGTGGCACAATCAGCGCTACAATAATCATAAAAAATCCAAAAAACCAAGATGATGCACGAGCGATAAACATCAGCTTTTTTTCCGTTGCTTGCGGGTTTAATGTCCCCTTATAAATATCGTTCGTAAAAACAGCTGACACAACATTCAAGGCTGTATTTGCAGATGCCGATGTAGAGAAATACATCCCCGTAAGCATCAATCCAAGTAATCCCGCAGGCAGCACTTGCTTACAAACCATAATGTAGGCCGTCTCGGTAGCCAATCCGGTCAAATCTGGATTGATCGCCTTGTAAACCATAGGCGGAATCATCCACAAAATCGGGCTAGCGATGTATAAGGCAGCAAATAAATAAGCAACTTTGGATGCTGACCGGGGTGTATCAACACTTGTATAGCGCTGTACAAACGTCCAATTACCTCCAATATAAAAAATATGATATAAAGCAAAAGCGACAATAAACCCCCATGTATATTCACCATTGACAACATTGAAAAAATCATCAGGCGCTTTATCCAAGAAGGACTGCACACCACCAACTTCTTCAAAAACCAATGGAATGACAATCACGATCGCTGCGGTCAGGACGACAAATTGTAGGATATCTGTCACCATGACCGCCCACAACCCGCCGATGGCCGTATAAGCAATCATTAAGATTCCCAAAACGATGGTAACTGGTATCAAAGGATAGTCCAGCGATTCGGAAACAAGTTTGGCCACCGAATACAGAACCGACCCTTTGAGAAATACCGACACGATCATAAAGACGTAGATGTAACACTTCTGAACTGCGCTCCCCAGACGCTCCTTAATAAACTCGGCAGCAGTAAGATTTCCTGTAGCCTTCCATTTAGGAGCTAGATAAAGTCCTGTTATCAGTCCACCTATACACATGGTCCACTGAATGGTAATCGCTACCCAGCCATGACTATACGCTATTGAACCCCAAGCGACAAAGGTACCTGCTGAAAAAAAACTCATAAATAGGGACATTCCCCCTATAAACCAGGGCACGGATTCACCGCCAGCAAAAAAGGACTTCAGGTTTCTCCCGGTTCGTGAGAAGCTTATCCCTACAAGCATTATGAATACCGAAAAAACGATTATAACTACTGTATCTATCATCTTGTATCAACTATTAAATTACTGAATATTATCATTTTAAAGACTATGCATAACACCTAACAGCAAAGATGGCTGCTGGCACTTCCGCAGAAGGGTGTTCAAGAGATATAATCAGCTGATCTGTAACACAGGATTCCGGAAGTTCTATCACATTTCTGGTCTGAAAATTTCCCTGCTGCGTATAAATAATCTTTCCATTTCCATCTTCAATAGTATAATTCCGCACACAGAATGGCATAACGGTCTCGGGATGGGTCATTAACACAGACTCCATCGCATGATCCAAATCGGTATCAAAATTAATTTCGATCCTTCTTATGTGCTGCTTCTGCTTCCATTTTATCGAAATTATCGGCTGCTGGTCGTCAGTTGCAGCGACCCAGGCATTCGGACGAACTGTCGGCCGGTCTATGCCATTGCGTACATTTTCGACTCCAAAAACCGATAGGCCCGCTGTTAGCTGAATGGCGAGGTTATGTCCATCAGGGCGACGTTGTGGCGTCCAAAATTCAAATGAATCTACTCCAGATCCCGGCAGCGCTATCTGTTTCCCATTATTTGAAACAGCTTTGTTCACACCGTTAAAAACGGATAGTAATCCGGATATCCGTTGATGGGTATAGGCCAATCGCACATGCTCGTTTTGAAGAAACGTGAGGAAAATATACTGATCCTCATTTAGTTCCAATTCAAAATCCAGTGTTACTGTCTGAAAGCCGGGTTTTACACGAATTTGCATTTTCGCCAACTCCCGGTCTGGCGTGAAACCACCTTTTCTTTCGCTGCCCCTAAGCTCCACGTTCAACACTGTTGTCTGCGTGGCTTCAATATCCAAAAAAAAGATGGGCAGGGTACCAACAGTGACAGGAATAAGCTGTGCCGCAGCTATAGTCAGGGGTTTCCACAGCATATGCTCTTTCGAGAATCCCTTAAAGTCCAGATTGCTCGAAGAGGTCAGTTCGGCCTGCTGTACAAGATCGCTGCTATCGGATAAATGAAAACCGGGAATATATTGGCCGGATCGTTGCAGTTCTTTCTGTAACTCCTTCATGTAACCTGTCTGACCGATCTCTCTTGGTAAAAGCTGCTGCTGAACGCATAGTTTTGCGGCCATCGCCACAGCTTGTGCAACATATGCACATGTCGCCATTACCCGAGTCGCTCCAAATGCGACATGGGATACACTGATCAAACGACCCGCCAAAAAGAGGTTTTCAATATTACGGCTATATAAACAACGATAAGGAATATGGAAAACGCCTTTACTATGCCATTGGTTACAGGGCTGACGGTCGCTAAAGACGCCATCCGCAGGATGAAGATCGATGGACCAGCCACCATAGGCTATGGCATCCGGATGTTGGCGCTGTTCGACGATGTCTTTTTGTGTCAGGATATAATCGCCTTCAAACCGGCGGCTTTCCCGCTTCCCGGGAACCATTCCAACCCATTCCAATGTCAGGGTGTCGGCTTCGGGAAATTGGCCTGAATTTTTAATATAATCCCACACGCCATAGATGATTTTCCATAGTTCCCATTTGATCTCTTCGGTATCGTGCACAGTATCCAGACGCCCGCCGTATTCCACCCACCACAGCTTGCATCCATGTTCTTTGGCATTGAAGTTTTTGAATCTCGGTATTTCTTTGGTGACATCCATGGCAAAAGCCGGGGCAGTATAAGATACCGTCTTTCCGATATCCTTGGTATAGAAATACAACGTGTGCCCCAAAAGCTCTCCATAGGAGGTGTCGGGCGCCATGGCTTCGTCAAATTCTTCCCGGGTTTCAGCGCCCATACGGAAAGCCGCCCCAGATAAAAAACCGACTATTCCGTCTCCGGACGCATCACAAAATAAGGATGACATTAGCTCATATTGTGTCGAGTTCTGACTGCAAAAAGCGCTCAACGATTTTATACGATCACCAGCTGCCTTATGGACTTCGTAGACACTGGTATTGAGCAACAATCGAATGTTGTCCTCTTGCTTTACTTTGTCAAGTAAAATCATGTCCAATATAACAGCATTGCCCTCCGGGTTGCGGTACACATTTTCAACCAATATCTCGTCAATAACACCACCTTCTCTACTCCAGCGATTGTTGTTGCCCATATGGGAAGTGGCACCCAATATCCACAACCTCACCTCACTGGAGGCATTTCCCCCGAGTACAGACCGATCCTGTACCAAGGTGACACGCAAACCTTGCCTGGCTGCCGTAATCGCAGTACACACGCCAGACATCCCACCGCCAACAACTACGAGATCTGCGGCAATAACTTCTTTCTTCAATGTCCTGGAGGCTCCTCCCTTACTATAAATCATATATTCTTTCTTTTTTATCCTTTTTGTAATTCAATTTTATATTTAATTATTCCTGGGTTCATCCACCTATTTTATAAATTTGGATATCACATCTTTCCAGATATGGTATCCCTCGGCAGTTAGGTGCAGCCCATCCGGGCGATAATATGCTGGTATTAAATTACCATTGGCATCCAGCATCTGGGCATAAACATCGGCATATCCGGTATTGGGCTGCTGTTCCATAAATTGTTTAATTCTAGCATTAACCTCTTCGATCTGTATTTTATCTTTCAATCGGCGCGGTGAGGGCTTGATGGATATATAGATTATTTCAGCATGCGGTTTCGACTTTCTTATTTCACCAAATAAGGCAGTGAACTGTTCAACAATGCTGTCTGTCGACCAACGAAGTCCAATATCATTGTCGCCTTCATAAATAAAAATTTGCTTTGCATCGTATGGTGTAATCAACCGTTCTCTATAGGTATAAAGATCCACAGTCTTGGTTCCGGATACCCCTCTATTCAGTACAGTCTGCCCTGGGAAATCATCCTTTAACGTTTTCCAATTTTCGATGGTCGAACTACCAACAAAAAGAATGACCTTTTTGGGCGGTGGATTTTGCGCATCCAGACGCTCATAACGTTGTATCTTTTGCTCCCATTTCTGCCGTTGCGTTAATACAGATTGGGCATAAGTGTATGTCATGCTCAAGCAGAGTAATAGGCAGTTTAGTCGCTTTAATAGCTGAATTATTTTCATCCGTATAAATTATTTGTTCATCAATTATTCTTTAACCAAGGTACTATTCATAAGTATTTATCTGCAATGATATTCATGAGTTCGTTTTACTCATTAAACTGGTTTTTAAGGTGTTCGTAAGTTCAATTGTTCCGTACACTCGGTTTATGCGGCCTTCAAATCATGATGATTTCATCCTTTTTCTTTTCCAGTAGTCTTTAAAATTGGTTTGCCACGTAACAGAATCCGCCCTAAATAAATCTTGGATGAATCATATTTCGCAGGATGCCGGTCAATATCTTCTTGTTGGGACGGACCTAATATCATCTTTTTATCTGCTCTCAATGGCGATATACGAAAACTGACTTCATGCGTTCCTTTGGGTACCTTGATCACATCATATTGACCCCGATATCGGTTATTACAGTATGCGTTAAATCGATTCAACTGGATATTGCCGTGATTCTCTGCCACCATTTGATAAGGTTGAAATCTTCCTGACTGCGATTTATGGAGCCCTATCTGATGACCATCTACCCATACTTCAAGCTGCCCCACCTCGGGCCCACCGATGTCAAACAGGCCAAATAGATCACCTTCAAAAGTGAATGAAAAGCGCGCGCCTTTTTCTTCAGCGACCATCAAGGTATCAAACCATCCATTGAACGCCTTTAATTTAGATCCTTCTGTAGGAAACGCGGCCCATTTAACATCAAAATCAGCAAGATCACTGGGGATGTACATCCCTGCTACATCCCATTCGGCAGATATCAGCGGCTGAGGCAATGAATGTATTTCCATTTGTGAAGGCCCTTTCATCTTCTCAATTCCACGGGCAATGGCTGCAGCGTAAAGATTACCACCAGCTTGCAGTGGGTGTATTCCGTCCGTAGAAAATAAAATACGACCTCCTGCAGAATCTACATCTCCCTTCCACAACAACTTGTCCTGAGATTCCAAGCGCGCAATCTCCATTCCCAAATGTATTGTAGGAATACCGTAATGATCGGCCAATGCTTCCAAAGCTTCAATATGTGGCGGTATCTTTCTATTATTATATACCTTGGTCTCTGTGGCCAATATGGCATAAATTAAACAGATATCGGTATGCTGATCATGTTGGATAATCTGCCTGACCATACCTTCCATGCCTGCAGCATAGGCGCCATTGACTGCAAAATCGATGATAACCAGATCGGGATTGTGCGATAATACCTGTTCCCTGATTCTAAAGGATCCCAAGTCCGTGCCTGTTCCGGAAACGCCAGCATTGACCCACTTAAATCTGGTGGATGGGTAGCGTGCCTGTAAGTAAGCTGAAATCTGCATCCGGTAACAATAATTGGCTTGTGTCAGGCTTCCACCGATGAATGCTACTGATACATCCTGGCCCTTGCTGACCTTGGCAAAAAAATTAGGCATACCACCACGCACTACACACTCATCATCACGCTTAAAATCACCAGGCACAATAAGTTCTTCTTTCGCCGTATCCACAGAAAATAACAATTGCGAAGCGTCACCTTGCGAAGCGGCAATCTTGTTGAGCTCCACACTATTCTGCGCCCCTAGACCGGTCATTATTAAAAAAAACAACAGGAAACTTATAACTGATTGATATGTACGCATCTCGTTGATTTAAGTGATCATAAACTAGTTGAACATCAATTCACGACGGTGATATTCGAGGTAAAGGGATTTGCTACGATATCAGACTGCAACATATCCCTACCCCCGACTTTTACGTTTTTGAAGGTCACATCCTTAATCATATGATCGGCGTCATAGCCCTCGAAAATTGCCGACGTCGCACTGCTGACGCAATCAATAAATCGAATATCAGAAATAGTCCCGGGCCTATACACCGGATTTGAGTTTGCATTTTGCTTAATATACATCAGTACAAATCGGGTATTTCCAGAGGTCTCATCACGGATGCCCTCAAACGTGATATTCTTAACATCCGCCCAGTCAGAATGTGGGATCGCTACCGAATGACCACCCCAGGTCATTTTGGCGATATCAATATCTTTAAAGGTGAGCTGTTCGACACTACTGGTTTCTAAGGAAGATCCTATGCGGATACCTACGCCTACCTGGTTTTTCCAGATCATGCAGTCGTGGGCACTACAATTTAAAAGCGGTGTTTCGCCATCTGCAGCGGCATTTGTTGCATGCCAACCAAAACCATCATCTCCTGATCCGATAAAACAATGGGAGAAATGCACACCTTGACATCCTGAGCCCAAATCCAAACCATCATTGTTCTGCCCAAAGCTCAACAGGTTGAGATGGGATACATCCACATTCGACGAATTGACCATATCTACTTGCCAGCCTAAGGCCGCATGGCGGACGCCAAATCCCCGAAGTTCCACATTCTGACTACGGTAGACCTTAACGAAATTTCCTGCTACAGGAGCGGTACGATCATCAATATAGCCCCGACCGATCAATTTGACATTAGATACGTTTTCTATCAATACTTTTCCCCTGAGAATCGCCCCTTCTTCTAAATAATAGGTTTTATTGGATTCAAGTTTAAAAACACCATTGACACCATGATGGATTCCCTTGGCAAAAACAACTGCCCCCTGTTTATAGGCGCTGTAATCCGGAGATCCAAACAGAAGTAAGGGCGCACGACCAGGGATAGCCAATGCATAATTGTAGTACTCAGGGATGGTAAACGTCAATTCATTTCCGTTCTTGGTAACCGGTATATTCAACCTTTTGGGCGACAGCGTAAAATTTGAGAAAGAACTGCTACAAATAATCTTGACCTGAGTACCTGGAACATACGTAAATAAAGCGGTATGTACATCGGTCTGCCCTCCATTCTCCACCAGATCATAACAGGTTTCTTGCCATACGTCCAGGGTATCGTCGTTGACGATCACCTGATAAGCCAGGCTTTTCACCATGGGTGAATCTAACTGTCCGGTAGTAGAGGCCATTCGTGCAAGTTTATTTTCTACTTGCGTTTCATTTGCCTGTAAACTCTTTTCGACTCCAGTACAACTTAAGACCGTAAACATCATTCCAAAGAATATGGGTATAATCCAGTATTTTTTTTTCTGCTTAATGTTGCTATTCATGTTATTGGTTGTTTAAATGGTTATTGATAACTGATTTTTATTATTCTTAGTCCTGTTGCCGGCAGAGAAATTTTCCAATCTGAGGATGCTGCCATCCGTATCTCATCCGTCCCGTCGGCATTGAGAAGACAAGCTCCCCGCTGTTCTGATCCAAATAGACGCTGGGGTTGGTCTTTATCCAACTTGAGTTGAATCTCCTGCTGATCGACACTATTGTTCAGCAAAACAATATAGAGCTCCTTAGTATCACTGTTCGTTGCCAGGATATAATCTATCTTTGCATTATCGAGGCTGATAAGTCCCTTTTTCATTTTCAGATCGACTGACCTGCCAAATATTCTCCCTTTATCAAAGCCGTAACTGCGGTGTGGCCCAACTTTAGGTGTTATAAATCCACTCGGAAAGGAGATGTTGCCATTGGAACGAACCGCTGCTTCGGAGAGTAGATAATCGGTAATCCATCCCAATTGCCACCAGGCATGATGCGGAAATGGTCCAGCCCCTTTATTCATCGCATCCCAGTAGTAAGAAGCGACCCCAGTATTTGCGTCCACAAATGCATCCCGTCCCCAGACAGCGGCTCTTGCCATATTCAGCAATAAGCTGTCTTTCGTCTGTCCATAAAGTCTTACAAACAGCCCCGCATGACTCGATAGCAGAATAGGGCCATGATGATTTGCAGAGCCCATAATACCGCCATGTTCAAATCCCAGCCCCACTTGACTGATTTCCCAATCTTGACGAGCGGTCCCATTCACGCGTTTAACCTCCCGAGAGGGGATCGGATGTGTATAGATCGATGTTGTATAGTATCTGGCGACCTGATAGGCTGTTGTCTGATAGCGTGGATCCTTAGTCAATGTATACATATCGAGGAGTGCCTGTATAGACTGTGCTGTTGCAAAATCAGGTGCAAATCGGGTATCACCACAGACACCCAGGAACCATCCTTTTTTTGCTGCATGTTCAACAAACCAGTTTGCGGCTTTGATTGCTCCTTCTCGATATTTTTCGTCCTTTAACAACTGATGTGCAACTAAGAGTCCATAAAATGTTGGTCGGAGATCGGCTACATCCTCAAACATGGGGCGGACTGACTTATTATCATAGGCAACTTCCCAATGTCCATCGGGATGCATTTTGGACAACAACCAGTCTGCGGCTTTGCGCAACGCTTGTTTAAGATCAGACCGATCCGGCTCAAAAAGTAATATATTACCGATATCCATCAACATGTAATAGCTGGTGCCAATGGGTTCGCTATATGGCCCCCATTCTTCGGTAAACTGTTGACTGCGATATAGGTAATACTGCCCGGCAGCTGATCCATAAAAGAACCCAGGTTTCCGCTGTTGTTGCTGCAACTTGAAGTTTAGGGCTGCGGGAAGTCGTTGCTGTTTGAGTGTGGTATCTCCAGTCAGTCTAGCCAGCATCCACATCGCACCGTAATCGGAATTTTTCATGGCATCTTTCTCAGCCCCATATACTCCACCCAGATAATCCTGGGCTCCGATTACCGCATTCTTATAGTTTACTGTCCGCCACTTGGAGGTACTATCGGCAATGACATAATCATACATCGTGTAAAGACGATCCGTTAAGGAGCGTTTTGTTTCTTTCAGTTTTAAAAAATCACTGAACTTATATATACCGTTTATTATATGCCCCAGTACATTATACCAAGAAGTTCTCTGAATTGTATATCGAAAGGAAAATGTTATCTCTTGTCCTTCTTTCAAATAGGACCCCTCCTCACCCAGTACCGGATGATAGAGTGTCGGTGTAAGCTCCTTATTTCGATTCATCAACGACAATCCAAGTTTCCAGTCCGCATGTGTCTTTATGTCTTTCAGCCAGGGATCCCTTGCGGTTCCGGGTTCAGCTACGGTCGCTAAGGTCACTCCAGATTGTGTCGTTAACAGCGCCGCTAATGTAGAGGCTGTACGTTCACGGACGATGACTGGACGATCTGGGATACCATGTCCGTAAGCGTAGGCATCCACAAAGTCAGGATTGAGCGCTGCTCCTTGGAATAATCCCGGAATCACCGCCCACTGAAACTGCTGGCGATCAGCAATCGCCAGTGATGGCGACGACAGGGAATAATAACCGCTTTGTTTCGCTTTTAAAGTCATCTGTACACGGATATCATGCGTATGATCTGGATCAAGGTTCCATTCTTCCGACAGGACAATTTTTTCGTTTTCGTATTGAAATCTCAACGTCGAGCGCGAAGCTGAAGCCGCTATAGTCGGTTGATAGTGCAATACTTCACCTGCAGTATTCAGGCTCACAGGTGACAAACTTTGTGACCAGACTGGAATCACATAGCGATATTGAGAGTCGGGGAAATGAATAAGCTTCCCAGCATGATCATAAACAACTGTAGATCTGTCCAGCGGCTTATTTTTTGCGTAAAGGATCGTTCGCTGTTGTGCCGCCATCGTTAAATGCTCCTTTTTTCCCACGTCATCGTTTAAGGTAACGGATTGAAGCTGATAGCCATTTTTACCCTCACGCCAGATCAGTTGCAGCGCACTATTTTCTAGGCATACATCAGCCCCGCTTTGTGCGAAAACACTTGCGAAGCATAAAAATGGCAGTATCATCATCATCCATACCCCAGCGCAATGACTGTATCCGCTATTTAACCGTTGCATATCGTTCATGGTGTAATGGTTATTGTCACTTCGGCGTACCCTACTTTGCGACCACTGTACCAGTCGGAGGAGGTTTCAAATACAGCTTTATAGACACCTGGTGTCTTGTACACATAGCTGTACTCCCTCAGATTTGAACTAATATTTTTAAGTGCTATTCCTTTGTCCGCAATGGATTCCTTTACTTTAAAACCTTTTGTAATCACCCAGTCATCATTATCGGTATCGGATGCAACACCGCCATACATCAATAGCTGTGTTGTCGAAATTGTCCATCCCTTACTGTCATTTAGAAAACTTACGGCATTCCAGCCTGCATTGGATATCGTAGCAACATTCGTCTGCACGCCTTCTGGCGATACTTTTACCGCATTAAAACTGCGAATGACCCATCTGTTCTGTTGCGGCTTTTGAAAGTCAGTATATCGGAACGCCAGATATATTGATCCTGTATCAACCGGACTGAGATACGATTTTAAACTTACAGTTCCAGAGGGCGTATTATCTTGCCCAGTGGAGAAAACGGCTTTGTCTGAAATATCTGTCCAGGCGGCTTTATCAACCTCTTCTTTCGTGTATATTCCGCTGAAATTATTGGAAACCAACAATTTTAGATTGTCATAGATAACACCCCATTGTACAAGTGTTTTGAAATCTACCTGTAAATCATTATCTGCATAAAGGCGATCTTTCAAGGCATAGTTGTGTCCATTCTCTCCAGAATAGAATACAATATTGTCAGGGGTTCCCTCAAATCGGAATACAACGGTATCACCTACCCTGTAACTTGAGGCATTCGTCCTGACCTCCATATCTGCACTGGCGATATCCTCTTTCATACAACTGGCACTCAATACGGCCAGCATGAGATACATCATTGATATTTTCATCTGTTTCTATTTATTTTGTGATCCACCAGATTTACCAACCCGGGTTTTGAACAATCTGTTTATTAATGGTTAACTCAGTGTTCGGAATGGGAAACAGCACGTTTCTCTCGGTCGTGTTCAGGCCGGCATTACCACCATATCGATGTGGCGCAGGTGCGTTGACTGAAATATCGCGTCCCAAGGCATTCATAGTGGGCACATAAATTCCCCAACGAATTAGATCATGTCTCCGGATTCCCTCGAAACAGAATTCGCGAAGGCGCTCATCCCGTATATAATCCAGAAAGGCTATTTTATCCATTCCGATCGGCGCATCACTATCTCCATTGACCTCATTTAACGCCTTACCAAAAGCTCTCCTACGCACTTGATTGATTGCTTCGTAGGCGGCTGTAGTTGGGGATTCGTTGACCTCATTTTCTGCCTCAGCTTTCATCAGCAAGACATCGCTATACCTTATAATTGGAAAATTGGTCGAATTGGCACTCCTCACTTTGGTACCGGTCTCATATTCCCGTCTCCATTTTCCGGGGTTTCGTTCATAAAGCTGAGCTGCGTTATAATATTGTTTTTGCGTAACCCCTGCTGTAGTCACAAATCGATAGGGGCTGATACTCCAGTCGCGCCGCATTGTATCTTTCTGACCAAACAAATCGTATAATTTGGCTGTAATCCGCATTGCTCCGCCTGAATATCCAATACGTTCATCGGGACATTCGATACCGTTCTCGATACCAACCATACCAGCCTGATCGATGTTGCCGATCTTATTTCCAAACATGCCAACTTCCCAAAGGCATTCCTTCGGTTCGTTGATATCTTGTGAATGGTTGATAAATATTTGCTTATAATTGGAATTGAGCTGATGCTTTCCTGAAGCAATCACTTTATCCGTATATTCGATAACATTTTGATAGCGAGCATGGTCATTGAGGGGCTGTCCCGCCATTTTTAAAAACACACGGGCCAGTACGGCCTGAACGGCTGTTTTGCACACTCTTTCATTAGGCACCACTCCGCTTTCATGAACCAGGTTTTCCGCTTCCTGCATATCTTTCACAATCTGTGTATACAAAGCCGCCAGGGTAGCCTGAGCTGGGTAAGGGTCGTTTGGAGACTGCGTAGAGGATAGTTTTAAAGGAACTTTTCCAAAGAAATCGGTTAGGATATAATAGTAATATCCGCGCATAAAGAGTGCTTCGCCCTTGATGGCGTTTCTTTTGGTGATATCCATCTCTACACGATCGACATTTTCCAATAATAGATTTGCTCTATTTATCCCTTCGTATAAGGTTTCCCATAATCTAGTAATGTCCAAATCAGCAGCGTCCATGACCATCACTCGAATATTGTTGATTGATATATTCTTGAAATAGGCCTCATCACTAACGACAAGATAGCTAAAAAGCCCACGGCTATACATCCGCCCATAGGTGTCGATCAGCCTATTATAGACTCCATTGAGACTATTCATCAATTCGCTTTCATTTCGAAAATATTTTTCAGTGGTCACAAAGTCAGGTTCTTTATCCAGCAATTTGGAACATGAACTGGTTAGACAAGCGATACATATAGAAAAAATAAAAATGCGTTTCATCTTGATCAAAGGTTAGGTTTAAAAATTAAGGTCAATTCCGACTGTCATCGTACGAGGACGCGGATAAGCGGACCAATCGAAGGAAGGGGTCAGTGCTCCTGGACGGGTGCTGACTTCGGGATCGAGCCCGGAATACTTTGTCCATGTAACCAGATTTTGTGCAGCGACATAAAGTCGTATGGATTTCATCCGTAATCTTCGGAGCTGATCAGCATTGAAGGTATAGCCTAAAGACAGGGTCTTGAGTCGTAAATAGGATCCATCCTCAATTGTTCTGGAAGAATACACCGCTGGCCCCTGGCCGCCGACACGATATAGCGCGTTGGTCTGGTTTTCCGGTGTCCAACGATCAGCAAAAGAAGCAAACATATTCAGAAAACCGCGAGCGACAGGATCTCCGCCTTCAAACTCAATGCGATTGGCATTTAAGATATCCCCACCATAGCTCCATTGTAAAAAAACATTCAGATCGAAGTTTTTATAATTAAAGTTGTTGTTGAATCCGCCGATATGTTTTGGATTTGGATTACCTATTATTGTGAGGTCATAATTGTCTACCTGTCCATCGCCATTGATATCCTTGAAACGGATATCGCCGGGCTTAATACTTGTTCTGGGGGTACCATTATTGGGTTGACCTGCTTTAAGTAGATAATTCCCGTTGACCAGATCAAAATCTGCGTATTGGTATACACCATCGAAAAGATAGCCATAAAATAAAGCAATCGGCTGTCCGGGTATTGCGATATAAGGATATGCATTATTGAAATTCCCCCAGGTGACACGTGTTGCCAAACTCGGTTCTCCTTCATTGAGCTCAAGAACTTTGTTTTTATTAAATGCAATATTAAAACTTGAACTCCATGAGAAATTTGGAGTCTGTACGTTTTTGGTCTCCAATGTAAATTCGATACCGCTGTTAGATACACGGCCAATATTTTTGAATCCGGTAAGGAATCCCATACTGGGAGCCAAGGTTGCATTCAATAATAGGTCACGTGTCTCTTTGTGATAATAGTCTGTAGTAAGGGACACTCTATTCTTGAGTATGGAGAGGTCAAGACCAATATTGGTTTGAACAGTAGTTTCCCATTTTAAAGATGGATTTCCAAGATTCGTCGGTACCATTCCCTGACCGGCGCTGTTGCCTACACTGTAGCCTGAGGCTGGATTCATCTGCAAGGCAGTCAATGAAGCATACTCTGATACACGATTATTTCCGGTAGAACCTATGCCTACGCGCAACTTTGCATCACTGATAATATTTATCGGTTTCAAAAAGTTTTCCTCTTTCAATCGCCATGCAAAAGATCCCGAAGGGAAATAGGCCCATCTATTTGATTTTGGAAATTTGGATGAGCCGTCACTTCTGAAAGACAATGTTAGCAAATACTTTGAGCGATAATTATAATCAAGCCGCCCTAAATAGGAAATCAGTCCACTGGAAGCGTCAGTCACTGGCGCCATCGTAATCTGCCCTTCGTCCAGCCCTTTGATACCCAATGTTTCATTAGGTATCAAAATGGACGTAAATCCGTTGGTATAGTTTCGAATATCTTGTATTGTAAATCCGACGACTGCCTTTAACCGATGTCCACCTTTAAATTTCTTGTCATAAGACAGGGTATTCTCATTCAATAGATTTGTAATCTCATTGTTCCAAATAGAACCATTTACTTTATTGTTTGAAAATGGATGTCCTGCTCTGGATTTTGAGTTAAAGAATACCTCCCGTCGCTGGTTTATACGCGTGTAACCACCAGTCGCCCTAAATGTCAACTCCGCTGCCAATTTATATTCGAAATAGCCATTGGCCACGAGATTTGCACTGAACAGTGGATTATACTCATTCTGCACAGCTAGATAGGGATTGATTCGCAAATCAGTACCTAAGCTAGGATCCATATCCGGGTCAAAAAGATCATCTATCAGAGAGGCATCTGTAAGTGGATTTCCAGTGATTGGCCGAAATCCCCATATTCCATACATCAGACTCGCTGTCGGACTAGGCTGAGACTCTGACACTACTGTACCATATCGCTTATAGGCTGTATAGTTTAAATTCAAGCCTACTTTTAATTTTTTATTTATGGTCTGATCCAGCACTATTCTTCCTTGATATTTATTAAACCCACTGTTTAGTATGATCCCATCCTGATCCAATAATGATCCGGAAACGGCATATCGTGTACGATCGGTACCACCACGCATCGCAATAGAATGATTATGGGTAACCGCATTTCTAAAAACTTTGTCCTGCCAATTGATACCCTCCATGCCGCGGTAATCGTCCAGAGTCTTACCATCCTTTAGATAAATATCTGTATAGAGGGTGGGATTCTGTTCCAATTGATATTTCACAAATTCATAAGGATTTAGCAGCTCCTGCGTTTTGATGATCTGATTGAGCCCAACCCATCCGTTGTAGTTAACAACGGGAGTTCCAACCTTACCTTTCTTGGTTGTTATGAGGACAACGCCGTTAGCTCCCCTGGCTCCGTAAATGGCTGTCGCGGAAGCATCCTTCAACACCTCCAAGGACTCAATCTCTTCGGGATTAATGGTGTTACCAACAGATGTTTCAACAGGAAATCCATCAACGACATAGAGTGGAGAGTTATCTTGTGTGACCGAGTTATTACCCCGAATAACGATACTGAGTTCCGCACCCGGCTGTCCGTCATTTGAACTTACCTTAACGCCAGCCACCCGGCCGGCTAAGGCCTCCTCGAAATTGGCGACAGGGGCTTTACGCATATCTGTTAGATTAGCCTGACCTACCGCTCCGGTCAGATCACGTTTAGTGGTTGTACCATAGCCGATAACGACAACATCATCGAGTATCTGTTCGCTTCGTGAAAGCTGGATATTCTGGACACGATCCAATCTAGCCGCATGTTTTACAGTAACATAGCCAACCATTGAAAAAAGTAACAATTCACCTTGAGAGATGGGCGATATAGAAAAATTACCCAATGAGTCTGTGGAAGTTGTTACAGTTTTATACTGATTAGATACTGTAACCCCGACCAAAGGAAGCCCTTCGACATCCATCACTCTTCCTTTGACAGAAGTGGGCTGTTGTCCAAAAGAGGACAACGTTAGAAAAAAAATCCCCAATAAAAGCAGAGCCGCCTTTAGATGAAATAGAGTCATAATAGTATTTATAATTAGTTATTCGTTGCAATCTAGTCTGGTCTAGACTGGTTTGCTTTTATAAAAGTATAAATTATATTTGTCCCTGCAAAAAAAAAGTAAAAAAAGATGTAGTTTCTTCTTGAGAATATCTTCAAAGGAGGAGAAAATGATCGAACTTATTCGGTTATCTGAATAAGATCAAGACTTGCATATAAAAACAAGTTTATCTAAGTTTGACTCTATTATCGTAAATGACAATTCATCACATGTCCACTACAAACGAAACAGGCAACGGGTCTCGCATGAAGTATCTTCAACTAGTAGATCACATTCATGCATTGATCGAAAAGAACGACTTACATATTGGAGACCGTATTCCTTCCTTAAATCAATTGCAGGACCAACTCAGCATGAGTAAGGAGACGGTCTTGAAAGGTCTTAATTATCTACTCGAAAAAGGAATAATTGAGTCTGTCTACCGCAAAGGATATTATGTAAAGAAAAAACAGGTGGAGCATTCCTATCGCATCCTGTTACTTCTGGATAAAATGAATACCATGCGTGAACAGATTTATCAATCCTTGTTAGTTGAGACAAAAGGGACCGCAGCGATCGACGTTTACTTTCACCATCACAACTTTAACGTCTTTCGTAATATTATCACTGAAAACATCAACAACTATACGCATTTTGTTATTGTTACATTCCTGAAAGAAGACCCATCTCCGATCATCAATCTTATTCCTCCGAACAAACGGATTATTATCGACTACAACCAATTGGGCCTCTCAGGAAATTATACGGCGATCTATCAGGACTATGAATACGATATTTACAATAGCCTTTCCTTATTGCAGAATAATATTCAAAAGTACCAAAGAATCATATTGATCGCGCATCCTGAAGCTTTACATGCCGAACATGTCATAAAAGGTTTCGTCCGATACTGCGAAGAGTCAAGCATCAATTATGACATTATTCCAGACGTAGATGAGACAAAGTTTAAGAAGCATACAGCCTTTATCACCTTTAGTCGCTACGATTCGGACGACGTATCCTTAATTAAATTGGCGAAGAAGCATGGATTTACATTGGGTGAGGATATAGGCCTTATTTCCTATAATGATACTGATGTCAAAGAGATCCTCGAGGGAGGAATTACGGTAATATCTACCGATTTCCGGGCAATGGGAAAAGCGGCAGCTCAAGCTGTACTTCAAAAGAAAACCTTAAACGAACGCAATCCTACTCAAGTTATCATTCGGAAATCTCTTTAACCCTAACTTTCGTTAGCGCTCTTTAATCGGGATGGAAGGATTGGCTGAGTCCCCTCCGGGTCAAACCTATATACCTTCAAGAGGTCGCAGGTTCTCATTCCGCCTAGAAACAAGAAAAGCCCTAACTTTCGTTAGAGCTTTTTAGTCGGGGTGGCAGGATTCGAACCTACGACCTCCACATCCCAAATGTGGCGCGATACCGGGCTACGCTACACCCCGAAAAGGTATCACCTTTGTTTTGTGTGGCACAAAAGTACACTAAAAATATTTTTTTTCAAAATTATTTTCAACAATATCGTTAACCAACTGATCCGTTGATAAATAAATTTACAACAAACAAATTACGCCAAAAATACTGTCTATTATTTTCGTCTAAACTTTCCAGTAGGAATTCAATATTAGGATCTTGTCCATAAAGGTTTATGGTTACCAACAATCACAAGGTCAATAGTATTTTCATTTTTCATAATATTTCGTTCTATCGGACCACCCCAAAAGAACTTATATGGTTAGCTATACTGGCTAAAGATACAAAAATTTTTACAGCACAGATTTCAATAAGTCAATTTCGTTTTTGCATTTCATTGGATACGACAGGTCGATTTATCTTTTGATATACCGCAATTACTCCAAGCAACAGCAGCATCCAATTTTTAAACGTCATTTTTAATATGCTCATAATTTATTTTGGGGGTACATTTACAAGTATTATACCAAACTCTAATTGTCAACATGACTTAAGTCCCTTAAAAAAACGGAGTTGTTTAGCTGTCCGAATGTGAATAATTGGTGTTCGAATATGAACAGTCAACAAAACAAAAAAATAAAGCAACACGCTAAATACAAGATACTTAACTATTTGGCAATCTATTTGACAATGTCTGAATATTGAACAACGTATTTTATACCATAGTTGAATGACCGATTTCGTCGGACTAGTTGATGAGCATAAGTTTTAAAACACAGACACTAATAGAGAAAAAGTATGATAAAGAGCTATTTCACAATTGCATGGAGAAATCTGCAAAAAAATAAAGTATTTTCGTTTATCAATATTCTCGGCCTGACAATAGGGATTACGGTGTGCCTGATGATATTTCTTTTTATCGTGAATCAATTCAGTGTGGACAAATTTCATATCCAAGGCGACCGGATTCACCGGGTGATGCGTGGCTTTAACAGTTCGAAGGAGCGCGTACCTTACCTCTCTGCTCCCTATGCCACAGCACTGTTAACAGATTATCCTGATGATATCAAGAAAGCAGTAAGAGTGATGCCGAACAATGGATTGTTTTCCTTTAATAATATCGCGTTCAATGAAAAAAAGCTCTATGTTGCGGATGCTGATTTCTTTGATCTGTTCAGTCTTCCCCTGATCAAGGGAAATGCGAAGACTGTTTTGCAGAACCCCGCTAGTGTAGTGCTCACGGAGACAAGTGCTAAAAAATACTTCGGCAATGAAAATCCGATAGGCAAAGTGCTGAAGCTAGATAAAAACAAACAGCTTACCGTTACAGGTATCGCAAAAGACGTCCCCACCAATTCACATTTGGATTTTGACCTGGTCATACCACTCGCCAACTATTCTAAAGAAGAGTGGTTTAAAGGGTGGATTAACAACAGTATGTTTACATATGTCCTACTCGGTGAGCATACTGATAAAAAACTGCTCGAAAGCAAGCTTCAACAGTTTATGGATAAACACATGAAAGCAGTTTCCAATGTCATGAACATTAAATTTGATCTTTCGCTCACGCCATTATATGACATTTATTTTGAACCTCACAGCCAATTTGACGATGTAAAACATGGAGAAAAAAAAGTCGTATACATCTTTCTTTCCATCGCTATCCTGATATTAGTGATCGCTTGTATCAATTTTATGAACCTCTCCACCATTCGAGCGGTGGACCGGTCAAAAGAAGTCGGCCTGAGAAAAGTACTGGGGGCCCAACGCACACAACTAACCTATCAATTCATTGGTGAATCTCTCCTATTGACTTTTATATCTTGCTTGCTCTCTATTGCCATATTACAACTACTGATGCCAATTTACAATCAGCTCTTAGGATACACGTTGACGGTTTCTTGGGATTCCTGGCCGATATATGCCTTTTTGGCCGCCATTATCCTTGTCGTTGGATTATTGGCAGGAAGTTATCCAGCTTTTTACCTGTCGACTTTTTCTCCGATCCAGGCATTGAAGGGCAAACTGCAATTAGGTAAGAGCGGAGCATTGTTTCGTCAGATTTTAGTGGTATTACAGTTCAGCATTTCCATTTTACTTATTATCGGAACCACCATCATCACAAAACAGATGAAATATGTAAAAGAAAGAGGGTTGGGATATGATGATCAGCAAAGCATAGTGATTCCATTGGATAATAGTGAGCTGTACAGCAACATGCATACTTTCAAAAACGAGTTGCTGAGCAACAGCAACATTGCCTCAGTTTCGTTCATGTCCGGCGAACCGGGCGGCTTTTTCGATAGCCATAATTTTGAGGTGGAGAGAAAGGATACCAAGTCATGGAAATCGAGAACGGAATTTACCGACTTTAGATTCGTCCGTACCTTAGGGCTAAAGATACTTGCTGGGCGGGATTTTTCCATGCAATATCCAACAGACTCCACCAAAGCAGTACTGATTAACCGTACAGCAGCAACACAGCTTGGTTTTACCCCCGAACAAGCCATCGGTAAATGGGTAAGAAATACGATCCGGGATTCTTCACGCCGAACCATCATTGGTGTCGTGGAAGATTTCAACTTCCTTTCCCTGAAAGAAAACATGGATGCACTTGTTATTTCGCCATCCGACGACCTAAGAACAGTAGTTATAAAATTGAATACGAATGACTTTCCCGCTGCATTGAAAACAATCGAAGCCGCATTCAATAAAGCAGCTCCGCTTTATCCCTTTGAATACACTTTTTTGGACCAGAAGTTTGACACTCTTTATAAAACAGACCTCAGGCAGCAAAGAATCCTTGGTCTATTTGCCGGATTGGCGATATTTATTGCCTGCCTGGGGTTATATGGACTGGCCTCATTTACAGCGACCAAACGAAATAAAGAAATCGGAATTCGCAAGGTCCTGGGCGCCTCGATATCGGGTGTGGTGGCACTGCTTTCCAAAGATTTTATGAAACCAGTGCTAATTGCCTTACTCATCGCCTCACCTATTGCCTGGTGGATTATGAACAAATGGTTGGAAAACTTTGCCTACCGCATTAACATCCAATGGTGGATGTTTGCCGCTGCAGGACTGATTGCAATCGGCATTGCACTGGTTACAGTAAGCTGGCAGGCACTTCGGGCCGCATTAGCCAATCCCGTTGATAGCCTGCGGGATGAATAATGTAGGGATCGATGATCGCTATTATTCTATAATATAAAAGTCTAATTTTCGTTTGCGTTTTTCCTCCGGAGTAGCAGGATTGAATCGAATCTCATGGCTCTTTAAAAAGCTGAGGGTGCTCATCCCGCCTAGAAACAAGAAAAGCCCTAACTTTCGTTAGAGCTTTTTAGTCGGGGTGGCAGGATTCGAACCTACGACCTCCACATCCCAAATGTGGCGCGATACCGGGCTACGCTACACCCCGAAAAGGTATCACCTTTGTTTTTGTGTGGCACAAATATACGCTTCTTATGCATGTTTTGCAAGCATTACCACAAAAATAAAACTAATCAACTGATATATTGACCATTATTAATATTTAATTTCAAAGTTAAATACACTCGTTATTATACCATAAATGAACTTCAATATGTCGATTTGCTTTTATCATTTCTAAACAGCCCAAATAAGTTACTACAACTATGATCAAACAGCGAAAAAAGACAAGTAATTACAAAAAAACATTGTTAATAAAAGTTTATGAGATAAAATTATCCATTTAGTTATTCAAACATAAAGTATTTTATTATTTCCCTCAAGATCAAGCAAAAAATAAAAATCAAAACCAAATTTAAATAAATTTGTAGCCTATCGGTTAATAACACTCAAGCATTTACTGCTTTTTTGTTAAAAAATCATTACCAAATTACCTTTATTATTAAATATATAATAAAAATTAACTACTTTTATTCCAACATAACAACCCTCCTATCAAAACCACAACGATTTTGATGTTTGTTATGGGATCTCCTGCTATTATATGTTCAAATTCATCAATGCATGAAAAATTTAACCATTATTGGATTAACACCTTTTGAAAAGCCTGACGTCAATCTTATGCCCAAACTCCATCAAGCGGGTGCATTTCCCGTATTAAGTTTGGGACACGACTTAGCCAACGCTCAGGAAGCACTGAATCAACTTGATCAGACTGCTATATTTACTTATGGAATTTATTTTCCAAATGATAAACTTCTATCCCTTGAAATTCCGGAGAAAGTAAGCGTCGTCATTCTTCCCTTTGGTACCCCAGTTCCCACAGCTCAGCACCTGTCCATAGTGTATCAGGTCAGTAGTCTGGAAGAAGCCAAACAAGCGGAACAGCTTAACGCAAAAGGAATTATCATAAAAGGAAATGAAGCTGGAGGTCTCGTTGGATATGAATCCACATTTGTGCTCTTCCAACGGATTGTCAAAGAAATCCAGTCCATACCTGTTTGGGTACAGGGCGGCATAGGTCTACATACCGCTGCTGCCGCAAAGTCCCTCGGTGCCACTGGAATTGTGTTGGACAGCCAACTTGCGCTGTTTCCGGAAAGTGCGGTTCCCCAAGACTTCAAAACACTCTGTGGAAAATTAAACGGCACGGAAACTAAGATCCTTGCCAACCATCGCGTACTGGTGCGACCAAACTCGCCGGTGTTATCGGATCAGGTTGACACGGCCGAACTCCGAGCATATTTCACCGACCTGAACCCTGCTACGAGTTATATCCCGATGGGGCAAGACATTTCCTTGGCCATCGATCTTTACGAGGATTTCAGGACACTAAAAAAGCTTATTTTCGGATTTAAGGAAGCCATGTACGGCCATTTAAAGCAGGCGAAAGCTTTACAGCCGATTGACCGTGATAATGTATTAGCGAAACAACTAGGCCTGTGTTATCCAATCGCACAAGGCCCCATGACCCGGGTCAGCGATGTTCCGGCCTTTGCCAATGCTGTAGCGGAAGCCGGCGCGCTTCCTTTTGTCGCGCTATCCCTCCTACGGGGTGAACAGGCCAAAGCCCTGGTTATGGAAACCAAACAACTCGCCGGAGATAAAACCTGGGGAGTGGGGATCTTAGGTTTTGCACCGCAGGAATTGCGTGAAGAACAGACGACCTATATCCTGGAAGCTAAGCCTCCCGTTGTCCTGATTGCCGGTGGTCGACCTGCACAGGCTAAGGTATTTGAAAAAGCCGGCATAAAAACGTTTCTACATGTACCGTCTCCTGCCCTGCTCGACATGTTTCTAAAGGAGGGTGCCAAAAATTTCATTTTCGAAGGTCGCGAATGCGGTGGCCACGTAGGACCTCTTTCGAGCACCGTTCTCTGGGAAAAACAGATCGAACGCATCTTAAAAGAGGATCATCCAGAACAGATCAGTGTTTTCTTTGCCGGCGGTATCCACGATGCATTTTCTACGGCATTTGTCTCCATTATGGCAGCTCCTTTAGCAGCGCGTGGTGTCAAAGTAGGCGTACTGATGGGAACTGCATATCTCTATACGCATGAAGCGGTAAGCAGCGGAGCTATTCAGGAAGAGTTTCAGAGACAAGCTATGCAAGCCAAAGATACCGTTCTGTTGGAGACAGCACCAGGGCATGAAACTCGTTGTTTGAATACGGCTTTTGCACAACACTTCAACCGGGAGAAATCCAAACTATTGGCTGCAGGCATAGATAAAAAAGAAGTCTGGGAAAAACTCGAAAAATTAAACGTCGGCCGTCTGCGTATTGCAGCTAAAGGTGTCGACCGTCAAGGAAATCAACTGGTCAACATCCCTAAAAGTGAACAACTGGACCTGGGTATGTATATGATCGGCCAGATTGCAACCATGCAAAACAAGGTGATCTCCCTGGATGCGCTGCATCAACATGTCGGCATCGACAATCAGCTGTTTATCCATGAAGCAATATTACCGGAAGAACCGCTTTCCAGCGAAAAACCGCTGGATGTCGCCATTGTCGGAATGGAGTGTATTTTTCCGGGAGCCAAAAATCTGGAAGAATTTTGGCGCAATATTATCCTTGGAAAAGATAGTGTTACCGAAGTTCCTGACGAACGCTGGAACAAGGCTATTTACTATAAACCCGATGCAGATGGTCCAGATGTATCCCACTCAAAATGGGGTGGTTTCATTCCGAAAATTGATTTTGATCCCTTGGCTTTCGGGATTCCACCACAGTCACTCGCAGCGATTGAACCAACGCAATTGCTGACGTTACTGGTCGCCAAGCGTGCGATGGAAGACGCCGGTTATGGCGAAAAACAAATCAACCGCGAAAACATTTCCGTAATCATCGGTGCGGAAGGCGGCAATGATCTTGCCAACAGCTATAGCTTTAGAGGGTACTATAAACAGGTCTTTGGTGAACTGCATGAAGAAGTGAAAGAGGCATTACCACATACCACCGAAGATTCCTTCCCCGGTATCCTGGCCAATGTTATCGCTGGTCGGATCACAAATAGACTGGATCTTGGCGGTCGAAATTTTACAGTGGATGCTGCTTGCGCCTCATCCCTTGCAGCGATTGATCTAGCTTGTCAGGAACTTATTCTGGGTAAATCGGATATGGTGCTTGCGGGTGGAGCGGATCTCCATAATGGAATCAACGATTACCTGATGTTTTCCAGCACACATGCGCTCTCACGTAAAGGACGATGTGCCACATTTGACAGTGATGCAGATGGGATTGCTCTTGGCGAGGGGGTGGCGATATTGGTGCTCAAACGCTATGAAGATGCTGTACGTGATGGCGACCGCATCTACTCGGTTATCAAAGGTGTTGGCGGATCCAGTGATGGTAAAGCCCTAGGCCTCACCGCTCCCCGAAAAATCGGTCAAGTACGCGCACTGGAACGTGCCTATAACCAAGCGGGTATCAGCGCAGCATCCGTTGGTCTAGTTGAAGCACATGGTACAGGAACAGTCGTCGGTGATAAAACAGAACTGAGCGCACTGACCAATTTATTCAGCCGTTCAGGAGCCTTACCAGCACAAACGCATTTAGGTTCGGTCAAAACCCAGATCGGCCATACAAAATGTGCGGCAGGATTGGCAGGCTTGATCAAAGCTTCCTTAGCTGTATTTCATGGTGTAAAACCACCAACACTTCACCTCCAACAGCCGAATGCCTATTATAATGCACAAACAAGTCCGTTTGCTTTCCATGCTGAAACTGGTTTATGGGGAGAAAAAAGACGTTATGCTGGCATCAGTGCCTTTGGTTTTGGCGGAACAAATTTCCATGCTGTTATTGCGAATCATCCGCAGGAAGATAGTACAATTGCTTTGCAATCCTGGCCATCAGAACTATTCGTTTTCCGTGGCGACAGCTATGACGAAGCAAAGGGGCAACTGGGTCAGGTAAAAACACTTTTAGATATCAACGATAGCCTCCCGCTAAAAGATATCGCCTACAGCTTGGCGGTTGCTTCTGAAAAAGCGATCCAGCTCAGTATTGTTGCAGATACAGCCGAAGACCTAATGATGAAAATTGAATTGGTACTATCTGGTATTGAAAGCAAAGACACCTTTATAGTCAATAAACGCGAAGGTAAAACAGCATTCTTATTTCCGGGACAAGGTAGTCAACGCATTAATATGGCCCGTGATCTCTTTGTGGTATTCCCATCAATGCGAAAGCTGATCTCCCAGTATCCTGAACTGGAAAAAGTGGTCTTTCCTTCAACTACGTTTGATTCCGATTCTTTAAAACAACAAAAGGAAACCATCAAAGATACTCGTCTGGCACAACCGCTTTTGGGGATCGTCGATTTAGCCTTAGCTAAATTCCTCCAGTCATTGGGTATCGTCCCAGATATGCTGGCCGGCCATAGTTACGGTGAATTACCAGCATTGTGTTTCGCCGGTGTATTTGACGAAGAACAATTAGTCGAACTGAGCAGCAAGCGGGCTCAATCCATCCTGGATTCGGTCGAAAATGGAGATCCCGGCACCATGGTTGCTGTTAACGCAAATGCAGAACAGCTGAAGGCACTCCTCAATCGTGTTGAAGGCTGTTATCCGGTGAATTACAATTCTCCGACGCAATGTGTTGTTGCAGGTAGCACAGTCGCTATCGGGAAACTCATGGAACTGTTAAAACAGGAACGTGTCTCTGCTAAAAAGCTGGAGGTTGCCTGTGCTTTCCATAGTCCTTTAGTCGCTAGATCAAAAGAGCTTTATGCGAATGTATTGAAGGATGTTCCATTCCAAGAAATGCGACTACCGGTCTGGTCAAACACAACAACAAGCATATATCCTACTTCGGTATCCGAAATAAAAGCAAGACTGACTGATCATTTGGTTCAACCTGTCCGCTTTGTTGAGGAGCTTCAGGCCATGTATGCTGATGGCGCACGGATATTTATTGAGGTAGGTCCAGGCAAAGTGCTGACAGGCTTAACCAAAGCCTGTCTGGAGCAAGATCAACTGACCCTGTACGTAGAGGATAGCAACCGCAACAAATTGACGCACCTACTCTGTATGCTTGCACAATATTTGGGAACTGGTCGCAATTTCGCTATTGATAAACTTTTTGAAGGTCGTCAGATTCAACCAATCCAGCTAGATCAACCAAACTTATATAAGAAAAACCCTACTATCTGGCGTGTCAATGGACAGGCTGCACATCCAACGACAGGAACGCTACCTGTCAATGGCGCATTGCCAATAGTAAGCCCCATTAAAATGAGCAACCTTAACAACCCTATAGCTGCAACGACAGAAGCACAACCTGCTGCCGAGCGTATGCTGCAAGAATACTTAAACAGCATGAAAATGCTGATCCAGGCGCAACGTGATGTCATGCTTTCCTTTTTGGGGCAAAACCCACAAGTAGCACCTATGCCGGTCTATTCAAGTCCCGCACCAAATGTGACTGCAGACCGTATAACCCCGATTACCGTTCAACCCACGCTCAGCGACAATTACGCTGTCGCAACAGTGGTACAAACTCCAGCTAAAGACATTAAAACATTATTGTTACAGGTAGTAAGCGACAAGACCGGTTATCCACATGAGATGCTGGGTATGGAAATGGACCTGGAAGCCGATCTCAGCATTGATTCAATCAAGCGGGTCGAAATTATCGGAACATTGCGTACAGAGCTTGGAACACTAAAGTTCGATCATGCAAATGAAGATACAATCATGGAACAATTGGCTGCCATAAAAACCTTAAATGGTCTGGTTTCCTGGTTAACAGAATTCAGCGGCGCAACAGCAGTGCCGGCCACAAGCGCTCAAACAGCAGTATCGACACCCACAACAAATCAGTCTGCGCTCTCCCTTGCAGAATTACAAACAGCAATACTGGATATCGTCAGTGAAAAAACCGGTTATCCCAAAGAAATGTTGGGATTGGATTTGGACCTGGAAGCAGATTTGAGCATAGACTCGATCAAACGGATGGAAATCATTGCTGAACTGAAGACCAAAATTGGTTTTGGAGAGGATCTCGAACATGCCGAAGATCTAATGGAAACCTTAGCAGCGATTAAAACCCTTAACGGTCTTGCTTCCTGGATCAGTGAAGTTAGTGATACAGCTCCTGAACAGAGCCTCTTGTCCAGACTTCGTTTTGACCTGACACCAGCAGATGCGGCCTCAGCACAAGACACAGAAATTCTACAGGGCAAACGTTTTGCCATTGCTCCTGACCATGGGCAGCAGACAATGGCCATCAAAACCATGCTCGAAAAACATGGTGCTATCGCGGAACTGGTCAATCCGGAAAATGATCTTGCTGTCTTTGATGGACTAATTATCTCCGACATATTTTCAGCGACAGTACAACATAATATCATAGATCAAGTTGATCTGATCAAAAAAATGGATCTGAACAGGGCCAAATGGGTCTATTTAATCTCTGATATTCCGGCACATGTAGAAAAAACAAACGATACACATGCCTTACGTCACTACCAGGGTTACCCAGGACTGTTTAAAAGTCTAGCCCGTGAGTTTGAACAGACCAACTGCAGGTTGATCAGTTTAAACACGCCACAGGAAACAGATCAAATCGCAGAAATCGCTCTAAAAGAGATCTTAACCACAGACAAAACCGTAGAAGTCATTTACAAAAATGACCAGCGTCATACAGTCGATATTATTCCTTCACCTCTGTCGACAGGCAGCGAAGAAGTGCAAATCCAACTGGATCAAAAATCTGTTGTCCTGGTACTTGGCGGTGGACAGGGTATTACTTCCGAATTAGTAAAACACATGTCAGCCTCCTACCCTTGTACTTACATCCTTGTGGGCAGGTCAGCAGACCCAAGAAAAGATATCCCGATCTCGAAAGAACTGGAAACAATGATCTCCAAGGAACAGATCAGAGCTCACCTCATTCAATCGGGGCTATTCCATGCTCCGGCACAAATTGAAAAAGAGACCCTGCGCGTCTTTAAAAACAATCAGATTCTGCGGACGATCCGTGATATGGAGCAACTGGGAAACACCGTCGTTTATGAATCATTGGACCTCTGTGATGAGGCTGGATTAACGGCCTTGCTCCACCAGATTTATGAACAATATGGACAGCTCGATGGTGTTATCCATGGTGCAGGTTTGCTGGAAGATAAATTGTTCAAGCAGAAAACGACCAGCTCTTTTGGACGTGTCTTTGATACCAAAGTAAAACCATTACGCGTATTGGCGGAACAACTACGTTCGGACTGTAAGTTCGTCGTCTTATTTTCCAGTATAGCATCTGTTTATGGCAACAAAGGTCAGACAGATTATGCGGCAGCAAACAGTGTATTGGACGACTATGCCAATGTACTGAATAAACGTTTGAAAGGAAAGGTTATTTCGATCAATTGGGGGCCTTGGAAAGGTGCCGGCATGGTTTCACAGACATTGGAAACAGAATATGAACGCCGTGGCATCTCCCTTATTCCTTTGGATGAAGGGAAAGAAATTTTCCTTAACGAGATCAGGTATGGTACGGAAAGCCAAGTGTTAATTATGTCAGGCAACAATTGGTAAACCGTCTTATCCATTGATTATGAAAAAAACAGATATTGCCATCGTTGGTTTATCTTGTGTCTTTCCGGGGGCACAGGATGCCAATATGTTCTGGCAAAATATCATCAATAAGGTCGATTCCACTGAATTTGCTCCAGCTGATCGCATTGACCCGATCCATTTTAGTGATGGTCCGGAGACTGTAGATCGCTTTTATTGCAAACGTGGTGGGTTTATCTCTGACTATATGTTCGATCCAACGGCATTTGGCATTTTACCACTTGCCGTTGAGGGAACCGAGCCGGATCACCTGTTAACGCTTGATCTGGTACAGAAAGCACTGGAAGACGCCGGCGTATTCCAAAAACAGGTATCCCTGGAAAAGGCAGGAATTGTGATCGGGAAAGGAAATTATACCGGTCCGGGAGCTACCCGTGCCATAGAAATTGTACGTACAGGCGAACAGATTTCCTCCCTTTTACAGGAACTTTTACCGCAGGTGCCAGCGGCAGATATCGAAAAGGTAAAACAAGCATTCCAGGAACGCAAGGGACGCTTCGCCGCTGATACGGCTATGGGCTTAATCCCTAATCTTGTGGCTTCGCTTGTTGCCAACCGCTTCAATCTTGGCGGTGTGGCCTTTACCGTAGATGCTGCTTGTGCCAGCGCCCTGATCGCGGTAGACCATGCTGTACAGGAATTGCAGCGTGGCCGTAGTGATATCATGATTGCCGGCGGTGTACATACCGGTCAGAATGCAGCTTTTTGGAGCATCTTTGCACAATTGGGTGCCCTTTCTCACAACCAACAGATCAAACCTTTCAGCATGGATGCCGATGGCTTACTCATCGGTGAAGGCTGTGGTTTTGTTGTATTAAAACGACTCGAAGATGCTGTACGTGACCAGGATAAAATCTATGCTGTCATCAAAGGCATAGGCGTGAGCAGCGATGGTCATGGCACAAGCGTCATGAGTCCATCGGTGAAGGGACAATTAAAAGCTTTACAACAGGCTTGGATAAATGCTGAACTGGACGAAAAACAGATCGGCTATCTGGAAGCACACGGCACAGGGACACCTCTTGGAGATAAAACTGAACTACAGACACTGTCGCAGTTTTTCGGTAAAGAAGACGCTGCCCCAGTCGCTGGAATCGGTTCGGTCAAATCCAACATCGGTCATGCCATGCCTGCCGCAGGAATCGCAGGCCTGATAAAAACCTGTTTGGCGCTACACCACGATACATTGCCACCAACCCTTTATTGCGAAAACCCGACCGCTGATATGCAGACAACACGATTTGCTCCGGTACAGGAAGCAAAAAGCTGGTCAAAGACAGGTCTGCCTAGGGTGGCCGCGGTAAATGCTTTTGGTTTCGGCGGTATAAACGCGCACGTGGTCTTAACAGGCTATGATATGCCTAAAAAAGACCCCGTATTGTTACTTGCCCGACCAACACATGCGGAATTATTATCGGCTTTACGGAATAACGATACGACAGTGGGTGAAGGCCATTATCGTCTCGCCCTATTTGATCCCACCCCAGAGCGGATTGAAAAGGCAATCAAAATCGTTTCTAAAGATAAAGCCTGGCGCAACAAGCAGGATATCTGGTATACCTCTACCCCTTTATTACAAGAGGGTGGCAAGGTTGCTTTTGTCTTTCCTGGTTTAGATGGCTTAGCTAAAGGAGAGGTAGACTCAGTCAGCCGCTATTTTGGGCTGACAGCACCTATACAAACCGAAGGTGAAGGACTACTGAATGATGCCTTGGCTATTTTCAATTCCTGTAGCATTCTGGACAATTCCCTTAAAAAGCTAGGGATCTATCCGGATATGAATGCTGGACATAGCTTAGGCGAATGGTTGGCTGGCTATTCTGCGGAACTGGCGGAAGCAAGTTCGGTCAAGGACCTGATTGATGTACTTAACCCACAGACTTTTGAACTCAAGGATTCCAAATTTATTGCCATCGGAACGGGGCTGAAGGAAATTACACCTTTAATCAGCGACATTCCCAATATTTATGTTTCCAATGACAACTGTCCCCATCAGGTCATTCTATGCGGCAGCAACGCCGCTTTGGAAGAACTTGTGCCCTTATTAAAGGCAAAACAGATCTTCCATCAGATCCTGCCCTTTCAGTCGGGTTTTCACTCACCTTTTGTGGCAGACAAGCTCGATCTGATTCTAGCAGGTATGGAAAAAGTACAGTTTCAGCCGACCAAGATCCCTTTGTGGTCGGCTACCACACTGATGCCTTACCCATCGGATCAACAGGCTATCCGTCAACTGAGTGCAGAACATCTTGTCGAGCCGGTCCGTTTTCGTGAGTTGACAGAAAAGCTATATGAAGATGGGGCCCGTTTCTTTATCCAGGTGGGTACCGGCGGATTGATCGGTTTTATCGACGACACCTTAAAGGGAAAAGCGTTCAGCACTCTAGCGTCCAGTGTGGCAACACGTTCGGCACTTGCGCAGTTACAACGTGTCGTAGCGGCTTTATTTGTGGAAGGAAAAACAGTGTCGCTGGATTTTCTGGCGGTACAAAACCACGCAAAAAAAGTTGCGAGTAAAGGTATGAAACTACAGCTCGGTTCGCCTATCGTCCGTAATTTTGATGCGGTCAAGAGCTTAGGAAAGTCTTTTGACACAGTACAGCCACAACTGACCGCCGGAACAGCTGTAAGGGGCAATCATCCATTGGTACAGGCATTTCAGGAGAATATCGCGGATATGATCCGGATGCAGGAAGAAGTATTGACACTCTTTCAGAACCGGCCAGCGCCTAGCGTTTTGGCAACTGTCACCAAGCCCCTTGTCGTAGAAAAACCTGTAGACAGACATTTTTCAAAAATGCTACAGGTCAATTTGGACAGTCATCCTTACCTGATCGATCATAGTCTGCTGCGACAACCGCAGGGATGGTCAGAAGTAGCGGACATGGAACCGGTGATCCCGATGACCATGATTTTTGAATTGCTGGCTGAAATCGCTCAGGCAGAACAACCTGCGGCCAAGATCCATAAGATCATGCACGTGAGTGTGTTCCAATGGATGAATGTAGCCAAACCATTTGAGAAAATGGTCAAGGGCGAATGGCGGTCGCCTCAGCTTGCCTATCTGGATATCGAGAATTTTGCAAATGCAGAGGTAGCACTGTCTACAGCATATCCCGTCGCACCACAGTTTGATCTTTCCATAGGTGAGTCCCTGCCTATCACGCGTACTTCCGAAGAAATCTATGATAAGCATATGTTCCATGGAACAGCCTATCAAGGGATTATGGCGGTAACTGCCGTAGGTAAAAAGGGTATCATAGGTAAGATCAAGGGTAATGGTGGAAAGGGCTCGCTATTGGATAATGCGGGACAATTATTCGGTTTGTGGCTTCAGCTTACACTGACCAAAGATCGCATTGCATTCCCTGTTAAAATCAAAGAAATCGAGTTTTTCGACGACATGCATGACCAAGATGGCCTATTCGAGTGTACCTGTGTGTTGACTGAGCTGAACGATGAATTTGCTATCGCAAACATTACGCTCCAACGAAACGAAAAAGTATGGTGCTCGATCAGGGGCTGGCAAAATAGACGACTGGAAATCGATGAAGCACTATGGAATGTTTCCATGTCGCCACTGCACAACCGTATGTCAACGGAAATCGCACCGGATGTTTTCTTCTTTCACCAAGCCTACACCCGGGTTGCTTCTTGGGACTTTATTCTGAAACGCTATTTCAACCAAACGGAAAAACAGCACTACCAACACTTGCTGCCCAACCGCCGAAAAAGTTGGATGGTAAGCCGTGTAGCGGTAAAAGATGCTGTACGCCAGTTGCTGAACCGTCAGAAAAACCTCCCCTGCTACCCTATAACGTTTGAGATCCGCTCTGATGATCTCGGTAAGCCTTATTTACTGGGTGAGGCGACTAAAGATATTCATGTATCACTTGCCCATAAGGGAAAAGATGCCGTAGCCATCGCCCGTCAAGACAGACCTGTAGGTATTGACATGGAACTCATCGAGGAGCGTAGTGCTGGTTTTTACCCACTGGTCTTTACCGATGCTGAAATGGAATTGCTCAAAGACCGGGAACAGGCGGAATGGACAACCCGTTTTTGGGTAGCGAAGGAAGCTTATGGTAAATTTTTAGGTACAGGCTTAAAAGGCAACCCTAAAAAATACGAAGTGGAGCGCATTCAAGGCGATCATCTTTGGATCAATCAAATAGAAATAAAAACAATCAAACACCAAAATTATATTATCGGATGGACACTGTAAACACCACATCAAAATTGAATCACGAAGAATTATTCGCTTTATTAAAAGGCTTTATAACAGAAGTTATCGGCGAAGAATTTGTAGAAGAGATGGATATTAGGCCAGAAAGTTCCTTTACAAAGGACCTTGAAATGGACAGCATTGAAATTGTTTCTTTTTCAGAGAAAATCAAAGCGCATTTTGGTGAACAGATTGATTTCACCGGCTGGTTATCTTCGATGGACCTGGACCAACTAATCAATCTTGACCTTCGCATGATCATCAATTATATCCACGAATGCCAATAATTACGGTCAACAATAGGAAAGTTCATATACAGGAACTGAACAAAGGTGCTGAACATACCGTGGTATTGATCCACGGCATGTTCAGCAACCTCTCTATTTATTATTTTAATATTGCTCCAATCCTAGCGCAGCATTTCCACGTGGTCATGTATGATCTCAAAAGTCATGGCATGAGTGAACGTGTATCGGAAGGCTATGATCTTGAAAATATGTCATCGGATCTGATTGCTTTGTTGGATAGTCTACAACTTCAAAACGTCCATCTGCTGGGTTACAGTTTTGGTGGACTAATCGCGCTTAAAACGGCATTGCAGATCCCAAGCCGTGTGGAACGACTGGTCGTTATGGAGGCTCCGGATCCACAGGATGAGAAAGCTCGCAACATCATCGATGAGTATAGTAAGGAATTTTTGGAACATTATATTGCCAATTTTACCGATACAACAAAAATGAAAATGGGTAAGCGACAATTTGAAAAAAATCATCGCCTTTACGAGTTTTTATTCAACCAGACGAGCATCAAAGCTGATATGATCAAAGAAAAATATTTCCTCCATGAAATGGATACTGCAACATTACCGCCGTCCACCTTACTGTTGTATGGAAATACATCGAACTGTAAACCAACGGGGGAATGGCTACAAACAAAAATATCTGGTGCTCAACTTAAACTCATTCCGGGAGATCACAATATCCCCATACAAGAACCTATACAGATAGCTGAAACTATCGTTGATTTTTTATCTAACCCTTTATTACAAAACCATGGCTAAATTTGTGTTTGTTGTCCCCCCACTGACAGGTCATGTCAATCCGACGTTGAGCATTGGTGCTGAACTATTGGAAAGAGGACATGAAGTAGCTTGGATCAGTCTAGACAAAAACTTAACTAATAAACTTCCAGCTGGCGGAAAGCTTTTGCTTATTCAATATGACCAGACGGATGAAGAAAAAAAAGAAAGCGAACAGTACCTTGATATCATTTCAAAAAAGATTGTCTATGGTATCGATAGCATCAAGTTTCTTTATGAAGATGTACTTATCCCTTTAAATAGACATTGTTATAAAGGTATCCTTACCTTATTAGAGACATTTGCACCTGATCTCGTGATTGGCGACCATCAATTATTTGCGGCATCCATCGCTGCAAAAAAACTGGGGCTCCGCTATGCGACCACTGTCACGGCTCCCGCAGCCATTAAAATTGTCAGTGAACTCCCAAAGGTACACGAATGGGAAGAAAAGCAGATCGTCGCTTTGCAACAGGAACTCGGGCTAACTGGAAATAAATCTTTGGATTGCTCGGATTTGCTTACGCTTGTCCTAACATCCCGTTATTTCTTTGGTGAGATGGATCTCAGCTCAAACTATCAGTTCACAGGACCTGTCCTGGCCGAACGTCGGGTATCGGCTGTATTTGACTGGGATAAACTGCATGCTAGTAATCGAAAAAAAATCCTGGTCAGTATTGGTACTACCTTTGATCACGACCATAAGAAAGCATTTTTCCAAAAGGTTATCGATGCATTTGCGGGAGAGGAGCTGACTGTCGTAGTTGTTTCAGATCCGCAGCTATTTGATGCCTGGCCTGAAAACTTCATGGTTTATCAACAAATCCCGCAATTGGATCTGTTACCACATCTGGATGCTGTTGTATGCCATGGTGGCCATAATACGGTTTCCGAAACTCTTTCACAGGGACTACCACTTGTGGTCATCCCGATCGCTTACGACCAGTCACATGTCGCGGGTCGCGTAGTGCGTACCGGTGCCGGTGAACGACTGAATTTCAATCGTTTTAAAGCACATCATTTAAAAGATAGTGTCCATACCATCTTGAATAATCCAACCTATCGTGAAGCTGCACATACCGTCCGTCAATCTTTTGTCGATGCGGGTGGCACGAAAACCGCTGCAGACCTCTTGGAACAAACTGCTGCTCCTATCGCTTCAAGAGCGGAGGTACCGGCTAAGTTCCTCTTTGTTGTTCCACCATTTTTTGGACATATCAGCCCAACATTAAGTGTAGGTGCAAGCCTCCTTGCCCGTGGGCATGAAGTCCGGTGGTTTGGCATAACGCCATTAGCTGATCATCATATCCCCGAAGGTGGAAGTTATATCTATCCTGAAGCGGATCTGGTACCTTTTCAGGGGGAACTCCAACAGCTATTGAAACGTCAGGATGATGGTCCCTCCTGTTCGGGCCCCGAAGTCATGAAACTGGCGCTGGAAGAAACCTATGTCCCGATCGCGAAAATGATGATGCCGGGATTGGAACGTCTTCTCGGCCAATGGCAACCTGATGTGATCGTAAACGACTGCATCACCTTTGGAGGTGCACTATTTGCACATAAACATCAGATCCCTTGTGTGACAACAACTCCCGTTCCACCGGATGTCATGGGCGACACGGAGAAGAGTGCTCCTAAGATATTTGAGTGGCAGCAAAATCTGATCAAAGACCTTCAAAAGGCCGTGGGAATTTATGATGAAGGAATCTTTATACACTCCCATCAGCTTAACCTGATATTTACGTCACAAGCTTTTGCCGGTTTTGAAACGGTACCGCCTCACATGAAATTTGTCGGACCGGTCAAAGGTCGTCCAAACAATACCCCTTTTGACTGGGAACGTTTGGCCGCCAGCACTACTCCAAAAGTATTTGTATCCTTAGGTACACTACTCGTGGATATTCGAAAAGCATTTTTCGGTAAACTGATCGAGGCCTTTGCCGATCAGCCGGTGACAATTATTGCCGCTACCCCACCAGAAATATTTGAAGAATGGCCTTCCAATTTTATTGTGAGTGGCTTTGTTCCCCAATCCGCTTTGATGCCACACATGGATATGGTTATTTGCCATGGGGGCTTCAATACGGTGAACGACACCTTTACAAATGGTTTACCCATGCTGATCACACCAATCGCCTATGATCATTTTCATACAGCCAAACTTATTGAGCAGGCGGGTTGCGGGCTTAGCATCCGATACAAACGTATGCGTATAGATGCATTGCGGGACACCGTGTTTGAATTGTTGGAAAACCCGATCTATCGAAATGCCGCCAAGGAAGTACAGAAGACCTTTCTAACCGCTGGCGGTAACGACCAGGCGGTAGCGCTATTGGAAGATTTTGTAAAACAAGAATGTTTGACATTGGCACAGGTGTAGGCGATGAAAAGAAAACTATTATTTGGTGAGCGCATGCTGTTGGGGGATGGAACTGAACCCTTCAACGCCGTCATTCCTTTTCGGCTACGTGGTGTTTTCAGCGAAGAAGATATCAAATACGCCTTGAGCCGATTACAGGAAAAACATCCCTGGCTGCGGGCACTTATCCAACATGATGACAAAAATACACCTTGGTTTCAGGTTCCGGAACTAACCGTATCGATTCCGATACGGTTAGTAAACCGAAAAAGTGAAGACGACTGGCAAGAGGAATCCAAAATGGAATGGCATTCGACCTTCGATTATCAGACGAAACCATTAATCCGATTTGTCTGGATTAAGGGGGAAGAAGTCTCAGATATGCTATTCGTTTTCCATCATTGCTTATGCGATGGTGGCTCGGCCATGGCATTATTGTATGAATTTCTAAAAGTACTGGACAATCCGGCCGCGGAAATCGGACTGGAAAATCCGATCCTTGGCATTGAAGATGTCGTACCAGAACATATCTTAAAGAGTGTTAAGAAGCGGTTTAAGGCAAAAACAATTGGCCGATTAGCAGCTTTAGCGATTAAATGTATTCCGGTCGGCAGAAAAGCGATCGATCGGCAGACGGACTATCTGATTCACTGGAAGTTTGACCAAGCCACCAGCAAGCAACTTATTTCTCATTGCAAGTCATTGGATGTCACAGTCAACACATTTCTGGGGGCCACCGTATTGGAGGCATTCCGGAAAGTACGTGGTTCGTCGGCATTCAATAAAGTTTCCTGCCCAGTAGATATCAGGCGTTTTGCACCACAGATAAAAGATGACCATATTTTCGCTTTCGGATTAATGATTGTCATGTCTTCGAACCAGAAAATAAGCTTTTTGGATAACCTCCGGTTGATGCAGGATGAAGTGGAACGCAAAACAGCGAAGCTCAATCCTTATATCACCATGATGGTCATGGAATCTGCCCACGATGCGCTAAAGAACTTTACAAAACTCTTAAAACGGGGCAAGTCATCCAATGACTGTATGTTTTCCAATTTGGGACGCATACAGATCCCGGACCAATATCGGGCATTCAGCCTGGAAACAATCTTTAGTCCTTCGGTCATTGGTCCTTTGGGCAATACAACGACCATGGTCACCTCCACCTTTCGTGGACAAATGGATTTCTCCTTTATGGGAAGTGAGGGGTATTTACCACAGGCAGAAGCATTGGCCATTCGCGATGAGATCATAGATCGCATCAGACAGCAACTAAATTATCAGGAGGCATCATGATCGAACGGAAATTAATGATGGTAGAACGGATCATGTATGTTGATGCCGAAACACCCTTAAATTGTGTATTTGCCGCCAAGATAAGCGGGGAGATCGCCGAAGAACACCTTCGGAATGCCCTCAACAAAATTCAGCAAAAACATCCATTGCTCCGATCGGTTATCAGCATAGAGGATGCAAAGCAACCCCGATTTGCGGTCAAAGAAGATATGGAATCTATTCCACTCCATATTGTCCAACGTCAAACGGATATGGATTGGCTGACAGCGTCGGAACGGGAATGGTATCGCCCCTTTAAAGCTGACAATACCCCCTTGGCTCAATTGGTCTGGATCAAAGGTAATTCAGTTTCGGAATTGCTTTGGGTATTACCACATTGCATCTGCGATGGTACCAGTATTGTCACATTGATGCGGGAGCTACTTTGCCTGTTGGATAACCCCGATAGGGAACTCGAGCCCTACCAGCTCTTTGAATCGGTTCATGAATTCCTGCCGCAAGGCTTTGAGCTTCAAAAAAAATCACGTAGAGCCAAGTTCTATTTGCTATTGGCAAGATTTTTCTTTTTCCTGCAACGAAAGAGCAGAAAAAGAAATTTAGGAAAAAACTATGCGATGCACTGGAAACTGGATGCAGAAACAACGGCTGCTATAACCCAAGGCTGTAAAGACCAAAGCATTTCTGTCCATGCGCTCCTATGCACGGCATTTATGCAAGCTTTTCGGGAAGTGCAAGGTAAAGCTGCAAAAAATAAAGTGATCAGCCCAGTTAATATCCGGCACTTTATTCCAGAAATCGAACAGGACCACATGTTTGCCTTTGCACCAACGGTGGAGCTTTCTCTAAAAAAGAGGAATGATAATATCGTGGATACTGCGAAAGATATCAAAACGGCGCTCACACAAAAAATAGAAAAGATGGATGCCCGGGAGCTACTCTGGATGGGAGAACAGATGCACCCGCTTGTGGATCGCATGATTTCCATGTTAAAATCGAGTCCGGGAGGACATGACGTCACGCTATCCAATATGGGTAAGCTCCAAATTCCAAACGAGTACAAAAACTTCACTCTGGAGACCATATACAGCCCAACAGTGGCTTTCCCCTGGTTGAATTCAAATACCTTGGTTGCAACGACGTTCAATCAACAAATGGATTTTACGTTTATGTCCAATGAAGATTTTTTACCAAAAGAAGAAGCGATTAAAATAAAAGATAAGGCGATCGCAATCATGACCTTATCCCTATAGCACTCCACATGACGAAGTTTACGGAATCAAAGAAAATAAAAAAAACAACGCTCAGGCGATTTTTAAGGAAGCGCGCAATTTATTATATCCTCCCCAATGTTGTCTTCAATTTCCTGGTTGCCTACGCCAGCTTTCAGGAGCTGGGATATACGCACTTTTTTGCTGGCCCACAGAGTCTGGCTCGACTGACACTACCAATGGCGATATTTTTACCTGTTGTCCTTACAATGGATATTATCAAGCGGGTGATCGCAGCCATAGAACAGGAATCGATCGCATTAACAGTAGACAGTGAACTGAACAGGAATAAATTTATTACGAAGCTGTGTATTATCCATGGCTTCGTAACGGGTTTATTGGTATTCCTATGTCTGATACTCGCCCAATATAACCTACCTACACACTACAAGTTAAATGCAACTGCAATGGCTATTTTAGATGCGCTACTCGCAGGTGTATTATCGATTTTGTTCACCTACTTACCGATCAGGAAATTAAGAAAATATTTATCTGAGCCGTCGCTAGTCATGCCGGAAATAGAACGAAATTAGTTTCCCCTTGTGGGAAGCTCTTCCTTCTAACATTTGCTACCTAAAATCAGTATATATTTTTGCTTCAAGTTCGCCCGCGCTTATTGGTGGCTTAACAAAATCCTTTTCCGGTCTGTCCGGTAATTGTTTCCCCTTTCCCCTTGCAAAACCAAGCTTGTATCCAATATTGTCATAAGTTGTCAGGTATACATTATCGTATTCTGTATCAGACTCACTGACATATAGCATCACATTTTTGTTTGCAATATTTTCGGTAACCCAACTATCTGTTGGTTTGGTGGTTGCCCAAGCAATGATTGAAAAGCTCCTATCAAAGCCTATTGGGTAATTTAAGTAGTTGATAAAAAAACAATAAATATCAAAATCAATATCGAAAGGAAAAGTTACCGCGAACTTTCTGTTCGACAACTTTGTCAGCCTCAGAATTGCTTGAAAATTCTCTTGATTATGAGAATTGCAAAATTCCTGCAAAATTTTTTCAATGTCATTTTCATCAATATCGTCTACAATGACCAATTTATCGTTAATGACTTTTTTTGTTGGATAGCTGCTACCCGGAGGTCTACTTGTATTGCTGATAGATTGTGTTTTTAGATTTTTGAATTTTATCCATAATATAAAAATTACAATTGCTACGATAACTGTATACACTACCAATAAGTATTGCTGTTTCATCTATTGTCCGGTTTTATATGGTCATTTAAGAATTGTCGGTGACAATTGGTTTTGTGAGATAAATATACATAAAGTTTTATCAGGCCTTGTTTAAAACATGTATTTCTTTTTTTCAGAAATGCTGCTGTCATAGCGAGCAGGTTTTTGGTTTTATTGACTGTTAGGATTAAACAAAAAGAGCCGTATCAAAATAGTTATTTTGATACGGCTCTTTTTCAATCGCCCAAAAAAAGCTGCTACTTAGAGTTCAATTTCTGTAAACGTTCTTTTGCTGAAGGGACAATATCATCATCTTTTTCATAATTTTCAATCACGCTTTTCAACGTACTCTTCGCCTGAGAAGGATTGCCTTTACGCGCATAGGTATCTGCAAGCAACACGAAGCTCTTTGCCACCCAGTATTCATGTGCCTCCCTATTATTGATCACATCAAAGGCTGTCTCTAGGGCTTTGTCATACTCTTTGTTATCATATTGTAATTGCGCCACACGGTACCGTGCCTCTGCGCCTACATCCGTTTGACTCTTCAGAGCGGCCAGATTGAGCTCTTTCATGGCCGACGCTATATTCTTGTCCTTCAGAAAGGCCCTGCCACTGTATAAGTGTGCCTTGGCAATTTCCTCCTCTGTTGCACTATCGTAATCTTTCACAAACTGTACATATTTGGCCATCTGCTCCATATCGCCGAGTTCGAAATAACAGATCATCAGGTTAGTTACCGCGTAGCCATAGTGTTTTTTATATTCGGAATTTAGTTCCAATTTTTTTAGGTGGACAATGGCCTCGTTGTATTCCTTTAAGTCCAGATATAAAGCGGCCACTGTAAGCAAAGTATTCTCTGTATACTTACTTGTCCAGTCGTTTAGAATGATATTCAGATCGTGCAAAGCTTCCTGCGGATGCCCGGTCTTGTACGAACTCACCCCACGGATGTAGCGTGCATATTTTTCTTGTTTGGGTTTGGGGAATTTATCAAAATAGGCATTGATCGCCTCCACAGAGGCTCCATATTCTCCTCGGGCAAAAAGGGAATGGGCTGCCTGGAAAGCCTGATCATCTTGCTCTGCAGGACTCAGATTACCCACATTGCTACCGATCGCATACCGAATATAGCTCGTAGCATCGCCCTGATCGAGGTAGATGTTTTCAATGAACCGCATCGCCTGCTCTGCCTCGGCGGTTCGCGCATATTTTTCCACCACCTGTTGGAAGGTGGCCTTCGCTGGTTCGGGTTCATCGTTATTATACTGCACAAGCCCAATGGTCATCAGTGCACGTGGGACATAGCTGCTGCGTGGGTACTTTTCGATCATTGCTTGCAACCCTTTGAGCGCGTTCTCATAATCGCCCATAGTGAAATAGGTGTAAGGGATCTCAAAAGCCGCGTCATCGGCATAGTTCGAAGCCGGAAATTGCTTCAGAACGGACCGCAGGGTACTGAGCTTTGTTTCATTGTCGCCCTGCAATCCAAAGAGCACACCGCGTTGGAACAACGCATAGTCCTGATTGGGCGCTTTCCCGTTGATCAGCTTGTCATAGTAGCTGTTGGCCCGGCCGTAATCGCGCAGGCACAGATAAGAATCGCCCAGACGTGCGATCACGTCATACCGTATATTTTCATCCACGGTACCACCTCCAGCCTTCAGAAAGCGCTCAAAATAATCGGCTGCCAGCGCGAAACGGTTATTTCGGTAGGCCGCATAGGCTAGCCCATAATTGGCATAATTATAGACTTCGTTGTTTTTTGCCGCAGGCAAGCTTAGGAACCGGGAGAAATTTTCTACTGCCTCCCCAAATTTGCGCACTTCATACATCGCCTCCGCTTTCCAGTAGGTCGCCAGAGCCGCCATTTCCGCATTGACCGGAAATTTTTCCGAACGCATAAACATGGATATACTATTTTCGAAAGCACGCTCGTTATAGAACTCCAGTCCACGGTAATAGGTTACCTGTTGATAGATCGCATCGACTTCCCTGCCGCGCTCCCTCAGCGATTCCAGCATACTGACCCCTGCATGGAAATTGGTCGTCCCTCGCAGGATCTCTGCCGATAGTATTTCTGGACTTTCCTGTCTTTTGGCACCCGGATCTGCAGGCTTCACTTCCTGGGCGATATATTTCTCGAGAACTTGCTGGGCGGCCTGGGTGGAGTCCATGGCAAGTAGCACTTTGGCGTAGTTAAATAGCGCATCGGCTTTCACTTGCCGATCGAGATCCAGTTTCGTCGCTTTGACGAAGGCATTTCGCGCCGCCTGCTTGTCGCCCGTTTCCAGGGCGATATGGCCCAAGGTCATGATCGCTCCTTGATAAAAGGCATCAGAAGGTTTCACCGATTCCATCATACCGCTCGCTCTTTTATATTCGCCGGCTCCATAGGCCAGATAGCTGATGCGGTAATTGTCGATATTACTTTGCGAAGCGTCCGGATGACGTTTCATCAACTCATGGTAATATGCCTGTTTATATTTTTGTTGTGCCAAATAGGTGCTGGTCGCGATCTGGCGCAGCTCCGTCTCGATCGCTTCGCGGTTGATAAGTTGCATATTTGGACTCCTGCGCACCTTGACGGCATCAGCCAGCATCGGCCGATAATCGCGTACGACATCAATGGAATCCATCGTCTGGACTTGCTCTACAGTTCGTTGTCCGGGCAGCTGTTGCTTTTCTTTTTGTTGCGGCTGTTGCTTCTCTTTCTGCTGTTTCACCACTTCCTGCGCATGTCCTGTAGCTAACATAGCCGAAAGTACTCCAGTAAACAGGCATTTCAGGTAGGTGTCGCCGATTCTTTCTTTCAATATCATTGTTCGTCCGTATTTCTGAGTTTTTCCAAACGTTCCTTTGCCGAGGAGGCAATAATGTAATCTTCCTTAGCTAGTAGAGCCAAAACTAAAGAATTCCATCCACATTGGGTAAATCGTGATAAAAAATTGGCCCGTAAAAGGCTATTTATAGGTCATATCCATCTCGTTTCCACGATCCCCTATTCTTTTGCTTGCTATCGGCAACTGAATTGACACAATAATGGAGCCAAGAAGAAACATACACAGGAACGATAAAAACAAAAAAAGCCCTAACTTTCGTTAGAGCTTTTCAGTCGGGGTGGCAGGATTCGAACCTACGACCTCCACATCCCAAATGTGGCGCGATACCGGGCTACGCTACACCCCGAAAAGGTATCACCTTTGTTTTGTGTGGCACAAATATCGAATCAATTTTTGAATTTGTCAATACCTTAATTCATTTTTTACACTAAATCACTGATTGATTGACCAATATTTTTATCAGCAGCTTCTATAAGAGCCATTTTCAGGCTTAAAAACACGGCCAAATAATCATATAAAGGAATATTCAAAATAACATTAGATTATCCATTTCATTTTCATATCTTTGCGTCCGATTTGAATAACAGTCGACACTTTTTTTAAAAAGTATTTTCATATTCAAAAAATAAGTCGTAATATTGCATTCCGATTTTTACAGGATATAAATCGTTAATAATTACTCGAAATCATGGATTTAGTAAAATTTGTAGAAGAACAAGCGGTAGTAAGAAATGAAATTCCCGCTTTCAAAGCCGGAGATACCATCAGCGTTCATTATAAAATTCGCGAAGGAAATAAAGAGCGTGTTCAGGTGTACCAAGGTGTAGTAATCCAATTAAACAGCGAAGGTGCTAACGCTACTTTTACCGTTCGTAAAATCTCAAACGGTGTAGGTGTTGAACGTATTTTCCCTGTAAACTCACCAAACATTGAAAAAATTGTAGTAAACAGCTATGGTAAAGTTCGTCGCGCTAAATTATTCTATTTACGTGGCCTTACCGGTAAAGCTGCTCGTATTAAATCAAAAAGAATCTAATTACGACTACCACAGCATAAAAAAAGGCTTTGATGAAATTCAAAGCCTTTTTTTATTTCTACCATATCAACCATCTTCCTACCCGGGACAATCTACTCCGATCCCCCTACCACTTAGAGAGCAATATAGGACCCCATGTAATAAAATTAAGACAATCTAATCTGATCTCTTAAAAAGAATTACCCCTCTTTGCTTAGCTAAAACATTTTACTTACTTTTAGCACCACCAATCTTCCATACATAGAAATCAATGGAAATTTTAGGATTTTATAAAGACAGCCCCATTAAGCGCTTACATAAATTTCTTGGTGACTAATAGACATACAATATCTTGATGAAAACTGTTTTTTTTATATTAGCTCTTACTTTACAGACGACAACCATTTTTGCACAGCGAAATGTAGGTGATTTTCTCCAATTACAGTCCAAGCCAGAGATTTACTTTGTCCAAAAAGCTCAGACCGCGATCGAAATTGACGGTAAAGATGACGAAATATCTTGGGCAAAGGCAGCATGGACAAATACATTCAAAGATATAGAAGGAAACAGTAAACCAAAACCTGAGCTAGAAACTCGTGTCAAAATGCTCTGGGATAACGAAAATCTCTATCTGTTTGCTAAGTTGGAAGAAACTCACATCAAGGGTTACCTCAGACAGAAAGACACGATAATCTATCATGACAATGACTTTGAGGTATTTCTGAAACCTAATCTGCAATCTCCAGAATATATTGAAATTGAAGTCAATGCGCTGAACACGATCATGGATCTCCTCATGACCAAACCTTATCGTTTTGGTGGGAAAGCTAACCTAAACTGGGACACCAAAGATATCCAAAGTGCTGTTTATCACGCTGGAACAATAAATAACCCGACCGATATCGATAATTTTTGGACTGTCGAAATGAAAATTCCGGTCAAAAGCCTAAAGTATTTTGGCGAGGGGAATCAAATCAAGGCAAATGAAATGTGGAAGATAAATTTTTCCCGCGTACAATGGCACTATGATATCCATGAGAAAGGTTATAGCAAAAGAAAGGACAATACAGGTAAGCCACTTGCGGAAGAAAACTGGGTATGGTCGCCCATTGGTCTGATTAACATGCATTATCCCGAACGATGGGGACATATCAAATTTGTGGATCAAGATGACCAACAATTCGTAGATGAACAATTTTTAGCATTAGAAAAGACTGTCTGGAATATTTTTTATCTGCAACAAATTTACGGAAATGTGAATAAGCGCTTTGCAACATCTCTTGATGAATTGAGCAAATTATACCCTGAAATAATTAATATCTGTAAGCACTATCAACTTGTCTTTTCCAATGCCAACAAGTTCTATCGTGTTGAGATTAAGTCGAAATCGCAGCCCAATTTAAAGGCTACAATCGATAACCAGGGCAACATCTATTTTTAATTTATTTATTCAGTGAATCTTTCAATTATAATATTGAATAAAAAATTGCTATCTTTGTATCCCGTACATAAAGCAACTATTATTGGTCATTTTGACCACATAAAATTGAAAATCCTTTAATTGTTATGACTAAATATATTTTTGTTACGGGCGGCGTTACTTCGTCGTTAGGGAAAGGTATTATTGCAGCCTCCCTTGCTAAACTTCTCCAGGCACGTGGCTACAAAGTGACCATTCAAAAATTCGACCCTTACATTAACATTGACCCGGGAACATTGAATCCTTATGAGCATGGTGAATGTTATGTTACTGAAGATGGAGCCGAAACTGACCTTGACCTTGGCCATTATGAGCGCTTCTTAAACGTCCCTACCTCACAAGCGAATAATGTAACAACAGGTCGTATCTACCAACACGTCATCCAACAAGAACGTGAAGGCGCATATTTAGGAAAAACTGTTCAAGTCATCCCACATATCACCGATGAGATCAAACGCCGCATGCAGCTATTGGGTGAATCTGGTGAATATGATATCATTATCACTGAACTTGGTGGAACTGTAGGGGATATCGAATCCCTTCCATTCGTTGAAGCTGTAAGACAACTACGCTGGGAACTGGGAGCGAATAATTCTTTGGTTATTCACCTAACTTTGGTCCCATATTTAGCCGCAGCCGGTGAACTTAAAACCAAACCAACACAGCACTCCGTCAAAACATTATTGGAATATGGCGTACAACCAGATATCTTGGTATGCCGTACAGAACACAAATTATCTCAGGAAATCCGCAAAAAATTAGCACAGTTCTGTAATGTTAACATCAATGCTGTCGTGGAATCCATTGATGCTTCGACCATCTATGATGTTCCTTTATTAATGTTAAAAGAAAATCTGGATAAAACAGCCTTAACAAAGCTAAAACTTTCCAATAAAAATGAACCGGATCTAGAAAACTGGAAAAATTTCTTAGGCAAGCTCAAAAACCCAACAAGCGAGGTTAATATTGCGCTGGTCGGAAAATATGTGGAGCTTCCGGACGCCTATAAGTCCATTACCGAAGGATTTATCCATGCTGGCGCAACAAACGAATGTAAAGTAAAGGTGAGTTATATCGCTGCCGAAAGTGTTACAAAAGAAAACGTCGCTGAAAAGCTAAAAGGTATGGACGGCGTATTGGTTGCTCCAGGCTTTGGCGAACGTGGCCTGGACGGCAAATTAAACGCAATCAAATATGTACGTGAAAATAACATTCCATTCTTTGGTATTTGTCTGGGTATGCAATGTTCGGTTATCGAATTTGGAAGAAACGTATTGGGATTGAAGGATGCCAATAGTTTTGAAATGGATGCCAACACGAGCAATCCGGTCATTAACCTGATGGAAGAGCAGAAAAATATTACCAATATGGGGGGAACAATGCGTTTGGGCGCCTACGATTGTGAAATTAAAAAAGGAACAAAAGCCTTTACGATCTATGGAAAAACAAAAATTTCCGAAAGACACCGTCACCGTTATGAATTTAACAATGACTATTTAAAACAATATGAGGCAGCAGGAATGATCGCTTCAGGCTTCAACCCGGAGACTGGATTAGTCGAAATTGTCGAATTGAAAAACCATCCGTTTTTCGTTGCCGGACAATTTCACCCAGAATTAAAGTCAACTGTTGCAAATCCTCACCCACTTTTTGTTAGCTTTGTAGCCGCTGCTTTGGCCAACAAGAAATCAAAGTAGTATTAGAAGGATAAAATTAATTAAGTTTAATTATTAAAAATGGATAGAAATACCCTAATTGGTTTGGTTCTGATGTTTGCCATCATCACTGGTTCTTTTTACCTGATGAAGCCTTCAGAATCAGAAATCAAACAAGAACAAGCGCGACAAGAGGCTAAAGCAAAGGCCACTAAAGGACTTCCTGCTTCAAATGACTCTACCGCAAATGCTAAAACAGCGCAAACAGCAGCGATTGCAGATTCAGCTGAACTAAAAAAACCTTTTGGTGCATCAAAATTTGGAACTGAAAAAATCATTACACTTGAAAATGATGCCATCATTGCCAAAATCAGTACAAAAGGTGGTAAAGTGAGATCAGTCGAACTCAAAGGTGAAAAGAATTTCAATGGAAAACCTTTGATGCTTTTTGACGGTGAAGATAATAAGTTTGGTTTCCTCTTCAATGCAGCAGGACAGAACGTCTCGACAAACGATTTATTCTTTACGACAGAATCTTCGGATATCCAGGTTTCCGGTGAAGGAAAACAATCAGTAAAATTCAAACTGAATTACAGTGCCGATCAATATATTGAGTATGTATATTCTATTGCCGGAAAAGGTTACAATGTAGCTCTTGATGTCAATACAAAAGGTATTCAAAACCTGATCCCACAGAGTCAAAAAACATTGACATTGAACTGGAGTACAGTTCTTAGACAAAAAGAACAGAATATTGAATCTGAAAGACAAAAATCTACCCTTTATTATCAAGAAGATAATAAAGTAGACCATTTATCAGAATCGAAGGATGATGATGAAGCACTGGAAAAGAAAGTTCAATGGATTGCTTTTAAGCAACATTATTTCTCCAATATCCTCAATGCAAAAGATGGATTCGTTAACGCGAAAATCGATGTAAAACATGCGACGGAAGGCGATGTCGTAAAATTTTACAATACAAATGCTGAATTGGCTTTTGACAACCATAAAGACAATAATTATTCATTGAACTTCTTTTTTGGGCCAAATCAATACAATGTATTAAAAGCAGAAGGAAATGATTACCAATCCATTATCAACATGGGCTGGGGGCCTATGCGCTGGATCAATCAATGGATTACCGTGCCTGCATTTAATTTCTTGGATGGTTTTCATATGAGCTACGGTATTGTCATCCTATTACTTACATTATTGTTAAAACTGGTTCTTTCGCCAATGACTTACAAGTCATACGTATCTATGGCTAAAATGCGGGTATTAAAACCGCAGTTGGATGAAATCAAAGCCAAAGTCGGTGAAGACAATCAAATGTTGATGCAACAGGAGCAAATGAAATTGTATAAACAAGTTGGCGTGAATCCACTCGGAGGCTGTCTGCCCCTTGTGCTACAAATGCCATTTACAATTGCTTTCTTCTATTTCTTTCCAAATTTATTTGAACTGAGAGGACAAAGCTTTTTGTTTATGAAGGATATGTCAACCTATGATACCTTATTTACATTTGCCCCTATTTTTGGATCATTCAATCACATCTCTTTGATGTGTATCTTGATGACCCTGACAACATTATTGACCACTTGGTATAATAATGCCACTTCGGGCGCAACTGGTCAAATGAAATACATGGGTTATATTATGCCTTTGATTTTCTTCTTTGTCTTGAATAGCTTCCCTGCTGGTTTGAACTATTACTATTTTTTAAGTGCATTATTTACATTCTTGACCCAGTTAGTAATCCGTTCAATGGTAAATGACGATAAAATCTTAGCTAAACTGGAGGAAAATAAAAAGAATCCAAAAGCTGAAAAGAAGTCTAGCTTCCAAGCTAAAATGGAAGAAATGATGCGTGCTCAGCAACAAGCGCAACAAAACAAAAATAAATAGTACAATTTACATGGCTGATAAATAAGGCTTCCCCATGGGAAGCCTTATTTTGTTAAGCACCTTTTGTAGCGCTTTGCCAAACCAAACGTTAGAAATAATGTTTTATATAAAAATTTAAAAGATGAGATTTAGAAACATTGTGGTATTGATGATGGCTGTTCTTGCGCTTACAAGTTGCGCAGTATCGAAAAAGAATTCAGACAAACAAAACACGGACAATACATCGGCCCTTCTTATTGGAAAAAAATGGCAATTAATAGAAATCGGAGGGAAAGCTGTCGCCGACCAGGTCAATGGCAAAGTCCCTTTCCTAAAATTGGAAGAAAAAAGATACAGCGCCAGCGGTGGTTGTAACGGCATAGGTGGTGAACTTACTTTTTCTACCGATGGAAAAATCAAATTCGCACAGGGAATGTCAACGATGATGGCCTGCCCAGACATGTCAATCGAGCAAGGATTATCCAAAGCGTTGATCACCGCAGACAACTATACCATCAACAATGGTATCCTCAGTTTAAATAAAGCAAGAATGGCTCCCTTGGCAAAATTTAAATTATTGGAGGAAAAGCAAAATTTAAGCGGAACCTGGGAACTCGATTACATTTCCGGACCACGTATCGCTTTTGAGGGATTATATCCGAATCGTAAACCAACGATGACATTCAACACTGTAGACGGAAAAATAAATGGAAATAGCAGTTGTAATAATTACAACGCTACATTTAAGACAAATGGACATCAAATAAGTTTTGGACCGATCATGTCTACAAAAATGGCTTGCGAGGGTAGCGGCGAAGCGACTTTCTTTTCTACATTAGAAAAAGTAAACAGCTACGATGTCAGTGAAAATACATTGACTTTTATCATGGGTGATATTGCTATGATGAGGTTTCATCGAAAATAAAATAACGAAGGCTTGAGATAACTCAAGCCTTCGTTATTTTATCTGGCACCTACCACAACAATTAGGTCTAGAAAACGGTATTATACAAAGGCACTAAATCCGGTAATACTTCTTCCGACGATCAATGAATTGATTTCTTTGGTCCCTTCATATGAGTATATCGCCTCCGCATCAGCAAGAAATCTGGCGACATTATATTCCAATAAAATGCCATTCCCCCCCATGACTTCCCTCGCCTTAGATACAATATCTCTCGTACGCAATGAACAAAAGACCTTAGCTAGTGAAGCATGTTCATCCCGCAGCTGCCCTGCGTCCTGGAGTTCAGAAAGCCTAAAGACGAGCGTTTGCATAGCTGTAAGGTTAGAAAGCATTTCGACCAAATGATTTTGGATCAACTGAAAAGACGCAATAGGCTTGCCGAACTGTTTTCTTTTGCGTGTATAATCTAAAGCATTTTCATAGGCTCCGCGCGCGCAGCCCACAGCCATCCATGCCACCCCCGCGCGCGTCATCTGGAGTACTTTGCCCGTATCTTTAAAAGAATTGGCATTTTGCAAACGATCTGTTTCGGGGATGATACAGTTGTCTAATGTAATCAATCCATTTTGCACAATCCGCAAAGCCATTTTATCTTTGATCTTTTCAACTGAGAACCCAGGATTATCTTTACGGATAATAAAACCTTTCACCTCGCCATCATCCAGATCTCTTGCCCAGACAATCGTGATATCAGAAAAGGTTGAATTTCCAATCCATTTCTTCTGACCATTCAACACCCATCCCTCCTCGGTCTTCTTACAAGTTGTTGTCAAACCGCCCGCGACTCCAGAACCAACTTCCGGTTCGGTAAGACCAAAAGCACCAATTACTTCCATCTTTTGCATTCTTGGCAGCCACTCTTGTTTTTGTTCCTCCGATCCACAGATATAAATCGACCCCATGGCTAAACCACTCTGTACGCCAAAAAAAGTAGCAACTGAAGCGTCTACCCGAGCAATCTCCGCCGCAATAATGCCTTCCATCAGCGAACTTCCGCCCATACATCCATATCCTTCATAGGTATACCCGCAGATATTTAAGGCTGCTAGTTTTGGTACAATTTCAAAAGGAAATTCGTCCCTTAACCAATATTTATTGACAATAGGCTTTACCTCCACCTCCATAAACTCACGTACCTTTAGTTGAAGTTCGCGGTCTGATCCATTTAATTTGCTATCCATATCGTAGAAATCTCCATTGATAGGGGGTAATTCTTTTTTCTGATTACCGGCATTCAGCATTTTCATTAAACCATGGAGCTGTTTATCGTCCATTTTCGAGACCGCATCCATCACAGCGCCTAGATCTACCTTTTTCGAGATTTCCTCCAATTTGCCAAAGTCTATTGATTTTGCCAAATCCATTATATTCTTAACTTTATCAAACATGATCGTCATTCTTTTTAGAGCGTTTCTTCATAAATTAATAAAAATAATTGAAAATTGTTTGTGCAAACGGTCAGCGAGTAACAAACTGCTCTCCTATCCCTACCCCTACCCTAATAACTCTCCAAACAAGAATATCGATCCATTCGTTTGGGCTTTTTTTTAATTTCTCGCCCATTAGATCAGTTAAAAGGACTAATTTGAAGATTACCCTATATAAATAAACCATTAATTATCAAATAGTTATATATTTTTAAGAAAATATATTTTTTTGAAGGGTTACCTTTTTGGGTTCGGTGTATTAACAAATGAAAAAAAAAATATTTCAATTTAAATTAGAAAATTAGAAAATGAAAAACGCATTAAAATTCGGTTTCTTAGGTTTAGCTTTAACTGTAGCTTTCGCATCTTGTAACAACACTGAGAAAAAAGCTGAAGGTGCTGCTGATTCAGCATCTGCTTTAGTTGACTCTGCTGCTAACACATTAGATTCAGCTAAAACTACTGTAGATTCAGCTACTGCTAAAGTTGATTCAGCTACTGCTAAAGTTGATTCAGCTGCTACTAAATAATAATTAGAAACTGAATAACGTATTCGGAGAGGCTTTTCGCAAGAGAAGCCTCTTTTTTTAAAAAAATATTGAAGAGTAGGGTTACCTTTTTCATTTACAGGTATCAAGTCTTAAATAACAAGATTTAGAAATTACTTTTAATTTTAATAAAATGAAAAACGCATTCAAATTAGGTTTCTTAGGATTGGCTTTAACTGTAGCCTTCGCTTCATGTGGTGAAACTGGTAAAAAAACTGACGCAGCTACTGATTCAGCTAACACTGCTTTAGACTCAGCTAACACTGCTTTAGATTCAGCTAATACTGCTGTTGATTCAGCTAAAACTGCTGTTGACTCAACTAAAGCTGCTCATTAATTCTTTGAAACAGAATTTCAACAGCATAAAAAGCCTCCCGTTAACGGAGGCTTTTTTTATATCTATCCCAATTAAATTGCTAAGCTCCAAGCATTTTTTTACCTTTGCCAAAAATCATTCAATCTATGGCTTTATCATCCTTAACAGCAGTTACGCCTATTGACGGACGCTATTACAATAACACCAATGAGCTTGCAGCTTTTTTCTCTGAATTTGCCTTAATAAAATATCGAGTGCGCATCGAAGTCGAATATTTTATAGCGTTAAGCGAATCAGGAATCGTTCAGTTGCAACATTTCGATAAAACGTTGAACGAAAAATTAAGAGATATCTATCGAAATTTTTCGGAAGAAGATGCAATCTGGATCAAGAATACCGAAAAAGTTACCAATCATGATGTTAAAGCTGTTGAATATTTTTTAAAAGATCAATTTGAAAAACTGGGGTTGCAGGATTATCTTGAATTTATCCACTTTGGCTTAACATCTCAGGATATCAACAACACGGCCATTCCACTTTCCTGGAAAGAGGCTATCAAAGAAAGTTATACACCGGTCATTGATGAATTGCTCCATGAATTAAGGTCTTTGGCAACCTCTTGGTCCGACATTCCCATGCTCGCCCGTACCCACGGACAACCCGCATCTCCAACTCGCTTAGGTAAAGAATTGTATGTTTTTGTCGAACGTATAGAGCGTCAGTTACAGCTTTTACATACCGTACCGTATTCAGCAAAGTTTGGTGGGGCAACGGGTAATTTCAATGCTCATCATGTAGCTTATCCAGAAACCAACTGGATTGAATTCGGCAATAACTTTGTCAATAAAATCTTAGGACTGGATCGTTCACAAACCACGACCCAAATTGAGCACTATGACAATTTTGCCGCTAGCTGTGACGCATTAAAACGAATCAATAATATTGTCATTGATCTATGCCGTGATATATGGACTTATATCTCCATGGAATATTTTAAGCAAAAAATCACTGCTGGTCAAATTGGCTCTTCTGCAATGCCGCACAAAGTCAATCCAATCGACTTTGAAAATGCAGAAGGAAATTTAGGTATCGCAAATGCTATATTTGAACATTTAGCGGCCAAATTACCGATTTCACGACTTCAAAGGGACTTAACAGATTCAACTGTGTTACGTAATATCGGTGTTCCATTTGCACATACCTTAATTGCAGTAAAATCGACATTGAGAGGTTTACGCAAATTAATATTGAATGAACAGGCCTTAGCGAATGATCTTGAAAATAATTGGGCTGTTGTTGCCGAAGCGTTACAAACGATCTTGCGCAGGGAAGGCTATCCAAAACCATATGAAGCACTGAAAGATCTAACACGCACCAATACACAGGTGACCAAAGAGACCATTGCATCCTTTGTGGACAATCTCAATGTATCTGAAGAGGTAAAAGCGGAATTAAAAGCAATCAGCCCTTCTAATTACACTGGTGTCACTTTATAAGCTTTGACTTATAGATGACCTTAACAACGCTTCTTTTGATATATCTTTGTTTGGAATAAAAATAAAACTTAAATGGCTAATATCAACGTATATACAGAATCTACTCCCAATCCTTCAACCATGAAGTTTTTGGTCAATAAATTATTGATCAACGGTAGTGTGGATTTTCCAAATAAAGAAGCTGCACAAGATTCACCTTTCGCACAGGAGTTGTTCAAATTCAATTTTGTAAACGGTGTATTCTTCGCAAGCAATTTTGTGACCATTACCAAAACAGAAGATGCGGAATGGGAAGATATTGAAGCCTTATTGAAAGACTTTGTAAAAGGTGCTGTTGAATCTGAGCTTGCAGTAAAAGTTGTGCATCATGATTCAGAAGTAAACTTTGAAGGCACAGAAACAGAAGTAAAAATACAACAGGTATTACATGATTACGTACGACCAGCCGTTGAACAGGATGGCGGTGCCATTCATTACAAATCCTTCAACGAAGGTATCGTAACCGTTGAATTAAAGGGATCCTGTAGTGGTTGCCCTTCATCGACGATCACGTTAAAAGCTGGTATCGAAGGTTTATTAAAACGGATGGTTCCAGGGGTGACGGAAGTCGTTGCAGAAGCAATGTAGGACTCATGCGAACCAATGAAATAGAAAAAGGATCCGGCACATCTACTGGATCCTTTTTCTTTTTAGCGCGTTTTGATGCCTCTATTGATGCAAGCACAATTACATCACTAATTGACGACATCAAAAGAATCTTTCAACGGCAGGTTAGCGGATGAATTTCCGATAAAGATTTCAAATATCCCAGGCTCTACAGTCCACTTGTTGTATTGATCCAACAACTCAAGATGTGCTGGTAAAATTGAAAACTGGACAGACTTTTTCTCGCCGGGATTCAATTCGATTTTTTCGAAACCACGAAGATCCATCTCGTAAGCTGTAACTGAAGAAACCACATCTTTGACATATAGTTGAACGACCTCCGCTCCCTTTCTTTTTCCAATATTTTGTACATCCACCGTAACAGTCAACGAATCCGTTGGTCGTATTTGCTTTTTATTCAGCCGCAAATTTGAAAATTGAAAATCGGTATAACTTAAACCATAACCGAAAGGATAAAGGAATCCAACAACCCGACTATTTCCCCAGCCATTGGGCCCCACACCAGGTTGCCCCGCCTGTGCCGCGGGTTTGGTCGGGAAATTCATTTCAATCTGTCCAACAGATTTGGGAAAAGAAATCGGAAGCTTTCCGCTTGGATTATACTCGCCAAATATCATATCTGCCACAACACGTCCAGATTGGCCACTGAGAAACCAGCTCTCCACAATGGCTGGCAAGTATTTATTTTCCCAATTAATGGACAACGGTCTTCCATTTACGAGTATCAGAATGATAGGCTTTCCGGTCTCTTTTAACTTCATCAAATAATCACGCTGTTTACCAGGCAGATTGAGATCTGAGCGAGACCGGCTTTCACCAACTTCACGTTCTGATTCGCCCATGACGGCAATAATTAAATCTGACTCCTGCCCAAGCCGGACACCAGTGGTCATACTTTGGATTTCCTCTTTAGATAGGTCTGTTGGGATAATTTCACTTTCAGGCCAGTTTTTATCGACAACATCCACTCCTTTCGTATAGTTTACCTGCAGTGCTTTGTCCTTGGCATATGCTATAATACCATCCTTAATAGTTGTTATTGGATTATTTGATGGACCATAGCGACTTGTCGTGTAATTTGTTGCCTCGGCCATGGGGCCTGTGACCAAAATCCGCTTGTATTTATTGATATCAATAGGTAGGAGATGCTGCTCATTTTTTAGCAGAACAATGGATTCTCTGTTCATCTGCAGAGAAATATTTTCATCGGCTTGGGTATGGACTTTCTGATCAGCTAAACCGGTATTATCGATAAGCGGATGATCAAATAGTCCCAGTTTAAACTTAACCGTCAGCACCTCCCGAACACGTTGATTCAATACGTTCATGTCGAGCCCACCTTCGTTGATAAGTTCCATCAAGGGAGTCAGGTATGTACTTGGTGGGTCAAAATTCGTCCGTACATTAAGTCCGCCTTCCAAAGCCTGGCGGATCGCCTCTTTATAATCCTTGGCCTAAGTATTTCGCTTCTCTTCCGACAATCTCACCAGCGGTTCTCACCAATTTGGTATTCCAGGTACTTCCGATATTGATCGGAGCAGGTAATGGTGTCGCCCGATCATGGTTTAGACCATGTATTCCTTCATTCGTAAAATCAACAGGGATTCCCAGGCGGGTATGTTCAATAAACCACTTTTGCACATTATTCAACGCGACAGCATGGCGACTGAAGGGATAAGAAAAGAGACTTTTTGCTGACCTATTATAGGCTAAGCTGTTTAACATTTCATCAATATTAGCCAATCCATGCTTCCATATTTCATTGTCCCAGGTGGCAGCAGGCTGTTCATCCTTCAAAACTCGTCCATACCCATAAAGGGTAACGGTTTGATTAGCCTTTTCATGGGCTGTCATCTGGCTCAATAAATCATCCACACGACTCGCTATGGATTGTTTGGAATCCTCATAGACATCCTTTTTACCATTTTTATTGAAGTCGATCCAATCTTTATGATAAATGGCTCTATTCTGAGCGAAAGAATAGAATTGTAATGCAGAAAATGCAGCAACAAGCAAGAAGCGTTTAAAATGATTGGACATTATCTTGAAAATTGTGGGTCTTATAATTAAAAGCAAGGTACAAAAAAGTCAACATTAAAAAGTCAAAAGTTAAAATGGAGGCAGTTCACAGGCTGCAGGCTTATCAAAATAAAGAAATTCACTTTTTAACAAGCATCTAGCTTAAAAATAGTTAACTTTACGACCAATTGTGAAACCAACAAAAAAAATGAGTGCAGATATTAACAAACTAGAACAAATTGCATCACAAGTAAGACGTGATATCGTACGTATGGTACACGCTTGTCAATCAGGACACCCAGGTGGTTCATTAGGTTGTACAGATTACTTTGTGGCGCTTTATTTCAATGCAATGAAACGTAATCCTTCCTTTGATATGGACGGAAAAGGTGAAGATTTATTCTTCTTGTCAAACGGACACATTTCACCTGTATTTTACAGTACATTGGCACGTGCGGGGTATTTTGAAGTAAACGAACTGGCAACATTCAGAAAAATCAATTCTAGACTTCAAGGTCACCCAACGACACACGAAGGCCTTCCGGGCATCCGTATTGCGTCGGGATCTTTGGGTCAGGGACTATCTGTTGCTATTGGAGCTGCACAGGCAAAAAGATTGAATAAAGACAATAATCTAGTTTATGTATTAATGGGGGATGGTGAATTGCAGGAAGGCCAAGTTTGGGAAGCTGCAATGTATGCACCGCACAACAAAATTGACAACTTGATTGCTACAGTTGATTACAATAATGCACAGATCGATGGATCTACAGATCAGGTACTGTCATTAGGCGATCTTCGTGCTAAATGGGAAGCTTTTGGCTGGGATGTGATGGAAGTGACTAAAGGAAACGATATGGCTTCGGTAGTTGCTGGCTTAGAAGAAGCAAAATCACGTACTGGAAAAGGTAAACCTGTTGTTATCTTATTGCACACAGAGATGGGAAAAGGTGTTGATTTCATGATGGGTTCTCATAAATGGCACGGTGTTGCTCCAAATGACGAACAATTGGCGTCGGCATTGAATCAACTTACTGAAACTTTAGGAGATTACTAGAAATGAAAAAATATACTTACACAGAGTCAAAAGATACACGTTCAGGTTTTGGAGCTGGCTTATTGGAAGCTGGAAAACAAAACGAAAATGTGGTAGCATTATGTGCTGATTTGATCGGATCATTGAAAATGAACGATTTTATCAAAGAATTCCCAGAGCGCTTTTTCCAAATCGGTATTGCTGAGGCAAACATGATGGGTATCGCTGCTGGACTTACTATTGGTGGTAAGGTTCCTTTCACAGGTACATTTGCCAACTTCTCTACAGGTCGCGTTTATGACCAAATCCGTCAATCTATTGCATATTCAGGTAAGAATGTAAAAATTGCCGCTTCCCATGCGGGATTAACCTTAGGTGAAGATGGTGCAACACACCAAATTTTGGAAGACATTGGATTAATGAAAATGTTACCCGGAATGACTGTAATTAACCCTTGTGACTTCAATCAAACAAAAGCGGCTACTATTGCGGCAGCAAAATTTGAAGGTCCGGTTTATTTACGTTTTGGCCGTCCGGTAGTTCCTAATTTCACATCTGCGGACCAGGAATTTGTCATCGGAAAAGCAATCTTATTAAATGAAGGTACAGATGTAACCATTATCGCTACAGGCCACTTGGTATGGGAGGCCATTCAAGCAGGTGAAAAATTGGCTGAATTGGGTATCAGTGCCGAGATCATCAATATCCATACCATCAAACCGTTGGATGAGGAAGCGATCTTGAAATCTGTTGCAAAAACAAAATGTGTCGTGACTGCTGAAGAACACAACCGTCTAGGCGGATTGGGCGATAGCGTTGCACAGGTATTAGCAAAAGAATTACCTAGCCCACAAGAGTATGTAGCCGTAAATGACAGCTTTGGAGAATCAGGTACTCCAGCACAACTTATGGAGAAATATGGTTTAAACGCAGACGCTATTGTTGTTGCTGCTCAAAAGGCAATCAATAGAAAATAAGAAAACTACACAGGTCAATATATGGATGACGCTTTAATAATAGCAAAATTCGCCGAAGAAAGTACGCGAGAAGAAGCTTTCCGTTTATTGTTGAAAAAATATCAACAAAAGATTTATTGGCATGTGCGAAGAATGGTCATCGATCATGACGATGCAGATGATGTGGTGCAGGATATTTTCGTCAAAGTATGGAAGAACCTTGGAAACTTCCGTGAAGATTCGCAATTGTATACCTGGCTATATCGGATCGCTACAAATGAATGTATTACATTCTTAAATAAAAAAAAGCAAAAGCAGAACGTGTCGTTGGACGACGACACGACTGCTTATTTAGCAGAAACACTTGCTGATGGCAATTACTTTAATGGCGACAAAGCGCAAATGAAATTGCAACAAGCTTTATTGACATTGCCCGAGAAACAGAAATTGGTTTTCAACATGAAATATTTTGAAGATATGAAGTATGAGGAAATTTCTGAAGTACTGGGTACAAGTGTTGGAGCATTAAAAGCTTCCTATCATTTGGCCGTAAAAAAAATAGAGTCTTTTTTTAATAACCACGATTAAACCTTTTAGCGCAAATAGGCTCTAATAGATACTATGAAGGAAAATAGCACATATCATGATGGGCTGGAGTTTAATCATCTTCCAGAATCATTGCGTAAAAATCCTTTTGCCTTGCCTGAAAATTATTTCAGTGATTTAGAATCTAAAATAATAGGGCAAGTCAAGTGGATGGAATGCAAGGATGAATCTGTATTTGAGGTTCCTGAAGGATACTTTGATTCACTCCCAGATCTTGTGCTGAGCAAAATAGCGGAGGATTCCCTCAAAAACAAGGTCGCTTTGGAGGGCTTTACTATTCCTGAACAATATGCTGGGATATTAACAGAAGATATCTTTCATCGAATTTCAGAAGAAAACTTAAAAGAAAAAATCCAATCGGATGGATTTACAGTGCCAACAGGTTATTTTCAAACGCTTGAGCAAAATATCACTACAGACATTGCGGAAGCAGAATTAAAGGATATTGTTTCAACAGAAGGCTTTGCCGTTCCTGTAAATTATTATTCAGATCTTGAAGCAAGTATTTTAGCCCGTGTTACTGAAGAAAAATTAAAAGATGCCATTCCTGCGGCAGGTTTTGATATTCCCTCTCATTATTTTGATAATCTTTCAGATAAGATTATTGGAGCTATTCAGGAAGCTGAACAAGAAAGAGATTCAACGCCTATCCGTCACTTAGGGAAACAAAAAAAATGGTATGCTAGATATGCCGTAGCAGCATCGTTCACAGCTATGTTAGCCCTTGGGGGGTATTGGGGATACCAATACCAGCAACAAAATGCTTTTACTCAAGAGCAAGATAACTTAGCCGAAGAACAGTTGAGTCAACATTTATCTGAAATACCAAAGCAGGAAATTATCAATTATCTTTCTGCTTCTGCTTCAGGAGATGACATTATATATATGTCCCAATATACGGATGAAACAAATCTTCCGACAAAAGGATTTGGCACTAATATATCTAAACAAGAGATAGAAGATTATCTAAACTATACCTTATAATGATGTTCAACAAAAAATACATATGGATAACATTGTTCTTTAGTATATTTTCTATAGCCTTGGGCTTTGCACAAGACAAAAATCGTTTCCAAGCTATTGAAAATGAAAAAATAGCTTACATCACTAAAGAACTAGATTTGACTCCGAAAGAAGCACAGCAATTTTTTCCGCTCTATAATGAATATAGCCAAACATTATGGGATATCCGGAAAGAAAAATTAAATGGTGCTCCTAAAAACAGTTTTAGAGGTGGATCGAGGGATGTATTACAGTATGATGCCAAAGAGGTACAGATAAAGAAAGAGTACCGTGCAAAATTTGCCAAAGTAATAGGCAATGCCCGAGCATCGCAATTCTTTGAAGTAGAGCAGGAGTTCAGGGAACATCTCTATAAATCTTTAAAAAATAGAGGAAGGTAATCCCGAAAATAAAAAAGAAGTCTTAAAGACTTCTTTTTTATTTTCGGACATTTGTAAAATCATGTTAAGCAACAGAGAATTATTTTTAATGAACACCGCTCAGACCTCTAGCTCACCTAGATTGATTGAAGTGGTTAAAGCCGAAGGTGTTTACCTATATGGCCCCAATGGAGAAGAATATATGGATCTTGTCTCCGGATTTAATGTGAGTAATATCGGGCATCGCCACCCCAAAGTGCTCGAGGCAATAAAGGCTCAACTCGATCAATATCTGCATGTCACGGTCTATGGTGAATTTATACAAGCGCCACAAGTCCAGTTTGCAACAGAGTTATTAGCGGAATTACCTTCAAATTTTCAATCGGTATACCTGACCAACAGTGGTGCAGAAGCTGTAGAAGGGTCTATGAAAATAGCGAAGAAGTATACCGGACGAAGGCAAATTATCGCAGCCAAGAAGGCTTATCATGGTAGTACACAAGGTGCCCTTAGCCTTATCGGGAATGATGAATACCGTCAGGCTTATGCCCCACTCCTTCCGGAAATAGACTTTATTACATTTAATGATCCCGAGGATTTAGCGAATATTACAGATAAAACTGCTGCTGTCATCCTAGAAGCCATTCAAGGAGAAGCCGGTGTCAGAGTTCCTGATATAGCCTATATACAAGCTGTAAAAAAACGTTGCGATGAGACAGGCACACTGCTCATATTTGATGAAATCCAGACAGGTTTTGGCCGCACGGGCAAGTTATTTGCGTTTGAGCATTTTGGTATAGTGCCGGATATCCTCATGTTGGCGAAAGGCATTGGAGGAGGCATGCCTTTGGGTGCTTTCGTTGCAGCCAAAGAGGTGATGGACGTCATCAAAGACAACCCCATGTTGGGCCATATTACGACCTTCGGAGGCCATCCTGTAAGTTGCGCCGCGGCACGTGCATCGCTTGCTGTAATTAAATCAGAGAAGCTGGTAGAACAAGTGGCTTATAAAGCCAATTTCTTTCGGGAAAAACTCAGTCATCCGGCAATCAAAGAAATCCGTGGGCTGGGACTTATGATGTGCTTACAATTGGACAGCTTTGAGCAAGTCTATAGTGTGAGTAAGTATTGTGCCGAACAGGGAGTAATGATCGACTGGTACCTTCATTGTGAAACGGCACTTCGTGTAGCCCCACCGTTAACCATTACCGAAGCTGAAATAGAAAAAGCCTGTAACATCATTGTAAAAGGTTTGGAAAAATATGCTAAAAGTATGTAACTTTAAAGCATAACAAAAACCTAATAATGAGCACAAACCGCAGATCATTTATCAAAAAAAGCATAATTGGTGCCGGTCTTTTGACCGGTGCTAATTTATTGGGCAACGAAGCTTACGCCTATGGAGAAAGCTTCAAATCTTCAAAAATAAGTTTGAATGATGGAGACGTCATCCTGTTTCAGGGTGACTCCATTACGGATGTGGGCCGCGATAGGGATAACAGAAAAGCCAATGACACCAACGCTTTGGGTCGTGGTTATGCTTTATTGGCCGCGAGCGAACTATTGAATAAATATGCCGCAAAGAATCTAAAAATTTACAATACCGGAATCAGTGGCAATCGTGTACCTGACCTTCAAAAACGCTGGGCAGAGGATACTTTAGCAATCAAACCAACCGTATTAAGTATCTTAATCGGTGTAAATGATTTCTGGCGAACCATAGACCGCGGAGCCAAAACAACTGTTGAAGAATATAAATCCCAATACCAACAATTGTTGCAGGAAACCTTGCAGAAACTTCCAAATGTCAAACTGATTATTGGAGAACCTTTTGCCGTAAAAGGGGTTGGCCATATCACAGATGCCTGGTATCCTAAATTTCTAGCCTATCAGGAGAGTGCACGTGAAATCGCAAAAGAATTCAATGCGATACTCCTTCCCTATCAGAAAATCTTTGATAACGCACAAAAGACAGCTCCAGGTGCCTATTGGGCAGCGGATGGTGTACACCCTACGCTAGCGGGAGCACAAATGATGGCCACAGCATGGATGGATTGCATCAAATAAAAAACGAGAGGGCGGATATTTTGACAATATCCGCCCTCCCATTTATTAATAAATCGCATGCTAAATCTCTTTATAAGGCGTCTTTTGTAAATCCGGAAGAAAATAAGCAACGATACCTATCAAGGGTAAATATGAACACAGGTGATAAATAAACCCGATGGAGGTATGATCCGCCTGCCAACCGAGAACGGCCGATCCTATCCCGCCCATGCCGAATGCAAAACCATAAAATAGCCCTGAAACCATTCCTAGCTTTTTAGGCAATAATTCCTGCGCATAGACAATAATGGCCGGAAAGGCTGAAGATAATATCAATCCGATAATGACAATCAGTATTCCAGTCATCGTGAGACCAACATAGGGTAAAGCCAATGCAAAGGGGGCCACGCCTAAAACCGAGAACCAAATCACATACTTCCGTCCAAAACGATCCCCGAACGCTCCACCCAGCAACGTACCAACCGCAACAGCTATCAGAAAATAAAACAGATATACCTGTGCTTCAACTTCATTAATCCCAAATTTTTTCATGGTGTAAAACTGGAAATAGTTTGTAATACTGGCGATGTAGAAATACTTTGACACGATTAATAACAATAGAATAAAAACGGTAGTAACAATACGTGAATTGGGTAGATCCGGTACACGAATAATTCTTTTTGTCTTTCTGGAAACATTTGCAAGCCTACGTTTATACCAAGTACCAATATAGTAGGAGATAAACTGACCAACAATTGTAAATAAACACATCCAGGCAATGGCCTGCTGACCGCGAGGTAAGACTAGAAAAGCAACGATAATAGGTGCCAAAGCTGTACCTGCATTTCCGCCTATCTGAAATATAGATTGCGCCATACTCCTTCTACCGCCCGAAGCCATATAGGCTACGCGCGAAGATTCAGGATGGAAGATCGAGGAACCGATACCTACCAGGAAAACGGAAAACAAGATCCATGCATAAGTATGCGCCTGGGAAAACAGCAACATGCCCACAAGGGAAAAGGACATACCGATAATCTGTGAGTATGGCACCGGACGCTTATCAGTAAAAGAGCCTACAACAGGCTGAAAAATTGACGCAGCAATCTGATACACCAGTGTAATCATCCCTACCTGTGAAAAACTCAGGTGGTGCTCTTCTTTTAATAAAGGGTAGGTAGCAGGAATTACAGCCTGAATAAGGTCATTCAGCAGGTGCACCATGCTCACGGCAAACAAAATAGAAAAAATAGGCCTGGTTTCTTTTTCTTTGATCATGATTTCGCTTAAATTAAAAAGGTCGATTTATCAAATCAACCCTGTATATCTGCATTTATCTATATTACGCGTACCAACAATCCTTTGAGGTATTCACCTTCAGGAAAGGAGGCCCGTACAGGATGGTCCTCAGGCTGATGGAATTGTCGAATAAATTGTATTTCTTTGCCTGCATCCAAAGCTGCCCAGGCAAGCACCTGCTTAAATGTATCCATATCCATTGCGCCGGAACAAGAGAAAGTGGCTAATAATCCACCGCTATTCAACAGCATTAAACCCCGACGGTTTAAATCTTTATAAGCACGTGAGGCACGCTCCAAAGCCGATCGCGAAGGCGCATATTTAGGTGGATCCAGAACGATCAAATCAAATTTTTCCCCTTCATCTATAAATTTGCGCAATTGCTTATTGACGTCTGACAATATTGCTTTATGCCGGTTCGGCTCAAATCCGTTTTCGACGACATTTTTTTCCAGCGTTTCAATGGCCAATGATGAACTATCCACCGACACGACTTGACTTGCTCCAGCTTTTAAGCTGTTCAACGTGAACCCACCAGAATAGCAGAAACAATCCAATACACGTTTATCAGCAACATATTGTGCGGTCAACAATCTATTTTCCCGCTGGTCACAGTAAAATCCTGACTTTTGACCGTCAATAATATTTACTTTATAATGAAGACCATTTTCGATGACGTCTACAAATTCAGGCGGCATCGCCCCCGACAAAAGACCATTGGTATCAGGTAAGCCCTCATGTTCACGAGATTTCAGATCACTGCGTTCATAGATTCCAGTAGGATTTAACAGCGTATTTAGCTCCGAAATAACGATATCTTTAACTTTTTCTACTCCCACAGAATGAATCTGAATAGAAATAAAATCAGCATATTTATCCACGATTAATCCAGGAAGAAAGTCTGCCTCGGCAAAAATCAAACGAACGGTATTGGTAATGCCTTCCTGCAGCAAATGTTGTCTAGCTATCACCGCCTTTTGAATACGGCTGCGCCACCAATCCGCATCAATCTGAGCTTGTGGATTCCATTCCAATAAACGAATCGCTACCCGGGAGCTATTGTGAAACAATCCGTATGCAATAAACTCACGCTCCGCATTGTATACACCAACAACTTCGCCATCTTCTATCTTATCGGACAATGATTTAATTGCTCCCGAAAATACCCAAGGATGCAATTGCCAAGCAGCCTTATCTTTACCCTTATTCAAATAAACTGATTTCATTACTGCAAAATTAACTTATTAATTGTAAAACTTAGATTCTTTAGTGTAATAAAAAAGTATTCTGAAAGAAATATTCTTGTATATTTACAAAATGAATTTAAAACATGTTTTTTTTAACCACAGCGATTATCGCTATTATATTTTCTTGCAAAAAATCTGATCCTGAACCCACAATTAAAAATGAGGAAGATCTTGAGGTTGTCAATTCAACTTCATTTGAGAAAATAGAAATGAAAGTCAGTCAAGAAATTAAAGCTGAACCATATTTTATGGTCGGCTATGGTTATGATGCAAAAGAGAACCTACTTTTTGTCAATAAAGGCCTGCGTGCAAAAATCCTCGACACAAAAAAACTAAGTCAGTCTACCGAAATTTATAGACAATTTGGGTCAACCGGTGGTGGGAAAGTCAGGGAAAATATGTCAAAAGATCAATTATTACGCGAGCTGGAACTGTATTTCGGCTTCACCGCAGAGAAATTCGGTACGACCGAAACAGAAATACTCACAAACATTCCAGAATCGAGCGAGGATATTCAGCTTTCACATTATTATGCTGAAAATTTTTCCTATGGAACTTATGAGTTTAGCGCTAAAAAACCAGTATTTCAGCTTCAAGAATTTATCAACTTTGTCAATAACAATACTCCGACCGATATTGTAAAAAAATATGGGACACACATTATAATTAGCTGTTCCAAAGGAGCATCAGCAAAATTGATCAAATACCTGCAGAAAAAGACCATACTCGAGGATAAAGTTGCAAAAGATTGGAAAATTTCAGCATTTGTCCTAGGTGGAGATCTTCGAGTATTCGATTTTCATCCAACCAAGAATACCATTGATGTCAGTGCATGGTTAAATACGTTAACAGAAGAAAATGGTGATTTTATTAGCTTTGGAAGATACGACCCGGTTCTACTCTATGAGCTTATTTCCGATAAAAGCAAAAAGCTCGAATTAAAGAATTACATAGACAACTATCTTGGCATAAAAAAGGGCTCCTAATGGAGCCCTCCAAGTTTAGTTATGGTTGATTAGATATCTTTTGAACGCTTCGAAGTTGACCGCCAAAGGTTCCGCTAATTTTTCTTTTCCCTGCAACGCTTCTGCACCGTTCGGCAATACAATTTTTGCAAACACATCTGTATCTATCGCATCCGGAAATTTACAAGGATGTGCAGTCGATAAGAATACCGAAGCATAATTTCCGGGAAATTCGCTCGCGTAAGCCTTCGCACCCAACCAAGCAATAGCCGTATGAGGGCAGGCAATATAATTTGTTTCTTGAACGAGCTTTTCCATCCCAGCTTTTGTTTCTTCGTCAGTAAAGGTATAAGAAGAGAGCATAGCTTTTAACTCTGCCAGATTACCTGCAAAAAGATCCTGAATCCGCACCCAATTGCTTGGGTTTCCAACATCCATGGCGTTACTCAACGTCTGGACAGAAGGTTTGGGTTCGTATTGTCCTGAAGAAAGGAATCGTGGCACTGTATCGTTGACATTTGTCGCTGCCACAAAATGTTTGACAGGAAGCCCCATTTTGTAAGCTAACAAACCTGCGCCAATATTTCCAAAATTACCACTTGGCACGGTAAATACGACTTCATTGATACCTTGGGATTTCAGTTGGGCATAAGCATAAAAATAGTAAAAGGTTTGCGGGATCAATCGGGCAATATTGATTGAATTGGCAGATGTCAGTCGCAATGTTTGATTGAGCTCTTCATCATTAAACGCCAGTTTCACGAGCGCCTGACAGTCATCAAATGTACCATCGACCTCAAGGGCGCGTATATTTTGCCCGTTTGTTGTCAACTGTAGCTCTTGTACCTCGGAAACTTTGCCCTTGGGATATAATATGGTCACACGAGTCCCCTCTACTCCCAAGAAACCTAATGCCACAGCTCCTCCAGTATCGCCTGAAGTTGCGACGAGTACATCCAACAATTTATCATCAGCTTGAGAAAAGTATCCCATAATACGGCTCATAAATCGAGCTCCAAAATCCTTAAAAGCATAAGAAGGTCCATGAAATAGCTCCAGTACAGCCGTACTATCGGTCAGGAATTTTACGGGTGCTTCAAAATTAATCGCTTCATCGATGATTTTCTTTAAATCCGATTTGGGAATATCATTGCCCAAAAGTGTTGAAGCGACTTCCAACGCAATTTCCTGTAGAGAGTATTGTTGTATATTTTTGATAAACAAGGGATCCAATTGCGGAATCTGTTCGGGCATATATAAACCTTTATCTACTGGCAGCGAATTAAATACGGCATCTTTGAAAGAGACAGCTAATGCTTTATTATTTGTACTGTAAAACTTCATCTTTTTATATTTACTTTAATATACATCTATACTGAATATGATCTCCCCATATTATACAGTCGTCATAGATCAGTCAGACGCCATTTCCATGTACTATTTTTATAAACACGGTATGGCAAAATTTTAATTTAATACTCTCGGTCCTTCTATATTTACTTTTGAGACGTAGCCAAAGCTCTCAATTTCATTTTCCTTGAGATGAGCCTGGATGCTGTCTGCAATCTTTTGGGCGATCTGCTCATCCCGTGTCATTGCAACGACCGAAGGGCCTGAACCTGATATACCAAAGCTCAGAGCTCCATGCTTTAGGGCGATTTCCTTCATTTCATAAAACTGCGGAATCAATATCGCACGCGTAGGCTCTATAAGAATATCCTTCATGCTCCGGGAAATCAGATCATAATCTTCTTTAAATAAAGCCGCTACCAATCCGGCAATATTGCCCCATTGCGTCACAGCATCTTTTAGCAAGACTTTATCTTTGATTAATTGTCGTGCATCACGTGTAGGGACATCGACCTGTGGAAACACCACTGCTGCCACTAATTCCTTCGGTGAAGGAATAGAAACAACATCCAAAGGCTCATTGCCCCTGATTAACGTTATACCACCATAAAGTGCCGGCGCAACATTATCGGCATGACCTGTACCACAGGCTAACCGCTCCCCCTCGACACAGAACGGTAACAATTCTTCTTTCGTTAATGGGTTGCCAAGCATAACATTGATCGCAAAAAGTCCTGCCACCGTACTCGCCGCACTGGAGCCCAAACCCGATCCGATTGGCATGTGCTTGTGCAATTCAATTTCGACACCGACTTTCGACGCAATATTTAACGCTTGCAACAGATACTGAACACAAGCAGACACGGTGTTTTTACTTGGCTCGAGCGGGAGCCTACCATCATCTCCTGTGATCTCTTTTATGGTGACTCCGGGTTGCTGCTTTCGCCGCATGATAACTTCATCTCCAGGTTGCTCCACAGCAAAACCCAGTATATCAAAACCACAGATCATATTCGCAACAGTTGCAGGAGCAAATACCCGAACTTCCGGCAGCATCTTGTCCAAATTGATGACTTTACCTTTTAGATATTCTACATTTAAATTATTAGCCATTACTTCAATCGTTATTTACTTCAAAATAGTCTTATGCTCCAACGTTAACCAAATCCGCGAACACACCCGCCGCAGTCACTTCGGCACCGGCACCGGGCCCCTTGACAACCAAAGGGCGTTCTTTGTATCTTTCTGTGGTAAAAGAAATAATGTTATCACTACCCGATAGCGCGTAAAAAGGGTGGTTTTCATCTACAAATTGGATCGCGATAGAAACTTTTCCATTTTCAAGCTTTCCGATATAACGTATTACCTTCTTCTCACGGGCAGCTCTTGCTTTCATATCTTCAAAAAAAGCATTCTCATTCTGTAATTCCGCATAGAAGGCATCCACGGTATCGGCTTTCAGACAGGCTTCCGGAAGAATCGGTCCCAGATCTACATCTTCCGCTTCAACGGCGTAGCCAGCGTCTCTTGCCAAAATCAACATTTTACGCATAAAGTCTATTCCCCCCAAATCATCCCTTGGATCCGGTTCGGTATAACCCAACTCTTGCGCTTGCTTTACAACATTGAAAAAGGTAGCATCGTCTTTGAAATTGTTGAAGATGTAAGATATCGTACCGGAAAGAATGGCCTCAATCTTTAAGATACGATCGCCACTCAACATCAAGTCTTTAAGAACCCTTACGATAGGTAGCCCGGCACCGACATTCGTCTCATAGAAAAAGTCAACCCCATGTCTATGGGCAGTATCGCGAAGCGTCTTGTATTGTGCATATTTTCCAGAATTCGCGATTTTATTACAGGTTACGATGGAGATATTGGATTTAAAGATATCTTCATAATACGTGGCCGGCAACTTGCTTGCTGTATTATCAATAAACACACAGTTTGGTAAGTTTAAGGCTTTCATTTTTTCAATAAATAAAGCCAGATCAGCCTCGGAACCATTTTTTTCGAGCTCAGCCGACCAATTATTTAGTTCTACACCTTCGGTATTAAACAACATCTTACGGCTGTTGGAAATTCCAACCACTTTGATCTCGATATCGTTCTTATCCAGCAGAAAATCATGTTGATCCTCCAATTGTTTAAATAACGTTGCCCCGATATTACCTGTACCGATATTAAACACGTGCAATGTTTTTTTCAATTCCGCGAAAAAAGCATCGTGAACAGCATTGAGCGCTTTGGCCAAATCTTCTTTACCGATGATGACGGAAATATTATATTCCGATGACCCTTGTGCTATAGCTCTTACGTTGATACCATTTCGTCCAAGAGCAGCAAATAACCTTCCGGACATCCCCGGAGTCCTTTTCATATTTTCGCCAACAATGGCCAATACAGAAAGATTATCCTCTATAGCAGGAATGACCAGCTTATTTGCTTGGATTTCCAGTTCGAATTCAATTTCAATCAACTGTATCGCACGCTTCGCATCCGAGGGATTAACCGCAAAGGTGATGCTATGCTCCGAAGAAGACTGTGTGATCAATACAACATTAATCTGCTCCCTTGCCAACAGCGTAAAAAGTCGCCCGCTAAACCCAGACTTGCCAATCATTCCTGATCCACTTAAATTGATGACAGAAATATCCGAGATAGAAGAAATCCCCTTGATCGGCAACGCAGTTTTTCCGCTGTCAAATTGGATTACCGTACCCGAGAAATCAGGCTCAAAAGTATTGCGGATGACAATCGGAATTTTCTTCAAAAATGCGGGTATCATGGTTGGTGGGTAGATTACCTTAGCACCAAAATAAGAAAGCTCCATTGCTTCAGTATAGGAAAGCACCGGGAGTGAAAAGGCTTTTTTCACGATCCGCGGATCTGCAGTCAACATGCCGTTAACGTCAGTCCAGATTTCAATAGCTGTCGCATCTAGTATCGATCCAAAAATGGCAGCAGTATAGTCCGATCCACCTCTTCCCAGGGTAGTGATGCGACCATTCTCATTGCTACCAATAAAACCGGTTACAAAAAGCAATTTATCACTGTGTGTGATATACATTGATTTCACGAGCTGCTCCGTCAGGGTTTCATTTAAATGAGCGTTGCCAAAGTCCGAATCGGTCTTTACATAATGCGAGGCATCAATAAATAGAGACTCCGGTATATACTGTTCCATTACTTTAGAAACCATATAATTCGAGCATCGCTCACCATAACTCAGAATTAGATCCTTACTTTGATTACTGAGCTCCTTCAGTGCAAAAATTCCCTGGAGCAGATCCTCGACCTCATTGAAAAATAACTTAAGTTTGGTGAAAACCGGATTTTGGAACTTGACTGCGAGGAGCTCTTTCACTACTGCAAAATGTTTATCCTCCAAAGATTTAAGCCCATCAGAAAAGGACTTTCCTTCTGCAGCTTCCTCTGCCAACTGGGTTAGTAAATTTGTTACTCCTGACATCGCAGATAATACCACCAGTGGTTTTTCCTTAGCATCATAGGATTTCTTAACAATGCTTAAGACTGCTTTGAGACTTTCTACTGTTCCGACTGAAGTTCCTCCGAATTTTAAAACTTTCATACTGATTTATACCGTTTGTTTAGTTTGATTTATGTGATAAAAAAGAAGCGCTTTCCTTTTTGAGGAAAGCGCTTCGAAATATTGTGTCTACAATTATATACAATGAAACTACTTCCTCCTAAGTTTTATCCCGGTGGTAATAATAATCGTTGTAATAATTGTGTTTGTGCTCATTGTTATTGCTTATGTGCAGTAAATATAGAACAAATATTATCACATTCCTAAAGAAAATTAATATTTTTTTTCAGATTCACAAAAACAAGCCTTAAAGAATGATATTCTACCATAAGCCGATTGGTTGATCGGAACTGATACCGCTATATGGCTGTAGTAAAAGTTCGACAGACCGATTAAATTTCAATATGTCCAAAAAGCGTTAAGAAAGATGTTAAAATTGTTAAAATTTCGTTAAATCGCCTAAAAAAAATTTGACCCTGAACTGATATTGTATTATATTCGCAACAGTGCTGTCCAAAATAGATGACAGTATTGAATATTAAAAAGTTAAATGTTGTACAAAAAAGCGATTTAATGAAAACAAAGAAATTTATAGCGTCAATGCTATTTATCGGCTTATGTCTAGTGTCGCAGGCACAAACCAACAGAAACTCCAAACCAGAATCAGATCCTGATAACCTCGCCAAAGAATACTTCTCACAAATCATGGGAGTTGCAGTCTCAGCAACTACAAATACAAAACTTTATCAATTTGTTTACGAATGGCTAGGTACGCCATATCGGTTGGGCGGAGACTCAAAAAGAGGTATTGATTGTTCTAAATTTTCCTACGAATTATACGACAAGGTGTTTAACACCTCTTTAGGCTACAACAGCCGTAATCAGTATTCGCAAGTAAAGACAGTAGAGAAAAATGAATTGAAAGCAGGTGATTTGGTATTTTTCAAAATCAGAAGCAGAAGCATCACTCATGTGGGGGTATATATTGGTGATAACAAATTTGCTCACGCTTCGTCCAGCAAAGGCGTAATGATCAGCAACTTAAACGAACCTTATTGGAGACGCTATTATTATAATGGTGGCCGTTTGCCAGAAGACAACAAATCGCTCACTGCCGAGATATTAAAAGCAGAAAAAGATAATAAACTGAATTAAGGATTCCGTTATCGAGATACAAAAGTCCAAAGCTTTAAACGGCTTTGGACTTTTTTTATACAATTTAATATCCTATTTTTACCCTATAATCATCGAAATACTATTATGTCTTCAAAGAAAACGCTCATCTTAAATAAAGAACAAATAAAACAGAAGTCTATCCGTATTGCCTATCAGATTTTAGAAGACAATTTTGAAGACGAAACACTTGTTTTGGTTGGAATTGCCGATCGGGGTTATGTATTTGCACAACGCCTTCAGGCGATATTAAAGGAGATCTCAGACAAGGAAATTCTTTTGATTAAAGTGACCATGAAGAAAACAAGCCGGTCATTGAGTGCGGGCACGGATTTACCTGTTGACATAGCAAAAGACAAAACGATTATCCTAGTGGATGATGTATTAAATAGTGGCAGAGCGCTGGCTTACGGTTTGGGTGTATTCCTGAATGTTCCATTGAAGAAAATGAGAACTGCCGTACTGATCGATAGGAGTCACCACAAGTTCCCGATCTTCAGTGACTACTATGGCACCAAATTGTCCACGATCCTAAAAGAACATGTTACGGTTACCCTAGAAGAATTTGATAACGAAGAAGATGCAGCATGGTTGGTATAACCATGTTGCTATTTCTTTGACACTTTCAGTTTCATTCCCGGCTTAATCCGGCTTCCGTTCAGATCATTATCGCTTTTTAATCGGCTAACAGATACGCCATTTTTATTGGCTATCTGAGATAAGGTATCCCCCTTTCTAACCACATAGTATGCTGTACGTGTAGAAGCACGTTGTTGGCTCTTCTTGACCGATTTCTCAGCATTGTGTGCTAGTCTTGTATTGATATAATTATCTTCTTTCTTGATCGTTAGATTTTGTCCCGGTACGATTTGATTTCCGCGTAGGTTATTCCACGATTTTATATCCTGAACAGTAACTTCAAACTTTTCAGCGATGGAAGCGAATGTTTCCCCTACTTTGACCTTGTATTTACCGCCTTTTAAAAGCTCGGCAGGTTCATTGGCGCCAGCACTACTCGCCGTTGATACCGCAGCAGGAATAGGTGTAGTAAGCGCAGCGTAAAGTTCTTCGGTCGCTATTTTCTTATCCAATACAGGCAATACCAATCTTAGAGGTGTTTCTTCCGTACCATTTAAAATATTCTTTTTAAAGCTCGGATTTAGCGCACGAAGTGTTTCTTTGGATACGTTCATCACTTCCGCAATCTGGTTTAAAGAGATCCGTTTATTGACCTCCAATGCTTGAGTTCGTAGAGAAAGCTCAGTATCAGCAGCATTTATGTTGTTTTCCTCCGCATATTTCATCGCATAAGTCATGGCTATGAATTTGGGAATGTAATTTTGGGTTTGTTGGGTAAGATAGGGGGCAATATCCCAAAAGGTAGGCTTTTCCTTACCCGATCGTTGAATTGCCCTGCCCACAGCACCTTTTCCGCCATTGTAGGATGCAATTGCCAAAAGCCAGTCACCATATTGGTCATACGCCTCTTTCAATATCTTCGCGATCGCGTAACTAGAAGCAATGGGATCCATGCGTTGGTCGGTATAACTATCAACAGTCAAGTTATAAGTCTTTGCTTCATAATACATCAGCTGCCACAGCCCCGTAGCACCGGCGCTCGAAATATCCCTGGGGTTCAATGACGATTCGACCACACTGAGGTATTTCAGCTCCCTAGGCACTCCAACTTCGTCCAGAATACGATCAAACATCGGAAAGTAATACTGACCAAGCCCCATCATTCTACACATATATGGATTGTAATTATCAGAGGTGTATTTGGAGATCAGATCTTTTACCCGTGGTGAGTAATCTAAAGGTATTTCCCGCTCTATTGCTTTGAGTTTGCGAACAAGTTGTATTTCTTCGTCAGTAATAGTAACATCATCATTTCGGTTATTCCCTGAAGATTTAACACTGTCTAAGTATAGATAAATCTCCTGTTTTTCTTTTTCAATCCTTTCTTGGATGATTTGATGCGTGGCTTCTCTCATGCCTTCCACAGCGCTTTCTTGAGCCATGAGCGGCAGCATATAGCACACCCCTCCTAGTATTGAAATTAACGTCTGTTTTCCGATCATAAATTTACTGTTAAATCCAGGTTCGATTTTTTCTCTTAAAAATCAACAATAATCTAAACGTTTAGAAATGGGTTTTAGTATAAAAATGGTTCTGACCTATTCAGCTATAGGTCCAGAATAAAACAAAATACGATTTTGCTCAACACAAAATCGTATCTATATTACTAGGGAGATGATCTCCCTTATTTGGTATTATCTTCTACTTCGGATTTTTTTTCAGGGGAAGACTCATCTTTTTGGCCTTCTTTGAATTCCTTCACGCCCTTACCCAATCCGCGCATCAATTCAGGAATCTTCTTGCCACCAAATAATAGTAACAATATTACTACAATGATAATTAACTCCTGCCCCCCGATTCCCATGATTAATAATGATGTTGACATAACTATAATTTCTTGTTTTTCAATTCTTTTAAACTAAATCTTTTCTCTCTCCTTACAAATGTAATGATAATTATTAAATATAGTAATTATTTCTTATCTCGCCAACCAGGACATCGGGTTCAGTGGGGTTGATCCCTGATAAACAGAAAAGTCTACCATTGGTACGCCCGTATCTGAATCCACATCCGCCGTACCTATTGTTTGACCTGTACTTACCTTTTGCCCTTTAGACACACTTACACTACCCAAATTATTATATACTGTAAAGTACTCACCGTGTTTGATCATCACAATACGCTGTCCATACATCGTCAACACACTACTTACCTCACCTGCAAAAACAGCTTTGACAGCAGCACCAGTGGACGTTTGAATTTTCACTGATTCGTGATCCCAGTTTACATTTCTACCAACACTTTCTCCACCAAAGCCCTGCATGACCTTCGCATTGGAAACTGGCCAAGGCAAGCTGCCACGGTTAGATCTAAAATCATTGGAAAGCCTGATCGCTTCTGGTGTGCTACGCAAGACCTCAGAATCTGATTTACGCGCGGTATTGCCACTCTTCGTATTCGTATTGTTTTTACCTTTCGACGCATTTGCCGACTCATTGGCTTTCCGATTACGCGCGGCAGCAGCCTCAGCAGCACGGCGGGCAGCTTCTGCACGCCTTCTTTCAGCTTCAATTTCCCGTCTTATGATTTCTTTAATCGCTGCATTGATACGACGCTCCTCTTTTTGCTTTTGTGTAATATCTTTCTTCACGCCACGTTCCGTAACAATAAGCTCGCTCAGTTGCCCAGAGTAAACAGAACGCTGTTGAGCGATGGTTCGCTTCTCATTTTCTTGCTCCTTCATAAGTGCGACCTGTTTATTTCGATCGGCCTTCAACTGCGCAATTTTTTGCTCAATCTGTTTCTTTGTATTCTCAATATCAGCGGCTTTCAATTTTCGGGAATCATTAAATTGCTGTAAATATTTAACACGTCTAAATCCTTGGTTAAAATCTTTGGAAGCAAAAATAAACATCAACTTATTGTAGGCATTACGGTTACGAAAAGCAAACATGACCATTTTTTCATAATCACGTTTCATTTTTTCCAGTTCAGCCTTCAATTTGTTAACTGCAGCTGTATTGGCATTGATGTGTTTATTGATTACTGCTACCTCAGAAGTAATAGTATTTATCTTTTGTTCACGTAAGTTGATTTGCTTACTCAATGCTGTCACCTGCTGTTGTGTCAACGATTTTTCCTTGGCAATTTCTTTAACAGTTTTCTGCAATTCAGCAATTTCTCGATTGAGTTTCTCCCGTTGCTTTTCCAGCTCAGCCCTTGTCTGTGCCGCCGAAATACCAATCATCAAAATGAATGCTACTATACCAAATATCGTCTTCTTAAAGTTCATTTACAGTACTATTTATTTCGTATTTGCCTTTTTCCCAGCTCCATTATATTCATCAACACTAGCAAACTAAATGCGAAAGTAATAAATCTAACGGAAATAGATCACTTCTTATCGGATTACTTTATATCGCGATGACACTGAAAAAGGCATTTCAACAGGTTCATTAAACGTAACCTTGTTAAAATTAATTTCTGTTTTTATCTCCTGACTTCCATCGGAGATAATCATTTTTAACAGCATCGGAAATTCCTGTCCAGAGGCCATTGCATATTCACCATAGTTTGCTTCGAGCAACTGTTTCTTCGACAACTGTGACAACCGGAACTGGTAAGGCCGATTATTATTGTTCAATTTATATAGAAAATCAAGCTCATTCAATGTTCCATCCAATTGTACAGAATTCGGATCCTGCTGAAAGTTCACCGCATCAATATCTGACAAGAGGTTAATAGACAGATTCGCCAATAATAAATCCTGTAGATTAGCAAAAGTAAGATCCGGGCTGGCAAAACGGTATAGGTAGTCAAATGGTTTGACCAGATATTCGCTCTGAAACTTATTCAGGATCTGGACACTATCTGGTGTTATTAACATACGAGCGACTTCGATCCCAAGGGTTGCTGATATCGAAATCCAGATTTTTCTATCTTTTTCAATCCGGATATTAGAGGTGACATCGAAGTTATCCTTGCCGAGGTCGAGCCGCATTTTTGCTTTCCCTGAAAAGGTCGAGTAATTTAAATTGGTCAAAAAAAGATTACGCAAAGTCGTTTTCTTTGCCTCCCGTGTATCATCTTTAATGACCAGTTCATTCTCTGATTTGAGATCCGCTCCTTTCAGCAGTTTCTTTTTTGAGCTACAGGAAGAAAGCAGAAGAACCAGAATACCTACCCAAACAATTTTATTCCACATAACTTTTAGTCTCAATCTTCTTTTTTAGTTTCTGTTTACTCTCTTCAGAATCCATCCCTTTTTCCAATGCCAGATTCCATTGCTTCACCGCTTCTGTCGTCTTACCGAGCTTAACCAAAATATCGCCGTAATGTTCCAGTAATACTGCAGTCTGCGGATTTGTATTTTTTAGCGCCTTTTGAATCCAGACTAACGCATCCTCATATTTACCGTCGGCAAATAAGACCCAGGCATAAGTATCCTCAAATGTTCCGTTATTAGGCTGCATTGCGATAGCCATAGCAGCGTACTTTGTCGCTTCATCGAGTCGTTCTTTTCTTAACGATAAATAGTACGCTAAATTGTTCATGGCCGTCACATTTGTACTATCCAGTCGAATCGCTTCCATATAAGCTGCATCCGATTCTTTATACATCTTCAATGTATTGTAGATATCGCCCAGCCCACCGTAGATATTGGCTTGTAAAAAAGGAGTTTCATCCTGGGCGTTATTTAATGCAGCCTCCATAAACTTGCGACTATTCTCTGTATCCTTCTTCATCAGATAGGCCATGCTGGTAAAATAGAGTATGGTCGGATTATTGGCCACATAATGCAGGGCTTCACCACCATGAGCAATAGCTTGATCAAACTCGCCCTTATCCATATCCAAGCTCATTAACATCCGCCAAGCATCGATCTGATAAGGATTCATAGTTACGGCAACAGCTAACGAACTTTGCGCCGCCGTTTTATCTTCATTGAGCCACAATACCTGTCCTTTGGCCATGTGGCTCTCCGCTATTCGCGGATGAACCTCAACTAAGATATTAGCCAACTCCAAAAGCTGTGCATTTGTGTAGGGGCTTTTTGGGCCCAACAAAGTCATGATGATTCTATTTTTATCACCAAAATCAATCTTTTTAGATTGAAAGCCTTTTTTTAAGGCATCGAACGATAATTTGATCTTTTTATCAAAGCGGTACAGATCTGCTAAATCAAAATAAAGAAAATCTTCCTCTGAAATTTGAATTCCTTTATTGATATACTCTAAGGCAAGTTTTGAGTTTTTGGAAAGATTATAAGCCTGCGCCAATTGCCCATATACTTGGGCCAATTTGGTTCCTTTGTCAGCCCAAGGTTTCAAAAGGTCGATTACTGCCTTGTGATTACCGGCATCGTTCAACAGCACACTACCCACCATATCCAATGTATCGGAAGCAGATTCAATTTCCTTTGTTTTATAAAAATACTCCAACGCCGCGTCCTTATGTCCTCCGTTAAAAAGTAGCATCATTCGTTCACGCTTTAATGAAGCAGTATTATTATCATCTAAATCAATCAATTTATCCAAATAGATCAATGCACTATCTGCATCATTTTTGCTTTTGAATGCATCTATGGCGAAGCTGAGGTACTCGGGTTTCGGTTCAATTTCCAACGCGGTTTTTATTGCATCAATCGCGCCGTCCTGATTTCTCATTTGAGCAAAAAGGATCGCTTTTGTAAAATAGATATCATCTGCTTTGGGGTAATCTGCGAGTATAGCATCCAATGAATCCACGCCCGGCCCAATTTTCCCCTGCTTTAATATCTCTTGCACATTTTTGAGTCGCGTATCATAAGGTCTACTTTTTTTTTCTAATGATTGCGCCTGTAAAGCGCTGACGGTACCAAAGAGAAATCCAACAAAACTTAAAACAACACGTTTATTTAAAAAAGTCAATCTCATCTACTTCCACTAAATAATTAAAAATTCTTCCTGCAATATACTAACTAATGTAACAATATTCATTCGCGTAAGTTGTAAAAATATTGAGATTAGCCCAGTCCGCAAGAAACTTGGCTCGTTTTCAATAAAATAAGTGAAATAGATTTTAAAATATAGAATAATAGATGTACCTTTGCAGACCCTTGTGATAAGGGGAAGATAAATAAAATTTTACAAATTATTTAAACAAAAGCAAGTGAATACGTTAAGTTACAAAACTGTCTCTGCCAACAAGAACACCGTTAACAAAGAGTGGATCGTTGTTGACGCTGAAGGAGAGATTTTGGGGCGTTTGGCGAGCAACATCGCGAAGGTAATTCGTGGTAAGCACAAGCCTACATTCACCCCACACGTAGACTGTGGAGATAACGTTATTGTTATCAATGCAGACAAAATTAGATTGACAGGAAACAAATTAGGCGACAAAGTTTACGTACGCTATACTGGATATCCAGGTGGTCAACGTTTCGTTTCTCCTAAAGAGTTAATGGCTAAATTCCCTGAACGCATCATTGAGAAAGCTGTTCGTGGTATGCTTCCTAAAAACCGTTTAGGTCGTCAATTATTTAAGAACCTTTACGTTTATGCTGGTACTGAGCACAAGCATGAAGCACAAAATCCAAAACCAGTTAAATTTTAAGGAGAATCGACATGTCAACAACTAACACTTCAGGAAGAAGAAAAACTGCTGTTGCCCGCATTTACTTAACTGCTGGTAGCGGAAACATTGTTATAAACGGTAAAGACTACAAAGAGTATTTCCCAACATTACCTTTGCAATACATCGCTACACAATCATTAGGCGTAGCTGGTGAATTAGCAAACTTTGATGTAAAAGTAAACGTTAACGGAGGTGGTGTTAAAGGTCAAGCAGAAGCTGTTCGTCTAGCGATCGCTAAAGCTTTGGTTGAGCTTAACCCAGAAGTTAAACCTGCATTACGCGCTAAAGGTTTAGTAACACGTGATGACCGTATGGTTGAGCGTAAGAAACCAGGACGTCGTAAAGCTCGTAGAAGATTCCAATTCAGTAAACGTTAATCAAAGGAGGATCAAAAAATGGCAAGAACTACTTATCAAGATTTATTGGATGCAGGTGTGCACTTTGGTCACCTTACACGTAAATGGGATCCGAAAATGGCTAAGTACATTTTCATGGAGCGCAACGGTATCCACATCATTGACTTGAACAAAACTCTTACGAAATTAGAAGAAGCTGCTTCAGCTATTAAACAAATCGTAAAATCAGGTCGTAAAGTTTTATTCGTAGCAACGAAAAAACAAGCAAAAGAAATCATCGCACAGCAAGCTAAAGAGGTTAATATGCCTTTCGTTACTGAGCGTTGGTTAGGTGGTATGCTTACTAACTTCGCTACAGTTCGTAAGTCTATCAAAAAAATGTCTAACATCGACAAAATGCAAAAAGACGGTACTTATGATGTATTGTCTAAGAAAGAAAAGTTGATGATTCAACGTGAACGTATCAAATTAGAAAACCTTTTAGGAGGTATCGCTGATTTAAACCGTTTGCCAGCTGCTTTATTCATCATTGATGTGAAAAAAGAACACATCGCTGTTTCTGAAGCAATGAAATTGAACATCCCTACTTTCGCGATGGTAGACACAAACTCTGATCCTTCAAACATTGATTTCCCAATCCCCGCGAATGATGACGCTAGTAAATCTATTAGCTTAATCGCAAGCATTATTGGTCAAGCAATCCAAGAAGGTTTGGACGAGCGCAAACGCGACAAAGAAGAAGAAGCTGAAAAAGATGCTGCTGCTGCTAAAGCAAAAGTTGACAATAGTGAAGCTTCAGAAGCTAAACGTCCTCGCAAAGCGAAAGACGGAGAATAATATTTTTATTCCAAACCGGATAGCGTAGCGTTAGTTTCTGGAAAAGATTACTTTTCTTGAACTAGCCTATCTGTCCGGTTTTTTTGGTTTAACAACACTTGATGATCAAGGAATGTTAAACTTCATATTAGCTTAACATGTTTTAGGTTAATATTGTACAAAATTTTCAGTAGTAAACAATAATAAAAAGAAATAAACATGTCAGTACAAATTTCTGCATCAGATGTAAACAAATTGCGTCAACAAACTGGCGCTGGTATGATGGATTGTAAAAAAGCTTTGGTTGAGTCTAATGGTGACTTCGAAGCTGCTGTAGATTACTTGCGTAAAAAAGGTGCTAAAGTAGCTGCTAGCCGTCAGGATCGCGACTCTAACGAAGGTGTTATCATCGCTAAAGCAACTGCCGATGGTAAATCAGGTATCGTAGTTGAAGTAAACTGTGAAACTGACTTCGTGGCGAAAAACTCAGATTTCGTAGCTTTCGCAGAAAAAATCGCAGACCTTGCTTTAAATAACAAACCCGCTTCTTTGGAAGAATTAAAAGGTTTGGAACTTGATGGCAAGAAAATCGCTGATGCTTTGATCGAGCAAACTGGTGTAATCGGAGAGAAAATTGACGTTTCTAAATACGAAACAATCTCTGCAGAGAAAGTAATCGCCTATATCCATGGTAACTACCGTTTAGGTGTATTGGTAGGTCTTTCTGCTGATGCAGCTGGTGCTGAAGAAGCTGGTAAAGATGTTGCAATGCAGATCGCAGCGATGAACCCTATTGCAATTGATAAAGATGGTGTTGATCAAAACACAATCGAGCGTGAAATCGCTATCGCGAAAGAACAAATCATTGCTGAAGGAAAACCAGCAGATATGGCTGAGAAAATCGCTCAAGGTAAATTGAACAAATTCTTCAAAGACACCACTTTATTGAACCAAGAATTTGTAAAAGATTCTTCTAAAAATATCGCTCAATTCTTAGATTCAGTTTCTAAAGGATTGACTGTAACTGCTTTCAAACGCGTACAATTAGGCGCATAAGCAAGCTCCTTTTCTAGCAATAGATCGGATAAATAAAAACAGGGACTATTCACAAAATAGCCCCTGTTTTTATTTATAGACGGCTACTCCTTACAGCCTTATCCCCTCATCATTTATTATCATTCTCCGCATTTCCCTGTCTTTCAGCTACCGCTTTTTTTTTAATTCAAATTTATGTAACTTAAATTATATAAAAACGAAATAAGATATGGGCATGCTAAAAGACGATTCACTAAAAGGCAAACGCATTTTAATTACAGGCGGCGGTACTGGGCTAGGAAAAGCGATGACTGATTATTTCTTGGAATTAGGCGCCTCCTGTCTGATCAGCAGCCGAAAGGATGATGTGATTCAACATACAGCAAGGGAATTGTCTAACAAACATCAGGGCAAATGCCTCGCCATAGCAGGCGATGTTCGGAATTATGAAGATGTAGAACGTGTAGTTGCTTATGGGTATGAACAACTGGGCGGCATAGACATCTTAATCAACAACGCTGCGGGAAACTTTATATCCCCCACCGAACGCCTGAGTCATCGTGCTTTTGAGTCCGTCATTGGAATTGTACTTCAGGGAAGTATAAATTACACATTGGCACTAGGCAAACGCTGGATCGATAATAAGGATCAAAACAAAACGGTACTCAGTATCGTAACCACCTATGCCTGGACGGGTTCGGGATACGTTGTTCCTTCGGCTACAGCCAAGGCCGGTGTCTTAGCCATGACAAGATCTCTTGCCGTCGAATGGGGCAAGAAAGGGATACGTTTAAACGCTATTGCCCCGGGGCCTTTTCAGACTTCCGGTGCTATGGAACGCCTGCTTCCTGGCGAATTGGGAGAACTGTTATCTCCGACCAAACGGATCCCCCTTGGCCGTCTAGGTCAATTAGACGAGCTGGCAAATCTCGCCGCCTATCTTGTGTCTGACTATTCGAGTTACATCAATGGCGATGTGATAACAATAGATGGTGGAGAATGGTTAAAAGGCGCAGGAGAGTTTAACGGTCTGGATATTATTCCCGAGGAACAATGGGATAATATTGAGAAAATGACGCGAAATGCAAAAAGTACCTAATGATTTCCCTGTTTCAAAAACATCCAATTTTTCCCGTAAAAACCAACGGGTATAAGGCCAAAATAACGATATTTGCTCTTCGATGCCAGCTGGATATACATGATATTGGGATGCGTTCGATAGCTGATACCGTTCGCCAATCCTGTTTAACACTAAAGGTATTCGCGTGATCATTGCGGGCTATTCCGACAGAGAATATCACGGCATTCTGAGATTCATCAACAGTTTTTACAATAAAATCTACATACGTCTAATGAGCTTACTCTTCCTTCCTGAAAAAATCAAACATAAACAAAAGATCAATCTGCACGAATTAGGCTTTGATTTTGCTTTAGTTTATATCTCGGAAGGTCTCTTGGTATCGAAAAATACCGGAGCTAAATTTCTTAAAGAAAATTTACTTTTCCTGAACACTAGTTCAGAAATACTTGAAAGTAAGAAAGATTCAACTGTATTTATTTTATATTTCTCAAGTCACTACTTCAAAGATCTGCATCATATACAGCAAAATTTTTGTCTGTCCCACAATCCGCAACATATTTTCAATTCGGAAACATTACTAAATAAAAGCCTGTCCCTAAAAAAAGAAAACCGCAAGATAATCGAAAAAGTCTTGTCGTTGATTTATCAACAGGCGGAATCTGAAGAGGCGGCAACTTCCACATTTATTTTTCATCAAGTGATGTCGCTGTTTGCATTCATTGAAAATATATTAAAAGAACTGAACCTACCGGTCAATGAGTCTCGTGAAATGTCTCTGGAAATAGAGGCCTATATTCAACAGAACATCTATTTCCCTGACAAACTACAAATTAAAAATATAGCAGATCACTTTCAGATTTCAGCTAATTATTTCGGCGCTTTTTTTAAGAAAAGACAGCAGAAAAGCTACAAATTATATATTGATGATATCCGTATCCAACTTATTGAAGACAGGTTAGGATCTAGCCAATACACAATGAAACAGATTGTAGATGAACTGGGCTTTAACGACGAAAGCCACTTCACCAACTTTTATAAGAAAAAAAGAAATATGACCCCAAGCGCTTATAAAAGATCGAAGAAAGGATCTAGTTAATGATCAAGCTGAATGATTCCGTTGAGGTCATTGTTCAATGATCGTTGTATCGCTTCGTCTAAAATCAATATCTTTTGACCTTGAACCATGTGTTCTTCCCCCCCATTGGTATTTGCCTGTGTAGAATTGAACGACTCCAATTTCATGGGAAAATAAATTGGGTTCTCATCTTCCGAACGCCCGATAGTCAACAGGATATTATACCCTTGTAGACGTAAACTCTGTAATGTCTGATAATTTAAACGTTTGAAAATCATAGTGGCCAAGATTTACTGTTTTTAATAAAACATAATTGTTCTCCATTTGTTTGCTTTATCAGGACAAATTTTACGTTTTTATGGCAGTTACTTCAAAGTCATTTCGAGCTAAAAAAACAATGCATTTTCCTAATTATCAGCATTAATTTTTAAAACTTTTTATCTTCCAGCCTGTTTTATTACTGTAGATAAATCAGAGCATTATGGCTGGCACAGAACACAAAAAAACAAAGGGAAAGGTCGAATCAGATTACCCAGATTCAGAGCAAAACTTAACTTATAATGAAGAGCTGGAAAGTTATGAACTGGATGTAGATGACAATGATCCGGATTATGATCATCCGGCAGATTATGATACGCTATCTGAAGGGGCAATAGACGATGATTCAAGTTATGACGATTCCAACCCTTTTGTAGGCGATGAGTATGCTGATCGTGAAGATTTGGAGGAAGAGAATCTCGAGGATGCACATATGCGCATAGATACCTTCAAACATGACCGTTTATCCCCATTGGATAAAAAATTGGCCAAGAACAAAGAAGATCTAAGAGAGGATCTTGATGAAGAGGGATATCCAAAAAATGACAGGTAGTTTTCCGATTATAAAGTAGTTTTGAAAGGAGTCTTAGGACTCCTTTTTTATTTTATATTACATTTTTGCAAAGAAAATATGGAATTCGACATTCAAATAAGTGGGTAACTCTTTATTTTTATGTAAGTTTATGTTGAAAGTTTTAAATACATGGAAAGTACCTTACCGCTCATTCGTATTATTGACCTAAAAAAATCATACGGAACTAAAGAAATTCTAAAAGGAATCAATTTGGATATATTCCCAGGCCAGGTCATCGGCTATATAGGCCCCAATGGCGCAGGAAAATCTACGACAGTTAAGATCTTAACAGGCTTGATCGAAGATTTTACCGGACATGTCGAGATCAATGGTATCGATATTCAAAAGGATCCTCTTTCGATAAAATCCCTGCTCGGATACGTTCCCGAAAATGCGGAGCTATACGAAGTATTGACTCCGATGGAATACCTTGATTTCATCGGAAAATTATACGGTATGGACGATGTTACAATTCAAGAGCGATCCTTAAAATTATTGAGTGCATTTGGACTCGCCGCAAACGCTACAAGTAGAATGGATACCTTTTCTAAAGGCATGCGGCAGAAAGTACTTTTAATTTCTGGCATTATCCATAACCCGCAGATCATCATCCTGGATGAGCCCCTGTCCGGACTCGATGCCAACGCGGTGATTTTTGTAAAAGAACTCATATCATTGTTGGCCAAAGAAGGTAAAACTATTTTTTACTGTTCTCACATGATGGACGTCGTTGAAAAAGTTTCCGATAGAATCCTGTTAATAAATCAGGGAAGTATCATTGCGGATGGTACTATCGATGAACTGAAGTCGGATCCCAATGAATCACTTGAACATATATTTGCCAAATTAACCAATACCGATAATGGTGCACTGGATGCATCTAACATCATTCGCGCTATTCAATAATATGGAAAAATTTATTTTACGATTTATTCTTCTGTTTAGGAGTATCTGGGAAAGCCTAGGTGTGAACTATGCACAGTTTAAAATTATTTTAGAGACTAAAGTTACGCTAGACAATAGAAAACCGATCACATTTAAAAAACGGAACACCGGAAAATCCTCCTCTTCTACCTCCATTATACAATTTATTATGTATATGATCATTGGCCTGATGTTCATGGTTATTCTCATCCTTATTCCAGATCGTTACTTAGCTCTTGCTCTTATGCTACTCTGTTTTACCAGCATGCTCAGCATTACATTGGTATCAGACTTTTCACCCATACTTTTAGACACGAGGGACCAGTACATTATTATGCCAAAGCCCGTAAGCGATAGGACAGTGGCCTTATCACGAATAACATTTATCGCCATTAAACTTTTCAATCAGATTATTGCATTATGTCTGCCGCTAGTGGTGTATGTCTTATTTAACTGGGATATAACGGGCATTTTTCTATTGATTCTACAACTTCTATTGAGTACACTGATTGCGCTGGTTTTTGTCAACGGGTTCTATATGATCAGCATCAAATATCTGTCCATCCAAAAATTTAAAGATATTATTGCCTATATACAGATCGGACTTTCACTGATCATTTTTCTAGCCTATTATCTTGGTCCCAATCTGATTCAAAAAATTGTTGAGTCACAGCTGACAATTGAACAGCTTAAATTTCTATGGATATTTCCCAGTACCTGGGTCGCCTCTTTTCAGTCTTTGCTTCAGGGCGACCATAGCCTACAATCCATTATATTTTCCATTTTGGGCTTAGTTGTTCCTTTCTTTGGAATTTATGCTTGTACAAAATTATTTTCCAGAGGTTTTAATGCCAAAATAGCTGCTCTAGCAAGTAGTGATACACCGTTATCTGAAACTGGTCACTCGATTTCAAACACTGGTAAACAACGACCATTCTATAAAAAATTGGGTGCCAGTATATGCTCATCTCCGCTTGAAGAGGCTGGATTTAGTATTGTATGGCTTATAAGTTCAAAAACAAGAGAATTTAAACAGCAACTCTATCCCTCTTTAGCTTATCTTCCCATCTATTTTATATTCCTGTTTTTACGGACCGGCGAGGGGCTACCATTCGCAGAGACACTGGACAAATTAAGAGACTCGGGCCTATACATTATCATGTTTTATCTGTCACTGTTGACCATATTAACGGTATTTCAGCTGATCACGCAGAGTAATAAATATAAAGCAGCCTGGATCTATTATGCTGCTCCAATAGACCGTCCGGGGCAATTTATGACGGGGGTTCTTAAAGCCTGCCTCGTTAAATATGTGCTGCCATTTAACATTTTGTTTTTCTGTATCTGTGTTCCTTTATTTGGTATCAGTTCGATAAATGATTTATTGCTGTCCTCAGCTGTCGGTGGGATAGAAAGTATTCTCATCATGCTCTTTCTGGTCAAAAATTATCCTTTTTCCAAAGCAAGTCAGTCCAGTTCCAAAGCGCTGGTCAATTTATTGATTTTAGGCTTGCTGGGACTTTTGGGTTATCTTCATAAAGTGATTTTTCAATACGAACTATTGGTTTGGGGTTTAGCGGCGATTGGTTGGTTATTATTTTTTATCATGCTCAAATACCTCCAAAAAGACGATTGGAAAAGCCTCACTTTTGATGACAATTAAGCAATTACCATGAATATCAGCTGCAGTATAGGGTTCCATGCGCAAAACTGCAGTATGCCGTCCCGGCTTTGTGAATAAATCAATTACATCGGGTTGCTGCAGATCCCCCGGACACCAATACGGTTGTGCGTGACAACATGGGTTATTGCTGGCTTTTGCGCAATAGCATGATAGCCGATGATAAGCCACACAAGAATAAGAATAGGTCTGAAGTTCATTATAGTAATAGAATAATAGGTAAGAAAATGAGCAAATATACATTTAATATCGCAACCTATTATGAGCAAGTATATCAGGCATCGCTCACACGAAAATTGTATTAGATAACAACGCATGACCACTAACAGATGGCTGTCGATAGGCAGCGCTTAGGATGGAAACGTAAGCAAATAATATAAAATTGCTAGTGCACAAACCTTAAGGAATATAAACCAGTGAATCTTCTAAAGCTCAAGCAACTGTTCCAGTTGATTTAAGGAGAATTCTGATTGATCCGTGACTATTCCAAAAATTTAGTATCAAAAAAAAAAGAAAGTCTGAAATTAGACTTTCCTTCTTTAAGTAGCGGGGAGCAGGATCGAACTGCCGACCTCAGGGTTATGAATCCTGCGCTCTAACCATCTGAGCTACCCCGCCGTTTCGGTATGCAAATATACCACTTCACCTGTCAATTCAAAAGATTTTTTTATTTTTTTTAAGGATTTATTACGACCAAAAACCTACATCCCACACAACAAACTCATTCTTAACGAAGTAAAATAATGACTCAATCGCAAAAAAAGTCGGGATAAGATGCTAAGATTTTTAATTCAAAAAATTGTGAAAAAGCCTTCAACTTTTCACAAAAAAACTTGCAATAACAAAATAAATATGTATTATTACAAATAATAAGTTTATGTAATAGAAAGCAAAATGGAAAGAGATTTGTAGCGGGGAGCAGAATCGAACTGCCGACCTTTGGGTTATGAATCCAACGCTCTAACCATCTGAGCTACCCCGCCATTTTGGGAATGCAAATATAGCTTATTTTTGATTTAAACAAACTAAAATTTAAAAAAACATTTATATGGCAGATAAAATAAAATTCCAACTAGAATATATCATCAACTCTTCACCTAGAATTTTATTTCCGTATTTGCAAGAACCAAACGAACTGGCTCAATGGTTTGCAGATGATGTAAACTACAAAGACACTGTTTATACCTTCATTTGGGATGATGAACCGCATCGCGCAAAAATCGTAGCTTCCAAAGAAAACAAATCAGTGCGTTTTAAGTGGCTCGATGATGATCCATACTATTTCGATCTAGAGATAGATCAGGATGAGCTGACAAACGATGTTGCACTTAAAATAACAGATTTTGCTAAAGAAGAGGACTTGGAAAATAGAAAATTAATCTGGAAAAATTCAATCGTCTATCTTCAGAGTGTTATAGGTGCATAAAAAAACCTATCTTTGCAATATATTTTCACCAAGGGCTCTAAAAGAGCTCCTTGGCTGGAAGATGCTTTAATGTAAAGGCATCAATTTGCTTAGCGTCACGGATGAAAAAAGTTCATTTACTTATTCTTCAAGCTTTCATTAAACCATTCATCGTCACATTTTTTATTGTGATGTTTGTATTATTGATGCTTTTTCTATTCAAATACATTGATGATTTGATCGGAAAAGGATTCGAGTGGTATACCATTATGGAGCTTATTGGGTACCAATGCGTTGTTCAGATTCAAATGGCAATGCCCTTATCCATGCTATTGTCTTCCATTATGACCTTCGGTAACCTGGGGGAAAGCTATGAGCTCGTGGCGATCAAGGCTGCAGGTGTGTCGCTACGCAAAGCCATGACTCCCTTATTTGTACTTGTTGCAATTTTTGCCTCAAGTTCCTTTCTATTTTCCGATTACATCTTACCGGTTGTCAACCTAAAAATGGGAACCCTATTGACAGATGTCCGCAATAAAAAAGCTGATTTTCTAATCAAACCGGGTATTTTTAACAATACAATACCGGGATACTCCATTCGTGCAAGAGGAAAAAATAAGGAAGGAACGATTCTATATGATCTGATGATTTATGATCATCGCGGGGGCAATACCGCCAACAATGTTTTGATGGCTAAAGAGGGATACATTTATAATTCGCCTGACAACAGCTATATGATCCTCAAATTGAAGGATGGAATACGCTATGAAGAGTCGCGAACCAAGAACTCAAAAACATACGATCCACGCCAGCAATTCACACGATTTAAGTTTAAGGAGACGGAACAGAAGTTTGACATGGGGAGTTTTCAACAAGGCAAAACGGATGAAAGCCTTTTTAAAAGCCACCATGCCATGCTAAATCTCAAGCAATTGGACATGTACATTGACTCGAACCATATCAAAATTGACAGTATGGGCAGGGCAATTACAAGAACCCTGGATACACGTTATAATATTTATTCAAAGTATTTCAATGCCGTTCAACCAGGACAAGCTAAAGTAAAAGAAGCAAAAATTAAACCTTATAACGATTTAGTAGCTGATTTAGTGCCGCCTGAACAACGGACTCAGGTCACCATGAATGCGTTGAGCCAGCTAAACTATTTAAAAGAAGATCTCAATAGCCGTACACTTGAATTTAAGGACTACAAGACCAAAGATATTCGGTATCGGATCGAATGGCATAGAAAATTCACATTAGCGGTATCCTGTCTTCTTTTATTTGCTATTGGAGCACCTTTAGGCGCTATTATTAGAAAAGGTGGTCTCGGTCTTCCGGTCGTTATGGCCATTATCTTCTTTTTAATCTATCATATCATCTCTACTGTCGCCGAAAAAACAGCCAAAGATGGTGCGATATCGTCAGCTGTGGGTATGTGGATGGCCATTATCATATTGACGCCACTAGCAGCATTTTTAACCTATAAATCAACCACAGATTCAGCACTATTTGATATAGATCAGTATAAATTAAAAGCTGAAGCAACCTGGAAGTGGATCAAAGAGAAATTTGGTAAAAAGGATAAATTAAAGGAGTCACATTAGATTTGTGACAGCCTTATTATAAATAAAATTAGATTCTACACTAACTTTGTATCAATACAATTTAACAATAAATGGAATTCAAATTAAACACGATCGAAGAAGCGATCGCTGATATACAGGCAGGAAAAGTAGTTATCGTCGTAGATGACGAAGATCGTGAAAATGAAGGTGATTTCGTCACCGCCGCCCGCAACGCAACTCCCGAAATTATCAACTTTATGGCAACCCATGGCCGAGGTTTAGTATGTGCTCCTATTACCAAAGAAAGAGCTGATGCTTTACATCTTGACCTTATGGTAGGGCAAAATACTGCCATTTACGAGACTAATTTCACCGTTTCTATTGACTTACAGGGATATGGCTGTACAACAGGAATCTCGGCATCCGATCGTTCAAAAACCATCAAGGCAATGATCGACCCAAATATTCACTACGAAGAGTTAGGCAGACCGGGACATATCTTTCCATTGATTGCTAAAGACGGTGGTGTACTGCGTCGTACAGGACATACCGAAGCAACTGTTGACCTTGCCCGTTTGGCAGGTTTTGAACCAGCAGGTGTATTAGTCGAAATCTTAAAAGAAGATGGTGAAATGGCAAGACTACCAGAATTAATGGAAGTTGCCAAAAAATTTGATCTAAAAATTATCAGTATTGAGGACCTTATTGAATACCGCTTAAAACACGATTCGTTGATCAATGAAGAAGTAACGGTCAATATGCCCACGCAATATGGTGATTTTCAAATGAAAGCTTTTACACAAAAAGATACTGGTGAACAACATCTTGCTCTTTATAAAGGAGAATGGAACGAAGACGAACCTATTCTTGTCCGTGTACATAGTTCTTGTGTGACAGGCGACATTTTTGGCTCCTGCCGTTGTGACTGCGGGCCTCAACTTCACAAGGCAATGGAAATGATCCAAAAAGAAGGAAAAGGAGTGATTGTCTATATGAATCAGGAAGGCCGTGGTATTGGACTGATCAATAAATTGCATGCTTACAAATTGCAAGAGAATGGATTAGATACTGTTGATGCCAATGTGCAACTTGGATTTAAAGCTGATTTGAGAGACTATGGTGTAGGAGCACAGATCCTGCGAAACCTTGGGGTAACTAAAATGCGTCTGATGTCCAATAACCCTACAAAACGTGCAGGACTCGTCGGTTATGGTTTAGAAATTGTAGAAAACGTTCCAATTGAAATAACAGCGAATCCCTACAATGAGGAATATCTGAAAACAAAAAGGGATCGTATGGGGCATACCATTATGAAGAATTTATAATAAAGATCCGAAAGAATTTCAAAAGCGGTGTTTTTCTAGGGAAAAACACCGCTTTTTTATGAAAGATGTGATGTTATCATGGCAGTTCTTTCGAGAAATAGAAGTAACTTTATATTAATGGATACGCAAGGGAAACATATCATCTTTTTTGACGGTGATTGCTTAGTTTGTAATCGTTTTGTTCAAATTCTATTGAAAATAGACACCAATAATAGGTTTCTGTTTAGTTCCTTACAGTCTGACTTTGCTAAAAATAGTTTAAATGCGATTCCAAAAAATATAGATTCCATCATTTATTTATCACCCGCAGGTAGATATATCAAAAGCGAAGCGATATTGAATATCTGCAAAACTTTAGGTCTTCCCTATTCAATCGTTTATTTTTTAAAAATACTACCCAAAAAATGGCGTGACGCAGGTTATGATTACTTTGCAAAAAATCGTTACAAATGGTTTGGCACAAATAAGTATTGTGCGGTTCCCAATGAGCAGCAACGAAAAAAATTCGTCTAGATAAAGCTTCCCATAAAATCGTTTGTCTGCGAAACAATAGGTAGAAGAATTTTGTTCCAAAAGCAGCTGATATACCAAGCAGACCAAGATGATGATATGTCCACAAGAATAAATAAGTAAGGGGCACATGTAGAAGCGATGCCTTAACAAAAAATAATGAATCCAATGAAAAATCCACTCTTAATTGACAAAGCCTATATAAACGGAAAATTCATCACATCAAAAAATACGTTTGATGTCGTCAACCCCGCCACTGGAAAAACAATCGCATCCTTACCTGATTTAAAGGTTGCAGATTGCACAAAAGCCATACAGGCTGCTGATAAAGCATGGAAAAGCTGGAAAAATACAACAATTTCGGAACGATGTCTTATTGTTCGCAATTGGTACAATCTCATTCAACAAAATAAAGACCGACTTGCAGAAATTATAACACTTGAGAGCGGAAAGCCGCTCAACGAGTCGAAAGTAGAAGTAGATTACGGGAATTCATTTGTTGAGTGGTTTGCAGAAGAGGGTAAGAGAGCCTATGGGGAAACGATCCCCACTCAGAAAAAAGGGATAAGAATGATGACCATCCGACAAGGAGTCGGCGTCGTCGCAGCAATTACGCCTTGGAATTTCCCTTTAGCCATGATTACTCGAAAAGTCGCTCCAGCACTTGTTGCAGGTTGTACAGTTATACTCAAACCCGCCTCCCAAACACCTTTGTCCGCAATCGCGTTGGTCAAACTAGCCGAAGAGGCAGGCCTGCCAAAAGGTGTCTTTAACGTTATTACCGGAAAGGACAGTGCTGGTATCGGAAAGGAACTTGCCACCAACAACCTAGTGCGAAAACTATCTTTTACGGGCTCTACTGAGGTTGGCAGAACATTGATCGAACAGTCCGCCTCAAACATTAAGAAAGTCTCCATGGAACTCGGAGGAAATGCACCTTTTCTTGTTTTTAACGACGCAGATATTGATGCCGCCGTGGAAGGTGCTATCGCCGGTAAGTTTCGTAATTCCGGACAAACCTGCGTCTCAATCAACCGTTTTTTGGTCCAGGAAGACGTTTACGACGATTTCGCTACAAAACTAGCCCATGCTGTGGGTCAATTAAAGGTAGGCAACGGCTTAGATAAGGGTGTTCAAGTTGGACCTTTGATCAATGCCAAAGGTTTGGAAAAAGTACAACATCACGTCCAAGATGCTCTAAAGCATGGAGCAGAACTGGCAACTGGAGGTAATGTAATCAAAGACCTATTCTTCCAGCCAACTGTACTGACCAATATCCCTAAAGAGGCCCTAATATTTCACGAGGAAACTTTCGGTCCAGTCTGTGCATTATTCAGTTTCAAAACAGAAGAAGATGGTATCGCCATGGCCAATCAGACTGAATTTGGTCTTGCCTCCTATTTCTACAGTACCAATATCAATCGTTGTTTCCGTGTTGCCGAACAATTGGAGGCGGGCATGGTAGGTGTTAACACGGGATTAATATCGAATGCAGCAGCCCCCTTTGGTGGGGTAAAACAATCTGGCGTCGGCCGTGAGGGATCAAAACATGGCCTAGATGAGTACATGGAATTGAAATACATCTGTTTCGCCGAATAAATACGACATAGCTTAACTGAAAGGGGTTACTCATACCACAAAATCCATTGTTGCTTGGAAATTTGATGCAGATAGCCCCTTTGTTCATATAGCTAATCTCATTTGACCTCGTTCATAGGCAATTGGAATTAAAAAGGTTAATTTCAATCCAAACCAACAGGCAAACTAACGCTGAGTTTTAATAAATGCTGTCAATTTTTCCCGAGTTGAACTAAATGACAGCGCATCACCTACCTTATCATAGTTCTCTTTATCCACACAGCTTGGATAAGCGTATTTAGCAAAAGCCAATTTGTTGTCGTCTCTTATAAATAGTTCCATGAGGTCTATGATTTCGGAACTGCGCAATCTCCTATTTTCCAATTCCTGCGCAGCGATCTGCAAGCGGTCATGATCATTTTCTTTTTGATTGAGCAGATCATTCAACTGGTTCGCATCGTTTTTTTGCAGATAATCATTATCGTCAATCGGATCTCTCTGATTTTGTCGATTATTATTTATATCATGCTCAGACTCGTCATATCGCTCGTCTTGTTGTTGATCCCGATAATATCTATCCTCGTTGTAATCATCATCACCGTAGTTATCCCCATTACGGTAATTATCACTATATCGACCTACAGGATTCATGGACTCCAGTACAATCCCTCGATTCCCCCCACGGCTGCTTACGGAAAATACGACATCAAGATATTGGCCATTTCGATTAACAAGCTGCACCGCAGTTCCGTTTAGAGTTCTACGCTGTCTATTTGCAAATACTATTCGGAGATTGTACCTTGGATTTTGTAAGTTCGGCACACGAATATCGTTGGAGGGTCTATTATTGTACAAAACATTATTAATATAAAGAAAGAAAGGAACATCGATAGAATAGACATTTAATGTTCCTCCATAAGGTCTATAACGTTGGGCAAATACCCCAGTTGCAATAGCAAGCAACATGATCACAGTCAAAAGTCTTTTGTACATATTCCTTTTCAATTTATAATCGTTCGACTAACGAGAATAGAAAAGGATTAAGAAAACTAAGAATTTAACGTTTTATTCGAATTACTTTTATTTCTGAACTTTTTGTAGAGCTTCACAGCCATCATTAAGGAAATCGACAATATTAAAAGTCCGAGGACACCAAATATCCAATTGAGAGCAGACTTTAATACAACTGTAAATACGATTGCAAATAATAAGACGGTCGCCAGCTCATTCCAAAGACGCAATTTGGTCGAGGACCAAGTCGATGATTCGCCTTTTAACTGAAACATAATATGTTGGCAAGCGAAATGATAAAGAATCAACCCTAATACAAAAGTGAGCTTAACATGCATCCAGCCCATGGTCAATAATCCCGGATTAATATACAGCATAACGAGGGCGGCCACAATGGTGAGGTACATTGCTGGTGTCGTGATGATCCACCACAATTTACTCTCCATCAGTATAAACTGTTTATGCAAAACCCCATACTCTTCCGCAGATTTGGATTTAGCTTCAGTATGGTAAATGAATAAGCGAACAATATAAAATAATCCAGCCATCCAACAAACTACAAAGATAATATGAACTGCTTTTGCGTATAAATAGACCATGGGTACAAAAGTAAGAAAAGTTAGGGGCAATCAATAAAGCTAAGCTTTGATTAGAAAAATCTTACATGGAGTATACAAAAGATTGGAACTTGTTTGAGCCTTTTATTTCGGCTTATTTACTATATTCCGTAAAAGCTGGGTTCAAATACTTCATAGAGGTAAATCAACTAAATTTTAGTTGTTCACAGCAAATCATCATCACATAAAAAAGACCTGCCAGTTACAGCAAGTCTTCATTTTATTCGGATATATCGCTAAAATCTTTTCTTTGGATAATCGCAATTGAAAATTTAATAGCGAAATTCTTTCACCACCTCGATTGCATATTTTACATTATCAAAAGGGATATCAGGCATAATACCATGTCCCAAATTGAATATAAAACCATTCTCTCCGCGCATACGTTCGAATAATTCTATAATTTTCTTTCTGATAACAGGTTTTTCAGCATATAGTACAAACGGATCTAAATTCCCTTGAACAGCTATTCCCTGTGGCAAGGATTGCTTCATATTTTTAAGATCTGCATTCCAATCGATTGAAACCACATCTGGCTGCGCCTCCACCATCATTGGAGCAAAGACAGATGATCCCTTACAGAAAGAGATTACCGGAATATCTTTGCGGTTCAACTTGGAGATAATCTGTTTGTTGTAATAATGTGAAAAATCACGATAATCATTCCAGGATAAAGCCAATGCCCAGCTATCAAACAATTGGATTGCATTTACACCTGCCTCGATCTGCATGTTAAGATAGGCGACAGTGACATCAGCAATCTTTTGAAGGATCATATGTGCTAATTCAGGTTGATTGTTTAACATCAACTTCGTCAACTTGAAATCCTTTGACGAACCACCTTCGACCAAATAGCTTAAAATGGTAAAAGGCGCTCCCGCAAAACCGATCAATGGGATACGATTATCAAGGCGTTGCTGAATTACTTTTATGGCATCAGCTACATATTGCAGTTTATCCAAACAGTCAATTGATAATGCTTCTGCCCCCTTGACAGAACGAATTGGATTAGAAAAACGAGGACCTACACCTTGTTCAAATGACAGATCTCCACCCATTGCTTCTGCTGTAACCAAAATATCCGAAAACAAGATTGCTGCATCTATTCCCAACAAATCCACAGGCAACATCGTTACATCCGCTGCAATCTCTGGTGTTTTGCACATTTCAAGAAAAGAATACTTGTTTTTGATATCCCAGTATTCTTTCATAAAGCGCCCAGCTTGACGCATCATCCACACCGGAGGTCTCTCCGTTTGCTGCGAGAATGCAGCTCTAATCAATAAGTCGTTTTGTAAAGTACTAATCACTATAAATGTTTTGAAATTTCGTTTTCTATTTTTGTAATAATACTGACCTGTCTTGCGGTTAAATGCAATTTGTTGGCCACATCTGTATATGCCTTTGCTCTTTCATAATCTGTCTTTCGCAGTGCAATATTGGCCAGATTGATCATTACCATGCCTTTTTCATTATCTTTTTTCCAAGGTAGACGGGAAGCGAGCTGAAAATGATATTCAGCCTCATCGATACGTTCTTCTTTTAAGGCAATATTTCCCATCATAAATTCATAGAAATTACGGCGCCCCTTACGAAGGGTATCTGGATTTTTTATTTCGGATAACAAGTTTTTTGTTCTCTCATAGTCTTGTCTATGAAAAGCTTGCGTTGCCAAAAAAACTGAGCCCTCCCGGAAATGGCTCCAAATTAGATAACCAATTCCACCAGCCAGCAAGACAGCTGTCTGATAATGTCCTTGATATAAACCATAACCCAAAAGTAATGCAGCAATAAAAATAACGGCTATTCTAGCCTTAATTGTCATCATCTTTTATTTGCTATGCGTTATTGTCGGTAAACTTATAACCAACTCCTCGGATAGAATGGAAATAGATCGGGTGTTTTTGATCAGGTTCAAAATATTTCCGGAATGTCAAAATGAAATTGTCAATGGTACGCGTTGAAGGATAGACGTCATAATTCCATACAGTCTCTAAAATCTGCTCACGGGAAACCGCTTCATTACGACGTTCGATCAACAGCTTCAATAGCATGGTTTCTTTTTTCGTCAGAGAGGTAATCGTTCCATCTGCGTGATGCAATTCATAAGAATTAAAATAGATGGTTTTATCACCGATTTGATAAGAATTCAATTCTTTTAGATCATCCGGTTTCATTCCACGACGGACCAAATTTCCAACACGAAGAATCAACTCTTCCAGATTAAAAGGTTTTACCAGATAATCATCAGCCCCTTTTTTGAGCCCTGTGATACGGTCTTCGCTACTGTTCTTGGCAGTCAAAAACATGATCGGAACCTCGGTATTCTGTAGTCGAATTGTTTCAGCAACTTGGAATCCGTCAATTTCAGGAATCATAACGTCCAGAACTACGAGATTGAAACGTTCTTCCTTAAAAACTTTCAATGCTTTTTTTCCGTCAGTCGCCGTAGTGACACGGTAACCCTCCATTTCGAGGTTCAACTTGATAGCTTCTAACAAGTGTTCTTCGTCTTCGACAAGTAATATTCTTTGTTTACTTTGCATTTCTTTCAAATGTTACTTCAAAAATACTCCCTTTAGGAGTGTTATCTTTAACTTTAATGGTCGCGTCGTGCTTCTGCAACACGGTTTTCACGATATATAACCCCAAACCAGTACCTTTGGTTTTCCGTGTTGCTTCACTTCCCACGCGATAAAACTTATTAAAGATAAGTTTTTTCTCTTCATCACTGATACCAATACCGTGGTCAGCAACAGAAAAAATTATTTTATTGTTCTCTGTGTATAATTTTACATCCACCATAGCGCAAGCCGGTGAATATTTAATAGCGTTCTCTATGAGGTTTGTCACGACATTACTTATCGCAAATTTGTCACCATGGATAATAATATCCGATTCCAGATAAGGTTTCAATACCTGCGAACTGCATGAATTTTTTTGAAGCCGGTCGACAATTTGCTCCACCAAAGATGTAAAATTAAAGTCCTCTTTGGGCATGCTGTAATTGCGGCTGTCCAGCTTTGTTGTCATCAATACATTCTCAACCAGATCGTCCAACCGTTCAATATCTTTTAATGAATTTCTTAAAAAAGTCTGTTGCTGTTCCTTATCCAGATCCCGTCGTAAAATAGTCTGAATATAAAGCTTCACTGATGCTAAAGGAGATTTCAACTCATGTGTGATGGCTAAAAGGAAATTCTGCTGTTGTTGCAGCAATTTCTGCTCGCGCTCTACAAGACGCTTTAGCCGCCATGCACCCCATAAAAAAATGATCAAAAAGAAAATACCCTCGCCTATAATCATATTCTTTTTGCTTGGGTCAAACCGGATGAACATCACCCCCCACCAGATCAACTGCATGATCGCATAAAACAAAAGAAAATAAAAGAGTAAAAGCGCTTTCTTCATGTAACAAAAATAGCTATTCACCAAGGCATTCGGAAATATCCCGAAGATTATGACACAAAGAAGAAAATTAGCCGATTCACAATAAGATAAAATCTCCCCGGAGGTAGTATATTTGCATATGTTTAATCGTGAGAAAAAGGATATTTTCTTTGATCTAGATCATACCATCTGGGATTTTGACAAGAATGCCGAAGAAAGTCTCCACGAATTATATTTTAAATACAAGTTTGACAGCTTGTTTGACAAGGAATCCCCCACCCGTTTCATCGAAACTTATACGGTCAACAATCATCGACTCTGGGGATTATACCATCATGGAAAAATTTCAAAACCCGAATTAAGAAAGGCAAGGTTCGCCGATACCTTTACAGCATTAGGCGTAGATCCTGAATTATTTCCAGAAGAATTTGAATTGGAATACTTGGCTATTTGTCCCCAAAAGACGAATTTATTTCCCCACGCCCATGAAACCTTAGCTTACTTGGACGAGAAATACAACCTACATTTAATCTCCAATGGTTTTAAAGAAGCTTGTGAGACCAAAATGAAAAAAAGCAATTTGAATAAATATTTCAAAAATATCTTTATTTCTGAGGTCGTGGGTGTAAACAAACCAGATCCGAGAATATTTCAATTTGCGCTGAAGACGACTTGCGCAGAGGCACCACAGTCACTGATGGTCGGTGATAACCTGGATGCGGATATACGCGGGGCAATGAATGTTGGCATGGACGCAATCTTCTTTAACCCTAACAGAGTGGAAAAACCCGAAGATGTCCCGCATATGATCGTCGATCTGAAAGAATTACAATCTATATTATAAAAAAAGCAGCTTTAAAGCTGCTTTTTTTATAATATCTGTTTTTATTGAGCAGAAATCCCCCTCCTGCTGACTATCATGGTTGTTATGACTTACAAGAGGGACGGTTTTATTTTAAAACTTTAACAGTTATATTTTTAAACCAAACGTCATTTCCATGATCTTGAAGACCGATCAATCCTGATTTACTTTCGCCGCCCACATGACTCAATAACTCAAAAGCCAATGGCCATTTTTCTTGGCTAAATTTACTTTTTTGTAGTAGATCAATCCATGATTTATCCCACAGGGTGTATTCGACGACTTTCACACCATTTTGGAAATGTTCCACTTTTCCATTGTTTACACGGATCTTCACTTTATTCCATTCGCCATAAGGTTTGCCATTTTGTGGTTTCGCAGGAATCATATCATATAAAGACGTAGACTTGCGATTTCCGTCAACCCCCATTTTAGCATCCGGATGGTTTTCGTTGTCAAGTACCTGGCATTCCGGTGATGAAATATAGATTGGCTGCCCTTCGACTTCTTTTGCCAGGAAAAAAATTCCCGAATTTGCTCCTTTGGCAACCTTCCACTCCATTTCCAATTCGAAATTTTTGAAATCATGTGCGAAAATCAGATCTCCGCCTTCATCTTTACCAACATTTGCCTGGCTATCAAACTTAATTGCGCCTTCATTAATAACCCATCTTTTAGGCACGACAGTTTTATCATATCCTCTCCAACCTTCCATCGAAGTACCATCGAAAATAACATATGCTCCGGCTTTATTCTTTTTGAATTTCTTGATATCCACACGAGGCAAATCCAGAATTTTGTAAGCAGGCACGTCTTTTTTTGCTTGTGCTACGGCAGTATGTAGATGTGCTGAAAATGCCATCACCGATACCGCAAGAACTGTTTTTAATAACTTCATTCTTCTAGTTTTAGGTTTGTTTCAAAATTAAAATTACGTATTTGGGCTTAAAAAGAGGAATATTTTTTAATATTCCTCACCGCCACTGTTTATTTCATTCGTTTGTGCTTCTTTCTTCTTAGACCTATTTAAATCCTGACTACCAAAACGATAAGACAGTGACAAGGTTACCATCCGCTTCATCCAACGGTGTTCAAAATTTGATATAAGTTGCGATGTCTCTGTCACACCATTCATTTTCCGCGAATTAAATACATCTCTGACATTTAACATAACTGATGCTTTTTTCTTGAATACATCCTTTTTCAACGCCACATCCACCCCTTTCATTGCATTCATCTGCCCTTGAGCCATCACGCGTGAAGAATTATACTCACCTCTCATTTGAGCCGAGAAAGTAGGTGTGAAGCGATAGTTCGCAGTTAAATTTGCATTATAAGCGAAATCCTTTCTTTCTTTTATATCGTAGTCCGGATTTGCATTATATTTAATATGGATCAAATTAAGATTAAATGTAAAATCAAAATCCTTCGTCGCGTTGACTTTTGAAATAAATTCAAAGCCCGAAAGATTACGGCTGGTCATATTCTCCCATCGACTATACGTTCTGCCATCTTCAATTTTGTAAACAAAAGGCTGGATAACCTCGCTCGCGTGATTAAAATAGGCCGAAGATATTAAATTGAACTTCCCAAAAGTTTTGGCGAAGCTCATTTCAAAACTATGTACATCTTCTGGTTTCAGATTTGGGTTTCCCTGACGGTAATTCAAATCATCGGATACATTTAAAAACGGATTGACCTGCCAACCCCGGGCACGTTGTACCCGCCGCGAGTAACTAAACTGAACTTTGTCACCATTATCATCTACATCATATGTCAAGAACAATGTCGGATATAATCTAAAAAAGTTTTGTTTTGCATTGGATTCTTTTTCCACGGCATCGGGATCCTTGGAGATATAAGTAGATTTGAGTTCAAATTGCTCTCCCCGTAATCCAAGCTGATAGCCGACTTTGTCCGTCAGCTTATTTTGATAGTTTGCATAAATTGCATGGACAGCACTGGTAAAATCAAAATCATTACTGATCCTATAATCTCGTCCATAAATCTCATTTACGACCAAAGTATCGGATAATTGCGTATCAAAAGATTTTCTAATCTGGGAACGGTATCCGGCCTCAAATTTGCTTACTTCGGAAAATGGCAACACATAATCCAGCTGGAGATTGATATTCTTGCCGTCTTCAGAGGTTACATTCTTGCGGGAAGTATTTTTACGTCCGTCAGTATATTCTTGAAAGAAATCGTTTGTGCCATCTTCCTTGTCTCTTCCGTAACTCGCATTCCCGGTCAATTCCTCCCCTTGTCGCTTAAACTGATGTCTAAAATCGGCGTTGAATTCATAGCCAAGATCGTCTTCGAATTGGGTCGAATTACGATCGCTCGTTCCGGTTTCAACTGTCCCTTTATAAAACCGATAATCTAAATCCTCTATCCGCTTATTATCCCGAATGCTCAAATTACCTGAAAAGCTCAATGAGGTACGATCAGACATATTGTAGTCAAATCCAGCCTTTACTGTATGGCTATTTCCCTTCCTGGACGATTCAGACTCGCTATAATTACGTGTTGTATCGCTCAAAAAGATATTGTCGGTCTTTCCACTCCCAACCATGTTGCGTTTATTGAAGTTATAAGATCCGAAGTAATTGAATTTCCGATCCCGATAATTCAATGTTAGACCGGCCATATAATTGTCATAGGAACCAGCGGATGTATTTACCGATCCATTGAGCCCTGTCCGAATATTCTTCTTTAGGACAATATTGATTATCCCGGTTTGTCCTTCCGCATCATATTTAGAGGAAGGATTGGTGATGACTTCAACTTTTTCAATGGAATTGGCCGGAAGACTCTGAAGCAGAGATGTGACATCGTTTCCTGCCAGTGCTGACTCACGGCCATCTATTAAGATCTTAACACTGCTGGATCCCCGCAGACTCACTGAGCCATCTTGATCTACCTGAAGCGTAGGTACATTGGCCAACACATCTGTTGCTGTCCCCCCCGCGCTCACCAAACTCTCTCCAACGTTAAAAGTTTTACGGTCAATGCCAATCTGCATCGCAGGAACTCTCCCCTCAACGACAACTTCGTCCAATAGCTCCCCAGTGGAGGTGAGGCCGATCCGCCCAAGGTCTTTAGTTTTTGAAGCGGTCACATCAACTCCTACAATAGTAGAGGTTTCATAGCCCACGTAACTGATACGAACATTATATTTGCCTGGTGTGATATCCGAGAATAAAAGAAATCCTTGATCTACAGACTGCGCTCCTTTAACGTAGTTGTTGCCTGTATCTAAAAGGGCCGCACTCGCTGATGAAATAGGTTTGGAAGTCTTGCTATCGATCAGGATAGCTTTGATTTGACCGGTTTGTGCAAAAGCAATAACCGGTAGAAAGAATAAAAATAATAATAAAAATTTAAACGATTTAGCGTTAAATAACATGAGAGCTTCAGCTTAGTTTATAGTTATAATGCAAATAAAACTAAAACTTACAGACAAAATTGAAGCGTAACCATATTATTACGGTAACAAAAAGGATAGTAAATTTATTCTACTGACACTGTAAGACCTTCTGCTTTCAAAATTTTGCGGTAGATTTCCATCTCGGTGAAAGTGCCCTCCAAAACGGCGCACTTACCTTCAGTATGTACTTTCCATGCAATTTTCTCAGCTTGTTTTTCGGTATATTGGAGGTGATACATCAGACAATGGATCACATGTTCGAACGTATTCGTTTCGTCATTCCACAAAATCAAGCGATTAGAGTCCTTAACAGACGCTAATATCTCTTCTAACGTAAAGGTTTCTTCAGCAGTTTGGGTACCCATGCTGCAAAAATAGAATATTTTTTTCTAAATTAACGACAATATAAAAGGGAAGAATACAATCTATTAGAGGAATTTATTATGTTTCAGTCGAAAATCGCAGGAATTGGTTATTACGTTCCGAAAAACGTATATACCAACAATGACTTAACACGTTTTATGGATACCAGTGACGAATGGATTCAAGAAAGAACGGGTATTAAAGAACGCCGCTATGCCGACCGTATCGGAGAAACAACCACCACAATGGGTGTTGAAGCTGCAAAAATAGCAATTGAACGCGCCAATATTACTAGAGAAGATGTCGACTTTATTATCTTTGCGACCTTATCTCCTGACTATTATTTCCCCGGCTGTGCAGTATTACTGCAACGGGAAATGGGAATGAATGAAGTGGGCGCGTTAGATATTAGGAACCAATGTTCGGGTTTTATCTATGCCCTGTCTATCGCAGATCAATTTGTCAAAACAGGTATGTATAAAAATGTCCTTGTAGTAGGTTCGGAGAAGCATTCTTTTGCACTCGATTTTTCCACCAGAGGACGTGCTGTCTCCGTTATTTTCGGTGATGGTGCCGGAGCAGTAGTTGTACAGCCTACCACCGAAGCCGGCAAAGGCATTTTGAGCACACATTTACATTCGGACGGCGCTGAGGCAGAAAAGCTCGCAATGTATTACCCAGGGGCATCAAGCGGCATATGGTTAGATAAAATGCCCGACTGGCCAGAACAGGAACTGGGGGGATTATTGATGACCAAAGAAATGCTCGAAGATGGAACTGCATTCCCTAATATGGACGGACAGGCTGTGTTCAAAAAGGCCGTTGTAAAGTTTCCCGAAGTTATTCATGAGGCTTTGACAAAGAACAACCTGAAAACTTCTGACATCGACTTATTGATTCCCCATCAGGCCAATCTTCGTATTTCACAGTTTGTGCAGAAAACACTGGGATTAAATGAGGATCAGGTGTTCAACAATATCCAAAAATACGGCAATACTACAGCAGCGTCCATACCTATCGCATTAGCTGAGGCATGGGAAGCTGGGAAAATCAAAGAGGGCGATTTGATTTGTTTAGCCGCCTTTGGTGCAGGCTTTACTTGGGGATCCGCCTTAATCAGGTGGTAAAAAAAAATACTAAACACAAAAAAAGCGTTAACCTTTCGATTAACGCTTTTTTTATATTTTCGAATAAGAATTATCCGTTTGACAAAGCTGCTGCTCCAGAAACGATTTCCGTTAACTCTGTAGTAATTGCCGCCTGACGTGCCTGGTTGTAAGATAACTTAAGTGATTTCAATAAGTCACCCGCATTTTCAGTCGCTTTATCCATGGCTGTCATACGTGCTCCATGCTCAGAAGCATTGGAATCCAAAACAGCTTTGTATAATTGAATCTTGATGGCTTTAGGAATTAATTCCTCGATAATCTTCTCTTTGGAAGGCTCGATGATATAATCCACTTCAGCTTCTATTTTTGCTTTATGCGTATGTTGTATGTTTTCCTCTGCAGGTGGTAATAAAGGCAAAATCTGCTCCGCTGTCAATTCTTGAACTGCAGCGTTTTTGAATTGGTTATAAACCACTTCTACACGATCAAAATTACCTTCCTTAAATTGTTCCATGATAAATTCTGTCACTAGGGAAACAGAGCCAAAATTTAAATCAGAAAACAAGTCTGAATGGTTTGCTATTACATTGAAACTACGTTTCGAATAGAAATCATAACCTTTTTTACCAATACCAATGATACTCAAATTACCTTTTGCATGCTGCTCGGCATATTTGTTAAAGATCAAGTTATTGGTTGCTTTGATTACATTCGCATTGAATGCTCCAGCCAAACCTCTATTAGAAGAAACAACAACGATCAACACCTTATTTGGCTCACGATCTACTGTAAAAGGAGAATTACTTCCCTCCACACTTGCAGAAACATCAGCCAAAATATCTCTTAGTTTATTCGCATATGGGCGCAATTGTAAGATAGCGTTAGTAGCGCGCTTCAATTTAGCAGCCGAAACCATTTTCATGGCTTTCGTGATCTGCTGTGTTGATGATACCGAGGTAATCCGGTTTCTTACTTCTTTTAAATTTGCCATATTTGTTTTAAGTATTAAGTACCTAGTATTGAGTATTGAGCCCAGTCAACTGACTCAATACCAAATACTCATTACTAATTAATATTTTGATGCTAAATCCTTAGCTACTGTTTCTAATACTGCAGTCAACTCATCTGAGAATTTACCAGCTTTGAAAGCTGACAAAACTTCTGGATGGCGTTGTTCCAATTGTGTTAAGAACTCTTCTTCAAATTCTCTTACTTTATTTACTGGAACGTTACGCAATAAACCTTTGGTTCCAATGTAAATGATCGCAACTTGCTTTTCTACAGAAACTGGAGAGTATTGACCTTGTTTCAAGATCTCAACGTTACGAACACCTTTATCCAATACCGCTTTGGTAGCAGCATCCAAATCAGAACCGAATTTTGCGAAAGCTTCCAATTCACGGTACTGCGCTTGATCTAACTTTAATGTACCAGATACTTTCTTCATTGGCTTGATCTGAGCGTTACCACCCACACGAGATACCGAAATACCTACGTTGATCGCCGGACGAATACCAGCATTGAATAAGTTAGACTCCAAGAAAATCTGACCATCTGTAATCGAGATTACGTTGGTAGGGATATAGGCCGACACGTCACCTGCTTGTGTTTCGATAATCGGAAGAGCTGTCAATGAACCACCACCTTTAACCAAATGTTTGATAGATTCAGGAAGGTCATTCATATTACGGGCGATATCATCCGAAGAGTTGATTTTCGCTGCACGCTCTAACAAGCGGCTATGTAAGTAGAATACGTCACCTGGGTATGCTTCACGGCCTGGAGGACGACGTAACAACAACGAAACCTCACGATAAGCCACAGCTTGTTTAGACAAATCATCATAAACGATCAATGCTGGACGACCTGTATCACGGAAGAACTCACCGATCGCAGCACCCGCCATTGGCGCGTAGAATTGAAGTGGAGCAGGATCAGCAGCGGAAGCAGCTACAACAACTGTATAAGCCATTGCACCTCTTTCCTCCAATGTACGAACGATATTCGCTACAGTAGAATTCTTTTGACCTACAGCAACGTAGATACAAAATACAGGTTGACCTGCATCGTAGAATTCCTTCTGGTTTAAGATTGTATCAATACAAACCGCAGTTTTACCTGTTTGACGGTCACCGATAACCAACTCACGTTGACCACGACCTACTGGAATCATCGCATCAATTGCTTTAATACCTGTCTGTAATGGCTCAGTTACTGGCTGACGGTAGATAACACCTGGAGCTTTACGCTCAATAGGCATTTCGTATAATTCACCTTGGATAGGTCCTTTACCATCAATTGGTTGACCCAATGTATTTACTACACGTCCCAACAAACCTTCTCCAACTTTGATGGATGCAATACGGTTGGTACGTTTAATCGTATCTCCTTCTTTAATTTCGTCAGAAGGGCCTAAAAGTACAACACCAACGTTGTCTTCCTCTAAGTTTAATACAATACCTTGTAATCCGTTATCAAATTCAACCAACTCACCGGACTGAACTTTAGTTAAGCCGTAAATACGAGCAATACCGTCACCTACTGCAAGTACGGTACCCACTTCCTCTAGTTCGGCTTCTGATTTAAAGCCCGCCAATTGCTCTCTTAGAATTGCCGAAACTTCATCTGGTCTTACCTCTATCATTTTAATTATTATAAGGGGTTTTTTGATTTATTTTACTTTAAATACCAGAATAACCTTAGTTACCCTGATTCAAATATCTTTCTAATTTGTTCAACTTACCAGCAATACTTGCATCAATCTGGCGATCACCAATATTGACGACAAATCCGCCGATCAATTTGTTATCGACTTTATTGACCAATATCACTTGAGCGTTGGTTTCTTTTGCAAGTACATCTTTCATTGCGGCTAAATTAGCCTCAGAAAGCGGTGCTGCAGAGGTAACTGTAGCTTTCACAATACCTTTTACCTCGTTATACTCACGAACAAATTCCTGAGCAGTAGCATATACGATCGTCCCACGACCTTTGTTGATCATGATCTTAAAGAAAGCCAAGATATTTGGATTGATCTTATCTTTAAATAAAGCATCTAATATATTCTTCTTCTTGTCCAAAGGAACAATAGGATTGGCCAAAACAGCCTGCAATTCTGAACTGGACTTTAAAACAGCAATGAAAGAATCCATATCTGTTTTGATGGTCTCCAGTGAGCCTTGCTCCTTAGCCAAGTCAATTAATGACTTTGCATATCTCGATGCTACTTTAAATACTGACATAATTCTATTTCGTAATTTGAGTGACCGGATTAGTTCAATTTAACGTCTTTAAGCAAATCTGCTACAAGCGCTTCTTGCTTACCTTGGTCCTCAAATTCCTTGTTTAACACTTTACGGGCGATATCCAAAGACAAAGAAGAAACTTGTGATTTGACTTCAGCCAATGCTTTATTCTTTTGTTCGTCAATCTCCTCTTTCGCTTGAGCAATCATTTTAGCACCTTCATACTGCGCCTGTGTTCTTGCCTCAGCAACGATTTTTTCTTTTAGCTCTTTTGCTTCTTTAAGGATAACATCACGTTCTGCACGAGCCTCTTTAAGCAATTGTTCGTTTTCATTTGTCAAACGAGCCATTTCTAATTTAGCTTTCTCAGCAGCTTCCAATGCATTTGCAATTCCTTGCTCACGTTCATCTAAAGCGTTGACGATAGGTTTCCAGGCAAACTTGCCCAATAAAAAGATCACAACCAACAAGATGATTAGTTGCCAAAAGAACAAACCGTACGAGAACTGATTAATTAATGCTTCCATTTATATACAATTGTAAATTATAATTTTCTTTTGTTTTGTATTTTTTTGTTTAAATACAATCTGCAACCAACCGTTGCAGATTGTATTTAGTAAACTTTTAATCAGCTTGGATTATTTACCTAAGATTAAAGCACCGAATGCTAAACCTTCAACTAAGGCACCAATGATGATCATCGCAGTTTGAATTTTAGATGCTGCTTCTGGTTGACGAGCGATAGCTTCCATTGCTGAACCACCGATTTTACCTAAACCTAAACCTGCACCGATTACGATTAAACCTGCTCCAATTAAGTTGTACATAATAATTATTTTATAAAATTTAACAAAAAAATTCGATTAATGATGAGCGTGTTCCTCAACTGCCATTCCAATAAACAAGGATGACAACATGGTAAAGATAAAGGCTTGCAAAAACGCAACCAGTAGCTCCAAGAAAAACAACACTAAGGTTAACAACATGGATACCCCGATACTGCCACCGACAGTCAATTGTTGTTGAAATAAATAAACGATTGCGATCAAACCCATCACAACAGAGTGACCAGCAGTGATATTCGCAAACAAACGCAACATCAAGGAGAAGGGTTTTGTAAACATACCCAGTACCTCGATTGGTGCTAAAATAAATTTAAAAGGAACTGGAACACCCGGCATCCAAAAAATATGTTTCCAATAATCTTTATTTGCTTTAAAGTTGGTAATAACGAAGGTAAACAACGCCAAACATAAAGTAACTGTAATATTGCCCGTCACGTTAAAACCTAGTGGAGTCATACCCAACAAGTTTAAAACAAAGATCAAGAAAAACACAGATAACAAATAAGGCATAAATTCTTTATAACGATGACCGATATTAGGAACAGCCATTTCGTCACGCACATATAAAACCAAAGGTTCTAAAACACGACCAACACCTTTAGGAAGATTATTTACGCCTTTTTTATAGGTTTTAGCTAAACAGATAAAACCCCAGAACAATAAGAATGCTGCTAATAGTAATCCCACTACATTCTTTGTAATCGAAAAATCTAAAGGTTTTGCATTCGTAGGATGGTGTGCTTCATCAAAATTTAAAGTACCAGCAGCATCTGTTTTATAGATCTTACCGTGGTAAAGTGTGTAGTATTGACCGTTTTTCTCCACTACAGACTCGCCATGATGAAACTCGCCAGAAGAAAAAACAACCAATCCATTATCAATAAGAATTACTGGCAATGGAAAACCGTAATGTTTTCCTGCTTTTTGATCGGAGAACAAAGAAAAATAATGATCATCTTGTAAGTGATGTTGACTATACGCTTTGATTTCCTCAGCTTGGGTTTTAGGCGCATCCCCATGCGCTTCTTCAGCTGCTTTTAAGGTAAAAGGATTGACAGCAAGAAAAATTACTGCAAATAATAAAAGTGCTCTCTTAAGATTCACCATTTCAGATTACTATTGAATAATAAAAAATTTTGCGCAAAAATACAATTTTATTTGGCATAAATCACCATTTGTTCAAACTTTTTCCAAAAATAGTTTAAACCTTTTTATCTGCCTGATTTAAAGCGCTAAAAGCGACATATACATCGACAAACAAAGCGATAAAAAATACAACCAAAAAGTTATATTCTATAAAGTTGTTTTCAATGGTCTTTAAACCGTTTTTAATATAAATATACCCTGCAACAGCCTTCAGTAGCACCAGCCCCAAAAATATGACACCTAATTTCTCAGGCATGGACCAGTTTGCAAAAAAGACCAACATCGCAACCAGCAACGAAGAACAGCATCCAAATGCATACATTCCAACGAGACTGTAATTGGTCTTTGACCAGTACTGCCCCACATTCATACCGGATATCACTAAATAATGTGCAGCAAAACTTGCTACAAAGACAATCAGCAGCACAAGGACGCTTTTCAAATAACTATTCATTCTTATTAATTTGATTTGCTTGCCTGATGAACTGATACAGAGATACAACCACTCCTAACAGTGTCAATCCCTTCATTCCCCATTCACCCGCAATCGCATATTTATTGTCTAACCAACTTCCGACCCAGTAAAATAAATATATTGTCACACCCATCTGAATCGGCATGGAAGTAAAAACAATCCATTTGTTAATCTTTTTATTGGTTTTCTCCTCTTTCAATTAGTTTATAATAAAAGGTTGACAAATATACATCATAAATCCTTACCCACTACAATCCTAAAACTTTTTGTCCAATTTTAATATCCGGATAGTCTATATCCGCCCCTAATAGCATCTTGAGCTCCGAAGAAGATTTATCAGGATTTGCACGAATAACGTCCAAGATACGATCCAGTTTCTCTTGATCAATTAATTCTGTTGCTTCAACCTCCGTCCCCACAAAATTAATCAAATGTCCGTAAATCGTACCGGCTACCATCCCGCGCTTACCTGCTATATCAGCGATACTCATCCCTTCTTTAAACATTTCCAATGAAATATCTTTCGTATCTAATTTCTTGGCGCCTTCCTCATCAGCACTTTGAGCTGCCAGCACCTCCTTTTCTTTCGTTTTAACCTGAGCGGCTACATCAAGCATGGCGGTTTGGAAATCCTCTCTTTTAGACAGCGTTTCAGCAATAATTAAACAATGTTGTAACTGTTCGCGTTTCCTTTTGTAATCCAGCAATATGGCCTTTAGCTCATCAATATATTTCTTTGTCCGCTTACGAATCTGGTATTCTTCAATGTGTTTTGTCAACGCTTCAATAAGGTCCTTATCCATTCGGGGCAAAAACCAATTTACAGCGGCAGTGGAACGTTCACAGATCAGATCATAGTCAATCGCTTCTTTATCCCGAAGAAGATCATAAAGGACAACAATAAATTTATGTGCTACCTTCTCCTGTGTCTGGAGCTGTTTAACCACCTCCTGAAAGAACTGAATGGCCGTTTCCTTCCCATCGATATTGCGTTCTTCCATTGATTTAAGCAGCTCTGAAGTCTCCGCTAAGAGTCCATCCCACCGAAAACCATTCATTAGAATCTGCCCCAGGTAATTTCGTTGGCACTGTTCCAATATTTCATTGATATTGGATTGGGAATGTGCCCGTTGCGCAAATTCAACCACTTGGTAATCCGTGCGGATGGCATAAGATGGAATAATAGATTTAAGCACCAGTCCATCCAGACTTGTCAGACGGCTTAATGCAACGTAAACCTGTCCTGCAGCAAAGGAAGTACCCGCATCTATAATTGCCTTCTGGAAGGTCAATCCCTGACTTTTATGAATCGTGATTGCCCAAGCTAATCGCAGCGGAAATTGAGAAAATGTCCCTAGAATTTCTTCTTTGATCTGATCCTGTCCTTTATCATAATTGTAACGGATATTTTCCCAGGTTTCCCTTTTTACCGTCACCTCTTCAGAACCATCTGGAAAAGTAACCGATACAGTACCATGTGCTGTATCTATATCCTTTACCGTACCAATTTTACCATTGTAATACTTTCGCTCCTCACCAGAATCATTTCGGATAAACATCACCTGTGCACCTATTTTTAATGATAGTGTTTCCTCGGCAGGATAAGATCCTTGTGCGAAGTCATCTTTCACCACGGCTTTTAAGTTGAGCATTTTCCCGGATAATGACGCCAACTTTGCGCTATTAATCTCGTCGGCATTCCGATTATGAGATGTCAATGTGATATATTGTTCCTCCTCCTTTGGCACGAAATCTTGCTGATAGTACCCATTTAAGGTAGCCAGCATCTCACTGGTGCATTGATTATTCCGTATCGCATTTAAAATCGAAATAAAGCTCTCGTCCTGCTGACGATAGATTTTATTGAGTTCTAACATGACCAAAGGGCTATCCCGTAAGATTTTTGCATTGAAGAAAAACACCGAAGAATAATGATCACGTAGGACATTCCATTCCGCATCTTTGACCACGGGTGGTAATTGATATAAATCTCCGATAAACAACACCTGCAAACCACCGAAAGGACGCATATCGCGACGAACCGACTGTAATATCACATTGATCGCATCTAATGTATCTGCCCTTACCATTGAGACCTCATCAATAACCAACAGCTCCAGTTCCTGCAAAATCGCCCGTCGTTGTTTTGTTAGTTTTATTGTGCTGAACAAACGGGATTTATTATAGATATGACTGTCCTGCTCATCCCAGCGCAACTCATAATCCTCCACAAAAGTTCCGAAAGGAAGCCAAAATAACGAGTGTAAAGTCGTCCCTCCCGCATTCATGGCAGCGACACCTGTCGGTGCGGTAATAGCCATTTTCTTGTAGCTATGCTCACGAATATATTTCAAGAAAGTCGTTTTACCTGTACCTGCCTTTCCTGTAATAAATACATTCTGATTGGTTTGGTTAACAAATGCAACAGCCTGCATAAATGCTGTGTTTTCCCGATCGACTTGAAAATTTGACATATCCTGAAATTAGATTGATCACAAAACTAAGGATTTCATTTTGAAAACATATCCTACCCCTGGATTGTATATTTTATAAAAAAACGCGTTTTACTGATGATTTTATCAAAGCTAAAACGGTTAACTAAAAACATTAATGATTTTTTTCTATATTTAGCTGCTGAATTAAAGATGAATAAATTTTTAGAAATTTAATAACATGGCTATAGATAAAATCGCATTATTTGAGAAAGTGCAGGAAATGTTGACATCCAAAGGGTTCAACATTGAGAAATCGGATGCAGCACGCCCTTGGGGTGGCTTTTTTGTTATCGACGAGTCACAGGCACAAGAGTTTGCCAATGAGTATTTTGGAGGATTGGATGTTCAGGAATTACGAATTTCGGGAAAATTAAGTCCAAAAATTCTGATCGTTGCGCCAGACAAGAGACTTTCTTGGCAATATCACTACCGTCGTGCCGAAATCTGGCGTGTCATTCAAGGCAACGTAGGTGTCATGGTTTCGGATACAGATGAAGAGTCTGTTGTCTCTACCTTGAAAGAAGGCGAAACGATCAGATTACGTCAGGGACAACGTCACCGTTTGATCGGTTTGGATGGCTTCGGTATTTTGGCTGAAATCTGGCAACATACGGATGCCAACAACCCTTCTGATGAAGACGATATTGTTCGCGTTCAAGACGATTTCGGAAGATAAGAAGCTTCCTCAGTTACTTTTTACAAAGATTTCCAATCCAAGATTGGGAATCTTTGCTTCCCCGCTTTATTTTATCCTTTAGGTAATCCATCCCCCCGTCGCAGCATAGCCGGATCCTGTTTCACACAACTTATTGATCTGATGATCCCCATTTGATAGCTGTACTGGAATTACCTGTAACGGCCTATTCATCCTTTTTGAGCATTAATTAACCTGATGATGATTTCATCCAATAAATTTAGCTACCACAATCCTATTTTTTACTATTTTAGTATACGTAATAATAAAATGTCAAATTATGAGCAACGATGAAAACAAGAAAAGTTCGGGGATATTAAGCAGTCTTAAAAAATTAATTTTCGAAGATGATCAGACAGGTTCCACTCCCCCATCGCCGCCTCCGGTTCCACCTGCTCCGACAAAAGAAAAATTAAGTACCCCCACATATACGTCGGCACAGCCCCCTGTGTCAACCGGAAAAACTCCGCCGCCTATCCCCATAACAGCCAACGATGGATCTACCGATCTCAAAGAAATGAAACTGAAAGTATACGCCATCCTCGAAAAACTCAATGAACAAGGAGTTGATTTTTTTGAAGTCTGGAATGCTGCTGCTGCAATGGGAAAAGTAGAGGAAAATACCTTAAAAGCCGCATATACCTCCCTGAAGTTTGTCGATGGTTCGTTATCGAAGGAAAAACTTGTGGCAACTGGCACAAATTATGCTAATAAGCTTAAAGAAACCATTGCTAAAGAGTCGGAACAAAAAGAAGCTGAAAAGAAAAGGACGGAACAAGACCGAACGATGGAGATTACAAATTTGAACAGTGAAATCAAAGCATTAACGGAAAACATCGCCAAACTGCAGGATGATCTACAGAAAAAGCAAATCGCACTGGGACAAATTAATGAAAAGTACGGACCAAAAATTAAAGAAATCGAACAAAAAATAGCCATAGGCAACGCGGCTGTCGGTGAGGTCATTACCGAAATCAACAGTGCACTACATATGATTAATCAATCAATTACATAACTTTAAATCAATGGAAAAAAAAGACCAATACATTAATATTCCTGCTGAAATAAAGACGCAGCTCCCGATATTTCAAGTTTTAGGAGACCATTTGCCTGCTCAATTAAAATCCCCGGAAGCAAAAAAGACAGTCTCCGCAATTTTCTTTTGGGCACTGATACTGGGGGGGGCATTTGCTTTTTTCAAATACCTTCCCATTATGCTCGAGTACGCAGGAAAGAGTATTTTATTTGTGATCTTCAGCATTATTCTGATCACCTTATTACTTTTAGCACCTAAGATTATTGCCCTACTACATCGTTTGGGTACTGTATTACTTTTCAAAGGCGAAAAATCCATTATCAGAAACAATCCGATAGAGACCTTACAACTGTTATCCCGTGATGCGAAAGACACCCTAAAACGTGTGAAGGAAAAGATCAGTAATGTGGACGGTGTGCGCATCGATATGATTCAAAGTGGTGAAACGGCACAAAAAACTGCCGAAGAAAAGTACACCTATGCAAAAAGGTTTACAGCAGAAGCTGCTAATCTTGACGAAAAATCAAAGGAGGAAGCGAGCAGAAATAATGCGGAAAAAGCTAATGCATACGCAAGAGATGCCAAGGAAACACGTACCAAAGCTTTTCTGCTGGGTAAGGAAGGGGAATCAGAAGAACAAAATGCACGTAGTTATGTACAATATGCCAATCAGTTTGCGAAAGTATTGGAAGTCCTCAAAGACAATGAAAGCGCGGCCCGTATTTATGTAAGTACGCTGGATAGCAGCATCTCCATCATTTCGAAGAAACTAGAAGCGACGCAAAAAATGAAAAATGCGACGGATGGGCTTGCCGATGTGTTTAATATCAAAGATGGCTGGGCTTTTCAGGAAGCGATGAACGCAGCTACAGGTGCTATCAGCCAAAATATTGCATCCATTCGTTCCAACCTAGACTTCTTGGATCAAAACAACAACATCACCGTAGGCGGAGCTCCTTCGCAGGGCGAACTTGAAGAATTTATCCGCAAGGTCGACGAGCGTAACTTAAAAGTGCTCAACGTCACTCAGATGTCCGATGCGAGCTACGAACTCAAACCAGAGGAGAAAGTCGACAAAGGCTTTACATTACTCGATTAATTAATCAAAACAATATCATATTATTCAAAATTATGGAAGAGAAATCGACATGGGCTAGGTTAAGATGGCCTATCAAAGCAATTATTATCGCATTACCTATCCTTGCTATTGGCTATTGGGCGATGCAGTCTGGCAAGTTTGACACTAAACTCGCCGTTAAACCGGACTCAACCAATATCAACGCTACCGGACCTGCAGCTTCAGGACCGGAAAACACGCGCTCATTCAACTATCAGCCTGAAAAGCCCGTTGACGGCGAGTATAAGGGTGTTGTAGAAGTAGGTGCTTCGGGATTCAATTCCTTTGTCGTCAATATGGATAAAGAAAACCGTTGGGAGATTATCTCCAAAGATTTTGGAAAATCCTTTGCCTATGAGGGATTAGCCACCACAGAAGATATCCGTAAAGGTCTAAAGGATTATATTGGTATGATGCTTGATAAAGGCGTAAAATCCAAAAATATCCACTTTGTGATCAGTTCCGGCGCCCAGAAAGAACCTAAAACAACTGTCATCAGTTCGGAACTTAGAAAAATGGGCTTCGTTGTGAATTTAGTGACAGCCGAACAAGAGGGAAAACTAGCACTTAAATCCGTGCTTCCTAAAGCCTATGAAGAAAATTCTTTTGTTGTGGACATCGGTTCGGGCAACACTAAGATTTCGTGGATTGATGGTGATACCAAATCTGAGGAAGCACCTGGTGCAAAATATTATGAAAAAGATTTAAAGGATGAGGCTGTTTATGCAGGAGTAAAAAAATTAGGTGAGAAAATACCGGCTTCAAAAAGAGAAGTCTGCTTTATCATCGGTGGCGTTCCTTTTGAGTTAGCATCTCAGACACGTCAGGGAGAGGAGCGTTTTACTGTATTGAATGATCCCACTTCTTATAAAGCCGATAAAATAAAAACCAAAAGCGGTGTCAACATTTACAAAGCGCTTAAAGATGCGACCAACTGCGACACCTTTGTATTCGATTGGGACGCAAACTTTACGATCGGCTTCTTGCTTTCTTTAAATAAATAAATAACTATATTTTACGACAATAAAAAAGAGCTGTGCTTTTTGAAGCACAGCTCTTTTTTATTGAAAATATTTGTTTCAATTGATCAGAAAAAAACTTCAGTTTACTTTTCATAGCTGTCGATGTCAGCGAAATCATGGAGTTTTTTTTTGCTTTTGTAAAAATTATTACCTCATAAAGCTCAACAGATAGCACACAAGAAGAATTAACAACACCAAGAAAGCGATTTTCCAAAAGCTATAGGGTCTCTGTCCATACACCTTACCATTGAAAGCATTGACCATGATCTGATAACTCTTGCCCTTATACTGATAAGCTGAAAGCCATACGGGCAAGAGTATATATTTCAATCTGATTGACTTAAAATCACTATCGATAAGATCAATATCCTGGGTATCCCCACCAATATCATTTTCGACCTGCCGTTCAATTTCGCGATCCATAATAGCTCGGGCGGTTCGGGCCGCCACAACATGGTCGACACTAAATGTCTCTGCAATAAAACCACTCAGGTACTGTTCGTTAAATGGCTTCAGGTAACTCAAGTTCCATGGGCCAATTTTATCCGAAAACTTTTCGGGAAGCGAGGTCGATCCAGAGATAACGATGTCCCTAAATTGGCTATAAATTGTTCCCGAAGCAGGATACCAGTTCGTGCGGCGCTCCTCATATTCCTCCGTTTCACCGTCAGAATTACGTCGTGTTCGTGTTACATAATAATATTCACCACGTGATCCTTCATAAGAAGAATGCACATCCGAATCGTATGACCAAAATGGGATGTATACGCCTTTCAACCGATCATTCCGCGTATTGAAGATCCGCTTGAAATCATTGGGAGCAAACCAGAGTTTGCCTGCCCATTGCGTTAATAAACCAAAGGCTTGCTTATAGTCCACCGAGAAAGGCACAAGTCCATGGGGTTTAACGATACGTTTTTGCTGATGATCAATAACCAACGGTGATGCACAAAAAGCACACACATCTGCTGTAACATGGGGATTCAACCTCGAATTCGCCCCACAGTTGCTACAATGAACGACTTCCGCCAGATAGCTATATCGCTCGTCCGCGACACCTTCCATCACTTTTCCAAAAACTTTATAATCCGTAGCTTCAATCTCCCCACCTTCCGGCATGTTGTCCGCAATTTCATTTTTAGTCCCACAATACGAACATTCCAGGTAGGAAGTTCCGGGTTGATAAGTCAAAACAGCACCGCAACCTTGGCATTTTAACCCCCGCTCTATTTCGGAGGTCTTCTCTTCAAAACTCATACTTGTGATTAGTACTTAGATCTCTAAACTCCAGGAATTGGTGGCGGAGTTTGCGAAAACAAATCCTTTAATTCAACAATTTTATCAGCTTCAGTCCAGTTATCAAGCCCTTCTTTCCAAACTAAAGTTGAAGCCGTGAGTGTACCCTCTCCAAGCAGTCCACGTAATTGTTCCTGACCGAATGGTCCTTCTTGCTTTCCCTTTATTGCCAAGTAATAAGCAACGGCCTTTGGTATCGGTGGCGGAACAACGGCGCCTGTCGCAGCACCCGCCCCAGCCGCAGCCGTAGGATTGTTGCCATCAAAATTATTTTGCTGAAACACATTACCCATCTGCCCAACCATTCCTGCTCCCAAACCAGCACCAAAACCGGCACCAACAATGCCACCACTGCTTGGGTTTTCCGCCGCTTTTTCCATGGAATTAGCAGCTTGAAACTGTGCATAAGCACCAAGGTTTCCTACCACCCCCATACTGCTTCGTTTATCCAGTGCTTTTTCGACCTCCTCTGGAAATGAGATATTTTCGATCAAAAATTTGGTCAGGCTCAATCCGATCTCTTCAAAGTCGCCGCTTATTTTTTGTTGGATTAATACCGAAACTTCATCGTAATTCGACGCTAGATCCAGCGCTGGGATTTTTGATTCCGCAATGGCATCCATGCCTCTGGAAACAGCTATATTGCGCAATTGCTCCGTAATATCATCTACGGTGAATACCGGAGTCGTCGCAACCAGCTGCTTCATAAAAACAGCGATATCTTTTACCTGAAAGGAAAAATTTCCAAAGGCCCGAAGTCGTATCGGCCCAAATTCTGGATCACGTAACATGATCGGATTTTTTGTTCCCCAACGTTGATTAACAAACTGCCGTAGGTTGACAAAATAAACATCAGCCTTAAACGGACTGTTAAAACCGTACTTCCATCCGCTGATGGTTGTCATAATTGGCATGTTCTGCGTTGTCAATTCATATCTGCCGGGTTGAAATACATCGGCCACAACGCCCTCATTCATAAATACAGCGGCTTGCCCCTCCCGTACGGTAAGTTGAGCCCCCATCTTAATTTCATTCTGATACCGCGGAAATTTCCACACAATCGTATCCGTACTATTATCGACCCACTCGATAATATCTATAAATTCATTTCTGATTTTATCAAATAACCCCATAAATTTTTCTCTTTACAATTACTTACACTAAATGTAAACATTTCCTTGGAAACCGCCAATTTTACCATTCTTATCGGAAACCATAGATATCTAAAAAATTTAGTCTTTTATACTACATATCGTGGTTTATTTTTTATACTTTTGTTAGCTAAGTTCTACATAAATTTATGAGTACATATAACGAAGACAGTATTAGGTCCCTGGATTGGAAAGAGCATATCCGCCTTCGTCCGGGAATGTACATAGGAAAGTTAGGGGACGGTTCGGCCTACGATGATGGCATCTATGTTTTATTGAAAGAAGTTGTCGACAATTCTATTGATGAGTTTGTGATGGGCGCCGGTAAAACCATTGATATCACCGTAAACGAAAACAAAGTTTCAGTACGCGATTATGGCCGGGGAATTCCAATTGGATCTGTCGTAGATGTAGTTTCCAAAATCAATACTGGTGGTAAATATGACAGCAAGGCCTTTCAAAAATCTGTTGGATTAAATGGCGTGGGTACAAAAGCAGTAAATGCTTTATCCAGCCAGTTTACGGTACAGTCATACCGCCAAAATATAACACGTATTGCGCAGTTTTCCAAAGGAGAATTGGTGAATGACGAGCAGAAAGATACCACACAACGCAACGGTACATCGGTAACATTCTATCCAGATGATTCTATTTTCAGAAATTACAAATACCGTCCGGAATTTGTAGAGAATATGATCTGGAACTATGTTTTTCTAAACTCAGGCCTTACCATTAATTTTAATGGACAGAAGTTTATTTCTGAAAATGGATTAAAAGACTTATTAGAAAGGAATATAGATTCCGAATCCATGCGCTATCCAATCATTCACTTACGTGGTGATGATATTGAGATCGCAATGACCCACGGTCAACAGTATGGAGAAGAATACTATTCTTTTGTAAACGGTCAGCATACGACACAGGGCGGAACACACCAAGCAGCCTTCCGTGAAGCAATTGTCAGAACAATACGCGAATTCTACAAAAAAGAATTTGACGCATCAGATATTCGGTCCTCGATTATTGGCGCCATTGCCATCAAAGTACAGGAACCGGTTTTCGAATCCCAAACAAAAACAAAATTAGGCTCTCAGAGTGTCGGTCCGGAAGGCCCTACTGTAAGAGGCTTCATCAATGACTTTGTCAAAAAAGCATTGGATGACTATCTTCATAAAAATCCAAGTACGGCAGATGCACTGCAAAAACGTATTCTTCAATCTGAAAGGGAGCGTAAAGATATTGCAGGGATCAAAAAACTGGCCAATGAAAGAGCAAAAAAAGCATCTTTACACAACCGCAAATTGCGCGACTGTAAAGTCCACTTCAGTGATAAAAACGAGCGCAACCAAGAGACTACACTTTTTATAACAGAGGGGGATTCCGCATCAGGTTCAATTACCAAGTCACGTGATGTACAGACACAAGCGGTTTTTAGTTTAAAAGGGAAACCATTGAACTCATATGGCATGTCCAAAAAAATTGTGTATGAAAATGAAGAGTTCAATCTCTTGCAACATGCGCTCAATATCGAAGATGGACTAGATGGATTACGGTACAACAATATTGTTATCGCTACTGATGCCGACGTCGATGGAATGCACATTCGTCTCTTGTTATTGACATTTTTCCTACAGTTTTTTCCGGATTTGGTCAAAGCAGGTCATGTATCTATCCTCCAAACACCATTATTCCGGGTTCGGAACAAAAAGGAAACGATCTATTGTTACTCCGATGAAGAACGTCAAAAAGCAATTGCGAAACTAGGAGCCAAGCCTGAGATCACCCGGTTTAAAGGTTTAGGTGAAATATCACCTTCCGAGTTTGGCCTATTCATCGGAAAAGACATCCGTCTTGACCCGGTTATTTTATCAAAAGACAATAAGATTCAACAATTATTAGAATACTACATGGGCAAAAACACACCTGACCGACAAAAACATATCGTCGAGAATTTGCGTGTAGAAGTAGACCTTGAAGAAGAACTGACAAAAAAAGCGGGTTAATTAACCCGCTTTTTTGCAACCTACGACCTATATTTCATGCACAATCAAACCTTAATTCTGATCCAATGTCAAGATGCCGTTGGATTGGTAGCCAATATTTCCAACACATTGGCCAAATATCAGCTTAATATCATTACCATGCGCGAGTATGTTGATGAAGAAGCAAATAAATTTTTTGTCCGTGTCGTCTGTAACGGTTTATTTCCTAACCAGACACAGCTTGCCAATTCACTGGCCGAAGTGCTTCCACCTTCCGCGCAGATCCAGGTAAACCCCAGCAATCGGAAAAAAATTATTGTCCTTGTCACTAAAGAACATCACTGTCTGGCAGATATTCTGGTTCGCCAACATTTCGAAACCTGGGGAGCAGAAGTACAGGCGGTCATTGGTAATTATGATACCTTACGTTCATTTACGGATAAATTTGATATTCCATTCCATTGTATCTCGCATGAAGGCTTATCAAAAGAAGATTTTGAAACACAATTGATCGCGCAAATCAAAAATTACAATTTTGATTATATCATTCTGGCAAAATTTATGCGCATCCTCTCCTCCTTTTTCGTGGCTACATTCGAAAATAGGTTGATCAATATCCATCACTCATTTCTTCCTGCATTCATTGGAGCAAACCCTTACAAACAAGCGCATTCCCGAGGAGTAAAGATTATTGGCGCTACCGCACATTTTGTCACCGACCAGCTTGATGAAGGTCCTATCATCGTCCAGGATATACGCCATGTCAATCATACTTATACCGTTAAAGATATGGTAACTGCCGGTAAAGAAATTGAAAAAGCAGTTTTAAGCAGAGCGATACGCCTATTGAGCGAAGACCGTGTAATGCTCAACGACTATAAAACCATTGTGTTTGAATAGTGATCACAATCACCGCTGTAGACGTGTAGTCATTATTTTTTTTTCGCGTTATTCTTGATTATTTCGTAAAAGAACTATTTAAGAATGACGCACACTTTCCATATCCCGGTATTGGGGCTAGCCTTTTCAATAGACTCGGCAATCAAGGTTGCACAATACGGGATTTCTTCCGTAATGTCCATTGTTGACGACGAGCTCATCGAGCGCATGCGCCGCTATTACTGCGGGCAATATCAAATTCCTTATCATCCGATCTGCACAACGGAAGAAGACTTCCGTGCAAATAGAATCACCGCCTATCTCGATCTCGTACAGCAGGTGGTCAATAGGCAGATAAACTCCCTGAAACATCAATCCTTTACTGAAAATTCGGAACTGACCAAATACTTCCAGCTTTTACCGGATTCCCATCCCTCAAAACCGATCTATCACGCGATGGAAATTGAAACAAATCGCGCGATCAAAACAGAGCTTCAAGACCTGTTGATCAATTATCTGAAACCCGGAGACATCAATGTTAATATTATGTCCAAAGTGGACAAAATAAATTATAAGAATGGCGTTCCTTTAGCCCAGCACTACTCGGATGCTTTAGCCGCCTTACGCGGGTTCGCTAATTCCACATTACACTCTTCAGTCATTCTCTCCGCAGGAATGAACCCGCATTTATATGCCTATCTTGCTGAATTACCGGCATTCTTCCCAAATGCTGACAGCAGTTTTAACAAGAAGGTCGTTTTAAAAGTCAGCGATTTTAGATCATCCCTTATCCAGGCAAAATATCTCGCAAAAAGAGGAGTCTGGGTTTCTGAGTTCCGGGTAGAGTCTGGATTAAATTGCGGTGGACATGCTTTTGCAACAGATGGTTTTCTATTGGGTCCCATTTTGGAAGAGTTCAAGACAAAAAAACAAAGTTTACAAGCGGAGCTCTTCACAATTTATCAGGACTATTGGTTAGGACATGGCTTACAGTTGACCGATTCACCCCAGGTCAAATATACCGTACAAGGCGGAATAGGCACCGCCATCGAACATCAATTTCTATTGAATTACTATGAATTTGATGCTGTGGGCTGGGGCTCGCCTTTTTTAATGGTTCCGGAAGCTACAACTGTGGACAATGAAACGTTGAAAGCACTGGCAGAAGCTGAGCAAACAGACTTCTACTGTAGCGGAGCTTCACCTTTAGGTGTACCCTTTAATAATTTTAGAACCAGCAGCGCCGAAAAGTTACGGTTAGAACGTATCCAAAAAGGAAGGCCCGGAAGCCCTTGTAAAAAAGAATATCTAATCGCCAATCGGGAATTTGGAGAAAAGCCGATTTGTACCGCATCACGTGCATATCAACACCAAAAAATCCTGGAACTGCAGAGGCAGCAACTTACGGCTGAAGAATACAACAAGGCATTCGATACCATCACCGAAAAAACCTGCCTCTGTGAAGGACTGGCTGCTCCCGCTTATCTCAAATACAATATCCAACAAAATAAGGAGCAGATGGCTGTCTCCATTTGTCCGGGGCCAAATCTGTACTGGTTCAAAAAACAATATTCTTTAAAACAGATGATTGATCATATTTACGGCCGCGTGTCGATACTAGAAAATTCAGACCGGCCATTTGTGCTGATCAATGAATTAAACCTTTATATCGATCATATCCAAAAATATATCAGCGACAATAAAGATAAACTCAATGACAAAAAACTAAATTATATTGCCAAATTCAAAGCACAATTACAGGCCGGAATAGATTACTATCATAAACTACAAGATCAGCTCTCGTATCTTCCTAAAAGCACCCTAGAAGCTATACCCTTACAGCTGGAGCTTGCAACTATCCGTTTAAAAGCCCTTCAGATATAGGTCGTATTGGGACTAAAATAAACGCGGCAGGTCCACAGGACTGCCGCGTTTATTGGATTAATAAATATTCCTGTTTATTCAACAGGAATATTTACCGTGCAATTTTACGAAATTTCCCAAAAACTCCCAGTGGAAGTTTTGGCCCTGCAGTAGCTTGCAGAAAAAGCTCGCCAATTTCTAAATTTTCTACTTTCGGAAAGGCAGTTTTTATTAAATTTTCCACAATGACCGAAGAAAAACCCAATGAATAAGTATTTAAGATCAGGAAATGCTCTTTGGGATCCAACAATTGAACCACCTCTGTCATCATCTCCATAATATGGTCTTCGAGCTTCCATTTTTCTCCTTTTGGTCCATGTCCGTATGCTGGTGGATCCAAAATAATACCATTATACGTATTTCCCCTTTTTAGCTCGCGCTTGACAAACTTCAATGCATCCTCAACTACCCAACGGATATTATCCAGGTTGGAAATCTCCATGTTTTCATTCGCCCAAGTGACCACTTGCTTAATAGAGTCGACATGTGTTGTGTCTGCTCCCGCGGCCTTCGCTATTAATGAAGCTCCCCCCGTATATGCAAAAAGATTTAAAACTTTGGGTTTCTCGGCCTTAAAAGAACGGACAGATTCCGAAATATAATCCCAATTGACAGCCTGTTCGGGAAATATCCCAACGTGCTTAAACGAGGTCAATCCCAATCTGAATTTGATAGCGACATCATCGTTTTTATATTGGATATGCCAACGGTCCTGGATTTTTGGATTTTTTTTCAACCACTCTCCGGTAGTAGCCGAACGTCCCTTGAATTTGATATGATAACGTTTGTTCCATTCTGCATCGCTCAAAGCCTTGGGCCACACAGCCTGTGGCTCCGGCCTAATTAATATCAGATCGCCAAAGCGTTCTAATTTCTCAAAATCACCACAGTCAATAAGCTCATAGTCTTTCCAATGTTGTGGGGTCAATAGTTGTATATTCGTTGTTGCCAAAATCAAAATTTTCCGACAAAACTAAGCTAAATTTCCCTTATATTGAAATTTAGCTTCCGCCCATCCGCTTTGGAAATGGAAATTCCTCACATCAAAACAGCAGAAAAATCCATGTAATCCAGGATCTTCAATCTAGGCCAAAACACGGGAAATCTATGATAAATGTAAATATATTCATTATCTCACCGGTTATTGCCCCATAGAAGCTTTGGCACTTTTCATCAATGGGCTTGCAAATACAAAATTATTTAATTCCTCCACATCGGATCGCATCATATCTTTATTGGATCCCTCCCAAAATTTTTGCCCTTGATATAAAAATAGAATATACTCACCGATCCCCATAACAGAGTTCATGTCGTGGGTGACGACGACTGTTGTGCACTTCAGTTCCTGGGTAATTTTAAGCACTAATTCATCAATTACAATAGAGGTCTCTGGATCCAAACCTGAATTTGGTTCATCGCAAAAAAGATATTTGGGATTCATACTGATCGCACGCGCGATACCAACGCGTTTTTTCATTCCTCCAGATAGTTCAGCGGGGAATAACTTGTTCCTTCCCTCCAGGTTAACCTGTTCCAAACAATGGTTTGCGCGGTCTAATTTTTCGGCTTTAGACATATCTGTGAACATATCCAAGGAGAACATAATGTTTTGCTCCACCGTCATTGAATCAAACAGGGCTGAATTCTGAAATAACATTCCGATTTCCTTCCGGATCGGTACGCGTTCTTCAAAATTCATTCTGGTGAAATCACTATTGTCAAACAGTACCTTACCCTTTTCGGGGTGATGCAATCCAACGATACATTTTAATAAGGTACTTTTTCCCGAACCGGATCCACCAATGATCAAACTCACTTTTCCGGGTTCGAAATTTGCACTTATTCCTTTTAAAACATGGTTCTCACCAAAAGACTTGTTAATATTTTCAATTTCAATCATAAGATCTTTTTAAAGCATTAATGCTGTAATTACATAATCTGCTGCCAGAATGGTAATACAGCCGACCACAACAGCTTCGGTACTCGCTTGTCCTACCTCGAGCGCTCCACCTTTCACTTTATATCCCTTATACGCCGATACTGAGGTAATGATAAAACCGAACACAACAGCTTTTACGAGCGCTACAGTGACTGTAAAGCCATTAAAATTGTCTTGAATACCTAAAATATAATCTGCAGGTGTCACAGCCCCGGATAGTGAGCCCCCTAGTAGCCCTCCCACTAAAGCACAAACGATGGCGATAATAACCAACATGGGAATCATCGTCACGCCGGCCAATATTTTAGGTAATATGAGATAGCCGGGGGCATTGATCCCCATGATCTCTAAGGCATCAATCTGCTCCGTTACGCGCATAGAACCAATTTGAGAAGAAATTGATGAGCCTATTTTCCCCATTAATACCAATCCCGAAATCGTAGGTCCCAACTCTAAAATATTTGAATCCCTATTGATAGAACCTATAATCGAATTGGGAATAAGGTCTGAAACCATCTGAAAAGCAATCTGCATGGTCATTACCGCTCCAATAAAAGTTGAAATGATCACAATAAGCCCCAAAGATCCTATTCCAATATCGGTCATGGTCAGTATGGTCTCCTTCCAATAGATACGTCCTTTCTCTGGTTTTTTAAAGACCGCCTTAAGCAGTATAAGATATGCACCAATGTGATGAAAAATCATATTATCAATTTAAATTCTGTATATTACAGCCACCAAATTTTAAGTTTGGCCCGCGTATCCATTAAAGGTAATTAATTCCGTCAAATATATAAACAAGCGAAAACCTAAAAAGTAGGAGAAAAACAAAATTACTTACCGACCATTTCGTCACATTTACCGAATTTTTATGTATAATAGCCTAATCTTTCATACAGTGTCCAATAAAGCGATTTACTTTTGGGGTATATAACAAACGGAATTAATCATGAACACACAACGTATAACAACTGGAATTACAATTCTTTTCATAGGTATTGTCTTATTATTATCCCAACTGAATAGCATATCCTTCAATTGGGTTGGAATTTTCCGATATTGGCCCTTATTCATTGTCCTCGCAGGAATTCGTATGTTGGTCCCTAAAGATCAACAGATAGGACAGTTTATTGCTATCGGTGCCACAGTAGTCATCTTGGGTTTCCTTACTTATATCGGTTTATCTACCCCAAAAGAGCCCCTATTAACGCAATTGCTAAAAAGTAAAACACTTGGTGTCAGAAATACTGACGACCCCAATGATAAAACGAGCTATTCAACGGAAAAACTGACTGTGCCGTTGGATAATAAAATCCAAAGCGCAACTTTAAATATAGATTTGGGAGCCACATCATTAAAAAACGACAGCTCAACAACTTCTGCAATATTCACCGCTTATAACAGCTCTAGTGAATATCTTTTGGGTATAACCACGCGTGGGGAATCCAGCGAAAAACTGAATATCAATCTTAAAGGTAAATTTAAAGACAAAGATTTTAACAGTAAAAACAACAATACGCATATTGCGCTCAATCCAAATATTGTATGGAAGCTGAACTTTGATATCGGGGCAATTGATGCCAATTTGGATCTTTCAGCTTATAAGATTGAGCTATTGGATATTGACGCCGGTGCAACAAGTCTAAAACTCAAACTTGGTCAACCTTTAGCGACAAGCAAGATCGCTCTGGACGCCGGGGCCTCCTCCATCGAAATCGCAATTCCTAAAAATGCAGCATGCCGTATCACAAGTGATAATGCATTATCGTCCACAGATTATGAGGGTGATTTCTTAAAAACTGAGGGCTTAGTCAAATCCACTAATTACGACACTGCAACACAAAAGTTTGATTTTGATATTAATGGTGGGATTACATCCATAAAAATTAGAAGATATTAATTGACAACGAATTTTTAGTCAATAAAAGCTAACTTTGTGTTATATATGAACACAAGTAATATGTTGAGTTTGCCAGGAATCTATTGTAATTCCAAGGTAGAATATTCGAGATGGAAAACGAGGGAAATTCAGATCGGCGACGTCCCTATGGGCGGAGACAACCCGATTCGTATTCAAAGTATGACTACTGTAGATACGATGGATACCCTAGGCTCAGTCGAACAGACCATTCGAATGGTAGAAGCGGGCTGTGAATATGTTCGTATCACGGCCCCAAGCATAAAAGAAGCTCAGAATCTAGCAAATATAAAAAACGAACTCCGGAAAAGAGGTTATCAGGTCCCCTTGGTGGCAGATATACATTTTACTCCAAATGCTGCTGAAGTTGCAGCCCGGATTGTCGAGAAAGTCCGGATTAATCCCGGTAATTATGCGGATAAGAAGAAGTTTGACCAGCTTTCCTATACTGCGGATGAATATAAGTTAGAACTGGAACGCATCTATACAAAGTTTGCTCCTTTAGTTAAGGTCTGCAAAGAGCATGGTACTGCCATGCGCATTGGTACAAACCATGGTTCACTTTCAGATCGGATTATGAGCCACTATGGAGATACCCCTGAAGGAATGGTCGAATCTGCGATGGAATTTATCCGCATGTGTGAAGATCTTAGTTTCCATAATCTCTGTATTTCAATGAAATCCTCAAACCCACAGGTGATGGTCAAAGCCTACCGTTTGCTGGTTGAAAAGATGGTTGCTGAAAACATGAACTATCCTTTACACCTTGGTGTAACCGAGGCAGGCGATGGAGAAGATGGCCGTGTAAAATCCGCAGTAGGGATAGGTACACTACTGGAAGACGGACTTGGGGATACGGTAAGGGTTTCCCTGACCGAGGAGCCTGAACGTGAAGCTCCCGTAGCAATCGCATTGGTTAATAGGTATAGCAAACGAAGAGCTACCTTAAACAGTCAATCAAAAGAAGAAATCGTACAACTCTCCCCAGATAGCCCGGCTATCCCCTATCAGAGTCAAGAGGTCAATACCTTCGTTGGTGGGTCACTAGTTCCCCGGATTGTGACAGATATTTCAAATGAGAATCTCAAGGATGCGCAAATTCTGACAAAAGTCGGTTACCGCTATGATATCCTTTTGGATAAATATCATATGGGCGAACAATCCGTAGATTTTGTCTATCTAGGAGACCATTTGCCTTCCTTTAATATGCCTGCCAATTTAAAACAGGTATACAACTTTACGACATGGTCGAAACTTCAGGACAAAACAAATATCCATCCGCTCTATACATTGGAAGAATTTGTCCAAACGGACAATAAGGATCGCGTTTTGAACATGGTAAAAATAAATAATACGGATTTAACGAGCCCACTATTTGAGACATTTCCTTTGGACAAGACAGTCGTATTTATCTTAGAAACGGATCGTACGCATGGAATGGCTGATCAACGTCAATTTTTCCGGAATCTACAAGAGATCAGCATTGACAATCCTGTCATTATCAAAAGATCGTATCGTCGAGAGGATTTCTCAGGACCTATGGGCGAGTTTATGAATCCAGAAGAACCGATCTCAAAAATCCAGTTATATGCTGCCACAGACATGGGGGCTTTATTAATTGATGGCCTAGGTTCGGGCATATGGATTGATTCTCCGGCCACACCATTGGAAAATATAGCATCGCTTTCGTTTGGTATATTACAGGCAACCCGTTCAAGAATATCAAAAACAGAATATATTTCTTGCCCAAGCTGCGGAAGGACCCTGTTCGATCTTCAGGAGACCACGCAAATGATTCGGAGCCGTACCAATCACCTCAAAGGCTTGAAAATTGGCATTATGGGCTGTATCGTGAATGGCCCAGGTGAAATGGCTGATGCAGACTATGGTTACGTGGGCGCGGGCCCCGATAAGGTAACTCTGTACAGAGGCCAGCAAGTCGTCAAGAAGAACGTAAGTTCCGCGCATGCATTGGACGAATTGATCAAGATCATTAAAGATGATGGGCGCTGGATTGATGAGGTTCAAGAATAAGCAAAAACCAAGGGGGATCAAATGATCCCCCTTGGTTTTTTATTTTAATAATGTCTGTTTATCAATCGAATTTTTTCCACGGATTAACGGACAGAAAATCTCTTGACCACTGTCTCTGATCCGGCAACTACACGCACAAAATAAAATCCAGTTGTCAATTTGCCCCCATGTTCGAACGAAAGATTTTGAATACCAGCATCCAGATTTCCATTCATCAACTGTAGAATCTCGTTTCCTAGCGCATCCATAACTTTAATGGACACACTAGATGATTTTGCTAATTTAAATGAAAGATTGACCTGTTCGGCGATAGGATTATAAAATACCTTAACGTTATTAATCAGTTTCTCCGTATCCTTGATTGTGTTATCACCAAATTCTTCATTACCGCTCCCAGTAGTCTGCAGATAAATATGGCCATCAGGAGACTTTGCATACACCCGAGCTACCCCGCTGCACAAAATCAGTGCGGTAATAAGTGTTAAATAAGCTGCTTTAAGTAGATTTCTCCCCATAGTGTTAAATTAGACTTCAAATATTGGTTACGGTTTAATCAAATATAACGCTAACTATTTGAATTATCAACAACAAAGTTACTATTTTGTTTAAAAATTTTTTAGTGAAACACGGGATCAAAAGATTCTTTTAACAAATTTTAACAGCTCTTGCGCATGTCAAATGAAATGCTAAAATTTGGCGCAGAAAATGTATATGCTTAAAGTATAAGTAAAAAGTATATTTTTGCATTATATTTTGAAATAAAATAAAATTTAAATGACAGATAACAGTCATCACAACAGCATCAATAAGGTGAGTTTCGCCGGGTTATTGATCAGTTTAGGAATCGTGTTTGGAGATATCGGAACCTCCCCGCTATATGTCTTCAAAGCAATCATGGGACAGGGTGCCATTCAAAAAGACCTGGTTTTGGGCGGCCTTTCCTGCGTCTTTTGGACGCTGACACTGCAAACGACCATCAAATATGTCTGGATCACACTACGCGCCGACAACAAAGGTGAAGGTGGAATTCTTTCACTTTACTCTTTAGTTCGCAAAAGAGCACCATGGTTAATTTTTCCAGCCATGGTAGGTGCAGCGACATTATTGGCTGATGGGATGATTACACCAGCCATCACCATATCCTCAGCGATAGAGGGTTTGGACATCAAATTTCCGGGCCTGCCAACAGTGCCGATTGTCGTAACAATTATTTCGTTACTTTTTATTATTCAACGGTTTGGAACTTCTGTTGTGGGAAAAGTATTCGGCCCATTGATGACAATATGGTTCACCATTATTGGCGTCCTTGGACTATCCCATATCCATTTGGCACCAGAAGTAATGAAAGCAATCAATCCCTATTATGCTTTTCATATTTTAATAACCTATCCGCACTCGCTACTCCTGATCGGTGCAGTATTTCTTTGTACGACAGGTGCAGAAGCGCTGTATTCGGATATGGGGCACTGCGGTAAAGCAAATATTCGTATCAGTTGGATCTACGTCAAAATTACATTGATATTGAACTATTTTGGTCAGGGAGCGTGGTTACTGACACAAGAAGGCCGGGTATTGGGGGGTGAAAACCCGTTTTACTCCATTATGCCAGATTGGTTTATCGGTTACGGTATTGCTATTGCGACCATTGCCGCCGTAATTGCAAGTCAGGCGATGATATCCGGATCATACACGCTGATTTCAGAAGCTGTACGTTTAAATATATGGCCCAAGGTTGCTATCCGCTACCCAAGCGAACATAAAGGGCAATTATATGTCCCATCAATCAACCTAATCCTCTGGATTGGCTGTATGATCGTTATCTGGGTGTTTGAAGAATCAAGTAAAATGGATGCCGCCTATGGTCTTGCCATCAATTTAACGGTATTGATGACAACAGTTTTAATGGGCTATTTCCTAGCCATGAAAAAAGTAAATCGTGTGCTCATCGGCATTTTCCTGGTCGCTTATTTTGTGATAGAATTAACCTTCTTGGTTGGTAATGGTGTAAAAATTGCGCATGGCGGCTGGTTAACGCTATTATTGGCAATTGCTTTGTTCGGCACAATGTACTGTTGGTATACCGCACGTAAGATTAAAAATCGTTTTGTTAATTTTATTAATATCAATAAATACTATCCAATTATATCGGAATTGAGTGAAGACAAGTCGGTTCCACCTTTTGCTTCGCATCTGGTATACCTAACCAGTGCGAATTTCAAATCTGAAATCGAAGCTAAGATTATTTATTCCATCATCAATAAAAAACCGAAGCGTGCCGACGTCTATTGGCTGGTCCACGTCGATGTGATGGATCACCCACACACAAGAGAATACTCCATTGATCAACTTATCCCGGGAAAACTGATTCGTATTGACTTTAAATTAGGTTTTAGAGAAGAGCAGCGTATCAGCCTACTTTTCCGAAAAGTCGTTGAAGATATGGTGAAAAAAGGCGAAATTGATATTACAAGCCAATACGAGACCCTCCGTAAACATAATATTCCAGGAGACTTCAAATTTGTCGTGCTGGAGAAGGTATTATCCAAAACGAATCAGATGTCCTGGATCGAGAAAGTGATTATGGACATTTATGGATACCTGAAAAAAATGAGTTTATCCGAAGAAAAAGGATTTGGTTTAGATTCCAGTTTTGTCACCATTGAGCGAGTTCCGCTGAATTTTCCGCAGACATCGGAAGTTCATCTCGTACGAAAAGATTAAGTCTTTAAAGGTGATGCACAAGCATCACCTTTTTTATTCAATAGAATTGCATTACTTTTGTTGCAAATATTATAACATGGCAGACGCTAATCCAACAAAGAAATTACACCCTCGAAATAGACATCTCGATAACTACAATTTTGACGAACTTAGCAAAATCGAACCTTCCTTAAAAGATTTTGTTACCGTAAATGCTTATAAGCTCAAAACAATAGATTTTAACAATCCGGAAGCTGTTAAAATATTAAATCAAGCACTTCTTAAAAAGTACTACCACATCCAACATTGGGACATTCCAAAGGAAAATCTCTGTCCTCCTATTCCGGGTAGAGCAGATTATATTCATTATGTTGCTGATGTGCTTGCCAGAGATAACAACGGTGAAATTCCAAAAGGAGGAAAGGTACGAGTGCTTGATATCGGTGTGGGAGCCAGTTGTATCTATCCCATTATTGGTCACCAGGAATATGGCTGGAGTTTTGTTGGTTCCGAGGTTATAAAAAAAGCCTATAAAAACGCTATTGAGATTACCCGTACCAATATGAGTTTAAAAAAGAATATCCAAATACGGTTACAAAACAATCCAAAAGCGATTTTCAAAGACATCATCCTTCCTGATGAAAAATTTGACATGATCATCTGCAACCCACCTTTCTTTAGTTCCCAAACGGAGGCATTACAACAATCTGTACGTAAAACTACAGGTATAAAAGATGCTAAAATAGATGAGACAAGCGTTGTCCAAACCTTTTCAGGACAAGGAAGTGAGCTTTGGTGCGACGGTGGAGAGAAAGCTTTCTTGACACGTATGATATTTGAAAGTCAGTTCTATAGAGATCAGGTGAAGTGGTTTTCCTCATTAGTTGCTCACCGTGAAGATGTTCGCTTTCTACTACATAAACTAAAGAAAATCAATGTAAAAGAATCTGAAGTTATCCGTATGGAACAAGGCAATAAAGTAAGCCGAATCCTTTTGTGGAGATTTTAAATATCAAATAACAAAGGAGCTATTATTCGATAGCTCCTTTGTTATTTGATACAACATAATACCAATTCTAAGCAGAGGTTGATCTATTTAGTTTGGAGTGTTTATAACCATACATAAAATATACCCCTAAACCAATTACCAACCAAATCACAAAAATAATCCAATTACTAGCACCAAGCTCAGTCATTAGATATAGATTAATCAATATCCCGATAACAGGCAGGAGAGAGAAATTCATTTTAAAGCTATAAATGCTCAAACCTAACCATGTTAACCAAAATATGATTACCAACATTTTATGTTCAACAATTTCCAAAAGTGAAGATCTCTTCCACTCGTCTAATACATTCTGGCCATAAATAGCGATACAAGCAATCGCGATAATGAATCCTGCACCTACTAGATATTTTCCGTTGATGTAGGGAACTTTAAATTTGGATTTGGCCGATAATCCAGAATAATCCATGTAGAGCACACCTGCACAGACCAATATAAACGCAAAGAATGTACCTACACTTGTCAAGTCAACAAAAAAATCCATCTTGAAGAACAGCGAAGGAATAGCTACTACGAGCCCCGTTACAATTGTGGCAAAGGAAGGCGTTTTGTATTTCGGGTGAATTGTCGCAAATTTCTTCCACAACAATCCGTCCCTACTCATTGTCATCCAAATCCTTGGTTGCGCCAGTTGATAGACCAAAAGTGCACTAGTAATCGCAATAACCGATGTCACGGATATAATGCCGGCCATATGGTCAAATCCAACATACTTGAATACGAAAGCCAAAGGATCTTTTACGTTAAGTTCAGTATAGTTGACCATTCCAGTCAACACGATGGTAATAGCGACATATAGGACCGTACAGATCAGCAAGCAATAAATCATGGCTTTAGGTAGATCGCGTTGTGGATTTTTACATTCCTCGGCCGTTGTGGAGATCGAATCAAATCCGATAAAAGCAAAAAATACAGCAGCTACACTTCCGAGGACACCCTCCAAGCCATTTGGTGCAAACGGAGTCCAGTTTTCAGGCTTCACATAAAATATGCCACCAAAAATAACCGCCAGAATTATCCCCACTTTAATCATCACCATAATCATGCTCGCCTTTTGAGATTCCTTGATGCCTATATAGACAAGCCAGGTGACCAAAAAAGTTATTACCCCAGCTGGCAAATCAAATATAATGGGCATTCCACCGATTCGTGGTGCACTGTTAAATGCTGCAAGCCCTTGTTGATCAATGGTTGTAAGGTTTGCTAAGCCATGCTGATTCATTTTATCTACTGCATCAAAGGCATAACCCGGAGCCATGGAAAGCCAGGCCGGTATATGCAAACCAAATCCCGCTAACATGGAAACAAAATATTGTGACCAAGATATAGCAATGACCGTATTGGAAACCGCATATTCCAATACCAGTGCCCAGCCTATAATCCAAGCAAACAGCTCACCAAAAGCCACATAGGCATAGGTGTAGGCTGACCCAGAAACAGGCACCGTGCTCGCAAACTGCGCATAAGCAAGAGCAGTAAACACGCAGGCAAAAGCGGTAAAAATAAAGAGCAGAGAAACAGCGGGACCACCTTCATAACTCGCTAACCCGATGGTGCTAAAAATCCCAGCGCCCACAATAGCTGCGATACCCAATGAAACCAGATCGGTTACTCCCAAAACCTTCGCGAGGCCAGTTCCACCCTCGTTTTGGGTATCCAGTAGGATCTGATCAACACTTTTCTTCCGAAAAAGTCTATGTGACATGTAAAATTAGTTTTATGCGTAAAATTATGCGAAAATAAATATTTTCAAAGTCTTATGCTATTGGTATTTTTTAGCGGACTATTTAAAGTCCACTAATTCGTAATGAATATATTGGTAAATTTCCTGGTAGTCCCCCATATGATGATGTAAATAGGAAACCAATTGTTCCGTCAATAATTGGCGCTGATTCTCTTGAATTTCAAATTGCCACAACCGCTTACAGATATTAAAAAGTGCACCTGCAATCTTCTCCATATGCGCATAATCATATAGATATTTCCACTCAATGAATTGATGGTAAAATCTGTCGAATTTAGGAATATCACTTAATTGGTTTATTTTCAAGAATTTTCGCACAGCATCTTCGTTCACTTGAGACATTGCAATATACAATTTATCAATAGAAACAGCCCTTTGCTGCGTCAGAATATGGTCCAATAAGAGTTCCAAAGCAATATGCGCCATAAAAGAAGGCCGAATAGGTAATCCTTGCAAGCTTGATTGTATCTGCAACTTTAACTGATGGGTATGATGAAAAAAATACGTTGAATTATGAAAAAGGCGATCGACTTCTATGTGACGGTTCCAACCGATATAAAGTTGTTCCAGCAAGGGATTGTCCAGCAGTTCATTTTCATATTGCCTGGGTTTGAGCACAAAAGTTTTATCTGCATTTTTTAATAGATCGGGCAACAACCCACCGACAATTCGCTCGGGATTGGTTGCAAACCGCTCAAAATAAAAATGTGACAAAAAATTCATATTAGCTTATTAGCGTGTGCTTTTATATGGAATTATTCGCTCAATATACGCTTAATCTCCTATCTTTGCATCTTGTAAATTAAAAAATTAAATCCATTTAACAATGAGCTTTGTAGAAGAATTACGTTGGAGAGGCATGTTGCAAGATATTATGCCTGGAACTGAAGACTTACTGAATAAAGAAAAAGTCGCTGGCTATATTGGCTTTGATCCCACAGGAGACTCTCTACACGTAGGACACTTAACTCAAATCATGACATTGATCCATTTCCAAAATGCGGGCCATAAACCGGTCGCATTGGTTGGCGGTGCGACCGGAATGATTGGGGACCCTTCTTTCAAATCTGCAGAGCGTAACTTACTTGACGAAGCAACTCTACAGCATAATGTTGCTTGTCTGAAAAAACAGTTAGGCAAATTTCTTGAATTTGGAGAAGGCGAAAATGATGCCCAGATGGTTAATAATTACGATTGGTTCAAAGATTTCAAATTTTTGGACTTTATTCGTGATATCGGTAAAATGATTACCGTCAACTATATGATGGCAAAAGATTCCGTAAAAAAACGTTTGGAAGGAGACAATGGTCTATCATTTACGGAATTCACCTATCAATTGATTCAAGGTTACGATTTTTATTACCTGTGGAAACACCACAATTGTAAAATACAAATGGGCGGATCTGATCAATGGGGTAATATTGTCACAGGAAGTGAAATGATCCGTCGCCAGGATCAAGGAACAGCTTATGCAATCACCACGCAACTGATTAAAAAAGCAGATGGTCAAAAATTCGGAAAAACAGAATCTGGAGCTGTATGGTTAGATCCAAAGAAGACTTCGCCCTATAAATATTACCAGTTTTGGTTAAACACCTCGGATGACGATGCCAAAAACTGGATTAAGATTTTCACACTTAAACCACAGGCGGAAATCGAAGCGATCATCAAAGAACATGATGCCGCACCACATTTACGCATTGTCCAAAAAGCATTAGCGAAAGACATCACTATCCGCACACACTCCGAAGAAGCTTACGAGACAGCAATCAAAACCTCTGAATTTCTCTTTGGCAATGGTACATTGGAATTTTTAGACAATTTAGATCACGAAGCCGTATTGGATGTGTTTGAAGGTATTCCGCAATTTCAGATAACAAGAGAAGATCTAAAAGCGGGAATCAATATCCTTGATCTCTTGGCTGTCAGTACGCAAGTTTTTCCTTCAAAAGGCGAAGCACGTAAAATGCTGCAAGGTGGCGGTGTTTCTATCAACCGTGAAAAAGCAACGGATATCGAACAACTTATTACCGAAGGTAATTTGGTAAACAATAAATACATCATTGCACAGCGAGGCAAGAAAAACTACTATTTGATTATTGCTTAAAAGTAGCTTTATTCGATAAAAAAATCCCTTCTTATTCTTTTAGAAGGGATTTTTTTATTTTTTATATATCACCTTAAGTACGCAATAAAATCTATTGGCTTTTAAGCTCATTTTTACCCAATTTTGATACTATAATCACTTATTTGAGTAGTTTTTCAAAAGCACGACGGGCAGCACCTCGAAAATGAACTTCTCCGCAATATTGATATCCCAACTTATCAAATACATGCAGCATACCTCCGTTATCAAAGTTTGTGTCCACTTTGATGCTATATACACCATTAAGAACAGCGATTTCCTCCACTCCTTGCATAATGGCTGTACCAACACCTTTTACATGCGGGTCCTGAGCTGCGGCCAGGCGATGAATGCCCACATATTCGCCGTCACTGAGCCATTTGCCATCGATAGCATTGTAAGCAGGTTCGATATCGAAAATTATAGCGACATAACCGATAATTTTACCATCAGCCTCCACCACATGCCCATATCCTTTATCAATATCTGACTGTACTACGTCTTCATTCGGATAACCATCTTGCCACTGCCTGCTGCCCTGCTCCTTGCGCAGTGCTATTGCCTGTTGGATAATTTCCCAAATCCTTCCTTTATCTGCCTGTTCCGCTTTCCGTATCTGAAACTTATTCATAATGCCTTAATTTGATCAGTAAAACTACATAATTTACTTTAACTGTAAAAGACAGACAAACCAGCCTCTTCTTCCCGATTTACTCCAATCTTTATTGCAAATCTCTTCTCAGGGCATAGTATTTGCTAGTTATACATTGCTATTATTCATTTAATAGCCTATCTGGAATTATTCGTTTATGAAAAAAATACAAACTTAAAATAATAGTCTTCATGATCTACAAAATACTATCAAAATAACTAAGTTTGTAAGCAGTATAATTGTGAACTTTTCAATGTCAAATAAAGGAAATACATTTAGGCAGGCAGGAAATTCAGTTTCTGGCAAGCGTGCCCCATCAAAAGAATCGGCAACATTTAAAAAAGAAAAAAGTCAAAAAACCAACTTCCCCAGAGAATACTCAGATGCACAGCAAAAGGCTGTCAAAATTCTAGGGATTTTATTGATTGTACTTTCGTTGGCCTTTGCCACTGCTTTTGTTTCCTATCTTTTTACATGGGAAGATGACCAAAGTTATATCGCCAAAACAAATGGCGGCTGGGGAACCCTTTTTAGTTCTTCCGAAGAAATTCATGATGAGACTGTCGAACTACCTGTCGTTGACAATAAATTAGGGAAATTCGGTGCATTACTGGCCAACCAGTTTATGTATGAATGGTTTGGAGTTGCCGCCTTCCTCTTTATCCCGGTATTGTTCATTTTGGGCTATCGGCTATTATTCAAAAAATCACTACTCCCATTATACCGCACTGTAGTTTACTCATTTGTAGCTATTGTCTTTATTTCAGTTACATTGGGGTTCATGCATGGTTTTATGGCGGATACACCGCACATGTTAGAAGGTAAATTTGGTTTTTGGACCAATAAATTACTGGAGGCACAGGTCGGTGTTGTGGGTGTAGGCTGTATTTTAGCATTCGCTTACCTGACGACATTGATACTCTTGTACAATTTAGATTTTAAATTCGTATTGTTTAGCAATCGAAGGTCCAAATCATTATCCGAGGATCTCGAGGATGAAGATGTAGAAGATTCCTATTCCGCAAATAGTTTAAGGACCAAAGTTCATGTAGAAGATGACTCAATACAATCTGTTAGAGAATCTTTCCAACGGCCAACTTCAATAAATGAACGGTTTCAATCCAGTCGGGAGAATAATTTAAAAGAAGAGCTTGAGCGACCCGCATTTACGCATCATCCAATACCAGAGGTACAAATAGATCCAAAGGACAAGGTTATCCTCACCTTTGATGATAGCCCGCTGGAACGCACAGAACATACACCATCAATTAGCTTCACCATTGATCAACCGGAGGATGATAACGAAGATGAAGAAGATAACCTACACCTTCAGGCGAATTCCAGTCCGAGCGTAACGATTACGCCACAAGCGGAGCCAGAACCTCCTCTTGAAGTAGCTGTAATCCCAGGATTGGTTGTCGAAGACATTAAAGAAGAGAAGGAAATAACAGCAAGTGATCTTGTTGCCCAATTTGGTCAATATGATCCCAAATTAGATCTATCGGGATATCAACATCCGACACTTGACTTGCTCAGAGATTACGGAACAGGCAAAATAACGATCAATCAACATGAACTTGAAGCAAACAAAAACAAAATTGTTGATACACTTCGGAATTATAGCATTGAGATTGAAAGTATAAAAGCAACAATCGGTCCTACAGTAACCCTATATGAGATTATACCGAAACCCGGCGTACGTATATCAAAAATCAAAAATCTGGAAGACGACATTGCTTTAAGTCTCGCAGCACTCGGAATCCGGATTATCGCACCAATGCCGGGTAAAGGAACTATCGGTATTGAAGTACCTAACTCAAGCCCAGAAATGGTATCCATGCGTTCTGTATTGGCTACTGAAAAATTCCAAAAAACGGATATGGATCTTCCCATCGCATTGGGAAAAACCATTTCTAATGAAGTATATATTGCGGATTTAGCCAAGATGCCCCACCTTCTGGTTGCGGGAGCCACAGGCCAGGGTAAATCTGTTGGTATCAATGCGATTTTAACATCCTTATTATATAAAAAGCATCCAGCAGAACTCAAATTTGTGCTTGTCGATCCTAAAAAAGTGGAACTTTCCCTATTCAAAAAGGTTGAGCGCCATTTCTTGGCTAAGCTACCCGATGAGGAGGAAGCGATCATTACAGATACAAAAAAGGTAATCAATACACTAAACTCCCTTTGTATCGAAATGGATCAGCGATACGACCTGTTGAAAAATGCACAAGTTCGTAATTTAAAGGAATATAATGCAAAATTTATCAATCGCAGATTAAACCCTGAGGAGGGTCATCGATTCTTACCATATATCGTTCTTATTGTTGATGAGTTTGCCGATTTGATGATGACTGCCGGAAAAGAAGTAGAAACCCCTATTGCGCGGTTGGCCCAGTTGGCCCGTGCTGTAGGAATTCACTTGGTCATTGCGACCCAACGTCCTTCAGTTAATATCATTACAGGTACAATCAAAGCCAACTTCCCTGCTCGTCTTGCTTTCCGTGTGTTATCAAAAGTAGATTCGCGAACGATCTTAGATACCGGCGGAGCAGATCAGCTAATTGGCCGCGGGGACATGCTTCTGGCTACTGGAAGTGATTTGATACGTATTCAGTGTGCATTTGTCGATACACCGGAAGTTGAACAGATTTCCGATTATATCGGTGCACAACGTGGTTATCCGTCGGCATTTATGCTTCCGGAATATGTAGATGAAAACGGAGAGGGTTCAGGCAGTGTAGATTTTGATCCAAAAGATCGCGATCAATTGTTTGAAGAAGCTGCTCGTTTGATTGTCATGCATCAACAAGGTTCTACATCATTAATCCAACGTAAATTGAAATTGGGTTATAACAGGGCTGGACGAATCATCGATCAATTGGAAGCCGCAGGAATTGTCGGCCCATTTGAAGGGAGTAAAGCACGTGAAGTACTTTATCCAGATGAATATTCATTAGAACAGTATTTGGAGACGCTAAGAAACAATTAACATGAAAAAACAAACCGGATTCGTGCTCAGCTTTTTGCTACTTATAGCAAGTCAATACAGTTATGCACAAAATAACGCAAAAGCGTTACTTAATAAAGTCAGTCAAAAATATAATGGATACAAGACCATACAGGCTGGCTTCTCTTTGGACATCAGACAAGTAAACGGAAGTTCACATAGTGATGCAGGCACTATATATCTAGACAAGGCAAATAACAAATACCATGTCAATACCAAAAACCAAATTCTAATTTCAGATTCCCAAACACAATGGAATATCATGAAAGCAGAGAAAGAAGTGGAAATATCGGAGGCCAGCAACTCAACAAATGAGATCAACCCCACCAATATTTTTACATTCTATACTTCGGGCTTTAACTATACTTTAGCTAATGCGGAAAAAGCAAAAGGAATAAGCTTGAGTGTTGTGGAACTGAAGCCTATTGATAGTAAAAAAAACTATTCCAAAATCAAATTAAGGATCAATAAAGCGAATAATTTGATCTACGATACAACTATTTTTGATAAGAGCGGCAACCGATATACATACACCTTGAACTCACAGGAGGGAAACAAGGCCATTGCATCCAGCTTTTTTACTTTTAATAAAAGCAACTACAGTGGATTTGATATTGTCGACCTAAGATAAGGATAAAGTCTGCCGTCGGATGGATCAACTCTCTGGTCAAATAAGACTAACAAAAAAAGGATTTCCCCATAGGGAAATCCTTTTTTATTTTGTTTTTTCTTTGTCTAGAGCATATTAGGTTCTCTATCCAATGTCTCGGTTTCTTTGTCCGCATAACGCGAATACCCATGTTTCTGCGGATGTTCGATAATTTCCTTCATGGAAACCAATTTATACACGTAAGATCCAGTCTCATTGTTCAATTTCAAAGCAAAGTAATCATCCTTTTTTTGCCTTCTCATCGAACCTTTTAAACTACCGTCTCCGACATTGTAAGCGGCTGCCACCAAAGTCCAGTTACCGAATTGAGCGTAAAGATATTTTAAGTAACGTGCTGCTGCATGTGTGGATTTCACAAGATCTTTTCGATCATCCACTGCACCATTGACCCGCAGGCCATATAAGCGTGCCGTTGCTGGCATAAATTGCCAATAACCACCAGCCCCTTTCGATGAAACGACAGTCTTACTTAGGCCGCTTTCCACCAATGGGATGTACTTAAAATCTTCTGGAATACCATGTGATTTCAGGATCTTAGCAATTTTAGGCAAATAGGTTTCCGCCTTTTTATGCATATCGTAGGACCCTGTTTTTTTAAATGAAAATCTACTGAAGAACTTGCGTAATTTGCTTTCCACTAATGGACGATCCATCGGTAATGAATCATCAGCAAACGTCAATGAACTCAGGTAAGATTCAAAAGAATTATTTTTCTCTTTTTTCTCTTCGTCGCCTCCAAGATGAGCTGGAGTTTCGACCAACTTCGCTGCAACGATCTTATCGCTACCAGAAGTGTTGTTGTGTGGGGTTGAGTATAATTTTGACAGCAATAAAGCAAACAAAATCAAACTACTACATAATACTTTCTTTCTTATCATTCACTCCCTTAATGCTATCCTATCCACGAGTAAATTCGATCAAAAAATAGCTTGGTTCAAATTCAAGGGTACAAAGATAAATAGTATTTATTTAAAAAACAAATAGTTACGTTCTAGCTATCTCAAAGGGCATTTTTTTAGCCTCCAAAGCACGAAAATGCAAGAAAAGACAAAAAGATAAGGATTTTTTCGCAAAACCCAAAATTATACCTAACTTTGCAGTTCACATTTTAGCAAAACACAATGCCATTCAGCAATAAAAGGAACAGTCGTGATGACAACTCCAGAAAGTCACGGGGCAACTCAGATAGCTTCAAATCTAGAGGCGACAAAAACAATAGTTTCGGTAAAAAATCATCCTTTGGTTCAAAGGATCAATCTGAAAGAGGTTCTTTCAGAAAAGATGATAACCGCGAAAACAGATCATTCGGATCTAATAAATACGCAGACAAACCTTCCTATAGAGGAGAAAGTAATTCCTTCCGTTCAAAAGATAATTCAGACAAACCTTTCAACAAAGGAGGCCGTTCATTTGACAAAAATGATTCGTCAAGATCTTTCGACAAAAGAGATTCCTTCAACAAATTTGATAAATCTGAACGTTCTTTCGACAAGAAAGACAATTTCAAACGCTCCGACAGAAATGATTCATCTAGATCATTTGACAGAAGAGAAGGCTCATTTGATAAGAGAGATAGCTTCAAACGCACTGACAGAAATGATTCATCCCGGTCATTTGATAAAAAAGACGCTTTCAATAAATTTGAGAAATCCGAGCGTTCTTTCGAAAAGAAAGATGGAGCACGATCTTTTGGCCGAAAAGAAGGTTCATTCGAGAAAAGAGATTCGTATAAACGTTTTGTTAAAGATGAACGCTCTTCAAACGATCGCAACAAAAGTTTTGACAGACCCCATAAACCATCCAATAGAAAATTTGATGGTGACCGAAGCAGAAACTTTGATGAAAATAAAAATTTCGACGAGAAGCAATATATTAAGCGTCCTAAAAAGAAAACCGAAACTTCAACAGAAGACGACGGCTTGATTCGCTTAAATCGTTATATCGCCAATGCCGGTATCTGCTCGAGACGTAAAGCGGACGAATTGATCGCTGCAGGAGTAATTTGGGTAAATGGAGAACCTGTTTCTGAATTAGGGACTAAAGTTGATCCAGCAACTGACGAAATCCGTTACAATAACGAACGTTTAAAACGAGAGAAAATGGTTTATGTTTTACTGAATAAACCAAAAGATTATATTACCACTACGGATGACCCACAAGAGCGTCATACAGTCATGGAGCTTGTCTCTAAAGCTACCAAAGAGCGAATTTATCCAGTTGGCCGTCTTGACAGAAATACAACTGGGCTCCTTTTGATGACAAACGATGGTAACCTTGCGGAAAAACTTTCCCATCCACGTAACAGCATCAGCAAAATATACAATGTAGAACTTAACAAAAGCCTTACTCAAGGAGATTTTAACAAGATTAATTTTGGTATTGAATTGGAAGATGGTGTTATCAAACCTGATGATTTAAGCTATGTACAAGGAGGTTCCAAAAGAGAAATAGGTATTCAGATACACTCCGGTAAAAATCGTATTGTACGCCGTATTTTTGAATCTCTTGGTTATGAAATTGTGAAGTTGGATCGTGTGGTTTATGCTAACCTGACGAAAAAAGATTTACCACGCGGGCGCTGGAGATATTTAGAAGAAAGAGAGATTGTTCAATTGAAACACTTGATCTAAACAAATCTCATTTGAAAAATAAAATAAAGGACGGTCATTCAGTTACCCGTCCTTTATTTTTTATATTTGCACCTGATAAAAAGAGAGTACAAAAAATTAAAAGAATATGACTGATCCAAAAACACTTTCATCCGTAGCGGAATTCCATAAAACATTCCAACATCCGATCTTGGATACACCAACGATTCCTTCCGAACAAAGATGTGCCCTGCGGGTCTCTTTGATAGCTGAGGAATTAAAAGAACTAGAGGAAGCTATCCAGGATAAAGATCTTGTGGAAATTGCCGACGCCTTATGTGACATTCAGTACGTCCTCGCTGGAGCTGTTCTTGAATTTGGTTTAAAAGATAAATTTTCAGCGCTTTTTGATGAAGTACAACGCTCTAACATGAGTAAAGCATGTAAAGACGAAGCAGAAGCTATTGCCACGCAAGAACATTACAAACTGAAAGGAGTAGAATCTTACTATAAAGAAGTTGACGGGAAATTTTTAGTCTTTAGAACAGCTGATAATAAAACACTCAAATCCATTAATTATTCTCCAGCGGATCTAAAGAGCATTGTCGAAGGATAATTTGCCTTAGGCGATATCATAAAATAAATACGGTCTCCTATGGAAGCCGTATTTATTTTATGATATCTCATTTTCCAATCTTTATGGAATTATATGCTCTACTCTTCATCGGAGAAATCTATTAATTGCATTGAAAGAGACTGCCTTGCACTACTTTCCGGGCCTCTAGCCCCTTGTCAATATAGGTCTGAATACCTGACTTCGGCAATCCCCAGTTAGGCGCGATCAACAGCTCCTTATCGGCAATACCGAAAATACGCTGAATAATCAGGTCAGAACGCAAACGTGGTATAAATTTCGACAAGAAATCCGTATAGCCTTCCATAGAAAATAATTCAAAAGGCTCACGCTTGTATTTTACGCCCATGATGGAGCCTTCCACAATATGTAAATGATGCAGTTTCACGAACTTAATTTGCGTGAAGCGATTAATCTCGTCGGCATATTTCAACATCATCTCCTCGGTCTCCCATGGAAAACCAAAAATCGTATGTACACAGAGTTCCAAAGGTGTATCCTTTAGCATTTCCATCGTCTTAACGAATTCGTCGTGCGAACATCCTCTGTTGATTCTATCCAAAGTATCATTATAAATAGACTCCATCCCCATTTCCAAATCCACATCGTAACGATCTGTATAAGACTCCAACAATGCAATCTTTTCAAAATCCAAACAATCAGGACGTGTACCCACAGAAAGACCTAAGGTATTTTCGGGGTCAATACTTAAAGCCTCATCATACATCATTTTCAGTAGATGAGTCGGCGCATATGTATTTGTATTTGGCTGGAAATAAATGATAAATTTCTCGGCGCCATAGCTATTACGTGCTCTTTCAATGCCCGATTCCACCTGCTCCCGTATCGAAGGGATTTTACGGGCAGTATCCGGTGTAAAAGAATCCACATTACAGTAAGTACAACCGCCATAGCCCTTACTACCATCACGATTGGGACAAGTAAAATTACCATCCACGATCACTTTAAAAACTTTCTGTCCGTTATACTTTTGCTTTAAATAAGCGCCGTAATGATTATACGGTTTAATTCCGTTGTCCAATAATGTACCCATTGCGCTGCAAAGTTACTTAATAAAAATCATAAATGTATTACGGCTGAGGAACAAAGACTTGATTAGTACAGGCTCCTATGGCCTTTGTCGAGTTCCGGTTCGCGCCTAACTGTCAACGGGATTTCCGAAAGTAGTATATTCCTACATATTTCCCTGACGGTAACGCTCCTCATCGCGAGGGGAGCATCCAAACGAAAGAAGCCCTTGACTGTTTCCAGCAAGGGCTTCCGTGTAAAAAAAGGCACCGACCTACTCTCCCACCTGTTACGGCAATACCATCGGCTCTGGCGGGCTTGACTGCTCTGTTCGGAATGGGAAGAGGTAGACACCGCCGATATAGGCACCTAAAGTTTTTTTATAGTATCAAGCTGTCAGACATGAGTATTTAGACTTTCCTCTGAAAGTGTATACCCATCCTATAGCTCACTCTATATTGACATATATATTGAAAGAGTTCTGTTTCCTTTGTTTCAAAAATTAAAGAGGAAGACAACAGTGTCTGTCTGCTTGAGAAAGCTTCGGGCTATTAGTACCACTCGGCTTTGGTCTCTCAACCTTTACACCTATGGCCTATCAACGTAGTCATCTCCTACGACCCTATTAGGAAGTCTCATCTCGTGGCTAGTTTCGCACTTAGATGCTTTCAGCGCTTATCTATTCCAGACGTAGCTACCCTGCCGTACACCTGGCGGCATAACAGGTTCACCAGAGGTCTGTCCAACCCGGTCCTCTCGTACTAAGGTCAGATCCACTCAAACTTCCAACGCCCACAACAGATAGGGACCGAACTGTCTCGCGACGTTCTGAACCCAGCTCGCGTGCCACTTTAATGGGCGAACAGCCCAACCCTTGGGACCTTCTCCAGCCCCAGGATGTGACGAGCCGACATCGAGGTGCCAAACCTCCCCGTCGATATGAGCTCTTGGGGGAGATCAGCCTGTTATCCCCAGCGTACCTTTTATCCTTTGAGCGATGGCCCTTCCATACAGAACCACCGGATCACTATGTCCGTCTTTCGACCCTGTTCGACTTGTCGGTCTCACAGTCAAGCAAGCTTATGCCATTGCACTCCGCGTACGGTTACCAAGCGTACTGAGCTTACCTTTGAAAGCCTCCGTTACCTTTTTGGAGGCGACCACCCCAGTCAAACTACCCACCAAACAATGTCCTCCACATGATGGAGTTAGAAACCGGATACAGAAAGGGCGGTATTTCAAGGGTGATTCCATGACTCCTGGCGAAGCCACTTCAATATCTCCCGCCTATCCTACACATCCTGTACCCAATCTCAATGTTAAGCTATAGTGAAGGTGCATGGGGTCTTTCCGTCCCGTTGCGGGTAATCGGCGTCTTCACCGATACCACAATTTCACCGAGCTCATGGCTGAGACAGCGCCCAGATCGTTACACCATTCGTGCAGGTCGGAACTTACCCGACAAGGAATTTCGCTACCTTAGGACCGTTATAGTTACGGCCGCCGTTTACTGGGGCTTCGATTCAATGCTTCTCTTGCGATGACATCCCCTCTTAACCTTCCAGCACCGGGCAGGTGTCAGGCCTTATACTTCATCTTGCGATTTTGCAAAGCCATATGTTTTTGTTAAACAGTCGCCTGGGCCTTTTCACTGCGGCTGCTCATCACTGAGACAGCGCCCCTTCTCCCGAAGTTACAGGGCCATTTTGCCGAGTTCCTTAGCCATGACTCACTCGAGCACCTTAGGATTCTCTCCTCGACCACCTGTGTCGGTTTGCGGTACGGGTCTTCATAACCTGAAGCTTAGCGGGTTTTCTTGGAAGTCTGTTTACCTGCTCTATCAGCGCCACCGGAGCTTTGCTGTACTATTGGGTTTCAGCTAGAGTTGCGGATTTGCCTACAACTCCAATACCTACGCCTTTCAACGAACTATTCCGTCAGTTCGCGGCAGTGTCACTACTCCGTCACCACATCGCAGTTATCAAGAGTACTGGAATATTAACCAGTTGTCCATCGGCTTGCCCCTTTCGGGTGCGCCTTAGGTCCCGACTGACCCTGATCCGATTAACGTTGATCAGGAAACCTTGGTCTTTCGGTGGGCGGGTTTCCCACCCGCCTTATCGTTACTTATGCCTACATTTGCTTTTCCATAACCTCCACACAGCATTACCACTGTGCTTCCCCGGCGATGGAATGCTCCCCTACCAGATGCATATCTTTCAATGCAAATCCATAGCTTCGGTACCGTTCTTGATGCCCGTTTATTATCCACGCCCGGCCGCTCGACTAGTGAGCTGTTACGCACTCTTTAAATGAATGGCTGCTTCCAAGCCAACATCCTAGCTGTCTGGGCAACCGGACCTCGTTAGTTCAACTTAGAACGGATTTGGGGACCTTAGCTGATGGTCTGGGTTCTTTCCCTCTCGGCCTTGGACCTTAGCACCCAAAGCCTCACTGCCGGCCATATCTGATAGCATTCGGAGTTCGTCTGGATTTGGTAGGATTTGACTCCCCCGCACCCAATCGGTAGCTCTACCTCTATCAGACTCCATGCCGACGCTGTTCCTAAAAACATTTCGGGGAGTACGAGCTATTTCCCAGTTTGATTGGCCTTTCACCCCTACCCTCAGGTCATCCGGAAACTTTTCAACGTTTATCGGTTCGGTCCTCCATTACATGTTACTGCAACTTCAACCTGCCCAAGGGTAGATCACAAGGTTTCGCGTCTACCTCATCTGACTATGCGCCCTATTAAGACTCGCTTTCGCTTCGGCTGCGTCCCTGAAGGACTTAACCTTGCCAGACAAGAGTAACTCGTAGGCTCATTATGCAAAAGGCACGCTGTCACAGAATCTCTCTGCTCCAACCGCTTGTAAGCACACGGTTTCAGGTTCTTTTCACTCCCCTGTTCGGGGTTCTTTTCACCTTTCCCTCACGGTACTGGTTCACTATCGGTCTCTCAGGAGTATTTAGCCTTACCAGATGGTGCTGGTGGATTCCCACAGGATTTCTCCGGTCCCGCGGTACTCAGGATACCACTATGCCAATATTCTTTACCTGTACGGGGCTCTCACCCTTGTCGCGCAGTTTCCCACCTGCTTCCAGTTCATAGCATTGTACAATCTCGTGGTCCTACAACCCCGACCATGCCGTAACATGATCGGTTTGGGCTCTTTCCCGTTCGCTCGCCACTACTTGGGAAATCATTGTTATTTTCTTCTCCTACGCCTACTTAGATGTTTCAGTTCAGCGCGTTCGCGTTTTATACGACTATTCTTCAAATAGTCAGGTTGCCCCATTCGGAAATCTCTGGATCAAGTCGCATTTGCCGATCCCCAGAGCTTATCGCAGCTTATCACGTCCTTCTTCGCCTCTGAGAGCCTAGGCATCCCCCGTGTGCCCTTATTTACTTTCTTCACCGGCATAGCCTTTTGCTACTATGCGGCTGCTTTTGATATATATACCCGTATGCTACGCAAAGATTCGTCCGGCATTCACCGGGGGTCTCCTCTTTACATCAGACACATACACGTATTGTCTCTACTGTTGTCTTCTCTTGTAATTTTTTTTCTCTTTCAATATGTCAAAGAACTCTTTTTTTAGTAACCAGTAGTTAGATGTTAGTATTTAGACTCCTATATATCGCTATACCGTCATCTTCATACTAAATACTTGATACTATGTACTAAGAACGTGGAGAATAACGGATTCGAACCGTTGACCCCCTGCGTGCAAGGCAGGTGCTCTAGCCAGCTGAGCTAATTCCCCTTTTTAATTTCGTAGTCCCGAGCAGATTTGAACTGCTGACCCCTACATTATCAGTGTAGTGCTCTAACCAACTGAGCTACGGGACTAGCTATTCTGTTCATCTATCTCTCTCAGGGACCGCTCCATCCGGGGCGGGCACTTTCTTCTGATGTTTTATTCTTTTTCAATCATATGTAACGTGACGAGTACCGGTCCGCGATACTCTAGAAAGGAGGTATTCCAGCCGCACCTTCCGGTACGGCTACCTTGTTACGACTTAGCCCCAATTATCGGTTTTACCCTAACACGCTCCTTGCGGTCACATGCTTTAGGTACCCCCAACTTTCATGGCTTGACGGGCGGTGTGTACAAGGCCCGGGAACGTATTCACCGCGTCATTGCTGATACGCGATTACTAGCGAATCCAACTTCATGGGGTCGAGTTGCAGACCCCAATCCGAACTGTGAATGGCTTTTAGAGATTAGCACCATATTGCTATGTAGCTGCCCGCTGTACCATCCATTGTAGCACGTGTGTAGCCCCGGACGTAAGGGCCATGATGACTTGACGTCGTCCCCACCTTCCTCTCTGCTTGCGCAGGCAGTCTGTTTAGAGTCCCCACCATCACATGCTGGCAACTAAACATAGGGGTTGCGCTCGTTGCGGGACTTAACCCAACACCTCACGGCACGAGCTGACGACAGCCATGCAGCACCTAGTTTCGTGTCCCGAAGGACGGATGCGTCTCTGCATCCTTCACTAACTTTCAAGCCCGGGTAAGGTTCCTCGCGTATCATCGAATTAAACCACATGCTCCTCCGCTTGTGCGGGCCCCCGTCAATTCCTTTGAGTTTCACCCTTGCGGGCGTACTCCCCAGGTGGATAACTTAACGCTTTCGCTTGGACGCTGGCGGTCTATCGCCAACATCGAGTTATCATCGTTTAGGGCGTGGACTACCAGGGTATCTAATCCTGTTCGATCCCCACGCTTTCGTGCATCAGCGTCAATACCAGCTTAGTGAGCTGCCTTCGCAATCGGAGTTCTAAGACATATCTATGCATTTCACCGCTACTTGTCTTATTCCGCCCACTTCAAATGGATTCAAGCCCGTCAGTATCAAAGGCACTGCGATGGTTGAGCCACCGTATTTCACCCCTGACTTAACAGGCCGCCTACGCACCCTTTAAACCCAATAAATCCGGATAACGCTCGGATCCTCCGTATTACCGCGGCTGCTGGCACGGAGTTAGCCGATCCTTATTCTTCCAGTACATTCAGCCAGATACTCGTATCTGGGTTTATTCCTGGACAAAAGCAGTTTACAACCCATAGGGCAGTCATCCTGCACGCGGCATGGCTGGTTCAGGCTTCCGCCCATTGACCAATATTCCTTACTGCTGCCTCCCGTAGGAGTCTGGTCCGTGTCTCAGTACCAGTGTGGGGGATTCTCCTCTCAGAGCCCCTAGACATCGTCGCCTTGGTAAGCCGTTACCCTACCAACTAGCTAATGTCACGCGAGCCCATCTCTATCCTATAAATATTTAATCAACCGGACATGCGAACTGTTGATGTTATGCGGTGTTAATCTCTCTTTCGAGAGGCTATCCCCCTGATAGAGGTAGGTTGCTCACGCGTTACGCACCCGTGCGCCACTCTCATTAACTTAAAGCAAGCTTTAAGTTAAATCCCGTCCGACTTGCATGTATTAGGCCTGCCGCTAGCGTTCATCCTGAGCCAGGATCAAACTCTCCATTGTAAAATGAAGTTTTTGATTCCAACTATTTATAATAATCAGAATTCTTTTTTTATATCTCTGATCTTGGACCGAATTGAACTATTCTTGAATTTGTTCATGACTTTCGACTTTCGTCTGTCTACCCGTCACGCTTACATGATTGTATTTTCTTAAAGAACTTCTCTCGCTTCAACTTCCGTATCCGCTATATTCCGATGGGCACCAGGCCCCTCTTTATCTTTTTTTGTTTCCCTCCGTTTCCGTTGGGACTGCAAAGGTAGAAATCTTTTCGGAACTTCCAAAAAACTTTTAAAGTTTTTTTTCTTTTCCCTTTTTCCGATTTCCGCGTTTAAACTAAACTCAGCGGGATTTTAAATCCTGCCGAACCCTCTTAAACCCTTCTTTTTTCATGGATACCTGCTCTCGCGGTAACCGTCCCTCCCTTGCGGAGTGGTGCAAAGATAGGGAGTTTTCGGGCAAACTTCCAAGCCTTTTGTTCTTATTTATTTCGTTTTGCCGCTAACTGGCTGTGAACTTGGGGGATTATTTTTCCAAAAGAGGACTCTCCGCGGTCCGAAAGGCCGGTTATCCGCGGATCTGCGGCAGACTCTGGGGCACAACGGGGGACCGGGGCGGCGACCGGAGGACTGGAAGAGGATACAGAACGCCGTGAAATCCCGCTCCGCGGATTATAGAGCACTCCGGGGCACAGGCGGAACCGAAGAATGTCAGCAGCCTCCCGGCACTCGCCCGGAATCCGGAAAGGGCAAGGAAGCGGGAGGCCCGGTGGCAATACGCTGATCCGGCAAAGATTGCAGCACGGACGGTGCGGGTGGACAACGGAAAAACAGACGGATATTCCCTTCCAGACCGGGCTCTTCGTGGGATCACGGCGCGAGGAACAACCCGAAAATTTCAATTCGATAGCCTATGGAAAACAATAGTAATAGCTCAAGGAAAAGTTATGCTTTTACTTAGGTTTTAGTTAGGTTTTGTTTAGGTTTAGTTTAGGTTTTGCTTAGGTAAAATCTAAACTATACCTAAGGGATAGCTAACTTAAATTTAATTTACTACTAAGCTAATACTAAACTTATCCATAAATACGGGTAACAATGGGTGGATCATAGACAGAATTACTCGCTACAGGGAATTGTTTTTACTAAATCAACACATAATAACACGTCTCTATCTTCTTCAGTTAATCTTTAACAGGAAGGAATTCCTGCTAAGCACTTATAAATACCGTTTTAATAGCGATATAATGGTTAACTTATTTGCTTTATGAAGGGGAAATAGTGTCCGCCGCCGCCCCCCCCAGTTGGCCAGCCCCAGAACAGAGACTTCCCACTCTATCTCAAGCCGACTTTAATTAAGAGATCATTAGATGATAGACTATACTTTTTTTCGGTAACACCAAAACTTAATATGGCAGTAATGTTAATAACAACCAAGAAAGAGCATGTTATAATTCTATAGATATCATTGCAAATAGAGTCAATAATACAAACAGGTATAGCTGATATTCAAGCGCTGGACTCAAGCAAGAGTCATTTTTTTCGCAAAATCGTTTAACTATAAATGGTAGGATAATTTTAGAAAAACCAACGAACCTGTACGGAAAACTTATTGTTTATTGGCTTTAAAAACCCAAAAACGTTGAAGTGTATAATTAAAACCTAAGGAGACAAGCAACTCAACAAGTAGCTTCGAAAACAAGAAATTAAAACGGTAGACATCCACCAGAAAATGTATACCGGTAGATTTAAGCAGAATACTGCCACTGACAACAATCACAAACTTCCATAACTGGCTACCAACAGAATTTTGAGTGCTACCAAAAGACCAATACCGATTGATCAGAAAATTTACGACAGCGCCAAGGCCCCCGCTGATTGCGTTGGAGAAAGGTGCGCTAATATGTAACAGTTTATAACAGGCGGAATATACACCAAAATCAAACAATCCGCCCAGAAAAGCGGACAGTTGTGCTTTTAGAAAAGTAACAACTCTTGAAGACATATTTAGCCCGCCTCCTCTTGTTGTTTTTTCAATTTATCTTCCTTATCCTTCGCATCCCCCAATTTTAACAACAGACGTGTATCATTTGCATTAATAATAAAAAGCAACAGGCAAATCACAAATACACACCAATTAATGGAACCGGGTATCAATACCTCCAATAACATCACCAAGGAAATAATTACACGTATTTCTGTCGGGCCCAAGATTCCGGCATCTATAGTATACTTATCAGTAATTCTATACCGAAGTTGGGATATAATCATCGCCCATCCATATAAGGAGACCAAAGTAAAGCCGAGATATTTATAATCACCTGTCGTGTAGAGTACATATCCCAATCCGATAAATACCGTACTGATCCAATCCATTACAATATCGAGTGCAAATCCATACCAACGGCGTGATTTATTCCTATAAAATGCAATACGTCCATCCAATGAATCACCAAACCATTGTACAAAAAAACCAGGAATACCTAAAAGTAAATACCGGATATCAACATATTCTGCTAGTAAAAAACTACCTAAAACCATCAGGGATCCCAAAAAACCGATCGCCGTAAGGCCATCAGAAGTAATCCAATTCGGAACCCTCGGCACGAGGTACGTAATCAACTTTTGTTCGGGTTCACTCAGGATATTTGTTCTTTTTCGATCTTGAAAAAGCTTTTTATTTATTTTAAACTCACTCATTATCTGTGATTATAACCATTTATTTTCTTTATACCAAGCCAGTGCCTCCATTAAGCCCGCTTTCAAATTATATTTAGGTTGGTATTGTATTTGGCTTTGAGCCAATGAAATATCACAGCCCCAGTTTTCTGCTGTAAGTTCATTCAGTCGCTCTGGATATAGTACAGGTATTGTTTTAGAATTTTTATATACACGTTCAAAGATTACAGCCACTGCTTTGACAATCCCCAAGGGAATATGCATCCTGATCATTTTCTTCTGCGTGAACTCTTTAAAAATTTTGGCCATTTCATAACGATCATAAATGTGCCCATCACTTAGATTATAGCTATTTTTCCCACCTTGATCAAAACGACAGGCGTTTAAAATCGCTTGGACTAGATCCGTCACATAAATAAAGCTTAGCTTTTGAGGAGATTTTCCGACATAGGCATCCATTCCACCGTTCATTGTCTTGAAAAGAATAAAAATATCTTTCTCTCTGGGGCCATATACTGCTGTTGGCCGCAAAATTGTCACTGGTTGATCATCAAACTCGCTCAATGCGAGTTCCGCCTTACTTTTGCTTCGACCATAAGCTGTCACTGGGCAGTAGGGATTACATTCATCAATTAAATTGGATGCATAAGGAACAGGCCCTATGGCTGCAAGACTACTTACAAATACAAATCTGCGGATTGGGTTTTTCAGTGAAAAACAAGCCGACGCCAAGTTTTTGGTATAACCAACATTGACCTTGTCTAAATCTTCTTCGCGTTTGGCACGCGTCATTGCCGCCGCATGCACAACATAGGTATAGTTTTCCGATTCCAATAAAGCTTTGATGGAAGCTTCATCAGTGAAATCAGGATAAACAAATTTATCCACAACAGAACGAATTTCTGAAACATCACTCGACTTTCTAACGGCAGCATGAACTTCCATTCCTGCTTCCTTCGCCGCCCTTGTCAAATGATAACCCACAAAACCACTCGCTCCAGTGATTAATATTTTTTCTATCATAATGATTTTTGATACAAACGATAACGTTTGTACAATTCTCCATTCATTTGTTCAATGGCATGGTTCATCATGTAATTATGCTCCAACATCCACGAACATTCAGCCCCTTTTATATTGGAACCTTTCGATTCTTTAATAATCCGGCCATACAAACAGGCTTCAATTCCAAGCTTGCGATAATCCTCCAATACACCCAACATCAATACCCGTAGCAAATTAATTTTTTTCTTTCCGAACAACAACTTAAAAATACCCGTAGGAAGTAAACGGCCTTTCTTTACTTTGATAAGAATTTGATTGATATCGGGGATACCTAAGCCAAAACCAACGAGCTCCCCGTCTTTTTCGGCCACAATGGCAAAACGTGGATCGAGGATCATCTTCAGATCTTTAGCCGTATAGTTAAATTCATCTTCCGTCATCGGAACGAATCCTGAATTTTTATCCCAAGCTCTATTATAGATATCACGAACCTTAGCAGCTTCGTTTTTAAAATCCTTTACATTAAATTGGCGTAATGTAATTCCTGACCTTTTTAAACGTTCCTCCAGCTTATCCAAAAGCTTTACAGATCGCTTATCGGCAGTTTCTTCCATGACCAGATACGCCCTAAGATCTACCTTATGTCCATAACCGGCATTGGTAATCAAATCCATGTAATAGGGTGAATTGTAAGGCATCATCGCTACTGGTGGCCTATCAAAACCCTCAACCAAAAGCCCTACCGTATCATTGGTTGATAAATTGATGGGGCCGACGATGGTATCTCCACCTTTAGCTTTTACCCATTTCTCAGCAGTTTCAAACAAAGCATTAGCCACCTCCTGATCATCAATACAATCAAAAAATCCCCATTGCCCTTCATTGACATGATTAAAGGCGTTGTGATTGTTGTTCCAAATCGCGCAGATTCGGCCAACGATCTCATCATTACGAAAAGCTAGAAAGGGTTGTGCTTGGGAATGTTTGTAAAAGGGATGCTTGTCAGGGGAAAGCAAATCGAATTGTTCAAGAAATAAGGCCGGTACATAATTAGGATTTCCCGCATAGAGGCTATGAGGGAAATCTATAAACAGCCGTTTTTGTTTCTTTGTTTCAACGGGTACAATCTGAATCATATACGATTAGATTTTATATTAATGTTTCAACTTCAGCTTGTTTGAATACTTTAACCATCTTCTCAATTGCTTCATCGATTTGGTCATAAGTATGTGTCGCCATCAATGAAAAACGAATCAAAGACTCCTCCGCAGGAACTGCCGGAGAAACTACCGGGTTAACAAATACACCATCATCTTGGAGCATTTTAGTCACCCAGAAAGTTTTTTCATTACTACGAATAAATATTGGCAAAATAGGGCTTTCCGTAGCGCCTAGATCAAAACCATGGTCTAATAATTGCGCTTTGGCGTAATCTGTATTTTTCCATAATTTTTCAATGTGTTCAGGTTCATTTTGAATAATCTCCAGCGCTTTCAATGTAGAAGCAACAGAGGCTGGCGTCATCGACGCACTAAACATTACTGAACGTGCATTGTGTTTCAAGAAATCAATCACATCAGCATCGCCCGCTACGAATCCACCTAAAGAAGCTAATGATTTACTAAACGTACCCATGATCAAATCTACATCGTTATTAAGCCCAAAATGCGACGCTGTACCTGCGCCTTTGTGCCCAATAACACCCAAGCTATGCGCATCGTCCACCATAACGGCAGCATCAAACTCATTGGCTATCGTAGTGAGTTCTGGTAAGTTAACAATATCACCTTCCATACTAAAGATACCGTCCGTACAAATTAGTTTTGCGCTTTCTTCAGGCAATCTGGATAATTTAGCGCGCAGATCGTCCATATTGTTGTGACCGTATTTGATCACCTTCGCAAATGATAAACGGCTTCCATCAATAATAGATGCGTGATCACGTTCATCCAGCAAAATATAATCGTTACGGCCCATCAGACAAGACAAAGGGCCAAGATTTGATTGGAATCCTGTGCTAAACAGAATCGCGGCCTCTTTACCTACATAAGCAGATAGTTTTTCTTCCAGTTCTACGTGAATATCCAAGGTACCGTTTAAGAAACGCGATCCAGCACATCCAGTACCATACTTCTCCAAAGCATCTTGCGCTGCTTTTATAATACGTATATCAGTCGTTAACCCTAAATAAGAGTTAGAGCCGAACATCAATACACGTCTACCATCGATTTTTACCTCGGTATCTTGTTTTGATTGAATAGGCCTAAAATAGGCATATAAGCCCTTAGCTTTTAACTCCTCTACAATCTTAAATTGCGATATTTTTTCGCCTAACTTTCCTTTACTCATGCGATAAAAAGGTATTTCTAAAACTATTTCTAACTTTTAGATGTTATTGTAACAAACAAAATTCTCGAATTGGACTTTTATATAAAAAACTCTGTCTTCGAATAAAAATCTGCTCTATCCACAATGTAAGTTGAAATTCTACGTTGTCTATATTCACAATAATTCCAAAAAACGTTGCAAACATACGAAAACATAATCTGACTTTCACTTAAATTTAGTCATATTTTTAACACACCGCCCAAAACAGTTAATTTTATTTTAATACTCTCCTAACATCTTCCCCACACAATTCTACTATAAAATAAGACAATTTTAATAATTATATTTGCGAACTTTAAATTATCCTATAATTAGTTACATTTAGGTTCATTGCACTAGCAATGGTATAGACTTACTAATATACAACAATATATGGCTTTATCTTCAGATATCAATATAAAAAATAAAAAAGCTTCTTTTGAGTATCATCTACTGGACAGATACGTTGCTGGAATTCGACTTTTAGGCACAGAAATAAAATCAATACGGGAGGGAAAAGCAAATATTAACGATAGTTTCTGCAGTTTCTTCGAAGATGGACTTTACATTCGTAACATGCATATTGCCGAATATTCCATGGGTTCATTCTACAATCATGAAGCAAAACGCGACCGCCAGCTTCTGCTGACAAAAAAAGAACTTAAGAAATTAAAAGAAAAAGGTGAAGAACGCGGTTTTACAATTGTTCCATTGCGCATATTTATCAGCTCACGTGGTTTTGCAAAAGTTGAAATTGCCCTTGCACAAGGGAAAAAAGACTTCGATAAACGGGAAAACATAAAGGAAAGAGATGTCAAACGTGAGCTTGATCGCGTTATGAAATTCTAACTTTGTCATTGCGCCAGGACAAATGCCCCTGGCGTGATGCCTACCCTATTTTTAAACAGCCGAACAAAATAATTGACATCATTGAATCCTGCCCCAAAACAGGACTCCTTAACATTACGGGTCAAGAGCAACAACTGCTTAGCTCTATGAATACGCTGCTGAATCACATATTCCATTGGGCTAAGCCCAAGTTCTCTGTTGAACATCCTGGTCAAACTGGCCTTGCTCATATGCGCGGCCTTCCCCAATAGGTCTATCGATATCTTCTCTGTAATATTCCTACGGATAAAATCTTGTAAATGAACAAGTACCTTATTACACGATTTCCCTACCTTCAACGCCACGAGAGACTGCGACTGCAGCAATCGAATCGTGAGCTCCTTAAATGTCAGATCTGCCAAAACATCTTTAAGCGGATTCTCGCTTATAATAATCTGAAATAATTTATTAACCAATTCGGCCAGTTCGTTGGAATTGTAAAGATGAAAAAGTTCCGGATCAATATACCAGCGGTCTAGCTGTTCCTTTGGATAAAATTCATTTAAATAATCCAATACAGCTTCTATTTTCTCTTTTCGGATAGTGAGCGCCGAACACTGTGTAGGCCGCTCCAGCGTAGCTTCTGGAAAGTCAATATGCATACCGACCATGGCTGGCAATACGATCGTCTGTCCGGGTAGATAGTCGAAAGCTTTCATATGATCCAGGTGCATAATTTTCTTCCCTTGAATCATATTGATCATGACCAGGTCATCAAACCGCAGGGGTACATATTCAGACACACGATATGTCTCAAATATATTCAGTTCCAGGCTATCCAATGTAAATGCACGGCGGTTTTCTACCAGCGTACTGAGTTCCCTTCCCTGAGAAAATGGCAATGTGCGAATCCGTGTACTATCCTTCATATCGTATCAACTAAATATAATTGGAAATCAATCAAATATAACAAAAAAATCGAGCATTTGTTTCGGGGTATCCTGGAATAATATGCTTTGCTGCGCTGCAACGATGCTGCTATGCTTTGCATCAATAATGCTATGGTATTGAATAATTGCTGGCTAACTTTGATAAGAAGGGATTAAAAATAAGTAATAATAAATCATATGAGCGTAATTCAAAGACCATCGTTCAGAGAACGATACGACAATTACATTGGCGGTAAATTTATTGCCCCGATCCAGGGAAAATATTTTGACAACATCTCGCCGGTGGATGGTAAAGTATATACCCAGGTAGCGCATTCAACGAAAGAAGATCTCGATCTGGCAGTTGATACGGCGTCCAAAGCCTTTGAAACCTGGGGGAAAACATCGGCAACCGAACGCAGCATTATTCTCAACAAAATTGCAGACCGCATCGAGGCTAACCTGGAATATATTGCTGCAGTAGAAACCATAGATAACGGAAAAGCGGTACGTGAAACGCTAAATGCGGATATCCCGCTTGCCATTGATCATTTTAGATACTTTGCGGGAGTAATCCGCGCAGAAGAGGGATCAATAACCGAATTAGACAGCAATACCGTTTCCCTCATTGTGCACGAACCGATAGGCGTCATTGCACAGATCATTCCATGGAACTTCCCAATTTTAATGGCGGTATGGAAACTTGCTCCAGCTCTTGCTGCCGGAAATACCGTTGTTTTAAAACCGGCAGAAAGTACACCCGCATCAATTCTGGTCCTCATGGAAATTATTGGCGACCTGATACCTCCCGGCGTGGTAAATATTGTCAATGGCTTTGGGTCCGAACTGGGCAGGGCTTTGGTAACAAATCCAAAAGTTGCGAAGGCAGCCTTTACAGGTTCCACAGCAACGGGCCGATTGGTCATGCAATACGCTACAGAAAATATTATCCCCGTGACATTGGAATTGGGTGGAAAATCCCCAAACATATTCTTCAGCTCTGTCATGGATGCTGACGATGCGTTCTTGGACAAAGCGATCGAAGGGGCTGTTTTATTTGCCCTTAATCAGGGAGAAATATGTACATGTCCCTCGCGTTTATTGATCCAGGAGGATATCTACGATAAGTTTATTGCACGTGTTATTGATCGGGTCAATCAGATCAAAGTTGGCGACCCATTGGATCCGACAACAATGATGGGAGCCCAAGCTTCCAAAATTCAAAAAGACAAAATCATGTCTTATATCACACTGGGTAAACAAGAAGGAGCAGAAGTGCTAACCGGCGGAGACGAAAATAATGTCGGGGCAGGTTTTGAAGAAGGTTATTACATCAAACCAACGCTATTCAAGGGGAATAATAAGATGCGTATTTTCCAGGAGGAGATTTTTGGTCCGGTCTTGGCTGTTACAACGTTCAAAGATGAGCAAGAGGCCATAGCTATTGCGAACGACACCATATATGGCCTTGGAGCCGGTGTATGGACCAGAGATGCACATCAGCTTTATCAGGTTCCACGCGCCATCCAGGCTGGTCGCGTATGGGTCAATCAATACCACTCCTACCCAGCAGGTGCCCCATTCGGAGGCTACAAGCAATCGGGAATCGGTAGAGAAAATCATAAGATGATGCTTGCTCATTATCGTCAGGCAAAAAATATGTTAATTTCATACAGCAAAGAAAAACTAGGGTTCTTTTAACAATGGCCAACAGAATAGATAGTACGGACAAAGCAAAGGAGCTCATTCATACACTTGAAGCACAACACGGCCCATTGATGTTTTATCAGGCAGGTGGCTGCTGTGAAGGTACTCAACCTCAATGTTTCGAAAAAGAGGGATATTTTCCGCGGATGAATGATGCCATGATCGGATTGGTTGAGGGATATGAGTTTTGGGTAGACCGGGATTTGTTCGAGTACTGGAAACATGCACATTTCACCCTCGATGTGCTGGAAGGTTTTGGCCCCGGTGGTTTTTCATTGGAAACACCGTTAGGAAAAACCTTTAAAGTACATTATCGGCTCTTTACGGAAGAAGAATTAAAAGAACTTAGTCCGGTCAAACGTAGTGAATAAACACAGAAAACGGGTGGATTACTCCACCCGTTTTAAATCTTTGCCATCGCAAACAAAAGCATCCCAGTTAAATTAGGAAAATCATTCTATATCTAGCCCCTCTAAGACAGGAATTGGCTGCTTATTTTCATCCAAAGCAACAAAGGTAAAAACACCTTCTATGGCCATTTCGCGTCCTTCTTTATACATGTGCTCCAAAAATATTTCAACTTTCACCTTGAGACTAGTACGCCCGACATTTTGGACACGTGCGATTGCTTCAATAATACTTCCCGAAGGAATTGCCTTATTGAAATCAATACGGTCGGTGGACACAGTCACTAAAGTTTTGCGGCAGAATCTCGTAGCCGCCATGAAAGACACTTCATCCATAATGGACATCGCCTTACCGCCGAATAAGGTATCGTGATGATTTGTCAGAAAAGGAAATACTGTTGTACATACATGCGTTTCCGATAAATCAATACGTTCTTGTAAAGTCATTTATTGTTTTAATTTTGTCGATTTAAGAGGACACAAATGTAAGGCTATCCCAAAACAATTGAGTCATTTTTATCCCATATTTTCTTCGATATCCACCCCTATACCCTTTAATAACAGCGAGGCATTGAAGATCTTACACTCTCCGGTCTTCAATTTATAGTCAAACAGCATCTGCCCTTCGTCCACCTGAATGTCAAAATGATAATTTTTGATTTCTCCCGGAAACTCCTGTTCCAAGCTGGACAACTGCAAATCATGCGTAGCCACCATTCCTTTCCCATCCAAGCGGACTAATTTTTTGATAATCGCGCGGGATCCCAAATACTTGTCCACCGAATTTGTACCACGTAGCATTTCATCAATCAGGAAGAAACTATCCGTAGAGTAAGCGACTGTATCTAATATAAATTTCATTCGATTGAGCTCTGCCTTGAAGGTAGAGGTACTTTCATTCAGGTTATCCCGTATACGCATATAGGATATAAGCTTATAAATCGGCAGCCGAAATGTTGTAGCGGCAACGCTGGCTCCGGCATAAGCCAGAACTGCATTTATTCCAATTGTCCGCAAGAATGTACTTTTTCCCGCCATATTGGATCCGGTGACCAATGCAACCCGATGATCCATACTTGTATAATCATTGGCAACAACCTGTTCGCTCGGAATCAGCGGATGGAAAATGCCTTGTGCTTCAATCTTATCTTCATTAGGACGGTTTAAGATAACCGGGTAAATATAAGTTGGATGGTTTCTTTTCCAGATGGCCAGACTATTCACGGCCTCCACTTTTGCCAGGGTATCAAATGAATTCAGAATTTCCTTTTCATACTTATTTTTCCAATCTATAATCGCCAATACCTGTCTAAAATCCCAAAGCAAAAATAGATTCAGAAATAGACCAACGAACACATTATTTCGCGCATCTAGATTATTGATCAGTGCAGCGAGTTTTTTAAACGCTTTTGAAATAGGTTCAGCATGATTCCCTTGCTTTAATTCATTCGCCATTTCCTGTAGCGATGCAGACTTCCATGAATGGCTTTCAATAGCCTGTATGGCATCGGCATAGGATCCCAGCATTCCACCTATCTTGTCGATTCTTGAGGAGAATAAACTTATGTTACCTGCTTTGGCAAAAGCCCAAAGCACATGAAACAGGCCCAATATGGTGGCGACAGCCGCAAATTTGGGAATAAAAAAACTTCCAATGAGCGCCACCGCAAATAAAGCCGGACCAACCTTGACATACATGCGCATGAAGTCGTTTCCAAAGTTAAAATTCCGATCTTGAAAATAATTGGACAAAAAAGCTTTAATATCCAGCTTATGATTTAGGTTTGCCAGCAGTTTTGCCTGAAAATCCCAGATCCATTCGGATTCATTTTCCAATTCTTTCGAGGCTTCCTGATTGCGCCAGATCTGCTCCTTATCCAAAGGAGCACTGAACCAAGACGCCAGAAGGTCAATACCCTGCTTCGTTGTCGAACGGTTCAATTGGGCAAACAAAGAATAGGATCCAAATACATCCATATCCGAACTATAAGGATGGTTGCCGTCTTCAAATTGCTCGCCATGGGCATACATGTTCGCTTTCCCTTCCGCTATGGTCTGTTCGTTGGAAAGCACCTTTAAATAGGCTTCAAAATAATTTTTCTGAAGTTCCAGTTTACTTTGCCGGCGCACCAAATAAGCAAAAAGGAATAGCAAAGCAAAGAAACAAAAGAACACCAGGGGTAGACTTTCCAACTGAAAAGTATAAAACAACAGCGCTCCACCGCCAAGAATGACAAAGAGTCGGGTTAAACTCAGGGTATTCACCTGCTTATTTAATTTTAAGACCGTTGCCGCAATTTCCTGATGCTTTTGCGCATATAATGTAGCTATTGGAATCATTCCTAAATAATTTTTTATTCCATTAATCATTCAACTACCAGGCCTGATCGCCCACCAAAGGCACAAAACGGAAGGTATCTAATTCTATTCGATCAAAATCATTTTCTCCCACACGAATTATTGTTACCATTTTTTGAGACTTCTCGTCTCCCACCGGAATAACGAAAATCCCCCCTATTTTTAACTGTTTCAGCATGATTTCAGGCACAAATGGGGCTCCCGCAGTCACAATAATTTTGTCGTAAGGGGCATGCTCTACAATACCTTTGGAACCATCACCTAGAAAAAAATTTGCCTTATACCCCATATAGGGCAGAACCTGAATTGTCCGTTGATAAAGATTCTCCTGACGTTCTATGGTATATACGTCAGCGCCAAGTTCAAGTAAAATACAAGTTTGATAGCCTGATCCAGTTCCTATTTCCAGAACCTTATCTCCTTTTTTCACGTGGAGCAATTCGGATTGATAAGCGACAGTATAGGGTTGTGATATCGTCTGCCCGTCACCGATAGGAAAAGCAATATCCCGATAAGCCTGATTCCAAAACGTTTCATCAAAAAAGAAATGGCGTGGTACCTTTCCAATGGCTTCCAATACTTTTTGGTCCTCAATACCTCTTCCTTTTAGATGCTCGACCAATTTCTTGCGTGCACCTCTTTCCCGATAATTATCAATAAACTTATACGCCATGATATTTCAAATTTACTTTTAAAAAGGGATATATAGTCGAACTATTCACAAATCATTTAACATCAAGCCGATACATGATGGCGAATACCGAATACAGAACAAGGCTGCGTTACTTCAAAAAGACCTAATCCAAACAGCAACAGTAGATTAAAAATGACTATCGCTTTGGTTTCAGAATAATTACTACATGATTCTTCCAGGGTAAGCATAAAAAGCTGCAATCTTAATAAGGATCGACATCGACCTGCACACGAACACCGCTATTGGTCTTATCAAGCTCAAATTCCAATAAAACGGAGCGGATCAATTCCTTTACTTTGGCAATACTGATATTTGTCCGTTCAATCTTGAGGGTAATGGTCTGAATAAAATTATTCCGTACCCGGGAGACCAGTGGCGGTTCGGGGCCCAGAACTCTTGCACCAAGTTGCTGGCGTAGTGCCGAAGCAAAACGATTGGCAGAATCATAACATTTTTGAAAATCAATATGCTTAATATCAATACGGATAAGCCTATAAAATGGAGGGTAAAGATAATTCTTCCGCTCTGTGATTTCCGTCATAAACATCCCCTCATAATCATTGTTAACGACCTGCTCCAAGACCCTATGATTGGTGGTATAACTTTGGATAATTACTCGTCCTCCGGCTTCCCTGCGACCAGCCCGGCCAGCAACTTGGGAAAACAGGGAGAAAGAACGCTCATAAGCGCGAAAATCAGGGAAATTAATAATTGTATCCGCATTAACCACTCCGATTAAGCTGACACGTCCAAAATCAAGCCCTTTGGCGACCATCTGAGTACCGATCAGCACATCAAACTCGTGCTCATCAAAGGCCGTAATTATCTTGTCAAATCCATACTTTCCTTTGGTGGAATCCAGATCCAACCGTCCAATACGAATCTCCGGCATCAGCAATTCCAGCTCCTCTTCCACCCGTTCTGTTCCAAACCCTTTACTTTCAATATGCGGCATGCCACAAGCTGGACAGACCCGAAGCGGCGGTTCGACGTGTCCACAATAATGGCAATGCATCATGTTGGAGCTTTTGTGATACGTCAAACTGACATCGCAATTCACACATTTGGCTACAAAACCGCAGGTATTGCACTGGATCATAGTGGTGTGTCCACGTCTATTCTGAAACAGAATAACCTGTTCCTTATTTTTAACAGCCTCTTCAATCGCTTTTAACAGCGTACCTGAGAAATAGGAGAACATATTTTCTTTTCGCCCTTCTTCGGGAATATTGACCAGTTCGACACTGGGCAATTGCGCATTACCAAAACGCTCCAATAACTGTACAAATCCGTATTTCTTTGCTTTTGCGTTATAATAACTTTCCAACGATGGTGTTGCAGACCCCAACAGCACCTTAGTCTGATGCAAAAATCCTAAATAAATGGCCGTATCCCGAGCATGGTAGCGTGGTGCAGGATCAAATTGCTTGTATGAGCTCTCATGTTCTTCATCGATAATAATAATTCCCAGATCCTGAAATGGAAGAAATACAGAGGAACGGGCGCCAATAACGACCTGAAATTCGTTCTTCATTACTTTATGCCAGACTTCGGCCCGTTCGTTGTCATTAAATTTAGAATGATAAACCCCGAGCTTATCACCAAAATGCAGTTTTAGACGCGCTGTAATTTGTGCCGTCAATGCAATCTCCGGCAAAAGATACAACGCCGATTTCCCTGCCGCTATCGCTTGTTCGATCAGCCGGATGTAAATCTGGGTTTTACCCGAGGCTGTCACACCGTGCAAAAGCGTCACCTCTTTTTCTTCAAAAGATGCGTTAATTTCCGTATACGCTCTTTGTTGGTTTTCATTAAACTGAAAATTAGCATCCAGTTCGATATCTTCTCCCTGAAACCTCGACACGACCTTTTCCTTTATTTCAAATACTCCTTTATCGATCAAAGCTGTGATCGCCGCATTACCGCAGCCTGAGGCCTCTGCCAGCATGGGCCGAGTAATCTCCTCCGTTTTCTTGACGAGCTGCATAAATGCCAGAACCGCATCCTGCTGTTTAGGCGCACGGTTAAGACTATCCAAAAGTTCCCGCTTTGCATTCTCATTTCTAAAGTCCGGAGCAAAACGCAGAAATGCTTTCGTTTTAGGTTTATACCTTTCTGTAATTTCCTCCGAAATAAGGACGATACCTTTGTCAAACAATTGCTTTAAGATCGGAAATACAGTCTTCTGCCCCAGTAACTTGACGATATCATTGACCTTAAGTTCCCCCGCCACCTCCAGCGCCTCAATAATGAGGTACTCTTTATCAGATAGCGTTGATCGGTCAAATTCCTCTGTTATCGACGACGCTACTTTTGTTTCACTTGCCAATTTTAATGCCGCTGGAAGAGCAGCTTGCATGACTTCACCCAAACTACACATATAGTAATCTGCCAACCAATCCCACAATTTAAACTGAGCCAGATTGACAATGGGTTTGTCATCAATGATATCTAAAATATACTTTGCTTCGTATTTTAGTGGTGCTTCTTTGCTGACAGATTTCACCACAGCCGAATAAATTTTATTTCGTCCAAATTGCACAATGACCCGAATCCCAACCTGTACCCGATCATTCCAATCTGCCGGAATACGGTAGGTGTATGTTCTTGCTAGAGCCAACGGTAGAACCACATCAATGAACAAGGTATCTCTTTCACTAAAAATCGAAGATTGCGGATTGGACATAATTTCTTATTATGGGATAAAAATACAAAAAAAGCCGTAGAAAGAACAGCGAAGTCATCCTTCAAAAAGAAAGCCTTCCCCGACTAGTCTTGGGAAGGCTCCATATTTTTAAAGCTCGTGCGCTTTATTTTATGCAAACAGCAGGGTTATGATTTGTTCTTTAACGCGGCCACAAATAAGGCAATCCACCCAATGATCAATGATAGCCCCCCCAAAGGAGTGATAGGCCCCAAGATGGCGGGACTCCCAAAACCGGTTATCTCCCTGATACTAAGAACATATAGCGACCCCGAAAAAAAGATAATACCGACAATAAAGGCGATAAAAGACACTTTAATTGAATAGGTTTTTGCACGCGAAAAAGTAGATAAAAATAGTAATGCAAAGGTATGATAGAAATGATACTGATTTGCAGTTTTCCAAGTTTCGATATGATATGCACTTACCTTTCCTTCTAGACCGTGGGCACCAAAGGCCCCTAATATTACAGCTAATGCTCCTAATAAAGAAGCGGCTAAAATGATTCTCTTATTCATTATAATAAAGTGAATGCTGAAAACGTGTTTCTCCGATAAATGTATTAAAAACCGAACAAAATAAGGAATATTTTGTTAAATTTATATTACAAAGCCCCATTATCGGGATGATCTTCTAGCGCTTCCCGCATATTTTTATTAGGTTTGTTTTATAGATGGATCCATCCTGAGTTTCATGTAAATGACAGCCTCATTACCATCATAAAAGCAAATCGAAAGAAATACGCTCATGTATTACCATGGCAGGTGAGCAGCCATAAAAATATTTATTCTGATGAAAAAAACAATAGTCATCACTATTTTATTATTCATAGCCGTCATTGCGGCAACGATCTATCTTTTCGGAGATTTTAATAAAAACAACAAACAGGATTCAAAGGCCTTACAATATTTACCAGAAAACACCCTGGCCATTGCATCTTTCGCCAACGACGAGACTGTAGACACAATATTTAATGAGTACGAATTATTTAAAGCCATCCTGGGACAAGCAAATTTTGGTGATCTCGAACGATTAAAAGGAGAATTACTGCAAAGTGAACAACTCAGCCCCTTCGTTACTGGTCAACAAATCTTGTTGTCTTTTCACCGGGAAAAAGATCAGATAACACCACTTTATAGTGTTCAGGTTGGCCAAAGTCTGGACAATAATTCACTGGGGGCACTTATCGGACAGATCGGGAACAATTACAAGGTGCAACCATTTGACACCTTAGGTCAACGATTCTTCGGTCTCAATAAGGGAATAAAAGACAGCACGCTCTATTGTGCCTATTCACATGAAATTGTTTTTGCCAGTTATTCAAAACAGGTTCTCGCACAAATTTTCGACAAGAATATCCGAAAAATAAATACAAAACAGATTGAGTTCTTTGTCAATCATAACAATAAAAATACACCCCTCAGTCTGTATTTTTTCAATGACCAACTCGCGCAGGTTGCCCAGATATTGATGAAATCAAAATTTGGCAATTACCTCAATTTAATCGATTCCCTGAAGGGGCAAACCTCCTGGAATATGAATTTTAAACAGGATGCGCTGATCTTTAAGGGTGAAACAGATCTTACGGGAAGTAAAAACAGCTATCTTCAATTATTTGCCAATCAAACACCCCAAGTTCAGGCCTTAGGAAATTACTTACCAAAAAATGCGGCTTCATATATTGATTTCAGCATTTCAGATGCAGCCAGCTTTCATTCAGGATTAAAAGAGCTGTTAATCCAGCAAAAAGAATATGACCGTATAAGCAAGAACGTAAAAAATTTCGAAGATGATACTAAAATTTCCTTTGATAGCGTCATCACACCGCTCTTCAACGACGAATTTGCACTGGCTGAATTGGATAATCAAGATGTACTTGGATTAATCAGCTTATCGGATTCCAGCTTATTTGCAAATAACTTCAAGAAATTCAGTTCTTCAGTAGGTGACTCAATCCATCAATTTAAATATTCTCACCTCTTATATGCCTCTTTTGGTGAACCGTTCAAGGGTTTCACAAGGCCCTATTTTACCATCGTTGACAATATTATGGTTGTCGCAAGCAGAACAGGAATCCTGCGGGACTATCGCGAAGCATTCCGTGAAAAGCAATTTTTATCGGGCACTGCTATTTTCAAAAATCACGCAGCTTTACAAAATAGCCGCAGCAACGTCACCTTTTATTTGGAACCCAAAGCAGCTAAAAGCACTATTTTGGATAACCTAAAATCCGACTATGCAAAGAATTTTAAAGATGAGGAGCAATTTGGTTTTCAAAACTTTTATTCTTGGTCGTACCAGCTAAGCGGCAATCAAGGCACATTCGCATCCAGCTTATATGGACTTTATAAAAGTGATACACGCCTGGGCGGAAAACCGGAATGGACTGTCCAGCTTGAAAACCGTATCATCAATAAGCCCTGGATTCTGGATCAGGATGGTAAAAACAAATTCATCATGATCCAGGAACAGGATCATACCGTACATGCGTTTTCACCAGATGGAAAGGAACTTTGGCAAAACCTTTTCCAGGGCGAGATTTTGGGTGAACCGACTCAATTACAAGATCTCAGTATTGTCATTGTCACCAAAAGTCGGCTGTACCGGATTAGGCCTGATGGGAAAAATGTGAGCGGCTTTTCGGTCGAACTGCCTTCTACCGCAAGCTATGGTGCCACAGTAACCAACTTCAATAAAGAACAACGGATCTACATCCCGGCTACGGATCGTATTTTAGCTTACACCTTAGATGGCAAAAAAGTAGAGGGAATGGAAAATAATACCGTAGATAGTCGCATTCTTTTTGACCTCAAAACTACCACTTTGGGGCAGACGAATTACGTTATAGCAGGTACCAGTACAGCTTCGGTTTATTTTTTCAATGAAAATGGCAAAATTATCCGAAAGCAAACCCTGGATACCGACGGTGAAAGTGTTAAAAACCCGATCGGTTTAGTTGCTGCTTCAGATGAAAAAAATTCGTTTGTCTATGTCGCCGATAATAAAGGCAGTGTTTTTAAAGTACCTTTTGAAGGTGAAGCAAAAAAAATAAAACTAGGTAACTGGGGCAGGAATGTATTCTTTAATTTCGAAGATATTAGTGGTGGTGCCGATCGGGATTTTATCATTTTAGCCGACAATAAATTGAATGCCTATAGCGCAAGAGACTCCTCTTCCTATTTTGAATATAAATTCATTGAAGATGCGAGCAACAGGCCCCTATTTTTTAAACGTATCGGTAAATCCGATGTATTGGGAGTCGGCACTGACAATCGTATGATTTATGTTTTTGGATCGGATGGTTTGGTACAAGAAGGATTTCCAATGGAAGGCTTTTCAAAGTTCTATTATGGACCGATTAACTATGGCGACAATGCGAATTATTTGATTTGCATGAAAAAGGATTTCAAGGTTTATGTTTACAAGTTTTAAAAACTTGTAAATCAATTTTTTAAACCCCAAACAAAACAAAATAAGATGCAAAAGATCTTTATAAAAAATTTGTCTAATCTAAATTTTTTATAGTAGGTTTGCAGACTTAATATGACTATGCTAAAATCGGAAGAATTAAAAGAATTATTGGCGGAACCAAAGCGTATTGTAATCACTACACATTACAAGCCGGACGGAGATGCATTGGGTTCATCGTTGGGATTATATTTTTGGTTAACCGCAAAGGGACACCATGTTAATCTAATCGTACCATCAGATTTCCCTGCTTTTTTAGACTGGTTGCCCGGCTTGGAAAAGGTGCAGATTTATACGCAAAATATTATCTTACATAATCAGCAGATTGAGGCGGCAGATATATTATTCTGTCTGGATTTCAACGGTCTGGCCCGTATTCATGAGATGGGAGACCCTATCCGCGGGGCAAAAGGAATTAAATGTATGATTGATCATCACCTGGATCCGGAAGGATTCGAAGATTATGCCTTTTGGGATCCTTCAGCAGCTGCAACCGCGCAATTAATCTACCGTTTTTTGGTGAATGAGATGCAAGATGGGGACAGTATCAGTGCGGATATGGCAACTTGTCTTTATACCGGTATTATGACCGATACTGGCTCTTTCCGCTTTCGCTCCACCACCTCCGAAATCCACCGTATCATTGCGACTTTGATTGACTGTGGCGCACAAAACTGGGCGATCCATGAAGAAATTTACAACAGTTCTTCGGAAAGCCGTCTCAAGTTCCTCGGCTTTTGTCTGCTTAACCGTCTCGAAGTCATCCACGAGTATAATACTGCTGTCATTCATGTAACCAAAGAAGACCTCAATCAATTTCAGGTCATTACTGGAGATACCGAAGGTTTGGTCAATTATGCACTTTCCATCAAAGGAATTCGATTAGCTGCGTTAATTATTGACAGAAATGAACAAATTAAACTATCTTTGCGATCGATTGGAGAAGTTCCCTGTAATGAAATCTGTAAATTGTATTTCAACGGCGGCGGTCATCTCAATGCTTCCGGCGGAAATTCGAAAGATAGTCTGGATGTTGTGATCGCAAAATTCAAATCCATTTTACCAAATTATAAAGAAATATTAACAAAATAAGATATCGTAACATACATTAGAAAATGAAGAAAGCAATTCTATTTTTCGCGGCTGCCGGTCTTTTGATGACGTCATGCCAAAAATTCAAAAAGGCTGAAGGTGGTCTTGAGTATAAAATCGTGGATGATAATGCAAAAGAAAAAGCAGTATCTGGCGATTTATTAGCTATTGACATTGTACAATCAACAGATAGAGATTCTGTAATGAGCAGCACTTACGAAATGGGCATTCCTCAGATCGTTCAATTATATCCAGACAGCGTTATCGCAAAAAATCCAGGTGATCCAACAGGTTTATTCAAATATGTCGGTGAAGGTGATAGCTTGGTATTCAAAATCAACTTGGATTCCATGGCTGCGAAAACGCACCAACCCAAACCAGAATTTGCTGACAAATTCTTAGTGTTCTCGATCAAAGTGAAAAAACACTTCAAAAAAGGAAAATTAACAGATCAACAATTGGGTGAGCAAGTTCAGAAATACTTTGAAGAAGAATTGAACAAACACAAAGCTGCTGAGCCTGCAAAATTGGAGAAATACATCAAGGATAAAAACTTGAAAACAACAAAAACAGCTTCAGGCCTTCAATATGTGATCACGAAACCCGGAACAGGAGCAAATGCTAAAGTAGGTGATTCTATCCATGTAAACTACGTAGGTTCATTGACTACAGGACTTGTATTTGATACTAACCTTCCGGATGTTGCGAAAAAAGAGAAAATCTTTATGCCACAACGCCCTTACGAAGCATTGAAATTCCAATTGGGTGTTGACGGTGTTATCCCGGGATGGACTGAAGCATTCCAGTTGTTCAACAAAGGTACCAAAGCGACTTTAGTTATTCCTTCTTCTTTGGCCTACGGTGACCGTCCATCAGGTAAAATCCCGCCTTATGCCCCATTGGTGTTTGAAGTAGAGGTATTGGATATCAAACCAGGAAAAGTTCCTGCGCCAGCGCCCACAACTCCGGGAACAGTAGCTCCAACAGCAACTGCCCCTGCGACAAAAGCTCCGGCAGCTAAAAAATAACTTAGCAGAATAAACTCGCTAACAAACAAAAGAGCCGTTCCAGATGTTGGAACGGCTCTTTTGTTTACGCTGTTTTTATTAGTGCTGAATCTGTTTCCGCTTATCAGCCTGCTTTAACTTCCTTATCTTCCACCAAAGTACAACAACTGCCAGGACAAAACAGACGACCATAATGATCGTCAATGCCCATAGCGCTTTATTGGTATGGTAGTTTTCGGCATGTTGTATAAACATCAATCTAAAAATCCGGAGATAATGTGTCGAAGGAATCACATTGGCAATCCCCTGCACCCAGCCGGGCATTAGACTAGAAGGCCATGTAAAACCGCTCAGGATAAAAGCGGGTGTTGCGATCACCATCAAAACCTCCGTTGATTTCAATTGAGAAGGCAAAATCATACTCACTAAGACGCCAATAAAGCAAACCGCCAGCAAAAACACGAAAGTGCATAAAATAAAACGGCCCAAGTCGGCATGCAGTGGCATTCGATAATATTTCCCAAACCCCCAATACAACAGCAATATTCCGATAGACATCAATACATAAGGCAATATCTTGACGAGAATAAGTCCAATCGGATTGGAAATTTTCCGAACAAGATCAGGGAATGTATTTCCCTCAAACTCCGAAGAAAAAGATAATGCCAAGCCCAGTAACAAGACCTGTTGCAGTACGGTTATCAATACTCCGGGCAACATAAAATAGAGGTAATTACCGCTTCGAATATTTTGCTTAATTATCGTTGTCTTAAACGGTTCATACTGTTGAGCTGCTACCTTTGCCGGTACACCGCGCTTCATTTGCGCCTGAATCTGAATACCCGCTTTCATCGTCATCGCACAGACGTTGACGGCCATTAACGCCGTATTGGAGGTCAACGTATTCGCACCGTCAACAAATACGGTCACCTCGGGTAGACGGCTCTGTTGTACCCCCGAAGCAAAGCCCTTGGGAACATGAACAATGGTTGTTGCATCGTGTTGGATCGCAACATCCTTCGAATCAAACAAAGAAGGTAATACCTTCGCCACCCGAATGCTTTCATTGTCCGAAAGCATATCTATAAATGAACTACTTAAGGGGCTATTGTCTTCATCAACAACAATGACAGGCATTTCAGTGACCTTTCCCTGTTGATACACATGACCAATCAGAATACCATACAATATTGGTGCGCCTAAAAAGAGCATTAACAACACCTTATTGTTAAAAAAGAGTCTAAACTCCCGTTGGATTAATTCTAGAAATCTTTTCACATCCATTCCCTTTAATTCGTATGGAGAACCACAAGCGTTTTTGTTAACAAATCTTTTGTTCCAGCCATATCCTCGGGGACAACTTTTAATTCAAAGACTGCTTGCTGTGGATCAAAATCTGGATATGCTGAAGCGATATTGGCATAAGAATTCAATGCTTTTACGCTAACGATCTTGGCCGATACCTTTTCGTTGCTCCGATAAGGTATCTCTACAGTTACCACAGCCCCCTTTTGCAGTTTCCCGATCTGATTTTCCGGCAGTGTAAACCGAAAATAGGTAGAACGGTCAAGAAAGCCATTTACAATGGGGTAGCCTGCCATGGCCAGTTCACCCACTTTGAGATTGATGGTTTCTACACTCATGTCCTGCGGCGCAATCACATATTTCTCCCGGGCAGCAACATTCACCTCAGACATGGCGCCAAGCGCCCTTTCTTTTTGGCCTAAAGCCATAATCTGTTGTTCCTGCCGAGCTCCGCCCCTTGCTTCCGCCATTTCTGCCTTAGCAGCGAGGTATTGGTTTTTAGCGCCCTGATATTTTGCGTAGGTTTCATCATACTTCTGTTGAGGGATCAGACTATCCTGTAGTAAGGCCTCAAGCCGACTGATTGATTTCTTGGCAAACTCATATTGCTCTTTCAAGCCATCTACCTTTGCTTGCAACTGAACCAGTTGTCCTTTGGTCGCGCCTTTAACGGCCATATTATATTGTGCGTCGGCAGATTGCAGCGCCCCTTTCGCTTGCTCTTCCTTTGCATCTACCTCAGGAATATTTAAAATAGCCAGTGTATCGCCTGCGCGGACAAAGTCGCCCTCCTCAACCAAAATCCTGGCGATTTTTCCGGGTACTTTTGTGACCACAGTCACCTGCTCACGTTCTACTTTTCCCTCAATGGGTTTTTCTTTCACTTGATCTGCACAGGAAACAAAAATAGACAACGATAATATCCCATATAAATTTTTCATGTTACTCATGTATAGTTTGTAATAATTTTCCAGAAGTATGTAATAATTCGACGGCAGCATTTCGCTGTTGCAAAACGTTATTAAAATAACCGAGGTTAACCTTATACCAGTCATTTTCCGTCGCCAGCAATTCCGTCACATCAATCAACCCGGCCTGATATTGCTTTAAGGCCATTGATAAGTTGTTTTCAGCGACTTTCAGCTGTTGTTCACCTACTTTCAGTTTTTGATTTCCGGTACTGTAACCTACCTTATTTTTACTTAACAACAGATTAAGTTTTTCCGCTGTATCTTCCCTTTTTGTCGCATTAATGGTTTGGTCAAGCTTAACCTGTTTAATTTTATTATGATGTTCTCCGCCAGTATAGAGGTCCCATTTTATCCCGAGCCCGACCAATAGATTCGGGCTTCCTTTGATTGAATTTAGGGGCAGGTTCACTGTTCCCAATAGCGGTTGGTCTTTTATGCTCAATTTTGAATTGAATACATTTAAGTAATTTGCCGATCCAAAAGCAAAAACAGCCGGTAGAGCTCCCCCCTTTTCCTTTTTGTATAAATAATCATAAGCTTTTGATGATGCTTCAAGGGCTTTAAGTTCTGATCGTTGCTCAACATCATTGGGTATTTCCGACAAAAATATCGGCTTTAGTCCATAGTGAATGCCGCCGACCTCCTGAAAAGAAACGCCAGTTTCCTGCTCAATCTTCTGACAGAGGAGATCGCGATTTCCAGCAAGCTCCACCTTCTTCTCCTCTAGTTCGAGGAGCGCCAATTTAAGTTTATCTCGATCATAGGGAATAGCCAGGCCATTTTGTATCGCCTTATTGACTTTCTCCTGCTCTTTTTTTAGTCTCTTTTCCGAATCAGCGATAAGTTTCTCAACTTCGTCCAAAAGCATCAACTGGTCAAAAGAAGTGATAATATCCTTTGAGAGCGTCTCACGGCTCGCAGATTCCAAATATTGTTGTGCCAGGGCTTTCTCTTTGAGTGCCTTTATACCATTAGGAATCTGTAGTCCCGAAAAAATAACTTGTTTTACCGAAACACCCGCATATGCCGCCTGCCCATGCATACTGAATCCGGTCGCACCCTCAAAAAGTCCCAGGTTCAGCAGTGGAACATTCACGGTCGGAATATCCACGCTACCATTGCTATGCACATATCCATATAGCCCCAATGCAGAAACATGTGGCAGCCTGTTGGCTTTTACCCCTTCGGCTTCCAGCCTTGCTTTATCAACTTCATATGCCTTCAGTTTCAACTCCTTATTCGTTTGAAAGGCCTTTTGAATAATATCTTTTACCGATGGGTCAATCACTGACTGCGCATGCAGCTTATTTAAACCCATAAGCGATGCAAAGGTGAACAAACCCACACATAATTTCTTATTCATCATATGATTCATTTATTCTTTAAAAAATAGGGCAACAACCGTTCTTCTGTTTAACAGCAAATAGTAAAGTATGTTTTACAACACGCCATTTTTTCCAAGATAAGAAAAAAAGTATAGCCCATATATGACTCAAATTCTCATTTTTGGCTTTATAGCTAAAATATCCGATAGGAAGAGAATCCGTTATTAATTTTCATTTTGTTAATTAATAAGTTATCTTTGGAGAACGAATTGAAATTTTGGTAATGAAGCCGACCTCTTTATTCGATAATAACAAAAAGAAGTTTTTTACCCTAACCCGCTTTTGCCTCCAAGCAGAAAACTATGTTGCTTACTGATACACATACACACATCTATTACCATTCAGGTACCAATAAACTGCAAGAACACCTTCAACGTTGTTTAGACAACCATATAAAACGTCTTTTTTTACCAAACGTAAATAGCGCCTCCATCAAACCTGTATTCGATACGGTTGCAGCCTATCCAGAACACTGTTTTCCTATGCTAGGACTACATCCATGCGATGTTAAGGAAAACTATGTGGACGAGTTAAACAACATCCAAAAGAGCTTGGAAAATAACAAAGTCCATGCCATAGGTGAAATCGGACTAGATCTTTACTGGGACAAAAGTACGCTAAACATCCAAAAAGATGCTTTTCGAACACAGGTAAAATGGGCTAAGGAGCTTGGTCTAGCGATAGATATTCATTGCCGTGAGGCTTTCACGGAATTATTCGAATTATTGGAAGAACTCCAGGATGACAAGCTATTTGGTATCCTCCATTGTTTCACAGGGACATTGGAACAGGCTCAGCATGCGATTGACTTAGGCTTTGCACTTGGCATAGGTGGTGTTGTCACCTTTAAAAAAGCCGGATTGGACAATGTTGTCAAAGAAATCGACCTAAGACATATTGTATTGGAAACAGATGCGCCCTACCTCGCGCCTGTTCCTTACCGAGGTAAAGAAAATGAAAGTAGCTACCTGGTTTATGTTGCCCAAAAGGTCGCCGACCTACACGCGATTCCTATTGAAGAGGTCGCAGAAGTTACAACCGCGAATTCAAAACGTATTTTTGGTATATAATCTATAGAATCCCATGCACAATATTTTTATTATCTACACTGGCGGAACCATAGGAATGGTCAAAGACGAAACGGGTACTTTTGTCCCCTTCGACTTCGAGCTAATCAAGCGTAATCTTCCTGATTTAAGCCGTCTGGATTATAAACTGACCGTACACTCTTTCGAGCCGATCATCGACTCTTCCAACATGAAACCAGAGATCTGGATTGAAATGGCCCAGATCATCAAAGATAATTATGCGAACTACGATGGTTTTGTCATCCTACATGGATCCGATACGATGGCATTCACAGCGTCTGTGTTAAGTTTTATGCTTGAGGGACTGCAAAAGCCGGTCATTCTTTCCGGATCACAATTGCCTATTGGAGAGATCCGCACGGATGCACGCGAAAATATGATGACAGCGCTGGAAATTGCATCTGCAAAACAAGACGGTGTTTCGATTATCCAGGAAGTCTGCATCCTGTTCGACAACAAATTATTCCGGGGAAACCGCTCTTTCAAATATAACTCAGCCAAATTTGAAGCGTTCAGATCCCCCAATTACCCTGTACTTGTCGAAGCGGGCATTCACCTTAAATACAATACCGATGCTTTATTGAATAATATTGATAAAGAATTTATCTTACATACCAAATTGGATAACCGTGTTGCTGTATTGAAGCTCTTCCCGGGAATATCCGCGCAGACCATCAAATCTGTCCTGGATTCGGATGTGCGATCTATTGTGATGGAAACTTTTGGTTCGGGAAATACCACGACAGATAGCTGGTTTCTGGATTTATTAAAAGGAGCCATAGATCAAGGGAAAAACATCCTTAATATTTCGCAATGTAAGGTTGGTTCAGTCGAACTTGGGCGGTACGAAACTTCGCAAGGCCTGAAAGCCATCGGAGTACTCAATGGGTACGATCTTACATTTGAAGCTGCTGTCACTAAGCTCATGTACCTCCAGGGCGAGCTCGAAGATCAAAAAGAAGTTGCCTATTGGGTAGAAAAAGATATTCGCGGTGAACTGACGGTTAACGATTAGAAAAAACGACTAAAAGATAGGTATAAAGACCAAGGAATAAGGATCATGGACTTTGCAGAATAAGCTTAGGCTTACCAAGCTGTTGTCTTTGATCCTTGTTTATTACGCCCTACTCTTTTTACTATGGCCTTTCAGCCATCTCCGCCAGGACTTCAGCTACCACAAAATTACTTCCGCCCACAAAAATCAGGTCTCCCCCTTCGTATGCAGCCTTTGCCGCAGCAAAAGCCTCCTGTACAGAAGAATAGTCTTCACCATTCAGGTCAAAAGCCACTGCCTCCTGACGCAGTAAATCCGGGGGCATAGCCCTCGGCATATCCGGTGCAGCAAAATAATAAATTGCATCTTTGGGCAGGTAAGGCAACATGTGTGTCAGGTCTTTATCGCGCATAGCCCCAATGACAAAATGTAATTTGTTATAGGTAGTCGCGTTTAGATTTTTCAATACCTCATGAATGCCATCCTCATTGTGTCCAGTATCGCAGATGACAAAAGGATCTTTGGAGAGCTGTTGCCAACGCCCCTGAATACCTGTGGTAGACTGAACATGTTTTAAGGCTTCATGTACATGGGCGGAGCTGATTTCGAAGCCTTGCTTACGTAGTTCATCCACAGCCAAAAGAACACCGGCAAGATTCTTCACTTGATAGGAACCTTTCAGATCAAGTTGATAATGATCTATTGCACCATTGCCATCGATGGCTTCAATGTTGAGGTAATCCTGATCAACCCCCAGTATCCTTGTCTGATAAAACTGAGACGCAAATTGAATAGGAGCCGCTTCAGCATGTGCTTTATTCAAGAATACAGACGCTGTTTCGGCAGCATATTCAGAAATTACAACAGGTATATTTTCCTTGATAATACCTGCTTTTTCGCTAGCTATTTCTCCGAGTGTATCTCCCAGCAGATTCATGTGATCAAAACCGATATTGGTAATAACTGACAATAATGGTTTGATGATATTGGTGCTGTCCAATCGTCCGCCGAGTCCGACTTCAATAACAGCAATATCCACTTTACTTCTTTCAAAATAATCAAAAGCCATTGCTACGGTGATTTCAAAAAAAGAAGGCTGTACATCCTCGATCAGCGCGCTGTGCTTATGAACAAAATCCGTAACAAATTTTTCCTCACACATCAGGCCATTGACACGGATACGCTCCCTAAAATCCAGTAGATGTGGTGAAGTATAGAGTCCGGTTTTATAGCCTGCCTGGGCTAATATCGCCGCAAGCATATGGGAAGTAGACCCCTTTCCATTGGTACCGGCTATATGTAGGGTTTTGAATTTTTGCTGCGGGTTGTCCAGCGCATTGCAAAGTCTGATGGTATTGTCAAGGTCTTTTTTGAAGGCTGAGGCACCATCCCTTGTAAACATAGGCAATCGAGTATATAAATACTCGATTGCCTCTTTATAAGCATTCATCTGAATGATTTTTATCTTAATCTAAAATTGAACACAATCCGGCCAGTTTGGGAATCTGGTGCATTAGCCAATTGATTTAGCCGTGCACCGCGGACAGCACGTTCACATTTCTCCAACAATGTTGGATCCGTGATTGTAGTACCTTTTACTCCCGCACGCGCATAGGTAATCACGCCTTGCTTATTCACTCTGAATTCCACAGCAACCTTACCGGCTTGCTGGCCATTATCGTCAATGCTTGGCCGCTGGGTAAAACTACGGTTTTCAATAGACAACATCATATTGCCGTTACCTGATCCCCCCTCACCATAATTGCTCGCCAAAGGATCGCCCAACTTAGAACCTTGATTTCCCGGTGTTGTGCCAGTACCGTCTCCAGCGCCCTTGCCATTGTTTTTATTGCCCTTGAAAAGCGCTTTCGCATTTGCCTGTGGTGCTACTTCCTTTGTCTGCTTAGTTGTTTCGGGCGCTTTTGATACCACTTTCTTTTCCGTTTTTGTGACGGCAGGAGCCTCTTCCATATCTTGCGTTACAACCGCATTTTCGGCAACTTGTTGTGTTGGTGTAGGTGTGGGCGTCTCCACAGGATCTATCCGATCCGGTCGCTCACTATTTGCATTCGGATCAATAGAAGGCTCTTCCACACTCATGTAATCGTCGCCCATCCCCTCTGGAGAAGTTCCATAGTTTACAATCATACCACCCATACCATACTCGTCCGGTTCCTGTGCCTTAAAAACGACAAAGAAACCAATCAAAAGCAGTGATGCCATGACCAATGTAGATATTCCCAAAGCCTTAGGGAAATTATTTTCTTCATGTTGAAGATGATATCGCATTGTGTAAATCTCCTATATTAACATATGAGCAATAAACTTCAAAAAAGTTTAATTACCCCTACTTATCTTTTTTAGGTTCTGTTGCCAGCACCACTTTCACTTTCAGACGATTGGCTACATCCATGACCGAGATCACGTTCTGGATAGGAACGGTATTATCGACATACAGCATAATGGTCAATTCTTCGCCACTGGCCATCTGCGATTGGATTGCAGCTTCCAAACCTTCTACCGGAACAGGGTTTTTATCGATAAAATAGCCCAACTCCTTTGTAATAGATACTGTGATTGTCTTTTTTGCAACAGATTGTTCACCTGCGCTTGACTTTGGCAACAATAGTTTGACCACTTGCGGATTCGAAACTGCCGACGCCAACAGGAAAAACAACATCAGGAAAAACATGATGTCGTTTAGCGCTGAAGTATGTACTTCGGCAGATGGTTTATTTTTTCTACTTCGTAAGTTCATTATCTTCCCGGTTCATCCAATAAATCAATAAATTCTACTGCATCGGTTTCCATACGTAAAATCAATCGTTCAACCATCATATTTAAGATATGATAGCCTAAATAAGCCAGGATACCGACAGCAAGACCTGACGCTGAAGATACCATTTTCACATATAGACCACCTGATACGGATGCAATGTCGATACCACCCGCCAATTCTACCTCATGGAAAATCTTAATTACCCCAAAGATAGTACCAACGAAACCTAGCATTGGAGCGATACCGGCGATAATACCAAGGATATTGATATTTTTCTCCAATTTGGCTACCTCCAATTTACCGACATTCTCGATAGCCCCTTCAATGTCTTTGATCGGCCTGCCCACGCGTAACAGTCCTTTTTGCAACATACGTCCTAAGGCCGAGTTGCTGGAGCGACATACAGCCAACGCAGAGTCTAAATTTCCAGACAATACATTTGCTTTCACTTGAGACATCAAACTATTATCGTATCTGGCGGCTCTGCGAATGGTCAGATAGCGTTCAAAAAAGATAACCAATCCAATAAAGAACAGCAATAGGATCGGAACCATTATCCATCCCCCTTTGATCATCATATCGATCAAACTCATGTTTTCTGTACTAGCAGCAGCAGGTAATGGTTGTTGCGCAGCTTGATTAAACGTATCTACAGCAGCCCTGGCTGTATCTTGCACTAATGACATAATTATTAATAGTTTTATTTAGTTTCTATAATGTTTCTACCCAAGCACCTTCAATTTTTTTCTCTACAGATTTTTGAGCGAGGTCAGCCTCTGCTTTTGTCATGTAGGTATTCAAGATGATCTTCTTTCTATTCCTTTTATACTTTCCTTCCACAGCGCGTGCAGTCTTGTAGCCTAGCATCCGAAGACGTTTTGCCTCTTGCTCTGCCTGAGCCATTGTCCGTGCCGAACCGATCACAACCTGATATTTCGGCTGTGCTACGGGTATGGATTCTTTGATGACTGGATCCGCCTGCAAAACAGGAGCAGCTTTCTCAGTCGTTGCTGTATTCTTCCCTGATTCTACGGCTGTACCCTTTAACGAATCTGCCATTGTTCTGGCTAAGGAATCCACTTTTTTTAAACTATCCGCAGCGAGCACATTGGATGATGAATCAGCAGTTGGCAGATTATTTTTCTGAACGACTGTGTCAGCAGCGGGTTTTAGCGTGGGCTGGGCTCCGCCAAACAACGAATTTTTCAACCCCGGATTCGTGTACAATACGCCTACAGCAATCATGACCAGTACAATGGCTGCTGTTAGCCAGTACCAGATGGCATTCGAATTGCGTGGCTCCTCATAAATATGGGGTGCATAAGCAGAATTTGCAGCCGCAATTGCGCCAATTTCTTTTTGCGTGTCAATTTGCGCCGCCGTAAGAGTTGTGGTATCCTCCGAATCAGCTATGGCGGGTACTGCCACGGCATCCAATAGTTCGGCGTCCGCAGGGCTAGCCTCCTCTTCAGCTTGTGGTGCATCGGACTCAACCCCCGATTCAACAATAGCTTCAGCAACAGGAAGCGAATCCGTATCAGCAAGAGCCGCAGACTCTTGTTCCTCCTGCTTAGCTTGCTCTTCATTTTCAACACTGTCTGTTGCTTCAACGACAGGTTCTTCTGCATTTATTTCCCCAACAACATGTTCTGATGGGGCTGATTCGACCGAATCAGCAAGCCCGTGTTCGTCTTCGCGTATCGGAATAACTGTTTCGATTTCAGGGCCGACAAGATTGACAACAGGTTGAAAATTAAAGCCAGAGAGGTCCAGTGGTTTAAAAACCAAACTCGAACCATAGCTTATCAACAGACCGAGATCCTCCAGCTTCACCTGACCAAATTGTCCCAGGTCATTTCGCAATGCCCCAACGGTATCATCCAGTATTTGCTGCGCCTGCACCAAACTCAAATGCTCCTGCTGTTGGATATAATGCACGATATTGAATCCCCGCTGTGCGGAATAGTCCAGCTCAACATAGGAAATGGGGGGCAAAAACACATTGTTCTGTTTATCGAATTGAGCCGGAGAATGAATTCTTTTGAACACACCTATTCCGGGCACGTATACTTCCGTATAGCGTCTTAATAAACTATTGATGTCTTTGCCTAGATTCATTGTTCTCTGATTTAAAATGCAAATTTATAATCTTAATTCGTTAAAACGAATAATTAAGACCACCAATTACATTGAAGCCCAATCTTGGATAATACATGTAACGCTGATATTCCTTTCCAAAGATATTATTTGCTTTCACGAAAACACCAAATTGTTTTTTAATTCGGTATTCAGCACCAGCATTTAGATCAGCAAAGGAAGCAATCGTCAGCTTGCGACCACTATCTGCTACACGAGTACCGTCACTGTTATAATCGTAAACATAGGCATAGGTATTGCCTTGGCTAGAAAGCTCTGCATCAACGAAGAATTTATCCGAGATATTGAACCTTGCATTGGCTTGCAGCCTAAATTTCGGCAAGCCCCAGGCCTCTTCCTCATCGCTCAGATTATAGTCATCAATAAATACTTTTCCGCCTAAATTAACCAATTGTGATAGACGTACATTGATCTCCCCTTCCAGTCCCATATGCTTCGCTTTGTTGATCTGACCGTCATATACCACATCAAAAGCCCACGGAATATAACCGTTCTGGTCATTGCCAAATGTACTATTTTTAAATAAAGGTAGTCCTTCGATCTGTTTGTAAAACACCTTCACCTTATAGCCAAATGTCGCACCGGCATTACCTTTTAAACCACCATATACATTCAATTTTTCAATTGAATTGGCGATCCTGACATTTGGTGCCAAATAAGGATTCTCCTTCGCAAAATTTCGGAACGAGCCTTGTCTAACATTACCATTAACTCCGGCAAATAAAGAGATATATTCCGGAGCCAAAGAAAAATCGGCTTCTACCGATGGAAAAACATTAAAACGGGACTCATCTCCAAATTCCGAAGTCAGGTTGGCTCCCAAAGTGACATTATAGTTATCGCCCTTAAACCGAATGTACGGATTGATCAAAAACAAATTGTTCTTCACATTTGCCGTATCATTTTCGTTTTTGACATCATTCATGGTGACACTCAGGTTGGCTCCAACATTGAAAGCGCTCATGCGTTTGTTCAGATATCCGGACAGAGCGAAAGAATTTTCTTTTGCCTTGTAGGCATCCTTAAATAGGTAACCATCTACCTTCGCAGCGTAGCTCATCGCTTGCTCATTTTTTGGATCAACGTTACTTGTCAGTTCACCATTTAAATAAATATCGGTGAATGTTTGTTTATCCGGGGTGGTATTCAATAATGTCGTCCCCGGTTGGTCAAATGTCTGACCGTAGAAATTTGTACCATACCTATTGTAGCCTAAGGTACCTTTTACAGTCACGGCATCCAGCACACGGCGTCCAAAAACACCAATATCCTGTGTACTGAATTTCTGTCCTTCAATATTGCCCTTTTGGCTTAAATGTTTTGCAAATAACCCAAAACGCGTATTTTCAAACTGCTCGGATGCCAAATATGCTTCACCTAAAATCGAGTTATAATTACCTATTCCAAATTTGACATAATTGCTACTGTGTTCAAAAGGTTGTGCAAAGGGTATTTCCTGTACATTCAATTGTTTCAGACCAGTATTGATATCCAATTTTTTATCAATGATATTACCGTAGTTTAATTTGGGCTGATATTCCCGTTTGTTGGTCATATCGGGACTACGACGTATTTTTACAGCATCTGCAAGAATCGGTTTGTAATCGCGAACAACATCAAAAGAATCAATAGTGACCGGTTTTTCAGGATCATTCTTCTTGCCTGTTTCCTGTGCAAAAGAATTCAATCCCACGCCCATCAAAAGCGCTGCTAAGGTATATTTCTTCACATTTCTATTTTGCAACTTCTTCATTGTATCCTATTTCTTTTTGTTGTTCAATTTATTTAGACGTTCTTTTGCAGCAGGCAGAACATCATCTTTCGCATCGTAGTTATCCACAATTGATTCCAATGTCGCTTTCGCCTGGAATGTATCGCCTTTACCTGCATACGCATCCGCCATCGTGATAAAGCTTTTCGCTACCCAATATTCATAAGAGGAGAAATTGTCAGACAAATCCATTGCCGTTTTGATACAGGCATCGTACTGTTTATTTTCCAATTGAATAACAGCGACATTATATTTTGCTTCCGCACCGTATACAGTACGACTCTTCAAAGCTGCTAAACTGAATTCCTTCATCGCCTCAGTTTTCTTATTCTGCTTCACATAGCATTTTCCTGCATACAAGAAAGCGTTCGCGATCTCTTCTTCAGAAGATTTCTCGTAATTTTTCACCGCATTCGTGTAGTTTAGCGCTTCTTTGTAATCACCGATTTCATAATAAGAAACCATTAAATTATTGATTGCAAAACCGTAGTTAGATTTGTATTCGGAGGTAAGCTCCAATTTTTTCAACAACTGTGTTGCCTCATTATATTTCTTTTGTTTCAAGTATAGATTAGAGACCGAAATCAATGTACGTTCCGTATATGGTGAGGTCCAGTCGTTCAAGATAATATTGTAATCGTGTAAGGCATCTTCTGTATTTCCCAATGCGGCATTACTTTCCGCACGAACAAAACGCGCGTATTTCTCTTGATTTGGTTTCGGGAATTTATCGAAATAAGCATTTACAGCCTCGACTGCTCCTTTGTAATTGCCTCTGGAGAATAAAGTCGTTGCTGTTGAGAACGAACGCGAATCTTGTTCTGACTTCGAGACATCACCTAAATTGGTTCCCGTGGCATATTTGATATACCCCGTAGCATCCCCTTTATCCAGATAGATATTCTCAATTGATCGCATGGCCTGTCTGGCTTCATCCGTAGAAGCATATTGATCAACGACACGTTGGAACGTTGCCAAAGCCGCATCATTGTTGTCCTGATTATATTGAACCAACCCGATCGTTACTAAAGCACGTGGCACGTAACTGCTTCGCGGATATTTTTCAACCATCGTTTGAAGCCCTGCAATTGCCTGATCGCTTTCTCCCATCAAGAAACGGGTGTAAGGAATTTCAAAAGCAATATCATCCGCATAATTTGAATTCGGGAATTGTGCGATGACAGCATTAAGGGTTGAAATCTTACCATTATTGTCTCCTTGTAGCCCCTGGATAATACCACGTTGAAACAGCGCATAATCTTGACTTGGAGCTTTTGAAGAAATCAGCTTATTATATTCCGTCAAAGCTCTACCATAATTTTTCGACGAGAAATATGAGTCTCCCAAACGAGCGATGGCATCATTACGTGTATTCATCTCTATGCCTTTAGAACCGCCAGAGGCTAAGAAGCGTTCAAAGTAATTCGCAGCGGTATTATAGTTTCCGTTACGGAAAGCGGCATAAGCTAAGGCGTAATTTGCATAACTGTATACGTCCGTTTTATTTGCTCCCGGCAAACGTAAGAATTTATTAAAATTCGTTACCGCCTCACCGTATTTGCGTACTTCATACATCGCTTCTGCCTTCCAGTAAGTAGTCAAAGCGTAGATTTCTTCGTCATAACGATGCTGTTCTGAACGCATGAACAAAGAAATTGCATTTTCAAAAGCCCGCTCATTATAATATTCCAGCCCCCGGTAATAGGTTACTTTTTGATAAGCAGCATTGGCCTCTTTTCCTCGTTTTGGAATAGACTCTAAAATATCGACCGCATCACGGTAGTTTTTAGTACTCAACAAGACTTCCGCCAATAGCGTTTTCGCTTCTTCCTGGCGTTGTGATTTTGGATAAGTTTTTAAATATTCCTGCGTAGAAGCCAGTGCGACCTGATGGAACTCCAATTCGTAAGAAAGCTTTGCGTAGTTGAACAAACCTTCTTCTTTCATTGCTGGATCAAAGTCCAGTTTCGATGCTCTAAAGAAGGCATTACGTGCAGACTGTTTGTTCCCTTTTTTCAAGAAGCTATCCCCCAGGGTAATCATAGCCGATTGGTAATAAGCATCAGGCTCTGTCATTTTTTCCAGTTCCGTAATTGCCTTATCGTAATCCTTTAATTTATAAGCGATATAACCGATTTGATAACTATCCTGGTTATTCTGAGTCTTGCCTTGATCTTGTGCCTGGAATTTATCGTAATAATCTTTTGATGTTTTTAGGTCACCCTTGATAAAGTATGTCGCCGCGATAATGCGGAACATCTCTGTTTCGTTTTCTTGTTTTGTTTTCGACAAAATTGGCAACGCATAGTCCAACACATCGTCGTAGCGTTTATCCAAGAAATACAGTGCAGTGATATAATAAGGGTAACTATTTTCGAATTGTTTAGATCCATTTAGACGCTCAAATTCATTCAATGCCGTTTTGTATTCCGCATCTAAATAACATAAATACGCATAGTAGTAGATCGAGGCTTCCTGAAATTCAGTTTTCTGATCTTTCAGTCCCTCAAATAAGGGCTTTGCTGTCTTATAATCTTTCGTCATGAAAGAGGCATAACCCAATTTAAAGCGATATTCTACATTTTCTTTCCCGGCGAGATTTTTACTGTCAATCTTTGTAAACCATTCAATTGCCTTAACATAATCCTTTTTAGCATAATATGATTTACCTATCTGAAAGTAAGCGGCTTTAGAATTGGCACTTACAGGGAAATCTTTAATATATTTTAGGAAACGATTTTCGGCATCTGACTCGCCCAATTCCAAGGCGCATACTGCTTGGTAATACCGTACATTTTCCTTTAACAAAGATAGCTCCTCTGTCTCGTCCAATTGTAGGTTGGATTTCGTCCGCAAGGCCTCCACACGATCAAATTGTGCCGCTGCGGACCCGAATTTTCCACGTTCATACAATTCCATTCCAGTCTTGTATGCCTTGTTGATTTGTTGCCATTCTGTCTGTTGCGCTAATGCTGGCGTCGCCATAACGGTTAGTGCAACTCCCACCTGGTAAATCTTCTTATACATAATATGTGAAACCTTAATATGTTATTTATCTGCAAATGTAAATGAATCTCCCTTCAAACCGAGGTAAATTTGCCCTGACATGCAAATTTAATGACTTCTCCTCTTTGATTGGCCGATTTAAAATAAGCCAAAATTTATTGAAAATCAATTCAAATCTCTCCCTTTTTGGGAGATAGTTTTATTCATTTTACTAAATTATACTTTAATTGAGCTATTTTACACAAAAGTTATTAACATCTGTGAATAATCCAGTATTATAACGGAAATTTTGCACAAAAAATATGCCCGACCAAAAATAAAGTCAGGCATAATATTGTTGATTGATGAATCTGTCAATTTCGTCCTCCGGTAGCTAAAACCGGCTCAAAATCAAAATTCAGTTAGCCGCGTTGTCCGGCCAACAGATACAATACCGCCATCCGAACAGCAACTCCATTTTCAACCTGATCCAGGATAATGGAGTGTTCACTATCGGCAACATCAGAGGTGATTTCGACCCCACGGTTGATCGGTCCCGGGTGCATAATCGTAATTGGCTTTTCCAAAGAATCCAAGATTTCCTTATTTAAACCATATAACATGGAATACTCTCTCAAAGAAGGAAAATAGGCAATATCCTGACGTTCCAGCTGGATACGTAACATATTTGCCACGTCACACCAATTCAGTGCTTTTCTCAGGTCATGTTCCACCTTTACCCCCAGAGAAGTAATATGCTTAGGGATTAATGTCGTCGGCCCGCACACCATGACTTCTGCGCCTTGTTTCTGAAGACATAGGATATTAGATAAGGCCACCCGGGAGTGGGTGATGTCACCAATAATAGCAACTTTACGGCCCGCCACATCGCCAAAACGCTCGCGGATAGAGAAGGAGTCCAAGAGCGCTTGCGTAGGATGCTCATGTGCTCCGTCGCCAGCATTCACAATTTGTGCATCGACATGTTTGCTTAAGAATACGCCTGCTCCAGCATATGGATGTCGCATCACAATCATATCCACCTTCATCGCAAGGATATTGTTGACGGTATCGATCAAAGTCTCTCCTTTGCTCACTGAAGAAGAAGAAGCCGCAAAATTGACAATATCAGCAGATAGTCTTTTCTCAGCAAGTTCAAAAGAAAGCCGCGTACGTGTTGAATTTTCAAAAAACACATTGGCAATGGTGATATCCCGTAGAGAAGGCACCTTTTTGATCGGTCTATTTAATACCTCTTTGAAATTACTCGCTGTATCCAGAATCAATTGGATATCCTGTTCATTTAGATCTTTGATTCCCAACAAATGGCGAGTACTTAATTGTTCTACTGCAGCTGACATTTTATAGTATATTCAAGTATTTACTAATCTTTTTTTAATTGAAGTGTTCGTTCCCAAGGGCTTATTAGAACCTTCAGTTATCATTTTACTGAACCGGATTTCTAATCATTACCCGAAGGTTTTTTCTCCGTGACCAAGATAATGCTATCTTGATCGTCAGATTCTTTCCAGTTCACAATAACTTTTTGTGAATCTATAGAATCAACCTGTATTCCAATATAATCGGGTTGAATCGGAATCTGTCTGGAGAAACGACGATCGACTAAAACAAGCAACTCAATGCTTCTTGCTCTTCCAAATGCCTGTACAGCATCCATGGCTGCGCGAATGGTGCGTCCTGTCCACAAGACATCATCAATAAAAATAACGTCTTTACCTTCTACAATAAAATTGATATTTGTACTATTTGCTAACAACGGACCTGCATTACCTTTTGTACGGAAATCGTCCCGATAGAATGTAATATCCAGATCACCGACCAAGATCGGTTTTTCGATCATGCGTTCAAGTTCTTTGACGATACGTCTAGCTAAGAAAGTTCCTCTTGGTTGAATACCTATGACGACAGCATTTGAAAAATCACCGTGATTCTCAATCAATTGACGACATAGTCTTTGAATGGTGATTTGAAATTTTGGTCCGTCTAATAAAATCGACTGTTTCATTATGGGAATGTTTGAGCAAAGCTACACTTTTTTTAACAAAAACTATCGCTCGTTTCCCAATTAATTTCAATATTTCAACTCGTTTCCAGCATAAACAAAGAGACTAATAACTTTTAAAACAACAGTTCATCAATGCGGACAAACGAGCTCATTGGCATACCTTCTGGCACCACACAGCATATATCAGTTCCGAGGAAACCAGCTTCCGGTCCATATTACCTATTCAGTGTAAAAAGGACCGACGCGATACATTTGTCTAATCATTTTTCTTATTGCCCCGTGCAAAAAAATATACAGGTACCCCAATCAATACCAATATAAAACCTGGCCAAGTATATTGCGGCTTGTATATAATCAATAGCACACAAAATATAGTACCGATGAGGAGATAAATAATTGGTGTAATAGGAAATAAAAAAGTCCTGTATGAACGTTCCATTTCGGGCTTCCGAACACGTTGAATAATAACACCCAGTACCGTAATCATATAAAATATGACGATAACGAAAGAGATCATATCCAGCAAATTGCCATATTGCCCACTTAAACAGAGCAAGGAGGCCCAGATCCCCTGTAGCCATAGCGATCGGGCGGGTACATCATATTTATTGTTGGGAATAGCCTGTTTTAAAAACAGTCCGTCTTTGGCCATGGTCTGAAAAACCCGTGCTCCGGACAGCGCAAGACCATTGACACAGCCAAATGTTGATATCATAACGAGGATGGCCATGGCTATCGTACCACTGTGCCCGAGCATCTTCTCGGCGGCAGCAATTGCGACCCGGTCATTTGTGGCAAAAGCGATCTCTTCCCGGCTCAGGGCAGAAAGATAGATGTAGTTACAACAGATGTATAAAAGCATAACAAGGCTGGTTCCGATGACGAGCGCACGAACCACATTACGCTGCGGATTCACAATTTCGCCCGAAACAAAAGTAACGTTTTCCCAGGCAACACTGCTAAATACGGAGCCCACCATAGCCGCCGCCAGTGCCCCCATTAAAGCACCACCGGAAATCCCCATCCAGCCCTCACCTTTCAAATTCTGAAAAGCCTCCCAGCTGTACGCCATATTTTCCGAAAAATGATTTTCTTTGATTAAGAACAAGCCGCCGACGATCAATAGAACCAATGCAATAATTTTTGCTGAAGTAAAAAAAGACTGCACTGATTTGCCGCTCTTGATTCCGCGGGTATTGATATAGGTCAACAGGAGAATTACACCCATGGCGAGTATCTGTATCCAGGTAATCTTAAACTCACCACGCTGAAAAAGCGGTGCCGCATCGTTCAGTTGCGGGATCAAATAGGCAGTAAATTTACCGAAGGCGACCGCAACTGCCGCTATGGTACCCGTTTGAATAACCGTAAATAAGCTCCAGCCATATAAAAAACCAATCGGTTTGCCAAATACTTCGGTAAGATACGTATACTGCCCGCCCGCTTTGGGATACATTGAGGATAACTCACCGTAACAGATTGCCGCCGCAACAGTCGCTATGGCGGTCAATATCCATACGATTGCCAACCAGTATCCTGAGCCCAGTTGCCGCATCATGTCGCTCGACACAATAAAGATCCCACTTCCGATCATCGAGCCCATGACCAGCATAATCGCATCCCACAATTTCAGTTGACGTTTCATCATAATATCAGGTTGATTTTATGCCATTAAGCTAAGAAAAAATAATCAAAAAAAGAGCTGTCCTTTTTACACGCTGCTCAAATTTTATTTTTAAGCATGGCGCGTTAAAGGACAGCCCTTGGGATTAAAACCGTGTATGAACGGTTATTCTACACCATACTGTTGTTTATACGATTTCTCCAGCTCAGTCACCTGTTGCAGCAATTGTTTTTCCGAGGTGGAAGCCAATATACTTTTATAAGCACCCAGAGCCCGTAAAGCCGTCCCGATATTTGAATATTCCAGTTCAGCTTTTGTTTGGGCGATATCCTGGTACCAGCGCATATTCTGCGTCATAAATTTCAGATTACGATTGACAATTTCATTCGCACGTTTCGTTTCACCAGTTTCATACAACACATTGACAATTGGAATATAGCCTAAAATATCACGCATCAAGTACACACGTTTTGGCATCTTCTCATAAGTTTCAACAGCCACTTTACGTGCCTCGTCTTTATGACCTTCCATCATTAACTGTGTGGCAGTACCACCCATGACTGTATTTGTAATCATGGTGATCATGCGGTAGGATTCAGGATCTAAATAAGAAGCATTCGCCATATTACCCCATTGATATTTCGTTGTAATATCCTTAAAAGCAGACTGTGTATCCACTAAAGTTCCTTCAGATCCTGCAGGAGTCGCAATAGGCATTAAACGCAAGGCAAAACCTTCTTGTACCAGGTACTTATCCAATCCAAGGTAGTTGTCGTTTGGAACGGTCGCCGCAAAGTAAATTGGACGTTTCCAATTATTGTTCAATAATACGTTTAGGATCGACAATTCCGCTCTAGACACATAGTTTCTATTATAAGTCCATGTCATCGTATCGACGATAGATTCCTGCCAAGCTTTTGGTACCACATTATTTTTTAGCACAGCTTCCTTGTTTACCGGAAGGCTAAAGTTTTTGGTCGGTAAAAAGTTCTCAAATTTACCACCGCGTAATTCCAGTTTATTTTTTTGGTCATCAGACAATAAAATCTGCATCACCAAATCAAGATCTACGTGCCCGGGTACTTTCATATCTTGATAATAAAGTACCTCACGAACACCTTTTTTGAATTTTTCGTCATCAATATTGATCGGTAAGCCATCTGCCTGATTGACTTTCTGTTTCATTTGGCGCATATACCAATCCGAACTCAAGAGACTTAAGTTCACCACGCGTACATCCGGACGATAATTTTCAACTTCTTGTACATACCACAATGGATAGGTATCGTTGTCACCATAAGTGAACAAGATCGCATTTGGCGCACAGGAAGCTAAGTAGTTTTTCGCCAAGTCACGTGCTGTTGTTTTTTCTGAGCGATCATGATCATCCCAGTTTTGGAATCCCAACAATACCGGAGCTCCCAACAAACAAGCCGCTGTAGCTATACCTGCTGCCATCTTACCATCTACTTTCTTACTTAGATAATCCGCAATGGCAAATACGCCCAAGCCAATCCATATTGCAAAGGCATAGAATGATCCCGCATAGGCGTAATCACGCTCACGCGGCTGCAATGGACTTTGATTTAAGTATAATACAATAGCCAGACCTGTAAAGAAAAACAGTAATCCCACAATTCCGGCATCCCGTTGTCTTCTGCCAAAGTGCCAGAACGCACCGATCAAACCAATGATTAGCGGCAAGAAATAGTATTTATTATTTGAAGGATCCGTCTTCAATGAATCTGGAATCGCATTCTGTCCACCATTATGCATTTGGTCAATAGGCTTAATACCTGCTTGCCAGTTGCCCTCCGTGAAAGAGCCCTGTCCCTGTTGATCATTTTGGCGACCGGCGAAGTTCCACAAAAAATAACGGCCATACATGTGCCCGATCTGATAACTGAAGAAAAATTTCAGGTTATCACCGAATGTAGGCGATTGCCCCTCCGGAAGTTTTAGATAATCCCGATAATATCCATCATGTCCATCCCGATTACTATAAACACGCGGAAAGAACATCGTCTTATCGTATTTATAATCCATTCCATTCTCTACTTTCGTGTATTTATCCTTGTCTTTTCGATAAGTATAAGTTGGCACAGCATCCACTACTTGTGCATCGAAAGTCGGCCCGTTTAGAAGCGGCTCACTCGCATATTGCTCGCGTCCCAAATAACTTACAAAAGAAAAGGCATTGTCCGGATCACTATTATTTAAGGTAGGATTCGCTTTAGCACGTACCATGATCATCGCAAAGGAACTATACCCAAAGATGATAAACGCGGTACTGATCAGGATCAGGTTCAACATCGGTTTTGCTTTTTTGATCGAGTACCAGATACCATACACAAAAAGAGCAACCACTAAGATCAAGAATAGATTAAATCCGGTACCGAAGCCCATTCCCAGACTATTTACAAAGAATAAGTCAAAATAAGCCGCGGCTTTGACCGTGTATTGTATAATACCCCATAAAATCAAAGCCAGTACCACAACACCGATCAGGAATGCTTTGGTTGCTCCAGAAGAAGTCACTGTTTTTGAGCGTTTAAAATAAATTACCAAAGCAATGGCCGGAATCACCAAGAGGTTCAATAAGTGGACACCAATGGAAAGACCCATCACATACGCGATAAAGATCAACCAACGGTCAGATCCAGCCTCCTCAGCATGATTTTCCCATTTTAAGATCCCCCAAAATACAACAGCGGTACAAAGCGAAGACATGGCATACACCTCAGATTCAACCGCTGAAAACCAAAATGTATCCGTGAACGCATAAGCCAATGCACCGACAGCACCTGAACCAAATATTTTGATCAAGTCCGTTGAGGTATAGGACTCGCCGACTCCTTTTGCAACGACTTTCTTTGCAAGGGCTGTGATCGTCCAGAACAAAAACAGAATCGTCAGACCACTACAAACAGCAGATCCCACATTCATCCAAAAAGCGATCCGTGTGACATCACCCCCTGCTAGATTCGAGAAAATGTTTTGAATCATTAAGAATAAAGGTGCCCCTGGCTGGTGCACAATTTGAAGTTTAAAGGCTGAGGCGATAAACTCACCACAGTCCCACCAACTCGTCGATCGTTCGGCAGTCATGACATACGCTACTGTTGCAATGAGCGCACATATCCATCCTAAAAGATTGTTGATTTTAGTATAGTTCATAAAATGATAACTGTAAAAGTATTATAATACGGCTCGAAAATAAGGATAAGTTAATAAGAAATGAACTTTATTCTGATTTTTTAACACATATTAATTGAAAATTTTCATTACGCGATGCAATATTCGCTGTAAAGAAAGCAGGACAAAGCCATTGATAAGCTGGAGCAGGCCAATACCTAAGCTAAAAAACAGCAAGTATGTCTTAAATTTTCGGGCAAAACAAAAATTATTTATTTGAAAATCAAGCCCAATGCACTTTACAACACATTTTTATTTGCAGAAATAGGAATAGTCCGTATATTTGCATCATCAAATGTGAACGACATCATCACGATAACGAACACAATTGAATTGTTTGTCCGATAGTATAAGGGTAGTACGACAGTTTTTGGTTCTGTTTGTCTTGGTTCGAATCCAGGTCGGACAACAAACAATAGAAAAGGCTTGCAATTGCAAGCCTTTTCTGCGTTATATGCAAGGCTTATTATTTATAAAAGGGTTTAGATTTTTTTTAATTTGAATTTTGATTTTTAAAACAAATCTCTATCTTTGCGTCGTCAAAAGGAAAAAGACGGAAACGTTGGCTTTTTTGAGACATTGTCCGATAGTATAAGGGTAGTACGACAGTTTTTGGTTCTGTTTGTCTTGGTTCGAATCCAGGTCGGACAACTTTTAAAGTTAAGAGTATATGGATTGTGCAAACAATCCATTTTTTTTAATGTTTAGCTTTAAAAAATATTAGGGAATAAAATATTGAATAAACGACAATACAATAACCCAACATAAATATACAAAACCATGCCTTTGCAATTCAACACGGTTAAACTATTTGCAGGTTCTGGCACTACAGAACTGGCTGAAAAAATCGCACAATCTTACGGGAAACCTCTAGGGGACAAAACATTATCGCGTTTTAGCGACGGTGAGATTCAACCATTCTACAATGAATCTGTACGTGGAGCCGATGTATTTATCATCCAATCTACCAATCAACCTACCGACAATCTTTTTGAATTATTGTTGATGACAGATGCTGCAAAGAGAGCCTCAGCGCACTACATTACAGCGGTTGTCCCTTATTTCGGTTTCGCAAGACAAGATCGAAAAGACAAACCAAGAGTTGCCATTGGCGCAAAAATGATTGCCAATCTGTTGACAGCAGCTGGGATCCACCGCATCATGACAATGGATCTACATGCCGCACAAATCCAAGGTTTTTTCGATATCCCTGTTGATCACCTCGATGGCTCCATTATTTTTGTTCCCTACATCAAATCCCTAAAACTCCCTAACTTGACAATTGCATCACCGGATATGGGTGGATCATACAGAGCACGTACTTTTGCTAAATTCTTCAATGCAGAAGTGATCATCTGTGACAAACGCCGTAAACGTGCAAATGAAATTGAGTCAATGTCTATCATTGGTGATGTAACGGATCAGGATGTTGTATTAATTGACGATATCTGTGACACAGCCGGCACACTTTCAAAAGCTGCTGCTTTGATCATGGAAAATGGCGCGAGATCCGTAAGAGCGGTCTGTACACACGCTGTGTTATCCGGCAAAGCTTATGAAACAATTGAAAACTCCGTGTTATCAGAAATGATCGTAACAGATACCATTCAATTGGATACAGAAAAAGCAAAGCAATCGACAAAAATCAAAGTGTTGTCAACAGCTGATCTGTTTGCTAAAGCAATCACCAGCGTCAACCAACATACATCCATCTCTGATTTATTTGACGTCGAATAGTATATCGTATTTAGATATTGGTATGGAGACTCTGGTATAGTAAGCCTTCGGCTGAAATACTGGAGTCTTTTTTTAGTATTAAGTATTGATATAATAGTATTTAGACTCTGATATGGTAAGCCGGAGGATAGACAGTTTGTTTTTTATTCATGTCCTGCACAATTGGCCCTCTCTAAACAAGCATATAAGGGCGCCGCGGTTATACTTTAACAGCCCCTCCTCAAGTCAGCAACTTACAAAATAGCATTAGGGATCTTAGTCACTCAATATCAGCAACTTTTTTTGATAATACCAAAAATTAAATTATCTTTGCACCTCAAAATTTATAAAAATTAAAAGATGAAATCAATTGCTATTAGCGGTTCTGTAAGACAGAACGTAGGGAAAAGAGATGCAAAAGAATTGCGTTACCAAGGTTTAGTACCGGCAGTACTTTACGGAGGTAAAGAACAAACTGCTCTTTCTGTATCCGCAGCTGATTTGAAACCAGTTCTTTACACTGCTGACGTTATCATCGTAGAATTAAACGTTGACGGTCAAACAAAAAGAGCTATCGTTCAAGACGCACAATTCCACCCATTGACAGACCTAGTTACTCACGTTGACTTTTTAGAATTATTTGATGACAAAGAAGTATCATTGAATATTCCTATCAAATTAACAGGAACATCTCCAGGTGTTAAAATGGGGGGTAAATTAGTTCAAAAATTACGCAATTTACGCGTAAAAGCATTACCTGCTAACTTGCCACAAGAAATTGAAGTACCAATGGAATCTTTAGAAGTTGGTAAATCATACCGTGTAGCTCAAGTTCAATTGGACAACGCAAAAGTATTAAACAATGCTGACGATACAATCGTATCCGTTATCATGTCCCGTGCATTGCGTCAAGCTGAACAAGAAGCAGCCAAAGCAGCTAAAGGTGGTAAAAAATAATCTGAACAAGATTCTTAAGATACTACAGAAAGCACCGAAATTCGGTGCTTTTTTGTTTATTAAATTTTTATTTTTGCGTCATGAATTATCTTATCGTTGGATTGGGAAATATCGGAAGTGAATATGCCGATACGCGGCACAATATTGGTTTTATGGTTGCCGACGAGCTCGTTAAACAAGCTGGCGCTAGTTTCTCCCTGTTAAAATTAGCCTATTACAGCGAATTTAAACAAAGAGGGCATAACGTAACTGTCATCAAGCCGACTACGTATATGAACCTCAGTGGTAAAGCAGTCAATTATTATATGCAGCAATGTAAAGTGCCGATTCAGAATGTCTTAGTGATCGTGGATGATCTGGCGATTCCATTTGGTTCGCTCCGGATGAAACCCAAGGGAAGCAGCGCCGGTCACAATGGGCTTAAGTCCATCGAACAGCTTTGCGGTGGACAGGTATATCCACGTTTACGCTTTGGCATTGGTGACAACTATCCAAAAGGCAGACAGGTGGACTACGTCCTTGGTCCCTTTGACAAAGAAGAACAGGTAGAACTTCCTGCTTTAATAGATCATTCTGTCAAAATGATTCAAAGTTTTGTCAATATCGGCATCGAGTTGACCATGACAAATCTAAATACAAAATAAAAGGGACTGATGTCCCTTTTACTTTATTCCATCTGAAGATAATCGTTATTACCCTTTATCTTTTAGGCCAACAGCACGCTTTCTTTCGGCATCTAGCTCTGTTTTGATTGTTTTCTTTATCTTTCCATCCAGTGGTTCCCTATCTGCCTTCCTGTCATTCAATTCCCCCGCTTTTTTCTTTGTCGTTATGAGAATAACACCATTCGCCCCCGCTGCACCGTAAAGACTTGTTGCACTCTGATTTTTAAGAACTTCGATGGACGCAATATCTTCGGATTTCAGATCATTCCGGTCTTTAGATTGCACCTGACCATCAACAACAAACAACGGCTGTTCTTTTCCCGATAGCCCACGGATCCGGAGGCCATTAATATCCCTTGGTTCTCCCTCTACCTTCGTGTATGTTGCAGTTTGCGCCACAAATTTCGCCGTTTTCCCCGGGCTATCACTTTGCGCAGCTTTTCCCTCAAAGGTTATCGTTTTAGGATCATTTCCCTTATCACCGTTTTTATACCCCACTACCGTAATTACCCGCTCATCTGGGGTATTTTCTGATTTGTGTTTGTGGGATGCTTTATCCACTTTATCCGGATTTTCCCTAGCCCATTTTTTTGTGGTCACTTCAATAACACCATTTTTCCCTTCACGTCCATATTTTACCATAGCTGAAGCATCCTTTAAAACATTAATACTTTCAATATTATTCGGATCAACCCCCTTCATATCCTCAGAACTCATCTTAACCCCATCAATCACATACAAAACATTAACAGGATACTTTATCGTATGGGATTTTGTTGTACCAACGGAGTCCTGCTTCACTTGAAACCCCACGACCTTGCCCTGAAGGTTATTTTCAGATTTTTTTGTGGCATTTCCGATTTTAGTCGTCAGCAAAACAACGCCATTTTTACCTTTCTCCCCATAAATTGCTGTAGCCGACTTGTCTTTCAATACTGCCATAGATTCGATCTCCTCTGGAGCAACTGCATCCAGTTCTTTTTTGCTAACAACTACGCCATCCAACACAAACAATGGATTTCCAATTACGTCAGAGGTACCTCTCAGTCTCAAAGAACCAATCTGATCGCTTAATAAATTAGCTGTTCTCTTGGAGCGGCTTGTATCAATCTTTATCGTATCTGTCCTTATATCTTCCTGAAGCACTTTTCCCGCTTCACCAACCATCTTCACTGACAACGTGGAATCCCGCTGCTGACCTACCTCCAATTTATCGGCAGGCATTTGAATCGGCAGCACGGTTTCATTTGCCCGCTCAACAACCCCTTCTATGCTGCCCTCCGCTTTGCTTACAGTAAATGCTGCTCCCGTTAGTAAGAATATAGGCAAAAGGAAGGCATATTTACTCAGTTCTATTTTGGATGACCTTTTCTTATTCATCATCATAATGCGACGTTTTAATAGTTTAAAATTAAATTGATTGCTCAACCCTATTGAAGTGCCCTTTTTGGACACATTCAACAGGCTATATTGGTACGTCTGTTTGTCAATTCCTTTATTGAGCACCTGTTGATCAGTCAGAAACTCCAAATTTTGGCGAATGGCTCTGCGCATGAACCAGACGAAAGGATTGTACCAACAACACACCAATATCATTTCAAACAATAAAATATCCAGACTGTGAAGGCCTTTCACATGAATATCCTCATGCTTAAAAATATCTTTCAGCTCAGCATCCACATGCTGTTCTTTGTTGACATAAATTTTATTCAAAAATGAGAATGGAACAATAGGAATGATGACATTCCGAAATAGATAGGATCGCCACTGATCCGCTCTTGAGTGCAGATGAATCCTTAATAAACTCAACAGTTGGAATAGAAGCCTCAACATCAACAATATTGCACCTAATATAAATACCAACTCCACCAAGCTTGCCACTGTTAACCTCTCCTGCACCTGCTGTTCTCCCATATAAAGGAAAATCTGCTCACCAACACCCCCCATATCCAACCCGCGCCGCACAAACAGCGATTTTAAATCCAAAAACGGATATACAAAAGCAAATAATCCGCCTATTAAAAAGTAGAATCTATTCAGTGAATAGAAGGTTAAGCCTTTCAATAGCCCGACATAACCCAAATAGATTATACTCAACAGCAGATTGACTTGAATGATATAGGTCAGCAGGTTTTCCATCGTATTACGATTTGTTATTTTTAATCATATCCATGATCTCCTTCAGTTCATCTTCAGTCAGCTTTTCCTCTTTCACGAAAAAAGAAACCATCTCTTTATAAGAATTCTTGAAATAATCACCGACAAAGGAATTCATAAACTTAGCTTTATAGTCCTGTTCGCTTACCATAGGTTCGTAACGTTTCGCATTGGCGTAACGGACAGCTTTCACAAAGTCCTTGCGCTCCAGATTCTTTACCGTTGATGCCAAGGTTGTATACGGCATTTTTTCACCCTTGATATTATCCAGAATCTCTTTGATAAAACCTCCATTTAGGCTCCAGATAGATTGCATTGCCTGTTCCTCTTGCGCTGTTAACTTTTCCATGTATTAATCTTTTTTACTAATCTTTCACTAATCTACGAATAATTCGTAAATACCAAAAATATTTTACTTTTTTTATTTGTATCCCCGTAAACAGCATCTAAAGCCCCGATTTTTTGTAACGTTACAATATGAATCATTATTTGACGTATTTAAAATCAATCCTATCGAATATAAGATGACTGGCCGAAAATTTGTTATACCTTGTTTTTTATTTTAACTTTCGACTGTATATTATTTTATTTTCGCTACTAGACAGGCGGTATTGTGATGAAAATATACATGCCCTTCTATGCTGGAAATGAAACTTTAAAACAGGAATAATTCAACACAAATACAATAAAAATAAATGGCCAAAAGCATCAAAGCGATCAAATGTCCTCATTGTGGCAGCATAAAAGTCAGCACAATACGTCCCGACTTTTACAAATGTGACAGCTGCGGAACTGAATTTTTCTTAGACAATGACGATATTAACATCAATCACAATTACAATTATCCACGCAACAATACGGATCAATATAAAGCCATACGGATTGTACTATTTGCCGTTGTTGGTTTTATTGCGCTCATGTTTTTAATCGGAGCTTTAAGCGCCATTTTTTCCAAAAAACCCGAACCGAGTTATTCGACCTATAGTTCGTCCAACACTGCTGACAAAAAAGAAGAAGCCATTACGCTAGAATGGAATTACGCCTCAAACGAATTATTTTTGGACAAAAACAATATTCCCCACGTTGTCTTGGTGGGGAATGTCCGGAATTCAAAAGCGAGATTTGACGAAGGCAAAGACAATAAAGTCTATATTGGATTATTTGATCCCAAAACGGGCAAAAAGGAATGGATAAAGCCATTGATGGATACTCCCGTCGAATTATCGAGTAGCGACGTTAAATTACAGGTGTTTGAAGACCAAAACCTGTACATCATCGTAAAATCCAAGTATATCTATCAATTGGACAGAAATAGCCTCACCTACAAAAGTGTTCTTGAAAATTATGTCAAAGATGCCCCCTCACTCAGCACGGGCATTGCCAAAGTTGAATTTAAATACGAAGATTATGGATCTTCCTATCAAATAGTAAATAATGAAGGGCAAAATCTTGCCTATTACCCTTTAATCAATAAATCAATACCGGATAAGCAGCTCTACGATGAAAGAAGGAAAAAACTTCCCAATCCGAGCACAAAAACTGAATTCACTTTTTCAAGTAAATCCAGTTATTACCCCGAGGAGAAAATTCAGTTAATCCAATACAATTATTATTATCAATATGGATATCCCAAAGATAGCCCCCGCTTTTCATGGGATAAAGATTATGGCAGATCAGGTATTTTTACCGACCGCGATCCCTACAAAAAGGTGCTGATCAATTCATGGCAATTTAAGGGAGCCCGTCTCATTAGTTTTAAAGACTTTACACCGGGTCGGCTCTATTTTCAGCCTGTAGTGGTTGCTCAGAATGACAAAACGCTTCTGATTGCATACAAACCAACACCTGCGGAAGACGATCCTTTACAGATCCAGCTATTGGATGTCGCTACAGGTGCCATACAAAAAACAGTCACAACAGACCTTAAATCCATTTATGGAAATGGCTGCCTGCTCAAAGATGGTTTTATTGTCAAAGGTTCAAGCGACTATTACTATTTTGATAATAGCGGAAAACAAATCAATAAATTCGAAGGGTACAACCCTAAATTCGATACACTAAACTAAACACTATGGGACTATTCAATCTTTTTAACAATCAACTATCCGAGGTCATTGAGTGGAAAAATCAGGACCCTCGTATATTATGGTATAAATTTCCTTCCGAAAGAAATGAAATTAAGAATTCCAGCAAACTGATCCTGGCTCCAGGACAGGGCTGTATTCTTGTCTATGAAGGAAAAGGCGAAAACCTCCTTACGGAGGCAGGTACCTATAATTTAAAAACGGACAATCATCCTTTCTTCACCACATTAGCGCGATTAAGACAAAATTTCGAGTCAGAGCACAAGCTTTATATTTATTTCTTTCGTACGGCCGCAATTGTCAATCAATCCTGGGGAACAGGAAACCCAGTCAAATATATTGACCCACAATACAATCTGCCCGTTGAAATAGGCTTGAACGGTACTTTTTCTTACGTCATCAAAGATCCGGTACATTTCTATAAAAATATCGTCGCCAATCAAAACACAGTTAGCACGGCAGTCATTCAGGATATTATTAACCAACGAATTCCACAACAGATTGTCTCACAGATTGCGCAGAAGAAATTAGGTTACAATGAAATCGATAGTCAGTTGCCTATTTTGTCCACAGATATCAAAACAGCGGTTGAACAGGATTTTAAAGATCTCGGTTTAGATGTTACAGATTTTAAAATCTTAGGAACCCAATTTGACTCAAACACACAACGTCGGATTGGTGAAATCGCTGACTTGACGACACAAAATCAAGCTGCGCAGCAAGCAGGCTTGAGCTATGTGGAACTGGAAAAATTACGCGCCCTCCGGGATGCCGCTAAAAATGAAGGTGGACTGGCAGGTATTGGTGCGCAACTTGGGGTCGGCATGGAGCTGGGCAAACAATTTGATCTGCAAAAAGAAGAGATTAAAGACAATATACAAGCGGAAGGAGATTTTGTCGAAAAACTACAAAAACTACAATTGCTATTACGCGAAAACATCATTACACAGGACGAATTCGACGCGCTCAAAAAACAGATTCTCAACAAAATATAACCCATCATGAAATATATCTTTGGCATATTATTTACCCTGGTTATCCTATTTGTCGCCACCTATTTTCTATTGGGACTCTGGGGTATACATTTTTTGGATGCTGAAAATTTCAGCAAAATCCTATGGACAACAGGAATTCTAACGTTGACATCTATTATTTTGGTATGCTTCGTCATCTTACCTTTTTTTGGTTCGGGCAAAAACGGAAAATATGAAGATAAAGGGAAAGTCGCTCAGCGAAAAATAGATTAATATTTCGGACATAATAAGATAGTGTTAAATTTGAATAAACTATTTGCGTATTTAAGTAAATCGTTATTCAATATTATCCAAAATGACGTAATGATGTCATTTAAATTCCAAAAGAACTTTCAGTTTTAAATATCAAATAGTTAAATTTGTGAGATTAGCATACAAATCAGATATAAGATAATATATAAACATGTCAGATAAAGCATCTATAAATTTAGACGGCACTTCTTATGACCTTCCGGTCATTGTCGGTACTGAAAATGAAAAAGCAGTTGATATTTCCAAATTAAGAGATCTAAGTGGATTTATTACGTTAGACCCGGGATACAAAAACACGGGTGCAACAAAAAGTGCGATTACTTTCCTTGACGGTGAAACAGGTATATTGAGATATAGAGGATATCCAATTGAGCAATTGGCAGAGAAATCGACTTTCCTGGAAGTTGCTTATTTATTGATCTATGGAGAGCTTCCTAAAAAAGAGGTATTGGAAAAATTCAGAGCTGACATTAAAAAGCAAATGATGATTCACGAAGACATGAAAAATTTCTTCGCCGGATTTCCATCCAAATCCCACCCAATGGGCCAACTTTCTTGTTTAGTAGGTGCCTTATCTGCATTTTACCCTGAATCTTTAAATCCAAACCTAACAGACGAAGAAGAAGATCAAACGATCATCAATCTTTTGGCAAAAATGCCAACGATCGTTTCTTGGATTCAAAAGAAATCACTAGGTCATCCCGTCGTTTATCCTAAAAATAACTTAGGTTACATAGACAATTTCTTAAACATGTTATTCGGCGAGGTTAACGACGAAAAAACATTCGATCCTGTTGTGATTGATGCCATGCACAAATTGCTTATTTTACATGCTGATCACGAGCAAAACTGTTCTACATCAACAGTTCGTATCGTAGGTTCATCGAATGCCAACCTTTATGCGTCTGTTGCCTCGGGGATCAATGCCTTGTGGGGTCCGTTGCATGGCGGTGCCAACCAAGCCGTAATTGAAATGCTTGAAGCGATCAAAAATGATGGTGGTGATGCGGAGAAATACCTAGCAAAAGCCAAGGATAAAAATGATCCGTTCCGTTTAATGGGATTTGGTCACCGTGTATACAAAAACTTCGACCCTCGTGCTAAGATTATCAAAAAAGCATGTGATGATATTTTAGAAAAATTAGGCGTTCAGGATCCCGTATTGGACATCGCCAAAAAACTTGAAGCAGCAGCATTAAATGATCAATACTTTATCGACAGAAAGCTTTATCCGAACGTCGATTTCTATTCAGGTATTATCTACCGTGCATTAGGCTTTAAAGCAGATATGTTTACCGTATTATTTGCGTTGGGCCGTCTTCCGGGATGGATCGCGCAATGGAAAGAAATGCGTGAAAACAAAGAGCCTATCGGCCGTCCAAGACAAGTATATGTCGGACATACAGAACGTAATTACGTTGAGTTCTCAAATCGTTAATCGATTGATTTCCATAAAAAAAGCATCCCAAGGGATGCTTTTTTTATGGAAATACTGTTACAGCAGCTTTTCCAAAAAAACACTATGTGATAGCACGTTATGTAAACATAAAGTCTATTATTTTTCTGACAACATCCTCAGTTAGCAGCTTACATATCCAAAATCTAAATACTCAAATCTAAATACTAACCTCTCTAATATGTCACGATAATCTACTTGTTAAGTATATTTTAATTTTTCCCTATCGAAATTCCCTGTTTTTCGTTAAGTTTGCGTATTCATTGGTCGCTTATTAAAAATCATTATAAATAAGACTTGATAGATACAATACTACATATCTTGGTTCCCATTGCTATTTTCACCTTTATAGCAGCATTTACCTTATTTGCAGTATATGCCGAACGTAAGATTGCGGGATTTGTCCAAGATCGTCTCGGGCCAATGGAAACCGGAAAATATGGCAGCCTTCAGACCATAGCCGATATTCTCAAATTACTTCAAAAAGAATTAATAACACCGACATTAGCCGACACAATTCTCTTTAGAATTGCCCCGATTATTATTTTTGTGGCTGTTTTCACAGGTTTTTCGGTCATTCCCTGGGCCAAAGATTTTATTCCGGCGAATACACATACGGGGCTATTCTTTATTATGGCGATCATCTCCATTGATGCCTTGGGAATCCTAATGGCTGGCTGGGGATCAAACAATAAATATTCACTGCTCGGATCTATGCGTGCCATCGCCCAAATGGTTTCTTATGAAATACCCGTCGGGCTCTCCCTGATTACCGTCGTGATGTTAACACAGACCTTAAATCTCAACGAAATCGCAATCGGTCAGGGCATTCTGACCAACGGAAGTATCAAATTTTTAGGTTTTTGGGAAGTTAATGAGATTGGCGGAATTTTCGCCTGGAATATTTTTCAGGCCCCCCACCTAATAGTAACCTATATCATATTCTTTATCGCAACGCTTGCCGAATGTAACCGGGCGCCATTCGATATTCCCGAAGCGGAATCTGAATTGGTCGGTGGTTTCCATACGGAATATGGCGGGATACAGTTTGCCTTTATCTTCCTGGCCGAATATGCCATGATGTTTTTGGTAGCGATGTTGGGTGTAGTCCTGTTTCTGGGTGGATGGAATACACCGCTCCCTAATATCGGCGCAGTACGATTGGCAGACTGGACAACAGGCCTTGCCTGGGGAATCTTTTGGACCTTGACCAAATCGTTATTTATCGTCGGAGTACAAATGTGGATCCGGTGGACCTTACCCCGATTACGTGCAGATCAATTGATGAGCTTATGCTGGAAGGTATTGACTCCGTTAGCCTTTGTTTGCATGGCCATTTCAGCCATTTGGAGAATTTTAATTATAGCATAAGATATGATATTTAAAACGGCTTCCCACGCATTTCGTACAGCAATCAAAGGACTATCTTTGACTGTGAAGCACTTGTTTGGCGCCCGACGTTCGCGTCAGGAATTGAATATCAAAAATGATAATTACTTTGACCGACAGGAGGGCATCGTTACGGTGCAATACCCGGCCGAAAAAATGCCTATTCCTGAAGTTGCCCGCTATCAATTGCAGGTGGATATTGACGATTGTATCGTATGTGATCTCTGTGCCAAAGCATGCCCTGTAGATTGCATTGAAATTGAGGCGATCAAATCGCCGGAAGCGATCGGAAAAACTTCAGACGGTAGTGTAAAACGGTTATATCCAGCCAAATTCAATATTGACATGGCCAAATGTATGTATTGTGGCCTATGCACCGTTGTCTGCCCTACCGAATGTATTGTCATGACCAACGAATATGATCGCAGCTCGCAAAAACTGACCGATCTGATCTACGGATTTTCGGACATGACCGACGAACAGGTTGCTCAGCGCAAAGCCGAATGGACGCAATTTCAAGCTGAAAAGGAGGCAGCAAAGCAAAAATAAGAACATGGAAATTATTTTATTTTATGCCTTCGCTGTACTGGCAATCGGATCTGCACTTTTATTGGTTAATCTTAAAAATATAGCCCGCGCCCTATTTTTATTTTTCATCGTTCTCTTTGCGATGGCGGGTCTCTATCTCTTTGCCTTAGCAGATTTTGTAGCCATCACACAGATCATGGTTTATGTAGGCGGTGTGCTGATCCTTATGCTGTTTGCCTTTATGCTTTCCAACAAAGAACTATTGAAAGATCTTCAGGACAGCAGTGGTTCATTTTTGAGCATGCCCAGGTGGCAAGCAGTTGTATTGGCAATAGGTTTTCTAATACTTATGATCTTTGGTATTACAGAATGGCACCAGTCCATTCCTACCTGGATCCAACAAGCCAAAGAAAATAATACGGAGATTATTCCAACAGATAATAATATTCAACAAATCGGATTACGGTTTATGACCTTCTATGTATTGCCATTTGAAGTCATATCGGTTTTTTTGATGATGGCACTGATCGGAGCCTCACATTTATCCAGAAAGGAGCGCAATAGATGATCACACTAACACATTTTTTGGTTGTTAGTGCCTGCATATTCTGTATTGGCCTTTATACCGTGCTTTCAAAGAAAAATGCCATTATGATCTTAGTAGGTATCGAACTGATGATTAATGCAGCTATCCTAAACTTTGTAGCTTTTGGCAAATACGATAAAGTCAGTTATGGCGGACAGATTTTTGCCTTATTCGCCATTGTCCTTGCTGCTGCTGCAGTTGCGGTCGGATTAGCATTGGTCCTGAATGTCTATAGACACTATAAAACCATTAATCCGGATGAAATAAAAGAATTAAAAGATAAGTAAGAATTGGATCCAGTTGCCCACATATCACCCATATACACCGCGCTGATTGCAGTAGCCGCACCATTTATTGCCTTTTTATACCAAGCGATGGCTGGCAAGCGTGATCAGTCAGGAACCATCTCCCTGATCGGCATCGTATGTAGTTTTATATCCGGTGGAATCACTTGGCTGGCCATCTGGAATCATCCGATCGCATCCGCTGAGATCAACTGGTTCACCATTGGTGCTTCAACTTTTAAGGTAGGCATCCTATTGAACAACCTGAGCGCACTTATGCTGTTGCTGGTTCCCACAGTCGCCCTTCCCGTACATATCTATTCGAGAGCCTATATGAAAGGAGACCCGGGCATCCATCGTTACTGGATGTATCTTAGTCTCTTCTGTTTTGCTATGCTGGGACTAGTGGTGATGGATAGCCTGTTGCTCATGTATATCTTCTGGGAATTGGTCGGTTTTGCCTCCTACCTCCTCATTGGTTTCTGGTTTACACGCGAAACGGCTGTTCAGGCCAACAAGAAAGCATTTATCGTAAACCGCATCGGAGACCTCGGTTTTCTGGTTGGTTTAGCAATCATATTTACGCAATTTAAGACGCTCAATCTAGTTGACCTTTTTGGTGAAACGGGATTGATCTATCAGTCTGCTGTCACCAATGGGCAATGGGTCTCTCCTGTCAACAGCATGGACCAGGTTTGGCTTACAATAGCAGGACTGGCATTTTTCTTTGCGGCTATGGCTAAATCAGCTCAGTTTCCGTTACATATATGGCTGCCAGATGCCATGGAAGGGCCAACATCGGTATCTTCGTTGATCCATGCAGCTACCATGGTCGCTGCAGGTGTATTTTTGCTGGCCACCGTATTTCCGTTATTCAATGAAAGTGCATTGATATTTATCGCTATCATCGGTACAATCACCGCCGCAGCCGCAGCCTGTTTTGCATTAGGTCAATACGACATTAAGCGCATCCTGGCCTTTTCAACCATCTCACAATTGGGCTTTATGATGGTCGGAATCGGTATTGGAACCTGGGATGCCGCACTATTCCATTTGGTCACACACGCCTTCTTTAAATGTCTCTTGTTCCTTTCCGCGGGAGCTATTATCCATGAGATGGCACACCTCAAAGCACACAGCCAACTTGATTTCGATCCGCAGGACCTGCGGAATATGGGTGGACTGAAAAAGTATATGCCCAAAACCTTTATCCTGATGAGCATTGCTTCATTGGCACTTGCAGGATTTCCTTTGACATCAGGCTATCTTTCCAAAGATAGTATCATCATCTCTTCCTTTGAATGGGCTTTATCGAAAGGTGATTTTTACCTCATTATACCGGTAAGTCTCATCATCGTCAGTATATTGACCGCCTTCTACATTGGCCGCTTAATCTTTAAGGCTTTTTTAGGTGAACTTCGAATCCTGGATCAGGTTCAGGACAAACTACAAGGTGACCCTTTGCATGAGGCTTCCAAAACCATGTTGATTCCGATGATGCTATTGGGGCTCTGCTGTCTATTTCCGTTATTTTCTCTCAACCCAGTATCTTATCATGATTCCTGGTTGATGGATGGTTTATTATTGGATGAATATACGTTTGCACCTAGCCACAGCGCTCACTTGATTATTCCATTGATCTTATTGATCGGTTCGGTCATCAGTTGGATAATAGGCTGGAAATGGTACGTACAACATAAATATTCACTTAACAGCGATAGTCTGGCGTTGAAAGCGGCGTTCAACCAAGGCTATATCAATGAACTTTATCAATGGGTATTTGTTGACGGTACACTGAAAATAGCTCGGTTCTGTTATTGGTTTGACCGTTACATTGTGGATTCACTAGTTGCTTTTATTCAGTTTATCGTCCTATCCCTCTCCAGATTGAGCGTGTGGATAGACAAATATATTGTAGACGGTATTGTCAATGCTGTTGCTTCTGTTGCCTACTGGACCGGCAATCAGGTGCGCCTGGTACAGAACGGCAAATTACAGACTGCACTGTATTCCGTTTTTCTATTCGTTTTACTTGGTTTAATTTATCTTATATTTTTCTAGGAAATGCCTATTTTATCCTTACTGATATTTTTACCGCTTCTGGCGACGGCGTTTATCCTCGCCCTACCGACACGATACAAATCGAGTTACAAATATATTGCCTTGGCATTCACGGCTGTGCAATTTGTACTTGCTGGTATATGCTATGCACATTTTGATGCCAACAAAACCGGCGTACAAGATCTGGCGGGATACCAATTTGTCGAACAACTTCCCTGGATTCGCCTGGACTTGGGTTCTATCGGAAAATTAGAGATCGATTACCTGATCGGGATAGACGGTATTTCCATGCCATTATTACTGCTCAGCGCTTTTGTCATGCTGATGGCAATCGGTGCCTCCTGGAACATACAAAAGAGCCCCAAAGGTTATTTCGCCCTACTTATGGTACTCAATATGGCTGTAATGGGTATATTCTGCGCATTGGACTTCTTTTTATTTTATTTGTTCTATGAAGTCATGCTTTTACCGCTCTATTTCCTAATCGGTATATGGGGCGGCGCACGTCGTGAATATGCGGCCATAAAATTCTTTCTCTATACGCTCTTTGGTTCGGTATTTATGCTATTGATCATTGTCGGTTTATATTTTTCGGTTGTCAATCCCGAAACTGGGGCACATACCTTCAATATGATCTACATGATGAATCCACAGAATTATTTAGGGGATTCCATATTTGCCTGGGATGGCTATCAGGAAATATTGGGTATTTCCGCCAGATTAGTTGGCTTTGTGGTGCTCTTTTTCGCTTTTGCGATCAAAGTGCCCATCGTACCGTTGCACACCTGGTTACCTGACGCACACGTCGAAGCGCCGACACCGGTATCCATTATCTTAGCAGGTATCTTATTGAAAATAGGCGGCTATGGCATTATCCGTATTTGCTATAGTATCTTCCCCGACATGGCCGCGCTATCCAATTGGTGGCTAGGACTGATCGGCGTCATCTCCATTATCTACGGGGCATTAAATGCCTTAGCTCAAAAAGATTTAAAGCGGATGATCGCCTATTCATCGGTATCCCATATGGGCTTTGTATTGCTTGGTATAGCCTCATTGACAGCTGAAGGGATTTCTGGGGCGATGTTCCAAATGATTTCCCATGGTTTTCTATCGGCGGCACTTTTCTTTCTTGTCGGTGTGGTTTATGACCGTGTACATGATCGCAACATTTATAGTTTCCGAGGTTTAGCTCAGCTTATGCCCAAGTATACTGGCTATATTGCTGTTGCTTTCTTTGCCTCATTGGGGCTACCCGGATTCTCCGCATTTATCGGTGAGGCATTTGTTATCATCGGTTCCTTCAACGCAGCTAGTGTAGGTACAGGGCTCCCCCGTTGGATGGCCTTAGCAGGTTCTATCGGTATTCTCTTGAGTGCGGCTTATCTGCTATGGACACTGCAACGGATGTTTTTTGGAGAGATCAGGCTGAAAGGTGGTGAATCGTGGGTCAATGAACTAACTGACGTAAACAGCCGTGAACAACTGATTCTATTTCCGACCTTGGCTCTTGCTCTTTTATTGGGTATTATGCCATCCTTGGTATTCAGCAACCTCAATGCAAGTGTATTGAATCTGGTCAGCTTTATCCAACAATTTATTTAATCCAGCATGCTCGCATTCAGTCCATATATCAGTTCATTTATTGATCAAATTATTGTTAGTATTCCCTATTTCAAACCGGAATTAACGTTGATCATTACTTTTATAGGTACTATTATCGCCAGTCTTTTCGTTGATAAATATTGGGACAAGGCATCTTTCACGATTACAATAGCTGGATTACTGCTGAGTGGCTGCTACCTAGTTGGACAGGGGCTCAGTCACGTGGATATGGTTGGATTCTTCGACATGATTCACATTGATACATTTGCAACATCCGCACGAATGATCATCTTGCTGTCGACATTGCTGATTGCCATCTTTATTCAACAGCGTCATCAGCACGACCGCCCTTTAGGAGATTTGTACGCCGTACTCCTGACGGCGACCTTAGGACTGAATCTTTTGACCATGTCGAGCAATTGGCTAATGATTTTCATCGCAGTAGAAACCGTATCAATCAGTTCTTACATTATGGTCGGTTATTTTTCATCCAATAAAGCACAGTCCGAAGCAGCGATGAAATATGTACTCTTTGGGTCGACCTGTGCAGCCGTTATGCTCTATGGCGTATCCTTGCTATACGGTTTCACGGGAAACTTAAATTTTGATGCGCCAAGTCATATCGCGGGTTTGGTGGAAGCGCCGAAACTCATGATCAGTATTGCCCTCCTGTTTCTGCTGACCGGTATTGGCTTTAAACTGAGTTTCTTTCCTTTTCACGTTTGGAGCCCCGATGTTTACCAGGGTGCCCCGACAGTGATCACCACTTACCTGGCGACGGTACCTAAAATTGCTGTTGTCGTACTTCTGTCCAAGCTACTCGCGGCCTGGCTTGCTGTATCCTTTTATTTCAGCGATTTTTTGGCTTACGCGATCATCATTATTGCCATCGCAACCATGCTGATCGGTAATCTGGCAGCCTTACGCCAACAGGATGCCAAGCGGATGATGGCCTATTCTGCTATCGGTCATACGGGTATATTGCTGATGGCCGTATTGGTCTATCAAAATAATGAGTCAAATGTTTTACTATTCTATTTATCAATTTATACCCTGATGAATATCGCTGTCTTTATTTTTATTGATAGTTTGGAAGTCAGCTTGGGCAATACTTCAATTGATTCTTACAAAGGATTGGGTAAGCAATCTCCCGTATTGTTCACCGCTTTTTCTTTAATCCTAATCGCCTTGATCGGTTTGCCTCCAACCGCTGGATTTGTCGGTAAGCTACTGATATTTTCAAAGGTATTTGAACAATATCAAAACTTTCAATCCTTTGGTTTGCTTGCTTTATTAATCGTGGGCGCCCTAACCTCGGTGATTTCTCTATTTTATTACTTTAAGATTCCATTGAACGCATTCTTAAAAGATGGTCTAGGTCAGTATGTACACAAATCCAACCCTTTGCTTCTCGGTATTGGCTTGTTGTGTACCCTTTTGGTGATCTTGCTTGGACTATTCCCTGACGTATTGCTTTCTATTTTTTAAAAAATATTTCCTTTCTTCAATGGTGTGATCTACCCCAGATTTTACTGTGTTTATACAGGGCTTGAAGTTAAGGATAACTCCATAATATATTTTATATTTGTACCATGATTAGTGCAATAGCAAATCCCATTTTTCAACGTGCTATCCAGGATTACCACGTATACGATCAGATTGATCATCCAATCCAGAATCCGTATGACAAACAATCCCTAGAACATCTCCTGTACTTAAAGTGCTGGATTGACACCGTACAATGGCACATGGAAGATGTTGTACGTAATCCTGCCATTGATCCCAAGGACGGATTATATTGGAAACGACGCATCGATGAGTCTAACCAATACCGCACGGATACGGTAGAATATATAGATAGCTACTTTTTACAGAAATACCAGGGCATCGACGCATTGCCTTCAGCAAAGATCAACACAGAAAGTCCGGCATGGGCTATCGATAGATTGTCCATCCTCGCTTTAAAAATCTATCATATGGAGCAGGAAACGCTCCGTTCAGATGCCACAGAAACGCATATTTCTGCCTGTCAGGACAAATTGAATATCTTATTGGAGCAACGTAAGGATCTTTCACAAAGTATCGACGAATTATTGACAGCTATTGAGTTGGGCGAAAAATACATGAAAGTTTATAAACAGATGAAAATGTATAACGACCCCGAGCTGAACCCTGTACTTTATACATCCGGAAAATAAGGACATGCCCCTGCCGCAGCGAATCATAGTAACCCGATTTTCGGCCATGGGCGATGTCGCCATGGTAGCTTCTGTATTGAAAGAATTTTGTCAGCGGTACCCAGCTGTAGAGATTATCATGGTGAGCCGTCAGTTTTTTGCCCCATTTTTTGACGGCATAAAGAATGTTAAGTTCCATCCCTTTGAACCAAAGACAGTCCATAAAGGCTTTGGGGGCCTAGTAAGGCTAAAAAAAGAACTGGCACAGTATGGTGCGGATGCTGTAGCAGATCTGCACTTCAATTTACGCTCGCGCGTGCTCGATGTTTTATTTTCACTTACAGGCCTGAATGTCAAACAACTGAACAAAGGACGCCCTGAAAAGAAGGCGCTGACACGCAGAGAAGATAAGGTTAAGCGGCAGCTAAAGTTAACCGTGGAGCGCTATGCGGATGTATTCCGCGCTTTAGGTTTCCACTTTGAACTAAGTCACAAATTGAATTCTGATCTGCAAGACGTCCCCAAAGCGGCATTTAGTATGTTTGGCAATTTCGAACGAAAAAAAATTGGTATCGCAGCTTTTGCGCAACACCGATATAAAATTTTTTCACTGGCAAAGATGGGGCAGATCATAGACCATCTGACACATCATGGATATGATGTATTGCTCTTCGGAGGTGGTCAGGAAGAGTTTCAAATCACACAAAACTGGACCGAAAGTTTTCCGAACACTTACAATACCATTGGAAAATTTACGTTGAGAGAAGAGCTGGATATCATATCAAATCTGGATCTGATGATCAGCATGGATTCCTCGGGTTTGCACATGGCTTCTCTGATGGGGGTAAGATGCTTATCGCTGTGGGGAGCAACACATCCATACGCAGGATTTACGGGTTATGGGCAGCAAGCTGAGGACTGTGTTCAAGTGGAGCACCCCAACCGACCAAGTTCCGTATATGGCAATAAACCTTGCGATTGTGATGGCACAGAAGCAATTGATTTAATTACACCAGAAATGGTGATCGAAAAAATAACAGCGATAAGATGAGGATAGGATTTGATGCAAAGCGCTTTTTTTTGAACAAAACCGGTCTGGGCAATTACAGCCGTGATCTCGTTCGTATCCTGGAAAAATATGTCCCGGAAAACGAATACATCAAGTACACTACAAAAACTGGGAATTACGATATTAAAAATCCAAACCTCGAAAAGACAACCCGCCTGCCAGAAGGATTTATTAATACAAGATGGCCCAATCTGTGGCGACGCAGACGTATTGTTCATGATCTTAAGAAAGACAACATAGACATCTTTCATGGGTTATCAGGAGAAATTCCTTCAGGTCTTGCCAAAGCAGCTATTAAGTCTATCGTAACAATCCATGATCTAATTTTCATGCGGCATCCGGAGCTCTATCATCCCATCGATCGCTGGATTTACAAAAAGAAATTCAGACACGCCTGCACAGCTGCCGACCGTATCATTGCCATAAGCGAGTGTACAAAAAATGACATCATTGATTTATTTCACATACCTGAAAATAAAATTGACGTTGTCTATCAAGGATGCCATGAATCCTTTAAAACGGTCAAATCCGAAGAACAGAAAAGGACAATCAAAGAAAAGCTTGGTTTACCACAAGAATTCTTGCTTAATGTGGGGACAATTGAAGCCCGAAAAAATATCTTACCAGTAATAAAAGCGATCAAGGACCTCGCTATTCCGTTGGTTGTTGTTGGTAAACCGACACGGTACCACCAAGAAGTCATCGAATATATCGAGCAGAATAAGATGGAAAACAAGGTATATTTCTTCCAGGGCCTTGAAATGGAAGAATTGGCAATTTTATATGCCGCAGCGACCATATTTATCTATCCATCTATTTATGAAGGCTTTGGCATTCCCATTATAGAGGCACTCTATTCGGGAACACCGGTTATTACAAGTAAAATGGGCGTATTTCCGGAGGCAGGTGGACCTTCATCCTGTTATGTAGATCCTATGGACATATCCCAGATACATGATGCGATTAAATCGCTACTTCAAGATACGGGCAAGCGTAAGGAAATGAGCAAAAAAGGTTTAGAGTTTGTACAAAAATTCAATGATGACCGTGTCGCACAGCGGATGTCTGCGATTTATTCGGCCCTATAAATGTAAAGGGTCCTGACCCGTCGAAATAAAATATTTTTTCAATACCCGGAGTGAGATGGCATCTTCCTCGTGTTGATCCATAAAAAGCCTCACATACTCATGCGCATTTTTTACGATTGCTTCGGCTTTATCCACATGCTCAATAAAATAAAAAAGCTTGGCCTCTAAATCTGAATAGTCTTCTTTAATACAAATAAAGTGATGATCAGGTATCAGTGTACCTTCCATAAACCAAGTTTCATATTTCGGCATTGGCATTACAGCGATGGAATTAGAGGACATAATCCATTTCAAATTTGTCGCTACATCGTTCCCTTCCAAAGCCAATATAAATTTATAGGAAAGATGCTCTGTGATGGAAAGATAATCGGGGTCCGAAGTTTTAAATGCCTTTTTTAGATCACATAATGGATGGTCATGATATTTTTCAAAAAATATGTGGCGATGTTTTTGAGCGAACATGCTTCTCCCCACCAGGATGTCTTTCTTTTCGCAAAGTGGGATATGATCTTCAATAAAATTAAAATGTCGGCTCTTATCTAGATTTAGCAGCACGGCATTCGCATTATCTCCAACAATAGGTCTACTTTTTACAAGGGTCGGATTTGATGGAATATTGATGATGTCGCCCGGCAAAATCTGAAATTTCAGTTCTTGGTTAAAATAATTCAGATACTGTTTACTATCAAAATAGTAAACTCTGATTCTTTTCGGAATGCGGTAATCCTTAATGCGTATGGCATCGTTTGACAACGTTCGCCCTGGTGTCAATTTATTATAATAGTTGACGCGAAAGTCCAACCATTCGGATCGATTTCCCCAATCCGTTGTCAATATTTTCCGCGCCTTTCTCCTAAGAAAAGTCTTTGGTATTACCCCTCTGCACAACACTTCCAGATAATAGAAGAATTTTACATTTTTATTCTTAAAAAAAAGCTTCTTATAATTTAAATTCATGGCATAAATAAGAATATATCGAGCAAAGTCTCCACTATTTGTCTTTGGGTTTGATAACAGGGGTCTTCAGTTGCATTTTCTTCCAATGCAATGACCGATCCCCATAAATTAAAATCTTGCTTAATTTATATTTGAATTTCAACAATCCCCGATAATCATCTATTATTCGACGAAATGACACTTTGGGGTCTTCTTCCAATACCATATTAATTGCTTCAGTATAAACTGTGGGTCCCGTCATCTGATGCACATCATGGAGATACCGGTCCTCCTCGATGTTTCTAACGATCAATTCAATGGTTTTTTTTAAAAAGGGATGGCCTTTATCATAGATCAAGGCCCATTGTGCGTAGAGACTTCTGTTGTTCTCATGTGCTATTATCGCCCTATCATCCGGTTTGATAACATCATCCAAGCGACCGATAATATCACTGTCCAGATCCAAATAAATCCCCCCGTGAACGTATAAAACGGCATATCTAAAAAAATCTGCTTTGGCGGCACCAATTTGCAAACGGGCGAAGGCGTCATAAGTACGCTGATCAAAATGTTCTCTAATAAGATGATCAATTTGCGTATCATCAAAGAACTCTCGCCGATAGCCCTTATTCCGTTTCAGGAACCGCCAAATATAAAATTTGGTTAATAAAGGGATCTTATTTGTTTTAAAAGTTTGATATATAACCTTTGGAATCGCCACCTGAATTAAAAAGTTAAAATAATGGAAATAAATAGCAACGGAACGACAAAAAGCATCTTGAAATCGTCCAACTGCAAAAATAAAGATATATCCTTAAAAACACTCTTTTTTCATATATTTAGTAAGCTAAAATTCTGTTTTATTTAATAAAAACTGTAAGATATACAACAAACTATTTTTTATATCTTATTACAGAAAATATGTAATATATTTGTCACAAAATATAAAAACCTTAAAAAGTAGATGTCTTAGTTCAGAAAATCTAATGTCATTTTTTTAAAAATATTGTAACGATATAATGATCTACTACGTTATAATATATATGGTCCAATTTTCAATTATATCATAACATTGAGTCAAAAAATAAGCGCTTTAATTATTACATACAACGAGGAAGACAATATAGACGAGGTTCTTCAGAGTATGGAGTTTGCAGATGAGATTATTCTTCTGGATTCATTCAGCACAGATCAGACATTGGAACGAGCTCGATTGCACCCAAAAGTAAAGATTTATCAAAATAAATTTGAGGACTTCACCAAGCAGCGGAATTTAGCACTGACTTATGCGAATAATGACTGGATTTTATTTTTGGACGCTGATGAACGTTTATCTGCGGCCAGTCAAACTGAAATATTGTCAACGGTAAATGATCCGCAAGCAAAGGATGCGTATTACATGTATCGTCTCTTTTTCTTTTGTGGTGAACGGATAAACTTTTCAGGAACACAAAACGACAAAAATTTCCGTCTGTTCAAAAAGAGTAAGGCGACCTATGACACTAAAAAGAAGGTCCACGAGACATTAATTGTCAATGGGACGATCGGTAGTTTAAAAAATAAAATATGGCATTATTCTTTTGCTGATTATGCGTCTTATAAAGAAAAAATGGTTCATTATGGAGAGCTTAAAGGCAAGGAGCTCTATGCTAAGAACAAGCGATATTCGCTATTGAGTCACCTGGCCAAAGTATCTTTTAAATTTTTTAAGGCATACTTTTTGAAATTAGGAATTCTTGATGGGCGACGAGGATATCAACTTTGCTACTTACAGAGTCTCAGCGTACATGAAACATTTATGTCGTTGAAAAGAGAAGAAAAAAAATGAAGATTTGTATTATAAGCTTTGATTACTGGAATTACGACCACCATATTGTAAAGAAGTTACAAGAAAAGGGTATTGATGCCTCTCATATTAATATGGGATCTTATCGGTACAAAAGTTTCGGTGAACGGGCTTTCAATGCGATCAGCAAAATTTTTCTCAACAGAAACATTAAGCATGTCAAACGTCAGCAGTATGTACTTGAAACATTGGCAAAATTAGGGCCGCAGGATAAAATACTTGTATTGAATCCCCACACGCTGGATTACAAAACGATTAAGAAGATCAAATCATACACCCCGCACTTAATTTCCTACCTATATGACAATCTAGAACGTTTTCCTGTAGAAGACAAATTGGATCTGTTTGATAAGATATATTCTTTTGAAGACAAAGACGTAAAAAAATATGGCTTTGAGAAAATTACAAATTATAACTATCTTTCTGATCAACCCCTTCAATGCGATACGATTGAAAACGACTTATTTTATATAACATCCTACGACAAACGACGTATTAAATTGCTTCGTAAATTAGCATCTCGCCTCGCTACAATGAAAATAAAAAGCAAAATTATCGTCGTGGGGAAACAGGTATGGAAAGAAAAATTACGTAATTTTATACTCAAACCCTCTGGTTATAAATTGATTGAATTTAAAGACAAGCCGTTGGATGGAAAAATTGTTCTGGAGGAATATAAAAAGTCTAAAGTTATCATTGACTTAATGCGCGATGGACAAGAAGGCTTAAGCTTCCGCATTTTTGAAGCAATGGCTTTTGAGAAAAAGATTATTACAGATAATGTTTCCATACAAACATATGATTTTTATAATTCACAGAATTTTTTAATCATCAACTACGATCTTTCCAATATCGAAGATCATTTCTTCAATATTTCATATCAAAAGATACCCAAAAGTCTATATCAAAAATACTCACTTAATCATTGGGTGAATCATGTTTTTGGAATTTCTTCAACACATGATTATCCAAAAATTGTATGTCCTCCGTTGAATATCTCCAATTAATATGCTAGATCAATTTTCTAAAATTCGATAAATCCAGTTGTCAAAATTATACTTGCTCAATATCTCGGGATTAATAGGGCTATAAGGTACGTTGAGAAATTCATTTAAAGTACGCTCTTCATTATTCAGGACATAAATATTATGTGGATGATAGAAGTCATAGTTCATTACCTCCTTATTATTGGTAATTAATTTTCTACCATAACCAATTGCTTCAAAAACTCGAAAAGACAAGCCACTATGAACATCCACTAAAAAATCAACGAATATCTCGCTTTTCAGAGCCAATTTGATATTTTCCTGATATGTCATCGGTTTATTAATAAAAGTAATACCATCTAAAATATACTCTCCGCTCAAATTTCTATCCCCTGAATACAAGTAGAAATTAGGGATACCTTTATTTTGAACAATAAATTGGATTGCCTCTTTGATTTGTGGCCATCTAATTTTCATAAAGGTTCCCAGAAAAAAGAAAGAAGATGATTTGGGTTTTATGTCACTTCTATTCAAATGCCCAAAATAAAAATTAGTCGTTGAGACGAACCCTTTATCTTCTTGACTAGCATCTTTACTATCAAATACATAAAAGCGATCGAACAAATCTACCAATCTCTTTATCGCTGGGTATCTTTCAACACCATCCCATTGATAAGCGATCATTTTATTTGCCTTCAATTTGATTTGCTCAATAATCTCTTGAGGATAAATGTCAGCTCGGATCAGCATACAATAATCTGCTTTATTTTCTATTGATTGCAAACGTCTTACAACCTCAGAGCCTAATGCTTTAAACTTTAATCTGTTCTTGTATCCTTTATCCTTCAAAATCGTTTTGTGATATAAATTCGAAAGCCTATCCCAGATATTTCGATATTTAAAATAATCATCATCATAGCTAATATCAATCACGCCAAATCCAAGCTCTTCTAGCCGATTTATCAGAACTTTATAAATACTAAACGTTCTTGGCATTCCAAGAATAATACTTTTTTTTACAGATTCCATATATTGTTATTTATCCGGAAGATGTTGAGAAGATATAGCACAAATTTTTTATTTCTTCTTAAGGCACTTTTTAAAAAAATAAAAGAGCCTTCTATACCATGTATTATAATACTTTCTTTTATATAATGCAGCTTCGTTTACTTTCTCTAAAAGTACATCGATAGTTAGCCCATGATTTTTATACAGATTATAGTGTTTCCTATAGAGATATAGCGATGCATCAATAAACGAATTGTTCTTTTCATTTAAATCAGTTACTGAGTCCAGAGAATTTCTTCTACGATACAAAAAAAGAGGTTTTTCGATTTTACGGAAATAAGGGTAGATATGTAATAGTCGTATCCAAAATTCCCAATCTTCTACATAATTTAATTTTTCATCAAACATTCCTACGCTTTCAAACATTTCAGCCCTAATCATTGCTGTAACAGCCAAACAATTGCCAGATAACAAACGTTGGAAATCTAATTTTGGTAAATTGAATATACCTGATTGTCTTTCAAAAAATTGAACTTGAGTATAAACAACACTTAATGTATTATTCTCATCCATCATTCGAGCACATTCAGATATAAATGTTTTAGCTAGAAGATCATCCGCATCTAAAAAAACAACATATTTACCCTGGGAACGCTTAAATCCATAATTTCTTGTCGCCGAAACACCTTCATTCTCCTTGCTATATACCTGAATGTTTTGATATTGATTTGATAATTTCTCTAAAACCTCTTGACTATTGTCTGTTGAACCATCATTTACTATGATAATTTCCAGATTTTCATAGTCCTGCGCAATTACAGACTCAACCGTTTCCACTACAGAAGATTGATTATTATAAACGGGTATTATAATACTCACTAAACTTTTATTTGTCATTAATATAGGTTTCATTAATGCTTAATTTAGTATTGAGCCAATTCGTGAAAGAATACTTTTTCAAAATATCACTGTTTGGAGGAGAATATGGTTTTTTCAAAAATTCATCAAATCCCATTAACTCTAAATCCGTGAGGCTATCTATTACAAAATAATTATTAGGATGGTAAAAATCCGCATTCCGAACTGAAGTATTTGTTGTAATTACTTTTTTAGCAAACCTCATGCCCTCTAAAATTCTGAATGAATATCCATTATGTTCAGAAAGAACCAAGTCGACAATTAAATCCGCAGATGAAACATACCTCAATTGTTCCTGAAACGAAATAGCCCTAGTTGTTAGTTCCATATTTTCCTTCACATCGTCTGGAATTGACTTAAATTTATGCTTGTTATAAACAACTATAAACTTTACGGATTTAAACCGGGTTTTAAGGAACTTGTATATGAGAATCAAATATTCAACTCTACTTTCATGAAATGTACTCACATAATAGATATTATATCTCTCTGAATCAAGTAAAGAATCAAATCTAAATGGGAAATCGAAATAAAAATTAGGTGAATATATAAAATGATAATCAGGAAATTTATTGACATCCTTTTCATCAAAAACATAAAACTGATCAAAATAGGATATGTAATCTAATATGACCGGATCACGCCCTATGCCGTCGAAATGAAAACTAAGCATTAGATCAGTTTTTTGACGAATACATTTTATAATATCCTTATCAAAAAAGTCCGCTCTAAGAACTAAACAAAATTCAAATCTTTCGTGTGTTTCAATCCCATCAAGTTGTCTCTCTCGATTCAATTTATGTTGTAATTTGCCTTTATAAGATTTATCTCTAAAAATTAGTTTTCTAATTACATTTAAAACCCGCTGTCCAAAAGAGCCATAAGAAAAGGGATATCCTCGATCTTGTATGTGTACTACATCGTATTCCAAATGCTTTAAATTTTCAACAATTAATTTGTATAAATCAAAGCTATCCGGTGCCAGAAGTAAAATCTTTTTTCTTATATATTTATTATTCAAGATAAATTTTTATTCAAAAATACACAAAATTTGGAAATATGCTTTTGATTTGTGCATGTAACCAGCGCTTTTATAATGTCACCTAAAAACAGCTAAGACTATGAATATATTTTTTTAGAGTAGATTACAATCGTATTTCCTATTTTTGGAATATTAAAATTAAAATGAATGATTAAGCCGATAGCGATTTATTTACCCCAATTTCATCCTTTCCCTGAAAACGATGAGTGGTGGGGCAAAGGATTTACAGAATGGACCAACGTAACAAAGTCTACCCCTAAATTTAAAGGTCACTATCAGCCTCATCTACCCCGAGATTTAGGATTCTATGATTTAAGGCTCGAGGACACATTAATAGCTCAATCAGAGCTAGCAAAAAAATATGGCATTTTTGGGTTTTGCTATTACCATTATTGGTTTAATGGAAAATTACTAATGGAAAAACCATTAGAGAATATGCTGTCTTCCAAAAAAATAGAAATGCCGTTTTGTTTATGTTGGGCTAATGAGAATTGGACAAGAAGATGGGACGGACACGATGAGTTGGTTCTAATAAAACAAACCTACAATTCAGAGGATGATTTGAATCATATCCTTTATTTAATCAAGTTCTTCAAGGATCCTAGGTATATAAAAATAGAAAATCGTCCTGTTCTATTAATATATAGGACTGAGTTGTATCCTAATATCAAAGAAGCAACTGAAATATGGAGAAGAGAGGTCAAAAAAGCTGGTTTCCCTGATCTATATTTAATACGCGTAGAAAATATCTTACGCGACGTAGATCCATCAATATATGGTTTTGATGCAGCTATGGATTTTGCTCCGGACTTCAATCTCCATAAAAAACAACTCATAAAGGAAAACTTCTTTAGTTATAAACTCAAGAAATTCATGCATAAGTCTGGCATCAAAAAAAACAACCATTTCACAAATACCATTACTAAATATAATGATCTAGTAGACAGATCAATCGCTAAACCAAAAAGTAATTATAAACGATTTAGTTGTGTAACTCCTAGTTGGGATAATTCCGCTAGGCGTGAACAAAATGCTCTTATATATCATCAATCAACTCCTGAAAAATTCGGTCAATGGGTAAAGCAGGCAACCCAATTCACTAATGAAAATTTTAAAGACGATGAAAAATTATTCTTTATAAACGCTTGGAATGAATGGGCTGAAGGTAATCATTTGGAGCCAGATTTAAAATTTGGCACTGCTTATTTAGAAGCATTTAAAGAAAATTTTAAATCTGAATAATGATGTATTACTAATAAAAAATTGCATCTTGTTATATAGACTAGATGTAATTTTTTTATTTCACTCTCAATTTCAAGAGAAGATATATAAAAAAAGCCTTAAACGCATATCGGAATTCTTTCTTTTTTAAAAAAGATCTACCAGTGATTCTGATCAAAGATTTTCGTTGATAAAATTCTCTTTTGGCCAATGAAGTTCCGAAGTATGTTACTATTTTTTCCCATTTATCCTCAGCAAAGTGTGTATCAGAAATATTAGAACTTATTCCTCCGACATTATAGTTGGCGATAGTTAGCGGAATATATAAAAATTTTTGTCTAGCGGCCAATGATAGATTAAACATATAATCTGCTAAAATGGGATATTTTAGATCATAAAAGCGATGGTCCTCAAAAAAAATAGTAGAATTATAAAATATAGCCTGATGGCAAATATTTTCATCGAACAGTTCATTAATGGAAGTTTCACCCCTATACAGGCCTCTATCATTAAGCTTATAATGACTATTATTACCAACGATATTTACATCGCCATAAACAATATTGGAATCTGTTAACTTCAACATGTCATAGACTTGCTTAAGCACCAAATTAGAGCACAAGATGTCATCACTTCCCAAAAAATAAAACCATTCTCCTCTAGCACGCAAAATAGCTTTGTTCATCGCATCATAGACCCCAGCATCCCGTTCTGAATAAAACACGACCCTATCATCTGAGAAATTCTTCACAATCTCTGAAGTATTATCTGTGGAACATCCATCTTGAATAAGAATTTCAAAATCATCAAAAGTTTGATCTAAAACACTTTTAATACAATCTAAAATCGTGTTTGCACTATTAAATGTCGGAATGATAATTGAAAAAAACGCCATCTTATTTAAAAAAATTTATTACTCTAGCAAATAGGCCTTTCTTCTCAATTGGTTTAATATAATTCATAATATGTTTCCAATCGTCTCCTAACGGTTGTTCACTTTCATCGATGCGCTCCCCAATAAATCTAAAACCCTCTCTCATTATAGGAAAAGGTTGCCCTTCAAAAAATTCGTCATGCACAGTTTTGGAGTCGTTAAATTTTTCATGTATTGATTCTAAAAAAGCCTGGTCAACTCCATACTCCTGTGTTGTTTTTCGCACAACAAATTCTTCTATTAATTTTACCATTCGCAATTCTCCTCCTTTTATACCCCACATTCCGGCTAAAATTCCGAGCTTACTTGCTCCAAAGGGTATCTGATGGAAAGGATGATCACGCATAACATGTAACATTGTATTATCGGCAATCCACTCTTCAACGGCTAGAAACTCGCGCGCTGAGACTCTGGAATCAGCATCTCTAAAAACTACTCGGGCACAATCGTCCAAATCAGCTGCATAAAAGCGCCAAAAGGAAGGATGTATTGATTGATCATTTATCAAAATCAATTCAACATTTCTATTAGACAATTCATCCAGGATATCCTCAGGTACAGTATCGTCATGATATACGATCATTTTCCAACCAGGATAAATCGAGGGGATTAGATCTGCATTTTTTATCGTCCCTTTTGTATATATAGGAAGATGTCCCCACAGACTATATGATATATAATTTGTCTTTCTCATTTTAAATTGATCAATCCTTATTCGAAGGGATAACCCCAAAGTATAAAAGAATATTTCTAATGTAAACAAAGCTACTGTTTTTCATTTCTAAAAAAAATAGTCATCCATTTTCGAAATAAACTTTAGACCCATTTCTATTTTTCCTATTTTTATCGGATAGCACTATTTCTATTATCAATGAATATCATCTCACCAACTGTTACAGTATTTATGGCGGCTTATAATGCAAGTAAGTATATAGAGGCGGCGGTAAAAAGCGTTTTAAATCAAACATATCAAGATTTTGAGCTATTAATAGTTAATGATGGTTCAACTGACAATACTAATGAGATATTAAAATCCTTCAAAGATGAAAGAATTAGAATCATAAACAATCTAGAAAACAAAGGATTAACTTATACCCGAAATATTGCATTAAAGGAAGCTCGAGGACAGTTTATAGCAGTGATGGATAGTGATGATATAGCCTATCCAAACCGTCTAACAATACAAGTCGATGCTTTTAAAAATAATCCAAATTTAGCTTTATACGGAGGACAGGCCAAAATGATCGATGAAAACCAAAAAGAAATTGGTTTCATCGAGGAATCCGAAACAAACACCGAGCTTTTAAAAGTCAAACTATTATTTCATAACACGTTTGTTCATTCTTCTGTCATGATTCGAACTTCTGTTTTTAGAGAATTTGGCGGTTATCAAGAACCGTTCGCTGAAGATTACGACTTATTTCTGCGTATCGCACAAAAATATACTGTTGGAAATTCGAGCGAATTTATTATTGCTTATAGATGGCATGGAAGTAATATATCAAGAACGGAAGGCGAAAAAATAGTCAAACAACTTTTACCTATTAAAGGAAAATTACTAAAAAAACTTGGATTAAAATCAGCTATAAGTCAACAAAAAATATTAACAAATCCCTATGTCTGGGATGATGTACCGATCTATGCATATCAGGAGTTTTTTCGATCTCTATTGTCATATAATAAAAAAGAAAAAGCGTTTAACGAGCAAATATTGGAAGAGATCATTTTTCACAAATGGTACAATGCAGTAATACATTTAGGAGAAGCTAACACATTAAAACTTTTTTTCTCAAAGCCAATGTTTAAATGGAAATATTGCACTTTCAAAAAAATAAGAAAAACTTTTAAGAAATCCGTAAAGAGTATAATTAAAGCTAAAAAATGAAAGTAGTCAAATTTTTAGGGGGATTAGGCAATCAATTATTCCAGTATGCATTCTTATTAGCATTACAGCAAAAGTTCAAAACAGTAAGAGCTGATTTACGGTATTTCGAAGATTATCCTCTACATAATGGGTTCGAATTAGAAGCCGTCTTTAACATTACGCTTACTCAGCTAAGCGTATTTGAAACAAATATTTACACTTCGGAAAATAACAAATGGCTGTGGAGAAAATTAAGGAGATTATACAGAGCGAAAAATATCAGACACGAGGAAACGTCTTTTTTTTCTTATTCGAAAGAGATCTTTGAAGATAAAAAAAACCGCTATTATTGGGGATATTGGCAACATATAGATTACATCAATCGGGTCGCTCCTCTCCTTCGCCAACACCTCAAATTCCCCTCTTTTAAAGATTCGGAAAATATACAAATACAGCATCTGATACAACAGAAAAATTCAGTATCGTTACATGTTCGTAGGGGAGATTATTTGCAAGAACCGTTATTTAAAGATATATGCACGGAAGAATACTATCAAAAAAGTGTACAGTATATCCTTGAAACACAAGAATCACCTTTATTTATTGTGTTCTCCAATGACATTGCCTGGTGTAAATCCAGATTTAAAGATTTAAATGCAATTTTTGTTGAGCATAACACCGGCTCCAATAGCTTTCGAGATCTACAACTTATGTCGTTATGCAAACACAATATTATCGCTAATAGCAGTTTTAGCTGGTGGGGAGCTTGGTTAAATGATAATCCAGATAAAGTTGTAATATCGCCTAGAAAATGGATCAATGAACCAAACATCGATACTTCAGGCCTAGTTTTACCAAGCTTTGTTACATTCTGACTCAATTAAATTCGCTATTGATGCATTCATCCACCTATAATCCAAACTATGATATTGTCATCTGTGTGGGACCACAACATATTGAAATCGCACAGGTAGTAATCAATCAAGTTAACCGTCTTTTTCAGGCACAAACTATTTATGTCATAACCAATGACACTAATTTTAAATATTTTGAATCACTCGGTCAGACAATAGACTTAGTTCCTATTAACGAAAATGAATTATTTGACAAATTCAACTTTCAATCTGTTTCCCACTTTTTAATATCGAAATTAAATAATAGTGACAGAACTGGGTGGTATTTTCAGCAATTTCTTAAAATGGAAATTGCCAAAATTATTAAAAGTGACTATTATCTGATATGGGATGCAGATACCATTCCATTAAAACCGATCAGTTTCTTTGACAAGGAAGGCAAGGTGTTAATCCATAAGAGTGAAGAAAATCATGCCCCTTATTTTGAGACTTTACAAAACGTACTCGATATAGCAAAATCAGTAAATTATTCATTTATTTCCGAGCATTTTATGGTTCAAACGACCTTGATGCGACAAATGTTGTTTGACCTAAGTAAAAATGCTAGTGAGCGTCCCTGGCCCTATTATATCCTTGACAATATAGCAATAAAAGATATGGCACTTTCGGGATTCTCAGAATATGAAACTTATGGGAATTTTCTTAATTCTACTAACCCAGATAGTTTTAGATTACGGACCGCCACTGGGGAATTATTGAATACCTCTAGAAATGGCAGCATGCTTTTTGGCACTTTACCAAACACAAAAGACCTCAAATTTTTAGAGGTCTTAGGTTTACATTATGTCACATTTGAGATCTGGCAGGATATCAACCTGAAAGAGATAAAAAACAACAAAAAACGTACTAAATTATTTTTTCTTCTTGAAAAGATCCCGTTGATAAAATTGCTAAATAAATTAATCGCAAAAAAAATTAAGAAAACTTATTCATTACCTCCACAACCTTAATGATATCCTCTTCAGCGTGCCCATAAGAAATAGGAAGACTCAGTATTGTTTGGTGAATTTCCTCCGAAATAGGGTATCTCTCGTTTGATAGAATCCCCTCCATCGCCTTCTGTCGATGTGGAGCTATAGGATAGTGGATTTCTGTCCCGATACCATTATCTAATAGGTATTTTTTCAATCTATCTCGTTCAGGATGACGTATTGCAAAGATATGGTAAACATTCTGTTCGGTTTGCACAGTCGGAAGTATAAAATCAGACTTTAACTCACGCAGATAGACTGAGGCCAGCTTCTGCTTGTGAGCTGTAATCTTATCCAAATATTTCAATTTTACAGATAAGAAAGCTGCTTGAAGTTCATCAAGCCGGGAGTTATAGCCCACTTCATCAAATACATATTTCGCCGAAGAACCATAATTTCGTAGTGTACGAATCGACTTATTAAGCCCCTCATCCTTACAGGTTATGGCACCGGCATCTCCCAATGCACCCAAATTCTTTGTCGGATAAAAGCTAAATGCGCCAAAATCACCAAATGAACCCGCCTTTTTGCCTTTATAACTAGCTCCATGAGCTTGCGCACAATCCTCAATAACCTTTAAACCATATTTCCCTGCCAGTTGAAGGATTGGATCCATGTCACATATCTTTCCGTAGAGATGAACAACAAGGATAGCTCTTGTACGTGCTGTAATAGCCGATTCAATTTTTTTGGAATCAATATTATACGTATTTATATCAGGTTCTACAAGAACTGGCTTTAGACCAGCCTGCATTACAGCAAGTATAGACGCAATGTAGGTATTCGAGGGAACAATCACTTCATCACTCGGATCAAAACCAAAATAACGCAATGACAAAACCAACGCATCTAGTCCTGAAGCAACTCCGACGCAATGCGGCACACCACAATAGCTCGCAAATGATTGCTCAAATTGTGCGACCTGTTTTCCCAAAATATACCAGCCTCCATGCAATACTTCCTGAAAAACGCTCGTATATTCATCCATAAATTCCTTATTGACTTGTTGTAAGCTCTCGTAAGCGATCATGTATAAAATAGGGTTCGTAAATATAATCTGTTGAATCAAAAAATTCGGAAGCGAGTACCATTAGGATAGCATCTTCCGAAAAGTCAAACATCTGATGCCAGTCCTTGGGTTCCAAAATCAGGCATTGATCTGGTGAACTCAATTCAAAAACGCGCTCATTAATTCCGTCCTGGTTATAAATAGCACAACTTCCCTTCAGGCAAATCGCAGCCTGTATCGTTTGATGATGTCGATGTCCACCGCGGGTAGAACCATCCACACCGTAGATGTAAAATATCCGCTTTACATCAAAAGGTGTAACTTTTTCGATCACCGTTAGATTTCCACGATCATCGGTGAATGTTTTTAAGTCAATTTGGTAAGCCATTATCTTAAGAAGTAAGATTGATGATAAAATTCTCTGAATTTGCCTCGGATATATAGATGAAACATACGCCTTAATGATTTTCTAATTCGCGGAATTTCATAGGTTTCATGCGCAACAACATGACGCGATAATGATTTTAACTCTCGTTCAACAACTACTAAAGCTTTTATATAAGGTTTATATAAAAATTCAACATCATTATCACTAACCAAATAGCTTCCAGCTAGTGAAAAAGAACTTCTTTCGGCATATTTTAAGGCGTGAAAGTGATAGAATATAACTGGGAACATATGTTGAGTCGCCAATTCACGTCCCCAAACTTGACCGATTCTGTGAGTAAAATCATATTGCTCCACGTTCCAAATAGCTACCCCACCCCCTAAATGCTCCAAAACATGAACTCCTGTAAACATAGTGGTCCATCTATCCAGGTATTTCTGATCACCAAACCTACCCGGCTCTCTTCGATTATAGCACCATTCCAAACATGCCGCACGCCACCATTCCAGTACAGCAAGCCCTTCATCTGAATTTTTAAAGTAAACAAACTGTACGCAATAGATACCCCCCGATTCACTGTCATCACATATAGGAGTATATCTATGCGGGGTAATAATTACTGACGCACCTCTGGCCTCCTCTATTAACACTTCAGGATCTGCATAGAAGAACAAATCGGCGTCTAGATAGGTACAATTTGACAGACCATAATTACGGATGCTATACAAAATAATCGAAGGCGTACATGTCCAACAATATTCACCTGTTGTACGAGTAGGTTTTACAGCCAATAGTTGTTCATCCTCAAAATCCGACAAGGGGATAATTGTTGCTTTGGGAAGTTGCAATTTTGTTAGTGTCTCATAACATGCATCATCAAATGCAAAAATATAAAGATGGAAGCTCCTAGCCCATTTTTCAAGTGACCGGTACATCGCAAGCCCTCTTGAAAGATACAGTGAATTAAATAAGGTGCAATAATTATACATATATTATATACTTTCTCAAAACTTCGTTTATTATTATTTGTATTCATATTCAAGACCTGTTGTCTCCTTCCGCAAACACAATGAAATGGAGAACAAAAGCGTTAATACTATAAGAATCAAAAATTTTAATCATGGACAACACTAAAAAACTTTATATCATCCGACACGCCAAAGCTGAAACCATTCCCGGAGTCAATGACTTTGATCGTGCATTGACAGCTGAAGGGATACAACACGCAAAACAGGTTGCAGAGAAGCTTGCAGCCAGACTCACACTCAACGATAACAGCATTATAATCAGTTCTCCGGCTAATAGAGCCGTACAAACTGCCCGGGTCTTTTTGGATGTCATGGGCACTCCATCTTTTGATATCCAACTGGAGGAGTCTATTTATGAATGTACCTATAAGCACTTACTTTCGGTCATCAACACCATCCCAGATCATATAGATCATGTTCTACTTTTTGGGCACAATCCGACATTGACGGACTTGGTGGAATACCTAACCAGAAAGTCAGCTTATCTCCGCACCTCATCATTTGCAGAGATTAAGATCGATGCCGGCTTTACCTTTCAAATGCTTAGTGGCAATTGCGCCGATCTCGTACAGATTGTTGATTAAAATATAGATTAAAGAACGATAGGTCCTGGAACAAATCTCCAGAACAGTCCAATTTTGTAATAGTGACTACTCATGGATAAAAAAGTCCTAGTCAATCCGGTCATTTTTTTTAAAAAAATTAAAAATATAATTCTAGCAATTTGACTAACTGAAAAAGCCTTATGCAATTTCGACTTGCATAAGGCTTTTAGTTCGCTTTTTATCAGCTACAACGTTTATTTACTATTCCTGATATTTTTCATTGAAACCGTTTTCTCTACACCATCCATCACATAGAAATAGCCCAGCGCGTTGCCCGAAATATTTCCCTGTACATTTGCCGGAACGGCGGATAACAATCCTTTCCATTTTGTCTCTTGGAATAAATTGTAAAGAAACTTAGCATATCGGGGAGAAATAGCAAATTTTGCTATCACTAAGCTATCTTTTTTACTCATTTCATAACTATAGGATGAAGCGAGTAAGGTATTTAATACATTTGGTGCTCCGGACTTAAAACTGTAGCTGAAAGGCGCTTTAAACACCGTAATACTTTCATCCGAAAGTTCTTTTTTGGGCAGGATCAGCCATTTATTAGAATTTCGCATGCCAAACAAATAGGTGGAGACCTTGACTCGAAAATTTGGATGAGCATCGGATTTCTCGGCAGGAATAAAAGATTTCTCTATTGGAATAATAGATACAAGCTGGTCTTGTGCCTCGTATATCCTGCCATTTGATTCAATTCTCAATTGGAACAGATTATCGACTGTATCTTTCAGATCAAATAATTCCCCCTTGTATAAACCATCGCCTAGATCTTCAAATATAATGTTATTAGGTCCATTTCTTACTGTCACAACAGCAGCATCTATTCCCTGGGTAATAGTTCCAGCTGAAGATATATTTAGCCGCTTAAGCTGTATATATTGTTCTCGATAGAGCGTATTAATGCCTCCTTCGACGATCATATCATAAGATTGCTCCCTCTCAACCACAGATTTTTCACATGATAGGAGCACATAACATAGAAGAAACAAAATGATTATTTTCATGGCTTTTAAAATCTAATTGCATAATTTATAGCCGGAACAATTCCAGAAAAGGAAGTCTGCTGAACAACAGGATTACCGCTCTCATCTTCAGAAAAGCTATAATAAAGTGGATTGCGTCGGTCCAACACATTATATAAACCGATGTTCAGTGTACTTCGTCGGCCTCTTTCCCTTTGTTTTTTTGTTTCTAGGTCTATTGAACAACTGATATCTAAACGGCTGAACAATGGCATCCGATGAGAATTTCTATTCGAATAAATTGGAACGATAATCCCTTCATATTCCGTAAAACCCATAGGATAGGTCAAAGGACGGCCTGATTGTAAAGTATAAAATGCATTTAAATGTATTAAACTACTCAGATCATACGATAAATTGCATTTTGCGACATGTGGAATATCAGCGTTTGCAACATATTCCCGATCTTTATTAATTCCCATAATTTTACGAAAAGACCGAGACCAACTATAGAAAAAAGTGCCATCAATGTTTCCAACTCTTTTATTCAGTGAAAATTCCACCCCGTACATCCGGCCATTTCCCTGCTTGACCTGCGATTCAATAAAAGGGTTCAAAATAAGCTGCGCATGGTCAATAAGCTCAACTTGATTTTTCATTTTCTTCCAGTATCCTTCCACACTGATGGAGCCTTTAAAAATCAATTTATGTAACCGAAAAGAAAAAGCATCTGCGGATTGCGGTTTTATATTTTGGCCAGCAGGTATCCAAGCTTCCAGCGAAGAAAATGCCAACTCGTCATTTTGTAGCAGTTGGAGGTATTGATACAGTCTATTATAGGAAAATCTCGCACTATATCCTGAACCAAATCTATACATCATTGTGATACGAGGTTCCAGCCCATAATATGTTTTCCTTTTATCGGCCTCTTCAGCCAACATTTTATACTGATTATTATTCAGTAAGTAGTACCGTCCAAAAGAAGTGCTGGCAAACGCATTTACACGGGTACCTAACACCACGCGAAAGGTGGAATCTATTTTCCAGTTAAAAGAGGCATATCCGATATATTCATAGGCTTGTGCCCTAAAAATATTATCCTCATTATTGACATCTACTGGAGCAATCTCACCTGGTTTAAAGCGATGAAAGGTAGCCTGAGCTCCAAAATCCAGCGTACGCTCTAATCCCATAAAATAAGTAAAATCTGCTTTTAAGCTTTTATCCCTGATTTGCGTCAGCCAAGTTCTGTTATCAGAAGATTCTGGTTTACTGACATCCAGCTTATTACGATAATTACTAAGAATCGCTGAGACATTCATAAATAAACGTGGACTATGCACATAATTCCACCGCAACGTTGAAGTCCAATTACCCCAACGATTTGTATTTTTATTTAGAGCCACCACCTCGTCCTGTCCTATATACCCTGAAAGATATATCTTATTTCGTTCTGTGAGAGCATAGTTCAATTTCACATTATAATCACTATAGGTTCCCTTGACATTAAATAACCGATACTCCGTATTTAATAGATTTGAAATGCTTGAGCGCGCTGTAACTAAAAAAGATCCTTTACCTCTTTTGATAAATGGTCCCTCTGCCCCTAAACGTGCAACCAAAAGGCTTGTTCCACCAAAAAAATGCGTCGCCCCATTATCGCCGTCCCTTGTGTTCATTTCCATAATGGACGCTAGCCTACCGCCATAATTAGCAGGTATTCCATCCTTATAAATCTGCGTATGTTTTAAAATATCCGAATTGAATACAGAAGTCAGGCCAAATAAATGTGAGGGATTGTAAACCACAGCTTCATCAAGCAGAATAAGGTTCTGATCCTTTCCACTACCACGTACAAAAAGATTACTTCCTCCTTCCGTTAGTCCATTAATGCCATTTTGCATCTGTAGAACCTTTATAATATCTGCTTCGCCCTTGTAGAAAGAATTATTTCGGAAGCGGGCCCAGTTTATTTTCTCATTCAAGCGCTGTTGTTCTCTATCAGCAACAATCGAATCAGTATCAACAACAACCTCTTTAAGGCTCATATCGACTGGCGAAAGCTTAATGAGGAGAAAACTATTCTCCATTTCAGGCGTAAAGTGGATATATTTTGTGCGATAACCAAGGTAACTCACCACACAATCGTAGTTATTTTTTGGAAGCGTCAATGAATAGAAACCATAGTTGTTACTAAAACCGGTTCTATTTTTTTCAGCAATTACCAAACTGGCACCAATCAAACTCTCACCGCTCAAACCGTCAACAACTCGTCCTTTTATTGTGAAAGTTTTATCCTCAGGATAAAAAATCAATGCCCGATTGATTACTGTATAACCAATTTTCGAATCCTTCAGCAAATAGTCAAGAACATCTTCCAGGCTAGTTTTATTGAAGTTCCTACCATAAATAATATTTCTGTTAAAGATCTGCTCATCATAAGACATAGACACCCCATAATTTTTATGGATTTCCGTCAAAATCTGAATAATCTCTTTATTTTTTGTATCGATAGAAACTTGCAAACCCGAGAGATTGCTTTGGCTAAATGACTTTAGACAAGTAGAAATAAGCAGTCCGAAAAAAAAGAGAAAACGAGGCAGAACAATACCCTTCATAGCAATACTCCTCAGCCTCTACTCGTAGATACTGTACCCCTTTTTACTTGCTTTCCATTTCACATTTAATGTCTTGGAAAGAATCTGCACAATTTCATTCAATGATTGGCCATCGAAATACATGCTCAACTTACGGGCTTTTAAATTATCTCCAACCACAATGATGTTGGATTGAAAACGCTTTGTAAGATCAAAACAAATATTATCTAAGCGTTCATTGGTGTAACTGAGTTTCTGGGCTACTTTATGCTCATTCTCCAAATTATCAGGGGTAGCCTTTGATAAGGAAGCGGTCTCTTTTTTAAAGAATCCCTTTTCATTCTTTTGTAAAATCAGTTCTTTTGCCGAAGGCCCCTTACTGCCACTCAATGCTACGGTCCCTTCTTTCACTAGCACCTCTACATCCTCAGCGAGTAAGTTAACTTCAAAAGATGTACCGATATCACGCACATAATTATGTGCCAGTTCGACCACGAAAGAAGAAGTGCGCCCATGCTTTACATCAAAAAATGCCTTCCCCTTTTTTAATGCTACAATACGTTGCTGGTTAAATGTGCGTTTATTAAACGACGCCTCTGCGCCCGCATGTAATACTAGCACAGAGCTGTCGGGCAGTAATATAGGCTCCTGTTCTACCGATCCATATAATTGGACTTCATATCCCATCCAGCGGTCAAAGTTCAGGTAGCATGCAAGTCCAATCATCAGCAATACTGCCGCAGCAACAAGTTTCATCCAGGGTTTCCAGATTGCTTTCATAGGTGTAGGCAGCGTTGCTTCATCAGTTGCCGGTGCCCGATCCAACCGTTGTTTAAATCTATCCCACTGGCTATTGGTATCTACATTTTTATAATGTTCCAGCACAATAAGGTCATCGGATAGTGTTCTGACTTCATTATATAGTTTCGGATTTTCCACATCCTCAGAAAGCCAACGTTCAAGCAACAGCCTTTCCTCAGCGGAAATAACCCCATCCAGATCTTTCTGGATCAAGTCATAGGGAATAAATCTTGACGTATTGTTTTCTTCCATATTTATATGATAACAAACTGAACAAAAAGTCCTAATGAAAAAAATAAAAAGCCAATTAGGAACAGTACATATACTTCTCGCTTTGCCAATGCAACCCGAATTTTATCATAGGCAATGGTCAAATGATTTTTAACGGTTTTAATGGAGATTCCCAATTGATCCGCAATTTCTTGCTGTTTCATCTTATCGTATTTACTCATGAGAACAATTTTCCGACATTGTGGAGGCAACTCTTCTAATATACTTTCGATCATTAACAATTTGGATTCATATAAAGTCGCGTGATCAGTTTGGTCCGCATCGTCTGCTGGATTCAAATCCTTTAAATAATTCTTATTTCGATCCTTCAGGCGCTGGTTCTTTTTAAGGTGAGTAAGTGAAAGGTTGATGACACTGCGCGATAGATAAGCTCCGAGGGATTGATTAATAACCAGCTTGCCCGCATTTTCCCATAACATCATAAATACATCATTTGTCAGTTCCTCGGCGATCGCTTCATCTTTCAGGTACCGAAAAGACAATGTATATAATTTACAGAAGTAGGCTTTATAAATAGTTTCAAAAGCATCTCTATCTTTATGAACTATCTTTTTGAGCAGCTCAACGTCGTTTGACATAGGACTTTGGTAAAGCTAATAATAATCGTATGTAAAAGTAATCAAATTAATCTGTTCTTATGGAAATGAAAAAATAAAGTTCTTCACCCTTCAATCGAACGCATGATTAAAGACAACGTTCTAAATAACAATAAGATCTCTTCTTCCGAACATTCCTTTTTTAGACGGAAAAACAGAAAGCTATGCTACAACGAACATCTTTCCTCCATTTTCACTACCTTCGTCTTATGGCGAATCAACTTCAGTTTGAAAACTCTCCTTACCTTAAGCAACATGCGCACAATCCCGTGGATTGGATGCCCTGGGGAGCGGACGCCTTAAAAAAGGCGAAGGAAGAAAATAAACTTATTATTGTCAGCATAGGCTATTCAGCCTGCCATTGGTGTCATGTGATGGAACGGGAGAGTTTTGAAAACTCGGCTATTGCACAGACCATGAATAAATTTTTTGTGTCTATCAAAATTGACCGCGAAGAACGCCCTGATATTGACCAAGTGTATATGCTCGCTGTCCAATTAATGACCAATGCCGGTGGATGGCCTTTGAATTGCATCTGCCTACCTGATGGTCGTCCAATTTATGGCGGCACTTATTTCAAACCGCATGACTGGCAGAACATCCTGTTACAGATTGCACAGATGTGGGAAGAAAAACCCGAGGTAGCTTTGGACTACGCCAATAAATTGGAGAATGGAATCCAACGGGCGGAGAAACTTCCCATCCAACCCATTCCCGAACAATATACGCACCAGGATCTCGAAGACATCGTTTTACCATGGAGCGAAACATTCGACCAGAAAGAAGGAGGCTACAAAAGAGCCCCCAAATTTCCCCTGCCCAACAACTGGCTGTTCCTTTTAAAGTATGCTGTTCTAAACGAAGACCAGGCGATCTTGAACCACGTCCATTTTACCCTGAAAAAAATCGGTTCGGGAGGAATCTATGATCAGATTGGCGGCGGTTTTGCCCGATATTCAGTAGACCACTACTGGCATATCCCCCATTTTGAAAAAATGCTTTACGACAACGGACAGCTGCTTTCTCTTTATGCCGAAGCTTATCAACAAAATAAAGATCCATTTTATAAAAGAATTATTGAAGAAACAATTGCTTGGGCAGAGCGTGAAATGCTGGCCCCTAATCACGGTTTCTATAGTGCTTTGGATGCTGATAGCGAAGGCGTCGAAGGGAAATACTACTCTTTTTCGAAAGCTGAATTTAATGAAGTTCTAAGTAAAGATGCGGAATTATTCCGCCGGTATTTTAATATTTCTGAAATCGGAAACTGGGAAGAAGAGCATACAAACGTTCCCATTTGCGCCATTAATGCAGACCAACTTGCCACAGAAGTCAATATGTCACCTGACGAATGGGCAGAGTTTTTAAAAATATCGAAGGCAAAACTTTACGATTATCGGGAACAACGTGTTCGTCCCGGACTCGATCATAAACAATTGACAACCTGGAACGCCCTCTTATTAAAGGGACTGATAGACGCGTATCGAAGTCTTGGCAATACGCATTTTTTGGATCTCGCATTGAACAATGCAACATTCATTTGTGAACAACTTATTCAGGAGAACAGCTATATATTACATCAACCGCAGGATGCAAACCGTGCAATATCAGGTTTTCTGGACGATTATGCTTTTACGATAGAAGCCTTTATAGCTTTATATGAAGCGACATTTGATCAAAAATGGTTGGTCATCGGACGTCAGCTTGCTGACAAAGCCATCGCATTGTTTTATGATCCCGAACAAAAAACATTCTACTATACTTCTATAGAAGCGGAAGAGCTAATCGCCCGAAAAAGTGAGATCATGGATAACGTGATTCCCTCTTCTTCCTCAACGATGGTCCGTCAGTTGAAACGTCTGGGTTTACTTTTCGACGATGAAAATTATACCGCCATAGCTGATCAGTTGTTGGCGAATGTATTTCCTCAAATCAAAACTTACGGTTCCGCGTATTCAAATTGGGCAATATTATTGCTAGAAGAAATATATGGGATCAATGAAATTGCATTGACAGGCGAGGGGGCATTAGCTTTTCGCTCTGAACTGGATCAATATTATATACCCAATAAAATAGTTCTCGGCGGGACGGAAGAAAGTCTTCCACTCCTGGAGAATAGAATCGGAAAGGAAACAAAAGCATATCTTTGCAAAAATAAGACCTGTAGTCTTCCACAAGATTCCATAACAGCGTTAATAAATTATATTTAATAAACGGTAGTCCAAGGCTACCAAAAATCAAAATCAGATGGCTATAAAAGCAAACGACGTCGTAGCATTGACTTACAGACTTCACACAGTAGAAAACGGTGAAAAAGTTTTCGTTGAAGAAACAACTGCAGAACAACCTTTAGACTTCTTATATGGTGTAGGTATGATGTTGCCTAAATTTGAAGAAAACATCGCTGACTTAAATGTAGGTGACAAAGCTTCTTTCGAATTGGTACCAGAAGATGCTTACGGTGAAAAAGACGAAAGAGCATTCGCACAATTGCCCGTTGATATGTTCAAAGAAACTGGCTTACCTCCAGTAGGCGAAGTATTGCCTTTGCAAGACAACCAAGGAAACCAATTCCGCGCTGTCGTTGCAGAAGTAACTCCAGAAATTGTTATTGCGGACTTAAATCACCCAATGGCTGGTAAAACGTTGAATTTCGATATCGAAATCTTAACTGTACGCCCTGCTACGGAAGAAGAATTGTCTCACGGACATTCTCATGGTGTAGATGGCACACAAGGTCACTAATCAATGATCAAATAAAACAAAAAAGGACGTTAATCGACGTCCTTTTTTGTTTTACTCGATTCAAAATATGTAACTTGTTTCTAAAACACCCATCATGCCCACATTCGCCGAAAAAGTCATAACATTCAACAAGCAGCTTCATTATCAGGGAGACCTTCCTTCCGATTTTAATGTCATCAACCCCTACCTCGATAACCCCGAAACGCTGGTCGTCATGCAGCAATTTTATAATAAGTATTATAATGACAATCTCAAACGCAAATTTATCATCGGGATCAATCCAAGCAGGCATGGTGCAGGCGTCACTGGCGTGCCTTTTACAGATACCAAACGATTATACAGTGCCTGTGGCATAAAAATGCAATCCGCAAACACGCATGAAATCTCCTCGGTATTTATGTACGATATGATTGAAGCCTATGGCGGGCCTGAGATCTTCTATAAGCAATTTTACATCAATTCCCCCTTTCCCTTAGCCATCGTCAGACATATCAAGCCGGACAGCTGGATAAATGCCAACTATTACGATGATAAGCAGCTTTTTGAAATGGTGAAACCCTTTATGATTGAATCCCTAAAGCAGCATATTTCTATGGGACTGGAAACTGACGAAGTCTTTGTCCTCGGAAAGAAAAATGCGACGTTCCTCGCAAAAATCAACAAAGAAGAGAAACTTTTTGGAGAGATGATCATCCTGGATCATCCCCGTTATATCCAACAATATAAATCAAAAGACAAACAATTGTATATTGACAATTATATCCGATTATTAAGCAGTTTGTAAAATGTGGATAAGTATGTTAATTTACTGAACACCAACCTTATTTATGTTGATAAGTAATCTCACCTATTAAGGCGATATTTTGCTACTTCCTCTATCGGCCAGCTGTAAGTCGTTTAAGTAGGTCCAATAGTGAGTCATTGCTTTACTTTGAGAACCGAGTCCGTGTCTTATCGACTATTTACCCGTCGTTCGAAGATGACTCGAGGCACCTTCGGGCTTTATTCGTACTTGAAAGCAGGTAAAAGCATTTTCCGAGAGGCTTGCTACCGCCTTATCTCCGAGTTTAACTCGGACTCACCACGGACTCATGTCGCTCTCACCACGGATACACCCTAACCCCGATACGAAGATGTATCGAATGAGATACGAAAGGACATCGAAGCAGAAGTCTTGCGTTCATGCGATATTCGCCATAATCTTTACTTGAACGGTTAATCAAAAAAATCCACTGCAAATTTAATAATGGTCATTTACCAGCCATTATCATTTTGGCAAGGCCCAGTACTTACCAATTTTCATTTTTCTAAAAATAAACAATTATTTGTTTTTCAATATCTTAATTACTTAAATTCAACCTATGGCTATTTTAGAAAACGGTAGTTTGAAGGGCTTGGTTGGGAACCTTGTCTTTCGGAAATCAAATGAAAAAACAATTGTGCAAACTGGCCCCGGCCGTAAAACAAAACAAACGCAAGCAACAAAAGCGGCCGCTATAGATTTTGGACATGTTAGCACTGCAGGATCTCGTATCAGAAATATAATGGGGGAAATACACCTAAACATGCATGACAGCTCCATGCACAACCGACTAATCAACCATTTAAAACGAGTAACCCGAGCAAGCAACGCTCCAGTGGGCGAAAAAACAATGCGGAGTGGAAAAATCGATCGTCTCATCAATTTCCAGTTCGTCGAAAAATGCCACATGCACGATTACATGCATTTCGATCCAGAAATAAAATTGTTAGACACAAAGCAAGTCGCCATACAGTTCCCAAAGTTTGACATGCAGAAAGATATTCATCGCCCGAGATACTGCAATCTCATGAAAATAAATTTGATGATCGCCATATTCAATTTCGAAAAGCAGCAATATATCCGCTGGTATAAACACCAGATTCCGATAGACTTACAGGCACCTTCAAAAGATGTTGAATTGGAAGAATTACTATTTGATGCGAACGATCAAGATGCGGAGACAGTGCTTATTGGAATGAATATCGAATACTATGAAAGATTCCGCGAAAATTATTCCCTGCTAAACAATAAAGATTTGCATCCCGCCGCTATAGTAGGTGCGTTTATTATTTAATAAAATCAAGGTATTGGCACGATGGAATGATCCTATACTAAATACATTTTGGGAGAAGCTATAATTTACCCAGAAGCAGTTATTGGATACCACGTACAATAAAGAGAATACCTTAATTGCCTATTATTGATAAAAAACAATAAGTTGCTTAAATCACTAAGGGGAATTTAAATAAACTTGTTATTTCAATTTCTCAATCTCTTCAATTGACAGCCCGATAATATCAGCTATGACCTTGGGTTCAAAACCGCTCTTCAACATCTTTAAGGCCGAGATTCGCTTCTCGGCTTCAGCTTTGGCCCGTTCCTCCTGCCGACCTTTTTCTATTCCCTTTTCCATGCCTTTTTCCATACCTATACGTTCTGCTGTAAGGCGGATACTTTCCGCATCCCTCTTATCCTTAAGGCTCAATTCGTATGCTTTCATATCTTCTGAATTTAGATTTGACACCTCTCCTATGTCAAAGATAAGACCAAAGACATATGTTTGAAAAGATAAAGCCACATGTCCATAAAACTTTTTATCTCAACCTCCTCTTTGCGAAAATTAGGCAATGAAGTTTATGAAAACGCGGAGAATAATCCTTATATTTACCGTATCTGCTGATACAGCATTGCGCGATATTACAGATCTGGTCAATAAAGGTGTGCTATTGAAGACAGATTCAGGGGGCAGAAGTACAAATCACTTCATATCCTCCAATCTACTATAAACCATTGCCTTAAAAGTTCGTTGATGGCTCGACCACGAGTCTGGCTTGAACATTATCTTGATCACATCGCTTTCATAATTTTCCGTTATCTTGAGAATCAGCTGTTCAAGATCGGACGGATCTGTCCGATAATCAATCTGAACTCTAGTCGCAATTATACTCAAGAACCCTAGCTTATCGGTGGCGTATAAATATTTCCAAAATTTTAGCAGTAAAGACAGCTTAACGCGATAATCTACAAGATCAAGCATTTTCTTATAATTCTTTTCGTGCTCCAATATCCGGAAATATAACTCAGCATATTCTTCATGTGCCATATTATTGCGAAGCATACTCAATGTCTTCGTTCTAAATTTCTTATTTAGCTCTTTATCGTTGGAATTGTCCATAATAAAAACATAATCCGCGATATTTGGAGCGCTCGAAAATTTTTCCATTTTAACATAAGCTAGCTTGCTAAAATCTCCATTATCCGCATAGATATCTTCTAGAATGTCCAAAAAAGGTTCATTATATGCTGGATTCACATTCCCAGCGATTACCCTATTGCAATAATCAATGGCTTTGTCGGAATCAAAATGTCGGATTGCTTCTATTAATTTCAGATTATACTTCGCTTCCCATTGGCGGGGCACAAAGTAATCAGCCTTTTCCTCAAACATATTATTCTCAAGCAATACGTCTAAAAAAAAGCCATCAACAACTACAGACATGTGATAGCCCCCTGCTAAAAAAGATGCGATCAGATCTTCTATTTTGGCAGCCAGCAATCGTTTTCGCCCCGCAGTAGAGCTTTGGTAGATCTGTATAAATAATTCCAACATACCGCCCTGTGAGTTTTCCTCCGCCCACATTTTATCCCAATAAGAATTTGTCAATGCGGCCCACTGTATGTCAGAATCAACATGAGCGATGATTTCAGCGATTTTCGAATTTCCGGTTTCAATAAACTTTCTAAAACGCGTACCAGTATAAAAAACGCTATATTCAAGATCCAAAACAGTATTATATACTGCCGAAAACAAATCGATGATCTTTTCATTTCCGATATTCAACGCTAAATACTCCCAAAAAGGCACAAGTGCCTTTTCCCATAACTGCACAATCTTCTTAACTTCCGAAGCTTCTATCTTCTTGCGTTTACCCACCACCGAGACTACTGCATCTTTTAAAATCTTCGCGACATCTGTTGCTTGAAATTCATGCTTATTTTTCCCGAATTTCAGCAGAAACTGTAATTCAATATCTTTATTTGACTTGAAGAGCTCCAAGAGCCAAGAATTAAGCTTTTCCTGCTCAATTGTCAACAACAATTGCTCGCTCGCATTGATCTTTTTGGGTGGAACCTTTTTATTCGTTTTATTTTTAGTGGTTTTAGGACCTGCTTTTGGAGATAAAGCTGAAATAACAGAAAGCTGATGTACACAAAAGGAATCCCGCGAATTGCAATCACAAGAATGTACAATAATAGTATCTTTATCCAGCAGAATGTTGACATCATAGGACTCATCACCCTCATCTACATAAGCGACATAGTTCCCTTTATTGTCAATTTCCTCTAATTCACGAACGCCTAGCTTTTCTGCTTTGGCAAGTTTAGTTGGACTCTGTTTGGATAAAATTTCAGTAATCTTCATAATTTATAATTGATTAAAAGATATGCTAAAGATAACAATCACAATAGTTTTGTCGCCCGCAACATTTCTCTTTTTCCCGGTGCCCCCGGAGCTTTCTCGATGGAAAAACCCAAAGATTTCATACTACGTTTGAGATTACCCGTAATGGCATAAGTAACAAAAACACCGCCCGGTTTAACGAACTGGGCGACATGCGCCAATGCCGCATCGCTCCACATCTCGGGCTGATGTATGGCGGCAAAAGCATCAAAATACACTACGTCAAACTGTTTTTCGGATTGAAAATCCATCAATAAAGTATGAGCAATGTAGAGCTGTAAACGCTCGTGAATTTGTACCGGCTGCTGCAATGCCGCTTCATAGTGACTCAGATAAGCCGACCAGACGCTTGCATCGACGGTCTCATTGTATCCTGTTGCGGCAATGGTTGCTAGCGCTAACGGAAAACCTTCGATTCCGACATAGTCTACCTGAATTGATCTGTCCCGGATATATTCTGCTGTTTGCAGAAAGTTAAGTCCGGTACCGAATCCCACTTCCAGAATGGAGACATCCGAAGCTGCTGTCTGTTGCACATAGTGATCCAAACCGCTTTTGATAAATACATGCCTACTTTCCTGGACAGCACCATGCTTTGAATGGTAGCATTCGCCTATCTCGGCATTGTACAATGTCTTCGAGCCATCTCCCGTTGTTACAAAATCCATGTTCGTCATACTCATTATTAAAAAAATCAAATATCTCTTACGCATCACCGATCTAACAAACGGTGCAGCAGATCAACACAAAAACAGCGTAAGCCTGTAAAGCAGGCAATATTCACATTTTCAGGTTCTCATAGCAACAGTGATGATCTTCTGTAGTTATATCCGCTCAAAGATAAAAAGCTGGCTCAAATAAATCCCAATTAATCTTTATCCAAATGTTATGGAGTGAAACCATCACCATTTCACTTAAACCGAGGAAAACGAACGATTGAATTCACAGATACCTTACCCATTAAATGAGTAAACGAGTTCATTTATGTCAACACGACCAATACTTATAATTAATTTAAATGGATAAAAATAATAGATAAAAAGATTATTTTAGCGTCGTAAACGCTAAACAATCACAGAACCTAATGGCATACTCAGCAAAAACTTTTATACGGAACTATGGCAGCATCCTATTGCTGCTCCTTGGCATCAGTATCGGAAGTTTAATCGGCATATTTTTTCCACATTTTGTGAATAACCTGAAGCCAATTGGGGATATCTTTCTAAACCTGCTCTTTGTCAGCGTCATACCCCTGGTATTTTTTGCGATAGCCTCATCGGTCGCCAATATCGAAGGCGACAGTGTATTAGGTCGTATCATTGGCATGATGTCGCTGGTATTTGTGGTCGGGATTGTCGTTGCCGGTGTTAGCAGCGTTATTTTCCTCTATCTGTTTCCCGTCAGTTCAGACCTTCCGATTGAGCAGGCCAAAGATGTCATCGATACAGCTGCACAGGATTCCTGGGGCGAGAAAATGGTCCGGTTCCTGACTGTTAGTGAATTTTCCAGTCTATTGTCCCGCCAGAACATGCTGGCCTTTGTGATATTCTCATTTTTAGTGGGTATCGCCACACGCAGATCCGGTGCTTCTGCTGACATGTTCCGAAAATTTATCAATTCCGGAAATACCGTCATGGGCAATTTATTGGTCATGGTCATGAATCTTGCTCCGGTCGGACTCGGCGCTTACTTTGCCTACCAGGTCGGTACACTTGGTCCACAGCTCTTTGGGTTCTATGCCAAACCCATCGGCCTGTATTACATCTTTGGTATACTTTATTTCTTTGCAATATTTAGTTTATTTGCCTTTCTGGCATTTGGCTTCAAAGGCATCAAACGATACTGGAAGAACAATATTTTACCTTCTCTGACTGCACTCAGCAGTTGCAGCAGTCTCGCTACCATGCCGGCCAACTTACTGGCAGCAAAACAGATTGGCATACCCGATACCGTTGCCAGTGTCGTCATCCCTCTAGGCACAACCTTGCATAAACATGGTTCAGCCATCGCCTGTATCTTTAAAATTTACATTGCGTTGCTGTTGAGCGGACAAGATTTTTTTGTACCTGCCAATCTGATTATGGCTGTCGGGATTACCTTGCTGGTCAGTATCGTTGCCGGTGGTATTCCAAACGGTGGATATATCGGCGAGATGCTCATCATATCGGTTTATCAAATGCCGACAGAAGTCATCCCCTCGATTATGATTATTGCGACTTTAGTAGATCCGTTGGCGACGATGCTCAACGCGACCGGCGACACCGTGGCTGCGATGTTGACCACCAGACTCATCGGACAGAAACTCTCCGACCCGATCACCGAAACAACAGTAAATAACGGCTAAAAGCGATAAGCAAAGAATATCTGTCCGTATTGATGTCGATGAAAGACAGACTTAAGTTCCTTGGAATTGAAAATATAATTAATGCCGTAATTGACCTTGTGGTTGGACCAGCTGAAGCCTATCCGGTGACTTAACATCCAGGGTTCAATCTGATATAATGCTCCGATAGGATCATCCTTCCCCAATCCGCCCTGTATCGTGGAGTTATAAAAAACGCGAGCAAAACTAGGTTGATAAACAAAATACCATTCCTTCTCGTTGTCACTTCGGCCCTGCGTCAAATGTCCATGGGTAAAGGTCGAAGCGTGGTACGGTTTAAGTTTACCTGCACGTATCGGAATTCCAGCTTCGATATTGCTATTGTTCATGCCCAGAACTCCTCTTCCTATCACACCAAGATCGAAGGACTGCGATTCATTCCGGTACATTCCTTTCAGATATTTCGCCTGCAGATCCACACCAAAGGCATTGCGCAATTCCGTTTCCCAACCTGTGGCCTCATACATTCCAAAAAGATGGTGGATAAACTTCTGCGCATCCTCACCGTATGACCGGGATCCGATTTGCCCAAACTCCACTTTCAATTCAACAGCTTGCTCTGCCTTCAAAAAATGGGTCGCCGCTGCGCTCAAATACAGGTACCCCGCAAAAGGCCGGTCATATTTCTTATTTCGCTGACGGTAATCCATCATGCTAATACCATTGTAGATCCGTTGTCCAAGTTCAAAGTCCAGTACTGTATTTGAAATTTCTGATGTGCCACTTGGCGGTAGTGCAATGCGATAGTTGACATTGATACCATTGGTATAATACCTGTCCTGGCCGATCAATAGATAGACATCGTTGTCATTCTGAATAGAAAGCTCCTGATTGCGCGACCTCACCTGCCCAAAAACCAAAAAAAATGGAAATATAATTCCATATAAGAGCAGTAACGACCGCAAAGCAACACTCATATTAACAGGCAATTGTAAAATTCATGCGATATAAACTGCGACAAAATATTAAATCTCGACTTAAATTATTCAAAAGCATCCAAATATACCTCATTTTTTCAGATACAACAATCTATTTAGAACAAATATAAATAATGTCGAAAAGTTGCATTATTCCTTTCTTCGCAAATCTATTTGTAATTTTGCATTCGATTAAGTGTCAGTTATTGTCAAAATGATCGCATGCAAAGCGCTCTTTGATGTTGACACCTAATTCATTTTAGGGGAAACATGAGATCTCTGAAGGTGGTCGCAATACATAAACAAATAATACGAACGAAACTGTCAATAAGTGCTCTCTTGTTCAGATCATATCCCGAACAGTTGCTCATGATAGCTTCATCGCAAACAAAACCGCCGAAGGCAGCATGAATGCCTTAAAGAGGAAATAGACTAAACGAACAAACAAATTAAACGGATGAAAAAAAGTTCCATCATTCTAATCGCTATTATTGCAGTGGCAATTGCCATGATACTTGTTATCTATACGGATTCAAGTACCTACTCGACATTTTCCGAGGCAAAAGAAAAGAAAACAGAACTATATGTGGTCGGCCAGCTCAACAAAGATAAGGCGCTCCACTATGACCCAAAGACAGATGCCAACAAATTCAGCTTTTTCATGTACGACAATGATGGTACAGAGTGTGAGGTTGTCTTCAGAGGTGCAAAACCTCAGGACATAGAGCGTTCAGAACAGATTGTATTGACTGGTAAAATGGACGGTAATGTGTTTAGAGCGAGTAAAATATTGATGAAATGTCCTTCGAAATATAACGATAAATCGGTCGTGACGGAAATCAATGCCACAGCTTTCAATAATTAATCTGTAAAATCAATTTTTCAATGGACGTTAATTACGTTGGTGAGCACCTGCTACCCGGGCAGATCGGACAGTTCTTTATTGTTCTTTCCTTTGGTGCCGCACTTTTATCTTGTATCGCTTATTTTTTCGCGACTAAAAACCCTGAAGAGACTTCATGGAAAAAGATCGCCCGCATTGCATTCTGGATTAATGCAGTTTCTGTGGTAGCCGTCGGCGCAACTTTGTTTTACATTATTTACAACCACTTTTTTGAATATAATTACGCGTTTGCACACTCTTCGAGAGACTTACCCACATATTATATTATTTCGAGCTTTTGGGAAGGACAGGAAGGAAGTTTCTGGCTGTGGACCTTTTGGCAAACGGTACTAGGAGCGATATTACTATTCAAAGCCAAAAGCTGGGAAACTTCCGTGATGACTTTTGTGATGCTCTGTCAAGCTTTTTTAGCCTCGATGATCATAGGCGTTGAATTATTGGGATTACGTATCGGAAGTTCCCCATTTATCCTTTTACGTGACGCAATGAACTTCCCTATCCTGAAGGAAGCAAACTATTTATCACTAATTAAAGACGGTAACGGCTTAAATCCACTCCTGCAAAATTATTGGATGGTGATTCACCCACCGACCTTATTCCTTGGTTTTGCATCGATGATTGTTCCTTTTGCTTATGCGACAGGTGCTTTATGGACCAAACGCTATAAAGAATGGATCAATGCAGCTTTACCCTGGGCACTATTTGCGGTCATGATTCTTGGAGCCGGCATTATTATGGGTTCATTCTGGGCGTACGAAGCACTTAACTTTGGGGGCTTCTGGGCTTGGGATCCTGTAGAAAATGCGTCTATTATTCCTTGGTTTACCTTGATCGCGGCGGTACATGTCATGGTTGCCTATAAAAACTCGGGCCATTCGTATTTTACAGCAACATTTCTGGCGATGATCAGCTTTGTGCTGGTAATCTATGCGTCTTACCTGACGCGTAGCGGTGTTCTTGGCGAAACCTCCGTTCACTCTTTCACCGACTTAGGTATGAGCGGACAGCTGATCTTATTTAACGTTGCATTTTTAGCGATTATGGTTGTCTTTCTTGTTGTTAAAAAGAAAGAAATGCCGATTACTGAAAAAGACGAAGATATTTATTCCAGAGAATTCTGGTTATTTATCGGTGCTTTGGTACTGACTGTTGCCTGTGCACAGATCATTGCTTCTACCTCCATTCCGGTATTTAACAAAATTTTTGGCACCAAGGTAGCACCTCCCCTGGAACCAATCCAACATTATAATAAATGGCAGTCCGGTTTCGCGGTTATCGTCATGATTATGACCGGATTTACACAGTTCTTAAAATACAAACGCACGGATAGCCGCAAGTTTTTAGCATCTACTGTAGCATCGCTGGCTGTAGCCATTATCCTGACAGCAATTATTTCTTATTTTACCAAAACATATACCAACCTGATCTATATCCTGATCACTTTTGCCAGCATCTTTTGTATTCTGGCGAATATCCGGGTGCTGGGTGATGCAGTCAAAGGTAAGTGGAAATTGGCAGGTTCTTCGGTTGCCCATATTGGTTTTGGACTGTTACTTATCGGTGCTATGGTCGCTGCAGCGACAAACGAGGTTATCTCTGTCAACAATACAGGCTATATCGCTGTATCTGGTTTTGATAAAGTCGAAAAGCCGGGAGAGAACCTATTCCTAACCGAAGGACAGCCCGTGCAGATGGGTGAATATAAAATCACCTATATCGGTGACAGTATTGTAGCACCAAATACCTATTACAAAATCAAATACGAACGTGTTGACGAGGAAACAGGTAAAGTGAAAGAAGAATTTGTGCTACAGCCTTTCGCGCAAAACAATGCCAAGATGGGCGGTCTGATCGGTACTCCGGCTACCAAACACTATATTACACATGACGTATATACGCTGATTACTGCAGCTGCAGCTGAAAGTCAGGCGCAGCACGCCAAAGTAGCGGACGAGGAAAAAACAGGTTTTGAAGATTATGAAGAACCTGCGACCTATCAAGTCAGCATCGGTGATACCTTACGTTATCGCAACGGGTATTATGTCATTGAGGGACTGAATAAAGAAGCGCAATTAGAAAAAATCCCAAAAGGTCCTAACGATGTGATGGTGGGTTTAAAAATAAAGGTCTTTGCAGCGGATAACAAACAATACGAAGTGCAGCCCATTTACTTGATTAAGGATGGTGGAGTTTATGACTTCAATAAAGACGTCACTGATCAAGGTCTTAAATTTAGGTTTACGGGAATCAAACCGGACAAGGATAAACTGGAAATCATGGTCTACCAAAAACCATTGCCCGAGAAAAAATGGGTGGTCTTTAAAGCGATCAAATTCCCCTACATCAATTTCTTTTGGTGTGGAACGATTGTCATGACTATTGGTTTTATCATGTCTATTGTCAGAAGAAATAAAGAGGAAAAACGAAAACAAGCAAAATAATGAACATTGTTATCTTAGGAAGCGGAAATGCCGCAACACATTTCGGACAAGCATTTCAACTGCTGGGACATCAGATCGTTCAAATCTATAGTAAAACAAAGGCCAATGCGGATGCATTGGCCTTTGCGCTTCAATGCCCGGGCATAGACGATCTATCCCAACTGCTGCGTAATGCCGATCTTTATCTTATCGCCGTTTCTGACCAAGCTATTCCCAGACTTGTAGAAACAATGACACAGGACATCAATGGAATTGTTGTGCACTGCTCTGGAGCTACCGATATGGCTATTTTAAACCGCTTCAGGAATTATGGTGTCATCTATCCTCCGCAATCGCTCTCCAAAAACAAAATCGTTGACTTTTCACTTATTCCCTTTTGCGTCGAAGGCAGCGATACAAGCATTGCGAACAGCTTACTTCAGCTGGCACGCACGTTTTCTTCCCGAAGCATCCTGTGTAATTCACAGCAGCGATTGGCGATCCACCTATCTTCAGTCATGGTCAACAACTTTTCAAATATTTTATATCAGTTCGCTTATGAGCTGTTAGAAGAGCATAATCTTTCCTTTGATCTGGTCAGACCGATCATTTTGGAAACGGCAGAAAAGGTTCAAAATCACGTTCCGATAACAGTTCAGACAGGTCCGGCAATCCGGGGAGATGAAGCAACACAGCAAAAACATTTGAAATTTATTAGCAATAAACCAGATTTACAGCAAATCTATCAACTTTTGTCGCATCAGATTACTAAAAGAAAATAGTTTATTAGAAACAGTTATAAACTTATCAAAACTTATTCTAGCATAGTAAATATAACTATTTACTTAGGGAACTTTAGTACATTTGCTCTGTCCAAAAGCGCATTTTGGAATGCTAATTGAGCAATAATATATTCAATTGGACTAAACATTAAAATAGCGAATTAAAACTAAACAATCGTATTTTCTATGGAAGTTAGAAAACTCATTATTTCAATAATGATTGTGATTAATTTAATCATTGTATCATTTGGCTTTATATTTACATCGAGCTGGTTTTGGTTATTGATCATTCCATTCCCGCTATTGTTGATCGCCTTATACCATAGTTTCCAGACCAAACATGCAATTTTACGCAATTATCCCTTGGTTGGTTACTTTCGTTATATCTTCGAATCCATTCGTCCCGAATTAAGACAATACTTTTGGGAATCCGATATGGATGGTCGTCCGTTCAATAGGAGACAGCGTTCCATTGTCTATCAACGGGCAAAAAATCAGCGCGAGACAGTTGCATTTGGTATGCAAACAGATCCACAGGCAGTTGGTAATGAATGGGCTGCGCATTCTGTATTTCCCTGCCATATTGAAAACCATGATTTACGTACTAAAGTTGGAAATGAAGCCTGTAAAAAGCCATATAGCTTAAGTGTATTCAATATCTCGGCAATGAGTTATGGTGCGTTGAGCAAAACTGCTATTACCGCCTTAAACAAAGGTGCCGCACTACAGAATTTTGCTCATAATACCGGAGAAGGTGGTATCAGTGATTACCACAACAACGGCGGTGATTTGATCTGGCAGGTAGGTACCGGTTATTTCGGCTGTCGTAATTCGGAAGGTAAATTTGACCCTGAACTTTTTAGGGAAAAATCAAACCGTGAAAATGTGAAAATGATCGAACTTAAGCTTTCACAGGGTGCAAAACCCGGTCACGGAGGTATCTTACCGGCCGCAAAGAATACACCCGAAGTGGCGGCGATACGCCATGTCATCCCGGGCACGGATGTGATGTCCCCGCCCGCACACAGTGCTTTTTCTTCACCAACGGAAATGATGTATTTCATCCAACAGATGCGCGATCTTTCGGGAGGAAAACCTATCGGATTTAAAATATGTATCGGTGATAAGCACGAATTTATGGACATATGCCATGCCATGCAAAATACGCAGATCTTCCCGGACTTTATTTCTATCGATGGATCTGAAGGCGGTACAGGGGCCGCGCCACTGGAGTTTACGGACAACCTCGGCATGCCGCTATATGATGCATTGGCATTTGTAACCAAAACCCTGATTGCATTTGGTCTGAAAAAACACATCAAGGTAATTGTGTCAAGCCGTATCGTCACTGGTTTTGATATTTTAAAAGTGATCGCTCTGGGTGCCGACGCATGTTATAGTGCACGTGGAATGATGTTCGCTTTAGGTTGTATTCAGGCCCTAAAATGTAACGAAGACGTTTGTCCGGTCGGTGTTGCCACGCAACAGCCGCATCTGTACAAAGGACTGGATGTGAACGACAAGTATGTACGTGTTGCTCAATTCCACCGCAATACACTACGCGCCACCGTTGAGATCATGGAAGCCTGTGGGTTCAAAACCTTGGCCGACGTATCCGCAGACAAATTCTATCGCAAAGTGGATGCAATACGGACGTTAAGTTTTCAGGAGATCTATTTTGGCACCGAAGGAAAATTGGTCAATAGCCACACGGACTTTGAAAGCAAGCTTTTCGAAGATTAATCTTTGGTCTAGCAACTATATACAAGAAGCCCTCAGTCGTTATTAACGCTGAGGGCTTCTTATTTTCCTTTCCCCTATTGGCCTTTTGGTTCAGCTAATTTCATAATCCATGTGATTCCTAAGTATATTCCCGATATTATTTCAAATTGAATAATACGCGATGCAACGCGGTATGCGAAAGTGCAATTTGATCATCGGTCAATCCTCCCAATGCCTGTTCGATCGTATTATTGGCCTGCTTCATACCTTCATCCTTCATTTTGCGGCCGGTTTTGGTCAAATAGATCAAATTCGAACGTCTATCGTTTTTATCATTAACACGGATAACCAGATTAAGCCGCTCCAGATTATTGATCAGGCGCGTTACACTTGGCTTGTCCCTGAATGTACGGATCGCCAGCTCCTGTTGGGTCAGTCCCTCCTCTACCCACAGATTATACATAATACTCCATTGCTCTGATGTAATACTTAAGCCTGCCTCCTTGAGATTACGCTGCAATCTCCGCATAACAGCGATTGAATATTTCCCAGTCAGGAAATTATAAAAATACTCTTGCGATACTAAATCTTGGTCTAACATATAAATTATGGTTATGGTTGTTTACGCAACTTATGTTGCTAATCATATTATGCTCAAATCAAGATAAAAAAACTAAACTTATTTTGGCTAATACTTAGCCTAAAGTACGCTTTTCTACAGTTGTGTCAAACAAATTTTATCAACATGCAATAAATAGATGTTAATAAATCATCATAAACGATTTATAGTAGACTGAATTTAGGAATAAAAGGGATACAAACAAAATAAAATTGCTTGTCTTTATACCTAATTTTGGGAGGAATTCTCCCGCAGTAAGAAGTGTTATCCGATTGTAAATGAATCAGAGTCCTTTAAAAACGGGAATTTTTCACGTGCCTCTAGCAGGTCATTCGGATTTAAGGTAAAGGTGTATAGGTCTTCATCTTCGGGTTTATAGTAAACAACATCACCTAACGGTGATATGCACATTGATCCACCCGAGTAATAAATATCATTGCCATCGTGCCCAACCCGGTTCACACCGACAACATAAGCCTGATTTTCAATAGCACGTGCAGGGATAAGTGCTCTCCAATGTGCTGAGCGCTTATCAGGCCAGTTAGCTGTGTAAACAAGAATATCGTATGCTGCATTTTGATTCTTAGACCAGACCGGGAACCGGAGATCATAACAGATCATAGGACATATTTTCCAACCTTTGATATCGACTAAAATGCGTTCCTTGCCGGGCTCAAAATACTCACTTTCTTTTGACATGCCAAAAAGATGACGTTTATCGTATTTCACATATTTGCCATCAGGGAACATCCATAGAAAGCGGTTGTAGTATTTTCCACCCTCTTCAATGATCAATGATCCGGCGACAACACAATTCAATGAACTTGCCATTTCAAACAGCCATCTCGTGGTAGGACCATTGGCCGGTTCGGCACATTTTTCGACGTTGTTCGTGAATCCCGTATTAAACATCTCCGGTAAAATAATCAAATCTGTTTTTTCGCGCAACGCAGATAGCCTCAATGCCAGATTATTCAGATTTTTTTCAATATTTTCCCAGAATAAATATGCTTGAAATACGGTAATTTTTAAAGGATCCATGAACGTTATCTAAAATTTATTTAATTATTTAGTACAAAATAGCCATTTATTGGCAAAATACGAATTTTAATGGAATTTTCTATCTACTGCTGTCTAACCAAAAGGTTATTTGCTAACAGTAATAACGCTTCCTTACGTTCCTTTGGTACATCCAATGCGCTCATTTTTTCAAATGCACGCTGTGTATAGACATCCTTTAGTTCATCTGCCGATTTTCGGACCTGATACTTATCGTATAATTTGAGCATATCTTCGACTTTGGTCGGAACCGCCTCGACAGTTGCATGTAATAAATGTTGCATCATGGGAACATCCTCCGGAGCAATAACCTCCATCAATTTAACCAGTAAAAAGGTTTTTTTATTGATTATAATATCACCGCCAACGATTTTGCCGAAAGTATCGGGATCGCCGTAGGCATCCAATATATCGTCCTGCAGCTGGAAAGCCAAACCAACATTTTCCCCAAAATCATAGATCAGTTGCTGCTGCTGTTCGTTCGCTCCTGAAAGAATAGCGCCCAATTGCAATGCCCCCCCTAAGAGGACAGATGTTTTCAAACGGATCATCTCCAAATAGTCTTCCATAAGCAATGATCCACGGCTTTCATAATCCATATCGAGCTGTTGGCCTTCACAGACCTCCATGGCCACCTTACTCAAAATTCGCAAAGTTGCCGGCAAATAGACCGGATTACATTTGGAGATTTCTTCGTAAGCCTTGACCAATAGTCCGTCTCCGGACAGAATGGCAATATTTGCATCCCATTTTTCATGAACGGTGGTTTTTCCCCTCCGCAAGGGTGCCTGATCCATCAGATCGTCATGTATCAGGGAAAAGTTATGAAAAAATTCCACAGCCTTTGCCGCCGGAATAATTTCTTCCATTTCTTGCATGCCAAATAACTCGGCCGCCATCAATGTAAGCACTGGTCTAACCCTCTTGCCGCCCAAAGTCAATATATACCGTATCGGATCATATAAATTTGTTGGAGTTTCAGGAAATTGACTTGTCTCTATCGCCTCTATCACGAGCTTTTGTAAGTGTTGCATATATCTTTACGATCGAATCATGCGAATATAGCAATAACATATAGAAATGGCAATTTTGTACCACCAAAGCAAGTCAGCTCAAAATTGTACATTTGTATAAGTCTTTTGTTATGCGCATACTGATTATTCATACATTTTATCAAGCTCCTGGCGGTGAAGATACTGTTTTTCAACAGGAATCATCGCTCCTATCCCAGGAGCACGAGGTCCATACCCTCACCTTTCAAAATAAAAAAGGTTGGCTCGGGGCCCTTCAGACGATAGGATCTTTTTGGAATATCTTTGCGGCGCAGCGTGTGAAGAAATCAATTCACGCGTTTAAACCAGATATTGTCCATCTCCATAACACGCATTATGCCTCAGGCCCGCTCCTGATACGTACAATAGCCAAGCTGGGTGTACCACAGGTAATGACACTGCACAATTTTAGGCTACTCTGCCCTTCGGCAACGCTATACCATCATAATCATTTATTTCTGGATTCTTTGCATGAAGAATTTCCCTGGACAGCAGTTCGACAAAAGGCATTTAATAATTCTACAGTCAAAACATTTCTGCTGGCACTGAATTACTGGCTTCACCGCCGAATGGGTACTTGGGAAAAAGTGAATCGTTATATTAATTTAAGCGGCTTTGCCAAGTCTATATTTGTGGAGTCAACATTAAGCATATCTACCGAAAAATTTGCGGTAAAACCTAATTTTGTTTTCCCTGCCAGCGTAGGCTCAGACATCTCGCAGTCTTATTTTATTTATGTGGGGCGGCTTTCCGACGAAAAAGGAATATTGCAACTGATTGAGTCCGTAAAAGGAACTAGGTTGGAACTCCGAATTATCGGTGCTGGACCCCTGGAAGAGGAGGTCGTGAAAAGCATAAGTGGGCATTCCAATATCAGCTATCTCGGTTTTAAATCCCGGACGGAAATTTTACCCCTCCTTGCCGCAGCACAGGCGCTGATCGTTCCTTCCATCTGTTTCGAAGGAATGCCAATCACGATCCTTGAAGCTTACTCCGTAGGAACAGCCGTACTCTGTTCAAAATTAGGGCCTTTACCGGAATTGATCATCCCGCACAAAACCGGACTGACATTTGATCCTCACAATTATAACGAAATTGCTGCGTGTCTGACGCAGTGGAATGCCAAGCCAGCGAATGAAAAAGATGAGATAAGAAAGACCTGTCTTGCCTATTATTTTAGTAAATTTACTCCTGAAATAAACGAAAACGAATTATTAGCGATCTATAAAGACGCTATTGAAGATAAAAAATTGAACAAATGAGCATTATTGTAATGGATAAGCTGGGTTTGGCACCTCAGATCCAAGCTACACTGGAAACAATCTATGATCCCGAATTAAAACCGGCAAATATCGTTGATCTGGGTCTCGTCTATGAAATTATTACTAAAGAGGATGGCATTGCAAAAATTGTCATGACACTCACTGCTCCCGGCTGCCCTGTGGCTGGTGAAATCATGAATGAAGTGCAGGAGAAAGTTGCTGGAATAGAGGGGATCACAGAAGCCTTGGTGGAATTGACTTTTGATCCGCCCTGGACCAAGGATATGATGTCGGAAGAGGCGAAACTCGAATTGGGATTTTTATAATTTAGGCGGCTTTTTTGTAATTATCCGCCACTCTTATTTTCAAGGTCGCTCAACTTCTTAAGCGGCTTGGCTGTATTGGCATCACTTCCAAAGAGCACTTTCCATAGGTTGCGGGATTCCTTGGTCAAGAGCGGTGATACAATGGAGAGGATCAATACATACACCACGACGAACGACTGGATTACGGGAAGCAAAGCACCTGCTTTACCGATATTGGCCATGATAATCGAAAACTCTCCGCGGGCGGATAGGGTAAAGCCGATGTCAAAGGAAGTTTTGGGCTTCATTCCCGAGAATTTGGCTGCAAAATAACCTGAAGCAAGATTACCCATGACGGTCACCACAGCTGCTATGGAGGCCCACAGCACGGCTCCCCCCAGTGACATCATATCTATGGATAGTCCGAAGCTAAAGAAAAACATTGCCCCAAAAAAGTCCTTATAGGGCAGTACCATCGCTTCAATTTTCTTAATGTACTGCGAATCTGCCAGCACCAATCCCGCCATCAAAGCACCGATCGCCTCAGCAACATGAATAGTCTCCGAAAATCCTGCAACGATAAATAGCAGTGCAAAGATGACCAATATAAATAGTTCGGAAGTTTTGTCTTTTAATAAACGGTCTATGGCTGGCACTAATTTACGGCCCAAAACCAAAAAGGCTAAGATAAAGCCCAATGCCAGCAAGGAAGTCCCTGCTACGGTCCAAAACGAGCTGCTACCTGTCAATATCAGCCCCGAAAGAAAGGAAATGTGCATGGCAATAAACAGGTCGTCAAACATGATCATTCCCATAATAACCTCTGTCTCTGGATTTGCCGTTCGTTTAAGGTCAGTGAGCACCTTAGCAACGATCGCAGTCGAAGAGCTGGTCATGATACCACACAGTACCATCATCTCCTTAAAAGGCATATCCATCAGCCATCCGATCAATAGTCCCGAGGTAAAATTGAGCAGCACATAGATTGTTCCTCCAGTTACGATCGCTTTACCGGATTTAATGAGTCGATTGACTGAAAATTCCAGTCCCAGATAAAATAAAAGAAACAATACCCCTAGCCTCCCCATAAAATCTATAAAGGGTTTGCTTTCGGTAAATGTGAGGTCTACCACCCCTATCTGAGGTGCATGCTGCCCCAAAACCATCCCTATAATAATGAAAAAAGGAATGACGGAAAACTTAAGCTTGTTGGCAATCAATCCAACAATGGCTACAAGTCCGACAGCGATTCCAATTTCCAATATTAGGGTATGTGATAGCATAGATTACAGTAGAATTTCCTTTAAAAGTTTGATGTTGTTTTTCTTTCCGGCAATGACCAAAGTCGTTCCCGGAGTGATCAGATAAGATGGTCCAGGGTTGATGACCGTTTCATCATCTCTGATTCCGGCAATAATGGAAGCTCCTGTACGTTGCCGTACCTCCAATTCTCCGATCGTTTTCCCAGCCCCCTCCCATTTGCCTTCGAGCTTGTACCATTCGATACGCAAGTCATCCAAAGCCACTTCAATTGTTTCCAATGCCTTAGGCTTATAGGAAAGACCACCTATAATACCCGCTATCTGACGAGATTCATCATCATTAAGTGTCATCACACAACGTGATTCGTGCTCTTCATCATCATAACGATACAGTTCCCGTCGACCATCATCGTGGATCACAACAACCATATTGTCTCCCGCATCGGTTTCAATTTGAAATTTCTTTCCAATTCCAATCAGATCGGATTCTCTTACAATAGACATAATCTTCTATTTAAATAAATACCAATAATAATAGCGAAACGCCATTTTACTAAAAACAAATTTAACCAAAAACTCAATCTTAAACGAATCCGCCACACGCGACAGCAGGGGACATCAACCGGCAGATTATCCCAAAATACTAAAAAAAGTTCAGAAAAACGAGTTTTAGGCCGTTTAATTCATTAAAAAACATCAGTCAGCGCCCCTTCGTGGAATTTGAATTCCACAATGCTTTTCATTGGCATATCATTTTTTCTCTACCTGGCCTCAATAAGTTTGTAACTTCCGTCAGGACGCAGCTGGCTACGGCCCATGGTTATATTTTTAGAGTGATAGAACAGAAAAATCCAGCCTTCGGGAGCCCCCTCTGTCCAATACCGCTGCCGGAGCTCTTTCGAGCGTCGTCCGTCAAAATCGTATTTGGCTACATAATTATGAAAAATTTCCTCGGGTTCAGGCAACACATCACCTCCGAAAAAATAGTGCTCTCCCCCTGTACGGATGTGAAAGGCCTGGTGATTTGGTGTATGTCCGCCATTATGCACATAGCTGATCTCGGTATTTATCTCTCCTTCCCCCTCGACCAACACGAGGTTTCCGCTCCGTTGGACGACATCAAAAATTTCTGTACGGTAGGAACTGGAGATACCAGAATAGGCATCCTCCCATTCGCCCCTTTGCACAATATACTCAGCCTCCGGAAATGCAATACGGGGCGAGCCTTCTTCCGTTTTTACCATACCACCGGCATGATCTTTATGCAGATGTGACATCAATACATATTTTACATCATCGGGCTCATAACCTAATTTGCGGATATTATTGTACAGCTTCAGCACACCACGGTCGTCCGTATGCCCCAGGCCGGTATCACAGATCACAATACCTGATTCTGTTTTGATCAAAAAAGGATGAACATGGATAAACATGGATCCGGGACGATCTTTCGGATCATCCACAGCCGGATCAAAGGGAACGAATTTTCTACTTTTATCAACGGAAAAAGAACCTTCATATAGAGAATAAGCCTGCACCATATTTAAAACATTGGGAATATGCACGTTAAGCAACAGATGGTCAATACCAGGTTTAGGAATTAGGTAAGTCCAGCCTTAAAACGTATATTTACACTTAAAATATTGTGCAAAGATATGCAAAAAAGGTGGGTACTAAAATCTAAAACTGATGTCAAAATAACCAACAAACTGCGCGAGGAATTAAATATCAACGCTGTATTAACAGAGTTGCTTGTCAGCAGGGGCATTGGAAGTTTTGATGAAGCAAAACAGTTTTTTAGACCACAATTGTCTGATTTGCACGATCCATTTTTGATGAAAGATATGGAAAAAGCCATATCCCGAATCATCCAGGCCATTGGCAACAAAGAAAAAATTTTAATCTATGGTGACTACGATGTCGATGGCACAACAGCCGTTGCCGTAGTCTACAGCTTCTTCAGAGAATTCCATAGTCAGCTTGAGTTTTATATTCCCGACCGTTATGCGGAGGGTTATGGTATATCTACACAAGGTATTGATTATGCTGCTGCAAATGGATTTACTTTAATTATTGCATTGGATTGCGGCATAAAGGCCATCGATAAGATTGCGTATGCCAACAACAAAGGGATAGACTTTATCATTGGCGACCACCATCTGCCGGGAGAAGAACTTCCGAAGGCTTTCGCCGTGTTAGATCCAAAACGTGCCGATTGTGATTATCCGTATAAAGAACTTTCGGGTTGTGGCATCGGATTCAAGATCATTCAGGCTTTCATCCTGACCAATGGTATGGATATCAATGCCTGTTATCAGTTTTTGGATCTGGTCGCGGTCAGTATCGCTTCAGATATTGTTCCGATCACCGGAGAGAACAGAATCTTAAGCCATTTTGGATTAATCAAGCTCAATACCAACCCTTGTGTTGGACTAAAAGCCCTGATAGACCTTTCCAATAATAGAACAAAGACCTTCACGGTCAATGATATTGTCTTCCAGATCGGGCCGCGCATTAATGCCGCCGGAAGGATCGACCATGCCAAGGATGCTGTTAAATTATTAATTTCAAAATCCTTACAGGAGGCCAAAGATTTCAGTTCGAGTATTGATGACCAAAATAATGTCCGCAAGGATTTTGACCTAAAGATAACCGAGGAGGCATTGGCACTCATTGAGGAGAATGTCGTTCTCAAAAGCCGAAAATCTACTGTACTGTACAAAGCAGACTGGCATAAAGGTGTTATCGGTATCGTTGCCTCACGATTGACCGAGAAATATTACCGCCCGACCATTATATTGACAGAAACAAATGGTCATATCGCGGGATCCTGCAGGTCAGTGATCGGATTTGATTTATATGAGGCCCTAAACGAATGTGCCGACCTGCTCGAACAGTTCGGAGGACATAAATACGCCGCTGGACTAACCATGTCTCTTGACAATGTAAGTCTGTTTCAAGATCGCTTTGAAGAGGTTGTTGCCCGAAGAATCAGTCCGGAGATGCTGACACAGGAAATTCTGATCGACGCCAAACTTCAGCTGAAGGATATAGACGCAAAGTTTTTCCGTATACTCCAACAGTTTGAACCATTTGGCCCACAAAATGAAGCTCCGGTATTCTTGAGCAAAAAAGTAAGTGCGGTAGGTCCGGCTTTTCCTGTCGGTACCAATCATTTAAAAATGACGGTTGTACAGGAAGATTCCGCATCTTTTGATTGCATCGGTTTTGGATTGGCCGAACACATCAGTCTTATCAATTCAGGCCAGAGTTTTGATATCTGCTATAGTATCGAGGAAAACGTCTGGCGCAGCAAAAGGAACTTACAGCTCAATATCAAGGGAATTCGATATTAGTATTATTACGGATGGATAACGAGTACGTGAATTTAGGTTTTGTGGGGTTTAGAATGATCTAAATACTACGACCATGATACTTAATACTAAGAAGATATTAATATATTTACAATAGATTTGCATCAACATGCTCCAACCGTAATTTCCGCATTAAATTCAGGTCATCTGGTATATTGCGGAAAAAGTAGAGCACAAACTTATAGCAACAAGATAGATCAAGAAGATGATTTTAAAGGCAGAGCATCTCATAAAAAAATATAAACAACGTACTGTTGTCAACGACGTATCCTTTCATGTAGAACAAGGAGAAATTGTCGGATTATTAGGGCCAAATGGTGCCGGTAAAACGACCTCCTTCTATATGATTGTTGGTCTGATCAAGCCCAATGAAGGAAAAGTTTTCTTAGACGACCAAGAGATCACGCAAGATGCGATGTATCAACGCGCACAACGTGGAATAGGTTATTTGGCTCAGGAGGCTTCTGTCTTCCGCAAGTTATCCGTGGAGAATAATATTCTTGCCGTACTGGAGATCCATTACCCCAATAAAGAAGAACGTATGGCCAAACTGGAGGAATTATTGTCCGAATTTAGTCTGCACCGTGTTCGTAAAAACAGAGGTGATCTTTTGTCAGGGGGGGAACGCCGGCGTACCGAAATTGCCCGTGCATTAGCTGCAAATCCTTCTTTTATCCTTCTGGATGAACCATTTGCGGGGGTCGATCCTATTGCCGTAGAGGAAATACAAACGATCGTAGCAAAACTCAAGACGCGTAATATAGGTATTCTAATCACGGATCACAATGTACAGGAGACCTTATCCATTACGGATAGAGCGTATCTTTTGACCGAAGGCAAGATTATGCTTACCGGTACACCTGAGGAAATTGCCGACAATGAGCTGGCACGGAAATTCTATCTGGGCCGTCACTTTGAATTGAGAAGGAAAAAATTTTAAAGCAAAAAGAATACCCGCTATGGCCTTATTAAACTCCATTTTTACTTGGTTCATGAAAAAAAGGATTCACCAGATCGAACTTTTTATGAAATATCCGCACGATGTACAAGAAGAATGGTTCCAAAGTTTAATCTCTACCGCAGAGGCAACAGAATGGGGAAAGAAATACGATTACACGAGTATACTCACACCTGAAATATTTAAAGAACGTGTCCCTATACAGGACTATGATGATATCAAAGGTTATGTAGACCGCATGATCAAAGGTGAGCAGAATATTCTGTGGCCTTCGGACATCAAATGGTTTGCAAAATCTTCGGGAACAACCTCTGACCGTAGCAAATTTATCCCCGTCAGTGAAGAGGCTCTTGAAGAATGTCATTTTCAGGGCGGTAAGGACATGTTGACCATCTACTGCCACAATAGACCCGAAAACCGTGTTTTCACGGGAAAATCGGTTGTCATCGGCGGCTCTTCCCAGATCAATAACTTCAGCCCAGACTCCTATTATGGGGATTTATCTTCGATCCTGATCCGAAATCTCCCTTTTTGGGCAGAATTCAAGCGAACCCCGAATATGGAGGTGACCTTAAATCCCAATTTTGAAGAGAAAATTGAGCAGATAGCCCAAATCACCATTAAGGAAAATGTAACCAGTCTAGCGGGTGTGCCAACCTGGAACATTGTAATGGCCAAACGTATTTTGGAAATCACGGGCAAAGATAATTTATTGGAGGTATGGCCAAATCTGGAATTTTATGGTCACGGTGGCGTAAGTTTCAAGCCTTACCGCGAGCAATTTCACAAGCTGATTCCCTCAGACAAGATGTATTATCTCGAGAACTACAATGCCTCCGAGGGGTATTTTGGGTTACAGGACAAATCGGATTCCGAAGATCTGCTGCTGATGCTGGACTATGGGATCTATTATGAATTCCTTCCGGTGGAAAGATTACATGAGGAAAACCCGACAACGCTACGCCTGGATCAAGTAGAAATCGGCAAGAATTATGCGCTGATCATATCCACCAATGCTGGACTATGGCGTTATAAGATAGGGGATACGATCAAGTTTACATCACTGTCACCTTACCGTTTTCAGATATCAGGCCGCACAAAACAATACATCAATACATTTGGAGAAGAAGTGATCGTGGACAATGCCGAACAAGCGTTGGCGGAAGCAAGCAAATTGACAAATGCTCGAATTAAAGATTATACCGCGGGTCCGGTATATTTTCGGGAAGCAGAAGCTGGCGCACACGAATGGGTTATCGAATTCGAACAGCAGCCTAACGATTTTAATCGCTTTTGTGAAATATTGGATGCCAAGTTGCGGGAAATCAATTCGGATTATGACGCGAAACGATTTAAGAACATGGCATTGCAAGCACCAATAGTCCATAATGCGCCGTCAGACACTTTTTATAAATGGATGAAGTCTAGGGGTAAATTAGGTGGACAGAATAAAGTTCCAAGGCTGAGCAATAATAGAGAGTATCTCGATCCGCTTTTGAAGATTTTACAAGATTGACCTGAAGTCTGTCCTAGTGGAGATTAGCCAAAATTTTTCCAATATATTTTTGGCTAATCTCTTTGTTTAGGGTTTAATTGCGGTTTTATACAAAAACACAAAAAAACCAAGGATAAAATTCACAGAAATACCTTTCTTTTGAATTTCAACATCACGCTGTAACAATTCGCGAGTTTCACCCGATGTTACTTCATTGCTTTTGTTAAGACTGTGAGTCAATTCCATACTAAGTTTATTTTATGATAAGTGATTTTATAGCGTAAAGCAAACCAAATGCCCATACATGGCTGCATTCTTGATTTCCAAACTTTATGCCATAAATGCAAGAGAGGTGTTAATTAATATAAAATTAACACAATTAATTAATAATAGACAGATTCCAAAAATTTCTTAGTCAAATCTTTCATTTTTATATAAAAAGTGTAGTCATTTGGAGAATGACTGTCCGAAATAAAAGGCATTGTGCCGAACGGGAAATTATCCGGACAAAGTGCGGTTTATATTTCAATTTTTCCTAACTTAGCCTAAGTAATATAAAAAATAAGATGAACGCGACAGAGAACTATTCAATTCGCGTAGAGCCAACTCAAAATTCAAGACTCTCGCAAGTAGATTTCGACAATCTAAAATTCGGAAAGATATTATCCGACCACATGCTGGTCGCAGACTATGATGATGGTGAATGGAAAAGTGTCAGCATCGTCCCTTATGGAGACATCAGTATCAGTCCTTCGATGTCTGCTTTACATTATGGTCAGGCGATATTTGAAGGCATTAAAGCTTATAAATTTGCGGATGGTACGGTGAGTATCTTTCGTCCGGATAGAAACTGGGAAAGATTCAACAAATCAGCAGCCCGTCTTCAGATGCCTGAAGTCCCTGAAGAAATTTTCATGGATGGACTGAGCAAGCTATTGGATATTGACCGGAATTGGGTTCCTGCTAAAGAAGGTTCTTCTTTATATATCCGCCCATTTATGTTCGGTACAGAAGCAGCTTTGGGCGTACATCCATCCAAATCGTATAAATTTATCATTATTACGGGACCGGTAGGTGCTTATTATAGTAAACCAATTAGCTTAAAAGTTGAAACTTACTATACCCGTGCAGCCGAAGGCGGTGTTGGATTCTCGAAAAATGCGGGTAATTATGCATTGTCGCTTTACCCTACCCAATTGGCTAATGATGAAGGCTACGATCAAATTATGTGGACTGACGCAGCTGAACACAAATATATTGAAGAAGCCGGTACTGCAAACCTGATTTTCCGTATTGGCGACACCATTATCACGCCGCATGGCGATACCATCTTACATGGTGTAACCCGTCGTACCATTATGGAATTAGCGGATAAATGGGGCTATAAAACCGAACAGCGAAAAGTATCCGTTCAGGAGCTTATCGATGGCATCAAATCGGGAACAGTAACCGAAGCATTTGCCGCTGGAACAGCAGCAACAATAACACACATCAGCCGTATCGGTTTTGAAGGACAAGACTACAACTTACCTCCGGTAGAAGGCCGCGAGTTCTCCAATAAAGTCTTAAATTACCTGAATGAATTGCGCTACGGTAAATTAGCTGATTCATTTGGATGGAACTACTTGGTGAAATAAAAGGATAATCCATAATAAAAAGGGCAGTTGGGGATCATCAACTGCCTTTTTTTATGCGATAGGGTCGACTAGTTCTCCTTATTGCCATCAAGAAGTTTAGTCTGTATAAAATCAATGATATCCCCCGTCTCAGTAGGCTGGAACCAGAAAGTATCGCCATATTTTTTAAACCAGGTAATCTGACGCTTTGCATAACGTCTTGAATTCTGTTTGATTTTGTCCACAGCATCTCCCAAGGAGATATTTCCGTCGAGAAAGTCAAATAATTCGGCGTACCCTACTGTAAGCAAAGCGGGCTTGCTTCTAAAAGGAATCAATGATTTTACCTCCTCCAGCAAACCAGTTTCCATCATACGATCTACCCGAAGATTGATCCGTGCATACAATTGGGAACGCTCCATATTTAACCCTATCGTCAAAATATCAAACGGTCTTTTATCGACATCTTTCCTATGATAAAAGGACATTGGCTTGCCTGTAGCTTCAAACACTTCGAGGGCGCGCACGACACGCTGTGGATTATCAATGTCAGCGACTTTATAGTAGGCTGGATCAATTGTTTTTAAGCGTTCCTTCATCTGTTCGATCCCCAATTGCTCCATTTCGCTATTAAGCCGCTCTCGCACCTCTTCCCCGGCCTTGGGAAGGTCATCCAGACCTTCACAGAGTGCGCGAACAAATAATCCGGATCCACCGACCATAATAACAACATCATGCTGTTTGAAAAGTTCATTCAGTCTGAGTAAGGCTTCGCGCTCAAAATCGCCCGCAGAATAATCCTGACGAATGGAATGTGAATTTATAAAGTGATGTGGGGCACCGGCCAGTTCTTCTGCGTCCGGCTTAGCCGTACCGATGGTCATCTCCCGATAAAACTGCCGGGAATCGGCAGAAATGATTTCGGTTTTAAAATATTGAGCCAATGAAATAGCCATTGCAGTTTTTCCAACAGCAGTCGGACCTACAATGGCTATCAGTGTTTTTTTGTTTGCCATAATATGTGCTTCAGATGCTCAAATCCGCATTGAAGGCATTTTCAATTAATATTCGTCTTCGTAGCCGCTTGATTCTTCACGCTCCTCCTCGCCTTCTCCCTCTTCATCCTCGTCGTCGCTGTCAAATCCATCCAATTCATCCTCGTCATCCACACCGTATTGCGTATCATCTTCTTCAACATAATCATCTTCTTCAACAGCATCTGACACCGGAAAATTAGCCGCGGTCATTGTTTTAGGCACCTGACCGACAGATTTGAACAAAGCCGGATACGCTTTACCCGCTTCCTCCTTCAAAATTTTGATCAGTTCCACCTGAAAATCATAAGGACGGTCAAAGTTATAGATGTAATAAAATTTTTGGTGTGGATCATCAATAAACTTGCTCAGGCGAATATTCTCCATCAACAAAACTTCTGTATCTTTCTTACGCTGCGTGGGTTTAAAAGCAATTTCTGTTCCTTTTTTCCACTGATCATTGCTTACGTAGAAAGAGGAAGAAGCATCTGGCGCGTAGCCTGTCGTTTTATGGATTTCCTCATGCATGTCTAAAAATGTACTTTTGGAAGGCATATCAATTTCGCGATATACATCTTCATAATCTTCAAAAGTAACTCTAAATCTATAAATTGCCATCTTTTATGTATTCTTCTTTTTAGCAGTTTAAAATTAATACTATATTTTAAGAATTGGAAATTTCCAATGGGATTTCTTGCTTGACCTCCAAGCCCATGTCTCCGGCTTTACGAACTAAATATTGATAGGCTTCGACCCGGGAATTGGGGATATCACCTTCCAAAATAGCTTCGCGGATCAGATTTTTCAACTGTCCGACAACACGTCCCGGTGTCAGTCCAAAAAGTGTCATAATATCTTCGCCACTGATGGGTGGTTGCCAATTTCTAATCTTGTCACGTTCTTCAACGTCCTTTAGCTTTTGCTTGACAAGTTCAAAATTCTGGCGGTATTTTTTCTTTTTAAACTCGTTCTTCGTTGTCACGTCCGCATGACACAACATCATCAGGGCATCGATGTCGTCATCGGCCTCAAATAGTAAACGTCGAACGGCAGAGTCGGTGACCGTATCCTGTGCCAGCACAATCGGACGAAGATGCAATTGTACAAGTTTCTGTACAAATTTCATCTTTTCATTCAATGGTAATTTCAGTTCGGCAAAAAGCTTCGGCACCATCCGTGCACCACGGTCTTCATGTCCATGAAACGTCCAGCCCAATTTTTTATCGAAACGTTTTGTCGCCGGCTTGGCAATATCATGCATTATAGCAGCCCAACGTAACCAGAGGTCCTCAGAAAGTTCACACACATTATCCAATACCTCCAATGTATGGTAAAAATTATCCTTATGCCCCTTTCCATCAATAATATCAACACCATGCAGGTTGTACATTGCGGGGAAGATCAATTCCAGTAGGCCCGTATCAAAAAGATATTTAAAGCCTACAGAGGGTTTAGGTGAAAGAATGATCTTATTGATTTCGTCGATAATCCGTTCTTTTGAAATGATCTTGATGCGTTCTTTCGTATCCGTGATCGCTTTAATGGCCTCAATGTCAATTTTAAAATTTAGCTGAGTTGCAAAACGGATTGCACGCATCATACGCAAGGGATCGTCTGAAAAGGTTTCTATTGGATCTAGCGGGGTCCGGATAATACGTTGTTCAAGGTCTTTTACACCTTCAAACGGATCTACCAAGGTACCATAATCAGCCTTATTCAACGAAAAAGCCATGGCATTGATTGTAAAATCACGGCGATTCTGATCATCGCCCAATGTGCCATCCTCCACGATCGGCTTCCGGGAGTCCGCACGGTAGGATTCCCTCCTTGCGCCAACAAATTCAACATTCAAGCCCTCAAAAACGAGCATTGCGGTACCAAAGTTTTTGTAGACTGAGACTTTAGTATGAATTTTTTCACCCAGCAAAGTTGCAAACTCAATACCACTTCCTACCACAACAATATCCACATCATTCTTGAATGGACGCCGCATAATATAGTCGCGTACATAGCCTCCGATGACATAACACTCGGTATTTGTCTGCTCGGCGAGCTCTTTGATGATTGAAAATATTGGATGTTGTAAATTATCGTACATAGTTAGAACAGGAGGTAAAAAACCAAACAGTTTGCAAAAGTAATACTTTTTTTTAGTATTAGGCATTGCGCTATTAGAATTGAGATTTTGATCGTACAAACTCTATGCAGATACGACCGGTGTTTACCTTGTCACGCTGGAATCATTATAACTCCTTAATGACAATGTGATTCTCGTCATCTGCTTAACTTGACACTTATACCGCTATAGATCAAAAAAAATCAGCAATTATTACAGGCCTAATCCCGGTCTTTGGACAATTTGCGGAAGGCCAATGGGTTCTTCAATAATTCAGCTTGTTCCCGGCGGCGTTTCACAATATGGACCGCAGTAAAAATTGCCTCTACAAATGAGCTCGGTGACGCCAGGTTTTTCCCTGCGATATCGTACCCTGTACCATGATCCGGCGAAGTACGCACAATGGATAATCCAGCCGTATAATTTACACCGCCTCCCTTGGCGATATGTTTGAAAGGAATCAGTCCCTGATCGTGGTACATGGCCAGTACGGCGTCAAATTTCTCATAAGCGCCTTTTGCAAAGAAACCATCTGCAGGATAGGGGCCAAAACAGAAAATCCCCTGTTCATTTGCTTTTTCAACCGTTGGTCGAATAATCTGGTCGTCTTCGGTTCCGATAATCCCGTGATCTCCAGCATGTGGGTTAAGTCCCAAAACGGCTATTTTGGGTTTCTCAACCCAGAAATCCTTTTTCAAAGATTCGTTCATCAGAACGAGCTTTTTCAAAATTGCCTCTTCAGTGATATTCGTAGCCACATCGTGTAATGGGATATGACCTGTCACCACACCAATACGCAGCTCATCACAGACCATAAACATCAGCACATCATCAGCTCCAACCTTTGCCTGCAAATATTCGGTATGCCCAGGAAATTGGAACCCCTCCTGTTGAATATTATGTTTGTTTATCGGTGCAGTCACCAATGCATCAATTTTACCGGCTTTCAAATCATCGATTGCTCGCTCGAGAGACAAAAAAGCATATTTGCCCCCGATTTCATTTTCCTCACCCAAAGAGATCTTAACATCTTCCTGCCAGCAATTGATCATATTCGCCCGTTTGGAATGGGCCTGTTCAGCATCATTGATGACGTTAAAACTAAAATCGTTTACTCCGATCGCTTTTCGGTGAAAAGAGGCAACTTTTGTATTTCCATAAACAATCGGCGTAAAAAAATCGCACATACGTTGATCCACCAATGACTTAATAATTACTTCAAGTCCAATGCCGTTAATATCTCCTACGGTAATTCCGATTTTTAGTTTATCACTCATCCTTTTTTAAATGCTTTGACTCAAAAATAGGGATTTTTTTTTAGTATTGAGTAGTTAGATATGCGTATTAAGATTTTGGGCGAACAAGTCTCTGGTCTAAAAACTTTCTGTCCATTTGAATTTTTACTTTTGACTTTTTACTTTATAAAGCTTTTAAATTTCTAATTTTGCATCATGAGTACAGTTAGAGCAAAAAAACATTTAGGACAGCATTTCTTAAACGATAAGAATGCCGCGCAACGTATTGTAGAAGCATTGGATCCTAAATTGGGTTTTAGCCAAGTACTCGAAGTCGGTCCGGGAATGGGTGTCCTTTCAGATTTTCTATTACAGAAAGAAGAATATGAGACCTATCTGATCGATGTGGATGATGAATCGGTCGCCTATCTGGATGACAAATATCCGCAATTGGGAAAAAGATTGATCCATGGCGATTTTCTAAACCTTGACTTTTCACAATATTTTGGTGAAAAAATGGCTATCATCGGCAATTTTCCCTATAATATTTCCTCACAGATCCTCTTCAAAATTTTGGACGAGCGTCAACGTGTTGTTCAGATGACAGGTATGTTTCAAAAAGAGGTCGCTGAGCGCTGTACAGCGAAAGCAGGCAGTAAAGAATATGGTATCCTGAGCGTATTCTTACAGGCGTACTATAAAGTAGAATATCTCTTTACCGTAAAGGCAGGAGCATTTAATCCACCACCCAAAGTATTGTCGGGTGTCATTCGCATGACGCGAAATGACCGTGAACAATTAGCCTGTGACGAGAAGCTGTTCTGGCGGGTCGTTAAAGCGGGCTTCAATCAACGTCGCAAAACCTTGCGGAACTCGCTTTCAGGCGTTGTCCCAAAAGATAAAATGTCAGACAATCCGCTATATGAGCTGCGGGCCGAACGATTGACAGTAGATGACTTCGTTAGCTTGACCAACGAGATCGCAAATAGTCTTTGAGATGAATTTAACAGATAGCACATTTATCATCGTTGGTGGAGGTATCGCTGGATTATGTGCCGCAATTGGCCTGAGACAGTTAGGTATTGAAGCTCATGTTTATGAAAGTGTGCCTGAACTCAAAGGAATAGGGGCCGGATTTGGTCTCGCCGCTAATGCCATGCAGGCTTTGGATCATTTGGGACTAAAAGATGAAATCAGCCAAATTGGACATTATCTTGGTTCTTATAATGTTCTGGATCAAAAAGGAAATATTTTGGTCGAACCGAATACCAAAACAATCAGTCAAAAATACAAACAGGACAACTTTGCCATACACCGAGCAGACCTGCACCGATTTCTTCTGTCAAAGATTCCCGACAGTCAAATCCATCTTGGCAAACGTGCGCTGTCTTTTGAGCGATTAGGTGAACAGATCCGCGTTCATTTTGCCGATGGTAGCCAAGTAATGGGTAACGCTTTACTTGTTGCTGACGGTGTGCACTCCCTTATACGCCAACAGTTGCTGCCGACATCAATCCCTCGCTATTCAGGCTACACCTGTTGGCGGGCGACAATTGACAATAGCAGTATCCAACTCAAAAAAAGCACAGAAACATGGGGCGCAAAAGGCAGGTTTGGTATGACGCCTCTTGTTGGCAATCGTATTTATTGGTACGCCTGTATCAATAGTGTACAACAAAATCAACATTTAAAGAATTGGACCACGGCGGATCTGTTGGATAATTTCAAAGATTACCACGCCCCTATTCCGACAATTCTATTAGAGACGAAGGATACGGAATTGATCTGGAATGACATTATCGATATCGTCCCATTACGACAGCTTGCTTTTGACAATATCCTTTTACTCGGAGATGCCGGTCATGCCACCACCCCCAACTTGGGACAAGGTGCCTGTCAGGCCATAGAAGATGTCGCGGTATTGTTGGACGAATTAAAAACAGCATCTTCGATACCCAAAGCCTTCTCCCGATTTGAAAAACGTCGCTTGGACCGTGTCAACTATATCTGCAATACTTCGTGGCGAATCGGGAAAATCGCGCAATGGGATAAACTTGCTTTGATTGGCATGCGCAATTTCTTTATGAAAATTATGCCAAATAGGCTTAAGCAACAACAGTTGAATAAATTATTGTCCGTAGACTTTATGCAAATAAACCGTGACCATGAAAGCTAATATTTTGATTGTCGATGACATCCACGAAATTATGTTGGAGAAATTTGAGCAGGCGGGGATCGCTTATGACTACCAGCCTGACATTGATCGCGAAGAAGCGGAAAGAATCATTGCGAACTATTCAGGTCTGGTTATCCGCTCTAAATTTCAGGTAGACAAACCTTTTCTTGACTTAGCGCCCAACTTAGGTTTCATCGCCAGAGCAGGGGCCGGAATGGATAATATTGATGATAAAATTGCGGCACAGAAACAGGTTATATTGATTCCGGCCAATGAGGGTAATCGAGATGCTGTCGGCGAACACATGATCGGCATGTTGTTAAGCTTGATGAACAATCTCAACCGGGGCGATCAACAAGTGCGGGCTGGCCAGTGGTTGCGCGAAGCCAACCGTGGCTATGAACTTAAAGGGCGTACAATTGGTCTGATTGGCTATGGACATAATGGTATGGCTATGGCCAAAAAACTTTCGGGCTTTGACGTGAAGATACTGGCTTATGATAAATATCGGACCGACTATACGGACCAGTATGCAGAAGAGTCCACTATGGAGAATATCTATGCACAAGCGGATATTATTAGCTTCCATATTCCGCTGACCGCCGAAACAAAGGAAATGATTGATGATGCTTATTTATCGAAGTTTAGCAAACCTATCTTCTTCCTATTAGGCGCTAGGGGTGGAATTGTACAGGTACCGGCTGTATTAAACGGTCTTGACAAAGGCCGGATCCTTGGCGCAGCCTTTGATGTGCTCCCTGTTGAAAAGTTTCCTAAGCTTGCCGAGCAGACCTGGTATCCAGACCTTATTAGTAGAGACAATGTAATTTTGTCCCCCCACGTAGCAGGTTGGACATTTGAAAGCTATTACAAATTATCGGCAGTTGCTGCAGATAAGATTATTGCATTTTTAAAGCTTCAGGAAACGCTTTAACAAAGATGACACTTATTGGCCTCAAGTTCCTCTAATTAAAGCCCTTGTTCTTTATGCGTCTTCGGGGACTATGAAAATGATTTAAACAACACCACGATCAAAAATTGTAGCACTAAGCTACCGTCCAATAAGTAGGCATAATGGTAGTGATCTTTTGTTTTGAAAACCGCCAGTTTTAGGAGTGCATATATCAGTATATTGGTTAAGATCAGTCCCAACTTGATCCATAGCAGATATGGCGCAACAAGGATTAACAAACTATGTAATAACAACAGGCTATAAGTTAGATTTTTCGCTTTCTGCTCCCCTAGCATATTGGGCAGCGTGCGCAGATGATAGTAAGAATCCTGCTGAATGTCACGGATATCAAAAGGTAGTGTGCAAATAATCAAGAATATAAATTTGAGTACACAAAGTGCAGCAAATACCCAACGCGCTATCGTATCCCCTATATTGAACAACTCGACATAAGGGAGTACCACACTACTACAAACCCAAACCAAAGCGATATGAAAGATTTTGGCCCCTGGTATTTGCCGCAATCCCACTTTTCGATTATGGAAGGTAAATAGAGGCATTCCGTACAATAAGCTCAATATTCCTATAAAGCCTAAAAACAAGAATGAATACAAGTGAATATGTAGCAAACAGTACCCAAGAACAATCAATGCAATGACATTATTAAGCCACATTACCCACTCATTGTTAAATATCCAACGGGTGCGTGCAAAATTTGATTCTTTTGGATTTTTGGGCTTAGACCACCATAAGCTAAAATTATAGAGCAACAATGTTGCTGTTCCCTCAACCAGAACTATATATAAATTGATTGGCCGTTCAAATATGATATAAGTCAGTGCACATTGCGCCATGGCGGCCAATGCAATCAAAATATTCGTATAGATGCTGATATAGAATATCTTTCTTAGAAACAACATGCTCGTCTAAACTTACCGCAAGATAACAATCTTGATAAATAAAAGTAGTTTAACATTATATTAAACATCAAAATGTTGATAAAATGGGCAAAAACCGCTAAATTGTACACCGAAATTGAAGTATCAAAAACAATTTCGCAACGATAACTTTATAAATTAAAATAATTCATAATAATCCTATAACAATGAGCCTACAAATAAAATCATTTGAAGAATATCAAAGCGAATATAAGCGAAGTGTAGAACAACCTGAGGAGTTTTGGGCGAGCATAGCGGATCATTTTTTCTGGAAGAGGAAGTGGAACAACGTGCTGAACTGGAATTTTGAGGAACCTAGTATCAAATGGTTTGAAGGTGCAAAATTAAACATTACTGAGAACTGCCTAGACCGTCATATTTATGCCAATGGCGATAAACCTGCGATTATCTGGGAACCAAATGACCCAAATGAAGCGCACCGCATCCTTTCCTACAAACAATTGCTACAGAAGGTCGAGCAATTTGCCAATGTATTAAAGAACAACAATATCAAAAAAGGTGACCGTGTCTGTATCTATTTGCCGATGGTACCTGAATTGGTGATTGCGGTACTGGCCTGTGCGCGTATCGGTGCTATCCATTCCGTTGTCTTTGGCGGATTCTCTGCGCGTTCGATTGCGGATCGTATTGAGGATGCGGAATGCAAATTGATCGTGACTTCCGATGGCAGTTACCGTGGTAATAAAACCATTGGCCTTAAAAATATTGTGGATGATGCGTTGATGCAATGTGATAGTGTAGAGAAAGTCATTGTATTGACACGTACACGTACACCAGTATCCATGATCAAGGGGCGTGATGTATGGTGGGAAGATGAGATCAAGAAAGTAGAAACGCAAGGTAACCCAGCCTGCCCTGCAGAAGAAATGGATGCCGAGGATACTTTATTTATCCTTTATACGTCAGGATCTACAGGCAAACCCAAAGGTGTAGTACATACCTGTGGTGGCTATATGGTCTACACAGGATATACCTTTATGAATACCTTCCAGTATCAACCAAATGATGTATTTTTCTGTACTGCTGACATTGGTTGGATTACTGGTCATAGCTATATTGTTTACGGACCATTATCTCAAGGTGCAACGTCATTGATGTTTGAAGGTATCCCAACATTCCCAGATGCGAGCCGTTATTGGGATATCGTTGATAAATTTAAAGTCAATATCATCTACACCTCTCCTACAGCCTTACGTTCATTAATGGCTTTTGGCGATGAATATGTCAATAAAAATGATCTTTCATCCCTGCGCGTACTGGGTTCAGTAGGCGAGCCTATCAACGAAGAAGCCTGGAACTGGTTTAACGAGAAAGTAGGCAAAAAGAACTGTCCCGTCGTGGACACCTATTGGCAGACGGAAAATGGGGGTCACCTGATCACCTCATTAGCTGGCGTTACGCCCGAAAAAGCAAGTTATGCCATGTTCCCGATGCCGGGAATACAACCCGCATTGATGGACGAGAACGGAAAAGAGATCGAGGGCAATGATGTAACAGGTAATCTATGCATCAAATTCCCTTGGCCGGGTATGTTACGGACGACTTGGGGAGATCATGACCGCTGTAGACAAACATACTTCTCCACCTACAAAGACATGTACTTTACGGGCGATGGTTGTTACCGTAGTCCAGAAGGATATTACAAGATCACGGGCCGTGTGGATGATGTCTTGAATGTATCCGGCCACCGCATCGGTACTGCTGAAGTAGAAAATGCCATTAATATGCACGCTGATGTTGTGGAATCCGCTATAGTCGGCTACCCGCACCCAGTCAAAGGCCAAGGTATCTATGCCTATGTTATCGCCAATCACCATACCGATGCAGATGCTACGCGGAAAGATATCATGGAGACTGTATCGCGTATTATTGGCCCTATTGCCAAACCGGATATTATCCAGTTTGTCAAGGACCTGCCAAAAACACGCTCCGGTAAGATTATGCGTCGTATTCTACGCAAGATTGCTGAAGGGGATATCAGCAATTTGGGAGATACCTCAACGCTACAGGATCCAACGGTAGTCGAAGGGATTATACAAGGTGCTGAAAGCTTAAAAAAATAGTTCTGCTAGAACCTTTAACAAAGAAAAGCCTCCCAAATGGGAGGCTTTTCGACTTTCAATGAGTTTCTGAGTTTTATCTTAAATTCAATCGTATTGGGAGGGTATATGCCACACGCACAGGCTCGCCTCGTCGCAATCCGGGCTTCCACTTCCCAAATTTCTTTACGACACGTATACCGGCTTCCCCAGTACCAAACCCCAAATCCTGCTTGACCTTAATATCCTCAACCTCGCCAATTTTATTGATGACAAAATCTATCTCCACAATACCGCTGACACCATTTTTCATGGCCTCTTTTGGGTAGTCAAAATTTCTGGCAACAAAAGTCATCATCTTATATATTCCTCCCGGATACTCTGGATTGACTTTATAAGTCGTTGAATCATATTGAACAATAGCGCCATTCGCCTTTGTTAAAGCCCCCGATAATAAACTATCCTGACTATAATTTTCCACAAAGGAATCTTTTCCCATCCATCCTTTCCATTCTCCCTCACGTAAATTATTAACAATTTCACCTTCTTCATATTCCTCTTTTCCTTCTACATTAAAGCGAATACGTCCATTTCCATTTTCCAATGTCTTGTTCTGAAGAGAATCATAATATACAATGTAGATTGGCTTTTTAACTTGTAACTTCTTTTTGTAAAGTTCGCTAGGATAAAAAACCATCATTTTCAGAATCCACGAGCTCTCCTTCATCGGTAAAATTCTCTAGGCTCTTTAATGTACCATTTTCATAGAATTCATATTTCTTACCTTGAAATTGGAATGGGTTAGGTCCATTCTTACTGATACCGTTGAGTTTGATCGAGTCGTTGCGCAGATAATATTCCTCAATTCGATAGATCTTATCTTTGCCCTTGGCATCGACATGGACTGTCCTTAAAAAATAGGCCGAATCTTTTTGTTCAGTTTCATCACCATCTTTTTTATGATATGTGGTAAAGGCGATTTGTGCTGAAAGACTCAATCCACAAAGGTTGAATAGAAGAAAACAAATAAGTTTCACCGGAAAATGTAAATAATACTTCATAATGGTTGTTAATATCTGTATAAATTAATAAATCGTTAGAGTAAATTACAAATTACCAGGTTAAATAATTATTAGGTTCCTTCAACAGAACTGCAATTAAAGCGATTGAGTTTTCCACATAATGTTAATAACAATGTTAACAACTCAGAATATGATAGAAAAAGCCACCTCATTGATGAAGTGGCTTAAGTTTATATCAGCGCAGGGGAAAATTCGGCACAATTATTAATATCCCGGATTTTGTGTAAGACCAGTCCCTAAACTTATCTGTGCAGAAGGAATAGGATATAAAAGGAATTTCTCATCTTTCAGATTTTCATATTTTTTAAGCGCTAATTTCGTGCGGCCAAAATCAAACCAAGTCTCACCTTCAAACATAAGTTCCCTTTCTTTTTCTTCCTGCACGGCGGTGATGAAGGCGTCCAAATTACTGTAGGTATCTATTGGAACCGTGACACCTGCACGTGCCTGTACAGCTTTCAACGAGTTGTAAGCTGCTGTACTCACACTATTATCTACACGTGCTTTAGCCTCGGCATGGATCAGGTAAATCTCCGCAAGCCGGATAACAGTAAGGTTTTGACTGGCTGGCGAGAAATTTGGAAACTTGCCCATGAAGTAATTATTATTACTTCCTTTTTTCACAGTAAAATCCTTTCGTTTGTCCTGCTCCGAATATAGGTCAAGGATTGCAGAATCTTTGGCAAAGAACAGCACGCTGGGATTGTCATTTGCAACCGCTGCAAGCGGATTCGTTGCCTGATCGTCAAATTGGATTTCGAAAATAGCCTCGTTTGTATTTTGTGTCGTCCAAATTGTACTGTAATCCGTCACTAGGTTAAAGCCACCTGCTGTCAGAACTTCATTTGCCATATCCGCTGCTTTTTTATAGTCATTGGTAATGGAAGCCTGATACAGGTAGACCTTTGCCAGCAACGCTTTCGCTGCCCAATGAGAAGCTCGTCCCTTGGCAGCATCACCTGTATTTGGGTTCTCTATGGGAAGCGCAGAAATCGCATCCGTTAGATCCTTAACAATCTGTGTATAGAGTGCTGCTTTGTCAGATTCAGCGATATCAATATTATCCCCTTCTTTGGTATAGGAAAGTTTCAGCGGTGCTTTACCAAAGGCACGTACCAGAAAAAAATAGTTCAGCGCTCTTATAAATTTAGCTTCGCCAACAAACATCTTTTTCTTGTCTTCCGTGATCATGGCCCCGGTCATTTTAGGCACTTCCTCAATAACTTGGTTGGCCGCATTGACCGCGGTATACACAGCCTGCCATATATTGGCTATCCAAGGATTGATGGCTTGTATTCTGTGCTCGAAAAAGTTTTCGTATTCGGGAAAACTTGCAGCATGCCGAACATGAGCTGCCGAAAACTCTGGAACAACAATGATAGACTGACCAAAAGAGAATGAATTCATCATCGTCCGGTACATCCCCAAAACAGCAGCATTAGCATTGGTTTCGGAATTGAAAAATTCATCTTGGGTTATCTGTCCAAGCGGGTCTCGATCTAAGAATTTGGAACATGATATTGCAAAAGAAGCCATCATGGTCACCAAACAAAGTAATATTATTTTATTTCTTTTCATCCGTACAAATTATTTACGAGTATATATTTTAAATTGCTTAAACGAGCTTGCCATACTCCGTTTATTATCCCTGTTGTGCTTGTCCCGGGAGCGGTTTATAAACAGTGAATCGTGAATCCGGACCGCAGGCATCATCGTGATTTATTGAGTGTCTTAGAACGTTACGTTAACACCGGTAGTGAATATACGCGGCTGTGGATAACTGCCATAGTCATACCCATAGATCAGTCCGGTATTGGCACCGCCATGACTTGAACTCACCTCTGGGTCATAACCTCTATAGCTTGTAAATACAAAAGCATTCTGCACAGTAGCATACCAACGGAGTTTTTTCATTTTGATCTTCTCCGCGATACTGGACGGCAATGTATAACCGAATGTGATATTTCTAATTCTAAAGAATGAGCCGTCTTCGACAAACCTTGAGGATATTGCACCATTGCTCAGGTCCCCGGGTGCCGGCCTCGGAACGTCGGTAATATCGCCGGGTGATCTCCATCTATCGACAAAGTCAACAAACTGATTGGAACTCGGGTTGAATCCTTCCAGTCCCGAAGCCAGGTTATAATTGAAGATATCATTCCCATAAGTGAATTGCCCCTGGATACTTAAATCAAAATTCTTATAAGCAAAATTATTGGTAATACCGCCAAAGAACGATGGATTAGGATCGCCGATCATCCTTTGATCTTTGTAGTCTGTAGGTGTTACGGCAGAGCCATCCGCACCTAGGTAATCGATCATCCCTGTCTGTGGATTTACACCTGTCGCTTGCCAGCCATAGAATACGCCAAGGGGTTGTCCCACTATTGCACGGTTCAGATCACCTACCCCGCCACGCATTTCTGTCAATCCCTCAGGTAAAGCAACTACTTTATTTCTATTAAAAGTCATGTTCAGCGAAGTGGTCCACTTGAATTCGCCGACTAAGTTTTTAGTCGTCAGTTCAAATTCGAAACCTTTATTTTCAATATCACCGGAGTTAGTAAACCGGGTGAGATAACCTGAACTAGTCAGAATAGGCAGTCCGATTAGCAAGTCCGTTGTTTTCTTGTAATAGTAATCGGCCAATATTGAAATTCTATTTCCCAGGAACCCGGCATCTACACCAACATTCCACTGATTGGTGGTCTCCCATTTTAAATTACGATCGCCCAATACATTGGGCACAAACCCCGCCAGCCCCATGTAGTTGTAGCCACTAGAATATAAAGAACGACTGGCATAATTGCCGATATTTTGATTCCCGGTAATCCCCCAGCTCGCACGAAGTTTTAAATCATCGAGCACCTTAGAATCCTTTAGGAAATCTTCTTCTGTAAGTCGCCATGCTCCTGCGAATGAAGGAAATACTGCCCAACGGTTGTCAGCCCCGAATCGTGATGAGCCATCCGAGCGCACATTCGCATTGAGGATGTATTTATCTTTATAGATATATGTTGCACGGGCAAATCCAGAAGCAATAGCCCATTCTTCGGGATACGAATTTGCACCGGTAATAACCCCTCCGGCCGTAATATAAGGGATATCATTATTGGGGAAATTTGAACGTTGTCCATGAACAAACTCAAGCCTGGATTCCTGAACCGAAAAGCCAGCTAAGGCATTGATGCTATGATCACCAAATTTCTTGTCATAGGTCAGTGTTGTCTCATTGATCCAAAGCTGATCCCTGGTATTGCGGCGTGCGCCGATACCACCCTGACTCGCATACGAACGAAGCCCCACAGGGGGCATAAAGAATGTCTCGTCAATAAAACTGATGTCTGTACCAAAGCTTGTCTTTAGTAAAAGCTCTGGGACTATATTGTATTCTGCGCTGGCATTTGCCAATACGCGAAAAGTCTGCGCTTCATTGGTCGGAAGCGTCAGCATAGCGACAGGATTTTCACGTGTCGCCCTCACCTGGTCATATACAAAGTTGCCTGTCTCGTCACGCACCGCTAAGTTGGGCGGAGAAAATATGCCACTCTTAGTGGCTCCTTCTTTTGAATTCTCTTCCTGAACACGTTTGTTGACAGCTCTGGTTAGGTTGATTGCAGTAGAAAATCTAAGTTTTTCATTGTGCTGATGGTCCAGATTTATACGACCGCTTAAGCGGTTGAAGTCGGATCCCAACAGTACACCGCCCTGCTTCATGTAGCCAACAGATGTGTAATATTGTGTCTTTTCACTTCCACCCCTTGATGAAAGCTCGTAATTCCTGGTTCCTGCATTTCTGAAGATGGCATCCTGCCAGTTCGTATTGACATTCGGATTGGAGAATATCTGCTCGGGAATAACCGCTTTAGGATCCTGTTGCTGTAAGATTTTGTAATAATCTTTCATATAATCCTGATACTGCTCGGTATTCATAAAATCGTAATACCTTTCTTTCGGCACCTGTGAGAATCCTTCGTACATATTAAAGTTGAACTCACTTTGTCCAGCTACGCCTTTTTTCGTAGTGATCAGGACGACGCCGTTTGCAGCTCTTGAACCATAGATTGATGAGGATGCCGCATCTTTTAATATCTCGATGGATTGGACATCAGAGGGATTGATCGAGGATAGCACATTGATCCCTTGGGTACCGCCTCCAAAATCAAATGTAGACCCTCCCGTGAAGTTGGTCGTACTGTTGACTGGAATACCATCGACAACATATAATGGGTCTGAACTTGCATTGATCGATGTTGTACCTCTTACCCTGATACTTATCCCTCCTCCCGGAGAGCCAGACTTTTGGGTAACCTGAACCCCGCCCGCCTTACCCTGTATGGCCTGGGTAATACTTGGCAATACTTCGTCTTTGATCTCATTAGCACCGATACTTGATACCGCACTCGGTAATGTCGCGCGATCCATCGTACCGTAACCTACCGCAACAACTTGTACAGAATCAAGCACTTTCGTTTCACCGCTAAGCACGACCTGTATATCCTTCCGATCTCCAACGAGCTGCGTGACTGCTTCGAAGCCGAGCGAAGAAAACCTGAGTTCGTTCTTCGGGCCAGCGGCAATTTGAAATTTACCGGATTCATCTGTACTTGCAGACACATTTGTACCGACTACCGCTACGGTAACTCCCGGCAGCGGCCCCTTGGGCCCAGTTACAGTTCCCGTCACTGATGCCTTTCCAGCGGTCACTGCACCACCCGAACCCTTCGGACTCCCAGCAACGTTCTTAGTGCTATCCTGATTACCAGCGGCGTTTTTAGTGCTATCCTGGCCAGCAACAGTTATACTATCCCGGCCGGCAGTAACTTTTGTCGTGCTATCCCGACCAGCTGCGACAGTGGACGAAGAATCCCTGCTATTGGCTGTCGAATCTGTTTGCACCTCCGCAGTACCAGGCGACAGGACGACTTCTATAAGTTTTTGATTGTTTACAGGAACTTCTTTAATGGCAAATCCAGTTTTTATAAAAACTAATACACCATTAGGGTCCGCTGAAAGTCTGAACGCTCCAGTTTGATCTGACAATCCGCTATTGCCCGTTTTCTTTTCGGTAACGACCACTCCTGCAAGTGCTGTTCCCAATGAATCTGTGACTTTACCGCTAATTCCGATCGTGTCAACCGCAAGGAAAGAAAGCGGTTTGGTACGCCCAACTACATTAGTGCGGTACTTGATTTCGGTCGTGTGAGCCTGCCCTGAGTGGCAGAAAAGAACAAAACCGCAGGCAATGAGGAGAGTGTGGTTTAGGGGGTGCATCATACGTTAAATATTTATAATAAGAAACTAATTGAAATAATGACGTTCCAAGCAAAAATGGAAATACATGTAACAAATTTGAAACATCGATACGTTAAAATCCGTTCATTTATATCAATTTTGTTACATATACTTATAGATAATAAAACGTCCTTAAATCTAATTTGTTATTAACTATTGATATTAATTTCAAAAAAAACATTAACGATGCATTATACATTTACGACAAATAAAAACACAAACTTCTGAATATCAATATATTTAAAAAACAATACTATAAAATATTCTTACTTATATAATGATGAAAAAAAATCCGCCGGCAACTTGAGATCGAATACCGCGTTTACTTTTGATTAGGGCTTAGCTAAAATGTCGATACAGATTCTGAATGAATGGAAAATACGATCTCAGGGATGATGTGAAAAAAAATAGCCACATCATCACGACGTGGCTAAAAATAAACATATGAATTTAATTAAACAGTTGCTATTTGTATGAGTTTACCGAACTTGCAACCTTCCAGCTTCCGGCTTCATTTACTAAGGTAACGAGATCAGTTTTTATAAAATCGTCGAATTTCATTGTAATGCGTGCGACCATGTAATTTTCGGATTCCTCTAAGATCTCCGTATTTGTGCTACAGTTGAGTTTTTCTCCTTTTTGTTTTTTCAAAAAGGAAATCACTTCTGAGCGTTTATTGGTACGTCCATTCTGACCTTGGATCTTTTGGCTAAAATCGGAGGTAAATAATTGCTCCACTCCACCGGATACTCCTTCGGTCATCACCGATACATAGCTATCTATAGCCAAGTCAGCTGTGGATAGGTTCAATGCTTTTCCGGGATTACTTGCTGCCATTGTACATGTTGATACCGTGATCAAAGCTGCTGCCGCGAATGTTTTTATTAAAGTTTTCATAACCTTTTATACTTTATATTGTTAGTTTTTTTGTCTCTTTTATAATTGTCGCAAGGATATTGATTTTGTTGCATCATTTCCTTTAAGATTCTGATTCAAAAGTAAGACAACGCATGATGCTATTTTATTACATTTAGACTAACGTTCGGAAAAAGTCGGTGAAAGGGGCAATTGGGACGGTAAATTGGAAATAACTGAGCGTATATAGCAACTCAATAATAAAGGATTATCTTCCTATCAGTTGGTCAAAAATTGAATAAATTCTATAAAAGATTAGGATCGGTTAAATTTTGAATATCATCGAGATCTTTAGGTCTATTACTAGATTTCTTTGCCTCTAATAGCCTGTTTTTATGCAGGGTACGTATTTTAAGGTTATCATCTTCAAAAAGCACAGCCTGATTAAAATTCTCCTCAAAATCTAAGCCTTTTACTTTTAACATAATGTCAATCGCGACAGGAGGAATTCCAAATGTAAAAACATCCCATATTGGATGGTTTAGAAAATTATCCTCAGTCATATCAAACACGGGCATTCCAAAGTCTGAGAATGCTGCTTGCAATTTCAAATAATTTTCCGAAGTTCTGTCCACCCAAATATCCATATCACCGGTTGTACGCGAGTAACCATGTAAAATTACCGCAAAACCTCCAACCAATATATATCTTACCTCGTTCTTATTTAACGCTGCAACAAAATCTCTAAAATCTTCATTAAAAATATTTGCCATAATAAGTTGTAATTATCCTCTTGAAGAAACTTTAAATTTGCTCCTATCCATTTTTGGAGGATTCTCTAATGGAAAATTATAGGCCACACTATTTAAATATAGTGCGATTTCGAGCCGCTGTTGCCAACTCAAACGCGCATAATAAGGTGAATGATTTGCAGCCTCCTCGGCAGTTTGTGCTTTGAACGCTGATCTATCTAAACGAAATGCTTTCATTTATCAAAAATAAGTAAATCAAATATGTAATCCAATTCCTTACATGGGACACCGAATTACTCACAGCTGAAAAGCGGCTAAAATGGATGAAGGGCTAAAGTCAACTTCATTGAGCACATTACATCGTCGGGCACTTTTATGGAGATATAGGATCGTAAATCCAACCAGGATGGGTGTGCCAACAAATTCGATCGCCCATTCTTCGATGTTATGATATCTTTTCAGTTGGTGCATGGATATATGAGAGAAGAGGGGGGCAAAGTTTTTTTATGACAAATGACTAATCCTTGCTACGTGCATTTGTATCAATGAAGTCGTGAGTAAATCAATGTAATTACCTCGCTTGGGCTTTCATTCTTCTTAGTCTAAAGCCAATCTATAGAAGAAAAGCTGTCACCTAATTTTGCTTGAAACAAATATAGGTGACAGTTTCATAATTTGTTATCTGTTTGGTATCATCAACTATTTCAAATTTCCATATATAACATTATTCGAGTTTACAATGGAGTACCAACCTACTATAGGAGTGCCAACCCGATTCGGCACCCAATCTGTCTTATAGGGCGAGTTATTTATTAAATAATCTTCCAATTCACGAAGTACTGATCGGCGAGTATTCCAATTTCCCGTTGTATTATTTGTCGGATTAGATAACGTCAGGACACCGTCCACCAAAGTATAATCAAAATACATCGTTGCGGTAAAGTTTGCAGTAGAATAATAATAAATATTGATACTTAATTGCTTACTACTTTCAAATTTGAATTCAAAATGCCTAAATTTCACTGTACCGAATTTCGTTACCGTATTTTTAATTAAATCTGGGAATGATGTGTTAATCAAAACTTCAGGCAATGTGTTTACGTCATTTGGAGTACCAAGTATTTTGTAGGTTCGGTTATAGCCATACACACTTTCTAACGGCAAAATAGGCTGGGTATCTTGTAGTAATTTTATTCGTTGGCCATCAGTAGTCACAAGATACAGATCATTGCCGTCAAGTATCGCCTTGACAAATGATTTATTCCCAATGGCTACAGGGTCATTAAAATTGAGGCCGGCTAGATCATAATTAAACTTGCCAGATACATTACTAACTCCTTTTTCACTATTAATATACTGAAAAATAGCACTTTTCCCAGTTGTAGGTGTAAATTCAATTTTACTTTCGATATCATCAACTTTAAAATAATTATTGGTATGCGACTTAAAATATGCTGCAATTGCATCAATAGAATTTTTGTATTTACCGTCCAAATAGTCCTTCTGTTCACTTTGCTTCAGCTTAACCAATCTCAACACATTACCATATCTTTTGCCTTGGAGGGTCAATGTATCCGCAGTAATTTTAAGAAGCTCAAATTCTATATCACTTTGCAATCCATTACCAGGAGTACCTCCATTTACAGATGGTGTAGGGTCTTGTAACATTGTAATATAATTGTACGTATCAAACATCAGAACAGCATTCATTGTCCATGTCACTCTATAAGTAGATTCTTTCAACACGGTAGAACTGCTGGTGGAAAAGTCAGACAACATGCTGAGGGTTTGATCAGGTCTAAAATCAACATAAAAGCCATAACCACCACTTGCCTTGGTGTTGAGTGCTGCTTTCCAGCCATATGGTGAGGATAATAACGCAGTCTGTAAAGAATCCAATTTTTCAGCAACACGTTCCTCAGGTTGCTTGTCAAAAATAAATTCTACATTATTTTTTTTACAACTACAAAAAAGTGAAATTATAGTTATAAAGAACAAGAGTATTTTTTTCATTTTTGCTAAATTAATTTAAAACAATAGGTCCATAAAAATAACTCTCAGCATTTCCTTGAACATAAAAACCAGCATATTTTCTGAGGTTCGCTAAGCCTGCTGTTTTTGGTAACCAATCAGGCACAAAAACGTTATTGGTTAAGTAGTCTATCAGTGGCTGCCATCCGGAGATTGTTATCCTTCCATTATTATACTCTGTGCCGGAAGAAGTATTAGGAACATAGATAAACTTTACACTACCGTCAGCCTGATAGGAAATATTAAAATCGAAAAATGCTTTCGTAATTGATGTCGAAGTAGATGAACTGCTATAGGAAGCCTGAATCTGTAACATGTTACCATTAAACACACAAGAGAAGTTCCTAGCAGTTCTACCTGTGCTGCCATTTATATTGAGTCCCAGCTTTTGTTCTACATCAGTCCAGACAGTTTTAAATACAGCTGACTGGCCATAGGAAACATAATGGGCTCCCTGATTCAAATCAACATCTATTTGTCGGAGATAGGACTGTTTCATCTGATAAACAAGTGTTTCCGTTGGATCTTTATATAAGCTGGCGAGTGTCCTAGACATTTCATATTGCAATTGTCTAAAATCAATATCATAATATTGCTTAAAATAGTCTACGACGATAGCTTCCTTTTGTTTTAATTTGGCCTTACCATCTGCTCCCGCAGCATTAGCATAGCGATCGTAATATAACTGTCCTTCAACCAGTAAATGTGCCACTGTCTCTGCAAAATCCTCCGTATATTGATCTCTTGCATATCTTGAGATAAACCCCAACTTTTGCGCTAAATCTTCCGTGTTTGCTGAATTCGTCCAATCGGAAGTATAATCAGAAGGCGTAATTTTTTCAAAAGTTGGTGGGATTTCGATGGTCTGATTTAAAATATGTGTGAACTCGTGGTGAATGGTTCGCAATCTTCTTTTTACATTATTGTAGTCATTTTCGTCCAATGTATTTAAATTATAAAGTATTACGCGCCTTCCTCCGTCAGCAGTGCCTAGTGTCTCTGATCCGTTTGAATTATATACCGTAGATCCAAAAAAGACAAATTGTTTTGGTGTGCGCGTTTTGATAAAGGTCGCTCCTGCTACTTTCTCATAAACTTTGATAAAACCATTCAGTACCATTTCGGCCGTCGGTTTAACACGATCTATATTGGGTGGTGAAATATTCTTGGCAATATCACCCATGGAACGATCAAAACGATACACCACCTCAATGTTGTAGGGATTTGTCAAACTAGCTTCCAACCAATTATCTAGCTCTCCATAAACGTATTTATCTGAATTATAATCATTCAGATCCACATCTAAATTGCTATCGCTCTTTCTACAAGAGTATTGTAAGATAGCGAGCATCGAAAACGCAATGAGTATTAAAATATTATTTCTTTTCATAAACTATTATCTTGGATTTTTTCCTACTCCAGCAATAGATGCCTCGTCAGGTATTTGAAACATTCTTCTATTATCATCTGGGGACAGAGTCTCAAAGGTCTCCGTGCCATCTATATCCAGAAAATTGTGGACTACTGGAATACGATGTCTTAAGATATCTAACCAACGGATACCCTCTGTAAGGAATGCCAATTGTTTATACTGTAAAATCGTCTCGATCAACGCTTCCTGATCTGTCTGAGCAGTTGTAAAATAGCTCTTCGCTTTTGCCAATGTTACATTGTGATTTGCGGGGTTAAAGTCAACAATTCTCGTACTTGCAAAATAATTGATATCATTCAGACCATTCACATAATCATTTTTCATCACATAGGCTTCAGCTCTGTTAATTAAAGCTTCATCCGCTGTCATAAGCGGAACCATGGTATATGGCTGTCCAGTACCCGCTGATACATTGGTATAAAAGAAATATTCATTATATTTCCGAGGCCAATAATGTGTACTACTTGCATAGGAAGAACCATTCCATTGAAATGTAGCTCCAGCTACAGTCACCTTACCGAAGGTTGCAAGATATTTATCCCGACCATAACCAAATCGACTATAATATCCCGTACTCTGTCTTTGGTAAATTGAATACGTATCCGCAAGTAACAAATTGTAGTTTTTATCCGCCTTTGTGTATTCGATTTGTCGTTCAGCAGTTGTTAAATCTCTAATTTTCGTTGCTTCAGGCCGAGTGTTATTGGTATAATCACCGTTTTGAAACACTTCATTCGCATGCAATATTACTTTATCCCAATCGCCTTTAAATAAATAAAAACGAGTTGCAAATGCATTTGCTGCAGAATAGGTAAAATGATATTTAGGCACTTTCCATTTACCGCCTTTCAACAGGGGAATCCCTTCTTCCAGGTCTTTTTGAATCTGCTGATAAACGGATTCTACTGTACCGCGTTCATATTGTTGTAAGGCAATTTTTTCGGGTTGTGTAACATAAGGAATACCCGGCGAGCTATTATCTTTCCCGATCTGATATGCTTTTGCAAAATAAGTGACAAGCATAAAATGTGCATAAGCTCGGGCAACCAATGCTTCCCCTTTGTATGGCAGCACAGATTTATCCAATTTAAACTCATCAATGGAAGCCAATGCTTGATTTGCGCTTGCTATAGCAGCATAACAACCATTCCAATATTGAGTTGGTGTATTGTTTCCAGATCCGGCAATATCGTTCCAGCGATACAGATCCACATAAGGATCCAATAATGGAGCTCCACTGTTAGGACCTTTATCATTCACATTGTCTGAATATGTTTCTGCCATTGCTAAATACCCATATCCTGGGTATGCTGAAGTCACCAGTTTAGCGACCTTGTCAACCGTATTGATTTCAGTCCGCATATCCGGTTCCTGCTCCAAGTATTTTTCACAAGAAGACAACGACAATGCTGATAAGATAACTACCGATATATATATTTTTAATCCTTTCATTATTTTAATAATTAGAAGCCTACTTTTAATGAGAGTGTATATTGACGGGGTACAGGCATGGCCACACCGCCGTTGTTGAAGAATTCCGGATCTGCACCGTTAAGTTTTTTATCCGAGTACAACAGCGCAATATTATTTCCGACGAGTGATACCTGTAACGAATTAAGACTTATTTTCTTTAATAAATCCTTGGGAAATATATAAGTCAATGCGACCTGCTTTAACCGCACATAGTCTCCTTTAGCGACACGTTCGGTTGAATAATTATATGCATTATAGGGATATACCGCATCTACGGTAGAACCATTGGCGCGAATTACCGAGTTGTTCTTTACGTAACCATCAAGTAAAGATGGAATATTTGTATACATCTCATCGCCCGGCATCAACCATCTATTGACCATATCTTTTGAAATCGTTTGCATATCAGTGTAAACGCTAGCATAGGTGGGTTGAAGACGAATAAAATTGCCTGCCGCGAAAGTAAAGAGTGTGGACAAGGACAGTCCTTTGTACCCAAATTGATTAAAGAAACCACCCGTCGTAGTCGGGTTCACCGGACCATGATATTTCAGATAATCAATTGTTTGACTCTGCAAATTGATATAAGTATCCTTTATGCCTTCTGTACCAATAAAGGTTGGGTAGCCATAGCGAGAATCTAAACCATCAAATTGAATAGAGAAAAGTCCGCGTTGTGAATACCCTTGTACTGCCGCCCCTTCAGCTCTGACAAGTGTCCAGATATTTTGGTTGACGTCCAATCGCGTGACTTCGTTCTTATTTATGGCAAAATTGAACTGTGTACGCCAGCGAAAACCGTCTGGATTTTTAAACGGGCTGCCTGCAATAGTAAACTCAAATCCATGAGCTTTCATTTCTCCATAGTTGGCCTGTTTTGTAAACTGTCCACCAATACCAGATGTACGTATCGAACCAATCAGGTCAAAAATATTCCTTTTATACCAATCCATTGTCAACTCAACCTTATTATTAAATAAATTAAGATCAGTACCAATATTCGTCTCATACATCTTTTCCCATGTTAACTTGGAGTTTTCCAAGCTACTTATATATATAAGACTTTCCTTTTCATCTTCATATGGCCTTTTTGATATATCATTGTAAAAAATAGGTGAGGAGTTTCTGGCACTACCTAAACTCGCAGTTAATCCATAAGTCGCTCTCAAACTGAAAGCGTTGACGATATCATTCTTCTTAAAAAATTCTTCCTGGTCAACATTCCATTTCCCCGAAACATTCCAGGTAGGTAACCAACGCGCAACTCTAGATTTCCCCAATTGGTTTGCTCCATCGTATCTTGCCGTGAAATTGACCGAATACTTATCCTTATAGGCATAGGCAGTTCTCAACATTGTCGCAACATAACGATCATAACCATAGCCCATGCTAAAATATGGGTTACCCGCTTCAATAATTTTTTTAAAATAGCGGTAATTTGGATTCACTAAGCCGCCACTTGCAAATTGATAACCTACACCATCGTACGAAGAATTTTGCCTGTCCGTATACCTCATTTCCATAGATCCAAAGACATTTAATCTATGATCTTTTGAGAAGGTATTATCATACTCCAAATTTTGGCGCAAATAGTAATTTTTTAAATTATTATTAATTGTATTAAAGAAACCGCCCTCCGGGAGAACAACAACAGGAGGATCGTTAGGATTATCCGGGTCTTTGTACAGCCACTTATTCCCATCTGCAATGGTAGCATCGCCATTCGCGAGATAAGATTTAATCACATTTGAATTTTCCTTCATTGAATGTTGACGCTCAGTTTTCGCGTAACGATAAGCTCCATCGACGGAATAAGTTAATTTTGGTGTTATTTTATATTTCACCCCTCCCTGCACTTTAATGTCAAGCATATTGAGTGCTAGGCTATTATTTTGCAATTCGTTGATAATATTAAAATCACCATAATTTCTCACGAAATACTCTAAATCACCATTTTCATCATAAGGTGTGATCAGTCTGCTTGTATTTAAAGCGTATGAATACGGGTTGATATCAAAATCCCTAGAATATTGGCCATACACAGGATCAGATTGTCTGGTTAATGTTCCAGGAGCACGTTGATCGCGAATAGCCGTGTTTACAAGAAATTCTGCACTCAACTTATCACTAATCTTTATATTGTTCCTAAGATTACCCGTATATCTTTTTACATTATCCCCCAATGTTTGCCCATTATCACTTGTCAAACTACTTGAAAAATACGTTTGAGACCGTGCAGTACCAGAATTAATACTAAGAGAATGTTCTTGCAATAATGAATTCCTGAAGAGTACGTCAAACCAATCTGTATTTGCTTTAGCATATCTGCTTAAAAAGTTCAACCGATCTTGTAAGGTATTTTTCAATGCAAAAGAATCTGTCGTCTCGTCATATTGATACATCTGGTTGTACATCTTATAAAATATGCCACCTGTAGAGCTTCTTGACACACTACTATGATTAAAACTTCCTTTATTTTCTAATTCCAACAAAACAGACATCTGTTCCGCAGAGTTCATAATATCAAACTGACTATAGCTTGGTTTTAGATAGGTCGTAAATGTTCCAGAATAGTTGATCAATGGTTTTCCTTCTGTATTTTTACCTCTTTTGGTATTCACCACAATAACGCCATTCATGGCACGAGCTCCATACATTGCTGTTGCCGCCGCATCTTTCAAGATAGTAAAGGATTCTATATCATCTGGATTAAGCCCCGCTACCGATGATCCGATCAACGTATTGGCATCACCTGTAGAAAGTGCCTCATTGGAAATATTGACCACATCTTCTAAAATAATTCCATCAATAACCCATAGCGGTTTATTGTCACCCGAAAGTGAAGTTGCTCCACGAACAGTAATTTTGGGAGCAGCACCGAAAGTTCCAGAAACATTCTGCACGGAGACCCCTGCCACCTGCCCTTCTAACATCCTGGAAATATCAGGTACTCCGCTTCGTTCGGCATCCCTAGCATTTACTTTAGAACTTGCCCCAGTAAACAGCTTGCGGTCAACATTCTGATATCCGGTCGCAACAACATCAACAACATCCAGTTGATTATCCGATGATGTCAATACAATAGGAATAATTGCACGACCATTGACAGTAACTTCTGTACCCGAAAATCCAACATACCTGACAACCAAAGTTGCGGAAGAGGAAGCATTAATCTTGAATCGTCCCTGTTCATCGGTTTGAGTAGAAACCGAAGTTCCTTTTACGGTCACTGTAGCACCACTCAGTCCTTTTCCGTCTTTATCCTTAACTGTACCTGTAATCGACTGCTGTAGCAATGCAGTAGGTGTAGTCGTATTGCTATTTTTTAAATTGCTATTGACAGAGATTGTATTGGCAATAATCTTATATTCAATATTATTATTTTTCAATACAGCGTTAAGTGCTTCCTCAACAGTGGCGTTCTTGACATTGACTGAAATTCTCGCTTTCGAATTCAGATTTTCACTGTACAGTACGCGCAGATGAGACTGCTTGGAGATTGCAGACAAAGCTTCTTCAATACGTGCATTCCGCATGTTCAAGGTGACTTTCTGGGCAGTGCCTTTAGCATGCACACCTGTAACAAATGCAAATAAAAGACATGTACTAATTTTCATAATACGTAGGGGTTTGCAAAACCGCGGATCTCGAGGGATCAAGAGCCACCTTTTGCTAAATGGTAAGTTATTCATACATTTACACTTTGTGGTTAATTGGGGTTTAATTGTTCACTTTTTAATTTAGGACCTGATAATCACATTTTTCTGAACAGGGATGCGCCAACATTCCTGTTCTCTTTTTTAAGGTCTTTTGGGTAGGTATTAATTTGTCATAAGCAGCCGGTTTTGGGTTTAGTTCATTATTATATTTCTAGCTTTTCGTTTCTATGATCAATTTTCTTCCATCCACTTCAAATTTGAGATTACTTACATAGGATAGCATTTCCAGAACCTGTGATAATTTGACATCACGCTCGATACTTCCGGTATACACCTTGTCCAGTTGTACGTTTCCCCTGAATTTCACATCCAGATCGTACCATCTCGATAATTGATGTGCGATATCTACGATCGTCTCCTTCTTGAAATAAAACTCATTATTGTGCCAGGACAGATCGCGTTGCAAATCCGCCTCTCCCTTGATCAGATTATCCCTAGAAGACCATACATATTCTCCGGGTGATAACTCAACACGTTCGTTATTTCTCCTAACCTCAACTTTGCCTTCCGCAAGCGTTGTACGAACCTCTTCTGAATAGGAATTCACATTAAAATGTGTGCCCAGAACTTTGATTTCATTCCCTTTGGACTCCACAATAAAAGGGTGATCCGGATTGTGCGCCACTTCAAAATAAGCCTCGCCTTCCAGAAAAACCCGGCGTTCTGTTTTTGAAAATTGCGCAGGAAATTTCAGTTGAGAAAGTGCATTGACCCAAACTTTTGTACCATCCACCAGCGTCATTTTATAGAAACTCGCCTTTGGGACAATTAATGAATTATATTGTGTAGGAATAGCCTGATCTGTCGCTTTGACGATCAGCTCATTGCTATTGCCAACAAGATTATTGTTTTTAGTCAGTGTTTTCGTAGAATCGTTATCCAGTGAGATCTTTGTTCCGTCGGCCAACACTAAGATTGCCCCACTTGTCGCTGGCGCGATATCTTGTGGCTGTGCAATAACAGCATGCTTTTCTTTGGAATTATCGGTGGTTAATTCAGTTCGCCATAAAACAAAGCTTCCAACTAAAAATGTAATAGTGGCGGCAATCCCCAACGACCATTTTCCAATTGATGTTATTCCTGTACGATTTTTATTATTTAGTTTATTCCAAGCCTTGTTGGCGTCCAATTTGCGGACAATGGATAAATCATCTTCTATATTTTTTGCCTGGCGGAAAGATTCCAGAAATTGTTTGTTCTGCGGACTAGCATTTAACCAGTCGTCAAGCTGGCTTTGCTCTTCTCCGGTCAAGTTACCGCTAAGGAACTTCCGAAGTATTTCGGCAATATGTCCTGTGTTTTCTTTCATATTCTACACTAAAGAAACGCAAGACGAAAATAGGGGTGACAAGAATTTAAATATTTTTTAACAAAAATATAACAAGGGGGATAAATTCTGGATTTAGGCGTTTCAACAGCATTTTCATGCCGCGTTGCTTTTGGGTTTTCACGGTGTTGATGCTAATTTGAAGTTCTTTGGTGATCTCAAGATTAGACAATCCTTCCAGGTATCCCAACCGGAAGACCTGTTGGCAGGAGGCAGGCATTTGTTCAATAATTTTATAGATCTCCTGAATGAGTTCACTGTGGATCATATTCAATTCAAGCGCTGTGTTATCTTCTTCGGTAAAGCCAACTACAGTCCAATATTTTTGACGCACTTTTTCATGGCGTATGTGATTATAGCAAGCGAAGCGCACAGAACTGTAGAGATAGTTTTTGATCGCAATCTCATTATCGCTTACTTGGTCCGTATGTTTAAAATACGCGATAAAAGCATCTTGCACCAGATCCTCTGCGACCGTCAGATCACCTAATATCTTCCACGCAAAATGACAGAGCCCGTTGTAGTGTGTTTTGAATAATACTTCTTCCTTCTGCATAGTTAGATCACTTCCTTTTCCAGCTACTGTGTTTTATAGATGGGATATTTTAGGATATATATGTGCATCTCATGAAGATGCTTAATAATTGTGCTATAAAAATGGCTAATATTTTTTATTATTTGCAAGAAAAATATTTCAAAAAGACTATTTTTCCATTTTTTCATAAGGATCACGCTGTAATATTTATTATAAAACGAAAAGGAAAATGTATTGGGGTGATAAAAAACAAAATATTTCCCGGATTATAGATATCAAAGAAAAAAACAGTTCTTTTTGGATTGAATTGTCACAAGGATATGAGAAAACTCCCGCGGAACTTTTATTTAAACAAAAAGCTGAATTATAATTATACCTCGGGACGCATTTATTTCCGCACTTTTCGTTATTGCTTCATCCCTGACCGTAATCCTTTGGTTGGACTACAGAATTACTTACAGAGCCGACGTGTTCACTTGCCAGGCTCATCCTGTTGCTTAGCCGGTGTATTGGTTCTCTTCCACTATCGCATGTGTTACTTGAGATATGTAACAGTTTCCCGATGATGCCCTTCGGCACGCTTTGGCTATTTATGTGAATCCTTCGTCCTTGGAAGCAATTGCTTACGTCAAGGAACTAACGGCATTAGCCGAGTATGCGAAATGAAGGAACAATACCGTGTTTCTTCCACCTTATATAAGGTTTACTTCGTTCGTCGCAGCGAATCATTCGCCACTAACTGTGTCTATTTGGTGGAATATGTAGTTTGCATCTTCTGCTGATCGGTCTCTGTCGATTATGAACCTGTTTACTTGAAGCCTTTCCGTTTTCACTTGCTCTATCCATCGGAATTTTTCCACGATCGAAGGATTTACATCCCAGCGCCAAGCGTTTACTCTGATCGGTTACGTTTTTGCTTCGGCTGCTTACCGGTTTGCAACAAGGGAGGAAGCGTTTGCGTCCCGGCAAATTAATTATGAATAATCTATGCAAAAGGGGTGTCTCGCAATAATTTTGAGACACCCCTTTTTTTACCTCCATCCAATTTTATGTAGAAATAAATATCTTTTTTATTTTTATTATCGACCAATTCCCCAAGCAAGTTGTGCATAGAAACCTCCTAATCGATCTGCAGGTACGCCTGTGGCTTTCGTTACCACTGATATCTTTCATCTTTATGGAGCAAACTATTTAATTGACTTTTTCTTTCTAGTTCGCCCGTCAACAAATGTTAGGATCAAACCGCCAAGGATTACCCATACAAATGCTGCAATAAACCAAGATAAGGTATGCTCATTAACTTTTTTTTGAAAATAATAATTGATAACCTCCCCCATAATTACCATAATAATCATTGCCAGGCAGTATCTTAAAAATAACTTATAATGATTTTTTATAATTAGTCCTTTTTTAATTCTAAAGACCAGTTTTCTCAAATTATTTGATATTGCTCAACAAAGAAAAAACAGTCCATAAATTGCTACACAAAGTAATCTCCCAAGAAAATGAAAATAATTGTAATAGAAGAATACAATATATTCATTAACCAATTACTTTTACTCTGCTTTTTAAAAATTAAATGATAAAGTGAAATCAGCCAAATTATCACAGTCAGCAATACCATCGGGATCGTGCATAGCTCCACAATAAAAGAAATAATTGCATTAGCCAATTCAGGAAGATATTGATGTGTTGAATAATTTGCTATCAATAACGCAAAGTACAGTAAACAAACTTTAGACAATAAGTTCATTAACAATAATATATTAGAACGATTCGGCAAGTTCTGTGTTTGCTTTTCCATGACAGTATAATTAATTAAGTTATCGAATTTTGATAAAAATTTAATAAAGTGGGGCCTCCTTAAACAGCCCCGCTTTATAATTATCCTCTCAATCATACCATTCTGTAAAAGCAATATACTCGATTACAATGGCCCCAAACTAATCCATCTGCGTGCATCAGTTGCGGTAACTAAATCGAAAGTATTCGCTCCAGTCTCAATAACATATAAACCTTTAGGATCGGTAAAGTTTAGTGCCGTTTGAATAATGATATTGCGGTATACTGTAGGAAGCGTTCCGAGAATACCATAAACGTCATATTTTAGCATGCCTGAGCTTTTATCAATCGTCGGAGTAATACCAATACCGTATCTCAAACTAAAATTTGCTCCATACGCAATTAAGTCAAGATCTTCATCGTACCCTAACCACGCAATACGTTGATTTACACCAGTACCAGCCGTTATGCTAGCATCATTTAAATAATCGACGACATTGTCCATTACCCAAGGTGTAAACGATAGTTGTCGATCCGCTTGCCAGAATCTACTTACAGCAGTTTTATCATAGAACAACGGTTCATTTGCTTCAGATATTTTCAATTCTTGAGTTCCCAATTTGCATTTAATGTATCCAGCGGCAGCATCATAAGTTATTTCATCCAAACTCGAAAGCGAATCTTTTCCCAAAACAATAGGTTCAAAAAAGTTTAGGTCATTATCGACAACGAAGAAATTTCCGCTTGTAGTTTTTCTTACACCATCGATATACTGTATAAAATCAATTTTTCTATTCCCATTATCAATTTTCAATTCATAATCTCCACCATTAATCACTGTTCTCTTAAAATAGGTACGGACCTTAGCCATTTTTTCCAACATAGTCCCGGTATTATTATATGTTTCGTCAATTTCGTTTTGCGATTTTGCTTTAACCAATACCAGCTGACTTTTATTGAATGTACCTTCTAATACAACTTTATCAGTTGTTGCAGAAACAATGGCAAATTCAAAATCGGCAGCGTATCCTTCTCCTAAGGCACCTCCCAAAACTGACGGAGTCGGGTCTGATAATTTATGTAGTGTTGAATAAGTATCAAATAACAATGTTGGACGTTGAAGTGCTTTAACTCGATAGGAACTTTCCGATCTTTGGTTATCAAACTCAGCGTTCATGGACACTCTATTTTTTCCATCAAATTTAAACGTAAAATCTACCGCAACATCTGTATTAGTCAAAAGATAAGCTTTCCAACCAAACTCAGCATCTGCCAATATACTATTATATCTATCGAGAGTTTCATTGATACGTTTATCTGTCGTATCAACTGGCGTAGGTTCAAATTTATTACACCCTGATAGACAAATTATAACTGTTAACAATAAAAAATAAATTCTTTTCATATCATTTTATTTTAATGAATTTATAGCTTCTTGGGTCACGGTTTGAAGCTGGTCAAGATCAATATCCCAAGTTTCTTTCAAATACGATCGAATGATCGCTTCTTTTGCACGGAGAGCAGCTGTCCCAGGTCCAGCACTATTCACCCTCGCTTCAAATGCTGTCTTTCCATCAGTTAACATTATAGCTAGCATTTCCACGAAATCATCTTCCACAGTATTACGAGCATAAGCAGAAATAAACCCTAGTTCTAATACTTCATCATCTTCATAATTGAACCAAGTAGCATCATATCCATCAGGAGTGATCAAAGCATAAGCAGGAGTAAACATTTTCTTTTGATGAAGAATATGACCAAATTCATGATGCATTGTCTTTAACATTCGTTTTACCTCCACCTTATTGGATTTTTCAAAATTATTAACAACAAACAAGGTCACTTTTTTTCCTCCTTCTGCTTGACCTAAAACAATTGTTCCATTTGAATTATACTCTGGACTTCCAACTAGTACAAATTGTTTTTGGGACATCACTTTCATAAAAGTCTCTCCTTTCACTGCTACATAAGGTTTAATCCAGACATGCTCCATTGCTTCCATAACAGGCTTCACTTTGCTTTCAAGTGGAGGTACTAGTGTTTTGTCCATATTGACTTCTGATCGATCCCACTTATATTTAACTTGGATATTATAAGGAACTGTGAAGTGTTCGTCTAACCAATTATCCAATTCTGTTTTGACCCATGTATCACCTCCAAGTCTTAAATCCTCAATATTTAATTTCTCCTCCTTTGTACATCCCACCATAAGCACAGACAGTACAATGAGACAAATAAGTAACTTTTTCATAATTTTAAAATTTATCGTGGGTTCTTATCCAGTCCTGAAGCAATAACCTCAGTAGGTAATTGCAGAACTCTACGGTTATCTTCAGGCCCAATTGTTAAATTTATATCTCCTTTTACACTACGATGGTTAACTGTCCTTTTCAATCGGATGATGTCAAACCAGCGCATACCTTCAAAAATATACTCCTGACGTTTAAAGTTTAGAATAGATTCTACCAAAGCATCTTTTATTGATAGGTTTGGATAGAATGATGTTACTTTTGCAAGTGTTAACTTATGATTTGGATTTGATTCATTATATCCGGTTATTCGTTTTGAAAGAAAAGCATTTAAATCATCTATTACAGCTTGATTATTTCCTAAGTTTGCATTTGCTTCGGCTCTATTAAACAGTACTTCTTCCATAGTAAGTAATGGTATGACATTATAAGGTTCACCAAAATTTGCAGATATTGTTTCTTTGATAAAATTCTCCGAAAATTTCGGTATATTAAATACGGTCTCGGTTCCTCCAAATATTTTACTTCTATAAGTGAGCTGAATTTTTACTGGATTATTTGCTGCTGAAAATATTTCAGCTAATAAAGCCGAATTTAAACCATAATTATAACCAGCAAACGATCGTCCCCATATTGAGTTCGCTTCACATAAAAGCAAATTAGCAGATTCTGTTGACTTAGTATAAATAGCTTGAAGATCATAATAAGCCAAATCTTTATACTTACCATTCCAATTTCTTAAAGAAGTAGCGATCGTACCGGTACTGGCTACTAAATTGGCATACTTTACAACATTTGCATAATCCTTTTTAAATAAATAAAATCTGGTAGCAAAAGCATAGGCTGCATTTTTCGTAAAATGATACGCTGGCGATTTATAAGTGGAATTATCTATCAACGGAATCCCTGCTAACAGATCTCTCTCTATATTATCATAGACAGCTGCTACTGTACCCCGCGAATATTTCCCTAATGCTGTTACCTCAGGTTTCTCAACATAAGGAATCCCAGGATCAGTAGAGGATGAACTCTCATCATACGGGCGTGCGAAAAAATTAACCAACATAAAATGATTATACGCTCTAGCGACCAATGCCTCCCCTTTTGATGCATTTAATGTCGGATCATTACCTAATTCAGCAATGGACTCAAGCCCCTGATTTGCAGCAGCAATCGCTTTATAGCATTCCTGCCAATATCTCGCAGGCATATCGTAAAGTGACTTTACTTGATCTTTGAATTCCCAAGGAAAAGAGTTCTGTTCGCTTCTTGAAGAGACTCCTTTGTCTCCCGCATTGTCGGACATGGATTCGGCGAATGCAATATATGTCGATTTAGGGTAAGCCGAGGCTACCAATTCTTTAATTTTAACAGGTGAATCAATTTTTGTCCTTGCATCTGGTTCCTGTTCTAAAAATTTATTACAACTGCTAAGCGTTGCACCTAAGACTATTATAAATAAATACTTTTTCATAAAAAATTCATTAAAATCCTACTTTAAGTGATAAAGTATACATTCTTGAAACTGGTAATGCTACTCCACCTGTACCAAAAAATTCCGGGTCTTGCCCATTGAGTTTTTTATCGGCATAAATCAACCAAAAATTATTAGCTACTAAACTTAAAGAAGCATTTCTCAATTTGATTTTTTCCATAAGTTTATTGGAGATATTATATGTCAACCGGATAGTTTTCAATTTCAATAAATCACCTTTTGCAATACGCTGATCTGAATAATTATATGAGTTATAAGGGAATTCACCATTCAACCCGTTGAACGTTCCTCGATCAGGTATGGCTGGAATATTCGTATCCAATTCGTCGCCAGGTACAACCCAACGATTTCTAAATTCAAGAGGTGTAGCATCTAAATCTGAGTAGGAACTATTAAACACAGGATTTAATCTAACCTTATTGCCTTTTGCGAAAGTAAACAATGCAAATAAGCTAAATCCTTTGTAATTAAACGTATTGCTAAAACCTCCCATAAAAGTTGGATCTGTAGGTCCTTCATACTTTAAAAAAGAAATATCATCTCCTTGAGGATCTATATAAGTCACTGTTTCACCTGAACCGTTATGGAACATTGGGACGCCAGTTTTGGGGTTTAGTCCACCAAATGGAATAGAATAAAGACCTCTATACGGATGTCCTTGCAGCGGTCCTCCGTCTGTTCCAACCAATTCGAATATAATTGGTGTCCCCTCAAGTTTGGTCACTTCATTTTTATTAAAAGCAAAATTCAGATTACTGTTCCATGAGAAATCAGTAGAAGGTTTAATATTTGCTCCCAAGGTAATCTCAAGACCCTTGGATCGCATATCTGCGTAATTGAAATTTTTCTTATACTCACCTCCTATTGCAGGTGTTCTCGCATTATAAATCAAATCAAAGCCTTTTCGATCATATAAGTCAACTGTTAAATTTAGCTTGTCTTTCAAGAATCCAAAATCAAATCCCAGATTGGCTTCATATTGTTTTTCCCAAGTTAAATCGTTGTTAGCCAAATTGATTATATTTATCACATTTTCCTGTTCTGTAGGAAAGGGCCTTAGTGAACTAGAACTTTTTACAACTAAACTTGAATTGGTTGCGCTACCAATACTCGCTGTCAGTCCATAAGTACCACGAATTGTAAAACGATTCATAACCTCTTTTACACTCGAATTATCATAAAATTTTTCACGGTCTATATTCCAAGCGCCAGAGATATTCCATGTGGGTAACCAGCGAGCGGTAGCACTGCTACCCATTCGATTTGAACCATCATATCTAAATGTACCATTAATTGCGTATCGGCCATCATAGGCATATGCACCCCTAAACAAAAAATAAGTTTGGCGATCATATGTCGGTCCCATACTATAATACGGTAGATTATTAGCAACAGCTTGTTCTATCGCCTTTGGATCAACAAAAGGAACTCCGCCCTTATCAAATTGATAGCCATAACCAATGTTTGATTTATTTTGACGATTCGCTGAACGAATTTCCTGGGCAACAAAAAGATTTAAATCATGCACTTCGTTAAAATTCTTATTGTATTCCAATGAATTTCTAAAGGTATACGATTTCAAAAAATCGTCCGTTGTATTATAGAATCCGCCATAAGGGAGCACAGTTTCTGGTTCCGCAGCAGTATTTTCTGGATCTCTATAAAGGAAACGGTTATTTTTTCGAACTTCTGAATCAACGCCTAAGGGGTCGAACGACGTACCTGCGCGATAAGCCATTGCCATATTAGAATTCTCACGAATTTTATGTTCCTGACCAGTCTTTACATATCTCATCGCACCCAAAGAGCTAAAACTTAAGCCATCCAAAATTTTATATGTAAGTCCCCCTTGAAACTTGAGATCCAACATATTCAAATCCATGGTATTATTTCTTAATTCATTGATAATATTGAAAGGAGCATAATTTCTTCTAAAATATTCTAGACTTCCGTCTTCGTTATATGCTGTAAGTGTTCTACTAGAATTGATCGCATAAGAAAAAGGATTAATATCAAAATCTCTAGAGTACCTACCTTCCACCGGATTACTCACGCGCCCTAACGTTCCTGGGGCTTGCTGATTTCGTATAGCTCCGGTAGTGATAAAATTCAAGGAAAGTTTATCAGAAAGTTTAAAATTCGCATTCAAATTTGACGTGAAACGCTCTACATTGTTTCCCATAGCCCAACCATTATCTTTCAGATAAGATGTAGAAAAATATAATTGACTTTGTTCGCTACCACCATTAAAACTTACGGAATGCTCCTGTTGCAATGAATTTTTGAACAATAGATCAAACCAATTCGTATTCGCCAATGCATAGCGTTTCAAAAATGCTCCCTTTGCCTCATCCGTATTTTTTACTCCATAGTCACCTAAACTTTCATCATAATCAATTAAGGAAGCAAGCTTTGTATAAACACCTCCATTCTCCGCTCGGGAAGTAGGCGAATAATTGAACCAGCCTTTCCGTTCCAATTCGGCATATACGGACATCTGATCGACCGAATTCATGATGTTATAATTAGAATAGTTGGGCTTCAAGTTTACAGAGAAATTACCTGTATAGTTTACCTGAAGTTTTCCAACTCGTCCTCTTTTCGTACGTACAACAACCACTCCGTTCATCGCTCGTGCTCCATATTGTGCTGTCGCAGAAGCGTCTTTAAGAATATTGATATCTTCAATATCATCCATATTTAACCCAGCTACTGAAGATCCTATTAATGTAGAAGCATCGCCAGATGAGAGCTGTTCATTAGATATATTAACAACATCTTCTAAAATTACTCCGTCAATAACCCACAAAGGCTTATTCTCACCTGTAATGGACGTAGCTCCGCGAATCCGCATTTTAGGAGCAGCGCCGAAAGTTCCTGATACATTTTGGACTGATACACCCGCCACTCTACCTTCCAATGCTCTACTAACATCTGTTGTCCCCTCTTGAATAACATCTTTTCCTTTTAAAGAGACCGCTGCTCCAGTAAACAATTTAGGATTCAAGTTTTGAAAACCCGTAGAAATTACAACCTCTTCTAGTTTATTCTCATCAGATGTTAACACAATATTCAAATTATTTCGATCTGAAACAGCAACTTCTCTGACAGCATAGCCAATAAAGCGAATAGTCAAGGTCGCATTACTGTTAGCATTTATTTTAAAATGTCCGGATTCATCAGTCTGCGTAGTGATAGCGGTTCCTTTGACAGTCACTGTTGCCCCGGCCAGCGCATTTCCATCTTTATCTTTTACTGTACCAGAAACTCCTTGCTGCACAATATTACTTGATCTACTACCTTCCGTTTTCCCATTGACAGAAATCGTATTAGCTATAATCTTATACTCAATATTATTGCTTTTCAAAACGGCATTTAATGCATCAGCAACGGAAGCGTCTTTCAGATTGACATTGATCCTCGCTTTGGAATCAATATTTTCCCCATAAAATAACTGCAGATTGGACTGCTTGGAGATCGCGTTCAGTGCTTCTTCAATCCGTGCATTTTTCATTTTCAACGTAACTTTCTGCGCAATGCCATTGGCTTGAACTCCGGTCACAAAGGCGAAAAGAAGGCAGGTACTAATTTTCATAATACGTAAAGGTTTGCTAAACCGCGGGTCATGAGGTATCAGTCGCCACGTTTTGCCAAATGGTAAGTTATTCATACATTTACTCTTTGTGGTTAATTGGGTTTACTTAATTCGCTTTTTAAATTTTTAGGCCTTTTTTAATCATTTCCGGACAGGGATGCTGCAACATTCCTGTTCTATTTTTATGTAAAGGCTCTTAGGTTAGGTATTATTTCTCTTACATAAGTACTCCTCCTATTTGTTTTCTACTATTAATTCTTTTCCTTGAAGCTCAAATTTCAGGTCACAGACATAGGTCAGCATTTCCAACACCTCTGACAGCTTAACATCACGTTTAAAATTACCGGTATACACTTTATCTAATACCACATCTTTTTTAAATTTCACTTGGATATCGTACCATTTAGACAATGTAGAGGCTATTTCAACAATGGTTTCTTTCTTAAAATAAAACTGATTATTATGCCAAGACAGGTCGTGTTCCAAATCGGCTTTTCCTTTCCGTAGCTGTTCTCCTACGAAATTCGCGTATTCTCCCGGCTCCAGGACAATCACATGTCCAGAATGACTTACTTGAACTCTACCCGAAGATAATGTGGTACGAACATTATGACCATAGGCATTGATATTAAAATGTGTTCCCAATACTTTTACTTCATTCCCCTTGGACTCGACATAAAATGGTCGCTCAGCATCATGTGAAACCTCAAAATAGGCTTCACCATCCAAAATTACCCGGCGCTCTTTCTCATCGAATTTTTCAGGAAATTTAAGTTGCGAATTTGCGTTGACCCAAACTTGGGTACCATCCTCCAGATTTAATTTATAGAAATGCCCTTTAGGAACGACTAATGTATTGTATTCAATTGCCGATTCTGTCAGTGGTGCTGCTACAGCTGCAATCCCGCTTTTAGTCTCGTCCATAATAACTTTTGGGTCTAAGTTTCTTACCGAACTTTCCAATGGCACTACTGACCCATCTGCCAGCAGCAGTAAAGCTCCGGGCTGGGCGGGCAGAATATCCTTTTTTCCGGCTGTATTGGTCACTACTTTGCTCGGATCGACGACCTCCCGATCACGCAGGTAAACTAACACCGCCCCAAACAGCAAAACAAAAATAGCTGCAATACGAATAAATGGCCAATAATTTATTTTTTTAACAGATCTAACAGCACCTACTCTTCGCCAAGCCTCTCCTTCGTCAAGATCCGCAAAAAAATTCAGGTCCTGCTCAATATTTTTTGCATCCCGAAATTCCCTAATTAGATCGTCATTCCTTTGATCAGATTTCCGCCAGTGCTCAATTGAATCGCGTTCCGCAGCACTTTCCTGCCCACGAAGAAATTTCTGGATTAATTCGGCTATGTAATTGGAGTTAGCTTTCATATCTATAGGTTAGAAACCCTATAGATTAATATGGGGTGACAAATATTTAAAATTATTTTAACAAAAAAATAACAAAGGGCAAAAATTCTGGATGTAGCTTGTCCAACAGCATTTTCATACCGCGCTGTTTTTGAGTTTTAACGGTATTCACACTGATCTGAAGCCTTTCTGTAATCTCTAAATTAGACAATCCCTCTAAATATCCCATTTTGAAAATTTGCTGACAGGCAGCCGGCATTTCTTGAATAATCCGATAGACTTCATTGATAACCTCCGTATGGATCATTGATAATTCAACAGAGTGTTCATCCTCTTCCGTAAAACCGACCTGTGACCAGTATTTCTCCTTTACCTTCTCGTGCCGGATATATTTTAAACAGGAAAACCGAACAGCAGTGTATAAATAATTGCGAACAAAATTCTCGGATTCATCCATGCGCTGTTTTTCCCTAAAAAAGGTAATAAAAGCTTCCTGTACCAAATCTTCCGCAACGGAAGACTCCCCCACGAATTTCCACGCAAAGTGACACAAACTTTTATAATGCTGTCTAAATAACTTTTCTTCAGGTCCCATAACTTAAAACGGGTGTAAAAAACAATTGATCAGTCGCGATTAATGGAGATCGACAAACTAGTCTAGTGTAAAGATAGAATTTTAATCTTACTTTAACAATTATTAAATCAATTCTTCCTTGACCACAGGTTTAAATTACTTTAAGCCCATTTACAGTGACTGATTCCGTCTTCAAGCAAAAAAAAAACATTTATTGGAATCAATGAACAAATTCACATCCGCTAAAAAAAACAAATAAACAACGAATTTTTTAAAATTAAAAAAGCACTGATAATCTTTTTTATTAAAAACATTTCTACAATATTATTTTTTCACTAAAATTGTATTGCATTTTTTAATAAAAAAAATAACCATTTAACATTGAAAACCTTATTAATTAAATTAACAATAGTATTTCAATTGATCCTGTTAAGCTACTGTGGAAGAAAAGACGATTATTACATTGGGGAAAAAATAGCAAAAAAAACGGTTCTGTTCTATATCTCAGGAAATAATGATTTGAGAAATGAAGCCTTCTCAACAATAAAAAAGATTCAAAAAGGTATAAAGGAGATTGATGGCAGTGTCATTGCTTATGTTAAAACAGACAAACACAATTCTTACCTCCTTAGAGTTCGTTATTCTTTAGAAGAAAGAATCATCTCTGACACGCTAAAAATTTATCAAAATAGCAATAGTTCTGATCCAAATTTTCTTCAGAAAGTTGTGGCTGATTCCAGAAGCTTTGCACCAGCTGATTCTTATGGACTAATTTTATGGTCCCATGCCACTTCTTGGCTCCCGAAAGCGAAAGCTGTAAATACTAAATCTTTTGGAAACGATAACGGTTTTGAAATGGACTTATTGGATCTTAAACGAGCATTACCCAATGATCTTGATTTCATTTTATTTGATGCATGCTACATGGGAAGTATAGAAGTTATGTATGAGTTAAGAAATAAAGCTAAATATTTCATCTCTTCTCCGGCGGAAGTATTGGCCTCGGGTTTCCCATACCAAGATTGCACCGCTGATCTTTTCGCTGGAGAAGAAGGCTTAAAGCGAGTTTGTGAAAGCTTCTTTAATTATTATCAGACAAAGAAAGGACCATATGCCTCAGCTACAGTTAGTTTGATTGATGCTAAAAAACTGAACCTGATTCCAGCAGGAATAAAGCGAATTATTGAAGATACGGATAAGCTTCAAATAAATATTTCCGGAGTACAAAAATTAAACTTCCAGAATGGATCTGATTTATTATCGTCTTACGATCTTTTGGATTTAATCAGTAAGAACTACCCTACTAATAAACTCTATAATTTAGAGAGGTCTTTAGAAAACGTAGTCATCTATAAAGCTAACACTAACTTCTTCTTAAATCAAAAAATAAACTCTTACTCGGGATTAAGTGTATTTGTCGGAAAAAAAACAAAAAAAACATACTTAGATGCCTATAAAAAATTAGAGTGGAACAAGGACACCAATTGGATTAATTACTTCAAAACTACTTAAATAAATTTTATGAAAATCAAATCAATTATTATCCTGTCATTATTATTGACATTTATCATTTCTTCTTGTAAAAATGATATTGCTGAGCAACCGTTAAAAGTAAACCGTGCAGAGATAAAACGAATGGCCTCACTCCATCACAAAGGACTCGAATACCTAAAGGAAAATAGAGTAAAAACAAAAGGAGCAGGTATCCAAGTCCCTTTAGATCCTATTCGAACTCCTTTAGAAATAAGCAATGAATTAACACCTGCGCTTTTTAATTATCTAGAACTTGAAGGGTTACAAGACTACAAATATTTAGCGAACTCAATTCCAGGATTCAATTTAGATAATTTGCCTACAATTAGTTTAAGCCAGACGGGGCAAGCTTATAGTCAACAGTTTTACCTGACGAGCAACCAATTGCTAGCTATACAAGAACCATCTTCATATCAAGATCTGAACAACCAAATCGAAGCTATTATCACATCCACTACCTTTTTAAATCTTTCCACAGAGGAGCAGACAATTTTAACCAGCGCTGCAGAGGTAATGTTGGATTCTTATTCCTATTGGTCGACTCCAATTAATATTCCACAATTGGTCGCTACAAAAGGCTTTTGGGGCGGTTTTTGGAGGACGGTAAAACGTGATTTAAAAGGAGCTATAAGTGGTGCAATTACAGCTGGTATTGCTAGTAGAAATGGGACAGCGATGGTAGCTGGAGCTATTGCAGGAGCGATACTACATTCAGCATTTGCAGCTGAATTATCTGAAAATGAGCAACCTTTATTTAAAGACGATAGAATGGTCTTAATTGGAAATGTTCTGGTTCCTGCTGAATTTGATGAGATTATCTATAAACCACAAGTACCAGTCTTGAACTTCCCTACAAATTACATTGGTACTTATTATTACGTTTCTCACGAAGGATATGCACACAATGACAATACAATGTACCCAACATTCATTTATAGTAACAACAACAAAAACTATTACAATGTGGGATTAACTTGTTTATTGCCTGACGGAATTTATTTTAATAAATCCAATCCAAAATATTACAAAGTAAAAGACGGAATTGTAATCGAAATAGGGAATAAGCCAACATTTTCATCAGGAGAGGCTAAACCAATTCAACACGTTATAGACAATTTATTTCCTGCTTGTAACTAGCTATTAGGCGGGTTGTATGTCAAAAATATCTAAAAAAGAATTGAATTCTGAAAGATGACTCTATTTCAACGGCCAAAAAAAAGAACCAGATTTATAAATAAATCTGGCTCTTTTTTTCAAAGCATTTTTAGCGTCAAGAAATTCCCCAAGCAAAACAAAACCATCTTTTTTTGTCTTTATACGAAGCAAAACATACAAAAACTCCAATTTTTTCGAGTTTTTTTACTATATTGTAGACTTTCAAAAAAAACCTTCATAGCCAGATATGTATCAACAGCGATGAAATTTCGAAGGTTCTTATTGAAAAACGTATACTTCCAATAAAAATTAAAACAAAGACTAAATGCTATTTACTGTTCTATCAGGATTAATAACATCGAGCCTTATTGTTCCATTTGGTAGATTCCTAAAAACCAAATGGGGTTTTATTCTCGCATTCTTACCGGTACTCCTATTTCTGTATTTTACAAAATTTGTGGTACCTATCGGCCAGGGATCTTATTTTGTCCAATCCACAGCGTGGGTTCCGTCATTAGGTATCAATCTGGATTTCAAATTAGATGGGCTCTCCCTGCTTTTCGCCTTGCTAATAACTGGAATAGGAGCGTGTATATTCTTCTACGCGAATGCCTATCTGAAGGGACATAAATACATCGACCGATTTTTCGGCTACCTCTGTTTGTTTATGTCCGCCATGTTGGGTCTGGTACTGTCCGACAACATGCTCTTGCTCTTTATATTTTGGGAATTAACATCCATTAGTTCGTTTTTTCTGATCGGCTTCAACAACGATCAGGAGGATTCCAGGAAAAGTGCGATGACCGCGCTATCCATTACGGGCCTCGGCGGATTTTTTCTGCTTGCTGGTTTTGTATTGATAGGCAATATCGCTGGAACGTATAATATCAGCGAACTTGTCGACAAGGTTTCTTTGATTCAACAGCATCCACTTTTCCCGCTTATTTTTGGACTGGTCGCGCTCGGTGCCATTACAAAATCTGCCCAGTTTCCCTTCCATTTTTGGCTGCCGGGGGCAATGAAGGCCCCAACACCGGTATCAGCTTACCTTCACTCTGCAACTATGGTGAAAGCAGGGGTATATTTGCTGGCCCGCTTCTCGCCAATCTTGGGCGGAAATCCGATCTGGATGTATTCGCTTATGATCATCGGTGGTATTACCATGCTCTACGCAGCATTTCACTCGCTTTTCAGAACGGATCTTAAGGGGGTGCTGGCTTATTCGACAATATCCGCACTGGGGATCTTGGTTTTCTTACTTGGGCTTGGGTCTAAGGAAGCTGCCATCGCTGCAAGTGTTTTTATTCTCGTGCACGCCTTGTACAAAGCTGCGCTGTTCCTAATTACGGGTATTATAGACCATGAAACCGGGACAAGGGACCTCACCGTTCTACAGGGCTTACGGAAAGTCCTAATGCCTGTTGCCATTGCTGGCTTCCTTGCAGCTCTCTCCAGTGCAGGCGTGCCCTTGACCTTTGGATTTATTGGAAAGGACCTGATCTATGAGGCTACTTTACATGCTGCCCCTAGTTTATTCCTCTACTTGACAATAGCCGCCGTAGCAACAAACATACTGCTGGTATCGGCTGGATTTATGGCTGGAATCAAACCCTTTATCGGCAGATTACCTGAACAGTTTGACCATATCCATTTACCTTATAAATCGATGTGGATCCCACCGTTGCTTTTGGCAATACTGGGAGTGATCTTTGGTTGCTTTCCCGGTTTTGTTGGCGACTGGATTTCCGGACCAACCGCAAACAGCATCTTGGCGCAACAGGAGGTCTTTCATCTAAAAATATGGCATGGTTTTAACCTCATACTTTTGCTGAGTGCCATCACCATCTTGGTCGGAACGCTTGTATTTATTTCCAACACGCCTAGTCACAAGAAACTGGCCTGGATCGCTACGTTTGAGAAAATTTCGCCAGCGAATATTCTCAACGCATGTGCCCGCGAAATTGAATTATTTTCGGCCTTTTTTACCGCAAAGATGCACAATGGCTATCTACGCTCCTATTTATTGAAGATCATTCTATTCGCGGAATTATTGATTGGTTATCAGCTTTACCTGGGCGGTCCATTACACATCAAATGGGATACCCTGTCACCTGTGAGTTTCTATGAGGTGACAACCGTATGTATCTTAATCGGCGCCATTGTATTGACGATCAGAACCTCATCAAGATTAACCGCAGTGGTAGCGACAAGTGTTGTAGGCTATGCGATATGCCTCATCTTTGTGTTCTATAGTGCACCGGATCTAGCAATGACACAATTTACGATTGACACTTTAACAGTGGTTCTTTTTGTACTGGTCCTTTTCAAATTACCGTCTTTCCTAAATTTGGCAAACCGACGTACCATCATTCGGGACGCCGTGGTCGCCATCATATTTGGCATGCTGCTTTCCATGGTCGCCTTACGTGTCTTACATGAACCGACAACCACAGATATTAGTGACTTCTATGGTGATTATGCTTATGTATTGGCCAAAGGAAAAAATGTTGTCAATGTACTGCTGGTGGACTTTAGGGGCTTCGATACCATGTTTGAAATCGTTGTGCTGAGTATTGCAGCACTGGGAGTCTACAGTTTATTGAAATTACGTTTAAAATCCTCTGATAAAGAGTAAAATGAAAAAGTTAAAATTGGAAATTAAAAAGGGAGTCAGTACGTAAGCCTTAGGCTTGTATCAGTAAAATCTCAATACTCCTATCTAACTACTCAATACTATAAAATGAATAGCACGATATTACAAACCGCGACGCGGTATCTCTTACCGATACTTTTATTATTTTCGGTATTCCTCCTGCTTAGGGGGCATTACTATCCCGGCGGGGGATTTGTAGGTGGCCTGGTCGCATCCATTGCTTTTGTACTGCATAGTTTTGCCTTTGGTACTCAGAACACCATGAAACTCATTCAGTATAAACCTTTGTCACTGATTCCCATTGGACTTGGAATTGCTGCGGTAAGCATGTTTTTACCTACCTTTTTTGGCTATCCGGTCATGACCGGACTCTGGCTGGAGGAGAAGATCCCCGTCATCGGTATGATCGGCACTGCTCTGTTTTTTGATCTCGGAGTATACTTTGTGGTCATTGGGGTCGTATTGACTATTTTATTCACGATCGCTTTAAATAAGGAGGAGGAATAATGGAACTGATTCTCGTTTTATTGATCGGTATTCTATATGCCGCTGGAATATACCTCATCTTGCGACGCAGCATGGTAAAACTACTTTTGGGGATTATGTTATTGGGCAATGGTACCAATATTTTGATCTTTTTGTTGGGTAATATTATCAAAGGTAAGCCGCCCATTATTGATCCTGATTTAAAAGTATTTACGGACATCTATGCGGATCCTATTCCGCAAGCGCTTATTTTAACTGCAATCGTGATCAGTTTTGGCTTGACTTCGTTTGCTATTGTGCTGCTTAAACGTGTTTACGCATTGCTGGGCACGGATGATTTGGATGATTTGAACACGCCTGAGGAAGAAGATATATGATAGACAACCAGATTATTGCCACGGTGATCGTGCACCTTTTTATTGCCATTGTACAACTGATGTTCTGGCGGAAATCGACTGCGCAGCGTTTTTTGAGCGTAGGTGGAAGTATTTTAGCACTTATTCTTGCATTTAAGCTTTTTTTCAAGGTCTATGACGGCGAAATCCTGACCATGAATGCGGCTAATTGGAAGGCTCCATTTGGAATCGTCTTTGTTGCGGATCTATTCAGTAGCACACTTGTTCTCCTCACCTCAATTGCAGGACTTGCCGTTTCCATTTTTTCCTGTGTGGGTGTCGGAAGACAACGTATTTTATATGGCTATTTTCCTATTTTTCATTTCCTGATGATGGGCTTAAATGGAGCATTTTTGACTGGAGATATTTTTAATCTATACGTCTGGTTTGAGGTTATTATCATCTCTTCATTTGTGCTGATGACACTGGGGGGGCGTAAATCACAATTGGAAGGTGCAGTAAAATATATGGCCATGAATATATTGGCTTCTACATTCTTCTTGACAGGTATCGGTATCTTATACGGGATCTCGGGCTCGCTCAATATGGCTGACTTGGCCATGCGTATACCCAAGATACAAAATCAGGCACTCGTCGAAATTACGGCTACTTTTTTCCTGATTGGTTTTGGTATCAAATCTGCTGTTTTTCCGCTTTATTTTTGGCTTCCCTCTTCCTATCATACACCGCCCTCAGCCGTCGCCGCGACCTTCGGCGGATTATTGACCAAAGTGGGAATCTATGCCTTATTCAGGGTATTTTCTTTATTGTTTATCCCAAACCATTTCACCAAAGAATTGTTGGTCATATTGGCTGTACTCACGATTTTAACCGGCGCTTTTGGCGCTTTGATCAAGACAAATATCAGAAGGTTATTCTCCTACCTGATTGTTTGCCATATTGGTTTTATGATTGGCGGTTTAGGTTTATACAGCAAATGGGCGCTATTGGGTGCTATTTTTTATCTTATTCACGATATCATGGTAAAAACGAACTTGTTCTTAATGGCAGGCGTCATTCGGCAGCTCCGGGGTACCATGGATATGAATAAATTGGGTGGTCTTTATGCACAATACCCAAAGATTTCCTTACTTTTCGCTATTGTCCTCTTCTCCTTGGTAGGTATCCCCCCTTTATCCGGATTCTGGCCCAAAATCTATCTTTTTAAAGATGCCTTTCAATTGGAGAAATATGCGTTTGCCGGAGCACTGATCATCGGAAGTTTTATTACGCTCTATGTCATTGCCAAAATGTGGGCTCAGGTCTTTTGGAAGGATGCCCCGCAGCCAGAAATCATCGAAGACAAATTTGCCAAAATGATCGGCTACAGAAAAACAATGCTGCTCTTGCCTGTGATTATATTGGCATCTGCATCGCTTTATATCGGATTTAACGCAGAGGCTATTATACACCTTGCAGATCGGATCGCTACGCAACTATTGGATACTTCACCTTATATAAATGCTGTATTGGGAGGACAGAATTAATATGATAAAGCAGTTTTTAATGAACCTCATGCTCTCCTTTATTTGGGTGGCACTGACAGGATCAATGTATTATTCAAATTTCCTGTTCGGTTTTTTACTTGGCTTTGCCATTCTTTGGATCATGAATAAGAATGAGGCGGATCAACGTTATTTCTATCGTGTTCCAAAAACAGTCAGTTTTATTCTTTTTTTCCTCTGGGAGATGATCGTCGCCAATGTTCAGGTTGCTTACGATGTCATTACACCAAAGTTTTTTATTAAACCGGCCATCGTCAAGTATCCTATGGATGCCAAAACTGATCTGGAGATCAATTTGCTTTCAACGTTTATATCACTCACACCGGGCACACTTATTCTGGATGTAAGCGAAGATAAGAAAACGCTTTTTATACATGTAATGTACATGAAGAGCAAGGAGCAATTTGTCTCCACACTTAAAAACAATGTTGAACGCCGACTTTTAGAACTCTTACGATGACTTTAACTACTTACTTCGATTATGTTATCCTGCCGATATTAACGATATCGGTTATACTTGCGTTTATCCGCCTGTACAAAGGCCCGCAGATCTTTGACAGGGTCATTGCACTGGATCTCATTATCACAATTGGAATTGGAATTATTACAGTCTATAGTATACGGACTTCGCAGGAAGTATTTTTAGATATTGCCATGATCTTGGCCCTGATCGCATTTTTAGGAACTATAGCCTTTTCATTTTATTTAGAAAAACAAAGCAATGATGACTGATATTACGTTAGCAATTTTAAGCACGATCGGCGCACTGGCCATATTGTTCGCTTCAATTGGCATATTAAGAATGCCGGATTTCTATTTACGGCTTTCTGTGACCGTAAAAGCAGCGACCTTAGGCGTTGGTCTTTTATTGATCTGTGCCGCAATGACATTCCCGGATGTGTCAGTAACGACCAAAGCGATAGCAATTGGTTTCTTTCTCATTTTGACCGCACCAGTTGCCGCGCATATGATCGGACGGGCTGCCTATATACAGCGTGTAAAAACCTGGAAAGGAACAACCTTAAACGATCTGGAAAAAGAAGGGCAGCTGGATTGCAGAAAAGAAAATTTTTAAACTTTGCTGTTTCAATATTTGGTTAAACGGCACCATCAACAAAATACCTTCGACACAGATAAGGGGTCAAAATTTTGACCCCTTATCTGTGTTGGTTCGATTCCAATAGATCATGCCCCCTGACTTCCGCTAGAGGAACTAAAAAATAATGCAGACCGGAGCCGGAACTTTAATTTCCTTACCCGTGTCAGTCAATAATCCGGTCTTGGGATCACGACTGAACAAAACAATATTATTGGTATACTGATTAGCCACCAGCAGGTATTTTCCATCGGGAGAAAGATTAAAATTCCGCGGCCCCTTTCCTTTTACTGAAGTATTGGACAGTTTTTTTAATCCTCCGTCTTTTTCCACCGAAAAGATCGCTATCGTATTTGCATCACCGCGGTTGGTCGCATATATAAATTTTCCGTCTGCAGAAATCTTAATATCTGCGCCACCATTCTGACCCTTGAATCCCTCGGGGTTGATTTCGTAGGTACTCTGATACATCCAATCATTGCCCTCTTTCTTAAAAGAGGCAATTTGTCCGGTCATTTCCAATATTGCATAAAGGAATTTTTCCTTTTTATCGAAAACAATATGACGGGGTCCTCCACCTGCCGGGGTAAAGAAATCTTCGGATGCTTCGGCTAGGCTAAAAGCATCTCCACTCTTGTTAACCGGAAATACCGAGATTTGATCCAATCCCAGATCCTGCACGTATAAGCGGTCGCCTTTGTTTGAAAAAAAAGCAGAATGGACGTGTGGCTTTTCCTGGCGGACGGGATCAACGCCTTTGCCTTCATGTTGCACCAGCCGGCTTCTTTTACTTAAGACACCATTTGACTCGAGATCAAATAGAGCCGCCGATCCACCAGTGTAGTTTGCAACAGCGAGCAGATTCCCTTTCGGATGAACTTCAACAAAACAAGGTGATTCTCCGCCTGTAGGGAGTGAATTTAAGAAAGTTAATTGTCCATCCTTAAATGAATAGGCGGAAACTGTGCCCTCTTGGTTTGGAAGTTCGTTGACTGCGTAGATAAAATTATTATTCCGTGCCAGAAAGGACGGATCCTTACTTTCCTGTGTACTGACTAGTGCAGCCTCACCGGTCTTTGTATCGAAATTATAGATATAGATACCTTTGCTTTCTGTTTTGTTCGTATAGGTTCCAACAAACATTGGAATCTGTTGTGCAAAACTTGCCATCGGTAAAAGTGTCATCAGATAAATAAAAGCTTTTTTCATATGTATACAATCTATTAAAAAATAAAATACCAAAATTTCGCTTTGTTCGCACTATGAGGCAAAAAATCAAGATACTTTTCGACCTTATCATTAGCGCCGATAAACTTGTTAAATTAGGTTAAAACCGCCCTTTCTAAGAGGCAAATCCGTATTTTTAGCGAATCAATTTTAACAAGTCGAAAATCTCCATTTGAAATATTGGGATTATAAAAATATTGTTAAATAAAAATACGAATAATTCATATAATCTGATAATTTTGTGCTGTTGTTCAAAATAGTATCTATTGAACGACAGAATCGGGAGATTATTAGTGATCTAGATGATTTCATCGTGACACGGATCTGTATGACCTGTACAGGATTTACAAACTGTTCGCGACTGTTTCATCAGCATTTAGAAATATATTATTTAGATGAAACCATCATGATTTATTCAATTACATAAGGGAATGAATAGATCTGACAGCTTCATCACAAATGAAAAAAAACCGAGTGAAACGAGTTCATTTATACCGATGAGATCGACACTTATAAATAATTTAAAAAGATGAAAAAAAACATATATATATTGTTTTTGTTGCTGTTTGTATCAATTCAGGCCAGCTTTGCACAAAATCAAATTATTGACCGTGTGGTGGCCACTGTTGGTTCGGGAATTATCCTACAATCTGATTTGGATATGCAATATTCACAATGGCTTGCCCAAGGGAATAAACCAAATGAGAAGTTTAAATGTGGAGTTCTTGAGCAATTGATCATTCAGAAGCTCCTTTCCCAACAGGCAGTAATTGACTCCATCGATGTGACAGAAACAGAAGTGGATGACAACTTAAATTCTCGCTTGCGCCACATGTCGCAACAGGCTGGTGGTCAAGAACGGCTGGAAAAATTCCTGAACCGTTCTTTGCTGCAGTACAAAGAGGAAATGCGCGCAAGCGTTTTCGAGCAGTTGAAAGCGAATAAGATGCAACAAAATATCGTTCAAAAAGTGGACGTAACGCCACTTGAAGTAAAACGTTATTTTGAAGGATTGGATCAAGATAGCCTTCCTTATTTCAATACGGAAGTAGAGATCGGCGAAATCGTTATGCTGCCTCAATTGACCGACGAAGAGAAAAAAGAGCAACGCGAGAAGATCGAAGGTATCCGCAAGCAGATTGTCGATGGCTCAGATTTCGGAACCATGGCTCGCCTTTATTCACAAGATCCGGGTTCGGCGCCATACGGTGGTGACCTTGGCTTTGGTACCCGTGACAATTATGTAAAAGAGTTCTCGGCAATGGCTTTTAAATTAAAGCCGGGAGAGATATCACCTATTGTTGAGTCAAAATATGGCTTTCACATCATTCAGGTACTGGAAAGACGGGGTGAAGAGGTGCATACCCGCCATATTCTGATGAAAATGAATCCCGGTGCAGCTGCTTTGGAACGGACCAAAAACAAATTGGACAGCATCTATAAATTGGTTGTCGACAAGAAATTAGATTTTTACCACGCTGCTACCAACAATTCTGACGCTGAAGAAAGCAAATTTAACGGTGGTATGGTCTTAAATCCACAAGGATCCAGCCGTACAACGTTAATTCCGATGGATGGACTAGAGAAGTCCGTATTTACTGCCATTGACCCACTAAAACCGGGGGAATATTCAAAACCGGAACAATTCACCGATAAAACAGGAGAGATAGGTTACCGTTTTAACTATCTTAAAACCCGTATCCCGCCGCATAAAGCAAACTTAGATCAGGATTTCACCAAGATCAAGGATGCAGCAAAAGAAGATAAAGTACGTCGTAATCTGAGCAAATGGTTTGACGATAAAGCGAAGAATACTTTCATAGATATCAGTGATGACTTTGGCGCTTGTGAAGAACTAGAAAAATGGAGAAAAAAATAAAGAATTTCTCCCTACTCCAAAATAAAAAAGACTTGAATGCATATTCAAGTCTTTTTTATTTTATTTTCTAGAATAGCTCCAAGTCTATTTCTCAAACATCATCTCGATCAGGATATTCCAGTTTGCCTTCTTTACATCATCTTTTGCCAGTTCACTCAGTTGCCATATCCGGATATAATTATACTTAACGACCTTATCTTTTTGTCGTACAGTTGCAGTTCCTTTTGTATAGGCAAAATCTCCGCTATAAGAACGTTTTACTTCTTCCGGAACCGTTTCGATCGTCATTCGTTGTTTCTTCAGGTAGGCCATCATTTTATCCTTTCCTTCCATCGGACTCGTCCAGGGAAACAGAAACCGTACATCTTCACTCAAAAACTCTTTGTAAGCCGTAGGATTGTCCGCTTTAAGGACAGTGGACATCAACTTATCAGTTTCCAGAACAATATCTTCACGCTGGTTTAAACGCACCTTTGACCGATGCTTGAGGTACCATGAATCCGTCGGTTCAATAAATTCCAGATCAAAGTCACCATCCTTACCATTATTCTCCACTTCGGCACGGATATCAACTAACCATTTTCCTTTCTTGTTGCGTTTCCATACTGTCAGGTATTCCCCGTGGCGCAATCGGGCGCCCACTTTTTGAAAATCCATGGCACCAGATGTCACCCCAAACTCCAGGCTTTTAGCAACAAGCGCAAAAGTAGGCTGCCAGTCTAATACATCTGGAATATTGGGCCTATTATTGAGGTAATTGTATGCATTTACCGCCGAAGGAACATAAAATGTGGATTCTTTGTCAATAATAGATAAAAATGCCTGATGGGGAGTTGAAGCTTTCGCCAATGCTGCGGCATCTTTATCAGCCTGTAGTAAGCTCCCTACTTTTTCGGGTATCTGTGCGTACAATGTTGTACCCATTGTACTCACCAATGCAACAATGGATAACCTGTTCCAAAAATTCATATGCAAATGATTATTTATCAGAGTTCATTTTTTTGTATTGGATGAACTCGTTACACTCGGTTTTCTTTTAAAGGCGACAGGAAATATTCTCTGGTTTTAAACGTATCTAAACTTTCCAACGATGAATATTCCATTTTTTTCCTCTTTTTTTGATTCGATTTTTTATCTATCAAATCTTATTCCAAAGTGTTCCTTCTTTACTATCTTTCAGTTGGATACCAATTGCATTGAGCTCATCACGTATGCGATCCGAAGTGACAAAATCCTTATTTGCTTTTGCCTCATTACGTAATTTGATCACTAGGCTCATGACATCGTCAATATCATCTGTCCCCGAAGCTTGATCATTTCGCAGTCCAAGAATATCTTCGACAAACTCTTTCATGAAAATTTTTAGCTTTTCCAATCCTTCTTCAGAGACTTTTGCTTTACCGTCATAAATGGAGTTAATGACCCGCACGATCTCAAATAATTCAGCGATCAGCACCGGACTATTGAAATCGTCATCCATTGCGGCATAACATTTATGACGAATTTCTGCCAGATTGAACGAGTCAGCTCCATTTGAAACCTTGAGTTTATCCAGCAATCCCATGGCGCTCATCAAGCGCTTATACCCCTTATCAGCAGCATCCAGTGCTTCATTGGAAAAATCCAATGTACTTCGATAATGTGCCTGTAGCATGAAGAAGCGAACAGCCATTGGCGAATAACCCCTATTTAACAAGGGGTGGTTGCCGGTGAACAGCTCCCCCGGTAAAAATCCATTACCCGCGGATTTGGACATTCTTGCACCATTAACCGTCAGCATATTTGTATGCATCCAATATTTAGCAGGTGCAGTATGATTACAGGCTTCAGATTGTGCGATTTCGTTCGTATGATGTGTAGCCGCCAGATCCATTCCACCGCCGTGTATATCAAACTGGTCACCTAAATACTTTCTGCTCATTGCCGAACATTCAATATGCCATCCCGGAAATCCAACGCTCCAAGGTGCCGGCCAGCGCATAATCGTTTCGGGTTTTGCTTTGATCCACAGCGCAAAATCCAAACGCCCTTTTTTTTCATCCTGCCCACTCAACTCCCGCGTATTGTTCAGCATGTCTTCCAATTTGCGATTGGTCAATACGGTATAATCATACTGCTGTACGTATTTTTCAACATCAAAATATACTGTACCATTTGTTTCATAAGCATAACCATTGTCAATGATCTGTTCGATCATTTCGATCTGTTCAGAAATATGACCTGTTGCAGTTGGTTCAATGCTCGGCGGCAAGGTATTGAAAAGACGCAAAACATCATGAAAACCAATGGTATACTTCTGCACGATTTCCATTGGTTCCAGCTGTTCCAGCTTAGCCTTTTTTGCAAACTTATCATCTCCTTCATCACGATCGCCCTCCAAATGCCCTGCATCTGTAATATTGCGTACATAACGTACTTTATACCCCAAATGACGTAGATACCTAAAAATCAGATCAAAAGAAATGAACGTTCGACAGTTACCTAAATGTACATCGCTGTAAACGGTAGGTCCACAAACATACATCCCAACAAGGTTGGCGTGGATCGGTTCGAATTTTTCCTTTGTTCGCGAAAGCGTATTGTATAAAAAGAGATTGTGGTCCATGTTTGTTCTCTGCTTGGAAATCTATTTTTGTCTGAAATATATTTGAATAGGCACACCTGTAAAGTCAAAGTGCTCACGCAATTTATTCTCAATAAAGCGTTTATATGGATCTTTGATATATTGTGGCAAATTACAGAAGAAGGCAAACATCGGTGTTCTTCCTGGCAATTGTGTCACATATTTAATTTTGATATATTTTCCCTTTAAGGATGGAGGTGGATAGCTCTCGATAATATCCAGCATCACTTCGTTCAACTTTGAAGTCGGAATCTTTTTTGTTTTGTTCGCGTAAACCTTGTCAGCCACTTCCAATACTTTTAGGACACGTTGTTTTTCCGTTACCGAAGTAAAGATAATTGGCACATCCGTGAATGGTGCTATTTTTTCTCTGATCCGATCTTCGAAGGCTTTCATCGTCTTGTTGTCCTTCTCGATCAAATCCCATTTATTGACGACGATTACGATACCTTTACGATTTTTCTCCGCCAAGTTAAAGATATTCACATCTTGCGCTTCCAAGCCATCCTGAGCATCCAACATCAAAATAGTCACATCAGAATCCTCCAATGCTTTGATGGTACGCATGACCGAATAGAATTCAATATCTTCGTTTACTTTTGATTTACGGCGAAGACCGGCAGTATCGATCAAAAGGAAATTATGTCCATATTGATTGTAATGAATCCGGATAGAATCCCGTGTTGTGCCCGCCATAGGCGTTACGATATTACGGTCTTTACCGATCAATGCATTTGTCAATGAGGATTTGCCCACATTTGGACGACCTACAATTGTATATTTAGGTAAAGCTTCATCTTCTTCCTGCTCTTCTTCAAAGTGCGATACGACAGCATCCAATAGCTCTCCGGTACCAGAACCTGTTGCAGATGAAATATTGAATACTTCTCCTAAACCGAAAGCATAAAATTCGGCAGATTCATGATGCAATTTAGCATGGTCAACTTTGTTGGCTACCACATATACGGGTTTAGAGCTTCTTCTGAGGATATCAGCGATTTCATCATCCAGGTCAGTAATACCAGTAGTAACATCTACCATGAATATAACGACTGACGCTTCCTCAATAGCGATGTATACCTGATCACGGATTGCCTCTTCAAAGACATCATCCGAACCATGTACAAAACCACCTGTATCAATTACTGTAAATTTCTTTCCGATCCACTCCGCCGTCTCATAATGACGGTCGCGCGTCACCCCGCTAAAGTCATCAACAATCGCTTTTCTACTTTCGGTAAGACGATTGAATAAGGTAGATTTACCAACATTTGGGCGACCAACAATTGCAACAATATTTGCCATATTTATTTTATTTGATCCACCTACTATCACAGCAGACGGCACTTTTATGCTAAATTACACGTTAAGGGTACAAAGATACGGATTCAAAAGGGATTATGGAGACACAAAAACAAAAATGGCTTTACCGTGAAGTAAAGCCATTTATAGGGTTTAAATTATGAATATTCGTCTAGTTAGACGTTGGATTCTGCGTTAATTTCCCCGGATAAGAGTTGATGGCATCCTGAGGGATGAAATATGTTACCCTAAAATCAGTTGGGGCAATATCTTCAAACTGCTTTTGCGGCCCTGGATACGTTCTGTTTAGCGGTTCACCATTACGGAAAACATCATAACTACGTTCAGCTTGGAATGCCAACTCCAATTGCCGCTCCTTATCAATTAATTTACTTGCATTATTTGCATCAAGTGATGTATACCCGCCATTGACAATAGAACGATTTCTGATGGTGTTCAGATCATTCAGGGCAGCACCATAGTTGCCTAATTTTGCCTGCGCTTCGGCACGATTCAAATAAATTTCACCTAGACGGCTAATTACTGGTGAATGCAATTGCGACTCTTCACCTTCACGTGAACACTTTACGATATAAAATTGTGGATAGGCACGATTCAGCGAAATATAGTAGTCAATCACACCTTCATATGTTTTTCCATCCTCATAGGCAATAGAATAGGTCTGTTGTGCCGCATTGACAGCTTTTAGCGTATAGTCTTTAACAACGTCCTTATCATCGACCTTTTTCACCTCACGAACGGTCACGGTACCGCCATTGATTGTCACAGGAAGCTGCATATAACTCGTCGTCAATGGGTCACCAGCTTTCTTTGGTACATCTTGCTTAACAAATCTAAATACAGTTGAATATTTACCCTTGTCATCTTTGGAATAAGTAGGCTCAATAAAGGCGGCACGTGCGTCAACAATGGAATAACGATCAGGTCTCCAGTCATTACGGCCAGTCTCATTTAATAGATCAATGTATTTTGCACTAGCATACATTTCTCCCCAGCCCATACCCCCGATATTGGAGTACATACCACCAATACCATAGTAATGATCATCGCCAGAAAACTCGGTAGCAACACGTTTCACCGCAAAAATAGTTTCCGCATTATCTTCAGGTTTGAATGTATTGTACTTCATGAATTGAGCACGCCCCAATAAACTGTACTTACCGGAGTTGATCACTTTATCCGCGTATTCTACCGATAAACGCGCATATTCAGCATTCGGATTTTTATAAGTACCACTCATATACAAGTATATACGGGAGAGCATTGCCTGAGCAGCTTCTTTCGATGCATAGGAATGTCCTTTATTGACCGTAATCAAGGCTTCCGCTTTTTTTAAGTCACTGATGGCCTGTGCATAAGTATCTTTCACCGTAGAGCGGTCAGGAAAATTCAAATCATTGATCACATCATCAGGTGTACCGTTTACAATGGGAACACCAAGGTTTGTCTCTGGACTTTGGTAATACGGTTTCCCAAATGCGCGGCAAAGGTAAAAATACATCATTCCACGGATGTAATAACATTCGCCTAATTTATTATCCATCTCCGCGCTTTCTCCCTCTGCGTAAAGCTTAATAATATTGGAAGACTGTGCGATTGCTTTGTAGCCATAGTCCCAAAAATTTTGCAAACGGTAGTTATTCGGTGTTCTTGCGTAGGAGATAAATTCATAAAAAGCATCTGTAGATGACCCACGGATCATCATGTTATCTCCGGCGTATTCGCCTAAACGGTGCATTGGATCCGACCATTGTTTTAATTGAGCATAAGTCCCAGTGACCATTGCATCTGGATTATTGACAATCATGTCGCCGTCCATTGAATTTTTTGGTAACCGGTCTATATCACATGAGGATACCGCTGTAGCGACCATTAATCCCATTAATATCTTTTTCATTGTTCTTTTTCTAAACGTTAAAATTAAAATGTTACGCTCGCGCCAAACATAAACTTGCGAACCATTGGGTACACCGAAACTCCTGTCGATCTGACGATCTTACCACCGGCACCTTTTCCATCCGGTTCAGTTAATGGAATTTCTGGATCAACTCCTGAATAATTTGTAATCGTAAATAAATTCTCGCCGGCTAAGAAAACACGCAAGTTTTTAACATTATATTTCTTTAGGTCAAAGTTATACCCTACTGTCAAAGATCTCATCTTTAAAAAATTATTACTTTCCAAAAAGCGCGTGGAAGGTGAGTTGCCTTTATCCTGGTTGTCGTATCTTGCTATTGGGTGAGTAGCGACGTCCCCAGGTTTTTCCCAGCGTGTCCACCCGTCCTGAAGTTTCATTTGATTACGGTCGGTATATGTACCATCCGAATCAAACTCCTGGCGTGAATAATTATAGATTTTACCACCCAGCGAAAAACCAAACACTGCATTTAAATCAAACTGTTTGTAGCTCAAGAACGTGTTAAACCCACCAAAAAGATCAGGATTCCCTTTTCCGGCCTTACGGAAAGTCGCCTCTGAATAATTTGAAGTAGTCGTTCTTGTCTCGTTTCCATCTGCATCCGTTCCATATTTGTACCACATCGGAAGACCATTATCGGAATTTACTCCTGCCCATTCCTTTAAATAATAGGTATCAATTGGATTTCCAGGTTCAAACAAACGTTGTGCTGAACCAGCTATTCCCAAATCATCGCCAGCAATGATGGGTTTAGATACGGGATTACCATTTGCGTCCTTTGTCGTGTATAATTCGGTCAGCTTATTGACATTATGGCTTAAATTCAGATCCACGCTCCAATGCCAATCGTTATTCCGAATAATATCACCACCGATGGTCAATTCGACTCCACGGTTTTGCATTTCACCAATATTCTTCCATACATGGTTGACACCTGTCAAGCTGCTGATCGGAACATTATACAAGATATTATCCGTACGCTTATTATAGTAGTCGAAATTCAGACGAACCCTATTTTGGAATAACGCGGCATCAACTCCGACCCCTGTTGTATATGTACGCTCCCAGGTCAGATCAGGGTTGGCATGTTGATCGATCAATGCTCCAGGGATTCCATCATAACTTGACGTAATTTTCACGGAGTAAAGCTTATATTGCGGATACAAATCACTTGGACGGTTACCCACCGAACCGTAAGCAGCTCTTAACTTCAGGTTATCTACCCATGGCGCGTTAAACCAGCTTTCTTTATTAATGTTCCACCCTCCACTGATTGAGAAGAAATTTCCATATTTTGCATTTGTCCCAAAATTGGAAGCACCATCGCGGCGAAAGGACACTTGAGCCAAATATCTGTTATCATAAGCATAATTCGCATTGGATAATAAAGACTGAACTGCCCATTCGGTAATCCCCCCTTTAAAACGTTCTGGTTTTGCCGTTACATCCGGCACCTCAAATCCAGGTACAATACCCGTACCAGCGGCATCTAATGATTTATCTTTATAATCATTATATTCATAAGCAACAAGACCATTTAAGCTATGCTTATCCCAAGTTTTATTGAAACGTAAAATATGGTTAGTATAACGGCGTGTAAACTCTTTACGATATTCTGAAATACGCCCGATCACACCTTCGCCACTATTTGAGCGAGGATCTGTGTAATCTGTCGCCGAGTAGCTGATGTATCGATAGTTATTGACAGAGGAGAATGTCAACCAATCGGTCAACTTAACATCAAAATCCAGATTACCCATAAACTCGTAGTTGGAATTTTCGGACTTGTTCCATTGCAGATCATACAAATAGTTGGTACTTTGCGCATTTACCCATGAGCTACTACGGTGTGGCACGAGATTACCATTTGCGTCGTACGGACTGTCCCAAGGTAAATTGGAGTACATCGCACCAACATCATATTGACGATCTTCAACTGAACGCTTGGAACCAACGATAGATGGCTTGATAGTCAACCATTCAAATGGTTTATAATTCGTACGCAATCTAAAATTATAGCGATCATAGTCGTAACCTTTTACCGCACCAGCCTCATTATAATAACCTAATGACAAATAGGACTGTAATTTTTCCGTCCCTCCTTGAATAGAGACATTATGATTTTGGACAAATCCGGTCTTCATCGCTAATTTCCACCAATCGAAGTTACTGTTGCGTAATTCGGGGTTCCAGCGTGTAAATTGAATTTTCTCAGGGTTCGAAAATGATGCAAAGTAATCGTAAAGCTCTGCACCATCCATCATTTCCATGTTACCATTGGTCAGTTGGTTGATCCCCATTTTTGTGGAAAAGCTAATACTTGTTTTTGATGCAGATGGATTTTTAGTCGTTACTACTACTACGCCGTTTGCGCCTTGCGACCCGTAGATCGAAGTTGAAGCTGCGTCTTTTAGAATTGTTAGCGATTCGATGTCATCTGGATTGATATCGCCAGGGCTACTTCCAACAATTACGCCGTCAATTACCCACAAGGGACTTGTGGTCCCGCTTATCGTGGCCTGCCCACGAATGACAACCCCACCGTTTGATCCCGGTTTTCCCGCTCCTGGTGCGACATATACACCAGCGGCTTTGCCGTTTAGCATGTTTTCTACGGATGGCGTTGTCACGTCACGCAATTTGTTGCCTTTGACCGCCTGAAGTGCCCCAGTCAAGCTTTCCTTTTTTTGTTGCGTTCCGTACCCTACAATAACAACCTCTTCCAATGCTTCGCTATTGGACTCCATGCTGATACTGACCACGGAACCCATTACGGTCACTTCCTGTGTCTTGTAACCGATGCTATTGATCACTAAAACGTCTCCATTTTTAGCCTCAATGCTAAATTGACCATCAGCTCCAGCCGAAGTAGAACGTGAGGTACCTTTAACACTAATGGTTGCTCCCGCTAGGGGACCATCCGCGGACTGTACTTTTCCACTTACTTTTTGCTGAAAAACAGCACTGTTCAACAGAACATTACGGTCTGGAAATTTAAGACCATTAGCATTAGCTGGGTTGTGTGTACTTGTTATGAGTAAAGCTAATGATAACAGACTCAACTTGTGATTGTCGAGAATCTTTGAAATCATAATATCTAATAGTTAGTTTAAAAATTGATTAGCGTGCTAATCAAAATTTAGGTACATGAATGCTAAAACTAGAAGAAGATAGGGGCATATCAAAATTCCAACAGCATGAAATCGATTGCGCCAATTAAACAAACGATTGCATAAACATCCTATTGCAACAAAAATGTTCCGTTCTTATTTGAGATCTTGAAAGAATAAGGTATACTCCAAATCCGAGGGGGCATTCAACTGATAAGACTAAATTAAACCACTCTTATTTTAGAAAATAATAGTCGAATATTAAAATGAGCGAAGCATAAATGAAAAAAGCCGAGGTTATCACCTCAGCTTTCTCTTTAGTAGCGGGGACCAGACTCGAACTAGTGACCTTCGGGTTATGAGCCCGACGAGCTACCAACTGCTCCACCCCGCAATGTATTTTTAATTTCTTTAAAAGAACCGGTCATTGCAAACCGGCTCTTTCTTTTAGTAGCGGGGACCAGACTCGAACTAGTGACCTTCGGGTTATGAGCCCGACGAGCTACCAACTGCTCCACCCCGCAATGTATTTTTGATTTCTTTAAAAGAACCGGTCATTGCAACCGGCTCTCTTTTTAGTAGCGGGGACCAGACTCGAACTAGTGACCTTCGGGTTATGAGCCCGACGAGCTACCAACTGCTCCACCCCGCAATGTATTTTTGATTTCTTTAAAAGAACCGGTCATTGCAACCGGCTCTCTCTTTAGTAGCGGGGACCAGACTCGAACTAGTGACCTTCGGGTTATGAGCCCGACGAGCTACCAACTGCTCCACCCCGCAATGTATTTTTGATTTCTTTAAAAGAACCGGTCATTGCAACCGGATCTTTCCTTTAGTAGCGGGGACCAGACTCGAACTAGTGACCTTCGGGTTATGAGCCCGACGAGCTACCAACTGCTCCACCCCGCAATATATTTTTGAACAAAATTGCTTTTTTCTTTTGAAAAAACAAGATTATGATCCTTCCGAATTGGAGTACAAAGATATATTTTGTTTCTTTGTAATCCTAATAAAATTTAGAAAAATGTCACATAAAGCAGGATTCGTAAGTATCATCGGAAAGCCAAATGCTGGTAAGTCCACCCTAATGAACGCTTTAGTAGGTGAAAAGATGTCTATCATCACACCCAAAGCGCAAACGACAAGACACCGCATTATCGGTATTGTAAACGATGAAGACCATCAAATTGTGTTTTCCGACACACCGGGCGTCATCAAACCAAACTATTCTTTACAGGAATCAATGATGAACTTTGTCCAGGGATCGCTTATTGATGCGGACATTATTTTATTTGTGACTGATATCCACGAGAAATACGACGAGAATGACGTATTGGAGAAATTGCGTAAAACGAATTCTCCGGTAGCCGTCCTGATCAACAAAATAGATAAATCTTCTGAAGAAGAGGTAAAGGCCAAAATTGAATTCTGGCAAGAAAAGCTAAATCCGGACACAATCTTTGCTATCTCAGCCAAGTTGGATCATAATGTATCCGCTGTCATGCAATACATCAAAGATAAGTTGCCGATCCATGAGGCTTACTACGAAAAAGATGAACTGACAGACAAATCCATGCGTTTCTTTGTCTCCGAGATGATACGTGAAAAAGTATTTAAACTGTATGACAAGGAAATTCCTTACAGTACAGAAGTGATTGTTACTTCCTACAAAGAAGAAGCAAATATTACGCGTATTGCCGCGGAAATTATTGTTGAACGCGATTCGCAAAAAAACATTATCATCGGTAAAGCGGGTGCTATGATCAAAAAAGTAGGTACCTATGCACGCCAGGATATCGAAGAATTTATTGATGGAAAGGTTTTCCTGGAACTTTTCGTTAAGGTAATTCCTGACTGGAGGAGCAAAAAGAATTACCTCAAACGTTTTGGATACGACGATTAATCAAGTATTGAGTAGATCGTATTGAGTATTGAGATTTGGTTGTACAAGCCTATGGCTTACAAGCTGTCTTCAATTTCTTGTCTTGACTCTTCAGATGTGATATGGAGATTTTTGTTTTGAAGCCCTAGCCTGGCAAACTTGTCTCACTAAAATATGTACGAAGTGCTTTAATCTGCTTCAGATTGAGCACTTTTTTTAGGTCTTCATCCGAAGCTTCCTTCACTCGTTTAACAGATTTAAATTCGGTCAGCACCCTTTCCACCGTTGTTTTCCCGATACCGGGTATATTTTCCAATTCAGACACAAAAGTCTTTCGGCTACGTTGATTACGGTGAAAGGTGATCCCAAAACGGTGGGCCTCATCACGCAGATGCTGAATGACCTTTAACGTTTCCGATTTCTTGTCTAAATACAGCGGATACTGATCCCCGGGATAGAAAAGCTCTTCCAGTCGCTTGGCAATACCGATGACTGTTACCTTACGTTCTATCCCTAGTAAGCGCAAGCTTTTTAATGCAGCACCTAACTGTCCCTTACCACCGTCGATAATAATCAATTGCGGCAAGGATTGATCCTCATCCAATAACCTTCTGTACCGTCTAAAAACAGCCTCCTCCATGGTTGCAAAATCATTCGGGCCCTCCACTGTTTTCACATTAAAATGCCTATAATCCTTTTTGGAAGGCTTTGCATCTTTAAACACCACAATGGCCGATACAGGATAATTTCCCTGAATATTGGAGTTGTCAAAACACTCAATATGTTGTGGCAATACACTCATGCGGAGATCTTTCTGCATCTGTTTTAAAATACGCTCAGTGCGGATATCCGGATTCAGCTTTTCATATTGCAACAGGCGTTCCTTTCTGAAAAAAGCTACATTTTTTTGGGATAGCTCCAACAACTTTTTCTTCTCGCCCAGCTTAGGAACTGTAAAACGTATCCGTTCATTTTCCTCAATATCCAGTTCAAACGGCACAATAATCTCCCGCGACAGACTTTTAAACCGTTCACGTATTTCGGGGATGGCCAAAGACAGGAGTTCCTGCTCACTCTCATCCAAGCGACGTTTCATTTCAAGGGTCTGCGTCTGAATAATGACGCCATTCATTACCTTTAGATAATTGACAAAGGCATACCCTTCATCCGAAGCAATACTAAATACATCCACGTTGGTTATCGAAGAATTGACCACGGTCGATTTGCTCTGATAATTATCCAGTTTATCGAGTTTGGCTTTAATCAATTGTGCCCGTTCAAAATCAAGCGAAGCTGCTGCTGCCGCAATGCTTTCCTTTAACCTATTGGTGACCACGGAAATTTTACCATTCAGAATATCTTTGATGTCACTCAGATTCTGATCGTAATCTTCTTCAGACTGATAGCCTTCGCAGGGGCCCTTGCAGTTTCCGATCTGATATTCGAGACAGATTTTGAACTTACCTTTTCGGATATTATCCTGCGTAAGTGCCAGATTACATGTCCGAAGCGGAAACAATTCCCGAATCAGATCAAGTACGATATGCATCATACCGACAGAAGGGTATGGCCCATAATAGCGGGAACCATCCTTAATGAATTGACGGGTCCAAAACACTCTGGGAAAAGGTTCATTCTTAATGACAATCCATGGATAGGTCTTGTCATCCTTGAGCATGACATTGTATTTTGGCTTATGCTTCTTGATTAATGAATTCTCCAGCAACCAAGCATCAATTTCGGTATCTACTATAGTAAAAGAAATACGGTTGATCTTACGGACCAAAACACGGGTCTTACCGTTCAATTGATTTTCATTGACAAAATAAGACCCCACCCGGTTACGAAGGTCTTTCGCCTTACCGATATAAATCAGTTCATCGTGTTTATCAAAATACTGATAGACCCCTGGTCGATGAGGTATTTTCTTTAATTCTTCTCTATAGTCAAATGTCAAAACTCTAAAAATTAAAAAGTAAAAAACGGAGGCAGCTTGTAAGAAATGGGCTATCGAACCAAAGCCTCCATGATCACATCTGAAAAGTCAAAACAAGAAAATGAAGACCATTTGTAAGCCGCAGGCTTGTCCAACCAGAATCTCAATACGCAATACTAACTACTCAATACTAAGATTAAAATCCCAAACGGTCATCCTTTAGTTTCGGCTCATCCTTAGTGCTTGAGTCTGTAGATCCGTCTTCGACATCAGAGCCGCCACCACCCCAATACTGATTACAGTCAATAACGCGGGTAAGTCCACCCTGCGGTTGTTCGAAATCACCTTTCGTATATTTTAAGTTTGAATCTTTGTAGACCTTTTGCATAAAGAAAGCAAAGACTGGCATAGCTGCGGCAGCCCCCTGCCCATATTCCATCCGGTCAAAACTGATTCCGCGATCCTCTGCTCCCGTCCAGACCCCTGTAACCAATTCTGGAGTAATACCGATAAACCATGCATCAGAATTGTCATTGGTTGTACCCGTTTTACCACCGATCGGATTGGTGAGCTTGTATTTCCACTGAATACGTCGTGCAGTACCCTGAGATACAACTTTTTTCAGCATATCAACAATAATATAAGCGGACTCGCTATTCAGCGCTTTAACAACTTTCGGTGCCTTATCATAGATTGGTGTACCATTTTTGTCTTCTATCCGTAAAATCGCTGTTGGTTCGATCCAGGTACCCTGATTAACGAAGGCAGAATAAGCGCCGACCATATCAAAGACCGATGCTTCGTAGGCGCCTAAGGAAATGGAAGGATAATTAGGTATATCGCTTGTTATTCCCATGCGTTTGGTTAATGCAGCAACCTCTGCTGCACCTACTTCATGCACGAGATAAGCCGTAGCATAGTTTTGGGAATAGGCTAATGCTTTTGCCAGGGTAATCGGGTTACCTCCTTGCGCATTTCCGCGTGGTGTCCAACCGTTGTAAGTTTGTTGGTAATTAGGAATACTATAACAAGGCGAATAACCGTTATCGATAGCCACTGCGTAGGTAAATGGCTTAGCCGTAGACCCTACCTGCCGTGTTCCCATTTTAACCTGGTCATATTTGAAGTGGTCAAAATCAATTCCGCCAACCCAAGCTTTAATATGACCTGTTTTTGGTTCCATGGACATCATGGCATTCCGTAGCATTAGCTTGTTGTATTTAATGGAATCCATTGGCGTCATCATGGTATCTTTACTGCCTTTCCAGGTGAAAATATTCATCGCAACTTTCACATTGAAGGCTTTTTTGATCTGATCGTCATTTAATCCCTCTTCGCGTAATATCCGATAACGATCAGAACGTTTCATTCCACTGATCAGCAGTTTCGCTTTATCTCCTTTGAACGGATCCCTATTTTTCCACTGCGCTGAAAATTTCGATTGCAACTGCTTCATCCATTCTTTCTGCGCATCCTCAGCATACTGTTGCATGGACATATTGATGGTCGTATAGATCTTTAATCCATCGCGATCCAAGTCATAAGGTGTCCCGTCAGCTTTAACAATCTTAAGATTAGCAAATTCCTTCTTAATCTGATCCTTCAATACAGCTCTAAAATAAGGTGCCAGCCCTTCCCCGTAGTTTGCGATTTTCAATTCCAGTCCGAGTGGCTTCTCCTTCGCATTCGATGCTTCTTCGGCAGAAATAAAATTGGCCGCCACCATATTATTTAATACAGTGTTACGCCGAATTTTTGACTTCTCAGGATACCTTACGGGTGAATAAGCTCCCGGACCTTTCAACATGCCCACTAAAAGCGCCGCTTGTTCAGCAGTTAATTTATCCGGCGTGGTATTGAAATAAGTTCGGGCTGCAGATTTTATCCCAAATGTATTATATGCACCGAAATCCACCGTATTGAAATACATGGTAATAATCTCATCCTTAGTATAATTTCTTTCCAGACGGACAGCAGTCACCCACTCTTGAAATTTTTGGATAACCCGTTTTAAAAAGTTCTTTTGGCGGCCATCAGAAAAAAGATTCAGCGCCAGCTGTTGCGTAATGGTACTTCCCCCCTGTTTATTGCCGGTCAATGTATGGAAGATCACGGTAAAGGTACGTGAATAATCTATCCCAGAATGGTCATAGAAGCGCTTGTCCTCTGTGGATACCAATGCTTTGACCAAATAGGGAGACAGCTCACTGTATTTAACATTCGACCGGTTCTGTACATAATAAGTCCCTAATACTTTATGATCCTCCGTAATGACCTCAGACGCTAAATTGCTTTTTGGATTTTCCAGATCGTTAAACGAAGGCAATTTTCCAAATAGTCCAAGGCGTATACTCAATATAAACAGGAATCCCAAGGCTACAATACCGATAATGATCTTCCAAAAATTGAACGTATATCGTTTTATATCGCCTTCAGTAAGTTGATTTTTTTTTGATACTCGCTTCATCTATTTACTAAATTTCATGTGCAAATATTATTCATTTATGCTTGTTTTCATTGGCATTGATGAATGTACTGCATTTTGTTTTTTAAGGCTACATGGAATATCCAGTTTTTTGATCCGTGTCTATTTTTTTTATTTGGATATTTCACTATTTGCTCTTATATAGACTTCAATATGATTTTAATGTCCACTCTATCAGATAATGTGCCAAAGAATGCTTCATGGCAAAGGTATTACTAATTCATTCAAAAGTTTGCATGAAAACATGAAAATGTTTCCTTTTACCAAGTTGATGAGGATATTATACCCGTTCTATCAAACAGACAGCATAAGCAACGACTCCCTCTTGCCTACCGATAAAACCCATTGTTTCATTAGTGGTTGCTTTGATGGAAATATCATCCGCATCCAGACCTGTAGCTTCAGCAAGTTTGACCTTCATCTGTGGAATATAAGGCTTGATTTTAGGTGCTTCAAGGCAAAGCATCGCATCAATATTGCCAAGTTGATATCCTTTTGCCTGAATCAATTTCATACATTCTTTCAACAGCAACAAGCTACTGATCCCTTTCCAGCGCATATCCGTATTGGGGAAGTGATAACCGATGTCTTCCAGGTTTGCAGCGCCCAAAATAGCATCACAGATGGCGTGGACCAACACATCGGCATCTGAGTGACCAAAAGCTCCTGCATGATGCTCCAACTGTACTCCTCCAACAATAAATGGATGCCCCGCCTTTATTTGATGGACATCAAACCCAAATCCTACCTTGATTTTCATGATTACTATTAAATTATGAGAATACGTTTTTCAACGTAATAAATAAGTTCGTTTCGCTTTGTTTGTTCTGTAAAAGATGCCTCATACCTAGTCCATTTATTTACTTCACAAGCTTAAATTGTGACCACGATACTTTTATAGCTACGAAGATAACATTTTAGTACTGATATTTTGAAATGGAGTTTAGCATCGGACATGATCTTCTGCTTTAACTGCTGGCTACCAATAGCGGTATAATCCGAATAACAAAGGGCTATTTCGTCGGAAATAGCCCTTTTTAATAATTTATTGTCTGTTTGTTTTACTCAACCTTTCAGGATGGAGCTATACTTCCACTTCTTCGGGCGCAAACTGATCATATACTTCGCCAAATGCATCGTAATCCTGATCACCGTTAGGTTCAAAAACCTGAATATCTTTGGATCTGGCAAAATCAACAATCTCTGTATTGACATTTTCATCAGCTACGACAACCATATCCGTAAAATGCAATGCACCTTTATAGATTGCTTCATAGCTACCATCACCATACACTTGCGCATCCTCAGCTTTAAAAGCACCTTCCGGAGCCATTTCGGCATACTTTGAACCCAATGTACCTTTGAACTCTTCGTTAAACAAAGAATACATCACTTTTGCATCCTTAAATGTAGGGTCATCCTTGTACGTTGTTTTCACGTAAGCAGGCACCAAAGCAGAAAACCATCCATGACAGTGTACTACATCAGGTGACCAGCCTAATTTCTTAACAGTTTCCAACGCTCCTTTACAGAAGAACACCGAACGCTCATTATTGTCTGCAAAGAATTCGCCATGCTCATCACTAAAAACTTTTTTACGCTGAAAGTAGTCCTCGTTATCCAAGAAATACACCTGCATCCGGGCTGCAGGCAGTGAAGCTACTTTAATAATTAGCGGATTATCATTATTATCCACAACAATGTTCAAGCCTGAAAGACGAATCACCTCATGTAATCTATTTCTACGCTCATTGATATTCCCAAAACGAGGCATCAAGATTCGGATTTCAAAACCCTTCTCTTGCATCGCTTGAGGCAGTTGACGTGTAATTTCAGAAATTTTGGTTAATTCGAGGAAAGGCGACATCTCGTGAGTAATAAACAATATCTTCGTTTTTGCCATCTCCAGTTATTTTTATTTATTATTTTCGAACAGTAAAATCGGTCTACAAAGGTACAAAAAAAATACTTACCATGCAATTTACTATCAATCATCGTTTTATATTCCCAAAATAATATGCAACTTTGCGAACAAAAAACTATTCAGCAAAGTGGAAATTTTCAAAACGAAAGCATCCCTCCAAGCACATCTCCAAAAAGCACGCTCGGCAGGTAAAAAGATAGCCTTGATCCCCACCATGGGAGCACTTCATGAAGGGCATTTGTCGTTATTAGATTATGCCAAACCCATCAGTGATATTCGTGTTTGTAGCATTTTTGTCAACCCTACGCAGTTTAACGACCCCAAGGACCTGGAGAAATATCCACGTCCGATTGAAAATGATATCAGGCTACTGGAGTCCGTCGATTGTGACATTTTATTTATGCCAAGTGTAGAAGAAATGTATCCCGATCAAGACGAAAATTGGCATATTGACCTTGGCGAACTGGATCAAATATGGGAAGGTGAAAAACGTCCGGGCCATTTTCAGGGTGTAACACAGGTAGTCTATAAATTGTTTACTCTAGTACAGCCCGATATTGCCTGCTTCGGTCAAAAGGATTTTCAGCAGGTCATGGTCATCAAACGTATGATCGAAATTAAAGATCTTCCAATTCAATTGGCGATCTGCCCAATAATCAGGGATGAACACGGTTTAGCCTTGAGCTCCAGAAATATGCGCCTGAGCGAAGAAGGAAAAACAAAAGCCCGCGCACTTTCGCGTTCGTTACAATATGTAAAAGATCATCTTGCAGACAACATTGACCTACAAGAAATTAAAGAGAAAGCCCTTACTATTTTGACACAGACAAAGGGAGTAACAGTCGAATATTTTGCGATCTGTGAAAGCAACTCTTTAAAAGAAGTTGAGCGGATTGATGCCAGTAAACAGTATGTGGTACTGGTAACAGCCTGGGTTGAAGGCGTTCGTCTTATTGATAATATGACGTTAGCTTAATAAAAAAAATTTTACCTTTGCGCCATGGTAATAGAAGTAATGAAATCCAAGATTCACCGCGTGAAAGTCACACAGGCGGAATTGAATTATGTGGGTAGTATCACGATAGATGAAGATTTGATGGATGCTGCAAATATCATCGCTAACGAGAAAGTTCAGATCGTAAATAATAACAATGGGGCCCGCCTGGAAACGTATGTGATTCCCGGACAGCGCGGATCGGGCACGATCTGTTTAAATGGAGCTGCCGCACGGTTAGTACAGGTTGGCGATATCGTTATTATTATTTCTTATGCAACAATGGACTTTGAGGAGGCTAAGCAGTTTCAGCCTTCTTTAGTTTTTCCGGACGACAACAATCATTTGATCAGATAGTATCGAACTAGCGACTCCAATACTTAATAATAATTTTATCCAGTAGACACACCTACTGCTAAATAAAAATCGTATTTTTGAAGCGTTACTTTATCAAGTAGCGCTTTTTTATGGAATTAAAAACAACAAGAAACCTGCGTCAGCTTATCGCATCATTCCAATTGGCTTTGATGTCGCTGATTATTATTTCTGGTGTTGTTTTTATGCACAAAGAGGTAAAATCGACTGGGGAAATCGTGATGCACACGCACCCGTATGATTTTACAAAGAAAGAAAAGCCTCAGGAAACCGATGACCAGATCGATTATCTGAATGTCATCTATCAAAACACATATGTTCAGACGGAATTCATCGTTCTCGAGCTTCCAGCACCAAAGGAAATTCAGACAACAAGTTACTCTTCGATCTGTCCAGAAGTTGCCCGTATTTCAACTAGTCCCTATTACCTCCGAGGACCTCCCCGCTTAGCATAAAAACATTTATTTTTTTTAATCAAACGTACCGTGAAATAACATCAGGCAATGCCGCCGGCATTTGTCAGTTGCTTTATTTCCAGAATCGAAAAATTGATCAAGATCGTGGGTTGCCCACTGTTGCACCTGTTCATATTTAATGATTAAAAGAAAACGGTAGATTGGCTGCAGGTGAGGGATCTGCAGTCCAAAGATCTTAGTACATCTTAAGACTAAGTTATATAGTCAATGTTATATGATACAGCTGACAGGCAAGATTCTAAAATTAGCATCACCCCTGTCTATAGCGAAAAGTATGCAATATAAAAGATTATAAGCTTTTAGGATTAAGATCTCAAAACGAAGTACTCCATACTCAATCTTATAAAAATGCTAAAGCAATATACGTTGCTGGCTACACTAATAGCCGGCACATCCACCATATACGCACAATCACCTCTGGAGGGATATTTATTCAATAAAAACCGTGAAGCCATTGCTTCTGGCACATTGACCATAAAGAACAGCAAATCAGCCACAACATCAGATGCTGATGGACACTTTAAATTCAATAACCTGACTACGCCCAAAGTAACTTTAAATATTTCCGCTGTAGGTTATCGCTCACTGACAAAAGTGATCAGTTTGGACACCTTAAAATCACCGCTTCAGGTCCAGCTCGACGAAGACAATCTTAATCTCGACGAGGTTGTCGTTTCGGCTACCCGTTACGGTGTCAAACGTAAGGATGCACCGGTTGTGGTCAATGTCATTGGTCCAAAACTATTCAATGCGACACAATCCGTCGCAATGTCAGAGACATTAAATTATCAACCCGGTGTTCGGGTGGAAAATAACTGTCAAAATTGTGGTTTTTCGCAGGTTAGGCTCAATGGTCTTGAAGGTCCATATTCACAGATATTAATCAACAGTAGAGCTGTTTTTTCGGCATTAAACAGTGTCTATGGATTGGATCAGATCCCGACCAGCATGATTGACAGGATCGAAGTTGTCCGTAGTGGCGGCTCAGCACTATTCGGTGCCAATGCCATCGCCGGAACTATCAATATCATTACGAAAGATCCCGTCGAGAATGACTGGCAGGTAAAATCCACCAATTCATTGATCGGCGGCAAAAGCTGGGACAATACCGTAGACTTCAATACTTCTCTTGTGGCGGAGGACTTAAAAACCGGTGCAACATTTTATGGCATGCACCGTAATAGGGAATCTTATGACGCTAATGGCGATGGATTTTCTGAGATCACCAAGCTTCGGAATACTACGTTTGGCACCAAGGTGTTTTACAAACCGAGCGATCTGGATAAAATTACCATTGATTTCAGCACGGTCAATGAATTCCGTCGGGGTGGAGATCAGCTTGATAAAGCGCCCCACCTGACTCAGATCACAGAGCAATTGCAAACCAGCTCCATTGTCGGGGGAATCACCTACGATCATTATTCCGAAGATTACAAACACAAACTGTCGGCTTACGGTTCCGTTCAGAAAACCGCACGGAACAGCTATTATGGCGGTCTTGGCGGCGGAACCACACTCGCTGACAGTACGCTTGCATCCAATTCGTATGGAAAGACAAACGACATTGCGTTAGTTGTTGGAAGTCAATACACCTACAATTTTGAAAAGGATGTATTTACTGCTGGCGTAGAGTTTTCATACAATGATACACAGGATGAAATACCCGGATACAAACGCACTATCGATCAGCAAAACAAAGGATTAGGAACTTATGCACAATATGAATGGAAACCTTTTGCGACATTAAAAACGCTGATCGGTGCCCGTTACGACTACACCTATGTCGATGGCAAATACAGTCTTGCAGGCATAGATCGGAATTCGGATCAACGTTTCGGAACTTTCAGCCCACGTTTAACCGTGCTGTATGATCTGACAAAAGACCTCCAATTCAGAGGTGGATATGCACGTGGATTTCGGGCTCCACAGGCCTTTAATGAAGATATGCACGTCACCTCTATCGGAGGTAATCAGGTTTTTGTCCTGATTGGCGAGAACTTAAAAACCGAATATTCCAATGCTTATACGGGTTCCTTCAGTTACAACAAGAATTTTGGAAATGTACAGACAAGCTTTCTTGTCGAAGGCTTCTACACGGACCTCAACAATCAATTTGTGAATGTTATGGCTTCAGAAAAAGACGGACTGATCATTCAAGAGATGCAGAATGGCGAAGGAGCACGTGTATATGGTTCTAACATCGAAATCAATATTGCCCCTTCATCCTGGCTTTCCTTCCAGACCGGAGGAACAATCCAACGCTCGCGTTATAAAAAAGATCAGCTGATCTATGAAGGCAAAGAGGATACCCATGATATCTGGACAAAGAAATATGTCCGGACACCCAATATCTACGGTTATATGAACACAAACCTAAAAGCGACCAAACGATTTGCAGTCGATCTGACAGGAGTATATACAGGTAAAATGATTGTGCCACATATCCAGCAAGATATTATGACCTTAAAAAATGCAAGAGATTTTGTTGAATTGAACCTACGCTTGGGATATACTCTGCCTGTACATAAGGATTTTAGTATCGAGTTCTTTGGTGGTGTACAGAATATGTTCAACGCCTTTCAAAAGGATTTTGACAAAGGTGCATTACGGGATTCGGACTATATCTATGGCCCTACACGTCCACGAACATATACCTTCGGTGTTCGGGTAGGACATTTTCATTAGGAAATTGCCATCGGGAGAAATAGACGTTAATAAAAAAACAATGAAATATTGCCGGAAAATAAGCATGCTATTGATCGCATTATTTTATCCGCTCCTCCATTTTGGACAGGAGCGGATAAATTGGGTCAGTTTTGAACAGCTCGATTCTTTACTTGCAGTCGAGCCGCGGGAGACCCTTATTTTTATCCATACCGACTGGTGCTCATATTGCCGGAAGATGGAACGGGAGATATTCACCAAGCAGAATCTTGTCACCGTGATCAATAAAAATTATTATGCAGTCAGTTTAGACGCGGAATCTGCGCAGGAAATTACTTTTGATCAGAGCGTTTGGAAGCCGAAATCCAACAAAAAAAGAACTGGCCAGCATCATCCTTTGGCGTTAGCGTTATTGAATGGGAAACAGATGGTTTTCCCAAGCCTTCTTCGATTTGACAAGGAGTTTCGCTTAAAAAATATACAACAAAAATACCTGAACTCAAAAGAGTTAAATGATTTTTTAGAATAATTTAACATATTTGTGTAGCGAAACCAAACGAACGTGCGTTTGGAATCTTATAATTAATACACACTTTAAGAAATTATGAAAAATATCACGAAATTTTTAATGGCATTTTTGTGTCTGGGAATGATCTTCGCGTCTTGTAATAAAGATAATTTTGACTGGGATGAATATTACAGACAACAAGAGGAAGCTATCAAAAGGGAGAAGGCAAGGCAAGATTCTTTATATAAAGATCAAGCTCCTTTATTATTAGAATATGCGCAAAAAAACTTTAAAAACGAAGCCGGACAGCCAAATTATGTTGTAGATGATTCAACTAAGATTGTTTATCAAATTTTAAGCCCCGGAGACAAAACCTCTTACACTTATAAAGCTCAGGTTGGAAATGGAGGCTATGTAATTACGTCGCCATCGGTAACAATCAACTTCAAAGGACAATTGTTGAACGGAACTGTATTCGATCAAAGTAAAGAGGGTACGCCGACTAATTATAGCAACTTAAGTCCTGCGATCAATAAGTATGGCGGTTCGTGGTACTATGCATTTATCCCTAAAGTAATTAGTCAAGATGGTCGAGAGTTAAAATTCAATGGGCTAACAGCCACAGGCTTAGTGAAAGGATCCAAAATTCGTTTTGTAGCACCATCTTATTTGGGTTTTGATCAAAAAGAATTTAAAGATGGAAGTGAAAAAGTAACGGTTCCTGTAAATACACCCGTTGCTTATGAAATTGAAGTTACCGCAATTGCTGCAGCCACTTCAAACTAAAAAACATACTATTTAAAGAAGCCATTTTCATCCCGAGAATGGCTTCTTTAAATTAAAATTAACATAATACCATGAAAAAACTACTTTCTGCCCTATTCTTTGGACTAACACTGACCTCGATCTTTTTTGCCAGCTGTAACAAAGACAATTTTGACTATGCCGCTTGGGAAAGAGAACAGTTGGAAAAACAACGCATTCAGGATTCCATCAACAAAAAGCGCGTTGAAGAACAATTTCCTATTATCAAGAAATATGTGGCGGACAACCAGCTTCAGAATGTACTATATATTGATTCTCTAGGTCTAGCCTACCAGCTTTTAGCTACTGGAGAGGAGAGCTCATACACCTATTCATTTAATTCCAACGGTGGAATTATTGCTCCTGATGCGACGGTAAAATACATTGGTAAACTTGTTCCCAGTGGCACAATATTCCAACAGACCGAAGAGGGAAAAACAGCTACATTGAATTTATCCAGCGTTATCACAGCTTGGCAGATCGCTTTTCTTCCGAAATCCATATCGTATAATGGCAAGGACATTCCAACAGGAGGAATTACGCCAACAGGTCTAAAAAAAGGATCTAAAATACGCATCATTACCCCGTCTCCTTGGGCTTACGGTGATACGGGCAAACAAGGCTCTTCCGCTTCAGACGTTTCGATTCCAGCTAAATCACCTTTAGATTTTACAATTGAGGTTGTTGATATTAAAAATAAATAGTCTTACAAAAAACACAATAGGTCTTCAAAAACCATCCAAAAAAGTTTTTGAAGACCTATTAACCGTGCTATGAATAAATTTTTATCGCCTTTATTTTTAGGAATCGTAGCCCTCGCTCTACTGAATGTTGTTAGCTGCAATAAAAACGACGATATCCCTATTTATAATGCGACTGAGCAATTTAAGACAGATTCCGTCCTACTTAAAAATTATGTTGACAGCTGGTTTCCTGATGCACAGTATGATGCAGAAACGGGAATATGGTATGAGATGCTTGCCACAGGAACGGGTAACTATAACTATAAAATAGTAGATACACTAAATGCAAAACATCTCAAATTTTCTCCTACCGTAAAATATGTAGGAAAACTTTTGAATGGGAATATCTTTGATCAAACGGAAGCAGGCAAAACATCAACCTTCAACATTAGAACAAATACAGGCTATCAATATCCCTTCGACAGCACAATTATTCCGGCTTGGACATTCGCCTTCGCACCAAAAAGGATTGGAGATATGAAATTAGGAGGGCTGACCGAAAAAGGGCTTCAAAAAGGCTCCAAGATCCATATTGTGGTACCTTCCAGATGGGCGCATGGGAGTCTAGCAATGGGTAAAATCCCTGCTAATTCTCCATTGGATTTTGTTATCGAAGTCGTAGACATCAAATAAGATCCTTCAACACAAAAAACCGGTAATATTTTTAAAATACAAACGTAAAGACGTCTAAAGCAACTTCTGATTTTAGGTGTTTTCTATTTCTTCCTGTTAATCACAATATAATCTTATCAAAAATATCGTATTATATTTCCCCTTGGCTACTGGAAAATAGGAATATGCTCAAAATAATAAATCCCAACTAGAACAATAAGTGCATTTCCCGACTTAGGAATCCAGCCGAGTAAAGCTCCATGTCTGACCGGTATAATAAGTGAATAGGAAGAGCTTTTAAACAACAAAAGCTCGAAGTGGGGAACTCCGAGCTTTACCTAACCAATTATTAACCTAAATTATGAAAAGTTCTTTATATATTATTTTGTATATATCTTTCTGTTTTGATATATCAAAGGTAACACACATTCCCTTTCATGTCAAGAAATTTAACAGCATTTAACGTTGTTAAAATTATGTTAAAACAATTTAGCAAATTGTAACAGGCTAGTGACCATGTTTGAATAATATTTATTGTGAAATAAATTAACCAATAGATATAATTAACGATAATAATGCACGAAAGAATTCATTGGAAGCTTTTAAATATATTCTGAAGCAGTATTGTTCAAGATTCGACGAAGTGTGTAAGACCATATCATGGTCTTCAAAATCAGAGAATTAAACGGCCAATTTTTAAGAAAAAAATAAGCAAGGCAATGAAAGCCTGAATTCTTTTAGAAAACAATATCAATAAACAAACACTTTCAATAAAAAGGAATAAATTTGTGTAAGAGCTTTTGTCAGTATACACTACGTTTAATGAAGTGCGTTAAAAAATAGGAAACTATCAGAATTTTCTTGACGACACTTGCCATCTAATAAATTGAAAAAAGAAATAGGAATGAAAATAGCTTTAGCACAATTGAATTACCATATTGGTAATTTTGAAGCAAATACAAAAAAAATAATTCATGCCATCAACCAAGCCAAAGAAGCATCGGCAGATCTTATCATATTTGCAGAACTCGCTATCGGAGGTTATCCGGCCAAAGACCTGCTGCGAAGTAAGGTATTTAAACAACAGTGCAACGCCGCTATTCACCAGATTGCAGCTCACTGCCAGGACATTGCCTGTATCATCGGTGCGCCTGTCACAAACAGCGATCCTGAAGGAAAAGCACTTTACAATACCGCCATATTTATCGAACAGGGAGCTGTTCGAAATATTGTAAAAAAGGGTTTATTACCAGATTACGATGTATTTGATGAATACCGATACTTTGAACCCAACAAGCGTTTTGATTGCATCACATTGAACGGTGTAAAAATTGCCCTGACCATATGTGAAGATCTTTGGGACGACGATGAGGGCGGCAACTCATATGTAGGTGACCCTATGGCCGAACTCCGAAAAGAGAACCCTGATCTACTGATCAATATTGCAGCTTCGCCATTCTCGTACACACATTTTGAAGAGCGTGTTAAAGTGCTTTCCCGTCAGGTCGTGAAATCCAATCGTCCACTGATATATGTCAACCAAGTGGGGGCACATATGGATATTATTTTTGACGGCAGATCACTTGCGCTCAACAACGACGGAACAAAGGTCGCTGAATTAAAACGATTTGAAGAAGACCTACAGTATGTCACCTATCATCAGAAAAATATTACTTCAACCACCGCTCCGACAAAAGATCCTATAACAGAGATTGCCTTGATCCATGACGCATTGATTTTGGGATTACGTGATTATTTCCAAAAATCAGGATTCAAAAGAGCAGTATTAGGTTTATCAGGAGGATTAGATTCAGCCTTGGTTGCTGCCCTGGCCTGTGAAGCACTCGGCGCAGATAATGTGCTTTCCATTTTAATGCCTTCTGTCTATTCCTCAGATCATTCCATCAAAGATGCAATGGACTTGGTGACCAATACCGGCTGCAAACACCATATCGTCCCCATTAAAGATATCGCTTCAGCATACGAAAATACACTCGCTCCACTTTTCGAAGGTTTGAAACACGATACCACCGAAGAAAATATACAGGCGCGTGCACGTGCTGTTATCTTGATGGCCGTATCAAACAAGTTTGGCAATATCCTATTAAACACTTCCAATAAAAGCGAGGCCGCTGTTGGTTACGGCACCTTATACGGCGATATGGCAGGCTCCATTTCGGTCATTGGCGACGTCTATAAATCCAAAGCTTATGAACTGGCTCGTTATATCAATCGGGAGCGTGAAATTATCCCGGTCAACACCATTGAGAAGGCCCCCTCAGCCGAATTGCGTCCCGATCAGAAAGACTCGGATTCCCTACCGGAGTACGACCTACTGGATAACATCTTATATGAATTGATTGAAAATGAAAAGAGCGGTTCCGAAGTTGTAGCAATGGGATTCGAAAAAGCGTTAGTAGAAAGAGTGAGTAAATTGTTGGACAATGCTGAATTTAAACGCTTTCAGGCACCGCCAATCCTGCGGGTGAGCCCCAAAGCTTTTGGTACGGGAAGACAGATTCCACTAGTAGCAAAATATCCATATTAATTTTACAATTAGCATTAAACCATATTTATAGTTTTTTGTCTAACATTAATAAATTAAAATCCGTGCTGTACAGTACAAAAATGAATTGCCATAATAATTGCTTTGGCTTGCTTAGAGGCCGCCAGAGCGAATAGTTAAGAAAGTTTAAAACAATTTAAATAAATATAAGTTCCATATAGGCCATGAAATCTTCATGAATATACAGCTAACAAGCAAAACAAGCTGCTCATGATAGATTCATCACAGTTAATAAACAAATTACTACGATGAAAAAGATTCTGTTATTTTTGGTGCTCTGCGTTGCGTTGGCATCATGTTCGTCTTACCAATACAATACCACTCGGGTAGAGAAGATGGATTTTACTCCTTTCAAGACGTATGCCTGGCTACCACCGGTAGACTCGCTTTCAAAGTCTTATTTTGATAATGATATTGCCAAAACTAACATTTTGGATGCCGCAAATGCCGCCTTGGAAGCGAAGGGACTCCAATATTCAAAAGATAATCCTGATCTATTATTCCGTTATATCACTATCGTCAATAACAAAAGCCGTCTGGTATATGGCGGTGGCGGATATTATGGTTGGGGAGGTCCTTGGGGCTGGTACAGACCATGGTTCTCACCTTATTATTATGGTGGCGGATATTACCCTGTTGCTAAGGAGCGTTACCGTTATGGCCACTTGATTATCGAAGCTATTGACCGCAAAACAAATGCAGTGATCTGGCAAGCACGTGGTTCGGGTGATGTAGATAATCCAGAGAAAGCAATCAACAACATCAGTAAGGTAGCACAGGGTGTGATTGACTTATTTCCTGTAAAAACCTTAAAAAAATAAACAAAGTTTAATTTAACGCCTGTAATAGAAAAAGACCGGTTTTCTTCGATTAACCGGTCTTTTTCTTTTTGAACATGTTTAAGGCATTGCCCCCACGTTATATATCGGCTCCGGTTTATAACCGTTTAGGAATCTCCTAATAATCCTAAAAAGCGGTCACTAAACGGAAGGTCTCAATTTTAAGTAGAATGGTACTTCAACGCGTTCTTTGGATTTATTAATGATCAATTCAGCTGCCATCCGACCCATCATCTCAAAATCAGTCGATATTGTCGTAATACCATTAAGAATAAACTTCTTTAATGGCGTCTCATTATAGGAAATGATACCAACATCTTTTCCGATGATCAATTTTTTTTGAATAACCTTGTTCAACAATTTGACGAGATCGTCTTCAATTATATTGATATAGCAAGTACCTTTCTCTACTTTCTCTTCATCTATATCGGAGACCAGCTCATGGTCAAAGGCATATTGCTGACAGAATTTATAAAATCCCTTGATAATAGCTTTCGGGAAATCACTATAGTCTGGAAATACCAGTTTCAGGTTTTTATACTTGCTCAGTACTTCATTAGCTTCCTCCAATGCAGAATAAATATCATGTTCATAATTTTCGTAAACCGCAGGAAAGTCGCCGGGCACATCCTCAATGAACTTCCCCAGCAACATTAGCTTTTCGGCAGGAATTTTACGGATAATATCCGGTGCTTTGTCTCTCCCTTCCTTAAAATGAGGGAAGAGTACATAATGGTCATAGGTTTTGGTTAGACTCCCCAAAAGGGTGTTCAGATACGATAAGTCTGAATTGTAAACAAACAAATCCAAATTGGCATGATCACCGAGTTCTCTTGCAAAGGAATCGTATACAATTTTTTTATGTGCGCTCAGCTTATTAAGAAAGAGCGCTATCTTAAGTTTTGATTGAACATCAGTTTTATTTACATAATATCCCTTCCCTGGATTGGATGCTATGATCTCATTTTTTTTCAGATATCGGTACGCTTTTTCGACTGTGTCGCGTGATATCTCCAGATATGCACTCAACTCATTAATGGAAGGCAACATATCATCTCTGACCAATATTTCATTTTTAACAGCATCAATAATCGTATTTGCCAATTGCAGATACTTGGGCGTGGCAGAAAAATCACTAATTTCTAAAGTTTTTAAAAATTGATTTACAGAATTGGTCATTGTTAGATTTTAATAATTTTAAAATTAACGATTTGTTTATAATTTTTTTAAAAAAACCTTAAAAACTACCTCTTTCAAAATCCTCCCTCTATGCAGCCCATGATAAAAGGACCTGTTGCCTTTGCATCATTCTCACGAATTCGCTCACCTACGTAGTAATCATAACTACCGTCTCGATACGGATTTCCCCCCAAACCGGCAACGGCATTACACTGTATCAATGTCCACAATCCATTTTCTTGTTTTAATAGTTTCTTTTGGATACCCTGATATAATCTATCTACCAAACTTTTATAGCTTTTTGAAAGGTATTTTTTATTCATGCCTTTCGAGTAAGCATACAGAAACATGCTATTTACTGACGCTTCCTGATAATTTCTTTCTTTTTTTGGCTGGTCAATTACTTGCCACCAGAGGCCTTCATTATCTTGATAGTTAGCAAGAGCATTGGCTAACGATTGCGCCAATTGAATCAATTTGTCTCTTCTGGGGTAATCTAACGGCAACTCGTCCAATACATCGATGACCGCCATAAAATACCAGCCAATACTTCTCCCCCAAAAATTGGGCGACTGCCCCGTTTGGGGATTTGCCCAAGCTTGCTTTTTGCTTTCGTCCCAAGCATGATAATACAATCCTGTCCTAGGGTCCAATGTATGTTTAGCAGTAATTAAAATTTCGTCAATAGCCTTATCATAATACTGATCATCCGTACTCAGCTTAGCATATTTAGCGAGAAATGGCCCGGTCATATAAACCCCATCCAGCCAGATCTGATGGGGATAAATCAGCTTGTGCCAATAGCCACCTTCGAGTGTTGTAGGCTGGTATTTTAGTTGGTGAATCAAAGTTTCAATAGCCAGTCGATATTTTTGTTTCTTGGTTTTTTCATAAAGTTCAAAGAGAATTTTTCCTGAATTGACAAAATCCACATTATAGGCACTAAGCTCATATAGATGAATTTCGCCCTTTTCATTGATGAGTGTATCCGCCCACTTTTCTACATAATTGAAGTATTTTTTATCTCCTGTCTTTTCGAAAACTTTTAACATGGCAAGACAACCTAAGCCTTGGGAATACCCGAAATATAATCGTTTACCGTGATCCAATTGCCAGGCCTCGGGAAACCGCTTCATTTCTGAATCTGCAAAATGTTGATACATCGATTGTGCTGTCAGCGTAGATACTACTCCCAGTAAGCATAGGAGAACAATTATTTTTTTAAAGACCATATGTTGTACTGTATGATTAAAATAAATATTTTACAATTATTATAGTACTTATAAAGAGTTAAGACTTTCTGGAGCTAATAGATAATGTCATTAGTTACCTTTTAATAATGGCATATAATTAAATTATGAACTTACCTTACGAGAGGTAATAAATATGTACATCAGCCAGTAATGCTAAAAATATCACAAAAAGAAACAATAACCGTCCTGAGCTATCTTGATTTGCATGCTGTCTGAACGATTTCGCGCAGCAAAATATTGACTTCGTCACGTAGAAAAGTCATTCCGACCAGTGTTTCGTTTGTTTTCCCACGTGGAATTTTCATTTCCCCACGTGGAAAAATCGTTCAGACACCCGACTTTTTCATTTCGCCGAGTGACAAAATGAAAAAGTCCATTAACTAAACAAAGAAGTCGGGGGGCTTTTTCATTTCGACAGGCGTCAGGGATATTTTGTCCTAAGGGGAAATCAAACGTTCACCTGTCGAACTCATTTTGCCAAGTGGAAAAATTGCGCAAATACAGCGCAATTTTCCACAGACAGAGCGCAAAATCGATCGGAAGGAATATGAAACCAAGACTTTTCCTTTCAATCTGATCGGTTCCACAGACTGGATTTCAATAAGCATAATTGATCTCACTCCACCAGAGTAATCACCCATCTTACATTTCAAGCAAACTAAACTGTTAAATATATTTCGTAATTACTCCAATGGATACTGAACAAACCAATTTTTTCGATTCAACAAATATTGATGAATCTGATTAGCTTGCCCGGAAGTATATTTTTGAGCTACCACATCAGCTAAAATTGCAGGATCGTTCCAACGATCAGCAATCCGCATCATGGTAAAATATGCCTTTGCTTCTCCTGCACTTTCCATCAAGGTCTCTTTAACAACCAATTTATCAAATGCTTTCTTATACGCATCCATTTTTTCGACAGTTGACAAATCATCTTTGCTGACACCTTCCGGGTAAACAGGTGCAAGATTGACCCGACGTCTGATCCCCCAATTTCTAGCGAGGCTAACATTCATCACCGCATCATCAAATGGATACTTCAAATTGCCTGCATTTCGTGAAAGATACAGCTCCACACCATCATTCAATAACGCCTCGGCCTGATCAAACATGCCCAAGTTATTTAGGGCCTCAATCATAAAAAAATGTATGTCAGCATCTCTATAGATGACGATATGGACGTTATTTTTATAGATCTCTGAAGCGCTCTCCCGATCTCTTGAAAATTTGCGGATGACCCATTCGCCATTCTGTAGATAATAAGTGTAATTCTCGCCCCGATATTGATCACCCAAGGTGTGACCATCATATCTAATTTGTTCCTGGTATCGTCGCATTGCCACTTCCGTTGGTTTTAAATAATATACAGAAGGATTTAGGTTCGAAAAAAACTGAATCAACCTATTTGTCTGGTTTCTTTCAAAATCATAAGGGACAATATTAATCAATACCCTTGTCCGTGTTATTGGATCTCTGGTAAATACCTGAACCCACTCTCCGTTATAATCGTCGTTACTGACCTTAAACTTATTACTTCCATTGTCATAAATAAAGCGAATACCAATATCGACCACTTTTGTATACTGCTTTGTCCATAGATACAATTCCATCAACAATGGTTCCGGTGAGGGACAAATCATATTCCAGGTAAGATCCTGTTGATTGGTGTTGACCCCTGGGAACAGAATATTGCCCCAGTTTGCGACATAGTTACCATCAACCCCGTCCAGGCCAACTTCCATTAATGAAACAAGTTTAGGCAACAATTCATCTAAAGAAATCAGGGGAATGGAAGACAGATTGTCTAAATCGATTTTCGAATTATCAAAATAGGCTACCTTGCCATATAATTTTCCTAGCGTCAAATATGTCCACACTTTAAAACGTATTGTGCCAGAAATCAATGCTCTATAGTGTTCGTCTTCTAGTGCTTTTGGGTTTGCTTTTCGATAGGTTATGATCTTTTCCAAATAGGCATTGGCATTGACAATAAGATCATAATAGGTACGCGGATTGGAAAAGGCATTCCCCTTCTTTTCTTTATAATTGTACAAATCCCACAAATCCTGTGGTGCATTGGCAGTAGGTTCGAGGAGGTCTGTCCGCAAATCGCTTAAAAACACGGTCTGATCGGCCAGCGCCTGCATTTTTGCAGCCACCCCCATATAGCCTGAATACAATTCATTCGTTTCTTGCCCATATTCCTTGTCCGTCAATATATCATTGGTATTCACTTCAAAATATTTGGAGCAACTAGTAAAGAACAAGCACAGGACTATTATGCCATAATGTATATGATAACTTTTCATACTTTTCTAGAGTTTAAAATTGACGCCTAATTTAAAAGTTCGAGGTAATGGGATTTTCCCATAATCTACGCCGGTATAACCAACGCTATTGCTGTATGCAGTTACAGGATCTAGCCCCAAATACTTACTCCATGTAAATAAATTTTCAGCAACGATATACCATTCCGAATTGGAAAGAATCTTAAGCCTATGATTGCCAAATCTATACGACAACGACAAATTCTCTAAACGTATGTAAGAGGCATCTTCAATCCAGCGGCTAGAAAATCGTGCGTTCTCCATAGGGTCACCGTATTGCGCCTGAGGGACATCGGTTTGCTGACCATCAGTCTGCCAACGACGTAAAGCTGCAATAGATTGATTGCTGTAACCAGCGAGATCCTCAAGACTTCTCCGTACAGCATTGTAGGTCTTGTTGCCTTTGGTAAAACTCATGATCCCTTGCAGTTGGAGCTTCTTATGACGCAAGGAGAAATATGCGCCCCCAAATAATTTGGGCAAACTATTCCCTAAATCGACCTGATCTTCGGCGTCTATAATACCATCATTATTCACATCTTTAAACTGAATATCGCCTGCTGCAAACATTCGATTTTTGTAATCGTACAAATTCAATTGCTCGGCCTCTTTGGCGCTAGCGATAACTCCATGGGATTGATAGCCATAAAAAGAAAAGGGTGACTGTCCTACCTGATGGATGCGAACAACTTCATCTTCCTGCCGCAACAGTATTGGATCCACGCTCAATAGTTTTTTCACCGTACTGTTTAATGTGGATAAATTACCTCCAAGTGTGAAAGACCAATCTTTTTTATCAACGAAAACGAAATTAGCATCAACTTCCAAACCATGATCATCGATTTGTCCCCCATTTAAGAATATCTTGTCGATCCCAGCTATGGGAGACACTGAAAAACCATTCAAAAGATGACTCGCTTTATTGTAATAATACCCGAAGTTCAAATTAAAACGTTGATTTAGTCCCGAAAAGATTAAGTTCCCCTGAAGGTTTTGGTTATCTTCCCATCGAATTTCATTGCTAGGGATATTTCCTACGACAATGCCAGCAAGTTGTCGATATAATTGGCTGCTGTAATACGATTGCCCAATCTTTGATGAAAAACGGCCGTTACCAGTTTTCGCGTAACCAAATTTTAATACTAGGTTGTTAATCGATTCCTGCTCCTTAAGAAAAGACATATTCGAGAGCAAAATTGACAAATCCGCTGCAGGCAACAATCCAAACCTTTTGGCATTTCCGCCAGTAACCGAAGTACCGTCAACACTCAGATTGACATCTAGTTTCAATAAGCTACGCCAGTTGTAATTAACAAAGCCATACATATTCATCCAATTCCAGTCTTCGTCATACCCCCAAAACTTACGACCTGCGTTGCTCACATAATTAAGTGTACGGTAAAAATCTGAACTCGTATTCCTGCCCGCACCTGCATCATACTCCTGGCTATTCAAAAGCCCTTGTATACCGGCACCAGCGTCCAGTTGATCTCTGCCCAATTGTTTCGCATAAATTCCGTAAAAATTCCATGAGATATTGGAAGATTTTCCGGCCCCTGATCGTGCAGTATTTAACGCTATCCCATTTTCAAGCGGTACAATTGTACCGCTTGAGAGCCCCGGAACGAAGGTAGTCTGTCTACTATAATTTGTATAGTAACCGAGCAAAGCATTAAATTGAAGACTTTTAGTCGTGCGGTAGCGTAAGTTAGCCTGCGCAAAAACATCGTAGATATCCGAAGTAAAATCGCCAGTTTGTAAAAGCGCTAAGGGATTAGATACTCCAAATTGTCTCACACCATCCAGATCAGTTAATAGATTATTGTCTTTATCCTTGGTGTAAGGACTAAGCATAGGTGCTCTGTACATTGCAGCCAACATAGGATTAGTGGCTTTTAGCATTCCCTGCTCTTGTAATCTTCCTGTGCTATAAGTTAACGCCATAACCGCATTCAAGTCGAATTTCTGTCCCAAAGCGATATTGGAATTCAAACGTGTACTATATCTTGTATTATTTGTATTATCCAACACACCATGTTGGTTCAATACACCAAGTGAGAGGTCATATTTTGCGATCGCATCGCCGCCTTTGATTCTTAAATGGTTATCTGTTACAAAAGCATTTCTATAAATCTGATCCTGCCAATCTGTTTTATTATTGTACAAATAGTTATAATAATAATTCGGGTCATCTTTCAGGAAAGGAAATTGTGTCAAGAGCTCCCCCATATCATCATAATTAGTCATACCAACCGCACCAAGATAGCTCTTATATTGACTGTCATTTAGTAAGGGCAACGTTTTAAACTGATGCGCTACACCGAAATTACCTCGGTACTCAATGACTGTCTCCATATCATCGGATGCAGATGTTTCCAATTTCAGTACACCATTGGAACCTAACGAACCATACCGTGCCGTTTCGGCTCCCTTTAAAAATCGAACGCTCTTAATGTCGTGCAGATTAAATGGAGCGAAGAGACTTCTCGAGTAACCACCTATTATCGGAGAATTATCCATATCTGGCAAATAGGGCACATTATCAACCACAATTAGCGGATTGTTGTTCGCTTCAAACGACCGAACACCCCTAAAATTTAAGGATCCCCCTTCGGAAGGCATCCCACTTTTGTTCGTGACGCGTAAACCAGCAATTTGCCCTGTGAGTACCTGCTCAACTGTAGCAGCCCCTTTTGGGTAATGATTAGCAGTCAATAACGTTGAATTCGCTGACGAAAATGATCCTGAAATTACATTTTCATAATGTTCACGTCCTTCCGAAATTAAGGTTATTTCAATTTGATTGCGACCGAGCACTTCTATACGTGATTCAAAGAACCCTGGACTCCAAATACGAATGACAGGGGATCCATCTGTTATTTTGTCCAACTGAAATGTTCCATCCGCTTTTGTCTTAGTTGTATGTTTCGAGTTCAAAACAGTCACAACAGCTCCCGCCACTGGCGTTTTATCGTACGAATTCACCACTTTTCCCTGAATATTTTGCTGGGCATAACTATTCATGCAGAATAATGAGAATGACAAAGCCATTGACCACTTCCAAACATGCTTACTTTTTTTATACATGAGATCTGTAAAATTTCATTTGGTTAATAATTATTTACTGTTGGAATTAATGCCCAGTGATAGGGTTCGATATTTTCTACAGTCCCCTTCCCTAATCCTGCAAATTCAACCTTTATTTTAAAGGACCGGATTTTATCGCCTTCGATAACGATGGGTCCGACCAGCCCTCCCCAACCATTATACTTCGTTCCAGATACGGTATTTGTTGCGCGGTCGTAATTCCAGGGTGTAGCAGGCTCGACATTTAATGATTTTGCCACAAGTTTATCATCTACATAAATATTCACAAATGGATGATTCTTGGCCAAAAATCCCATATATAAATTATATTCTCCTGGGGGCACTTCCACAATTTTATAACCGGTTGAACCATCAGGTTTCCGCTCCAGCATAATGGGTGTAAAATCAATCGATGCAGGCTTGTTATCTGCGATATCTCCTCGTATTAGCAAAGTCCTATAGGTTAGCTCTATACCCAATGTAGGGAAGCTCACCTTATCCCTGTCCTTGGGTTCTATATTGGTCACATTGGCTAGTGTAAATAGATTTGCTTTTTCATTTTCCGGCACATATTCATAGTAATGAAACAGCTGTTTTATCATTTTTATATGAACATTATTGGGAATTTTCAATTTCGTGACATTAAAAATTCGGCCATTACTCATGCGCTTATATTGTGGATCCACAAGTTGTACATTCGGCTTCCATAGTCGATTAAAAGCGGATGTAAGGTCCTTTGTACCATAATCTTCTATAATTTCATTATAAAAAATGGCTTCTTTGATCCAGGTATAGGCTATTAAGGAATCTTCTTTCAAAAACTTCTTTCCAAATTGATTATAGAGACTCTGTAAATCATCAAAACATTTTTTAATGACAGTATTAGTAGGCAAAAACATGCTAACATTTGCAAATTCAGAGCGGATGTTTGCCTTATCAAAAATTGGATTCGTAATGGTAAACACGGAATCGTATAAAGTATTTCCAGTTGGATCTACGCCAATAGGAACACTATTTGACAAATCGAAAATTGTATCGTTCATGGCAAGAACACTATCTCTAATAATAGAATAGTCGTTTCCAAGTCCACGGAGATAATCATAGATACTGACATCCGGTTTTAGCAATAGGTCAATTTCATGAACCACCCCATTTTTACAAAATTGATTGGCTTTTATAAGCTTGGCATCACCAACATATGCTTGACTCTCCTTGCGCGAAACCAACAGATACTTTCCATTTAAAGTAATTAGTTTTAGACCATCCTTGAGTTTTCCACTATCATATTTCAGGTTATTGATATGATACTTTAAAATCGAGGCTTTATCTTCTGTAGATGCTTCCAAGGCTGCCATCTGATCATTAGGCACTGCCCAAATTGTTAATTCTTGATCGCGTGTCAGCTCCTCAGCAATCCCATACTCTTCCAGCTTTGAGACAAATAGACTATATTGCGGTTGAGTTTTAAGATAAGCTAATAAATCCAAATTGGATACGGATCCTTGTTCCTCATAATGGTCGTTCCAATTCTTCTTACACCCTGTTACTACAACAAGTATCAACAGGAGAACTTCTACAATTTTTTTCATCTGTAAATAATTAGATCTCATTTATTTGGTCAATTAATCGGTTCGAATTGGATGTAATCTAAGGTCAGCAGCTTACCATCCAGGGACAGTATGCGTAGTGTATGGTTTGTTGTTTCATTAAATTCAACGGTCCCTAAGTCTTGTGACATGATCTTGTCCGAGCTGGTATTGGACATGACCAACCGAGGATAGAGCATTTCGTTATCTAATACAAAGGCACAGATTCCTGTATTTGAAGCATACTTCGTACTCGGCCATGTCAATTTGACTTTATACTTTCCCTTTACAATAGTTGGGCTTTGCATCTGAATCCAACCCGACTCTCCTAACTCCACACGTAAATGATCGTAATTCAGGGGACCGGTATACCAAATCCCATCCGCGCTCCTGTTGTTACGATAAATCAGGACATTTGACTTTGTCTCAGGCTGTGCCCGCCATACAATACTCGTTAGATCGGCCGCCACAAAGGTTTTATTATATTGAGCCCCTAGACTTGGATTTCTATATTGTATGACATTGGCAGCGATATCCGGGTAATCTGTAAACTCCCATACCACTTTTACCTGCTCAGGGACAAAGATTGGCATCCAACTATCAACCTCATGGATTACCCCATTCTTACACGGGATATTAATTTCATTGAACTGAATAGCACTACCAGCGTCTCCAGTCGCATTGATAACCAAGCCGTCCCCACCTTCACTAATTTTAATCAACTCGTATTGTGCCATTGTCTCCAAATTCATTTTTGTTGCACCGGCAGGAAATTTCCCTAAATCGGCAAACGAGCGTTGCTGTGCAAGTAAATGGTAAGCCATATAACGGTTGGCAGGATTGCTTGTCGACTTTAGATCTGAACCAGAGGCTCCCAATTTATTTAACAGCTCTGCTAACGTATGAATACCTTCTTTCAGATAAACATCATCACTTACCGCAAATGCCGTATACCTGAATCGTTGTTGAATTGGATGTCCATCTGGATCTGTGCCTGCAGTATACACGGTATTTAGTCGTTCATCATATCCGGTGGCAACGGCCAAATCGTAAAATAGGCTATATTTTTGATCTTTCAATCGATCCAATACGGTCGCTGTAAGTGGCTCCAAAACGTCGTCTATGCTATGAATAATACCGTTAGTCACTTTAATATCAAAAGCATTAAATCTAGACAGTCCATTCAAATAGATTTGATCTAGGCCACCTTCTTTAAATTCAACAAAAAGATTGTCATCAGTCGCATTTAAATCCGAGATTGCACCACTTTGAAACTGACCAAGATCAATTGAAACATTGGGAACAAGATGATAACGTACCAAATAATTCGCATCGTCTTTTGTCATTTGATCGACCGAAGTTAGACTCATTTTTTTCAGATATCGTTCGACACCTTCGTTGACCGGAGCAAAAAGCGTATAAATGGTATTAATATTTAACGTATTGTACAGGTCCGCCTTTTCGAGAACCTTAACCCATAGACTGTATTTTTCAGGCTGGTTTTTGAGGTATATAGCCATTGGCAAATCTTCATAAGCTGAATAGGTATTGTGTTCAAAATCATCCTTACAGGAGCTAAGTATTATTGAAAAAAATCCAATAAAAAGCAATACGATTTTAGAAAGAGGAATAAGATTCTTTTTCATTTTTGCATTAATTTAGGTTTTCATAATACGGGTTCTGCACGAGCAATTTATTATACTTCAATTCATCTGCATGGATTGGCAAATAATGTGCATTTTCATTGAGCAATAAGGATCTAATGACAGGCGTTGAAGCACCCGATACGCCTAGTAATACCTGTTCGATCAAATATTCTTTATATTTATATTGATCTCTTTGCGCTATGCGTAACAAATCAAACCAGCGCTTCCCTTCTCCAACAAACTCACGGGCACGCTCATCCATTAATACTTTTAATAAATCCAGTTCGGTACTGCCTGCTTCTAGAGGGCGGGAAATAGCTGCCCTCGAACGAATTGCAGTGATCAATTCCATCGCCTGGGGGTAATAACCTTCCCCTTTCATGATTAATGCCTCGGCCTTCATCAGATAAATATCTGCCATCCGGTAGATGATCCAGTTTTGGTCACTGTATGGCCTAGGAATTGTTGTATTTCCCTCTGCTCCTAAATATTTCCAAAGCTTATAGGTAACCGTCTCGTAGGATGCCCCTGCTCCACGAATATCTTCGGCATTTTCTGTAAATAATGACACACAGTAATTGGATATGATCCAATTATAGTTTGAGCCAAAGATTTCCATCAATTTATTTGTTTGGTTCTTGGTGTAATCAAACTGTACTTCAAAAATTCCCTCATTGGAATTACCGGGGCTGAAAATACTGAACCAATTATTTTTATTATTGACTGTTCCTTGCAAGAGTCCGTATTTTCCAGATTGCAGTATTGCATTACATGAAATAATTGCTTCGTCATATTTTCCCAACCAGAGGTAAACATCAGCGAGCAAAGCTTGTATAGCCCATTTTGTTGAGCGCCCTTTGCTTTCCCAAATGGTGGGCCAGATTTCCTTGCCGCTATTTGATGCAACTGTCAAATCTTGAATAATTTGTTCAAAAAGTTGGGGTCTAGATGATTTTGGCAACTCGTAAGCCTGCTGATCATCCATATAGGGTTCTAGGATCAATGGTGCCTCTCCAAAGCTTCTGACGATATAGAAATAACTGAGTGCCCGCAAGAAATAAGCCTCAGATAAAAACGAGGACATTGTTGCCTGATTAAATGAGGGATCTTTTTCAACGACAGCAGGAGCATACTTTATCACCATATTTGCGTAATTAATAATCTGATAAAATTCACCCCATTTTGCATAACTGTTTGTAGGCAAAAGAGAGAAGTTTTTTAAGCGTAAAAGATCGACATCAACATAACCTCCTAAGCTCAATGTATTTCCCCGTCCTTCACCCCATACTAACATTGTTTTAACAGCTCCCTGCAATTTGACGTAAGCCGCACCTAACACAGCTTCAACTTCAGCCTTATTCGTCCAATAGGCATCGCTGACCTGTTCATTCTGTGGTTTAAGATCAAGCCATTTTTGACAAGATGTTGCCGACAATAATAGGCACAACATCATTAATTTATAACATATTTTCATCCGCTTACTTTTTAAAAGTTTACATTTACGCCCAAAGCAAAACGTCGTGGACGGGGCGTGCTTGCATTATCCTGACTCAACATATAGATGTTACTTGAGAGAGAGACTTCTGGATCTTGTCCCGAATAATCCGTCCAAGTGAAGACATCTTGAACCGTAGTAAATATTTCACAGCGTGTCAATCCCCATCGCTCGATTAATTTTTTAGGAAGCGCATATTTTAAAGAAATCATTTTCAATCTTACAAAAGATGCATCCTCTACAAAGCGGTCAGACCCCAGGTAATTATACCCTTCACCATATAGCGCACGTGGTATATCCGTGACATCTCCCTCTTGCCGCCATCTCCCAAGAACCGCGGTACTTTGGTTAGCTGTTCCATACATATTCTCTGTATTGATCCGCACTTGATTGACGACCTTCTGGCCAAACCTACCGTGCAAAAATGTACTCAACGCAAATGCTTTGTATCGCAGATTTATCCCGCCTCCCATCGTAAATAAGGGCATTGCATTCCCTAAATAAACAATATCATATTGATTGATCACACCATTGCCATCGATATCCTGATATTTGGCGTCGCCGGCAAATACCCGCCTGTTGCCATTCATCATAAATACAGGCTGTCCCTGTAAATCATGAATCACCTGACCGTCTAGATCTTTTGCATAAGTATCTTGTTCATTCTGATATACACCGATATAATGATAGCCATAAAATGAACCTACTGGATTTCCCTCAATAATCTTATGAGCGTATTTACCATTACCGAAGTTGTAATTCTCAAATTGCATATTATCGGGTAGAACAATAACTTCATTTCTATTGCGTGACACATTCAGATTAACAGAGAGACCAAAATCCTTAGAACGGATTGCCTCAGCATTGAAAATCAATTCCCAACCTTTATTGGCTAATTTCCCGGAGTTGTAATACCGCATTTTACCAAAACCAGTGGATGAAGGTAAGGTCACATCTTTTTGCAGGAGGTCGGTCGTAACCCGATTATATAGCTCGCCCGTAAATTGCAGCCTGTTTTTAAAGAAAGAGAGATCTACACCAAAATCAGTTTGGGTTATTGTCTCCCATTTAAGATTATCCAATTGAATGGATACTGGTCCCACAGCAGTCATATCAATATAGCCTGGAGTGAGCGGCTGAAACGTGCCTAAATAGGTGAAAGCGCCCGAAGGGGCATTCCCACTTTTCCCCCAACTAAAGCGAAGTTTCGCGGTACTGACAAGACCTAGCTTTTTTATAAATTCTTCGTCACCAAGATGCCAGGCAGCACCGATAGAAGGAAACCCTTTCCAACGATGTTGTGCCGAGAGACTGGAGTTGGCCTCCCAACGGTATGTACCACTGACGATGTAACGATCCTTATAGGCATAATGTAGACTGGAAATCGCACCGATATTCCGTGTCTTAGAATTGCCAGATCCCATATTTACGACGGCTCCGCCAGCAGTCGGATCACTTAATGATGATGAGGCATTTCCCGATGTCTCACTGGCATAGCTAAACTTTCGTGCTTCATTTGTCTGCAATAAGCCTGTAGCAACGATGTTGTGGTCTTTTATTTTTTTATTGAAAATAAATTTATTCTCCGTGTTCAGATATAATTCATCTGATAGCATATCTGATCCCCTGTTAAAGAACGGGTCTGTCCAAATAACACCTGTAACAGCCTGCGGAAGATATTTTCGATTTTTCGTTGATCTTGTATCAAATCCAACTGTACCAATATATTGAAGTGCTGGAATAATATTATAGATCCCTCGAAAGACGACCCTTGCCTGCTCGCCAATCGTATTGTTAATAGACTCGTTCACCATCGCAACAGGGTTAAACATTTGATTATCGCCAAATGAACCCTGAAAGTTAATCCTTGGTGTAAAATATTGATCTGTATACTGGCCATCCTCCCCAATGACATAAGGGCTCATATTGGGCATTTTGGTCATGGCCATACCTCTTGGTGTACTGATATCTCCACCCGTCCAAAAATTCTTCCGATCGCTAATGGAATAGGACATATCGGCATTAACATTAAACTTATTAGAGAATTTATAATTGAGACTCAACAGTGTATTATAGCGATTCAGTTTGGTTCCTTTTGTCGTTCCCACATCATTTAAGAAACCTAGCGACAGCCTGTAGGTGGCTTTATCTCCTCCGCCACTAATCGAAAGAGAATTATCTTCGAAATGTCCTACTTGTGTTACCTGATTAAGCCAATTGGTATTTTGATTATACTCATTAAAATACACCCATGACGGATCATATTTAATTTCGTTGGTATTATAGAGTAAATTAAGATATGGAAGTGCGGCACTGTATCCTAGGTCGTTTACCGAATTCCATACAGCATCTTGCACCATGGCAACATACTGCCCTCCATTTAACATAGGGATAGTTTCTGCTTCCCGCTTAACATCCAATTTACTGGACAATGCAAATTGGGTTTTACCTTTCCGACCTTTTTTAGTCGTAAAGAGTAAAACACCGTTTGCACCTTTCGATCCCCAAATAGCAGTCGCTGCGGCGTCTTTCAATACCTCAATTGATTCAATATCGTTCGGAGAAATATTAACTAAGCCACCAAAATCCTCGTCATTTGCAGTAGAGAAGTTGAAATCGCTGCCTATGGATGTTGGATAAGGAACTCCATCAACCACAATCAGTGGTTCAGAATTACCATTCAATGATGATGTTCCTCTAATCCGGATAGAACTTCTTGCGCCCGGATCTGCACTGGATACGATATCGACGTTCGCCAGCCTACCTTGCAATCCGCTTTCAATAGAAGCAAAAGGTAAAGCCTCCAATTCCTTCATATCAAAACGCTCCGTTGCCGAAACCTGGTTACGGTAATTGATTCCCATACTATTTTTAGTATTGGCTTTCTCTTTGGTAATTACTACCTCGTCCATCACGCGATCATCTTTAACGAGTTTGATCATCACACTGCCTTGTCCCTTAAATGGTATTTTTGTTGTTTTGTAACCGATACACGCAGCGACAATAGTCAGCCCTTCACCGGAGGGAACCGCGATGGTGAATTGTCCTAAATTGTCCGTTGAAGCGCCCATCAGACTCCGATTATCTTTATTTTCGATATACACGGAAGCCCCAGCCAAAGGCGCGTTTTGCCCACTTTGAACACTACCTGTCAAGACTTTTGCCCGTTGCCCAAAAACGGGTAGCACAAAAGCAATGCAGGTAATCATTAAAAATATATTTAGCTTCATGAATTTTAGTTTATGGTAATGAAATCAATGCGAATGAAATCATGCCTATGGCTTTAAAAGTTTGTTAATATGATAAACAGCGCCATCATTAAATACTTGTGGCAAATAGTCTACGATTGGAATGCTCGTCCCATCCGAATCTTCCAGACGCAAGCTTGTCCCCTGATCAACCACGGTAAGCTGCCTATAAAGGTTATAACCTACTCTTCGTGTCGTATTCCAGATCCCTTGGACACCAAAACCGGGGAATGGATAATCGCCAATAGAATTGTCAGCAATAGAAACAAAATAGGATTTAAGATATTCCGCTAGAGCTGCCTTATCTGTTGGAATAAGGCCTGCCGCTAACCCCGACAAAACGGTAGCATTGTCTGGGGCGAACAGTATAAAACGATTACCAAAAAGAAAGGAGAGCGAACTGCCTGCGTCAATCATACCTGCTTTCGCCAATAATTTGGAGAATTCCGCGTATTTATTAAGGGGATTGCTACTTGTTTCAGCGCCAATCAGCGTAAACTTGATCGTCCGCGTTTCGCCCAACAACGTTTGAGCTGCTTCATAACTCTTTCCATTGTACCAATTTCCCCCAAGAGGCGTCACTGGTACAGACTCATTACTATTATAGGTAGCTGTCGAATACAGGTTTCCATTTTTTGTATATATATAGTTATATGGGTTTCTAGTTCGGTATACCTTGGTGCCAGCCAGACTACTTATATCATCATACACAATGTGATCGGAAACAAAAAGCTCCTGTTGACGTTGAGACATGGCCACTTTAACACCATCATTATTTTGAATCTGAACCTCTTCATCTCCAAATACCAAAGGACTACCTTCATTCCAAAAGATATAACTATCACCATAAAGCGTATTGAGAATTTCTTCATCAGACGGAATCAAAAGTGTGTACCGTATATCTCTACTCGCTAACGTTTTGTACATACCTGAGTTATAAAGCATGTACATAAAAATTTTGTATTTTGGATTGACCAATACAGGGCCGGCCACGCTATTAAAAGCTTCGGGAATTAATACTTTATTTAAGCCATAGAATACCCCATTTGAAGCTATCGCTTTATCTCCAACATCCGACTGCGTATTGAAAACAATAGGAATTCCATCGACTGTTTTGATATCGGAATTCTTACCGATCTCAGCAGGAAAAACAATATTTCCTGCGTATACATGGTTTCGTAGCATCATTGTCAAAGGCAACATGTCTACATCTTTCATCGAAGGGTAGTATGATTTAAAATACTGATTAAAAAAAGTCGACAATGCCTGATTATTGGGCGCAAATACATTAAAAGCTTTATAAGAGAGATTCCCAAGATCGGCATAGTCAGGGATACCAGCTTCACCGTTGTAAGACCATTCTGACGCTATTGCGGGTAGGGTTCCATGGTTGACTAAATATAAGGAGTCGCCTGGCGCAGCATAATTTAAACTAGCTTGTTCATCATAAGTAAAATTTCGAAAACGGTCATAAACAGACAAAAAATCTTTATAGCTTGTACTATGCGCCAAACGCTCATAAACTGTTGGCAATGGCGCGATTACCTGATCGACCACATAAACATAGCCGTTATCTGCAGGAATATCATATTCTGTAATTCCTGCATTAGAGACAGCAAAACCATTTTCTCCAGCCCAGCTACCTGGTCCAAAAAAGTATTCATAATTCTGTTTCGCATCAATTCCTTTCGTTTGAAAATGTGTTGTAGAAAGAATTGGTACAAACCTGTCCTTGTGATATACTTTTTTCAACTTTCCATCTGTTACATCAATTTCTTCAGTAATAGAGTCCTGACTTCTGGTGCGATGCTTATAATACAAACCAGCAAAGGCAGGTTGCACATTTTGACTCCCTTGCGGTTGATAATTCATCAGCCGACTCTTATCATAGGAATAATAGATAAGGTGGTAACCCATAATCTTTTTTAGCTCATTGACAGGGATCTGCTCTATGGAGGTCAGGTTTCTATTTCTCAAATAGTTTAAAAACACTTGGTCCTTGGGAGCAAAAACCGATACGATCGTCTTACCATTCAATATTTCTTTAAAACCGGCACGCTCGACTCCATTTAAGAAAATGGAAAATTCTTTCCGATTATCCAAAACCTCCCACACATTGCCCTTCAGCCAATCTGGTCTCTCATAATGCGATACAAGTTCCTTCTTAGAACAGGAATACATACCGGCTAAAAAGACACTAATAACATAGATGAATAGTCTTTTCATAAAAAATTTAAATACGCCAATTTGTTATACTGGCATTGGTTTATAATTGAGATTTGATTATAGCTGGATAAACTATCTTATTTTTGGGCTAACAAGATCAAATAGGCCTCCATATTTAAATAGCCCTTGAACAATGGATGTTTACTTGATTGCAAGGCATCAGCATTATTATTTTTGTCAAGCTTTAACTTTACTTCCCATTCATCAGGTATTCCATCTCCATCCGAATCCATCGGTAGATCGGCAGATTCAAATCTGCCCAACCCGTCATTTTCCAAAGGAAGATCCGATTCGCGATAGGTATAAAATCCGAGTGTGCCTTTGCTCTGTAATTCATGAATTAAAAAAGCATCAACCTGATCTCTTTGGGGCAAGGTGGCACCGACATGATCAATCAAATAGGAATACGCTTTTTTAGCGCTCATTTTGGGTCTCAAGGTAGGGTAGGTCTCGTAGAAGCCGGCTGTTTTAAAATTATCTGCAGCTAGCCCCGGGTACCAAGCTTCTGTAGCCTCAATTAATTCCCCGTCTAGCTTACCATTCTGATTATTGTCAAAATAATTACCCGACTGATAGAGATTAAAGTTGCCGTTTCCTCTAGAAAATGGAGTTCCTTTCGTCTTTGGGGTTGACGGCCCTCCCACAAAATAATTATTTAATATGGTCACGTTAGACTCTCCGGAGGATTCACCACCAAGAATGTAAGCATCAGCAGATACGCTATGATTAGGATAGGTTGTATTAGCGTTTCCAAAGTTATAAACAACATTATTGACAAATTCGTTAATGCCTTTCACTTTCGGATTTCTGGTCTTGTTGCTATGATATAATGATTTGATAATCGATATTTTTCCTCCTGTCTGTATCAAGCCGCCAGCAGAGTGATTGTGACGCTGTAAACCTTGACCAATAATCGAATTTTGAATGGTAATACTATCAGGCTCATTCCCTTTATTATCCCAGTTAATGGAAAATACCTCATCCAAGCCCCAAGTGAAAGACATATGATCGAGCATGATATTTTTTCCGTTGGCAATACCGGATGCATCGTCACTTTTCCCGGCACCCGCATTGGCGCCGAGCCTGATCCTCACGAAGCGCGCAATCGTCCCATTTGAGCCAGAAAAAGAAACTTTCCTTCCATATAGAACCACACCATCGCCTGGCGCCGTATGCCCGGCAATGGTGGTGTTTGCAGCAACAGCTAGATTAGATTTTAATTTAATGATTCCGGATACGTTAAACAACACAAAACGTCCAGGCTTGCTCACTGCGTCACGAAACGAGCCTGCACCGCTGTCATCCAGATTTGTTACAAAATAAACGCTTGGTGTTGCTGTCCCTCTGGCCCCGGTAGCAAAACGGCCAAAACCTTCTGCCCCAGGAAAAGCAAGTAGCCTTCCGTCCTCAGTTGTAGCATTACTTTCAGCCCATTCAATCCATTCCAATCTGGAAACAAGTGTATCTTTGGTACAAGAAAGAAGAATCATAGCCAAAGCGCCAAAAGAAAATAGACACTGTCTTTTCATAATGATGAGATTTTCAAGCCAGCCAGTGCTGGCTTTGGGTTTATAATTGTTATATATTGGTTTACACAATATTACACAATGCAACCGGTTTCATCATCCTGTACTGTACTGTTGTATGTCAAAAGGACACCAGGCATTGTATCTTGTTTTCTCCTATTTTTTGTGCTTTGTTACTATCCGTGCGTTTTCCGGTAAGAAGGTCGGTTCCCAGCCATCCAACACCTTCTCTTTTGTATATTGCTCTGCTTCGGCATCGGTCAGCTGATGTGACCAGCTAACTCGGCTGTTTATATGAGCTCCTTCACCACGACTTTTATATTCAGCATAATAAGCCGTCTTTTCATTCTCAGGATTTCCCCAATTATGCCAACCCTGCGGCCGAATATGTTTTCCCATTTCAGTATTCATAAAGACGACTTTTGCGTAAGGACGCCAAGGTCGACCCAACCATACCTCTGAGACATTGTTTGCAGCGGTTAATTTACAGTCGACAAAGACATAACCATAGTGCTGCTCATCCGGAGTAGAAGCAGCAGTAATATAGCCTGCGGTACGGTTGCTATGAACCTGGCATTTGGAAAACACGGTCGTAGATCCTCCAAACATAAAATCCACAGAGCCTTCTATATAGCAATTTTCCAACAGGGACTTTGTTCCATTGTGTCCGTACCAGGTATCCTGATAGCCCAACATTTTACAATCATTGAAGGCGGACCTAGGTGCGTCGATATATAAAGCGACCGCTTGTCCGGCATCCATACCCGCAGAATTGGCAAAAGTAAGCCTTTCACCAACAAACTGATCTCCTTTTATATATACGGAGCGGGAATCTGCTGTTCCATATGTACCACCATCAGGTTTAGTTTTACCACTGTAATTGTCAAATGTCAAGATAGTCGTTTCTTTATCTTCACCTATCAGGTGAATAAGGGGTTTATTTTGTGGTATTTCAATGATTTCTTTATAGGTACCGGATTTGATATAGATATAAAAGGGTTGTGCTCCATTGACTGGAGCTGCATGAATGGCTTCCTGTACAGAAAGATAATCTCCGGTACCATCTTTTGCTACAACAATATCCGGTACGAAATCTTCTTTGGGCATCGCTGCAGTAGTGAATGTCTTTACCTGCTTTTTGGAGGTTAGCGATGGCGATGTAAGGTTTATGCTCCGCAGTCTGACTGTATAAGCTGTATTTGCTTCCAAGTCCTCAAAAGTATATTTGGTGTTCTTTATCGTATCGGACTGCCTCAAAGTTGAGACAAAAGAAGGTCCTATTGAAAGTTCAGCAAAATATCCGTCAGCACCAGTAATGGGATTCCAGCTGACGGCTGCTTGATTATGCTGGCTTTCAATATGTATCTCCTGGGGGCCTTCTAACTCAGAAAGCATTTGTTGATTATACAGCATTTCATTTTTGCAGGAAGGAAGGAATAGGATACAATTGAAATAGACCGCACTATTGATCCAATGTAAGATTTGATTTTTCATCGAACTAAAATTTAATATAAATGTTTTACCAAACTATTTAGATATACCTCTACGTTATCATAGCCCGGGCTCAAATCCCTATCATTTGCATTTGGTTTGTTCGGATCCAACTTGTTGGCGGTCTCCCAAGCATCTGGCATGCCGTCCCCATCGCTGTCTTTTAGAACTGTTCCTTGTTTGAGTTGAGGCCATCCACCAACATCGTCTTGTGAGTCAATAATGCCATTTCGGCTCCGCTCATCGCCACTAGATCCATTCGCCGTAAAATTCCCATTCTTAACTGTATTTATAATCTGGATGTCAGCATCATCCCGTACGAGTGAGGCGCCTACTTTCTCCAGAACGGTATGATAAGCTTGTTCAGCTGATTCGGTTTTCACATTATCTTCAATCGGCAAAGCTGCTGTCAACTGGATGGCACTTAGCGTAGCTGCGTCCAATATGCCATATTTTGCATTGAATTGATTCGCTACGGCATTTGTCCAGTTATCGGAATTAGCCAGAACATTCCCTTCAATGAAGTTTCCCTGAACATAAAATTCTCCCCATTTGTTGTAAATGGGCGAAGCCTCATTTTTTAGATATTTATCGATGGATACTATTCTGCCACGAACACCAGACCGCGTAGCAGGACCGGGTTTATAATAATTATTAACGATATTGACATGCATCGCTTCACCACCATAACCGCTATTGCTTGCCCAATTGTAGAAAACATTATTTCTAATATCAACGAGATCCGTCAATGCATACGCTGATCCTTCCCGCTCTCCTAAGCGTGGATTCCGGCTGTCATGATGCGCTACCAGATTGTGATGAAATGTCGCTTTCTTTCCACCCCAAATGGCACCATAACCATGTGCTCCTTTGGCATGTGCCGATAAGCGCAAACTTTCGGCGATAATACACCATTGCATGGTGAAGCTGTCGTTATTATAAAATGATGCACATTCATCTGTAGACCAACTCATCGAACAATGGTCAACCAGTATATTTTTGCGTTCAAAACCACCTATCGCATCCCCCTCAACCTGTTGTCGGTCCCCCATCCGGAAACGCAAAAATCGGACGACAATGTTATCGGCTTTTATGCTAACCGGATAATCCTGCAGGCAAATTCCATCTCCAGGAGCGGACTGCCCGGCGATAGTCACATCACCATTCTTGATATCCAGATTACTCTTCAGCACGATATTGCCGGACACTTCAAAGACGATAATACGTGCCCCGGTCTGATCTAAGGCTTCGCGCAGGCTCCCCGGCCCCGCGTCATTCAGGTTGGTCACTTTGATGACCCGACCACCCCGGCCACCTGTAACCTGGCGTGCAAAGCCTTCGGCCCCGGGGAAAGCATATATCGGCTCCACAGCAACAGCTTCTGTCTGAAAGGATTTGTATATGCTCCGCGATGTAAATGCTGGATTATCCTGATCTATCGCCCTAATCCGTAAGGTATAATCTGTCTTGGGTTTTAAATCAGCAAAAGCATATTGCTCATTTTGAATAGTATCGCTGGAGTAAGCTGCCTTACCGAAGGAGGTTCCTTCCGCCAATTGTAGGAAATAGCCATCTGCCATCGGATCCTTCGTCCAGCTAAAATTTGCCTTTGTTCCTTCGACCTGCACATTTAGATTCGAAGGATCCGCCAAAACTCCCCCGTTATCGGGCTGCTGTACAATGGATTTTGAGCATGCGGCATACATGCTAACCGTAGTTAACAGTAGTACTGTTGATAATTTCATCATGTTAAGTAAGGTTTAAATGGGGTATAGCTATATAGGATTCGGTTATTCTCATGGTCTCCAACGTGGATCTCCGGCATTGTCTTTTCCGGCAAAGCCGTTATCTTTAATCTTGAAGTTGCCCGCTTCTGGATCTGTAAATAAATCCGTACTTTTCTTGGAATAATCAAGTGTGGACAGCGGAATTAAATCAGACGCCTCCTTCCAGGTAAAATCGGCCGTACGGTAATTTCCGCCGGCAGTAATCTGTGTACTTGGATTGATTCTTATGCTGCCTAATGTTTTGTTTGTCGCATTTGGTTCTGTGGTCTTCGGATCACCGAATATCACACCCTTGATCTCAAGCCCGCCGGTAATGGTATTTGTGGTACCGCCAAAATCGACAACGTTCTTCCCGGCAAGCGGGACACGATAAAATGTGCTGTTCAAAACTCTGTAAACGCCGCTGGCGTTATTTTTACTGGCTAGAAATAGCTCTGTATTATAAACAGTTGAATTTTCGAATGTGAAATTATTGACTGCAGACTTGTTATCATCGACTGTCAGCACTCCATATCCACCTATGTTAAACAAGATACAATTGGAAAAAGTCTGCTGCCCAACAGTGATCCCCCCTCTGTACCTAGTTACCCCGCGCACATCGTGTATGATACAGTTTTCAAAAGAAAATAGATTGATAGTTGCCATTGTATTTGGATTGAAAATATATTTACCAGCTGCATCATTACTAAATATTTCGAGGTCAACAAAGGAAAGCTTAGCTATCGTGCTATTGGCTGTAATACCAAAATTAGATACTCCACTGATGGACAATTGTGCTTTGATCTTGATCAATGGATTATCTTCGGACATTACTGTCACTGATTTACTGAAATTAACACCGGTCGATATTTCGTATGTGGCTCCCTTTTTCAATAAGATGGTCACCCCTGCATTGGCTTTTGAGATGACATCCCCCAAATTAACACCTGCGGGGTTTTCCTTGCTCAAATCGATGATTTCACCGCTCAAAGGATCTTTTGTCGTGTAATTATTTTCACCCCTAAATTTCTCACCGCTATAAAGCGCCACGCGATAGGCCGTTGCTGCTTTTAGATTTTCGATCAACACCCAGGTATCGGAGATATTTTGCGGTGTTAACACTATTGTCTGGACGAGTGTTTCGGGAGTGGATTCGGTAGCTCCCTGAAAAACCTTGACCGTTGTCACGGCGTCACCTTCATTATTCCATTTAAACAGAATACGATTCACTCCAATGTCCGATGAAACCGGATTAAGGACGATCGTAGGAAACCGCGGAGTCTTTATTTCACCAAAATCCGCAGGTCTCGAATTTTTAGCAGCATCCGTGGGGTGAAGCGTTGTTACACGGACTTGATAAAGTTGCTCCCAAAGCAAGTCATCTACCGTTCCAGCAGTCGTGTCCACGACATCAATTGATTTTGTAATAGTTTTAAAAGTATCTATACTGACCTCAACTTTATAACCGCCAGCTCCCTCACTCTCCTGCCAGGCAACATCAATATAATTACCGGTGGCTACGAGTGCTCCCTTCATAGAGGGTCTAAACAATCGCGGAGCATCACCGTCCAGCTCCGCGGTCCATTCTTTTTTACAGCCCGACAGGAGTAGTATCACTGTGCCCAAAAGCATAATCGAGTGGATTAAATATGATATACGTTTCATCTTAAATACGTTTTTGTTTTCCATCAATCCGATGGAAAATAACCTGATTAAAAATTATAGCCTTCATTTTTTAATGTCCCCAAACTGCTGGTCACAGTAGAACTATGCAGGGGCAATATATAGGGCGCCGGGGCCATTCCTGTATCGTCTTTATATCCCCGCCATGAGCGCAAGATGTAATCCGCGGCACGCTTTTCTTTATCGTTGTATAGCGCTTTAAGCCAAGTCAGATTAGTATATCCATCCGGGTTATCCCCCTTTGAAGGACTGTCTTTTAACTTAGGTGGCACAACGACCTGTTTAAACAATCCACCATACCATTCGATTGTTTTGTCTGCTTTCAAACGATAGTAAAGATTCCCCGGTAAACTTGCATATGGGCCTGCTCCATTAAAGGTGTTTTCGCCTATCTCCATCAGTTTTTTACGATTTTCGGCAATTTTTTTACCAAATAGATTCCATCGGATTAAATCATAATGACGAATGCATTCACCGCCCAGCTCCCAAGCGCGTTCATCAACTATCGCATTGAAAAAGGTGCCTTTACTTCCCGAAACCTGAGTCACATATTGATCGACCTTATTCGTCCATGTTGCTGCTGAAAAGGCACGTTGCCGTACTTTTTTCAATGCCTCTTGGGCCTCGAGCGTCGGACCATTCAGTTCATTCTCACTTTCGGCATACATCAATATAACATCCGATAAACGCATAATAGGCCAATTTATCCCGGTTCCTTTAGCAGAATTTGAACCCGATGGTGTCGGCATAAGCATTCTATTCCATTTGCCTATACCTATTCCCGTCGCACTGATCGTCGCTTGCTCCAGCTTAGAATTATATTTGACGAACGCTGCTGTTTTGGATAATCTGGTATCCAGGGTGTCAAAACTATATACATATGCCGGATTATAGGGCATATAACTCGACCCAGATCCATAAGGATGCTCTCCAGCATCAACCGCAACGCCAATATTCCACCCCACATCGCCAAAGCCCGGAGCAAAAGCGACTTCAAAAAGCACGTCAGTTTTACTGTCAACAATCCATTTGCTTTGATTATCGAAAATATCTGCGAATTTTGGATTTAACGAATGTCCTGACTCATCCATCACTTTTTTACTATACTCTTTTGCAATTTGATAATAGGTCAGATAATCGTCTTTACGCTTCATAGTCATATCAGGATATAGCCAATAACCTCCTCTACATAAAGCTAATCGGGCAATTAAGCCTTGCGTAAATTCTCGATTTACAGATTCGACACCATAGCTCAGCTGCGAAGCTGGTTTCATACTCGACTCAATACCGATAAGGTCTTGAATCAAGGTACTTAAAATTGTATCCCGTCCAGTTCGCGACAGGTATAAATTATCTCCCCCTTGCGTAGGTTTTAATTTGAACGGGACATCCCCCCAGTAATTGACCAACCAATAGTACCATAGCGCGCGGAGCGCTTTAGCTTCACCTAGCAGCTGCTTCATGTCGGCATGATTGGCAATAGGAGACTGTTCAATTCCTTCGATAGCCAAATTTGCACGGTTAATCGCATTATAGGCGTTGTTCCAAACCGTCCGGATATCGCCGTTACCATCCGTAGCTTCCATGGACCAGATATCCCTTCTCGAGTTTTCCGGTGCAGCTCCCACTCCGCCAACTTCAATGTCCGTATTGGGAATAAACGCATTGGAAAGCCGGGAGGTAAAAGCATCTTGATTAAATAAAGCGTAGATGCTACTCACTCCTTTGGTTGCATCGCTCACATTGGCATAGATCGTCTCTTGTGTAAAATTTGATGGCGAATCCGTATCTAGAAACTTCTCACAGGAGATCAGTCCCAGTGAAATAATTAAAGCTATATATCTTGATTTTTTAAAATATTTTCTCATGGTGTTCTTATTTAAAATTGACATTCAAACCGAACGTAAAGGTTCTACTTTTTGGATAGGCAGAATAATCCACACCCGGTGTTAACGCAGCATATGCGCTGCTTCGGGTAGTTGAGACTTCAGGATCATATCCGGAATACTTGGTCCATACAAAAGCATTGTAAACAGTAGCAAAGAGACGCAAAGAGGCTATTCCAACGCGTGAGGTCAGTTGCTTGGGCAAGGTATAGCCTAAAGTTACATAGGAAAGCCGCAGGAATGAGCCATCCTCAATGGCATCGGAAGTTAATACAGGAGATGCTGTGCCCATCGAAAATGGCGACCATACTTTGGCATCTTTATTCAGTGCTGCAAGTTCGTCCAAGCCTGTTACCAACTCCCCGGCATTATTGATATACTTAAAGCGGTCATGGGAATTCATCCGATCGGAAATATTACCAAATGTCGTTCTATAGAGCATATTATACTGTATACGCCCCGAATTATAGATGTCATTTCCGTAAACCCAGTTAAAAAAAGTACTTAAGTCAAAACTTTTATAGCGGCCGTTGAATCCTACTCCACCGGAATGTTTAGGTAAAGCATTTCCAATCACCTGCCTATCCCCTTCAGCTGTTATGAGACCATCTCCATTGAGATCTTTAAGCTTCATCGTTCCTGGCCTAATGCCCAATGTTCCGCCAAGTATACCCTGCGACGAAGCGATTCCATCCTTAAGGGTATAGGAACTACCACCATTGTAAGATTCAAAATCATTTGATGTATAGAAACCGTCGGCAACATATCCATAAATCTGCCCGATGGTTTCACCTACATTAAAAAGGTAATCATCTTGCGATTTAAGGTCTGTACCCGCCCAATTGGATTGCAAAACTCGTCTATTATTGCCGTCAAGTTTTTCAATTTTCGGAATATTACGACCTATATTGAACGAGAGCGTCAATCCATAATCCTGCTTTTCGATCAGTGGTGCTGTGAGCCCTATTTCAATACCCTTGTTGCTCGTTTCTCCAAGATTGATCAATTGCTTGGTAAAACCATTATAAGGTGGAATTTCATTGTCGATAATTAAATCTTTTGTTGTGTTTTTGTAGATATCAATGATGGCCGAAAGCTTATTGTTAAAAAGGCTGAAATCTAAGCCTAAATTACGCGAGACTGTTGTTTCCCATTTTAGATTGGGATTTGGCAAAGAAGAATTTAAGATATTGTAATACGTCTGATTAATATCCCCGGCGCCATAAGGCCGATTTTGGCTAGGTCCGTATAACATTCGCCAGGAATCGTTGGCGATCCGGTTATTTCCTGCCTGGCCGTAGCTCAAACGCAGCTTTAGGTCATTGATAAAACTCACATCCTTCAAAAAATTTTCTTCTTTCACCTTCCAGGCCAAAGAGGCCGAAGGGAAGTAGCCCCATCTTTTGGTCGGTGCAAATTTGCTACTGCCGTCGGCACGTAATGTTGCATAGAGAATATAACGATCTAAATAGGAATAGTTTGCACGGCCAAAAAAGGACACAAAATCTTCGCCACGGACTTCATATGTTTCCATGCGTTCAGGTGTCCCCAAAGCCATATTCGAAAATAAAGCCTCTGGCGTTACATTTTCGTTGAAATATTTGGCCCGGTTCAAGCTGGTATTACCCGTGGTAAAACTCAATTCATGTCCCAGTAAGAGATTTAAATTATGTTTTTTATCCTTGAGAGCTGTATAGTTAGCGGTATTCACAAAACGATAAATGCTTGCATTGGATAAATCAATTTGACCTAAAGGCAAATTCAAACCCACATTCCGGGATTCTCCGGTCAGCGGGCCCCAGTAGCGTTTGCTATCACCTCCACGCAGGGTGATTGCAGCCTCGGAACGAAGGTTCAGATTTTTTAATGGGTTATAGGTAATGGCCGCCCCGAAACTAAAGTCACGGGTTTTCCGCTGCCGGTAATCCTGTTTGGCGAGTTCAACAGGGTTGATCAGACTACGAAGAAAATTATCGTAATCGTCTTCGCCGTCGACTATTGTAGTAGGATCGATAACCATATGATCCACCAAACCATTAATCGGCCTAGTCTGGATACCATCTGAAATACGGACGCTCGAAGTTCCCGATGTTCCGGCGCCATCGATCACATTATTGGTATACCGGGCGGAAAGATCCAATTTGAGATTTTTGTACAATTCATGGTTCAATTTGAAATTAAAGTAGTATCGTTTTTGTCCAGAATTGAGCATTAGCCCTTCGTCCTTGTTATAGGTATTGTTAAAGCCCCATTTGGTTTTCTCTGTCCCCCCGGAGATGGAAAGGTTATGCTGGCTGGAACGCACAGCACCACCGAAAAGTTCGTTTTGCCAATTGGTACCCGCTTGATATTTGTAGAGTTCCAGGTCATCATATTCGCCAAAGAATTTTTTAAAATTGGTATACTCGCTCGACGTTGTTCCGCGAATCATTCCATATTCATAATGCAGGAGGGCAAATTCATAGGGTGAAAGTACCCCCAATTCCTTGGGCATATACTTACTTTGAAAAAAGTTATTATAATTGATGCTGGTCTTGCCAGCCTTTGGTGTCTTGGTGGTGACAATAACGACACCATTTGCTCCTTTGGAACCATAAATTGCTGTTGATGAGGCATCTTTTAGTACATCAATGGATTCGATATCCGAAGCAGAGATATCGTTGAGGTTATTAACAATAAAACCATCGACAATGTAAAGGGGGGCATTATCTTGCGTAATTGAGCCACCTCCGCGTACTCGAATAACGATCTCTGCCCCCGGAGCACCATCCACTGTGGTGACCTGTACTCCCGGCAGCCGGCCAGTTAATGCTTCGGCAACATTGACCACAGGCGCTTTCTCCAATTCCTTTCCTTTGATCGAACTCACTGCACCGGCAAGATCCTTACGTGAAACAGTACCATAGCCAATGACAACAACCTCATCAAGTCCACGGGCATCTTCCTGTAGGGTCACAACAATATTATTGCCGATTGCAGCGGGCTTTTCAGCTCGAATAAATCCTACAGAAGAAAAAACTAGGGTATCCTGGAGAGAGCCAACGGCAATAGTGTATTGTCCATCTTTATTGGTACTTGCCTGCTTGCTTTTTCCTTTTATGCTGACCGTTACCCCCGACATCGGTCTTGCATCAGGACCATAGACTGTCCCCACAATTTTCTTTTCCTGCGCCAAGGCGACTTGTGCCACAGAAATCAGAAACAACAAGGTTTTGATTTTTCTCATAATTAAGTTACTATATTAAATTGGTTATTATTTTATTCGTGAATTACTTCACAGCAGTGTTAGCTGTTATCGTTGCTTTTTAATATCGATTCGTAATTCTTCTAATAAAATTTACAGCAAATTTCAATTGGTTATTCTTGCAATTCGTATAAACAATATTAACTGAAAACAGGCTTGATACCATAGAATGGTGCGATTAAAATTACGCAAACGATACCGGCAACGTTTGCAGGACAGTTCAGGACAGTCGATGGTAACAACCGGTTGCACGTTAGATTTAAAAACATATCAAAGTTAAGACAAGATGAATCACCACCATGTATCGTCGGATATTTCACCAAAGATTAAAGATGCATCTGCGTTAAAAAATCCAGAATGGATCTAGGAAATATTCTTCTGAATAAAAAAGGCGTAATCAGATTTGATTGCGCCTTTTTGTGAAATAGTCCTGTCAATAAAAGTTTAGAATATCAACTTGGAGTATCACTCTATTTTTTTGCAAGTTTATAAATTTCAGTTCCTGCCAACAGGAAACAACCTAGCCCATAATCTTCAAAATCCGGAACTTTATCGACAGTAACAGGCTGTCCATCTTTAGGTTCTTTCCCTGTCGATTGTATGTATCCTAAAAAGCCATTTGGTTGCAGTGACTCCTTCGAAATTGCATTCCATCCCCTTTCCACTGCTGGTAAAAAATCTTTTTTCGCCAAATGCCCTGTATTTATTCCCCAAGCCATTCCATAAACAAACAATGCAGTACCCGAAGCTTCTTTTCCGCCAAAATGATTCGGGTCGTGCAAGCTCACATTCCAGAAACCATCTGTTCTTTGTAATGGACGCAATGCTTCCGCTAACTTTTGGAAATCATCCAGATACTCCATATAATGTGCATCTGTCTTAGGTAGTTCCTGAAGCACCAGGGCCAGTGCTGCGAGCACCCAGCCATTTCCGCGTGCCCAGTAACAGTCTTCACCATTAGGTTCGGCATAGGGTGGTATAAAATCCTTATCGCGCCACCACAGGTTGTCTTTCGGATTAAAGAGACCATGCCCTCCTTCCTGATATTTAATATGACTATACATCTTATACATACAGTCAAAATATTTAGTATCGTTTAACGTTACGCCCAGTTTGACAAAGATCGGCATCGCCATTTGGATCGCATCGATCCAAGTCCAGTCATCATATCGGCCACTATTGATGACAGAGTCTATATTTGCTTTGATCGCTGCCAGACGTTCAGGTTTCGGATCAATGCGATATAGATCAATATAAGTCATCCCACAATTTTGATTATCGGCATGTCGTGTATAAACTTCACCACGAACAGGTTTCCAATGATGTTTTTCACCCCACTCTACTGCATAATCATAATATCGTTTCTGTTTATCGATCTTGTAGAAGGCCATCAGTCCCTCATAGTACACACCACGGGTCCAAATATTGGCCGGCCTTTCTTTATTTGTAATGATGGTTTTAACAGGGTCTGGCCATTTACGCATAAAATAATCATTCGCAGAACGCAACTCACGCACAATCGTTGACTTAGCGGGCAATTCCTGAGCAATTGTTGCTACCGTTCCACACCCCAAAAGCAATAGTAATATTATTTTCTTCATCTATTAAGGCATTTTTTTAAATCCTTCTTTTTTTATAACCCATGAACCGTCTTTTGGAAACCCGGGTAAATCACTGTTGGAAGCGTCCCAACCTTCAAGCATCATCGCTACGGCCGTCAGCACCCCACCATTGCCTGGCAAATAGATTCGCAGGCGTCCATCTTGATAATTGTGACCATTTTTGAGATAAGTATTGGTTTGGATATTCATAAATAATGCATCCAGCGCTTTATTGGGAAGATTCAGACGGGCAGCATTCATGGCCGTCATCGGGAAATCCCAACCCCAGGTTTTTTCCCAATGCCATTTCTTTAAAACGACATCCAGCGTATTTTTCATTATATCTTTATTCAGCTTCGGAGATTCAGGAACCATCCCCAATGCACCGAGTACCGCAGGATGGTCTGTCATCCAACGATCGTAAGTATAAGAATCGGGAGCAGTTTCAGTGGCCAAGTAGACCTTGTCTTTACTTGGTAAGGGGGCCAATTTTTCAATCACTTCATCCCATTTCTTAACCCTGGGCTCACCTAATCTTTCTTTCCATTGTTGGGCTATACGAAGTGCCCAATCCCAATAAGCAACCTCATAAGTCGGATTCATCGTCTCCGAAGCCTTAAAAACTTCTTGCGCGGGAATAACTCCTTTTCCTACATTATATCGACCTGTGGCCTGATCATAATGTGCAAAGTCAGCCATAAAATCAGCCGTTGCAAACACCAAATCCTTGTATTTTTCTAAAACAGCCAAGCCCTTTTTATCCCTGTATGCCAATTCCGTCATATAGATAATATGCGGCTGCTGCCAAACTAGAAATGCTGCTACCGACGAAGGACTTTCATTACCTTCATTATCAGACATTTTGACCCATCGGACGCCTTGATAACCTTGCCGCTTTGCAAGCTCCCTCGCTTTTTCAAAAGTCCGAAAGTAATAGTCCAATGTTTTTTCCATGATGTCGGCTCGTCCCCACAATGCAAAATGTACGGCGTGCCACCAATGCATTTCTGTATGCGGCTTCCCATACCAACTATTAAAGGTAAGTCCTGTCTCTTGTGGCGGATTGCTTCCCCCGCATTGGACTTTTGTCAAATATTGAGATAGCACCACTCTCCTTTCCAATTCATTGGCCCTGGGGTCTGTACTTCCTGCAAAGTCAACGGCAGCACCGCTTTCCCAAAAATGCTTCCAGAATGCTGTACTTTCGCCAGCCGCATCAAGATAATTGTGGGCTTCATTATCGAATTTATTTTTCGGTGCAAATGCAAAAGAAAAATCAAATTCCTTTAGTCCCGCTGCTGGTTGGTACACGAAATAGTGTGGATCTGTATTTTTTATCGTTCCTTGGGAATAATCGAGTTTCGTAAAATAGTCTGTTCCCTGCAACTGATGATTTATCAATGTAACATTTGCCGATTGCGTTACGATCGTAGTTTTATGATTATCCGCCTGATCATAATTAGTCCCTTCATCCAAAAATTTCCCACTTGGGTAAGGATAGTGTATAAATATTTTAAGCCTTTTTTGTGCTATCAATGGCGAAGCGACATGGACAGCGATACGGTCATTACCTTGATACGATGCGGTTTTTACAGAAACCGCTTCTCCTTCAATTCGAAATTCACTTGTGACAATACCGGTCCAAAGATCCAGCTGCTGTCGAATATGCTGTATATCCTGAACGGCTGCCCGTTGGCCATTTTTCAGATAAAGCTCCAGGCCAACGTTCCCCAATTGTAAACGATGTTTGTTTTCTCTAAAGTAGTTTACAGCCTCCACATTACGCGCTGGCTCTTTCAGTTGGATACTATATTTTGCATCCCGCCCTTCGTTGTTAAAGTCGTAGGATTTTAATGTTTCCTCAAATTTATAGCTCTTTGTATTAGGAAAGGCATCCCATCCCCACTCGGACTGTGTCCCCAAAGAAACACCATTTTTATAATATATAGGAAACGATTGCATCCCAGTAGCATCAACAGTATAGGCAAAGGCACCGTTACCTACGGTAAGTGAGGCCAGGGTATCCATTGCTTGATTGGAGACATTATGTCTTCTGACAACGCTCTCCCGATTAATTTTTGTTTCCTGTTGTGCCTTGCTCAACATAGGGTATATTATGCTCGCAAGGGCAATGAAAATAATGTTATATTTCTTTTTCATTTATAGTTGGTTTTATACAAACTTTATCCGTATCCAAGATGTTAGTCCAAAGCGATGGATTACATTTCTGAACTTCCTTATTTTATCTATCGCATTAAAGTAAAACTTATCAAACCGATGACCGCATCGTTTGCCACAGCCATGAGCTCCAAAGATTGCAACGTCTTTTTCCTATTCAATGGTAGATCCAATATGGTCGCAGCTCCCCCATCAATTGCACGATTACTATACCCCTTGATTTCCGTATAACGTTTCCAGGTCCCCCCTTTGTAAAGCTCTCCCGATTTTAAACTGATTCGATACGGAATTCTTTCATCGGGCAGTTCAAACGCATGGTTGTCATCCAGATAATCTTGTTCGATCGGCCACCAGTTTATGGGGTTGATCAGATCGAGGGTATCAGCGGTTCCATCCCTATAATTGATCTTAATCTTTGCGTTTACAAATTGAGATTGCATCGGATTTGTAGAACCGGAGACCAGCAAATACATTTTGCTGGCCTGACCTGCTAAAGGTATCTTAACGCTTTCCGGATAGTTATCCCACTGGCTGACAAAGACCACATTTTTGGAATCATTTTTTAGCTGAAACGGAATCCCAAGGTATGTTAAATTCCCCTGATTGCCTTTTTTCATGATTCCACTGTCATCAATATTTGCCGTGGTCAAGGGATAACACCAATTGCCTATACCCTGCCAGGGGAGCTGCAAGGTAGGTCCTTCTGGCCTTGGCGAAAGATATTTTTGTTGAAAAATATCCGTCAAACGAGCATTGTAATAGCTTGATAAATTTTCTTCCAGAAAACTTGGTTTATCGTTGATATTCCAATCAATATAATCTACTTTTTGACGATAAGCTCCTGTAATCACATAAAAACTGTTTGTTCCTTTTGAAAAGATATGGGCAGGAAGCGCAAGTTCTTTTTTCTCATTAGATTTTAAGTTTAAGCTAGTCTGAAAATCGTTATGCTCAATCTTCAGGTTTTGCAACTGATCTGAACGGTTTTCTAGCGTCAGGTAATAGTTTGGTTCTCTACGAACGATGGTTGATTTTATCGGCGGCAGTAACCGCATATCAACCGCTTGCCACCAAACCATAGCTCCCTGCTGAAGCTTTACAAAAAAGGTTCCAACGCGGTCTTGCTGGACAAAAGAAAATTTGTGATCTACGCGATTTTGGATAATTCTTTGTGGATCGTAGCATTCCAACAATTGGGTATTGGCAGCTAAAGGAAATGACCATTGATCGGTGAATGCTTGCTCCACATGTTGGGTATCCTGCTTTTCGAGCTTACCTTCGCCGATTATTGTGACGTCGAAATTCCACTCAGCTTCAGATTCAATAACAATACATGGTCTATTGATAGCGGAAGGTTTTAGCGACCACTTTACTTCCTTTCCATTGACTTTAACAGCCTTCACCTGGGTAAAATCTACGGGAACCTCCAAAACAAGTTTTACGGGCATCGCATAATGGGTCTTCATCTGCAATGTGATAGCGGTATTATCTTTTTTATACGCATAACTCCATTCCGGCATTTCAATTTGCGCAAAATTCCATGCCAATGGAAAGCCCGGCTTAATAAACAATTGATTATCCAATAGTCGTGGATGTACACCAAATAACCCTTCAACCAAAGTTCGTGATGCAACACCTATGGGATCGGCAAAATCGCGGTATAATTCGCCACGAAATGCATCATAATGGGAGAGTTGCTGAAAGTTACCAGGGCTGATTCCGTAATACATGCTCTCCATGAGATTACTTTTCCAGAGCTGATAGGCATCATCTGCCCGACCGGATTGCCAGTACGCAAGTGCCGTTTGCAGATTCTCGGCCAAAGCTACATTATTGGTTGACCAAGTATAAGGTTGCCATCTCGTCGTAGGCAATGTATACAGGTCATGCTGTTCCTGTCCTTTGAAGCGAATAGGAATCCGCGGCAAATAATTAGTTACATATTGCAGGTTTTGGTAACTTTCAAAATCATCCAGCATAGCAGCGTCCGCAGCATGATAAATCGTCCATAGGCCCGGATTTTCGTGTACAAGCTGGTTGCCAAGCGCATCCTGAAACTCCGCAAAATGTCCTTTTTCTTTCAGCCAAAGTCGGTCTTTTAGCGCTTTTCGAATCTTATTGGCTTCTTGTTGATAGGGAGTCGGGTCCTCTCCTATGACCTTTGCGAGTTTGGCCATCATGTAATTGGCACGGTACATATAAGCGCTCGTGTGCGTGACGGCACCGCCAGAATATTGTAGTCCGTCACTGGCCCAAATGGCACAATAAGCATCATATAAGCCGTCATTGTCCCGGTCAAAATTTCGCTTTTCCCAATGGAGATGCCGAGTCAGGGTGGGCCACATCTGTTTGATGTAAGCAACATCCCTCGTATAATTAAAATGCGACAACAGTTGATCAATAAAGACCAAGTTCATATCGTAGTGATGGGCGACTCTGTTGTTATTGGGATTGCGGGAAATATAGCCCTTGGAAAACATGGAAGTCCCCATTTTCTCCAGATGTCTTGCGAGGTGCAGTGCGGTATCCATCACAACCGGGCCAGAACTTGGTTCAACCACCTGCGAATTGGCATAACTCGAAAAGTGCTCTTTCGCTCTGGCATGCCATCCCAATGCATCTGCGGTATAAGCTCCTCGCCATGCATTCAAACGCATGCGCCATGCTACAGCACCATGCAAAAAAGTGGGCGATTCCCAAATACCGTCGGCAGCTACCGCGAGCGCCGCCCCTAAATTATTGATATATCGATCCGGGGTATTTATTTTAACACGGCTAGCCAAAGAAACCCTTTTTTGCTCTGCTTCTTCGTAGGCCTTTACCAATGAACTTTCAGAAAATTTCTCAGCAGAAAGCCTACCCTTTGAGATTTGAATATAACATATTTTTTTAGCTAAATTAAGTTCCCCAACAAGGATAGGGCTGCCCTTGTTCTCAGACTTGGTCAAATTCGATAGATCGTCCAAAACCGTAGCATCTGAAACACGAAGGGTTGAAAGCCCAGAAAAATTACCCTGAATAAACTGCAGTTCATTTTTCTTATTTTGATACTTTAGTCCGAAACTATTTTCTTTTAGTGTATATTGATTATGTTTACAATATGCGGGCAGAAGATAAAACCCCGATTCCGGATCTGCACCTATGTCGCCATTTCTACTGAATGTTTTTCCGCTGGCACCCCCATACACAACATACAGTTGTACTTCTGGTTTAATAGCTGTTCCCTCTAGTTTTACAATCATCCCTTCTGCCTCGGCCTGCGCCATCACAACGATATCGATATAACCGTTGCCCAATAAAGCATCTTTGATACGATAATGCATAGCTCCAGGTCGATATCTTGTCTCGATATGGTCGGCATCTATCATTTTCTTACGCGCCTGTTTATTGCCTAGGACAAATTGTAGATTTCCCCCCATTCCGGGCATATATAATGCAAATTCCGGTAAATCTCCCGCTTCGACCCGTGATGCCAAATTATTGCCATAAAGTGCCCGATTGAATCGATATCGTCCATTCACCAGCAAAAAGTCACCTTGATCTTCGGTATAATGCAATACACGATCATTATGTTGCCAATGTTTGGATTGGGCAACAGCGAACTGCAAGGCAGCTCCCACTAACAAACCGCAAACAATCAAATGCTTTCGTATCATATCAATCTTTATTTCATGTGCTGACTATAACAGCTTTGTTTTTTTGATGTAACTTCTTGCTGCTTCGTAGTCACTGGCGCTAGTGCTTTCCATAGATAGCTATTTCATGTTAATCAAAAGACTTTAGCTCTTTTCCGTTGACAATAACATTCTTTAATGAAACATTCTTTAGGTAATCCACTTTGAATGCTTCTTTTACACCGTTAATTTTACAATTGACCATTGTAAAATCTGTCACAGGCGAGGTCTCATATGCGGTTGATAACACAGCGTATTTCCCGCCACCGTTGACCTGAAGATTTTCGACCCAGATGTTACGGATTGTCGGAATATGTTTCCCAGGTTTTTCATAAAACATATTGAAACGTACCGCCGCTTCCTTATACTGTCCCACCTGCGTGTTATAAAAGAATATGTTTTCGATGATACCACCTCTACTGGAACTGGTTTTTATCCTCAAGGCACGATCCAGATTGGGACTATCCATCACATTGTTAAGTGCGTAGATATTTCTGGCTCCGCCTGCAATTTCGCTACCGATGACCACGCCGCCATGACCATCTCTCATCTCGCAATTTTCGATGATATGATTTTCAGCGGGCCGACCAATATTGCGGCCATCTTCATCCCGCCCGGATTTTATAGCGATACAATCATCGCCGGTATCAAAATAACAATTTCTGATCCATACATTTTTGCTTGCTTCGGGATCACAACCATCGTTATTTGGTCCATGGCTAACCACTTTTACGCCTTCGATCAATACATTCTCGCATAAGACAGGATTCAGATTCCACATAGGGGAATTAATCAGCTTGACCTCAGCAATCCAAACATTTTTGCATAGATAAGGTTGAACAAAATTTGGCCGAAGGAAATGTCCGTCCCCGAATACCCTTTTACGCGCATCCATTTCTTCGGCCATCTGTTGATGTAGAATTGCGCGAGCAGGTTTTTGTTCACCCGGGCGACCTTCATGCCATCCATATTTGCGCGCACCACACCAATACCACCAATGGTCATTATTCGCATTTCCGTCCAATAATCCATTTCCTGTAATCGCAATATTTTCTTCTTTATACGCATAGATAAAGGGAGAAAAATTGATACACTCCATTCCTTCCCAACGTGTGAAGACCATCGGATAATCTGCACTATCTCTACTAAAGAGCACTGTTGCACCCGCGCTGATATGAAGGTTGACATTACTTTTCAAATAAATAGCACCAGTCAAGTAGATTCCTTTGGGAACAACCACCCGTCCTCCGCCCTGTTTATTGCAAGCTTCAATCGCTTTTTTAAAGGCTGCTGTATTTTTTGTTTTGCCATCCCCAATAGCTCCGAATTCAGCGATGGAATAATCCTTATTTTTGAATGTAGGAGCCACAATAATCTTTTTGAGCTCTTCAATTTCATTTAAAGGTTGCTGGGCACTCGTCCACGTTGTCTGTTGTGCTTGACTTGCTACACATACAAAAAGTGTGAGCAGCATACTAAAAATTTTTTTCATGGGTATATAATTGTTTCTGGTTATCATTGTTGTAACAGCTTTCAGGTTTAGTGCACTTGCATCGGTCTTCAGCATACAAAGGCACAACTTTGCAACTACTTTCTCAAACTGAACATGACTATGGCAAATTCCTCACACGATCTCAAAAACAAAAGTTGTCGAGGTACCAGCTACACCACCTTGGGTAGCTCCAAATAGGAAACGAGGTTTATCTGTAATTTTATCCATTAAAATCATGGGCCGTTCAAGCCGACCAAACCGTTTCAAATTTGCCGGTGGTAGCGGTTCCTGGACATATTTAGTTAAATTCAAATACGCTACTTTCGGTTCGGACCATTGCAATCCATCTGATGATGCTAAGATTAGGCCATATTCATGATTATAGAACCCCATATCCCTTGCGATCAAACAATACTGCCCATCCTGCTTCCAAAGGAAAGCGTCTTCAAGCTGGGCATTATTGGGCCGGTTCGAAAAATCAATCACTGGATGATCAGCTATTTTAATGTATGGCCCCAAGGGATGATCTGCTTTGGCCAACCCATATTTCCGATTCCCCCGGACAGAACCTTTATCACGGAGGTATTCGGCTGTATTCCAAGATTTGTAGTAAAGCCAAAATTTACCGTCATCGCCTTTTAAGAATGCTGGATTTGTGGTGCAATGATCATCCCATGTACCTTCGGCACCGGGCATCAAAATGGGACGATCACTGCGTTTCCATGGTCCATCCAGGTTTTTCGACGTTGCCACCCCAATTCGCTTCGTATCTGTCTTGCCATTGGAATTTCCCATATAAAATAAATAATAGGTATCATCTATTTTTTTTATCAAGGGATTATGGCAAGTGGTACTGTCCCAAAAACCTTCTCGAGGTTGTAGAACAATATCTTTATGTTTGAATGCTTCGTAGGGCGAATCGGCGATCGCATGGGCTATTTCAGAACCTTTGATCCAGCCCCCCATTCCTTTCTCCTTTCGCCAACGTGAATAAAAAAGATGCACTTTCCCATCCTCGCCCCAAATCGGTGATGAACACCAAATAAAATAATTTTGTAATTGCAATGAACGACCGATCGGTTTCAATTTAAAATAGGGCGACTCTATCCAGCTTTTTTTGGCCGATGTACCTAAAGGTAATACCGCTGTCATCCATAAAAATGCATTTGACTTTAAGAAGACTCTTCTATCCATGTGAACATTTCCCTTCCGTTGATTTACAATTTGGTTTATCCAGATCCGCAATGTTATACGAATCAAGCCGTAAGATACCAAAACTAGCTAAAGCACCTATCCTGCCCTATCCTGCAACCGATTGCAAACCAATATTTACAAATCTTCTAAAGGATTCCTCAAAAAAAACTACCCATTCTAGTACAGAACAGGTAGATTCACGTTTATTATATTCACTAAATTAATAGCCTGGATTTTGCATTGCTTGTTTTTCTGCCGGTGTCAATGCGGCACCACTTTCATTGGTCGTTGCATCCAAGAAAGATTGCGGAATCGGTCGGTAATAGTGTGTATTTGGACTAAAAGCTGCTCCCGTACGAACATAACCATCATTGAAGGCTTTCCATCTTGCTTCTAAGGTTTTGGTACGAGCTAGGTCTTCCCAGCGATAGAGTTCACCGCACAATTCGCGTGTGCGTTCATTCAATAGGAAAGCCATCATTTTCTGCGCATTGCTTGCTGCGCCCAATTTCTCATAGATCGGAGCATCGACTTTCGAGTTATAAATATCGGCGACCGAATTAATCAGCATCTGCGATTCGGATGATGCTGTTGTCTTGGGCATATCATTATTGGATTCATAGTAGGAGTTTCCTTCCCAATAAATTGCGCCCTCGGCTGAAAAACCGCCACCTTTACCGACAGCATACGAATTATTCTTGTAAGCTTGTCCACCGTCGACATGCTTGGCCCGGTCTTCACCATTTTTATATCCGGCACGATTCCGTAATTTATTGATCCATTGTATGGCATTAGCATACTGACCTTCGCCTTTACGGATATATGCTTCGGCCACCATCAATACATCTTCTGCCGAACGGGCCATAATCACATCACGGGTACCATTGGCAGATGCGATACTTACTCGGTAACCATCTCTAAATTTCGAAAGTGCCACATAACGTGATTGTACACCATAGTAACCATTGTTACCATGCTGACCTACCCAAGCCTGTGGTTCACCTTGGAAATAACGCACAAACGTATGCGGATTTTGCATCACGCCATTTTTAAGAACTCCTGTTGGATCACTCGCTATCGCCTTATAACGCGTATCGCCGGCATTGTTCACGATATACTTGATACCCAACTCACCACCTTTAAAACGTTTATCTTTTACCGCGGTTCCGGCAGGTGCATAAGCGATATTCGCGGCAGTCCATTCTGGTGCATTAGCGGTATTATTGGCACCGTACATCGTAATAAAAGATTTCCAAAAACGGGAGTCATTCACACGATCAAAGACATCCAATGTATAATTTGTGGTACGTGCATAGGAGAATTCACGATCACCCGATATATCTCGGCTTGTTCCACCTAAATCTTGGTATACGGCTGGGTAATAGAGATGGATTTGATTTCCATAACGTCCCCATGTCGCCTGATCGTCCGAGAACTGTGCCGAAAGAACAACCTCAGATACTTTTTCGTTGGCGCTATTGGCTTTTTGATAATCCCATAATTTGACATAATCATCAACCAAAGGGTGCGCTGCAACAACTTCCGATCCGTATTTAATGACAGCATCCAAATCTTCTGCGGTATATTTGGAATTCCAGGAAGCATATAACTCACTCGCACGGGTTAATCTTGCTTTGGCAATGTAATGCGCCGCAGCAGATTTGGTGACCCGCCCAAATTGTGTCGCCGAAGCAGGCAACAATGTATAAGCTTGTTCAAGATCTGCTATAGCTTGGGCAAAACAAGCATCCTCCGAAGCCCGCGTGAAATAGGATTCTACTTTTGTAGTTGGTGTCAATTTGAGTGGAACTCCACCAAACTGTACAATTAGTTGCAGATAGAAATAGCCTCGCATAAAGTATCCTTCGCCTAGACGTGTATTGTAGTTGGCGTTGGATTTATCATAATACAACGGTACATTCTGAATCAGCGTATTGGCCGATTCGATACCGCTATACATATTGTCAAATACTGGCTTAATATTTCCGCCACCATAGGTTGATTCCATAGAATTTAGATCCGCACTATAGCTGTTGAAACTTGGGGAAGGATTATTTGCATCTGTAAATTCGTCTGCACCCAAATTGAACAAGGCCATACCCCAGGTATAGTTGTATTTAAACTTCAGCTTCGAGTAAACTCCTGTAGCCAGATCATCCAACCCTGCCTGCGTTTTAAAATATTCCGTATCTGGGATAGTAATCTGGTCCTCTTTTAAAAAGTCTTTGCTACATCCATTCAATACCAGCAATCCAGCAGCACCAAAGATGGAAGCAATTAATATTTTATAATTTTTCATGAATATCTTTTTTAATCTTTTTAAGGTCTAAAACCCAATGTTTACACCAATTACTGCACCCCGAGTTGTTATTGCAGACCCTGATTGCGTTGTATTATTATTATAACTTGACAAATCCGGATCCAAAAAATCTACTTTTGAATACAACATTGCGGGATTCATGATCTGTGCATAGACTTTAAAATTACTGATACCTAGTTTTTCCAATTTTGCCCTTGGAAAATTATAACCCAAACTCACATTCCGCAACTTAATAAATGATCCATCACGGTAATTCATGGAAGAGTTCTTCGGGTCCGCAACATCGATACCATTCAATCCCGGTTGATAATACTCCGCGTTTTCATTCACGCCAGGGATAAAATAATCCAATTTACGCATCATAAAACGTCCACCTAGATTTTCTGCCCCAGCATTGATCATTTGCCCCCAACGGGAGAAAATAAAGAACGATAAATCAAAATTCTTATAGGTAAAAGTGTTCATAATACCACCGGACCATTTCGGGCGATAAGATCCCAAAATCTGCCGATCATAGGTTGGGTCTATTTTTCCGTCAGGTACACCTTCCGGACCACTGATATCCTTTACACGAATCTGTCCGGGATTAGCGCCATATTTTTTAGCTTCATCCAGTTCCGAGGTTTTCCAAATACCATCGTAAACATAATCGTAGGGTACAGAAATTTGCTGACCAACAAACAACTTATTATCGACATCTTCTGTTCGCCCATTGTTCAATTGCAAAATCTTATTTCTATCCATTGACCAAGTTAGGGTTGTATTCCACTGAAAATTATCATTTTTCACATTGACTGTATTCAGCTGAAAATCAATCCCCCAACCCGATGTTTTCCCCACATTGGCCCAAGTACTCGGAAATCCGGTAACAGGGTTTAAACTCATTGCGAATAATAAGTCGTTCGTTTTTGTTTTAAAGAAATCCACAGCACCATTGATACGATTATTAAAAAATCCATAATCGACACCAAGATTATATTGGGTGGTGCGTTCCCAGCCCAATTCCGGATTGGCCATTTTCTGCGGGTTCGCTGCAGAAGGATCTGATGCCACATAACCCGGGCTCGAATTGTTAGCATTCCAATTGTAAAAATTTTGCGTCAATCCTCCTTTTGTGCCATAGGCGCCAATTGCAGCGTTGCCAACAACCCCCGCGCCTACCCGTAATTTTAATGCATTAATAAATCGCGCATCTTGCATAAAATCTTCTTGGTCAATGCGCCATGATGCAGCAACAGATGGAAATGAGCTCCATTGGTGACCAGGCGCCAATACCGAAGATCCATCCCAACGCACAAAGGCTGTTAACATATAACGGTCTTTATAGCTATAATTAGCACGGGCCATATAAGATTCCATCTGAACTTCTTCTAGCCCTGTTTTCCAATTGCCAGCGAGACCACCAGAATTGATATTATACCATAATTCTCTTGCACTATAGACATTAGTTGCTTTCATTTCACTAATTTCAAGATTCTTTTTCGACGAACTTTGCAATAATGTAATGCCCAAATGATGATCTGTTCCAAAGTCCCGATCGTAGTAAATTAAATTGTCCAAGGTCCAAGCAAGATTCCTATTAGTCGAGTAAGTCACAGCATTATTACCATCACCATTAACTCCTGCGGCCGCATTCGCCAAACCCAAACGGTAATATCTAAACTCAGGACCAAATTGTATCCGATATCTCAACCCTTTCAATGGCGCATAAATCTGTCCAAAATCCAATTGACTAAAGAAACTACCATTAGCACCGAAAGTCTGACGTTGATTAGTATTATTTGTCAACTCGTTTATTGGATTGATAATATTTACTTCTCCTGCCGCGGGATTACGAAGGTAGTTCCCGTTTTCATCGAAAGGTACTGACCATGGCAACATACTCCGCAAAGCTGAGTAATAATCGCCCGCCCCCGTGACCGATTTGGAGAAGTTATAACCATAGTCTTGATCGGAGAAAAAGGTATTTAGAGAAGCTCCCATGGTAAACCATTTCGTCGGAGTCGCTTCAAAACTTACTTTTGAGGTATAGCGATCAAATTTTTGGCCTGGTTGTGTGGCATCTTGTTTTAAATAGCCAAATGAACCATAACCTTTTGAATTCTCTCCTCCACCTGAGATGCTTAAGGTGTGCTCTGTCGATAAAGCGTTTTTACGTCCTGCAGCAGCCCAATCGTAGCTACCGACTAAGCTTGGATCCCATATGGTATTATTATTGGTCCATCCTTTGGCAATATTTGCCCAAGAAGCCGGCACTTTAGACCATTTCTTATAATCTGCTTCATAGTTAGGTGTCATCGTACCGAAATTTGCCAAACGTGCATAATCTAACCATTCGGCAGCATCCATATACTCCGTTACATCGTACATCTTTTCAAATGTTGCTGTACCTGCATAGTTTAACATTAACCGACCTTTTTTACCCTGCTTCGTCGTCACTAAAACTACACCATTAGCACCACGCGAGCCATATACAGCTGTTGCAGACGCATCTTTTAGAATATCAATAGTTTCGATGTCACTCGGATTGATATTGTCAATGCCACCGGCCTGCAATACCATTCCATCGACTACATACAGCGGATTTTGATCTGCATTGATAGATCGTACTCCCCTGATTTTTATACTACCAGTGGTTCCCGGTCGTTGATTCGATGTAATATCCACTCCCGCAACCTTACCTTGCATGGCCTGCAACGCATCTTTTACGGGCATTGCCTTCAGTTCTTTTTCGCCCACACTCGCTATCGAACCCGTCACATCTTTCTTTTTCATCGTGCCGTAACCAACCACCACGACTTCATCCATCACATCGACCTTTTGTGTTAGAACTACATGGAAGCTATTTTGACTACCCACAGAAATTTCTTGAGATTCAAAACCAAGACTTCTGAAGGTTAATACATCAGATGGCAGCGCATTTATGGTAAATGAACCATCGGCATTGGTCTTTGCCGTCATCGCTCTGCCTTTTACCTGTACCGTCACGCCTTGGATAGGTGAACCTTTTTCATCATTTACCTTTCCAGTCCTCGTAGTTTGAGCAAACAAGTTGAAGGTACACAGCATCGCCATAAACAGCAAAAAAGCGTACTTCTTTACATGATGATCAAACCTAATTGTTAAATAGTTTATCATTAAAGTATTATTTAGGTATTATTTTATTTTTCCCCTTGTTGATCTTCCGTAGTGAAAATCTATTTTCATTATAACGAGATAATAAAAAAGCTGTATGATCTTTACTTATCGCTTAATAGGCAGGCAAACTTAAAAGATTATCAGGATTCCTCTCAGGCTTATAATGTTGGCTAAAAATAACAGGATGATCTGTAATAACCATCCTGTTCAATCCTGTGATGAGTTAGCGTCAAAAATAAAAAAAACGCCCTTAAATACTAAGGGCGGTTAAATTAATCAAAATATTAATATCCGGGATTCTGTGTATATAATCCGGGACTATTGTCGAGTTCAGATTGTGGGACTGGGTATAATACATAATTCAATTGAAAATCTGACATCTGTTTTGCCTGATCTTCTTTCGCAATCCACGCCTTCATGACCGGTTCTACGGCACCACTGCGGATAAGGTCAAACCAACGCAATCCCTCACCAATAAACTCACGTCTCCGTTCGTCCATCAACTGAGAATTAGTTATATTGGCCAGCTCTGTAGTCAATCCAGCACGTTTTCGGATTTGGTTAACAACCGCATCCACATCAGTCGAACTGTTACCGGGAGCGCCATTCAAGATGCATTCTGCCTTTAACAACAGCAAATCACTATAACGAAACACAATATAATTGATCGGCCAATCCATGCGGCTCGCAGGCACTTTCGTCACATCAACGAATTTTTTGACAAAAGATCTAGTTTCAACAACATTGCCATAGGTATACCCTTGCTGAATACTGAATGTTTTCCTACGATCACTTGCATCATACAATTTTAGCAAGTCTTCAGATACAGGTCTAATCGTAAGGCCTCCTTGTGTGGCTAGCCCGAGTGAATTGAACCAGTTGTCAGGTACGAGTACCCAAGGAAAAGTAGCCCCTACGACAGGGGTCGCCCCACTTGAATATTCTATATTGAAGATCACTTCCTTGTTGCGCTCATTACCATAATCAAAAACGCTATTATAACTTGTCAACAAACTAAATTCATTGCTATTGATCACATCGTTAAATTGCTCCACAGCTTTCGCCCATTCATTGCTGTTCAAGCCCGCTCCTTTAACACCTAAAGTGGGTCCTGACCGCGTCATATAAACCAATCCCAGCAACATTTTTGCAGCGTATTTATTGACACGACCTTTATCTACCGCCGCATAGGCACTGGGGGCTGGAAGGGCATTAATAGCCTTGTTCAGATCTTCAATAATCAAGCTATACAGCTCCTCCACGTTGCTCCGTCCAATATTTTTGGCTTGACTGGCAGACACAACCTTGTCGATCAGTGGCACTTTTCCGAAGTATCGGATCAAATCAAAATAAAAAAATGCACGCAAAAATCGAGCTTCACCTTCCATTCTATTACGAATATTCGCATCCGCGATAGCCGTAGAACCATTTGCCGTAAGTTGTTCCAAATAATTGTTTACCCGAAAAATACCGTTGTAATTTGTTTGCCAAGCTTCTATTACATAGGGATTACTGGCAATCGTTTTATGAAAACTATTGATTCCTTCCCAGTCTCGTACCCCTCCATCCGACACGGCGTACAAATTGTCAGATCGTGTTTCCGAAAGACTCATCAAGCGGTCCGGATATCCTCGTGTACTGTTATAGATGGCGTTCAATCCTTGAACAAAATCATTCGTAGTCTTAAAGTACGTGTCAGATGTTGCACTCGAAATTGGCTGCTGGTCCAGATCCATTTTGCAAGATCCCAATAGACCTGCCATCAACAAAAATATACTCAACTTTTTCATCATTTTAAAAATTTACGTTTAAACCAAATGTTACTGTTTTTGGAATTGCCAAGCCTCCATAATCACCCGCTTCGGGATAATCAACGCTTCCGCTTAGGTTTGTATTGGAAGATTCTGGATTTACACCGCCGTCATATTTGTCCTTTCCCCAGAAATTTTCCAATGTCACAAATAAACGGACTAAACTAAGTTTGGACTGACTCCCCAATTTTAGGTCTTTTATATTATAACCAAGTGTAACGTTTCGTAGGCGCCAATAATCCGAAGAATACAACCAATCTGTATTTTTGATCCGTCCGAATGTTGAATACGCTTTTCCCACGCGACCTTCCCCGGGATCCTCTTCTGAACGCCATCTATCCCGATAAAATCCAAGTGCATTGTCCGATGATCCTTGACCGGTACGCCCCAATGCCCTTCCTAAAAGGGAATAGATATGGCCTCCATTTTGGCCTTGAAACATGAAACTCAAATCAAAATTTTTATATTTAAAGTTATTGGTGATTCCCCATACATAGCTCGGGTTTGGGTGTCCCACAATTACGCGGTCATTCGCGTCGATCACGCCATCACCATTGGCATCCACATACCTTGGGTCGCCTGCCTTTTGGCTACCATACAATGCGGTCCCGGCATCAATGTCCGCCTGACTCAATATACCATCTTGTTTAACAACATAAATACTATACATCGGTTCACCAACCCGCAAAAGGCTATGTTGGATATCGAACGAAGACGGAATTAAGATTTCTTTCTGCTCCCCATCAAGTTTTGTTACCTTATTGGAATTATGACTGATGTTAAAAGAGGTAGACCACGAAAAATCCGACTTTCTGATCTGATGGGAAGTGATCTCGAAATCCCAACCTTTACTTTTTACTTCACCGGCATTATCCAAATAGGAAGAAAAACCTGTCGCTAGCATAGAAGGCACGTTCAACAATAGATCACTGCTCTTACGCGTATACCAGTCAAACGATCCCGTGACGCGGGAGCCCCATAGGCCAAAATCCAATCCAACATCATAAGTTCGGGATTTTTCCCATTTTAAGTCCGGATTAATGATATTGCTTGGCGCTTGCCCGGATGACGAAAGACCATTTGACGAATAATTATAAAAGCCCAATAAAGCAATGCTGCTGTAATCTCCGATATTATTATTTCCAGATTCACCATAACTTCCGCGCAGCTTCAGCTCATTGATAAAGGTGATGGGTTTCATAAAATTCTCTTGCGACAAACGCCAACCCATGGACAGCGACGGAAACCAGCCCCATTTTGTATTGGACCCAAAACGGGACGAGCCGTCACGTCGAATACTTCCCGAAAGAAGGTATTTTCCGTCATAGGCATATTGAACCCGTCCAAAATAAGACAGCAAGACGCTTTGTGTTGCGCCGGTTGAAGCCACCGTAGCGACTGCACCATTCAACGTTGTGATGGAACTATTGGTATAACCTCCCTGTGAGGTGATGGAAGAAGTTTCAAGTTTATCAAAATTATAGGCCTGCCCCAACAAAGCCGTAATATCATGTTTGTCGATATTGAGATGATAGTTTAGGGTGTTTTCATTGACGAAAGTTTGCTTTCGATATACGCTATTGGATCCATAGGTCGCTTGATTCGGGTTGTTGGTGCGATTGGCCAAAGTTCCGCCTACGGTATAGGGCTGAAATCTATTGCTTCGACTATCGGTTTGATCCAGATTGACCGTGGTCTTAAAATTTAAGTTCTCCAGGATATTGTACTGTCCGTAAACCGTCCCCAATAAACGTGAAATTTTGTTTTCCCCCATATAATAGTTCAATTTTGCAATCGGATCATTTGTTGATGTGCTCCAAGGGTATTTTTCGTTGTCAAAAACGTTCACCGTTCCTGCCGGATGATCCTGAACCGGCGACATCGAGTAAATTTGATGCATAATATTGTCCTTTCCTTCCACCCCGGGGTCATTTCCTATTGAATAGGTCGGTGCCAGGTTTAAACCAAATGCGAATTTCTTATTCGGTTTCACTTCGACGTTAGCTCGCGCAGTATAGTTTTTATAGTCTAATCCTTTAACAATACCTTGCTGATTGAGATAGTTTCCCGACACATAATAATTGACAAATTCTGTCGCTCCCGAGGCAGCAACCTGGTAGTTTTGGATCACGCCTTTTCGATACGCTTCGTCTTGCCAATTAATGAAGTAAAGCCCGGGATGTCCAGGTTCCAGCCAACGGTCATCATACATATATGATGTATTATATGTCCCATCGGCGAGCCCCAATATTTTCCGTCGTTCGGCATTGCTTTGGCTTGCCGACCTTCCTGTACCCGAGGCTTCCCATTGCGCATTGATCATCTCCACCGCTCTATCTATCCATTCTTCACCATTCAACATATCCAATTTCTTATAAGCCTCGGAAATGCCTACGTATGAATTGAGACTCACTTTGGCCTGACCGCTCTTTCCACGTTTTGTGGTGATCAGAACAACACCATTTGCCGCCCGGGATCCATAAATTGCAGCTGCAGATGCATCTTTTAAGACCTCGACAGATTCAATATCGTTGGGATTCATATTATCCAAAGGATTTCCTGAGGCATAGTTTCCGGAACCATTCTGTGCAGCCGTTGATAAGGGAAAACCATCAATAACGTACAAGGGTTCACTACCGGCAGTAATAGAACCCGATCCCCTGACCTGAACACTTAACCCTTTTCCGGGAACTCCTGTAGATTGCTTGACCCTTACTCCAGACATCTGTCCGATCAGGGCTTGATCAACACGCGCAATAGGACGCTCATCGAGATTTTCGGCATTGAATTTTGAAACTGGAGCAATAAGATTAGTCCGTTTTTGGGATCCATAACCAATGACAACTACCTCATCAAGCGATTCTTGTTTAGAGGTCAAGTTCACTTGTAAAAACGAGAGGTTAACGACATTGAGGGTTTTAGTGAGGTATTCTATCGAAGTGAAGGTAATTTTATCCCCTGGCTTGGCAACGACACCAAATTCACCATGTTGATTCGTTGTTCCATTACTTTTGCCGTTGACATGAATAGTTACTCCACTGATAGGTTGACTTTTATCGTCAACAACTTTTCCTTTCAGCAGTTCTTGAGCATATAATACCTGAGTCAAAGCCAACTGGGTCATTACTACGGTACCATATCGTAAGATATTTTTCATGGGTTGAAGTTTAAATTGTTATTTGTGATTTATATTGGTAACTGGAAGTTATAGTATCCCTTGAAACTAACTATCCTGAACTTACAGGCCCGCATGTATCTAGTCTGTTACAGAAAGCAAAAAGCCCCTTAAATGGGGCTTTTTATTGGTATATATGTTTATTAATGTAACAAGATTATTCTCTTTTGAATCCTGTTAAACGTCAAAATCAACTTCTTGCCGTGGTGAAAAATTGACCAGCCAAATAGGAGCGCCGGCGGACACATCCAATCGTTTTCACTTAATAACTCCACAAAGTCACGGGGCCGATCAAACCACTTTCCATGGGTTTCCAATCGCTGGCATCAAAGTTTTTATAGTTGATATTTACAAAGTTTATTTCATGATAATTACGCCACTGAACTTTCTGCTGATCCAAATGACGAATACGGTTTGCCATTAAGTTGGCGACCTCAATACGAATCTTGTTTTCGCCATCAACCAATAATGTGGTAATATCCTGTTGAAACGGAATTGACCATAAGACACCCGCATCCTTTCCGTTAATATACACCCTGGCGCTTTCCGCAACACGCCCAAGTTTCAGAAGATAGGATTTTGATTGATCCTTATGGATAGAAAATGTTTTCTCAAAGGCCGCTGTACCTGAAAAATTGATGGCATCTTTATCGCCCCATTCGGTCCAGGAAGAAAGTCGATCTAGCTTTTGGGGCTTTGGTAACACCGGGCCTCCAGCGACAAAACGTACTTTCCAATCACGGTCCAATTGAGCCACTTGGATGGATTCGTCCTGATAACGGAAAGGTTCTTTGGCTTGTTGCTCCGAGACCAAGACTATCCAGGAATAACCCGATGGAATCTGCACTCTTATTTTGCCATCAATCGATGGCAATTGATATGTCCGCCCGGTTTGGGGATCCAGCAACGAATAATACGCGGCTTTCGCATTTAGTGTAATGTTTCGATCCACCATCTGTTTGCTATGATTAACAAGATAATAGTATGTATCATTACCTGCTATGCGTCTCGAAAATTTCAACCCTGTTTGGTTAATTCGTTCAGGTGCGATTTGTTCCGTCTCAAGTGCTGAGTTGACATCCGTCGTCAGATAGATTTTTCCCTTTCCAAAAGCTGTATACTGGTTCGCTTTATCTTTTTCGAAACCTAGCGATGCAATTAATTTATTGAACAGTGTACGCCGTTTCTCTAATTGGTTATATCCAGGAACCTCTCGCGGTAATTGCTGGAAGATGACAGTTGCTCCTTGATTGGCCATTTCCAGGATTTTCTGTAGTGTCACTTCCGAAAAATAATGACAGGCAGGAATATAAATTGCACGATACGGGATCGCATCCTTCGAAGTATGTAACTCCCCATCGTTTACTGTAGTTCCGGCCAGAATTTTATCTGTCGCGAAATCAAAACTATATCCTCTTTTCTGTAGCTGTACACTCTGTTTATAAAATTCTGTCGGATGTAACCAATCGTCAACATCATGCACTTTTAAAGCCTTATCCATCCCTTTTGCATTGTTCCAAATATCATAAATGGGCCAATATACGAGCAGTTCATTATCGGCACGACTGGACTGTAAGATGGACTGAACACGGGTAATATATTGATTCAAACCTGTGAGATGATCCCAAAAAGAATTTTGCGGGACAAAATTAACGGAAGCATAAAATAACCATCCCGGAAAGGGTACATTTTTTGGTGAATATGTTGTGCCGTGGTAGAACACATGGTTCACTCCGGCGAGGAATAGTTGTTCGACTTCAGGTTTCGTTTGCGACAAGGAGGTTTTAAAATGTTCCGTAAGCCAAGTGAAAGTCTCCGAAGAAGTATATTTTTTACCGTATACATTTGTTGCCGATGTCGCAAATTTGGCCATCATAGGATCTGGATCCACATTACGGATATCCGCGGTATCGCGTCTTAAACCGGGAATATCAAAACTGCTGGATCCAAAGGTTTCACACTCCGCAATATCGGTATCTGCATATAAATCGATCAGATTTCCTGGAGACCCATGCGCTTGATTTTTCGAAATAGCTTTATAGCGATGGGCAAAATCCGTAAATGGATTCAAAAAATTCTGGGTAAGCAGCGCATTCACGACTTCACGATAATCCGATTTAAGGCCTGCTGTTTTAGCTTCATCCTTGCCCCTGCCTGCAAAATCTAGCAGGTTATCTTGTAGTTTGTATCCTTTTATCCGTTCGAATGACTGCAAAAAATCATCCGTCCAATTTGCCCCATATACTTCGTAGCTGTCGTTAAAAAAAGCATGTACATGCAATGGTTTGCCCTTAAAAGCTTCAGCAAATCTATTAAAATAGGATCCGACGGATTGCTTTCCAAGATGATCCAGTGTATACCCCTCGCCCCCTGGTGCTGCACGTTTAACTTTTTGGCCTGTCCTTCCCGAAAATACAGCCGATAAACGAATATCGGTAGGTGCTTCCCAGGTTCCAGTGGTCTTTGAAATATACTCATCCAGATTAATCTCACTATTGTCGGATCTAAACGCCCGTAAAGCCTGCAAAAAGAAATAATGCTGTTTAGGATCCTTAGGTTTTAGGGGAAAGGTAATTTTTTCACCTTTTTTTAATTCAAATTCATCTAGGATTAATTTGGTAGCGGCATCCTTTTCTTTGATTTGAGGTCCCCCAAAGGGCCACCCCGTCCCCAAATTAATGTCCACTCCCATTCCCAGCGTACCGGCTTTATCCGTAGTTACAGCTAACATATTCATCCATTGTGGTGAAAGAAAGCTCAGGTAGTTGGATTCAAATCCCTTAGCGCCATAAATCGGTGTTATCTCAACACCACCAAATCCACTTTTTTCAAAGAGGGTCAATTCACGTTCGACATTAGGTCGGTCTACAGCTGAACCAAGCCACCACCAACGTGTCCACGGCTTCATTTCTTTGGTAATTGCTGGCCATAGATCTTGTGCAATACTTCGGCCAGAGGCCAACAGATTACAGACAAGCAGGAACGATATATAAATTTTCTTCATGTTAAAATTGGGCTAATCCATGTGAAATACCTTTTTCAAACTGACCGATACCGGAGAATGATCGGCATGTACTTCCATGATATCATACATATAATCCCACCATTGCTGAACAATAGTTTCTTTGCCCAATTCCTGTGACGAATGCCCCGCCAAGTACTGAACAGCAAATAATGTATCCGTCTCTTCGTCCAAAAAGATACTATAGTCAGAAACCCCATTTTCGCGCAATAAGGTTATTAATTCTGGCCAGATCGCATCATGTCTCCGCTTGTATTCCGCCGACATACCTGGTTTCAGTTTCATCTTAAATGCTATTTTCTCCATCTTGTTTATGTATTGAACTGTTTTATTATTACCGTATTATTAATTGGCTAATACCTGATGGATATCGGCTTCAATAATACTCAAGGTACCTTTGGCATTGGCATCATTACGAGCCAACCCATCATCAAGTTTCTTACCCCCCATTTCCACCTGATTGTTTTCCTTTGCTGTAAAAGGTGCGTTTTTAAGTTTTATAGTTACCATTTCGCCCTTAGTACGCGGAAATGACAATGTACAATAGCCTAATGTCACATCCGTATTTCCATCAAAAACAAGCTTGTCGTCAACGAAAACCTGTAATGGATAGGATCTTGATCTAAAATTATTCAGTTTCAGATCGATTTCATCCATATCGGATTTTTCCTGTAAGATGTATGTAATCCAAGCAGTACCTAACTGGCCATCATTGACCCAGTCGGATAGCTCATTGTCATCATAAGACTGTGCTACCCTCGCTTGGTTAGCTCCAGCTGCCGCTGTACAGATTTTAAGACTTTTTTTCAGCTGCACCAGCGTAGGTTTCGTTGGACTTGGTCCCCGCGCTAAAAATGAAGGTAAATTTTCATTGGATTCTTTGACAAAATAATTCGCCATCGTTCTGATAGGTTGTACCATCCAGGTAACCGAATCCGATAAAAGGCCTTCAGCCACTGCTTTCAATACAACCTTACCCGATTTATCGTACTGTGTACGAAGTAATACACGGTTTATACCAGCCTCGACCGGAAACGATCTGGCTAAAATATAATTGTCGGGACCCTGAGCAATTCCACCACGCCAATCCATTGGTCCATCTAGCTGGAAATCAATTTTGTTTGAAGCCAATGGGCAGCGTAAGCCATTTTTATCGAGCACTTCAACTTCGGCCAATACCATATCGTTCCCATCTGCAAAAAGGCCATTTTTGCCATGTTGTGCCGTCAAACGGATTTTATACGGTTCGCCTGTGGTTCTGAGCTCTTTTGTATTCAATAATTTTCCTTCTTTGCTGAATGATTTCGCAGTCAATACGCCAGCCTCAAAATCAACAGCTGGAAAACGGTATAGGAAATCATATAGCTTTTCTGCCGCTCCCTGTACTTTTCCATTCACAGCTAATTCTACATGGTCAGCGGCCGAAACGACTAATACATCCTTTTTCGTTCCTGGAGCATAGTTCCAGTGGCCAACGAGATGTAATCCCTTTGGATCTGGATCAATCCAACCATCCCACATAACCTGATGGGCAAAATAAGCATCTTTGGGGATGCGCATGGCATCTACTTCGCCACTTCTTCTATAATTCTCTTTTCCCCTAAAATGTGTATTGGAATCTGAGAAAATAATATTGACGCCGCCCGAATTTACTCGATCACCAGTTCCTGGACGCATTTTCCAATATTCCCACCAGCGATGTACAGCTTCAACAACATAACTATCCTGGTTTCTGTTATAATCACTGGCATCTACACCTTTATAAAGCGGCCCTTCACCATCCTTGTGAAATGGATAACTCCATTCGTCCCAATATTTACGTAAGGCCTCATCCCGCATATATTCGGTTGCGATCATGGGGTGACGCGCACTTTTATTGATATACAGCATTTCACCACCATATTCAGCTAGCTCACTATCCAGCATTTCTCGGGAACCGATTGCCCGTCCACCAGCTGGATCATATTGATCACGAATAGCCTTCATCTCCGCCATATGTTCCTCCGAAATCGACTCGTTTCCACATTCATAAAACAAGACACTTGGATTATTCCGATAATAAATAATTGCATCACGCATAAGCTCTGTTCGCTGTTCCCAACGTCTACCTTGCGTATCTTTTTCAGCATCTCCAGCAGGTAGCATCTGCATAAGTCCCACACGATCACAGGATTCAACATCCTGTTTCCAAGGGGTTACGTGCATCCAGCGAACCAGATTGGCATTGCTCTTGACCATCAGCCCATTGCTAAAATCACTTAACCAAGGTGCTACAGATAGGCCAACGGCAGGCCACTCGTTACTGGTACGCTGCGCATAGCCCTTCATCATCAAAACTTGGTCATTGAGGTACACCATTCCATTCTTGAAAGCAGTTTTTCGAAACCCTGTTTTCGTCTGTACAGCATCGATAGTTTTGTTGCCCTGTACGATTTTTGTTGTCAACGTATAGAGATAACCGTAACCCCAGCTCCAAAAATTCACTTGACTCAAAGCTGAACTCATAGTCAATTGTTGTGTTTGATTGGCAGGAAGATTGAACTTTTTTGAAAAAGTTTTCACCAACTTCCCATCGGCATTACGTACTTCGGCAACAAAGTTGACCAGGCGCGATTGCTGGGTTTCATTTTTCACCTCGGAAGAAACAAAAAGATCCATTGTCTTTTTAGGGATGTTCATATTCTTCGCATACACGTAAACACCCGTAGTCTTTAAATTGGAATATAATGGTAGCGTCTGATAAATTTTTGAAGCAAAGTGGATCCATACATTTTTTGGAATTCCACCATAGTTTGCATTAAAGTTTTTATCGTTCCACTGATACGTACTGTTTGTTGCTTTTTCACGATAGCTCCAGCTATTGTCTATCCGTATAGCCAAGATATTTTCGTGATCGCGATCAATCAGGTCCGAAATATCAAATCCTGCAGCCATGACGCCATTTTCATGGCGACCAATAAATTTGCCGTTGAGATAAAATTCTCCGCCAAAGCGAATTCCTTCAAATTCCAAAAAGACCTTATCAGAAGTTACTCCCTTGGGGACACTAAACTTTTTTCGATACCAGACAATATTCGCTGAAAGGTCATGGATCGCTTTCGCGAAAGCTTCATCTTCATTCCATGCCTGAGGCAAGGTAACCTGTTTCCATACGCGATCATCAAATCCTGCGGCAGAAGCGTTGTTGACATCGCCGATGTGGTAACGCCAGTCAGCATTAAAACTAAAAGTCTTCCGGCCTGCTTGAGCATATGTGTCGAACGAAAGTAGCAGGCAACAAAAAATAAAGAATAACCTTTCCATCGTATACTTTTTTAGGGCTAATAAGAACGCGTACTTTTATGTATAGCATAACCGGCTCCATTCCCATCACGAATGCTAATTGATCAGGTTGCTGTCAACAACCTGAATGAGACAGCTTATTTTGACAACATCTTATAAACCTCTGTGCCCCCTAATAAGAAACAACCCAAACCATAATCTTCAAAATCCGGCTGGCTTGAAAAACTGACGGGCTGCCCATCCTTAGGTTCTTTTCCCGTTCCTTGTAAATAGCCTAAAAAACCTGAAGGGTGTACCGCTTCAGCAATCATTGCTTTCCATGCTTTTTCGACAACAGGTCGATATGTTTTAGCATCTAGAAATCCATTATTAATGCCCCAGGCCATACCATAGACAAACAATGATGTCCCTGAGGTCTCGCGCCCGCCAAAATTACTAGGATCATGCAAACTGACATTCCAAAACCCATCCGGCCTTTGAATAGGAACAAGTGCTTCCATCAGCGCTTTATAATCGGCCAGATATTCCGCCCGGTGGGCTTCGTTTTCCGGGATTAAAGAAAGTACCCTAACTAAAGCAGCCACGACCCATCCGTTACCGCGTGACCAATAGCAGTCCTCACCATTCGGTTCTTTGTAGGGCGGAACAAAATCCTTATCACGCCACCAAAGTTTATCGGTCTTGTTATATAGACCACCACCTTCCTGTGTTTTTGAATGATGATACATTTTATACATGTAATCAAAGTAAGTTTGATCCTTGGTCATTACACCCAATTTAGCGTAAATTGGCATGGCCATTTGTATGGCATCGATCCAAGTCCAATCGTCTACTTTGCCCGATTTGATAATGTAATCTATATTTGCTTTAATCTTTTGGATACGCTCAGGCTTCGGTTCAATCTCATAGAGATCCAGGTAGGTTTGCCCACAAGCCTGGTCATCGGCATTTCGGGTTTCCAAACCATTCCGCATTCCCCAATCATGTTTGTTTCCCCAATCCACAGCATAATCGTAGTATGCACTGTTTTTGTCAATTTGATAAAGTGCCATGAGCCCTTCGTAATATACGGCCCGGGTCCAGATATTGCTCGGCCGCCAACGGTTGGTGTAGATCGGTTTCCCCGTATCCTTCCATTTATTCATGAAATAACGATTGGTTAACTGCAAGGACTGAAGGACATCCACAGCAGCGAGTTCTTTTTTCTGTTCGGCCATCTTTTTTGTCGACGAACATGCTGAAAGGAAAAACGCTATCAATAAAGTAGCCGTATAAGTATTAAATATTTTCATGTTTTTCTATATAGTTATTCATAACGGGTATTTCCCTTTTTTTGTGCTAGTTGTTCGTAGGGTATTACACCAACTCTTTTAGCCCAATTTTCATAGCGCTGAACCATTTCACGGTATACCTTTGGAAAAGAGGCTGATAAATCTATTGTTTCACTCCTATCTTTTTCTATGTCATATAGATACCACCTATTTTCAGGATAGGAAGAAACCAATTTCCATTTTCCTTTGCGCACAGCTTTGTTGCCTTCATGTTCAAAACAAATTTCCCTGTCGATATTCTGCTGTTGCGCTGTCCATAGCGGAAGCAAAGATATTCCTTCCATTGGTTTAATCGTATTACTGGCATAGTTCTTAGGATAGCCCGCTCCCGACCATTGTGCTAAAGTGGGCATGATATCGATCAAATGGGCGGGCATATCAAACTGCCTTCCCCCCTGTAGGTATTTCGGTCCATAGGCGATAAATCCCGTTGCATTCCCTCCCTCAAACTCCCAATGTTTGAACTTTTTGAAAGGCGTATTACTCACTGCAGCACCTTCGATTCCATAAGCTGTAAAAGAACGTGGATGACTGGCAGGAAATTCATTGGCAGCCCTGATTTCTGCTGTAAATCCCGCATTGCTTATTGTCTCATTACTCGCGCCGTTATCGGAGAGAAAGATAAAAACGGTATTTTCCAATTGTCCTTTCAACTGGAGATAATCAACCAATCTACCCACATTTTGATCCAATTCGTCGACCATCGCCGCGTATACAGCCATCTTTTCATCCCATTTTACTTTTTCTTCCCAACTGCAATCATTCCAATTTCTCAAGGTTGTATCAATTTCCGACAACTTCGTTGTTGGTGGTAATATTCCTAGTCGCAGCTGTTTCTGAAAACGCCTTTCACGGATAGCCTCCCAGCCTTCCATATATTTTCCCCGATACTTTGCAATATCCTGCGGCTTGGCATGTAAAGGCCAATGGGGAGCCTGAAAAGCGAGGTATAGAAAAAAAGGATCCTCTTTTTTCGTTTCCAAATGCTCGCCAATGAAAGTCATTGCATAATCCGTATAGGCATCCGAGCTATAGTAATCTTTTGGCGGAACGATCGCTTCATTGTCCAAAGCTATCGTCAATGTTTGCTTGGGTCGATAAGGTCTGTTTTCAAAGTAGCTGTTTGCTCCATCAATCAATCCATAATAACGTTGAAATCCACGCTGTAGCGGCCAATTTTCCTTCTCCTGTCCCAAGTGCCATTTGCCAGCCATATAGGTCCCATAACCTGCACCTTTTAATAGTTCAGCTAGTGTAACCGAATTTCTATTTAAATAACCCTGATAAGCAGGAAAAGGACGCTTATTCATCATATCGCCCACGCCCGCCTGATGCGGGTATAATCCCGTCAATAGGGAAGCACGCGATGGACAACAACGTGAAGCGTTATAAAAATTGGTCATCTTGATGCCTTCATTTGCCATCTTATCTAGATTTGGAGTCTGAATTTCAGAACCAAAGCAACCCAAATCCGAATAACCCATATCATCGGCCAGAATCAACACAATATTGGGTCTTTGCTGTGCATGCAATGAAAATTGTATCAATAGAAAAAAGATACACAGCGGAAATAGTGGTTTCATCATGCTACATAAATTTCTTTAGTCCGATTTTGGTTTGTGCTTTTAATTGCTCAGCAACGAGTTTAGCATTCAACAGCGCGCCCTCTTTGATCGTATGCGTCGCATCCTTCGGATCAAAAAAATCCGTTTCTACTTTCTTTTTCCCTAGAGTTTCATAATGCGCAACAACAACATCCTGTAACGGGATAAAAAATGCCCCAGCCTGTTGCGCAGCCTCCTTAGCCCATTGCGCATAATCTGATCTGCGCACCTGGTTTCCATCCCATGCGTTACGCGGAATTGGCGAACAGATAATTGCTGTGGCTCCTTTATCTTGAATATTCTTCACAAAGCGTCGTAAATAGAAACCATAACTATACACGACTTCATGTTGCTTCAATAACGGGTTATACACTTCCTCATAATCGTCACCATTTCCCTTTATCGTTCCACGGGCACGTAGCGTATCCACAATGGGACTTGAATCATTATGTCCAAATTGCATAAGGACAAAATCGCCTGGCTGTATGCTATCCAGTACCTTCTGCCAAAGCTTTGGATTGTTATAAAATGTCCGGGTACTTGTTCCCCCCAAAGCACGATTCCTGACATTGATCTTATCTGATTTAAAATACTGACCAATAAAACTTCCCCATCCCCATTGTCCGTTTGAGCCATTTCCCTGTCCGTTTTTTACGGTGGAATCACCAATAATAAACAAGGTCGGTTTATGTTGTTGTCCCAAAAAGGACATACTGATTACAGCAAAAAGGGCCGCAGCCCATGGCAACAATTTCATCTTCACTATTATTTAATATATTGTACTAGCTGACTTTTAATCCTACGAAATCCTTCGATTATAGACAATGCATTATCTCGCGCCCCATTTTTATTCGTATGGGTATGGTCACCTGGAAAATAGTTAGATTTTACTGCTTCAGGGCCAAGCCGATCATATTTATCTGCTGTAATACTGTTTAGATCCAAAAAAGCGACGCCTTGTTCTTTCGCAATCTCCTTTGCCCACAGTCCAAAATCCTTATCTGCCCGCTTCACTTTACCTTGATGATCCCATTGGTTGCGCGGAATCATGGATAATAAGATCGGTGTTACCCCTTTTTTCTTTGCTTCAATCACAAAACGACGTAAGTTTTCACCGTAAGTACGTACGGTCTCTTTCTTCCCATTTCCCCAATCCAAAACAATAGAATCCTGACCGATACCCCGTAGCACACCGCGATAGCCTTGCTTACTGGTATCGGGCTTACTTCCTTCGTTATGGCCAAACTGAATCAATAAAAAATCTCCCGGCTTGAACAAAGAATCAACTTTTGCCCATCTTCCTTCTTTGACAAATGTACGTGTACTGCGCCCCGCCATCGCATGATTGTCTACACGGACTCGTGTCGTATCCAATAATTCAGGAAGCAGAGTACCCCAGCCCCAATATTCCTTATTGCTGTTCTTAACGGTCGAATCACCGATAAGATAAATCGTAGGTTTATTTTGTTGTTTTGCAAAGGATATCAAAAGAAAGGCTGTCAGTGCCATCCCTATCCATTTTATTGTATGCTTCATTTGCTAACTTATCTATTTCTTTTAGTCAAAAAATCCAAATCGCGCTTCCAAATTTCTATTTCTTATAGGCATACTTAACCAGCCGAATGTTTGGTTTGACCGGCCGATTCATACCCATACCAAGGTAATAGCCCACATGCGGCGGTTGATTATAACCTACATTCTGCCATGCAATACTCAGACGATACTGCGGATCGTGCATTAGTGTATATACGCGCTGTTCTGTTGGAATCGTTGTTGTGTAGATACGCAGATTCTGGTTATCTTCTGAACGCAGGACCAATTCTTCCCGCCAGTCACCAAAAATATCAGCACTCAGATTGGGCGTACTTTTGGATCCATTGATTGATGAACTACCTGTCGCCGTAAAGATTCGTTCCGTTTTCCCATTTTGATATTTTTCAATATAGTTACTATTTAAAAGCTCACGGCTTAAATCGGCATCCCACCAGATCAAAAAATTGGTCGATCTCGGAGCCCGCCCGATAATATTTCCCTCGGTATCATACATGTCTTTAGACCCCAGCCACCATAGATATGCTCCTTTATGATCGGGATCAATATTTGCAGCAACACCGCGAGGAATATCTTGGTCTATTGCACTTTGAAACAATATGTCTCCCGTTTTGGCGTCCAACAAGGCTACCCCTATCCCTTTTCGTCCCCCTTTCAGTTCATGAATTCCAAAAATCTCCAGTCCGGGCCTTTCAGGATCCAAGTCACTGACATGCAATGCATCGCCATGCCCCAACCCTGTACTATACAGCCCCTTTCCATTATCATCAATAACCATCGACCCAAAGACAATTTCATCTTTACCATCTTGATCTACATCAGCAACTGTGAGGTTGTGATAGCCCTGACCGGAATAAGGGTCTTGACGAACCTTGCTGTCGAATACCCAGCGGCTCACCAATTTTTTATCTTTGAAGTCCCATGCTGCCAAGGCCGTACGTTCATAATATCCTCTCGTCATCACGACACTCGGATGTATGCCGTCCAAATATGCTACACAAGCTAGAAAACGATCACTGCGATTAGCATTCGTATCTCCCCATGAGCGCAGATCCCCACGTTCAGGTAGATAATCCACAGTACTTATCGCCTTGCCCGTCAGCCCGTCAAACACGGTTAAATATTCAGGCCCTTTCAGTATGCGGCCTACAGTTCTTGAACTTGATACGGTATCACGCCAATCGGCTTTTGGATTACCAATAACATGTCCGAGTGCATCTTTAGTACCATCGGCAGTTTTACAGACCAGCTCGGCACGGCCATCGCTATCGAGGTCGTAAACCATGAATTGGGTATAATGTGCTCCTTCCCGGATATTTTTACCCAAATTGATTTCCCATAAAAAGGTACCATCTAGTTTATACGCCTGAAAAATAGGTTCTGAAGTAATGCCATTATGTGCATTGTCATGTCCAACACCGGTCTGATGAACAATAAGTTCATAAGTTCCGTCTCCATCCAAATCGCCCACAGAAACATCCCCCGGTGTGTAGCCTTTGGGGGTGCGTAACGGAATATTCAAGTATTGCTGTACTTTTTGATCTTTGGATAAAGTGAGTTTAGCAACTTCCTTTTCTTTCCCCCCCGACACAAGATCTAAGGTGTAGGTTACATCTTTACTCAGGTCAACATGATCGTCCAAAAAGTTGGTACCCTTTGTTAAAGGTGCGTTATTCAATTTTTTATGTATACCATTTCCTTCCTGCCGATAAATAGCAAAGGCCGTGTCAAAATCGTCGGTACCCAACAAACGCCAGCTCAAAAACACGGAATTTTCCGTAGTTTTTACACCAACCATTCCTCGATCCAAAAACTCCATTTTGCGTTGGCCTGAAACGGCTAGAGAACCTATCAGTGCTCCTGTCAAAAGAATAAGTTTTGTTTTCATCATTCAAGGTCTACATCACAGCAACATGCTGATAGATATTATTGCTTTTTATTATTAACGGTTACACTGTTTAGAACAAATCTTTTAATGTATTCCTTATGAATAACAGGATCTTTACTCGCACGGACATGCATATTTTGAAATGTAAAATCCGATAATACATATTGCTCCGAATTGAGTACATCAAAAACAATGTCGCAATCCAGATCAATATTACGCAGGACAATATTTCTCGCATAAGACATTTTGATATCTTTCTCGCCCTTTAAATCAAAAAATTGGGTCCAGGGTTTGATAAACAACAGACTATTGACATTTCCTTTTACATTTTCAATCAAAATATTTTCATATTCCTGTGGTGTATCCGGACGCATCTTTAGCTGCAACAGCTTACGCGCTTTATCCAGCGTGTTGTTTCTAAAAATCACATTATAACTATGAATTGACTCACTTCCGCACGTCAGTGCACTATGACAAAATCCAAAAAAACAATTTTCAATAATGATATTTGAATTGGGACCATTGTTAGTATCCTTATCGGAATTCGGCCCCTTCCCACCTTTTAATGCGATCGCATCATCGTTAACGGACAAGTAGCAATTCTTAATCAATACATTACGGCAGACATCCAAATCGATTGCATCGGAACTAGGTGCCTTGACAGGTTCCTTTGGCGCTGAAATATGTAAGCCGATCAATTTGAGGTTTTCACATTTATAATAATGAGAGGTCCAGAAGGGAGAATTGATTAAGCGAATGCCCGAAATCTGTACATCTTTGCTATTGGATACATAGAGTAAGCGCGGGCGCATTTCGTCCATATTTGTACATTTTGGATTAAACTGCCGTCTAAGCCAAAAAGACCGCCAGTAGCGTAACCCGTTTCCATCGAGCGTACCCTTGCCTGAAATTGTAAAACCATCCACCCGATCTGCATTGACAAGCGCCAAAAAATATTTGACCGTTTGCCCCTCCATACGCGTCTCTGCCAATGCAAAATCTGCAATATCATCGCTTCCTTTTAATACAGCTCCTTCTTCTAAGTATAGGTGTGTCTTTGGCTTAAAAAATAATGACCCACTCAAATAGATACCTTTCGGTACGACGACCACTCCCCCACCACTGGTATAGGCTTTATCAATTGCTTGCTGGATTTTGGCCGTTTGCACAATGGTGCTATCTGTCGTTACACCAAAATCAGTGATCAAAAATTTCTTTCCGAGCGTTCCGATATCGGTCGATTTTACAGTTTCAAACCATTTTGAGATTGCTGTTCCGTCCGGAAATTTTTCTTGCGCATGTGCTGTAGACAACAACACAAGTGAGGTAAGTAGATGTAAAAAACGAAAGAATTTTTTCATAATATTTAGATTTATAAATATGTTTCCCCCTAACCTATCAATCCATTCCATGCAATGAACGGCCTTTTAGAATTGATTGCGTCTAAGGACGCTTATAATAAGTAGTTATCCCTAAAAGTATCAACATTTTTAACAAGAGCTGTCCTGTAGTATCCTGAACATCATACCCACTAGTTGCCCTATCCTATCAATTTGTCTGAAAACAAGTCTACTATCGGCTTTTCAAGCAGCTACGTAATATCTTTGTTATAGAGGAAACTAACCTAAAATAATGGTAATCCAACAATATTGTTCCTACTATTGGCACGAAACTTTCGACGGGACGCCATCTATTTTTTGCCCCGTTGAATTATTTACGGTAACTCAGCACTTAGGCATGATTTATTCGTTTTTTTGCCATCTGTTGGAAGCATTGAATCCTTTTTCTTACGAACTTTTCCGTACACGCAAAACACGCGACATTTTCGCGAATTGGCAGACCAACTACGATCCTTTAAACTCCCTTAAACTCCCTTTAAGTCCCTTCAAGTCCCTACATTATTTGACTTAGCTTCGGGATTAGTTCGAGAATGCTTCGCAACTACTTCGACCCTTCTTCGACAACGCTTCGGGTGGGCTTCGGGTAGGCTCCGACACGAAGCCGAACAACAATCGAATAAGCGCCAACGCCGTCCCCTCGCTGTCCCGAAGCAGTCTCGAACAGCTACCGGACGATTCCCAAACAACTGCCGAACAACTAACCGAAGCTGCAAAAACATACCGAGAAGTATTTCAGATAGACGATAAATTATTTTCCAAACCACCTTGTACTGTCCTGCTCCGTAAGATTAGGCGAAAAGCTGATAGTTCTTTATTTTTAACAATTATTGTTCTTTAATTAGTTAGCCCCAGGGCTTCATTCAGAACTTATTACCAATCAATTATGACATATAAATCAATCTTTACAATCATTTTATTATTAAATTCGTTCGTTGGCTTAAGCTTTGCACAAACAGGCAAGATCGCACAGGAAGAGATCAACATTCAGGCTCCATTTGAAATTCCAACGTTTAAGGTTCCCAATTTCGAGCATTGTAAAAACTACGATATCCGCGATTTTGGTGCCAGGCAAGGAGATAAGAAAAGTACTTCCAGCGCAATTGCAAAGGCAATTGACATGGCGACAACTTCTGGGGGCAATATCATCATTCCGCCAGGCGAATGGCACACCAAGACTATACACTTAAAAAGTAATATCAACTTGCATATCAGTGCAGGAGCAACGTTATTATTTTCGGGAGACCCCAAGGACTATCTGCCTGCTGTTCACAGTAGTTGGGAAGGACTAGAATGCTATAACTACTCCCCGCTGATCTATGCCTATGAAGCGACAAATGTTGCCCTTACCGGTAAGGGAACCATAAAAGCAGATCTTACTGTTTGGGAGAAATGGTTTCCAAGACCGAAACCACATATGGAGAGCATCAAAAATCTTTATAACTGGGCACAAGATGGAATACCTGCCGAACAACGCCTTATGGTCAATGACACATCTAATCTCAGACCGCAATTTATTCAATTCAACCGTTGTCAACATGTTAGAGTCGAAGATATTAAGATCCGAAACAGTCCTTTTTGGACGTTGCACCTCTACTTAACGAAAGATGTCCTTGTACGTGGGATCGACATCTATGCCCATGGTCATAACAATGATGGGATCGACCCAGAAATGAGTCAGAATGTATTGATTGAGAATTGCATTTTTGACCAAGGTGATGATGCTATTGCATTGAAATCAGGCCGAAATCCGGAAGGCTGGCGATTAAAAACACCAACAAAAAATATTGTGATCCGTAATTGCGAGATCCGCGATGGTCACCAATTGCTTGCCGTTGGGAGCGAGCTCTCGGGTGGAATTGAAAACATTTATGTAAACAATTGTACGGTCCTACCCAATGAAAAATTGATGCATTTACTGTTTATCAAAACGAATGAGCGTATGGGTGGCTATGTTAAAAACATTTATTTTTCAAATATTAAAGCCCAAAATGTAAAAGAGGGTATACTTGGAATTGATACCGATGTCCTCTATCAATGGCGCAACTTGGTACCAACCAAAGTCAAAAAACTAACGCCCATATCGAACGTCTATCTTTCAAACATTGATGTAGAAATAGGTGAATTTATTTCAAAGATCAACGGCAATTCGGAACTTCCAATTCAGACAGTTCAATTGAAGGATGTACGGCTCAAGAAAATAACCTCAACTGCAGTCCAAAATCAATATATCAAGGGTTTCTCTTACATACAATAACAGGTCAAGCCGAATTGATTCCCGACATTCAATAAACCTGATGCCATTGATCTTCACACATAAAAAAGGCTTTTCTATTAAAATAGAAAAGCCTTTTTTATGTGTGAACCGGGATATTAATCGGTCAATACATTTATTTTAGGCATCACGAATTGCGTATTTTCTTTTTCGCCCTTCGGAGTACCAAAGTAAAAATAGAGTGTCCGGTTTACATTTTTATTCATTTGATTCGATTCTCCTGCAGGTCCATTCACTGCGGCATTACCATTTATCCCCAGGGCCAACTTTGTTCCAATTGGAGGAATAGCGTCCAAAAAGGAAATATCTCCAGTAGGCAATTGCGGATATCCTTTGGGACCTGAAATCCCATAAAACTCGAACAGCCGTAGAAATAGATCATCTTGATCTGTTGCGACCAAAAACTTTCCTTGAACGGTATTGAATTGTACCCAACTGACATCCGAAAAGTAGCCTTTAAATTCAGGAAATGTCCATTGACCAATACCGGCTTTTCCATCATTGTACATTTTTTCCCATGTATTAAGCGTAACACCTTGCAACCTATTCTTCCATATGCGATAAGGGCCATTTCCCAGCCATTTGGCACCGATAATATAGTTTTCAGGAAAGTTGAAGCTCACTCCCGCATAAGGTGCCGCTTTTTTCATGTTATAGGCATAATCGAGTTTCAACCAACCATCCGGACGCATCGTCCAACGGATAAAGCTTAGATTACCATCAAACATAAACTCGACTACCTCATTTTTTCCTTCTCGCCAACGTTTAGTGCTCTTCAGCTCTGACTGACCATCGATAAGCACCGGACCATTATTGAAAGCTAATTTCATGCTATAATCATTGGCCAGATCAACCAATAATCCTGTTTTTTTAGAAACAAAAGCAGTTATCCCATTTGCCTTAAGGATATAATTCACACTGTCTTCTTTCGCTTCAACATCGGTAAAAGATTTCAAGGGTAGGATTTCAGCAGTAAGAGCTTGATTGGATCTTACCCGCCATGTCCAGGTATAGATTTCCGCACCCTGTGGATCAGTCGCAGTCAATAACAGTGCATCATACTGCTTCCAGTCAACAGGCAAATTCAACTGCAAAGCCCCCTGTTGCGTAGGAGCCACTACGGGACTATTTACTTTCAGGTTCAGCACCGAATCCATGCCCGATTCATCCGCATAGGGCTGTTGATAAGTAACCAGTTTACCCTCAAATCGACACGCTTTTAGATCGGTAAAGTGGAAACGATTTTCCACCGGAATAGTTCCATTGAAATCAGCAGGTAATTTCTTCATCGTAATATGCACAGGTGCATAGATCTCCCGAATGGCATAGAAACTTCCTTCTTTTTCGCGATGTGGTCCAAGGATTCCGTCCGGGGCATTTACCCGGTTGACATCAATCACATTATTGAAATCTGTTCGTACGATACCTTCATCTGCAAAATCCCAGATAAATCCGCCTGCACCCAATTTGGAATTCCAGTGCAACTCCCATATATCTGCTAATCCTGCTGCGGCGCCACCGTCATCCTGTGCATGGAGAAATTCGGTCGGCATGTATATATTTGGACCTTCCAGAATTTTTTTTGTTGAATAAAAGTCTTCATAATGGTTGCAGTCGATTCCATTGATTGCATTTCCCGGTCTATGGTGTGCATGGATCACTGTTCGTGCGGAAAGATCATATTTTTTGTACTCGTCTACGAGTTCTTTATTGTGCCCGCCTTCATTACCGTTACTCCAAAGTATGATAGAAGGGTGATTGGCATCTCGGATAACCATTTCTTGCACCAGCTTTTTACCTACAACGGTACTATACGCCTTTTGCCACCCGGCCAATTCATCCAAAACATATAAGCCCAATGAATCGCAATAAGCTAAAAACGACCGATCTGGCGGATAATGCGAACAGCGTACCGCATTCATATTCATTTCCTTGATCAATTTAACATCATTCAGATCCAACTGGGCGTTCACCGAACGTCCGGTTTCGGGCCACCATACATGACGATTCACACCTTTCATCTTCACTTTCACACCATTGACGTAAATGCCGTCTCCTTGGCGAACTTCGATCGTCCTGAAACCAAAACGATCCTGATATTGATATCCTTTTTTCTTGCCATTTACTAGGGTATAGGTAACCTGATATAGGTTTGGTGTCTCCGCTGTCCATAACAACGGTTTTTCTACTTTCATTTCGACCAATTTCACTGAATCTTCCGAAGTAATCGGAAATTTCTGAGTTGAGATCACATTCCCCTTTAAATCTTTGATCTCTACCAATAGATCATTAGCTTTAGACAAGTCCTCCAAATGCACATTGCTTCGAAAAGTTCCGTCTGCTTTTGCATCAATAGCTGTCCAGCTGATATGTTCATGTGGCGTCGCCTCAAGGTACACCGGTCTATAAATCCCGCCTAAAATCCAATAATCCGCCAGACGCTCCGCATTGTTAACGGATTTATCGGAAGACATCTTCGATACAGTGGCTTCTAATATGTTGGTCTTGCCAAAGGTGATCTTGTCGGTAACATCGTACTTAAACCGATAGAAAGCACCTTGGTGGATATCTCCAGCGATCTGGCCGTTGACCTTGACTTCAGTATCCGTCATCGAACCCTCAAAAACCAAGCTTATTTTCTTACCTTTCCAATGCTTTGGAACAGTAAACTGATGCCGATACAGACCTTTCTCATCATGAAATACAAAATTTTTTCCATAGGTTACATAATCACGTCCATAATTATAAGCTCCAAATCCCTGCTGTTCCCAATGGCTCGGCACTGCAATCTTATCCCATTTTCCTGCTTTACGTCCTCCTGTCACCCAGAAGTCCCAATTCACCGTGTGAATATTGTCTGTTCCTGAAAGATAATGTATTTCTTTCTGCGTCTGTGCTAAGGCCATCAGAACAGACGTAACGCATAGCAATGCAAGCAAGACAATTCGAATTTTAAACATAGGTTTATTTATTGAGTTTGCAAACCCCTAAAATAAAAAGTTCAGGACACTAAAGTGTCCTGAACTTACCTGAATTGTTGTAATTTTCTTGTATGGCGCCCCTTAATGGCAGGCTACGGGCTCAGGATAATCTCCTGTCGCCATCCCTTTGACCAATTGTCCACATTCGCGCATAGAAGCTGCGTAAGGATTTTCAATCTCCTTGTCATAACTTAACCAATAGCCTTTTTCCATGGGACAATATTGTAAGTAAACGGCTTCATCTGTACATTTCATCGTTTCCATTATGGTAAATAGGGATTGCGTAATTGCAGAGAAGGAAACCTTCATTGCCTTCATATCCTGCGCAGATTTCAAGCCGGCAGCATCTGTCTTCATGGTCTGACTGACCTTCTTGAGGCGCATCATATCATCGAGCTGCAAACCTTTTAGCCGAAAGTTCTGTACTTCTTTTTCTAACTGAACGACATGCTCTTTACTGCCAGCAAAGTTCTCATCCGTGATATCCTGTTTCACCTCCATATAGGCCTTAAATAATCTGTCGCGCTGTGCTTGTGCATTATCCTGCCCGCTTAATTGGCAAGAAACCAGCATGAAGCCGATCACACATGCCACATACATTTTTTTTAATCTACTTTTCATTTTAGTCTTTGTTTATTTGATTTTGAATACGTTTAATTTCTTGCAGCATCAAATTCAGATGCTGCTTATTGAGTTGATCTGTTTGCTTGGCATGAAGCAGATTGATCTGCTCAATCAAACTAGGCAGATAATTTCTGACATACAGTTGTACGTCACTGCGCTGCGCCTGTGTAATGATATCCGACCCTGGTCCGATTTTCGGGTTGACAACTTGATTTACCCGTTCCAGAAAATAGCGTTGCTGGCCACGTTTGAAGGCATCCATCCGAAGATCCCCACCGGGCAATGTCCATACCCCATGACCAACGTCTTCCAAATATTCATTCAAGGTGTAAGGATCCTCATTACTTAGAGACTTGACATAAACATTATAAAGCAAGCCGGGACTCATCAGCATGTTGAGCATCTGCTCTTGTTGATCATTTATTTCTTTATTGGCGTCTATTCCAATGAGCGACTGTATATTGTCAGGATATAACCACAAGGGTGGAGCGAATACATTATTATTTACATAGTGTACTGCTGCTTTCACTTTTTCTTTGGGAACTGCTGCGTAGACGGCTCCTTTTTGACCCCGGACTTTATTCGTAATCTCTTGGCTTCCGATATTTTTTAGCACATGATAGAGATAACGATTAAATTGTCCTCGGACAGCTCTATGCATATCCTTTAGGTTGCTATAATCATCGCCAGGTTCATGAGTCCAATCCACCAAATGAGTAACTACTTTTTTCAGATTTTTGATACCATAGGTACTTGCCAATATTGAATCATCACCAAGATCTTCCTTCTGACTACGCGGATCCTCATTGTTTCCTTCACCACCAAACCATAACTTCGGGTTAGCCGTCAGGCTGTCTGTCACCTGTTTTGTAAGATAGCCGCGCTCTTCTTCACCACTTGAAAACTGTGGAAGATATTGATACCCCCATTGAATAGCCCATTTATCGTACATGCCTACACGCGGGTATATACCAGACAACCCCACACCATCTTCGGGCTGAGCGACATAATTGAAACGTGCATAATCCATAATTGATACCGTATGGCCATTTTTTTCCACCCATTTCTTGTCGCGCAATTTCTCGACCGGTGTTTGGCTGCTTGCCCCCATGTTGTGACGCAGACCCAAGCTATGTCCCACTTCGTGTGAGGAAACAAAGCGAATTAACTGCCCCATCACTTCGTCATCCAGCTGCATTTTTTGAGCAGCTTTGTTTAATGGCCCCACTTGTACCATAAACCACTGTTGAACGAGCTTCATAACATTATGATACCAGCCGACATGCGCTTCGATAATCTCACCGCTTCTAGGATCTGAGATCCGCGGTCCATAGGCATTTGCTTTTTCAGAAGCGAAATAACGAATCACGGAAAAACGTGCATCTTCAAGGCTCATGGTGGTATCTTGTTCAGGCCATTCTTTGCCTACAATCGCATTTTTAAATCCGGCTTGTTCAAATGCGACATTCCAGTCGTTGATACCTGCGATGAGATAAGGGCGCCACTTCTTGGGCGTCGCGGGATCGATATAATACACAATTTGCTTTTGTGGTTCTACAAGTTCACCTTTTAAGTATCGCGACACATCTTTGATTTTAGGTTCAAGTCTGTAGCGTTGTATAAAATTCAACGCTTTAGAACGTTGATCTTTATCGGTGAATAGGATATACTTGTTTGCAAAATACCCTACACGTTCGTCGAAAATCCGCTTTTTCATCGGCACCTTTGGAAGCAGTACCATGGAGGTATTGGTTGTAAAAGTCATTGCCCCAGTCAAACTTGCCGCTGGTGTGCCAGATGTCGACGAATAGGTTTTTGTTGTTTTTACTTCCAAATTAATGGGAAAGACCTTCATGTCTGTAATGAAAGATCGGTCATCCGCCAATGAAGATAGTTTATTTTCGCTTTTTATCTTACTATCAAATGAAATTGCAGCATTGTCTTTCCGAAAAAGATCCGTCACATCAATAAGATAGCCGTTCTTTGCCGGATTAAGTCCTTTGATATCTAAAATCGCGATAATAGGATCCTCTTGTGACTGTACTAAGGCGGTCCGTATGGCATCGTTTTCTGGGGCATCTTGTTTATAAATTGCTGCCCGCAACTGTATACGGTCACCCAGGCCTTTCTCGAAATAAAGTGTCTGTTCATTCAGTTTTTCACCACCATACATTGGGAATCCCTGTGGAGCAGACACCAAGCGCGTTACCGTCAGAAAATAGCGGTTCAATAAACTATCCGGTATTTCCAAATACCATTTCTTTTCCGACTCTACGACGTTAAAAACGCCAGACCGGGCAATTTTCTTCTTATTTAAAATCTTGCTATAAGCTTCATTCAGATCATTTTTTGATTTTACAGTGTCCGTCTTGCTCAGGCTCTGTTGAGCTTGAACCATACCGCCGGACAAAAGCAAGGCAAGGGTACTATAGATAATTTTGTTTTTCATGTGTAATGTAATAGCATATATTAAAACGGTACAGTTTCATCAGTGTTCAACCGTAGGTTTGGATTTAACTTCATCGCATCCAATGGAAATGGAATAATATACATTCGTGAATTCGGAGCCAATGTATAGGTCTTTTGCTCCACCGTCTTATTGACAATCGGGAATACACGAACGAGCGTTTTGGCATAATCAGGTTCTAGATTCAAGCGTTTCAGATCGAAAAAACGATGGTAACCGATTGGCAATTCCCGACGACGTTCGTTTATCACTAGATTCATCACTTCTTTTCGGGTCGTTGGGACCGCCAATATTGCTTTATCGCCTTCGATCCGGGTTTTACGTAAGGTATTCAACATGTTAATAGCCTTGGCAAATTGATCCTGACGGGCATAACATTCGGCCAACATCAAATAAATCTCCGGTGTTTTCAGCCCTACTGTGGGAAAGAAAAAAGCAGTGTATTTCACGTTGTAGTAACTTGCTCCAGCGCCAATATCCAGAAAACTGGCATTTGAGGTCGTGTAGAATAGACTAAAACGTTTGTCTTCCTTATCAAACATGCTTGTCAATTCCGGGCTTAAGATATAGCTGTAACCAAAGTTCATCTCCGTATAGCCATTCACATACATGTAACTCAATACTTCTGGATTATTTTCAGCGATTATAGGCGTCTTACTCGGACCACCTAACTTTTCATACTGAACAAGATCAATTAGCTGCCCATTAAGCTGCAATGCTTTTTCAGCAGCAGTTTGTGCTTCAACAATTTCTCTTTTGAAAAGATGTACCTTCGCCTTCAATGCATAGGCAAAGGCTAAGGATGGATGATAGGGGTTTGTAGGTTTTTCCTGCAAATGCGGTAAAGCATCCTCGATATCCTTTTGGATAAAATCGTATACCTGCTGTACCGTCGATTTTACGGGCATAGCTTCCAGGTCATATTTATCCATGATACAGACGCCGCCATCCTGAGAAGCAGTATTCGCATCATAGGCTTTGGCGTAGACATTAATCAGGTGGAAATAATCAAAGGCTCGATACATCTTGGCCTCAGCCTTGGCTAGGGTCTTTAATTGACTATCTCCTGTACTTTCATCAACCAAAGAAATAATCATATTCCACTGTGCAATGTATTTATAGCACTGATTGTAAAAGCTTGATGCAGTGATGCGACTTACTCGATCCTCCTGTTCTTGAAACAAAAAGTTGATCGTGTTAATATTAGGTGTCAAACCAATTACATTGGATTCCTTCAAATACTGGTCATCGACCAAATACTGAAAGTTATTGATGGGATACCCTCTATTGGGATAAGCAACCAAGTCGTAATAATCTTGCGCTGTGCTCACCAGTTGTGAGCCTTTTGGTGTTATATCGAGGTATTTGTCACAGGCGGAAAAGACCAGTAAAGTCACAAATGCCGCCGCCAAAGTTTTAAAAGTCATCGTAGATTCAGATTAAAAAGTTAATGAAAGCCCCATGAGGAATGATTTAGCCAGCGGCAAATTGCGTGTTCCGCTATTGAGCGAATAAGCTTCTGGATCGATGTCATCACCAGCGGCGCTCCAGGTCCATAAATTATTCACCTGCAAGGTTAATTTGACGTTTTGCATCCCAGCTTTCTGCGCTAATTGTTTTGGTAATTGATAGCCGACGGCCACATTTCGCAGCTTGATGTAATCTGCTGAAACAATCTGCTTGTCGCTATATCGCCATAAGGTAGATAGTTTGCTCGCGTCGGTACGCAATTTGTCAGGATAATCAACCAGCAATCTTGGGTAATCATTATCCGCACCTTCTGCCCATCGATTGATCAAACCAGCGTTTGTCAGCTTATCACTAGCTAAGTCGATTGCATCTTTACGCAGTTTATGTCCGCCCGAAAAGACAAACATGGCCGAAAGATCAAAAGCCTTATAGCGCAAACGTTGATTGATGGAACCTGTATATTTGGGAAACAGTGTCCCCATATTCACCAATGCATCTGGCGAGGTAATATCTTTAATGCTTGTCGGAGTACCGTTCTCGTCAAAAACAACATTTGATTCACCGTTTTGATCCAAGAAATATGGATAACCATTCACCATGCCCCCGTAGCGATATGCCATAATTGAATTATAGCTACTTCCTTTAAAAAAGTAATTACTTGGCGAACCGACATACGATTGTGCTGTAGATGTTAAGCCGTTCACTTTCTCCACCTTGTTCTTATTGAAGGAAAATACCAGCTGTGTGCTCGCCGTTAAATCTTTCTTCTTCAACCAAACTCCATTGATATTAAATTCAATACCTTTATTCCGTAACGCACCATTGTTAATCACACGGGAACTGGCTCCCACAGTAGGGTCCAATACTGAGTTGACCAACAAATCCGAACTATATCTATTATAGGCATCGATACTAGCCGAAAGACGATTATCGAAAATCGAAAAATCCACCCCTAAATTGGTGGTTGTTGTTTTTTCCCAGCGTAACATCGGATTTGGCAATGATCTCTGTTCCAAATACTGTAGATAAGGAAAAAGTTTATCCGATTTCCAGGTTGCAGTTCCATAGCTGGAACTGGCTTGATCCACGTTACCGGTAATACCATATGTAGCCCGCAGTTTGAGTGAATTCAACCAGTCTTCATTTTTCATAAAGCTTTCGTTGCTGACATTCCAGCCTGCTCCAACGGACCATAAAGGACGATATTTAAACTTTGGATCTACACCAAATAGATCTGCTTGATCTACCCGTATGCTTCCAGTCAAGTTAAATCTATTGTTATATGTATAACCTGCGTTGGCATAAAGTGAAGTATATCGATGTAAAGTTTCTGTTTGCGCCCCGCCATTCAAATCAGATAATCGGTTGTTTCCCCCGTACACATAACTCGTTATTCCTGTTTTACTTAAGGTAGCCCAATCAATTGTGGTCGAAGTCAATGTTACTGGATTGTACCCTAAAAGCAATTGTTCAATTGAGCGTGGTACATGTGACTGTCGCATCTCGAATCCGGCCAGTGCTGTCAGTTGATGTTGACCATATTGTCCAAAGGTATTATCGTAGTTAAACTGATTCCGAAAGGTGTAACTATAGCGTTTGCTCTCAAATTGATAGTAACGTCCCCCAGCAGGTAAGTTCTTGGTATAAATACCCGTCGCATCATTGTAACTGACCATCGCATTTGATGCAACGCGCATCATGTAGCTATCTTCATCGTAGAAGCTTTCACGTGCTGCTTGGCCCAATTCATATGAAAACTGTGTCTGAAAAGAAAGTCCTTTGTAAATATTGGCCCGCAACGATGTAAAAGCACGAAGGCCTAAACTTTTATTACTTTCAATGCCCTCTCCTAATGCCTCAAGCACATTAAAGGATGTACTTTTTAGATTTCCATTAGCAGCAATTTGTTCCGCCGTTTCGCCGTTAATGGCAGAGCCCGGTCCTACTGAACTGGACAATTCAACGTACGGCGTATAAACTAAGTTGCCACTTTCATCTTTGATGCGAGCATAACGTGGTTGCAAGAACACATTATTGTAAACGCCGTCGGTTTCTTTATTTACTGTATACGTACCATTCAGTCCTACTGTTGCAGACAACCATTTGGTCAAATTAAACCCCGACTTCAAATACAGATTGAATTTATCATTCTTTTCATTGACCACCTGTCCCTTACCCTTATCATAATTAAAAGAAACAAAGGTATTGCTCTTACTGGAATTCTGGGAGATGCTCGCATTATAACGTTGACGTATTTCATTCTGCCAGACATTTTCCGTAAACTCCTTGATATAATCGTTGCTCCGCCATGAATTGATCGTTGCTTCGCGTTCTTGCTGACTAATCGCACCAATGGATTCTTTTCGAAATAGATCATACAGTGGTGAATAATATTTTAGACTACCACTTCCAAGCCTTCCGTAGTAATTAAATAGCGATTCACTGTTCGCATAACGGGATAACTCCTTCTTATATACATCAATTTCATAATCAATTAAATCCGATGTACGCGCATAGTGCATTTTGGAGATATCCGGTTTCTGTGTGATGAATTGGTCCATATTAAAGCTCACGGAAACACCTTGCCCCTTCCCTTTTTTGGTGGTCACGACGATAACCCCATTGGCCGCACGGGCACCATAAATGGACGCCGCTGTCGCATCCTTCAAAACGGTAACGGACTCAACATCATAGGGGTTAATATCGTTCAAGGTGAACTCCGTCGGCAGGTCATCGACAACAATGAGTGGATTGGTGGTTACCTGACTGGAATAGGTGCCAATGCCCCGAAGTACGGGGCTGTCTGCACCGGAGCGCGTTGGATTTTTGATATAGGTCAATCCAGCCACCTGACCTTCTAATGCGGAAGTCAAATCGGTATTAATCTGTTTGTTCAATTGATCATTGCTAATACTCGTATAAGCTCCAGGACTACGTTCTTTGCTGATGCGCTGATATCCCGTTATCATAATTTCGTTGAGCATAGACTCCTTTGCACTCAACATCACACGGATGGGCCGAGCAATTTGTTCCGGACTGAAGTGCATGACCTTTTCATTAAAAGAAACATGCCTAAAAGACAATTGGATGTCTGAACTAGCAACATCCAGTTCAAAGTCACCATTTCCGGAACTGATCGTCTGACTATCATCCTGTAAATTATGAATAGACACGCCGGGAATGGTATTACCCAAACTGTCTATTACTTTTCCGTGTACAAGCTGACTATTGGTTGATACAGCTTTACGATAGAGAATGATCCGTTTGTTTTCCAACCGATAGCCGAAGGGCTGATCCTTAAACAAAATGGATAAAGCATCTTCGACGCTTGATAGTTTCAGATTAACACTGATCGGGTGCGCCGATTTGAGCAGATTGCCGTCAAAGACAAATTCGTAGCCGTAGTGATCCGATAAACTCGTAATCACTTCTTTGACATCAGCATTTTTAAAATTCAATTGTACCTGTTGCGCATGTAATTCATAGGGGTCAATCATGCTCATCAAGGCAATTCCAGCAACCAAACTCAGGTATTTTCGCAAAAATACCGGTTGCTTTTCGGTTAGGTGTGACATGGTAGATTAAGGTAAATGTACTATTTAGTTGTTATTTTTTATCAGTAGTTTTTAATGTGATTTTATTATTGTTCAATTGAAAATTTAGACCACTTGCTTCATTCAATAGATTCAACATTTCCTGTAATGGAATATTTTTTCGGACCTTCATATAGATCGATTGATCAGTTGGCAGCATGATGGTATCGACATCTACGCCATACCATCTGGACATATCTGACAAGATAAGTCGAAGTGACTGATCCCGGTAATCAAAGTAGCCAACCGTCCAAGCAACAGCTTGCTTGGGAGCCAAATTTTCAATATGTATTCCTTTCTGATCGGTTACAGCTGTTTCGCCTGGACGGAGAACAATTCTTTCGGAGGTCCCCGATTTACTCAAGGCTATCCGTCCAGACATAAGGGACGTGGTAACCTGCCCATCACTCGTATAATTTCGTACGTTAAATACAGTTCCCAATACTTCAATTTTTGCCGCACCAGCATTTACCGTAAATGGTCTTCGCGCATCGTGGGCGACTTCAAAGTAACCTTCCCCTTCCAAAGAAACTTCCCTTTTTGCAGGGGTAAAAGGGAGCTGAAACCGTAAAGTTGATGCAGCGTTCATCGTAATCTTACTGCCATCTTCCAAAACTAACCTAAAATCCGAATTGGGAGTATAAATCGTTTGTAAACTTGGATTTTTACCTACTGCGATTACTTTTACAGTTTGACTGTCGATTCGAGAAAACGCAATATCGCCTACTGTCCAAATCGAATCCGTTTTCGGCAAAATGGCTATTTCTTTACCAGATTTATCTTTAACATATAAAATAGGTTCCGAAGGGGCTATCACATCGGAATGCTTGGGGCTTTGTTTCGCATAAAACCATGTAGCCAATCCCGCCATAAAAAGAATGGACGCAGCCGCCCACCAGCTCTTTTTATATCTTAAACGGATAGGCAGCTTTTTGGACTCGTTCAGTTTATTTTCTAATCGCTGCCTAATAACCGGGATATGCGCAGCGAAAGATTCTTCGACTTGATCTGCCTCAAAATCATCAATAGCAAAGGAAGTCAGCGCATTCAATTCTTCATCACCAGCTTTCTCAAAATACAGAAGGAGCGCATCCAGATCAACACGATTGATACTCCCATTCAAATAGCTCTTGTAAATATTTTCTATTTTTTTTGCCATATCTATAAGTTAATACGCAACTTACTAGCAAAAACACTATCGCTATCTTATTATTTTTAAAAAAAATAGAAAGTAACAAGAATGATTAAAATTTCATCATAGTGGTCCTGCACAAATTGGCGAATATGTTGATTGGATTTGACCATAGCATTACTCACAGTAGATACGGAAATATTCAATTTTCTAGCAACCTCTTCGTAACTCTTTTGTTCTATTTTACATAAAACAAAGATTTCTTTCCTGCGCTCACTTAAGGTATTGAGCGCTCTTTCTAATAATGCGGACTGTTGTTCTTGAATATCGCCCTCTTTGTCCATAACGTAGAGCTGCTCGAAATGTTGATATAAATTTTCCTGCAGTGCCGTTTCCTTAGCTAATTTTCTATACCAAGAAATCACATCATTTTTTGCAATCGTAAAGATCCAAGATTTAAAACTTCGAGTGGGGTCAATAGTGGACCTCTTTTGCCAGACTTTTAGGAATACATCTTGTACAATCTCTTCACTGACTTGCCTATCTTTAACCATTCTGAAAACATTGGAAAATAGGGCATGGCTGTAACGCTCGTATAAAGCAAAAAAAGAGTGCTCGTCTCCTTGGGAAAGCGAAATCATTAGCTTATTTTCTGCGATAGCATCCATTGTTAACTTTTCAAAAGGAAAGGTAGCATGCTGTTTAAACACTTAACCAGCGACCAAATTTACAAATTTTCAGCTTAATATAAACGCCAATGACTTTCAAACGAATATATTAAATTCATCTTAGGCCATTTTGATTTGTTCACATAAGCAGAACAGCACAGGATGACAAATTCATTCAGTATACCTAAACTTGTCGTATTAAATTGGTTATTTCCAAATTTCAATGGTGAGTACTTTATATGACACTACGCGAGTTACAGTAAAGGAAAGCCCATAAAAGAGCATTATATTTTTTATCATAAATTTAGGATTAATTGGTTATTTTAAAGGTTTTCATTCTCCCCGTTTGAAAACCTTTTTTTATAACACCCTTCTATTACCGGATGGCAACTATAGTTATAACTTCGTAATTTCAGTAACAACTAGATAACTTCAAAAGTAGTGTACTTCAATAGAAAAACAACAGAAATACACTACTCTGTTCTAAAAGGCAATGCCGGTAATCCTTCTTTATTAAAAAAATTGGGACGAGCTGTTTCATTCCAGCCAAAGCGGACCTGTTTTGGTGATTTTATCGATGCTGCGGATACAATCACTTGATTGCCATCGATCTTCGCTTCAGCAGGTACAAATTTGCCGTCCTGCCCTGCGATCTCAAACCAGGTCAATTGATCCCCTTTACACTGTAATCCGCTGCCAACATGCTTAAAATTCAAAATAATGTGATCTTTTACGATCTTTTTGCTTTTATATTGCGGTCCTGAAAAAACAGTATTTTTCAGGCCATAGTCAAAAGCCAGGGGCCACAGTGCCAAACGACGCCCCACTTCCCATTTATAGGAAGGGTGTATATCAGAAAGGTCATCGACCAAATCCGTGACTACAGCCATTCCCGAATGTTTAATATCCATACATTTTGTCTGGATCTCCCAGAACCAAGGCAATGCCTCTGCAGTATGTTTTGTTTTGTCATTCCTTTTACTATAATAATAAGGTGCAATCTGAACATAGTAAAATGGCATATTTTTATCCTGCCAGACACGACGCCAAGTGTCGATCAGCAATTTTTGTTTTGCATAGTAACGTGCATCCTCAAACATAAGATTGCTTTCACCCTGATACCAGATGAAGCCTTTCATGGCGAAAGGTGCCAATGGACGGATCATCGCTTCATACATTTCTCCGGCGACGGTATTTTCAATTTTGGTTTCACCATTTTGCATCTCCTGCTTAAAGAGACCGGAGTTTTGATAGGCCTCCAAGGGTGTCCATGGCTCTATTCTACTGCCGCCCCAGGATGAACTAATTAAACCCACAGGAACATTCAGCTGTTGTTGTAGTGTCTTTCCAAAGAAATAACCCGGAGCGGAAAACTGGCCAAGTGAGTTTGGACCTGCAATTTGCCATCCGTTAGTTTCCACATCCCCCAGAGGCCCTTTCTTTTTGGCAACAAGGAATAAGCGAATTTTTGGATTTTCAGGTTGGTGCAACTCCTCCTTCGCTAGATCAATTCCAGTAGCAGGCTGCTTATACCCCTTACGTAATTGCATCGTATACTCCATATTGGACTGCCCCGAACATAGCCAAACTTCACCCACAACAACATTTTTCAGCAAAATTGTATTATCTCCCTTTACTTCCATAGTAAATGCATCGAAACTTGCTTTTTGAGCAGTAAAGGTAACACTCCATGCTCCTTTTTGATCGGCCACTGTTTTTCTTGTCAAACCTTTCAATCTGACTTCAATCTTCTCCTGAGGATCTGCATGCCCCCATACCACCACTGGTTTTCCTTGCTGAAGTACCATATTCGATCCAAAAACATGTGGTAATGTGACTTTAGCCTGTGTGCTGAACGCAATACCTGCCAAAATAAAGGAAAAGAGGATTTTCTTCATGCTATTTTAATTGAATTGTCTATTCTTAAAACCAAGAGAAACGTTCAATCAGAGGCTTGGCATAGGACAAGAACCGTCATGACTATCCCTTAAATAATATTTATCTATGTCTGCGTATATTCGGATTCAGTGCCGAACTCATGCAATGAAATTAAGCATCTATTTATCGATATGCAACCTGTACTTCACTGTTTCACCCTATAGCATAATACGATAGCCTGTCAATAATCAACAAGGCTATCTATTTACTTTTAATAAATTTGATAAAACCGTTTGATTTATTGTGAAAGCTGTCCCATGACGTACTCCCTTCGGAAAGCGCACCAGATCGGAGACATCTTCCCAGTTGATGCCGTCTTTGCTTCTTACAGCCCCATATTTGTGGTCGCGGTACTTATCAAAATATACATACATATACTCCCCAACCTGCAGCGGAGCAGGCCCCTCCGCCCAATAATTTCCTGTAATCGGCTTAGAGACATTAGTCGGAAATCCTTTCGCTAAACTCTTTGTTGTTGTGATCCGAATATTTTTCTCAGGTGGGTTAGAATTTTCATTTTTCAACACCATCATGTATTCCTTATTGGCCTGCTGTATAATAGCCGCATCAATGACACTAAATTCGGGATCAAAATATAACTTGGTTTTTGAAAAACGTTTAAAATCCTTTGTCGTGACGCTATACATCCGATGGTTTAAGCCTTTTTCACTATCGCTGGTCTGTACCTCTTTATGTCGACCGGGGATCGTCGTGGCCCAAATGATATAATATTCCTTCGTCGCCTTGTCGTAAAAAAGCTCTGGAGCCCAAGCATTTTTAGCCTCAGGTTCATCTACCATGACCGGTAGTGCTTTTTGTTCGGTCCAATGCATAAGATCTTTAGAAGAAGAGTATCCGATAATTTTATCCCACCAGCCTGTTGTCCATACCAGATGAAACGTGCCATCAGGCCCTTGGCAAATACTGGGATCGCGCATCAGTTTATCTTTTCCCACAGTTGGTTCTAAGAAAGGTTTACCCTGATTTAAAGGCTCCCATTTCAGTCCATCCAAGCTGTAAGCGAGATGTAACCCATCGGCGCCATTACCTATGAAATAGGAAAAAAGATAGACAGGAGACTGTGCCTTAGCCAGGCAAGTCAATACAACGAAGAGCGTGACTAGAAATTGTTTTTTCATTTTTATAATCTTATGAATAAGTCTATAACGAGTTTCCATTATTGAGCAGGAAACGAATACTTTAATCCAAATATACGGTTACTTCATCGACCACTACGCCCTCATCAAGCGCTTTGATACGCAATATGTCCTGTTGCAATGAAGCTATTTTAAATTTAACCGTTCGAATAGCCTGGTTTCGCAAGACATTCTCTTTCCATTCTTCACTTCGTCCGATTGTTTTATAAGAAATAGCAGACGAATGCTGTTGCCCCAAAGACAGCTCAAAACGCAAATCATCTGAAGAGACAGGATGTGTAGGCAGCAAGTGGACGACAATGGTAACAGAATCGCCCTTGAGCCCTTTGAGCGGATAACTGGCTTCTGCGCCCAATGGGATAGCTCCGGCCTGCCCTTGATACCCCAAGCCTTCAAATCCTATTGCCCCCTCTAAATCTTTACCAGGAATTCGCTTGTCGGGTTGATCATCATTGGCCAGCGGAGCAACTGCTTTCTCTTCTATAATCTTATCGAAAACAGCAAGGTTTCTTGGTTTATAGTCCATCATACCCTTCCACTTACCTTTATTCAAAGCATTGTATTGCGCAGTTAAGGAAACAATTTTATCATATGCATCGTGGCTTTTTTGCCATTCAGCTTTGCCATGACGTGCCAACTGCGCATAAAGGTGTTTTTCATTCATCTTTGCCGCTGCAACAACCGGATACAGGACTAATTCAAAATATGCATCCTTGCGATCCAACGGGACTGATGCCCCAATTGAGGTGGCTGCATCTTGAATATGTTTATATTGTTCCAATCGCTTTTTGATCTGCTGTTCGGACCAAGGTAGGTCTTTCACAATTTTATAGGCTGGATCTTTTTCTTCCGTACGTGTATTTCCCATAAACTCAGGTTTTCGAATATACGCCAACCGATAATGTTCCTTCATAATCGGCACAATCTTCTTCGCCAAACGATGTCCAAATTCCCGTTGCAAAAATTGGCTCATATGCTGGTAAACGCCGATTTTTTGTATATGATCCATATCCCAAGCCATATCCATCAGGAGTTCAATTTGGTATTCAGCAGGCTTAATGTCCCCAACATTGACAATCCACATTTTTTTAACATCATGATGATAAGCTGTATAAAGCTGCTGATAGATCAGCGCCGGACTCATGGTCGACAACCAAAGATAATCATGTGGTCGCCCCCAATAGGAAACATGATAATACAGTCCATTACCACCCGACCTTTTTCTTTCTATCTGATTTGGGAAGTGGGTGATATAGCCATAATTATCGTCACACCACATCAGTGTTGTATAGTCAGGAAGATCCATACCGGCTCTATATACGTCCAATACCTCTTTATAGGGTATAACAACCTGAGGAATCTGCGCGGGGTCTGCATTGACATATTTTTTCAACAGATCCGTTTGATCTTTAATGACCTCATTGATCGCATCTTTATAAGCTGCAGTTGTTTTGACGCCCTCCATTGCTCCATCGTGTTTCCCACGCATACCCAGTGTAAATATGTTATGGGATTGCCCCAGTGTTTTGAGTCGATTGGACCAATAATCAACAATCTCATTTTTATTCGTCAAATAATTATAGGCCCCCCGACCTACGATATCCCATTCCGTCGCACTATTTCGGGCAAGGGGTTCACAATGAGATGAGCCGATATATATCCCATATTTTTCGGCCATTTCTCGATTTCCTTGGACAAAATAGAAAGGAACAGTTACTTCATGCATTGCTGGCCAGATTGAATTAGCCCGCAGCCGCAATAATAATTCAAAAATACGGGCATAAGTCTTAGGCCCTATGGTTGCCATTTCTTTTGTTTTGGCCGGATCAATTCCTGCATCTAACTTTGCTTCGGGTTCATAGGTTTTGCTGCTCCAAGGTGTCAATCCCCAGTCCTCGTCATTTATAAAAATCCCCCGGAATTGCACGTTAGGAAATTGCTTGTCTTCAAAATCGACGGGTAGAGAAATCGTTGATTTTTTACGGGGAACCACATCAGCCCACCAACTCCATGGAGAAACGCCCAATTTTCTGGAAATTTCCATCACTCCATATGCCGTACCTCTAGCATCAGAGCCTACCACTAAAAGTGTCGGCACTTTTTCGATCGGAATCACCTTCAAACAAAACATTTCCCATTTACCTTCCATTTCAGGAAGACGGATATTATAATCTTTTATCAGTTTGTCGATAATTGGATCATTTAATTCCCCAATTATAATCGCTCCGCCATCTGCACTACCTATTCGTCTAAAAACAGATTGGCCAACCTGCTGTGCGTCTGCAGCCAACAGTTCCAATGCGGTTTCAACCACAGCGTTAGTGCCTCCGTAATAGATATTCGCAGCTCGACTATTTTTGATCAGATGGAACGCCTCGCTCGAAAACAGTGGGAGTATTGCCAAACAGAGATTAATAAAAACTAAAATAAACTTTTTCATCAAAGCTGGATATATCATATTACTTGAATTAGGCTATTTCGTTGCCGGAGGAATCCGGATGATGGTCAACGAATACGGCGGCAATTTTTGATGTTTAAGTTTTTCTACTGTCTCAGTCCGTTCTTCAGGTTTCGCTGTTTTACTATCCAATTTCCCTGTCAGCTGCGAAACAACCGCTGTGTCCGCTTTCAAATCAAACTGATCCAGTTCCAATTGTATGTTGGCCGCAACAGGCAAAATATTAACCAGTTTTACAATGAGCGATTGATCTTTCGGATCTTTAACCATAGAAAATGCCACGCGCTTCTGTACATCAACTGCAGCATTAGAATAGCTGGCTTCCATTGGAATATACTCAGTCCCATTATTACGGCCAAATAACTGCTGTACGTAATAAGATGGTGTTAAATTCACCTCAGTATTGGAGAAATAAATAAGGTCGGGGCGCCATTGGGTATAACCATCTTTCGCCAATAACGGCGCATAAGACGCCATCTTAACGATATCAGCATTTCTCTCTAATGCCGTGAGATAGGCTGCCTCCGCCAAAGCCACTTCTAAAGTACTTGCCCTTCCATGAATATGAGCCGCATATTCGCCCAAATACACCTGTGATTTGCTGCGATCATATTTATCATAGAAGTCCTGATTATGAATAAACCAGCCCGGTGTCTGATAATAGTGTTCGTCCATAATGGGTACATTCAATTTATCAGCAATTTTCCAACCTTCTACATAGTCAGTTCCTTCAAAAAATGGCCCTGCCGTCCCAATAACCTGTATTTCGGGATATTTTGCACGGATAGCGTTATAAATCATGGTAAAACGCTCCTCAAAAACATTCGATATTAAATCTTCGTTACCAACACCAATGTATTTTAGATGAAATGGCTCGGGGTGCCCCGCGGCAGCACGTACCTTTCCCCAGGTACTATTTTTATCGCCATTGGCCCATTCAATCAGATTCAGTACTTCCTGGATATAGTCATCCATATCTTCCATTGGGACACCACATTGTTGTCCACCCAATGGGTGACCGTGAGCACCCGAATTTTGGCAGGGTACACCAGCCGCCACTACTGGAACAGCATAGGCACCGATGTCTTCACAAAATTGAAAATACTCGTAATATCCCAAGCCCACGGTTTGATGATATCCCCACATATTACGCTGTGGCATACGGCTTTCCAGCGGCCCTACAGTATTAGACCAATGGTAGATATTTTCAATCCCATCGCCATGTGCTAAACAGCCACCCGGAAAACGGACAAAACGGGGATTCAATGCAGCTATAGCATCGGCCAGATCCTTACGCAATCCATTTTTTCGCCCTTTAAATGTATGCTGAGGGAATAAAGAAATCAGATCCAAATCCAATTGTTGTCGGTCTGTAAATACAAATTCCAATACGGCATCCTTACAGGTTTCATTGGATGTCAATACCAATTGATATTTTTTCCAGTTTTTACTGTCAACAATTACGGATTTCTCATCGAGGATTTTTCCGTCTTTTGTACTTATCCGGATCTTTAGTTTAGGTGCTTTACTAACAGTGCCCCTTCCGAAAAACGAAAGATCATAGCGTTCATTCTTATTCAAGGCAATACCATCGTAGCCTATATTTCTGAAGATACCCTCACCTTGCAATCTCGCATAATGTTTATTATTAGGATGAATTGGATTGATGCTGTCAATATGAAACTGCCCTGAGCCATCCATACGCCAAGCAGTTTTCTCATTCCAATCTTTATCATGCCCCTGTTTATCGTCCAATTTATATTCAAAATCCCTATTTTGAATCAATTCTGCATAAAGACCTCCGTCTGCGGCATAATTAATATCTTCAAAAAAAACACCCACCAACATATCACTGATGGACTTGGTTTGTCCTACCTTCGGCGTTAATTTGACATCCAATGGCTTTAGGCCAGGGAAGCGGGCATCATCGTCAACGCTTCGTTCGGACCATTGCTTTTGCTTAAGCAGCGCGAGATCATAGTGCTTGATTAATTCTTTGACAACAGGCCATGAAACTTTCAACTTCGTTCCATGTAAACGATCGCCATGAAGTGAAATATGTTCACGAGCCAATAAACTGTTTTTTACAAGAGATTCAGTTGATTTATCCAAATCTTTTAATGCAACATGATAGTCCTGTCTGCCCCAATTGAAAAAATCAGTGGTAAAAGTATATGCATATGCTCCGTTACTTTCAGGACTTAATTGCCATGCGCAGGACCAACCACCTTCATTTCGAGGGAATAGTACAGGATTTATCATCCGTTTTTCTGATCCCCACCGTCCATAATCTGATTTCACAAAGGCAAGATCCGTTCCGATGGAATTCCATTGTTTACCGTCTAAACTCCAGGCATATAACAGCCCTTCCCTCCCAGCATTCTTTTCTTTTGCATACGCAAAAAAATAAACCGAATCCGGTTCAGAAGCGCTGCTGCTGTGGACGTGAGCACTGAAAATCCAAAATAAACAAAAGAAGCAAAGCGATTTTGTAAGAAACAAATTATAGGCTCTTAATTTGAAGTTATCCGTTTTCATTGGTTATAATTAATCATAATATTTATAAATGTATAAATTACAATTATAAAACGCAAACGGCATTATCAAAAGAATGTGCTGTCATTGACATGTTACGATTTTATTCCTTTTTAACTAGCACCGAGAGGTTTGAATCAAATTATGGTTATGAATGGTTTAATGTTGATTGCCTGTAACTATAGTACCTATACTACAATTATATTAAATATTCTTGCAATCACCATCCTGTAGTATCATGGTCAAAATCAACAAATAGCGTACAAAAAAAGCCGAACAAAATCTATCGTTCGGCCTCACATTATATCAATACAAAACTAATTGCCATCTGGTTTCACAACACTATTAATTAGACTTGGCGGCCAATACCAAGTTTTAAAATTATCTGGTTGCTGCGGATCAAAGCCCTGAAAATCGACGATATGGTCTGCTATATTCAAGTTGTTTTCTTTAATTCCTGTTAGCACCATTTTAGCAATCTCATAGGCACCATAGGGATTGAAATGGGTATTATCGGCCAAATCATTTTTTTGATTTGGAAAAGTATGCGCAGGATAGTGGACGAATGCCCGTTTGGATTCTTCAACTCCTAATGCCTTATAAAACAAACTTGTTTTCTTATTGAGATCGATCAAAGGAACTTGAAGTTCTGCTGCGACCTTTCGAGCCGCATCCGGAAAATCACCTAATGTCTGCAACAGATTTCCCTGTTCATCAAATGCACGCCGTGCCGTAGAAGTCAAAATAACGGGTATACCCCCTTTGGTTCGAAATTCATTAACAAAGTGCCGCAATCGTTCGCTATACCCTTTATACGCTCCGGCATGCTCTCCCTTTTCTTTTTGATCATTGTGTCCAAATTCGATAAACAAATAATCTCCGGATTTGGCGACCGAGAGAATCTTTTCCAATCTTTTTGAGGACAAAAACGAACTTAAAGCTAATCCAGATTCTGCATGATTAGCAATGGCTATACCAGAATCAAAAAAACGAGGAATCATTTGTCCCCATGAAGCCCATGGTTCATCCTCTTGATTTACCACAGTAGAATTTCCCGCCAGGAATATAGTAGGTATATCGCGAACCGATTCGATACGAATGGCTGAAATACAATTCGTTTGTTGAAACTCTAACGTCAACTTATTATCCCAATCCAATTTCTGGAGTTCACGTGGCTTCTTCAATGCTACAATCCCACCAGAAACTATCTTCGGATTTTTAATATGTACAATAAAGGTCCTATCTAACACTCGATTGGGGAGCACCTCTTGATTTTCAATTTGCAGCCTCCGGGATTCAGACCGTATCGTACTGCTGTAAGCTTGATTCCCTAATCCCTGATATGAAATCGTAATCTTATAATTTCCTTCAGGAACTTTTACCGAAAAATAAAATGGCTTTTTGCTAAAAAGATTCCTATTTTTTTGATCAATAGTGACACTTTGTTCTGTTGAAAACTCGAAACCATATCCTTGGTTGATCTGATAGGCCATTGCCTTCTTCAAGAGGATGCTGCCGCTCTTTGTCGTATGGCCAAAATTAAACTCTTTTACGATCTGCTCCGCAAATAGTACGGGACACTTTATCAATATAAGAAGACCAATTGTTAAGATTAATCGCTGCATTTTTAAGTTCTATAATTAAGTTGTACAAATATAATTCTTCATCTTAATCTAGCTTTCCTGCGCTTACCTGTACTTTAAAAATCAAAAGTGCCCCTATCAACAGTTCAGGACAGCTGAACCATTAAAATTTAACAACTTTACATATCATATAATAATTGGTATAATTATTCATAATTTTAGGTTTTTAATAAAAGGTTTCCTTACTCCCGTTTGGAAACCTTTTATTTTTATAATTCCCAATAATGTCCACTCATAGCTCATTAAAAAAGGCCAGACAACAAGTTGCCTGACCTCACACGATAACTAATAAAAAAACTAAATCCTATTTCATCTATAACACCGCACTAATGCGTTTGCTGTTTGGCTCTAAAATACCTTAACTCAATAATATCATTTGGAATCGCCCGGCTATTCCAATGCTCATGAATCACTAAAGCTGCACCAAGTGCAGTAGCTTGGGCCATAGAGGCTCCAAACACTTCACTATTTGGAAAGGCTTGAGCCAGCAGCCCCATATATATGTGATTACGGCTAAAGCCTCCATCCACAAATATTCGCTGCACTCCGGTTTGATTCATGACAAGAGTAGTCGCCTTCACTTGAGCCTTGACCAAATGCATCATTAGCACGTGATAAGCTTCAACATAATCGCCAAAATGACTCAGATCAATTGTGGAAAAGGCAGACAGTTCATCCGAAATATCCAAAGCTTGATATTTTTCTATTATGGTCCAATCCAAATCGATCTGCTTAAACTTACCCGTGGAAATCTGGAATGCTTTAGCAATGCGTTTTACTTGCTCCTCATGCTCATATCCTGCAAATAGTCTTGATGCTTTCACAGGTTTACCCGTATAGGTCATATACGAAAGACAGTCACTGTGAAGTTCTTCTTTGGTGAGCGGATCAATGTTGAACGGATTGAAAGAAATACACCAGGTTCCCGTCGAAATCAATATAAAAGGTTCATGAAAATTCAATAAATAGGGGATCAATGCAGACGAACTGTCGTGCAAACCGCTTCCAACTAGATAACCACTTCCAGGAAATGTCGCCCTGTAAAGACGATCTCCCTGAACGATCGGAGGCATTTTATCAATAATTCCTGTATCTTCTACCCACTTATGATAATTATTTTTACTAAAATCCCATAGCGCTGTATGACATCCAATACTTGTCATATCCGAATAAGCTTGCCCCGAGATCAGATAACTCAAGTATTGTGGAAGGTGTAGCGCCCACTTTACTTCCTTAAATACTGCTGGTTTAAGTTTTGACAAACGGTAGACCTGTAGTCCTGAATTCAGACTCCCCAAGCTTGGAGAGGAGGTTTCTAATGCGAATTTATCCTTTCCACCGTATTGTGCATAAAAAGATTCCAACAATTTTTTAGGGTATTCTTTTAAATAATTATATAATGGTGTCAAAGGCCTGCCGTCTTTATCAATGTAGACAAAGCTTGCTCCATATGAGGTAAAATTAATTGCTTTGATTTCAAACTCGCCCTTTCGAAACACTTCATGCAACGAATCAAAAACTGACAGACGCAAACTCTCCAAATTCTCACAATGGTCGCCATCTTCATCTACAGTTTCCAAAAAACGAGCCGACCGTTCAAATACGATTTGGTACTGCTCGTTAAAGAGAAATAATTTCTTGTTCGTCTTCCCAACGTCGAATATGGCGACTACTGGTATTGGTTTCCCCTTCATTCTTTTTCCCTAATTACAAACCTGTAGCTACAGAATTTACTCCGCGTTCCTCGATAAGTTTACTGCGTAAATTTCCTTCATTAAATAACTGAACAGGATTTAAAGCAGCTCCACTTCTTAATCTAGCCTCAGCTACTAAGGGTCTAACATCTGTCCGGAATGCATCTTGCAATATCTCCTGGGCTTTCACAATATCATTTGCTTGCTGTGCCTGTTTCAACGCTTTACGATCGACCAACAAAGCCTGAGCATATGCAATCTTAATCGCTTCAACTGACTGTAAAAGGTCTACCAATGGGTCTTTTAAATTATGGGAGGCATCAATCATCCACCCCAGTCCGCTTGCATGATCAATACCTTTCACATCCATACCGTCGATCAATTCATTAAAGATCAAGAATAGCTGATAAGGTTTGATACTACCTGCAGTCAGGTCATCGTCGGCATATTTGCTATCATTGAAATGGAATCCGCCCAATTTGCCTTCCATCAACAATAAAGAAACAATTTGTTCAATATTTGCATTTGGGAGATGATGTCCCAAATCAACTAATGTATATGCTTTCGGTCCTAATTTGTTTGCCAACAACAGGGATTGTCCCCAATCACCAATTGTCATGGAATAAAAATACGGTTCAAATGCTTTGTACTCTACAAAAAGTTTCCAATCTTCCGGCAAATGTTTGTAGATTTCCTGTAAGCTTGATAAGGTATTTTGAAACGCTTCTCTGAAATTCAACTGTCCGGGGAAGGATGATCCATCGGCCAACCAAACTGTCAACGCTTTAGAACCAACCGCTTTGCCATAGTTGATTACTTCAATATTATGGTCTACAGCTTGCTGACGAACTTTTGGATCGACATGGTGTAGGGAGCCAAACTTATAGCTATGCTCCTGGCCTGCCTGATCTTGAAAAGTATTAGAGTTTACTGCATCAAATCCAATGTCCAAGGAAGATGCCAATGTTTTAATTTTCGCTGCATCTGAAGGAATATCCCAAGGGATGTGCAGCGAAATTGCTCCACTCGATCTGTTAAGTGCATGCAACAAGCCAACATCCTCAAGCTTTTGCTCTAAAGTAGCCGGTTCACCTGCTCCAGAAAAACGGCCAAAACGAGTTCCACCTGTACCTAATGCCCAGCTTGGTATGGCAATTTGAAACTTTTGAAGTTTATCCAGAATTTCATCTACCTGTGCAATATCTCCCGACACATAGTCAAATGCTCTTTTATGCTTATCTTTTAATTGGCTATTGTGCTGATCTATAATTTTCTTATCTAAAATCATGATTTAATGGTTATCGTGTAAAAATACTAGGTGTCGCGCACATCTTTTCCCTTTCTGAACGCGACACCTAAGATATAAAAATTAGCGTACAAACGCCATAGCAACACCTCCGTCAACGTTTAGCACATTTCCAGTAGATTTATTCAATAATCCACCGACAAAAGCAAAACATGCATTTGCAATGTCTTCTGGAAGGATGATCTGATTCAAAAGCGTTCGTTTTGCATAGTAAGCTGGTAATTCAGCGACCGTGATGCCATAAGCCTTAGCGCGACCTTCAGCCCATCCACCTGCCCAGATATTGCTGTCTGAAATAACCGCATCTGGATTCACAACGTTCACACGTACTCCTGCAGGGCCTAATTCTGCTGCACACAGACGACTTAAATGCAATTGTGCAGCTTTTGCACTCCCGTATCCTGTATTATTGGGACCACTAACCAAGGCATTTTTACTGACAATATTGATGATATCGCCACCGATTGCTTGGCCTTTTAAGAGTGAAGTCGCTCCTTGAGTAACTAAGAATTGGCCTTTTACCAATACATTGTACAATAAATCCCAATCTTTCTCTGTATGATCTTCGATTGTCTTGGAAATCGATAATCCCGCATTATTTACGACAATATCGATACCACCAAATGCTAAAGCAGCATCTTTTAAGGCGTCCTTAATAGATTCCGCATTGGTTACATCAAGGGTCGTAGCAATGACTGCATCATTTCCAAATTCTGCTACAAATTCTGCTTTACTTGACTCCAAACGTTCTGTATTGATATCATTTAACACGATAACAGCACCTTCTTGAGCCATCTTTTTGGCAATTGCTTTTCCGATACCGCCACCGCTTCCAGTGACCAAGGCAATTTTTCCAGACAAAGCTTTTGGCTTTGGCATACGTTGAAGCTTCGCTTCTTCCAGTAACCAATATTCAATATCAAACGCTTCCTGACGGGGCAAAGCAGTGTATTCACTTACGGCTTCGGCCCCTTTCATGACATTGATCGCATTGGTATAGAATTCTGCCGCTACACGTGCCGTTTGCTTGTCTTTGGCAAAAGCAAACATACCAATCCCCGGATACAAAACAATGACCGGATTTTTATCACGTACAGCCGGACTGTTTTCGTGTTTGCAGTTTTCGTAATATTGTGCATACATTTCACGGTATGCTTCAAACAATGGTGTCAATTTCGCTTTTAGTTCCTCCACATTGTCCAGATCTTCTGATTTATCCAGATTCAATACCAACGGTTGAATTTTAGTTCTTAAGAAGTGGTCCGGACAGCTTGTACCAAGCGGGGCCAAACGTTCTAAATCATTTGAATTGATAAATTCCAATACACGCTCATCATCCGTGAAGTGTCCGATCATGTGACGTTCACTGGAACAGAAACCTCTTAAAACAGGCGCAAGTTTAGCTGCCTGCGCAGTTCTTTCCTCCTTACTCAAGCTGGTTACCTGCTGCCCACCGAATACAGGTGCCTTTTTACCATAATTTTGCTCAAGATATGCCGCGCAAGCTTCGATGACATCCAAGGAATTGACATAACATTCGTATGCTGTATCGCCCCAAGTAAATAAACCATGTGACCCCAACATAATACCACGGATACCTGGATTTTCTTCCAAGCAGGCACGCAATTGCAGCCCAAGATCGAATCCCGGACGTTGCCAATCTACCCAGCCAATGGTTCCGCCGAACAATTCCTGTGTAATTTTTTTACCATCTTTGGCAGCAGCAATCGCAATCGCAGCATCGGGATGTAAATGATCAATATGTTTAAATGGTAAGAATCCATGTAAAGGCGTATCTATAGAAGGTGCTTTTGACGCTAAATCATAGATACAATGGTTAAATAACTCAACCATTTCATCTTCATGTTCAAGACCACGATAGACATTCTCCAAATTGCGGAGACGTTGCAAATAAAGAGCCGCAAGACCTGACTTTTTTAACGTTCCGATGTCTCCACCAGATCCTTTAATCCACATCACATCAACTTCTTCGCCCGTCAACGGATCTTTTTCCACAACTTTACAAGACGTATTACCACCGCCATAATTTGTGATTCTTAAATCTGCACCTAGAATATTTGAACGATATAATAACAAAGCTACCTCATCACCACGAAGTGCTTGAGCTTTCTGATCGTCCCATAAATAATTGACATGTTTGTACGTTTTCACTTCTTCTATATTTTGTTTTAATATTAATTTTCTAATGTTTTAGCAAATCCTACGATACAAATGGAGATGATAATTGTCACGATACCTGCTATTATGGAACGATAGGTAGGCCGATCTACACCTTTCCATTCTTTGAGTACCACACCCCAAGCATTTGATATCAAAATGATAAACGCCATATGCAATATCCAAGAACTAGCTCCATTACCCAAGCGGCTTTCGCCCATACCGTAAAAGAAAAACTGTAAATACCAAGTCGTTCCTGCTAAAGCACATAAAAGTAAATTCTTGCCTTTAGGCACATCAGATTTCGTATAATCCGAAAACGTTTTGTTCTTGATCAAAAGGTAAAGACACCATAGGAAATTAGTCGTAAAACCGCCCCATAAAATCACAATGTAAGTGACATTATTCTGGTAGAGAAATTCACCTTGATTTGGATTAGCAGACTTCCACAATATATTTGCGACATCAGCCATGGGCTTCCCTGATTCAATACCAAAATTGAAACAAGCACTCAATATTCCAGAAACAATAGCCACAACGATCCCCAGCCCAAAATTATAATCAGACTTGCTTTCTGAGGACAATGTGGATAAGCGTTTTTCTTTTGAAACACCAGCTTTACCACATAGATAGACACCAAGCACACAGACCAAAAGTCCAAGAAGGATACATAGACCAGATTGGGTCGTAAAAAAATAATCTATGCCATGTTTGCCCTCGGCCTTATTGAAAAAATAATAGATGCTGGGCATCAAAGAACCAAAGACCATGCTAAGCCCTAAAATAATGCTGCTACCTAACGAAACACCGAGATAGCGCACACCAAGACCATAAGTTAATCCACCAATTCCCCAAAGCAAACCAAACAAAAAAGTATAACCTAATGTGGCGTTATCTGTACTTTTAATAATTTCAGCAAAATTGGGTATGGTTAACATCGCCGCTATAGGCGGCACAATGATCCAGGAAAAAAGCCCCCCTAATATCCACATGGATTCCCAAGACCATCCTTTTACTTTCTTGTACGGCACATAAAAACTTCCCGAGGCGAATCCGCCTATGAAATGAAATATAACTCCGAAAACTGCATTCATATAAACGTTATTTAGGTTCTTAACGACTAAGTTAATTCATTGTTTTTTTAGAACTGTTATGCACTGTTATGACCACCTCGATTTTGTGTGCAAAACAGACAAACGGAGCGGTCCAAAGCAATAGACAGCCCAGTTTTATTTATTTAGTCTTGTATTTTTAGCAATTTAGGATTCAAAAGTGTATACTTTTGCTTTGGCTCGCAATGCTTAAATCAATTCATAAGCTGTAATATAATGTTAGCAATCTACGAATAGCCTATTTTAAGAGGTTGATAATAGTTGCTTCCCGTTCTTTTGGGAAAACTTTTAGATCCAATAATTTACCATCCTTTAACCTCCCTTCGACCGTGGTCTGCCCGGGAGCATGCAGCTTAAAATCCACATCCCAATCTTTGGGCCATGCCGGAAAAAGGTAAATTTTATCGTCAACGGCCTGCAAAAGCATTTCCTGTAAGCCGATCATGCCCGAACCACCCCAGTTATGATCCGGATCCCAGTCAAAGCCCGGTCCCCAAAAGGTTGGAAATCTTCGTTCTGAATTTTTGAGCTTTAAGACAGTCAATTGTTTGGCTTCATCGGTCAACCCAAGACGTGCAGCAAAGATATTATGCTGCTTCCAGCCGACATGGCTTTTGAATTTAAGCACATCGGGATCATCCGTATAAGTATTGAGCGCAATACCCATGTCGGGTTTACCAATACCGTAAATTCCCCAAGGATATACAGGATAGAGCTGCGGGGATTCGGTATTGTTGATCCGGGCCCATAGCTGTGCTGGCGCCAACATCTTTTTACCTCCAAGTTCACGTTGCGGCAAAGGTGGAATTCTGGTCAAAAACCCCTGCAAATAACGACACATTTCAGCATTGATGTAGCCTTTCGGCAATGCCAGCAATCCTTTGGTTACTTGCTGCAAAGCGGCAATGGTAGTAGCCGAATTATAGGCCATTTTATAGGTTTCCGCGGAGGAACCCGGATACAAGACAAGATGACCTGCATCGTCCAATACCTTGCTACCTCTTTGCCGAGCCCGGTATTGATAATGTTCGTCAAAAAAGCGTAGGCAGCTCTCGATTAGTGGTATATAAGCCCGAATATCGGATTTATTGTAACGTTCGGTTTCCAGCATCATCATGCAGAACTCCAGTACGGTATCCCACTCATATTCCAACCAAGCATTATATTCCAGGCCCTTATCGAAATCTTTTGGCCGTTTCCAATTGTATTCTGCTGGATTGGGTAAACCAAAATTTTCAATCTGCTCCGTAAAGCTTGCACCAGAATGTCCCCAATAAAATTTGGATCGCCATTCGGCGTTACTCAAAAGACGTTGGTAAAACTTAAATTGTGCCGGCATTAAATCAAAATCACCGCTCTTCAATAATGGCCAGTAGACCAAGCGCTGATTCTGTGCGGTATGGGTACCGCCTCCCCAGTTGCGGAAATCTGGTGTGAACGTAAACGTACTATCAATTGTGACAGGATCATAGGTGAATAGACCCCCGTTAAATTTTGTCGGATAATCCCCATAAGCATTACAAGCCAGCATAAATCGAAACAACTGATAGTTTCGGCCAACTTGCCAAGCTTCATTATTAGGATCTGTTAAGCCAGGCCGGATGACGATATGACTTCTACCCCAAAAGGCTTTCCACCATAATTCCGTCGCTCGTTTGAGGGATACAAAGGTAGGTTTGGGCGTAGCCAGATCCTCCAGTACTGCTTTCCAGTGTTGCAGGTCTGCCTGTTGCCCTACATGCAAGGTCACTTGAAGCGCATGATTGGTCTTTGCCGCTTTACTTTTAAGTATCCAGGATTGGTAGGGTGTATTCATATAGGTCCCTGCACGCTGGCCAACGTATTCAAAATTCTCACCTTTTAAAAGACCTCCTGAAATCCGGCTTTTTAATGGATTGTATAACGAATCTTTGATAGTCGACAGACCTTGCTGGTCCACGACGATATCGAATGCTGTACTATCTTGATTTTGATGATAAAAAACAATTTTATTAGCCTCAACGCCAATTTGGTCTTTATGTGTGACAACGGGCCTTGGCGGTGCCCACTTCCAAGAATTCGCGTTATTTTCCTTCTTCTTAGGAAACAGATCCTGAAAACGCCAGCTCTCGTAAGCTGCTTCCACCTTGATCTTCTGATTGGCACTTACTTCGAGATGTACATTGGGATTAAACACATCTACCCAAACCAGTACTTCGGCCTTGACGCCTCTGCTTTCGCCCTTCAAGACAATATGACCTTTATCCAACTGCAATTCCTGCTGGAATTTTCCTTCTGCAAAGGGGTTGGGATATAGATGGAGGCGGATGCGGCCGAGCTTCAACAAAGTATTATTCTCGTCAAATGCACCTGTTTTCCCCAAGTACAAAAGTAATTCGCCATGCTCAACCCAAACGTTCAATCCAATATCTCCACCACCTACAGGCATGGATTCAGATGAATTTTTGCTCTGTGTGGTCCAAGATACATTGTAGTCTTTCCAATTGAACTCTTGAGCCCCAATTGGGCTCAATAAAACAATTATTAAAACTAGAATCCCTATAATACGTTTTTCAATCATCATTTCTGTTTACCAATCGTCTGTACGGAAAGAACTTAAGGGCAAGCCATTGGCACCGAACACATCTCCGACAACGAAATCTTTAAATGCATAACGAACAGCCACTGGCTCCTCAACTTTGAGCGACGCTACAACAATGGTCTTTCCTTTCAAAACAGCGTTCGCAGGATAAAAAACCTGATCTTTACCCGCAATTTCAAAAGTCTTTATTTCTTTACTATATGAGGTCAGCCCTAGCGGTACATCCTTAAAAGAGAGTACTGCAGTATTGCCTTTAATTTCCAACTTTTCATAAACAGGACTTTTGAGATTTAGTGTACTAAAACCGTAACTATCGTGTAGCGCCAGGTAGGCCAACCGTTCACCACTTTGCTGTTTATGTGATGGGTGGATGCAATTCTGTTCGCCCAAATCCAAGGTAACAGCCATCCCGGAATACGGAATTTTATCCAATGATTTACGCTGTGCATCCCGTAAATAGGCCGAATTGTATTTTCCCCCTACATGATAAGGCGGCAATGAAGCGTAATCAAATGGCGCAATTTGCATAAAATAAAATGGAAGTTCATTATTTCCCCATAACGCACGGTACTTCTCGACCATCCGGGGAAATAAGACTTCATATTGATCTGGACGTTCGTAATTAGACTCACCTTGATACCAAATGATACCTCGAATGCCATAACCGGCAATGGGATGAATCATACCATTGTATAACATGGTCGGTACGCGATTTTTATCTTTCAAGCCTTCCTCTTGTTTTGGGATTTTTATATCTTTCTGATCCGCCAGCCAAGATGCCTCCATCCAGGCTTCGATATTTGAACCGCCATAGCTGCTATGAATCAAACCGACAGGCACCCCTAAAGTTTTGCGCAGTTGTCGGCCGAAATAGTAGGCCGTTGCACTAAAACCGACCACAGACTGCGGTTCGACTTTTTTCCAAACACTTGGCTTGCTATCGGATGCAGGCTGTAACAAGGGATTGCGGGGTACGGTATAGATACGCAATTGATCGTCCCTTGAATTCATCATCGCTTCTGTACTGCCGAGGATGGGTTGCCCAGGATAGCCCTTTAAGGGCATTTCCATATTCGACTGGCCCGAACACAGCCAAACTTCACCGATTAAAATATCGTGCAGTTCAATCACATTTTTTTCTGAGACCTTGATCTGATAAGTTCCACCTGCTGCTGGTGTCTGCACTACAATTTTCCATTGGCCAAGCTTGTCCACCTTCGCATGATATTTTTGCCCATTCCAGGAGGCCTGTAAGGTTACTGTTGTCTGGGGGTTCGCCCAGCCCCATACCGGGACTTTACTTTGTTGCTGCAGCACCATCCCATCGGTAAAGAGAGCCGATAAACGTACTTTCGCCTGGCTACTCAATTGGGCCAACAGTAACGCGATCGCAAAAAAACAAGTTTTCATTGTCATAAATTATCGCTTTAAAAAACTGGCATCCAAACGCTCATGTCTCCAAATGTACGGTTTCCCCAAGCAAAATAGGGCACTAAACGTACCGGAACAGTCTCCGGCTTTCCATCAGATGTTTTCCGGTACAGCGAATTCCATTTCGTACTGTTTTTCCGATAGGCATTTCCCTCCAACAGAACAATATCTTGGCCCAGTATATTTTCATGTCTTGGCGCGAACTGTTCGCCTTGTTTCATTTTTAGATCAAAGATATTGATGTCCGCAGCCACATCCTGCTTTTCCAGACAATACACAATTGGTCCACGCATGACCGCAACCTGATTGCGGGTTTCCTCGACCAATGGATTTGATTCCATCAAAGAAACATCCATGGGTAACCTAATTTCAATGCGGTCCCCCTTTTTCAGCGGTCCGGCTAAAAGGGCATAGCCTTTCTCGATCGGTGCGTCTACTTTATTCTTGTTTTTCCATATTTCTGCCTTTCCAGCCCAACCCGGTATCCGTAGTTTCAAAGTATGATCGGAAGGAAACTCTTTTAAGGTGAAGGTGGCAGTTCCTTCCCATGGGTACCTGGATTCTTGTACAATGCTGATATGTTTGCCTTGGTATGTTGTATTCAATTCATTTCCGCCATACAGGTTTACCGCAACAGCATCTGTGGATAGTCCGTAAGCATAGTTGGCTACTTCTGCAATCGTACGAACGATATTGGGTGGACAGCAATTAGATAATGAGATATAAGGAACCCGCTTTTTCGACCAGCGCTGCTGGAATGGAAGATCGGATGAATAACTCAATGGATTGGTGTACAAAAATTTGTCGCCATCTAAACTAATCCCTGACAGTACGCTATTATAGAGCGCCAGTTCCAATATGTCGATGTATTTTGCATCGCCCGTGAAATTAGCCATGCGCCAATTCCACAACATATTGCCAATATTTGCACAGCTCTCATTATGCGCAGTTAAGTTGGGCAATTGATAATCCCGCCCAAATGCCTGATGGATTTTCTGTACCTCACTGGGATTATAGGAAGTTCCGTCAGGTGAGGTACCATCATACAGCGATCCCAGACCACCAGTAATATACATCTTATGCTTAGTGACATCAGCCCAAATTTCAAAAAGGCGGTTGCTCAATGTGGTATCTGCAATCTCGGCACATAAGTCGGCAACTCCTGCATAGAGGTAGCTTGCCCGCACGGCATGTCCCGTGGCTTTATGCTGCTTGCGGAATGGGATACGGTCCTGATTGTCGTCAGTACCATCCTCAATCTCACCTTTAATATCGATCAAGTGCTTGGCAAGTTCCAGGTATTTTTGGTCTTTGGTCGTCCGATAAAGTTCTACAGTACCCATATAATGAGAGGGACAGATCGCGTTTCGGGCCAAGGTCGGATTGGATTTTTTATAAAATCCATACAGGTAGTCGGCGGCTTTGATTGCGATATCCAACAACTCACGTTGTCCGGTCGCCCGATAATGTATACATCCTGCTGTCATCAAATGCCCGATATTATAGGATTCAAAGCTCAGCCGATCTTGAAACTCAATATTTTGTCCCGATCGCTGCTGGTCAATTGTCGCCTTGGTATAAATATAGCCATCTGCACGTTGCGCTTTGCGGATAACGGGAATAACTTCATCCAGCATGTGAAGCAGCTTTTTATCTTTTGTCTGTGCATAGATTGCGCAGACAGCTTCCAATGTTTTGTAAAAATCGCCGTCATGAAAGGATGGCCCTGTATGTTCTCCTTTCTCCAAGCCTGCCGCAATTTCGAAATTCCGATAGGCGTGACTGATCGAAGCATCTGTATAAACGTGCCAGAGTTGTGGCACCATCTGCTCATAGCATGACTTTGTACGATCGGCCCAAAAACCTTTGGTCCATTGCACATCCCCCATATCGACCGCCTGTTGGACGGCATAAGGGCTTGCGCCAGTATTTGTAATAGACTTTTCCTGGGCCTGGACCTGCCAGGCCGTCGCGAAGAAGAGAGCCAGGATCAATAGTTTGCGCTTCGTTTTCATGATTTCTTTATTTTGCATCTAGCCATAGTAATTCAACTTTCCCCTGCAAGCCCGAAGGCAGCAAGCCTTTCAGAAACTTGTCCGATGCCGTCGTTTTTATTTTCTTTTCTGCAGCGGGGTTTTCTTTTTCGTACAGCAAGCGATTGCCCCAGGTGTTGTACACTTTCACCCTGATTTTATTATCTCCTTGCCGGATAAAATCAGTCACATCGATCTGATAAGGTTTGGTCCAGACGACCCCAGCAGACTGTTCATTGACAAAAATTTCAGCCATGGATTCGATCGCTGAAAACTCCAAATAAGCACGCTGTTTTTTACCAATTTCATGAACACGCAAGGTTGTCTCATAGCTTCCGGAGCCAGCATGGTACCTAGTTTCATTGTCTGTACTGCTTGTCCAAAACTGAGGTTCCTGCTGTTTAAGCGTTTGTTTGTTGTGCAGCCCATCAGCCGTGAATGACCAGGGTTCTGTCAAGGCTGTTTTCCCGGATAACTGATAGGTTGGTACATCAATCTTTTTATCAGTGGTTAACACAAAGCCGGATTGATAGGCTTCAAATGACAAGTCAAAAACTGTCCTATCCTTGATCACTTTAAACGGTAGCACCGCCAGTTTGTCGCTTACCGGATCGTAACGGTATGCATATCGGTTATTTGTCCGTAAAGACAAAGTCGCTCTTTGCCTTAGGCTGTCCTGATTGGCCACAAAAAACAAATGGCCGCCATCGAAACGGCGATGGTTCCAGGAAATATGCGGATTGTCCCCTTCGTTGATCAGCACATCAGGAACAATATTTAATGGACTAAAATCCTTGGATTCATAGTGTCCAACAAGCACCCGCCCTTTTCCGAGTTGTTTAACCTGTAATGTTGTATTTGTGAATGGCTCGAGATTGCTGAATAATTCTTTAAGCAAACTGCGATATTGTTGTGCTTTTTCATCCGTCAATTTGCCCCGCCAGGTCTGTGGTATATCTTGAAAAAGCACCGTAGCCCCTTGATTGACAAGACTCCTGATACGTTCTAAGGTACGAAGGGAATACTGGCTACCATTCGGATTTAATGCTGTTTCTCCAGGCATCACAAGTAAAGAGTAAGCAATATGGTCCGCAAAAATCACCTTACCGTCTAGCACCCTAGTCTGGTTCCATAGTGCATCGGGATTGAAGGAATCGTAGGCATAGCCGCGTAGCGGATCAACCCAATCTTCGGGCCTATACATATTGGCTCCTGTGGTCACCCCCGCAACTTTCTGCATCGGTAAGCCGACATTGGCCAACAGAGAATCTGTCCGATGGACACGGCCTTCACCGATAATACCAGGCAGCATATTGACCAAAGCACTTGGAAGCAGGGATCTTCTGGGAATCTCTTCACCAATAAATACAGCTACATCACGTACGGGTACCCCGTGTTGTAAGAGTTGTTGTGTCCGGATGGCATAATTCACCCATTCTTTACCGGGTTTCCACCAGGTTTGATCGCGCTGAAAATAGGTTCCGATACCATCCATGGTCATACCTGGTTTGCGGTCTACCCAAGGATTGTGGACATATACATGGTAAACTAGATTATTGATTCCCAAGGCGTAATTTCTATCCTGAAGACTTTTCAGGAGTCGTGGATGTTCGTCCCATTGAGCCCGAATCTGGGTAAAGGCTTCGGACATCGTCACCTGTTTACCATAAATATGGCTTCCAGAAATGGCATCCAGGATATCAGCAGGTTTATCGTGCGAAGGGCTTCTGAGCCAAAACTCACCCATTGGACGATCGGTTGAAGCAAAATGGGCCAGCCCATCACCGACCATCACGGGAGCCGTGGCTTCGGCTGTAAATTCGACTCCGTATTCATCCGCTTTTTGGCGTAATGTCGCATAACCATTCTCCTGCAACAGCTCACTGATGGTCTGTCTGTAATCTTGCAAAAACGCTTCGGAATCTTCTACACTATTGACAAAACAACCCGTCAAAACAGGGAGATAGTTGGTCAAGTCATAACCCCGGCGTTTCAAAAATTCGTTCGGAAAACTTCGGGTCCAGTTTTGACTACCACATTCCCAAGAATCAATATGAAATACCGTGAGGACTTCTTTAGATAATTGCGGATCTACCTGCTTTTTAGCTGCCCCGAACCACTGGTCAAATTGAAAAGCGACAGTAGCCGCGTCTAATTTATCACATTCCAGACCTTTTCCTGCACCAGCAGTTTCGTTTTTATGTCCTGTGGAGGTATGTCCAACACGCAATATTTTCCACTTTCCTTCCGGCAGTGTCAGGTCGACACGACCTGCTTGGTCGGGACTGGGCAAACGGATAAGCTGTTGCTGTCCGACGATAGCGTCTTTGTCTACGGTGCTTGGTTCAGAGTTTTTTCCTACACGCCAGATTTCTCCCGTCTTTCCTTCGATCTGATTGACCTGCGCTTCTTCAAACAGACTGATGCCGTTTAATTTTAGCGAAGGTTTCCATTTACCGGAATCGAGGTCTTCGGCTCCAGGCTCACTGCCCACGGGATCGTAGACAAAACGGAAATATTTTGCTCTGGTATAGGGAATCAGGTGTGTGACGCCATTGTCCCAGTCCAACCAGCCCATTCTTGGGGATTCTAATTGTGTAATCTTCCGAAAATTTAGGCCATCATCGCTAGCCCAAACTTGCAAACGGTTCGCTTGGTAGTTGGATGCTGTCCATTCAATTTTCAATGAATTGCAAGGGAAGGGCTGATCAAATGCATACTGTATCCAACCTGACGCAGCTGTTGCAAAATTTTGTTTATTCCCTCTTTCAGCCAGTCGTTTTAGATCTTCGCCATAGCTGTTGGATACGTGAACCTTCTCCGTAAAGCTTTTTCGCGGCGAATGTGTCAATGGCAGTGCAAATAAGGCAATATCTTCGTAATAGCCTTGTTGGGCTTGTGGTTGTGGCAATTGAACATTGCGCATCCGCTCGCCCTTGCTATCGATTACGGTATCGGCATGCACGACTTTCTGCATCGACTTCTCTGGACTGATCCATGGTCCCCCCGCGGTTGCAAATCCATCATTGGGCAATAAAGCTATTTTTACCCCATATTTTTTTGCTTCGCCGACGATATATTTGAACATATCCCACCATGCTGGTGTTAACGTCTCTGTCGGTGGATCGAAAAGAGGCGGATTGGTTTTACCCTTGATCGGTGCCAGGTAGGCTCCTGCGATCTTATTTTCTGCCATCGCTTTCAGATCCGCAGTAATACCTTCCTTAGAATAACTGGCATGCATAAAGTACCAAAATACCCATGGTTTTGCCTGTTCAAACGAATGTTGACCCAAAGGAACTAATGCCGTTGGAATACCTTTAATCTGTGCATTGCCGCTCAAACAGCCAAAAAGAAGACTTGTCCCTAATAGCAACTTAATCCTCGTCATATCTTATCTTGTTCTTTGAAGCTATCCAAAAGTTTGGACAACCTATTTCTTTCAATTTTGAATGTATCCCCTTTATTGCGTCATTTCAACTAGTTGACTACTACAGGGTTTAACTTTACTTACTGGATATCTTCCTACTAATCTTCATTTATTTAATTGTATTGCACAAAATCCTTGACCGATTGTTTCAAATCTGTCGGAATCAGATAAAAGGAATAGCTGTAGTCTTTTGCCGGAATTTGATATTTTTCCAACGGTTGCGACACATCTGTCCAGGTATCATTTCCGCCAACACCCATCTGCTTTAAATCGACATTTAAAGTGATCTTATCTTCTTTTTTCAATTTAAACCAGTGTTTTGCTTCGACGATCGCTTTTTGTGAATAAGACCATGCACTCATATACAGCGGCTGCTCGCCGACAACCAAAAGACCTGCATTTTTATTTTGAAGGTGCATCCAACGAACATCCATCCGATTTCCGTTTTCCTGTGGATAAAGATAATGCTCCATGAATTGATCGATGTTCATGTGGTAAACACCAAGATCAAAACCATAAGCACGATCGGGATAGTTTTCCATGGGCCCTAAGCCATAGTATTGGATATCTTCAAATGTGGGATTGATCCCCATTTGGAGCCCAACTTTAGGGATATTAGGTAATCCAGCCTTCACCTGCAGCTGGTAATTGACGAACACAATACCTGGATTTTTCACCGTATAGATCACTTTTACCTGTGCGGAATCACCTGCAAGGGCGTACAATGTCTGGATTTCATACCCTTGATCTTTTTCCTGCGCGTTTACTGACACTACTCTTGGCGCGCCATACCAGTATTTTAGTTTTTTATCCGGTTTCCAGCCCCGGCGGTCATTGTCCGTAGCTGGTCGTGTGAAGCTTGGTCGAATGGCATCTTTGATAATTTCCTGCCCCTTGTAATTAAACGCAGTCAAACTTCCGGTCGATTTGTCAAAGCTAGCCTGAAAAGCGTTACCCCTGATCTGATACTGATCGGCAGTTTCTGTCTTTACCAATTTGTTGCCTTTGTAGGATAAAGGTCGTAGGACATTGGATTGATCCTGCAATCGGATCTGTGATGAAGACACAACAAATCCTGCTGGCGCCCATGAAGTCGCTTCCCGTAAACGGAACTGGATATCAAGCTGATATTCCTGATCTGCGGCACGTTTGAAAGGTAAATATTTGGCAAAGCTTACCTGTGCAGAATCGCCTGCGGCTAAATCGATAACCGATATCGGCACTTCTTTTACCAGCAGCCCATTTCTGCGAAACAATAAGACGGCATCGTAATGATTTAGGTTGAGTGCCGCTGATCTATTTTTTAGCTGTACCATGATCTTTTGCGCATCAACCAAAGTGACCTCTGCAGGCTGATAGATCCGTTTATTTTCATACATCGCCGCTTTTGGCCGACCCCAGGCATCCGTAATACCATTCAGGCTAAAAGCACCATTGTGTACCTTTTCACCAAAATCACCACCATAGGCCAATACTTTACCATAAACAGAATCCTTACGGATCAAGGCCTGATCCTTATAGTCCCAGATAAAACCACCGATCAAACGGGGATGTGCACGAAAGATATCCCAGAAATCAAGAATGTTACCGGTCGAATTGCCCATGGAATGGGTATACTCAACAAAAAGGATCGGGCGATGATCGCCATTATCCTGATTTAAGAGTAACGAGGGGGTGAAAATACCGGGATAGAATCGCGATACCATATCAACATAATATTGATCTTTTATATTTTGTAAACGATGGGAGTGATCGTTGGATTTTGGATAGCGTGGATCTGAAGGATCAATATAGCCCGGTAGCTGATGGCTGCCCATGGCCGGTTCGTAATGTACTGGGCGCGTAATGTCAAAATCATGGATCCAAGCCGCCATAGACGCCGTGTTCGGACCTCTTCCAGATTCATTTCCTAGCGACCAAATAATAATGGAGGGATGGTTCTTGTCACGTTCTACCATCCGCGTAACCCGTTCGTTGAGTGCCGCCAGCCAGGCCGGATCGTTCATCAGCTTTCCTCCTAGACCATGTGTTTCCATATTGGCTTCATCCATCACCATAATACCATAGCGGTCACAGAGTTCATAGATATAAGGGTCATTGGGGTAATGTGAGGTCCGAATCGCATTAAAATTAAATTGCTTGATCTGACGAATGTCGGCTTCCATATCTTCCCGTGTCAATGCCTTTCCACGTTCAGGATGGTGATCGTGACGGTTGACACCGTATAGATAGGTGGTTTTGCCATTGATCAAAAGTTTACTGTCTTTTGGAGAAAAAGCGATACTCCGAAACCCGACTTGACAAGTCTTCGCTTCCAACAAGCGATTTTTCTTATCGTAAAGGGTCAGTACCAAACGGTAGAGATGAGGTTCTTCCGGCGACCATTTCTTTGGATTTTTGATCGTCGTTTCCAATAAACCAAACTTCACGTTGTCCAACCTCGGATAGATTTCATCAAAGATGGCTGAAGCATCTTTCTCTAGTGGTTTATCGAGAATAGGTTTATTATTGCTATCATACAGTTGTGCTTTGAGCGTAAAACCGTTGATGCTGTCGCCTGAAAAATTATCGACTTTTGGGCGAAGCGAGAATTTGGCATCTTGATAATCAGCATCTAAAGTGGCCTGCCAATGAAAATCAGCGATGCGAACTTTCGGTTCAGCCATCAAAAATACCTCACGGTGAATACCGCTCATGCGCCAATGATCCTGATCTTCCAGGTAGGAAGCATCGCTCCAACGCAGGACTTGGACAGAAATACGATTTTTACCTTTTTTAAGGTAAGGTGTCGCATTGAACTCGGATGGTAAACAGGAATCTTCCGCATAGCCTACGTAGTTGTCATTAATCCACAACTGATAAGCTGAAATAACCCCGCCGAAATGTAAGGTGATATTCATTCCATCCCAGGATTCGGGCAATTCGAATGTTTTTTGATAAGACCCGACACCATTGTACTCTTTGGGAATGCGCGGCGGATCAATTGGACTAAATGGATAGACTGCCGAACGGTAAATGGGGATATCATAACTTTTCATTTCCCAATTGGAAGGGACCTGTATTTTGTCCCAGCCTTTGACTTCGGATACATGAAAATCTTGAGGTGCATCGGCCGGTTTAAAGGCAAATTTAAAATCCCATTCGCCATTTAAAAAGAGCATTCGTTTATTGCTTGCCCGGTCATTCTTCAAAGCTTCTTCCACTGTCGCATAGGAATAGCCCGTGGCACGTGAGGGATCCCGATTGACCGATGTAATCATCGGATTTTCCCATGGTGCAGCGATTTGTCCATTCGGCACTGGCGGGATGACCGCAGGTTTTCCATCAACCGTTTGTGCCTGTACCGAAATTACTGACAATGACAACAACAGGGCAACACCCAGCTTGGATACGACTATTTTTTTATATAACCTAGTTTTTGTAATCGACTTCATATGCTATTCCTTTTTCCAAGACGAGCTCATAGTCGTTCCCTGAAATATGTTTTACTTGACCTTGTTTTACACGTGGAACTGTTTTGCTTTGCAACTTGAGCTTTCCTGTTCCAATAGGCGATTTAATCTTGATTTTATTTTTTGACACGTAAAGTTCGATCTCACCCAGAGGTGTGGGCACCTTTCCTTCCATCCATTCCAGCGATGCCAGATAGGGTCTGATTTCATACTGTGCGTAGCCCGCCGCTGTAGGTTGCACACCAAGATAGTACTTACCCAGCAAATAGATCGGGCTTGCTCCCCACGAATGACAAAGGCTCTTGCCAAAATCTCTTCCATACATCGCATAGTGCTCGGCTCCTTTTTTCGCTGGATTGAATTCTTCCCAGAAGGTCGTCGCACCAAGTTTTAGCATACCGCCCCAATAGTCTTTCATTTCTTTCATCACATAGTCCTTTTCACCAAGTTCACACAAAGCTTCAAGTTCATAGTAGCGCATATAAGGTGTGGTAATCTGTTGTACTTGATCATTTAACAAGACATTAGCCTTCACGCCTGCCTGTTGCTGTTCATTCAGATAATTAAAGAAAATCGCAAACATATTGCTGTAGCGTGTCACGTTATCGGTTTGCTTACCATCAATACGGCTATGTGCAAAGGCTTTTTTCTGATCGTTCCAATAATAGGCAAATAGCTTATCTTTGAGTTGTTTCGCTTCTTGTTGATAGTGCCGGTTGTCTGTCGGTTCACCAACCAAATCGGCACACATCGCCATGGTTTCGAGACTACGGCAAAGCAATAATTGTTCAAAGCTCACTTCCCCTTGCTTGCTGAGACCTTCGGCCCAGTCAATAAATACCCAATCGCCAGCTAAACCTTTCATCAAACCATCACTATTTCTTCTATCCAGACAAAACTGCATCAGACTTTTCATTCGTGGATAGATGCCCGCTATAAATTCTTTATCACCGGTATAGCGGTAATAATCAGCAATGCTCAAAAACCAATAGAAGGTATAGTCCATGATGGTGTTGATGTGGCTGATCGTCGGTTCTTTACCCCGTAAGGCTAAAATCGTTCTTTTGACGGACTCGGAATCAAAGCCCAAATAGTAATTCATCGCATAAGATTGGTAGGCATCACCGCTCCAGATCCAGCGATCGCGTTTGATACCGTCAATGAAAAACTCACGTGTGGTTAACTCCATGGTATATTTGGCAACATCCCATATCTTGTTTAATTCATTGTCTGAACTGCGAAAGAATCCGCGATCTGCAACAGGTAAGTATTCGTACTGCATGGATACCTGGTCGAATTTCACCGTTCCTTCAGGTTCCAGGTAGACAAAACGGAAGGCTTTGGAAAGGTCGAGTGTACTGTCCTGTGGTTGTTGGTTGTGTACCTCAAGTAAATCGATGGTCTCGCTGGTTTTAGTTGAAAGTGCTTCTTCACGGGATTCGCCATAATAGATGTTCAGGTGACCTGTCCCCACCAGCTTATGCAGGGTAAGAAAACCAAATGTATTTTTTCCGAAATCAACCAAGAGACCTTTACCTTGTTTTTCTTGCGAAAGCGCTTGCTTTGGCTTAACAGGCAATTTAAATGCGGATGGGCGAACTGTTGGTTCATCAAAGTTCCATTTACCAGCCTTAACATAGGTTGTTCCAGATTGATCAGATGCTTTGCCTGTCTCGTCTATCCATTCCTTATCTTCATACGTTACGTTCCAGTCACTATCCGTCGTTACAGTGTTTCCAGCTACATACAGCGCTGGCACGTTCCCCTGGTTATAGACTTTGACGTTGATCTTTTGCTTTCCTTTTTGGAGCTTCACCTTATCGGGTGTCCCATGAAGCATTTTTCCATTGATCTTCACGTTATACTTACCTTCGGCATAAATACGGATTTCCTCCGCTGCCGGCAAGTCAAATTCTTTACTGAATTCGACCAGCACATAGTGACTGTCCATCTTCCAGAAAGGCGGGAAAAATGTACCTCTTTCGGTGCGGCGATTTTGCATATCGTTGCTCAGCCAGACCTCATAATCCCCCGGATACCAAATCCAGGTGCTCTTATGTTGCGCGAATGATGTCGTTGTGGTGATAAGACATGCTATCATTAAAATAATTTTATTCATATGCAATGATGTATTTTTGTAGGTGCCCCGGGGAGCTTCCAATTTATTTTTGTGCATGGCCTATGTTTTTGCAGGTTTATATCCATTGAGCGCGAACCACAGTATGACAAGGTAGCAGGTTAAAGGGACACTGTATCCAATCTTTGTATTGTCATTGGCGGCATCAATAAGCATTCCTGTTAGGAATGGAAATACTGCGCCACCGACAATGGACATGATCAACCAAGAAGAGGCTTGTTTCGTCTCGTTCCCCAGCCCCGCAATACCCAGGGAAAAAATTGTTGGAAACATGATTGACATAAAGAAGCCAAGTCCGCCCAACGCATATAAGATCACCATTCCCGTCCCCGAAATGGCAACAGCTGCCAATACTGCGCAGCAAACAGCATAAATTGCCAATAAACGCTGGGCTGTCGTATAACGCAACAATAGGGTACCGACAAAACGTCCGCCCATAAAGAGCAAACCATATACACCTAGGAAATACCCCGCAGTCTTCTCATCGACACCGGCTCCCTGCTGTGCCATACGAATAAAAAAACTGGTCACACAAACCTGCGCTCCAACATAGAAAAACTGTGCGATTACAGAAAAACTCAAATGCTTATGCCGAAGTACTGCGAATAAACCAGAATTTTGCACCTTTTCTCCTTCCTTCTTTTCACCCTGAATTTCAGGCAGTTTAACAAACAAAAAGACTAACGCTACGACTAACAAGATTAAACTTAATATCAAATAAGGCATTTTTACGGAAGACGCTTCATGAAGCAGATACGCTAACCGGTTGCTCTCCGACATAGCCGCCAGTTCCGTTTCTGAATAGCTCCTACCCGACAAAATAAAGGTAGTACCTGCAACTGGAGCGACCATTGCCGCCAATCCATTAAAGGAGGCCGCCAAATTAAGCCGATGTGTTGCTGCTTCGGGCTTACCTAAAACTGCAGCATACGGATTAGCCGCTGTTTCCAATAAGGCTAGTCCACAACCAATAATAAATAATGCCAGCAAGAAGAGCTCATACATACGGTGATCTGCCGCAGGGATAAATAGAAATGCACCTACGGAGAATGTAACCAGTCCTATAATAATGGACAATTTATACCCCCATTTGCGCAAAACATAACCCGCCGGCAGTGCCATAATGAAATAAGCGAAGAAAACTGAAGTATCAACCAGTGCCGACTGGCTATTATTCAGCTGACAGGCTTTTTTCAAATGCGGGATCAGCACACCATTTAAATTATGAGTCATACCCCATAAGAAAAATAGGCTGACAATCAGAATAAAAGGAAGCAGATAGCCTTTACTAGATGTCTCTGTTAACTTGATTGATGATTTTGTACCAATTTCCATATGCTTATCGGTTAAATTGACGCTTCCTTGCGTTTTGCCAATAGGATATGGTCTGCGACCAACACCACCACACCATGTTGATTGATAATTTCAACATGTTCAACTACGGTACCAAATTCAGGCTTTTTTGCATCGGATTTTTCAGAAATAGTCACCTCTGCGTGGATGGTATCGCCAATAAATACGGGCTTGACAAAACGAAGGCGATCGTAGCCTTTGGAAAACGCTTCCGGATTAATAACTGAGGCCGTCAGTCCGATACCGATTGCAAAGATCATTGTGCCGTGCGCAATACGTTGTCCAAAGGGTTGGGTCTTGCACCATTCTGCATCGAGGTGATGGGGGAAGAAATCGCCTGTATGTCCGGCATGAACAACAAAATCTGTTTCGGTGATCGTGCGGCCCAATGTTGTCCGTTTATCGTTTAATATATAATCTTCAAAAAAAATAGATTCGAAATGCATAATTTAATTTAATGTTGGTTTTAAGGCTTTGTTTCTTTACCCCTTTGCTATGGGTTGCCCCCCTTGGGCACTGCTTTGATAAGCAGCCTCTACAACGGCCATGGTATGGATTACATCTTCAACTGCGGCTGGTAATACCGCTATTTCACCCAGTTTAAAACGCATCAAGCTGCCCATGCTGCCAATGAAAGCATCGGGAAACCAAGTTCCCTCGATCGGGTAGGTCACCCATTCCGGTTGGCTGCCGTCTGTTGGCTTGATACAATATTCAAACACATCAGATACCCCATGCGGATAATCCATCAGCAAACCCATTGTCGCTTTGATAGCCCCCTTGGTACCTTCCCATTTGATATAGCTTTCTTCATGCTTTGGCCCGAATTCGTGGTCATGGTTGGTATTGACAACTGCATGCAGGGTATCACCATAGTCAAATAATAAGGTTGTCCTACTGGAGGATAAATCTTTAGCCGGGTGTTTTAATGTTTTTGCATAAACCGATTCAGGATTGCCCAGAAAGGAGCGAATCAAATCGATATAATGGACACTGTGATAAAGAATTTCCAAGCGTGGGTGTACCATGACATGGGGAAAGAGCTGCCAAGGTGTATGCACCGATACGCGTACTTCCATATCGTAAAGTTCACCGATATAGCCTTGCTCGATCAACCAACGTGCGGCGTTTACAAATGGTGCCTGCCGAAGCTGACAGTTGATTGCAGCTACCAAGCGTTTACGTTGGCAGACTTCCAATATCGCTTGACTATCGGTATAATAATCGCCCATAGGCTTCTGAATCAATACAGCCGCACCATTGGGTAAGGCCTCCAAAGTCTCGATAAATTTATTCGGCATAATGGTTACATCATAAACCGCGTTTTCAGGAGCTTGTGCAACAGCATCTTCCACCGTATCGTAAACATATGGAATGCCAAATTCTACTGCCAATGCTTCTGCTTTCGCCTTTGTACGATTGACAATACCATGCACATGAAAACCTGCCTTACGGTAAGCCGGGAGGTGTGCATCTTTCACTATACCACCTGCGCCTATAATAATAATCGGCAAAGCAGTCTGGGGCAAAATCGCTTTATAAGGGATATCTATCATAACCATGCATTTATTTTTTCCTGTGCTTTTGTTAACAATGAAACACTACTTTCATCGGTCTTAATCGCAGCAATTACAGTATCATCGATGATATGTGCAATCTGAGGCCAATTGGCCAAGCGCGGTAATGTGCGTGCAGTATCGTGCAATTCCGCCAATTTATTATAAAAGGGTATCATCCGATTGATTTCGGAATCATACCAGGTGGAGTAACGACAACCTACTCCTCCTTCAACGGTGAGCAGCTTATCTTGTTGGCGTCCGACTGCAAAACGTATAAAGTCATAAGCCAACTGCTTATGACGACTACCTTCTGGAATTGCATACAACCAATACACATTTAATGAGGGGGACATCCCGCCTTCTGCCGAAGGAATAGCTGCTACATCCACCTTACCTTTTACTGCCGAAGTGGTATCAATCTGTGCCCAGGATGCAAAACCAAACCAATTGACCATCATAGCTACTTCACCCCGCGCAAAGGCAGCACCAGCCTGCACTGATTCATAATTGGCCGATTCGGGATGCAATCCGCTATCCTTTATAAATAAGCTACGATAAAAATCCAATGCGTCTACAGCCAATGGCTGATCCAACTTAACAGGTACGTCGCCTTGCTGCAAATCTCCACCGCGGGACCAAAGTTGAATACAGAAATCAAATACCGCATTATGTCCATCCGGATAGCCAGCAAACACTGTCCCGTACAAGTTATCTTCCGGCCGCGTAAAAAATGCTGCAACAGTCATAAAATCAGGCCAGGTTTTTGGGACGGCCAAAGGCTTTCCGTAGCATGCCTGAAAACGCGCTTGCTCTTGCGGATCTTCGAATAAATCTTTTCGAATAACGAGGCATTCGGGACCATCATGAAATGGCAAGCCAAATATTTGCTCGTCAAAACGCTGTAAAGCTTGTAAGCTTTCTGACCAAGCCCCCTTCAGGTCTTCCGGTGGATTTTGTACAATCATACCATCCAGTGCCGACAAACCCTTGGTTTCATAGGCACGTGCAAGCCAATCGGTATTGATGTGAATGATATCCCAATCGCCATTATTAAGGCCTTTCTTTTCAAAAAAAGCTGCTGTCAATTCCTCTAAATCCAGCGGAACAAACTCCATCTCCACCTCCGATGGATATACCTCCTGATAAGCTGCCCAACATTTCTCCATGGCACGCTCAAAAGGTTCAAATTTTCGCACAGCAAAACGTAATTTATCCATACAGTTCCTCCAGTATTTTAGCGGTGTGCTCACCTAGTTTGGGCGAACCTTTTGTGGCGGTCAACCGCTCGCCATCGATGCGAATCGGGCAACGGGTGGTTTCATAACGGAAGCCGTCGCCCATCGTTACTTCCTGTAGCATGTCTAGCACTTTAAAAGCATCGTGGTCGGTCAAACGGCGCCAATCCAATACATCGGCGCACCAGATATCCGCTGCTTCCAGTATCTCAAGCCAATGTCTGGTACCTGCTGTCGTCAGGTGCTCGGCTAAAATGGCCTTAATGGTATCTCTCTCCCGAAAAGCTTGCTCTCCGTCAGAAAAACCTTCTAACAAATTGCAATTCAATAATTTACCAAGAAAAGGAATGGACCCCATCGCAAGGGCAAGAAAACCATCCTGCGTACGATACACCCCATAAGGTGCTGCCAAATATGCATGTGCATTGCTCACCTCGCTACGTTGTGGCAACAATTTGCCATCACGAAAATAGGTTGTGACGGCCTCAAACTGTATATCCACAGCAGAATCCAACATGCTGACATGAACATGCGCTCCTATCCCTTGCATCGCCCGACGGTACAGGCAGGCCAATACGGCACTACATAGATTGGATCCAGCAAACATGTCCACAATGGAAAGTCCCATGGCTACTGGACCATTATTTGCATCGCCACTCAACCAAGTCATCCCGGTAAGCGATTGCAATAATAAATCCTGGCCAGGCCGCTTAACCCAGGGTCCTTCTTTTCCATATCCCGAGATCTCTCCATAAATCACCGTCGGATTGATCTCTCGGACACCTGCATAGTCAAAGCCCAAACGTTCCATGACACCTGGACGAAAATTGTGCAACACCACATCTGCCCGCGCGATTAAATCACGTATAATCTGTTTGTCGGATTCGCTTTTCAAATCCAACACCATACTTTCTTTATTCCGATTAATGGCATGAAACACTGTTGAAGTACCATTCAATATCGTATCAGAGGTATATAGTTGCCTGCAAATATCACCCGTTTCTGGTTTTTCTATTTTTATAACCCGTGCGCCTAAGTCAGCTAGCCGTAAACTTGCTAATGGCCCGGATAAAAATTGACTAAAGTCGACTACGGTATAACCTGCTAATGGTAACATATTAATTTTCTAAATAATCGTGAACAATTGATGCCGTATGCTGGCCCACTTTTGGTGCAGGTTTATCCGCATATAAACGTTTTCCATCGATCTGGTACACGCTACGGGTGGTGGTCAGTGCGGTGCCATCTTGTAAAGTGACTTCCTGCAGCATTCCAGCCTCCTTAAAACCCTGCTCCTCAAAAAAACGATGATAATCGTTGACTGCACCACACCAGATCCCTTCGGATTCCAAACGGGATATCCACTCGCACGTTGTCTTTTGACACAATACGGCAGCAAATTCTTGAAGTATTTCATCACGTCGTGAAAACCAGGTTGCAGCGTCTTGATAGAACTGTCCAGACAAGCCTATGGTTTCTGCAATATGCTTTACATTGCCCATGGCCAAGGCTAGATAGCCATCAAGGGTTTTGTAGAGTCCATAAGGCGCACTTAAATAAGCATGGCCAGCTCCTCTAACCGTCGACCGCTGAGGCAGCTTGCGGCCATCGTTGACATGTGTGGTCAGCATTTCAAACTGCATATCCAACACAGATTCAAGCAAACTGACTTCAACAAGAGCTCCCTGTTGGGTATGGGCACGTTTCAACAATGCCGCCAATATACCTTGTGTCAGATGTGTGGCACAGTACATATCCACCACGGCCAATCCAAAAGGAACCGGCCCATCCTGTGCACAGCCCGATAACCAGGAAAGTCCCGACAGCGACTGCACGAGTAAATCCTGCCCTGGTTTTTTTGCCCATGGACCTTCATTACCGTAGCCCGTTACTGTGGCATAGATCATTTTTGGATTGATTTTCCGTACGCTCTCATAATCCAAACCGATCTTTTCCATCACCCCCGGACGGAAGTTATGTGTCATTACATCGGCTTGGCGGATTAATTTTTCAATATTTTCCAGATCATTTTCATCTTTCAAATTGGCTGCATACGATTCTTTATTTCTGTTGATGGTATGAAAGACCAGGCTGCTCTCATCTACAAAAATATTTTTAATCGCAATCTGCCGCCCCCCTTCGCCAGCCCCCGGACGTTCAATTTTGACGACTCGGGCACCGAGATCCGCCAAACGCAAGCCAGCAGTTGGCCCAGCCATAAATTGTGAAAACTCGAGGACCAAAAGTCCTTCCAGTGGTTTATTATCCATGATCTTCTTTATCCACTAATGATTCCAGATACATCGCATTCATCTTGTCCAAAACTGCCTTTTCGTCGCCGCCATCCCTTAGATAATCAACCACGATATCACCAGCATGATCCTGAAAATAAAGATGTCCATCATAACGCGGACGCAAATAAGCCCGATCTAATGCGGGTAGTGTGTTGCTAAAATAATTGGCCGTAGCGGCATTTACTTGCTCATTTTTCCAGGCACGTAAATGTCCAGGCTGGCCGCCATTTTCGACATATAGCGTTTCCTGAACTTCCGGTGTCGCGACAAATCGTGCATAATCCATGGCCACATCAATATGCTTGCACTTTGAGGATACTGCCAGCCCCGCACCACCAAGTGTGCTGATCATAGGCGTACCATTTAATGACACTAAATCATGAAAATACAACACCTTACGTGCATAACCTGCCCGAGCGTAATTCGAATAACCATAGGCAAATGGACAGTAAGCAATTTCATCACGCTGCGTCATTTCTTCAAACACCCTAAATGGATTTTTATCATAAAATCCGGCATCCAGTTCATCCGCAAGTGATTTGAATAATTTTAAGACCTTTATTCCAACTGCGTCGCTGATTACCTTTTCGTTATCTTGGCAAGGCTCTTCACCCAAAGAACAACAAAGACCGTAAAAGTGCATCAAGGAATCAATCGGCAACAGCGAAAATCCGACTTTTCCGGTTTTTGCTAGCGCTAAAACATCTTCAAATGTACGTGGAAGTGCCACTTGCAAGGCCTGTAAAAGATCCGGACGACTTGCAGCCACTGGTGTTGCAGCATCCGTAGCCAATGCCCATTGCTTTCCAAGAAAGTTATAGCTTTCATGAGATTTCCCAACACTATTAGCACGCTGATCTGCCAAAAAATCTGCGGATAGGTAATCATCAAATGCAGCGAGCATCCCCTTCGCGGCAGCATGTCCCGTCCATGGATGGTCAATAACCAATAGATCGTATTCCATTGCCAAATCTGTCACTGATTTATCAGCAAATTCCTGTAAAGTCCGTTTTGTCCAAACAATTTCAACTGCTGGACATAATTCTTCATAACGCTGCGCAGTCGCAACCATCGGTACAAAGCCTCTGGTATGCCCCCAGGTAATCCCTTTTAACTGGATTTTCTCTGTCATTGTGTATTCATTTATTATTTTATGTTGTCTTGTCGAAAAACAGAGCAACTGTAACTATCATCTTATGATCAAGGTCTATTACCGATTCCTCCTTAAAAACGCCAAAATACAATAGTGGAGTCACGGCTATTTTATCCTATTTCGTTTCGCTATTGATCTGATAATATAGCCTATGCGGAACAGTCCTGTTTTTAATTTTTGATATTATTGTTTATAATCTTTTCCCTTGTCATGCTTTTTCCCAAAGAAAAAGCGGTTTATAGTATTCAAATATAAATACAATATTTGAATATAAAAATTTAACATGCTTTTTTGAGAAGCTAAAAACTCATAAATACTTTTTCTATCTTTAGCCCGATCATTTGTTAGCAAAACATATTATGATAGTAAATAGCTCCGATAAATATAAAGCACCAGCGCTCGAAAAAGGATTGCAGATTCTTGAATTTCTGGCCCTACAACCAACAGCACAATCCCAATCCGAGATCGCCTTGGGCTTGCATCGAAGTCCCAATGAAATCTATCGCATGCTTGCATCACTGGAGTCCAACGGGTACATTCATCGTGATCCAATTTCATCTAAATATTCGCTTTCACTGAAGCTATACTATCTTTCACACCGGCATTCCTTTGTAGAGAAACTACGGGCAACGTCATTACTACCGATGCAGAATACGTCCAACGAAATCAAGGACCCCTGTCACCTCTGTGTTATTTACGATAATCAGGTCATGGTCATCGCTTACGCCAGAGGTTCGTCGCCCATCAGCATCATGATTGAGGAAGGCAACCTCTACAACACGTCCCAGACCGCGTCTGGAAAGCTCCTTTTAAGTTTTTCCGAGGCTAAAAAAAGAAAATCCATTTTAGAAGCCGATCCCTATTACCGCAGTTTGAAGAAAGCAGAACGTCAGCAATTTGATAGCGACCTAGCCGATATCAAACGCAAAGGCTTTTATGAGATGCCCAGCGCATACGCCGAAGGCATCATCGATATTTCTGTTCCCATCGGAACCAGTGAAACAGGCATCATCGCCTGCCTCACGGTTTCAAAGCTCGTTCGACGTCAAATGGGGCAGAATATACCCACCGAAACTATTGTTGAAAGTTTAAAAAAATGCAGATCACAAATTGAATCCAATCTAGGATTAACTTGACAAAGGCTATTTAAAATAAATATACAACAAGAGCATAACCACAAATAACATTGCCCAAGCAGTCTTCACGCGGCCACTTGGTTTCTCCACAGTGATATTGTACATATCCCTATGTTCCATTTCATAACCCGACTTGGGTACACAGTATGCTAGGCCTATTCCAATAATAAGTAGCAGCATAAAAAGACTAAAGGAAAGCATTAGATAATGCGGCCAAAAGAAATAAATATCTTTTGGGAAAATCCAGAGATAACATACACCTGTCCCCAAGCTCATTACCGCACCAAAAGTCAAAATCGTATTGATTGCTGCTCGATTGGTTCTTTTCCACAACACGGCCATTAGAAAAGCAACAGCTAAAGGTGGCGCAATAAATCCGAGAATAGACTGAAATACATCGAAAAGATTGAGCCCTTTAATTTGGTCAATCGCCAGGGCAACGAAAACCGAAGCTAGACAGCCGATGATAACTGTATAACGTCCTACCTGGGTGATTTGCTTATTGGTTGCATCTGGTCGAATATGCTTCAGATATATGTCCATGGTGAAAACAGTACTCAAAGAATTAAGCGACGAACCGATGGTGCCCACCAATACAGCAATTAACACCACGATTACCAATCCATTCAGACCTGTAGGAAACAGGTTGGTCACCATGGTCATATAAGCAAGTGATGGATCATTAAGTCCCGGAAATAAAACCGAACAGATGATACCGGTGAGGATAAACAGCGGCAAGGAAAGTATCTTGAGCCAAGCAATAAAATTAATTCCCAGTTGCCCCTGTTCGAGATTCTTTGCACCCAAAACTGATTGTACCATGGCTTGATCCGTACAGAAAAAAGCGATTGCTGCCACTGGATAGCCTAAAGCGATCGCATACCAGGGGTAATCTGGATCGCTTGCCGGTCTGATCAACGACCAATAATTGGCTGGAGTCTGTTGTATTAAAGAACTTATGCCACCGATTTTGGAAAGCCCAAGGAAAGTCAGAAAGGCCGACACGGCGATCAGCAAGATCATCTGAAAGATATTGATTTTAGCAACTGTCTTTAATCCACCCGTATACGCAAACAGACCAGCTAGAGAGACTAAAACAGTAACCGATTGCCACATGGGAATTCCCAAAATCTGCCGCACTAAAAATCCGCCAGCAAACAGCCCCAACGACAACCATGAAATAAGCATTTTTACCAGTGAATACAAAGCCAGAATAGTTTGCGTATTTGGACCGAACCGCTTACCCATAAACTCAGGTAAGGTGCGTACTCCGGTAGAAATATAGCGCGGTGCAAACACCACCGCCAATAGGAAAAGATAGATAAAAGCATACCAGTCAAAATTGACCGCAACGATGCCTGTTGTATAGCCTACTGTAGCAAAAGCCAGCAACATGGACGGTCCGACGTTCGTCGCCCACATATTGAATCCAATACTGTACCAGCTTAAGGATTTGCTGGCCAGGAAGTGTTCTGCCCCTTCTACCTTTTTACGGGATGACAAGAGACCGATCGTCAGTAATGCGACCAAATAGACTACGACGATGCAATAGTCGTAAATGGTTAACTTGTCTAAGATACTATTCATCTTCCTAGGTTCAAGTCGACACCATATCTTTCCAACAGTTCCTTTGGACGGACGGGCTTTCCTGTTGTCAATGATTCATCCATAGCTTGCAATAAGGCTATAGTGCCTATACCCTCTTTCATATCTGGGGAGGCTTCCGCTCCAGTACGGATGGCTTTTGCGAAGTGCTCCAGGTAATTTTGATATTCACCGGCATGATGGCTTTTTCCTTCAAAACGGAAATAATGTTTTAGTTTATGCTCCCAAGTCAGCATGCGTTCTTCGCCCGTTTTATCCGTAATTGCATACCTTAGGTCCATATAATCTGCCTGACTAGCACCTTCGGTCCCCCGTAAAATGCAGCTCATTTCACTATCCCTTGTGACAGGTTGCACAGGTCCGGTATATGCACCACTTACTCGGGCTACACGGCCATCTCCGGCTTTGAAAATAAAATGCATGGTGTCTGGATTTTGCAGCCCTCCTTTTTTTCCGTTGGCGCTCAGCATGCCATATCCCATCACTTCTTCAATATTCGGCAGATACCAGCGGATAAAATCGACCGGATGACTCAATCCACCGTAAAGCCATTTGAAGGAAGACTGTAAAGACCAAGGCTTCTCCAGAAACCAGCGGTGATCAGCATGATAATAGCCTTCAATGGTAATCAACTCACCAATCAGTCCGGCTTCAAAATCTTCTCTTTGCTTTTTCACCGGTTCAAAAAAACGGGAGCTCTGCCCAACAAATACACGCTTATTTTTCTGAGCTGCGAGTTCCAATAAACCATTGGCATCGGCCAGATTATCAATAAATGGCTTGGTGCAGATCACGTGTTTATCGTGCGCTAGCGCCAATCGGATATGCTGTGCGTGAAGATGATCCGGGGTATAAATTGCAATAGCTTCAATGCTTTTATCATTAAGCATTACTTGATAATCATTGGTATAATCATGAAAGTCAAATTCTTTCATGCGTTTGCGCCCTAGGTCTTCGTTCAGGTCGCAGACTTTGACCAAATCGATATATGGACTTTGTAGTGCCGCAGACATCGTGCTACGTCCTTCACCAAGTCCTAATATTCCTAATTTTAACTGTTGTATCTGTTCCATTTTATTGTTTATAAAAAATCCATGTTTCATTCACGCCCGTTCCGGGAATACCTTCCTGATAGGTCCCCATAAGTTTGTTCCATTCCATAACCCGTGGATTGTCCTTGGTCGTTAGCTGATCGATTGTTTGAAAATCCTGTCCTTTTGGAAAAGAAATATATAACATCAGCTGACGTCCATTGCGGTAGACCAATACCTCGTCAAAGCCTGCTCTGCAGAACCCTGCTGCAACTTCGGGCCATTCGTTAGATTGATTTTTATGGGCCTCAAAATAAGCCTCCTGTTTCGATTTATCGTCCACCAGTTGTGCGGTAAGTAACACAAAATCGATGTCTTTCACTTTTTCGGCTCCACAGTTGCTCCGATCGAACGTATAAAATAGATCATTGAATAACTTATAAGAAATTGCCGGATAATTGGCTACCCAAGCACTCGATATTTTCTTACCGATTTCATCGTCTGTCATCAGCAAGATATAATCCTTCCAGCGATATACCTGGCTGCTATCGGCTCCTTGTTTAGCAAAAAAATCTTTGATTTCAGTCAGTTTAAGCTGCTTTTTTACATCATGGATCTGAAAAAACACAGGTTTGGTAAAAGGAACATAGGTATTGAAAGATGCATTTTTAGGAATTGATCGTTTTTCGGACAATAAAAAGTTATAACGCGGACTGATGCCTGCTTCTTCTTTCACCCTTGCACCTGCCTCGGGGCCGTTATTTATCCACTCAACACTTGGTCCATTAGCGTTTCGCAATATTTTATTGGATGGAAACCAGTTGTTGCTGACATTCATATAGGCTGAGCCTTCATCGGTATAGAGATAAAACCAATGTTCAGGAATATGCGCATAAGGCGACACATAGATACTGTCGATATAATTTTCCTGAATTTTTGTTCCGGGCTGAGCCGATAAGGTGTAAATACCGGCTACATCATACATGTATTTGCCATAACGTGTGATCTTATTTTTGAAAACACGATTATTACGCATAGTATTGACTGTCGGTGTCCAGCCCCAGCCCAAGCTAATGCCTGTGTACGGCAGATCAAGCAATTCATTATTTGTAATAGCTACATTGCGGACAAAACCGGCACCAATCCCTACTGTTCCCCAATCCTCATTCCCAATATCTTGGATTAGATTATTGCTGACCACAACACCATCGGTCAAGATACGCTCATCGCTGGGCTGAAAAGGCAAATGTGCTTCCACTTGTTCGTCCGAGAACTGACCGAGTAATATACCAGATCCGCCGATATCCTGAAATAGATTTCCATTTAAACTATCTTTTAGATTGCCAGCTCGATAGTCTATACCTGTCGCGGCTAAATGGGCGAACCGGCAAGATGAGATTTTAGTAAATGCGGTATGATTAAGTAGGACTGCAGCTTGAGGCCGTCCCAGCCAAGCCTGGTTCTCCAATCCCGCTTTATCACTGGTGCCCGGTTTGGCCAATTTGTACGCATCCAAAAAATACATACCTGCCTGTAAGGCAACGTGTCCGTAGTAGTGCGGCCTTAACCAGGAGCTGTGCTGAAATTGAAGCCCTTCGATATATACATGACAAACAGGTGATTCCAAAGTCCCTTGCATCCTCAGGATCGTTTCAAGATAAGGCGCTACAACATGTAACTTGTTTAAGTTTTCATCAGGTCTTTTATAGTAATATACTTTATGGTTTTCTTCATCCAAAAACCATTCTCCCGGCTGATCCAAAAATTCAAGGGCATTGACCAGACGAAATGCCGAATTGCCATATTCCTTAGACAACCAAGGCTTAGGCCAAGGGTGTTCATTCTGTAATTTACCTTCCGGTTCATGAAAAAATAGTGTGGTACTATCTTTTGTGACTACCGCCTCACGAACCCGGAGCTGCGCTATTGCCCACCACTGATGGATGAAAAACTCCATACCGGCCTTATAGGCAAACCTTTTCGGTAACACGTTCGGAATGACGGCCGCTTGTTTTTGGAAATCCCAATTGATGATCCGGGGCAAGTGGGCATCATCGTGACTTTCCGCACGGATTGCTTTACGTGAACCAACCCACAATTGGCGGAAAGGGAAATACTTTCCTCCGGCCTGAGGGGCATCTGCCACCACGATATGCTTAGCAATAGCAGGATCCAATCTCTTTTCACTTTTTACTCGCCGCCAGCCTGTAACAGGAATCCCACCCGAAAATATGGCTTCATTGCCTACCGCTTTTATCCATGTCGGACTTTCGGCTGTTCCGCTGTCTTCAGGGCGGATAAAAATAGTCTGAGTAGGCACATACTGTCCATCCTGAATCCAGATTGTGATGCCATGCTGCATGCGCGGATCGTTTAATCGTCGCCATTCCCTAGCCTCACGCAGGGCATCCTCCAAACATGAAAATGGAGCTCCCGGACTGCCATCCCGTTGTTCCTTGTTGCTTTGTTTACCCACATGGATTTCACCTGTCTGCGCCGACAGACTACCGAGCGAAAAAAATATAAAAAACCATATGAGAATTGTCTGCTTCATCTGTAAATAATTTAAATATGATACTATTCGGTTTCAGCCGTACTTATAGACTCAGAACAATGGCTATCAATAGCCACTGTTCTAAAGAAATTCACCGAGGTTGCTAATAGCATCCATCTGTCCCTGCGGAATAGGCTGAAGGGCATAAACGCCATTCGTAAAGCTGTTTACCTTAGGACTGAATAACGAACCTGAATTAAATTTCACCAAAAAAGGATAAAAACTATATCTCGCTGTACCTAGATCGATATTTGTTGGTCACCTAAAGCCGAGCTGATAATCACAGTACAGGGTGTGTCGACCATTTTTTGAATCATTCCCAATGCTTTTCCCTTAAATGTTCTTCTTTTGGGCTGATGTAAGCCCCTTAGGTCGGCCTGAAATCCGTTATCGGTTCCAAGCACTTTCGCATTTCCCTTTACAATAAACTCAATTTCCTGATCATTGTGCAACACGGACTGTCCTGCTTGATCCACCAGTTCTGCGGTCACAAAATAAAGGTCCCGGGATTCTCCTGCGGCATATTTTTCATGTTCCACAGAAACTTTTACTGCATGTGCTTCTGTGGCCGTGCGGACACTTGCTTCCTGAACAATTTTACCGGCCCGCTTTTTAACCACCTTCAGTTCGCCTTTTTCAAAAGGCACCTTCCAGCTAGCGTGCAAACGATCTGCTGTCTTTGCTGAAGTTCCCAAACTCTTACCATTGAGAAACAGTTCGACCGCCTCAGCCTTGTTATAATAAGCCCACACGTCCACACTATCGCCCGTTTTCCAATTCCAATGCGGTAAAAGATGCAGGACATCCTTGTCAGTCCATTCAGACTGATACATATAGTACACGTCTTTGGGAATACCGGCAAGATCAACAATGCCATAGTAAGAGCTCCTTGCGGGATAAGGGTAAGGCACTGGCTCGCCCAGATAATCGAAACCTGTCCAGACAAACGTTCCGGCCAGGAAAGGACGATTCTTGACCGCCAACCAAGCTTTCTCATGGCTTGTGCCCCAGTAGGCGGCAACATTATCATAGGCCGATACCGTAAAATCAGGATTGCCATTGACGACATATTTGTCCTTCGATGATGCAGGCCAAAGCTGAATCGTGTCGTGCAGCCTGTCATATACCCCTCTGGTCTGTAAGGCAGACACGGTTTCTGATGCCAACAGCGGTATATTTTTGAATTCTACAGGTAATTTATCATAATCTTCATGCTTGTAGTTGAAGCCCAGTACATCCAAAGCCTCTGCCTGTGCGATAAAATTCTTTACATAATTATTTTCGGTCAAGGCAGCAGTAACGGGGCGTGTTGGATCCAGAGATTTTACCAATTTGGCCATTTCTTGCGTTAAGGCAATACCCGTGGAGTCAAATTGTTCTCGAATTTCATTTCCGATGCTCCATAGGATAACCGAAGCATGATTACGATCTCGACGCACCCATGCCTCAATATCCTTGAGGTGTTCCGTAGGAAAGTCAATGTGGTAGTCGAACTTATTTTTTCGCTTTTTCCACATGTCAAAGGCTTCATTGTAAACCAAAATTCCCATTTCGTCGCAGAGATCGAGTAACTCTTCTGCGGGTGGATTATGCGCAGTGCGAATGGCATTGGCGCCCATTTCTTTCATCATAACAAGCTGCCTTTTTGCAGCGGACTTATTGAAAGCCGCCCCTAAAATGCCCAAATCATGATGCATGCAGACTCCATAAATCTTCAAAGCCTCGCCGTTTAAGTAAAAACCTGTTTTTGCATCAAACCGAATTGTCCGGAATCCAATTCGCTTTTCGATTTGATCTTCGATTGTATTATTTTCAGTTAAAAGAGCCAGCTGCACGCGATATAAATTCGGCGCAAGGGGACTCCAACGTTGTGGTTTTTCCACTTGAAGGGATGCATCTATATGACCATCTTTCTCCAGCCCTGCTTTTTTCAGCAGCAGATTGCCATTGGGATCCCATACCGTAATTTGATATTTCTTCCCTGCAACTCCATTAGAACGGGAACGCTTATTCAACTTGGAAAGTATTTTCAGCTGTCCCAGTTCACCATGGATTTCGGGCGTGGTGATAAAAGTCTCCTGCTCATCGAGGCGTACTGGACCGGTCTTGATCAGATAAACATCCCGGTAGATTCCGGAACCTGAATACCACCTGGAGTTTGGCTGTTTACTATTATCCACACGAACAGCGATCCGGTTGGGCTGGTTCCCAAATTTAAGATGCGGAGTCAGATCCAGTGTAAAAGAGAGGTAACCATTGGGCTTTTTCCCCAAATAAACCCCATTGATCCATATTTCAGCATAGCGGTAAACTCCGCCAAAGTACAATTGTATATTTTTGCCTTGATCTGCGGTCGGCAACTTAAACTGCTTACTGTACCAGCCAATTCCGCCGGGCAATGCTCCACCGGCGTTTCCAGCAGGATAGGCAGCGCTAAATTCAGCTTTAATACTCCAGTCATGGGGGAGTTCGACCGATTCCCAAGCTTGAGCATCCCCGTCGCTCAAGCGAAAACCGAGGTGATCCTGCAAAGTAAAATGCCAGTTTTCATTAAAGTGGATTTTGGCGCGTCCCTGCCCAGATACAAGTTGTAGCTGCAACAGAAAGAGAACAGAAATAAAATAATGTAACTTCATATTAAATGATGATTTATAAGCACTGTTATCACTGCCATCAATGATATTATTGTGCTTGTTTCTTTATTCATTAATCAATGTTGAGGCATTTATGCTGCTCGATTCAAAGCTTGGATAGAATGGTCCTTCCTGGATGATGATTTCCTAAGGACTATCCGTGCTTTTGGTTTAAGATCTTAAAAATGCAGGTTACTCCGGCCTAGATCTTTAGAGGTCGCCAAGGCTATACCACGGTTACCTTTGCTATCTACGGCACAATAAAAATGATAAACAACGCCCTCCGTTTTCAGCACAAAAGACTTGTGGGCATATTGCTGATCAAAGCTTTCACTTGATTCGATGAGGTTGGCTCCCCCCCAGTCTGTCCAATGGATCAGGTCTTTGGAAGCGGCAAAACGGTTAAATGCCCCCTTACGATCTTTCCAGAATGCACCAAAATAGAACATGACCCAAGTATTATGGATCCGCTGAATCATAGGGTCTCCCGTAATTCCTACCGGATGGTGAACCACAGGGTTCGGCTGGAACCTCTTCCAGTTTTCCATATCATCTGACACAGCCATACCGATACGTTCGTACCAACGAGTAGGTTTGTTGTTTGCCAAGGAGTCCCCTACAGCATTGTAATACATCACGAAGCGATGCCCCGTCTGTTTATCAGGATCCTCAATCACATAGCTTTTGAATAGCTTATGCCGATTTTCCCACCAAGAAACATCCGGATCCGTACTGGTCAACACGGGCTTGGACAACCGTTGCCATTCCACAGGTTGTGTTGGTTTTTTAGTTGTATAAGCCATTCCAATCGCCAGCGGCTCAGGTTCGTAACCAGCTGTGGAACCACCGAAATATGACATCCAGTATTTTCCAGCGTAGCTGTTGAGCTTATACTTCCCGCCCCATTTTGTATCAACCAAGGCATTGTATCCTGCTCGCTGCTTAGCATCCCAGCCGCCATCTGGTGCCACGGAGAGTTGTTTCCCCAAGGTCTTCCAGTTCAAAAGATCCGAGCTCTGCGCCAGCCAGGTCTCATAACCACTTCCATCAAACACAATATAGGTCATATACCAATATTTTCCTTCCTTATAAATTGTCGGACAATCCATCAGCTCACCTTTACGCTGTGGGACCAACACGAGCCCATATTTGTAAGGTGTCTTTACTTCTTCATAAATTTTTGTCATTTCCGCACTGGAAACTGCCGGAGTCTGAGCCTTTAATTTAGGGCCGACCAAAGCAATGGATAGCAATAGCATTAATCTTTTCATCTGTCTACTCTTTTTCTTCGTTAGTACAATCTGAACTATTTACGTTGTTGTCTAATGGTATTTCAATGGGTTTATAGCTGGCTAAAATAATCGCGATATCAGCTTTTACTGAGTAATTGTATATTTTCCCGAGCCCAATTTCAGTTCCACCTGCTCCTTGGTAGAAACCACAGCATCGCGATCCAGCTGCTTTCCATTGACCAAATAGCTTCCTTTAGGCAAAATCAACGTACATTGGCTATTGACAGGAATTTCCAGTTGATAATTTCCTTTCGATTGTTCCCGGTTAAAATAAATTTTCCCATATGGACTTCTAAAACTTATTTCACAGTCTTTCAGTGCATTTAGCAATTTGGGCTCGATCCGAAAATGTTTAAATGCAGTCGATCCTGCATCTTGCTGTATCCCACCTAGACCGGTATGAAACCATTCCATCAGGTGTCCGAGCATAAAATGATTATTGGAGACGTTTGGAAGGCCCGCCCAGGACTCGGTCAGTGCTGTAGCACCTTTCCGCAGTTGATAACCATACCCGGGCCTGTCGTCACGGTGATGCATAGCATAGATCAGATCATCACGCTTGTTGGCCTGCAACACCTGTAACAAATAACGATGACCGATATCTCCGGCGGTCAACGCCGTATCATTTTGGCAGACGGTTGTTGTTAATTTTTTAAAAACAGCTTGTTCTACCTCCTGAGGTACTAATCCAACATAGAGCGGCATGGCCAGCGCCGTCTGACTACCGGAACCATAGCTATGCTCCTGAGGCCGATAAAATTGCTGATTGAACGCATCGAATACGGCCTGCTGTAAATTCTCAAACTTGTTAGCATCTTCTTTCTTTCCAAGCTGCGTAGCAATCTCTTTCATCAGTTTGAGGTCGTAGTAATAGATTGCTGTAGCCGTGATTCCTGGAGTAGTCAGCTGGGAGACACCCGGCCGCTCAGGCCCCAAATCATACCAGTCACCCAAACCCTGTGTCAAAATATGTTCCTTCGCCTTTGTGCCCAAATAATCAATATAACCGGTCATCATGGCATAATTATCAGTTAGAAAGGCCTTGTTTCCATACCAGCAGTAGGCATACCATGCCAGGATAATCGAGCTGCTTCCCCACTCGGGTGAATCCCTGAACATATCTCCGCCCCAGTCAAATTGCACATATTCGGGCGCTATTTCAGGAACCAACCCATCCTTTGTCTGAGATTGGCGCATATCCCGCAGCGACTTGGCAAACAGGCGTTCAGCATCAAAGTTAAATTGTACCGACGGCCCCATTAAATGTAACTGCTCCAGCCATCCTAATTTTTCGCGGTGCGGACAATCGGTAAAGACACTGACCATATTACTTTTAATAGCCCAATTGATCAATTTATGGATCTGATTAAATAGCGTATCGGAGCTTTGAAAGCTTCCTACCTGTGTCGTGCTATTTCTAATATGGGCCAATTGTATCGCATCGATTCGAATTGGTTTGCCGCCTGCAGAACGCAATTGAACCTCGGCGTAGCGAAATCCATAATACGTAAAACGTGGCTGCCAAGACACCGTCTCATCTTTTGCAAAAATATATTGGTAATAATAAGGGTTTCCCGAATGCTTTTGACTAGGACGTCCATCCGCAGTCAGCAATTCGGCCGGATACACCCGTACGGTATCTCCCGCTTGTCCGGTCATTTGCATGGTGACAATACCTGATGCATTCTGTCCAAAATCATAGGTGATCCGTTTCCCCCCATCAGCTTGCTGAAATCCAACAGGTGCAAAGCGCTGCATAATTTTTACCGGATCGATATCCTGTGCCCGTAGATGCGGTCCATCCGTTATGACCGCTTGCTGCCAGCTCCTGTCATCGTAGTTGGGAGCTGACCAATGATCAGGCAAAATTTGTGCATTGTAGTCCTCGCCTCCATACATGCTGGAAAAAGTAATTGGTGACCGGTGTGTTTTCCAGCCTACATCACTCACGATGAATTCCTGCGTTCCGTCCGTAAAAGTATTGACAATCTTAAGTTTGAGTTTTGGTAGACCAAAAGCAACTTTATGTTTTTGGAATCGACCTTTAATTGGTGGAATATAATAAAATCCATTTCCTAATAGGGCAGCAATCGTATTTTTACCTTGTTGCCAGGCTTGGGTAAGATCGTAAACCACATAATAGGCTTCTTTATCATATTTCGTCCAGCCCGGCTGTAGCACTGCATCATCTACCCGCTTGCCGTTCAAGAGCAATTCGTAATGTCCCAGACCTGCCACATAAGCGATTGAAGAACTGATCTTCTTTTTCACCTGAACTGATTTCCTGAAAACCGGAAGCTCATAACTTTTATCCAGGCGGAGCTTGCTGGAACTTAGAGGTAGTGGGTTGATCAACGAATCCGGCAATATATCTTTAGCAATCCATCGTGCATTCCCCCAATCTTCTGCATTCAACAATCCCGTATGAAAACGTTGTACCGCGCTTGTAGCTGTCTCCTTTTTATTATCACGTACCTGCACACGTATGTAATAACTTGTACCTGTAGCTAAAGGGGTTCCCTGGTATAACAAATTTAGGGATTGTTCTGTCGCTACCCATTGGGAATCCCAAAGCATGTCCTGCTTTGCAAAACGAGCGCTTTTACTGACTTCAATACGATAAGCCTGTTGTCGTACATCAGATTTATCGCTGCTCAATTGCCAACTAAACGCGGGTGTTAAAGTATTTGTGCCCAATGGGTTTTCGCGTCCTTCGATTAAAACACGAGTCACCGCTAACTTAGCCATACCAACCATGGGTATAGCAAGTAATAACAGGAAAATGCTTCCTAAAACGATTCCCTGCTTTCCAATATTTTTCATTCTTTTTTTCTTTTTTCCCCGGTTGTATTCATATCCAACTATTAAGGCGCTTCTGTCATTACACGGACACGATCCTGTATCAGCCCCGAAACATTGGTTGTTGAGACACTGGTATCTTTACACACAAACACACTATTTTTAATTTTGATATTTTTAGCATCTTTAACTGACAGATACCGGTCCCCACGGCCAAAGACGCGATCAATTCTAACATCATCCAAGACTGATTCTGGAATACCTTCGATCTTAATACAATCTTTAGCTGCATCAATATATATATCCTTTATTTGGATATTTGAGAAACGTGGTGTCAGGGCGTTCTTCTGAACTTCGAAATCACGGTTGGCTTGGTTTCCAACGTGCTGGGCCTGTCCCAGCATATCCCAACGCAATGCCGACTCAACATCCCGCATGCGAATACGTTCAAAACGCATGGCAGATCCGCCGCCGCCCCGCGGCCTTCTAGTTTTAAAACGGATACCAACATTGGTTTTTCCAAACACACAATCATGGACATACACCTGCTTGGCCATGCCCGCAGTCTCGCTACCGATCGTAAATCCACCATGACCTTTTTCCGAAAAGCAATAGCGGACTACAATATTTTCAGAAGGTCTGTTCACCCGTAGTCCATCATATCCACGTCCTGCTTTTACGGCGATACAATCGTCGCCAGTATTCAGGGTGCAATACTCCACAAGCACGCGGTTGCACGATTCAATATCTATCCCATCACCCCGTGGTATACCAATTGACTGTATACGTACCCCACGGATCACGACATCCTCACAGTACGTGGGAACGATATTCCAAAAAGCCGTACGCTCCAGTGATACACCTTCGATCCAAACTTTTTTGCAGTTAATAGGCGCAATGAGTGCGGGTGGAAAGATGAAATCTGCGGTCTTTCCATCATAGATTCGCCGCTCAACAGGCGTATTACTGTCCACAATCTTTTCAATGACATCGTGCGTCATGGTTTTGCTTCGAATACTTCCATCACCGGGGCCAATAACCTTACCCCATCCTGTGACAGCAATATTTTCGGCTCCATTGGCATAAATACACGCACCCAAACTATATAATTCTACACCTTCATTTCGTGTAAACACTACGGGAAGAAAGTCCTCAATTTCACTTTCAAATTCCAATACTGAACCCGCATCCAGCTGTAGATTAATATGGGATCTCAGCGTAATCCGTCCCGTATGATGATGTCCTTTCAATACTAGCGTACCGCCCCCCTGTGCCGCAAGCTGGTCGAGCTTACCCTGAATATCGTCATTCGGCCATACGGTATCTTGTCGCGTCGGAAATGTTGGCCGCTGGACATTCCATGCCGTAAAAGGGGATTGCATTTTCTCTGGCTCAGCGGGCATCTGTCCAGCACCTACCTGATCAGCACGCAACAGGATCTTATCCAGCTGCTTTTCAACCGGAATACTTCGACATCCCTGCATGCCCATTACTACTACGACAAGCGATATTATCCAGTTTAATTTCATTGAAACACCTGTTTTACGTAACGTGTATTTGCACCAAAATTTTCTTTGACGGCACGTGGTGATAGATTAGCATCGCGAGATCGCTCGATCACGAGCCAACCGCGCCAGCCCATACGATCTAAGGTTTGTTTTACCAGGGGCATATTTAGTCGTTTATTATTTTCGAGCCAGACACCGTCCTCATCCGTACAATGTATCTGACAGATCCGCTTCTTTCCTAAAATAGTCAGCTCCTGAATCAGATCACGCCCTTCTTTCAACGGATTGGAAAAATTAAAATAGATTTGGATATGTTTGGACCCAATTTCCTTTAAAAGATCAACCTCAGCTTTTGCATCCAATGCTGTTTCAATCCCGATGATCACACCGGCCTTTTTTGCCATTTCACCTACTATACGAAGACGCTCGACGATAGCAGGTCGCAGTTCGGGATATTTAACCAAGTCGCATGTCACGCCTAAGGGCAAAAAAGCCACTTTAATTCCCATTTTCTGACAAGTGTCCAAACAATCCCCTACCATCTGCTGATAAGTCGGCCGTGTGGCAAAAGACTGTGCATAAAAGCCGGTCATGGCCAACGAACAGATCGTTATTCCGGTTTCCTTTGCTTTGTCAAGAAAGGCCTTCCGTTGCGCAGGATCGCCTAACTTACTGTCAAAAGTAACCCGGTTGCCCAGTCCGCCCATATCTACCTCCAACCCATCCGCTCCTATTTCTTTTGCCAGGTCAAATGCACTTAGTTTTTGTCGCTTTAAGATCATCAGATCAATTACAGCGACATTGTAGCGTCGCTTAGGTGCAGCAAAGACAGCGGAAGGCAGGGCTGCTGCGCCAATCAAGGCCAGGGTATCGCATATAAATTTTTTTCGGTTCATCATAGTTCAATCTGATATGATTTTAATACTACTTTCAATTGTTCCATCCCGCGAATCGCGTTTTTTGGTAAGTTTTCCCCCTTCTTTCCAAAACTGTATAATAATTCCTCCGGCTCGATCTGAATACCAGTCTCCGCGATGATATCGGCAGCTTTAGCTTGATCTAAATGAAAATGATCCAGCAGGAATTTGTAGAGTGCCTGCCTTTTGTTATAGCCAAAATCATGACCTTCATCGGGAAAATGTGCGTGTCGCACCTGATTTTGCTGCCCATAATAACCATAAATATGTTGCAGGTATGGAAAATCGTTGATAGCGGTCTCCTTCGTCCAATCCTGTCCATCGGAGATGATCAGTTGTGGTTTGGGGGCTGTCATCGCTGCCAGTTCGACATTATTGGTCCCCCCACAGACAAAATGCACGGGTAGTCCACTTTCACAGGGGCAACCTCCAAAGAAGTAGGATGACATCGCCACGACCGGGGCGACCAAAGTAAAACGATCGTCCAAGGCGGCCATTAAAATACTGTGACTACCTCCGCCCGATCCACCACTAATGCCTACCCTGCTTCGATCGACTTGTGGCAGGCTCATAACATAGTCTAAAATGCGCTCCGCGCCCCAGGTCTGCATTAACATCGCCTCACTGCTGCGATGATCTGAACCAGCGAACTGCAATAAAGACTCCCCCCAGGCAAATAGATCATAGCTTACAGCCATACAGCCCAGTCGAGCTAAGGTGATAAATCTCTTCTGCGCGTCCGAACGATAACGCTGCTGCGGCCAATGACCATCAGGAGAAAGTACGACAGGGATATTTTTCTTCTGTTTGAGCGGAGAATAGATACTGCCATTGATATAGACCCCTGGTATAATTTCTAAGGCAAAATTCTGAACTTGGTAGTCCGCATAGCGGCGTACATTGCCCAAGCGAATGGGTTGATCCGGTATACTTTTCAGTTTATCCCAGTACATCGCTTGCCTAACCGCAGCTCGCAATTGATATTTTCTCTTTTCCCAACTTGCCTGATCCGTATATTTTTTAGACAATAGGTTCAGAAAATCCCAGCCTTCCTGTGGTTTCCAGCGGTTATATTCGTATGATTTTAATTTATACGTATTGGGCTTTGCTTCCTCTTGCAACTTAAAACCCAAGGGATACAGCAAATTGATTTCTGTGCCCCCAAGATCTGCCCTAAACTTCCAGGGTGCGTAGTCCACCATAATGTCTTTGACATTGCGTGGATCATATTTAATCTTGACTTGATACCGTACTTGCATCATTTCCAGCACTTTTTCCAGGGACTGCTTAAATTTATGTTCATAATTGAGTAAGCTGTCCTGCCCCTTGACAACAAGCGAGACAAAAAACAAGCAGACTGCACAAACGAACTTAATCTTCTTCCTTAACATATGCATTAGGGTCTGGTTTTTTATATCCTTTTTTTGTTGGCCAGATGCCATTCTCAATCGGGATTAACTTCACTTTCTTCGGATCTACGACGACATGTTTCATTTTCTTTCTACGCCAGGTGTAGCCAAAATGCAATAGCCCATCTTTGGTTTGAATCACTGCGGGATAAGAATACTGACTGATTGGCGAATCCTCAAGAATAAGTGCGGCCTGCCACTGCTTGCCATCTTTGGAAAAAGCAACATTTAATGGGGTGCGCGCGCCCTTGGCTAGATTACCTTCTGGAAGTACGTGATTGTAAACCAATACATGCCGTCCGTCTTTTAGCGTTACGGCATCTGTACCCGAATTATTATTGGGGAGCGTCGTTTTTTCCAATGGAGTCCAATGTTCGCCCCAGTCGCTAGACCAAGATGTTACGATCGCACGGTTGCGTGTGCGCGCCAATATTTGCAACCGACCATTTCCATGGTCGAGTATGCTTGGTTGTATAGCATCCAGATTATCTGCACCACGGGCGATTGGACCTATCTTGCGCCAGGTCTTACCAAAATCCGAACTCGCTTCAAAATGTACGTTCCAGCCATTTCCTTCGGTACTGGAAGGACTCAGCAAGGTGCCATTTTGCAAAAGAACAGGTTTGTTTTTCACCGGTCCAATAAAGCCATCGGGCAATCGTTCGGCAGCAGACCATGTCTTTCCGCCATCGTTGGAGCGTTTGAGCATGCCCCACCATTCCGATGGCTTGGGCCCAATTTTATAGAATAACAAGAGATCTCCGTTAGGTATTTGATATAAAACTGGGTTCCAGGTCGGCAAGCGCTTGCCATCCGGTTGTACACCATCCGCTGCCGACACTGGCGCTAACCAGTTGCCGTTTTCAAATCTACTCACATAGATCTCCACATCGGGGTGACGTTCTTTCGTTCCACCAAAAAAGGCATAAACCAAACCTTGATCGGTCTCTGCCATGGTAGCGGAATGACAGGAAGGGAAAGATGCCGTATCATAAATAAATTCGTCTTTTTTTACTCCTTTTTGCCATTCTTTTAACGTCGGATTTTGCCCGTAAGAACACAAGGAATATAAAAAAAATAGGGCTGTTGCGAATTTAATCTTTATCTTCATAAATGTATTTTTAATATTATACATGTATACTAAATACTGCTTATAGTTTAATTTTGAATTGGTAATCTCCAGATCCGATAGTGAACCAAGTGCCTGATTTTTCCTGTCGTAGGATCTGAATATCTTTATTGTTTTTTAATTTTCGATTGCTTTCCAGGATAGATGACAGTACCGTTTTGGGCAGATAGATCTCTGCTTTGGTATTGGCCGGAATAGAAATCTTCCATTCAAAAGCCGATTTGCTTTTGCTCCAATTGGATTGAATGGTTCCATAAACACTTTTATAGCTTGCATCCACATGATCCAACCCTGCTACGACCTGCGGTTTCATCACAACAGTCTGAAAAGCATGCTCCTTTGATTTGATGCCCGCCAGATCCTCATAGAGCCATACCAAGAGGTCGCCCAACATCATCACATGGTTTTGTGAATTCATTTTGGGATGGGCAGTATTCCCGTTCCACAACTCCCAAATTGTTGTTGCCCCATTTTCGACCATATAACCCCAAGAGGGATAGGTCGTATTTGTGGCAATTTTATAGGCAAGATCTGCACGACCGATTTTGGTTAGCGTACGCATAATCCATTGTGTTCCGATAAGTCCTGTACTCAGATGCCCCCGATTTTCTTTTTCGACAATCTCAACGATCCGATTACTGAGCTTTTCTCTATTCGCATCCTCTACCAATCCCAAAGACATTGGTAGTAGGTTATCGGTCAATGAATTACTGCCATAATAACCTGCATCATGATAGAATGCCGTATTAAAATTTGCTTTCATCTTTGCTGCGCGGTCCAAAAAGTCAGTTTGATCTCGTTCGTTGCCAATAAGGGCACTAAAGCGGGCCATCGTCTGCAGCAAATGATAGTAATAAGATGTTGCGATCAATGTACTTGGATATTTTTTATCCGCAATCTTTCCTCTTCCGGCTTCAATGGTTATCGGTGGGAAACACCAATCTCCATAACTATCTTTGGTAATGATACCGCCCGGGCCTGTATAACGGGCCTGCATATAATCCATCCATTTTTTCATGGCCGGATAATGTTTCTCCAAAATGCGTAGATCTCCGGTCTGCTGATAGAGCATATCGGCGATAAACAGATAAGTTCCTGGCCAGCTGATATTATCACTATAGTAGCGCCAGAAAGCTGGTGCAACATCCGGTAGCGCGCCATCCTCCTTTTGGGACAGCCGAATATCTTCGAGCCATTTATGATAAAAATTGGCGTTGTCAAAGAGGAAGCTCTCACCGTACGCACTGACTGGACGGTCCCCCAACCAGGGTTGACGCTCGTTTCGTTGTGGACAATCCACCGGTATACCTTTGTAGTTTGAAGCAATCCCCCACCATGCATTTTGATGGATCTGATTGATGAGTGTGTTGGAAGACACAAAGGTTCCCGCATCAGGTATATCGTCGTAGACAAAACGACCAACAAAATTACTTTTTGAAGCTACCCCAGGATAACCGCTTACTTCCACATAACGAAATCCATGATAGGTAAACCGCGGCTCCCAGGTTTCTTTTCCGCCACCTTTTAATATATAATGATCCGTTGCTTTGGCATCCCGTAGATTGGTTGTAAATAACTCGCCGTCTTCCGTCAAAGATTCTGCAAAACGGAGTGTTACCGCTGTTCCACGCGTACCAGTCACCGTCATCTTTATCCAACCCGAGAAATTCTGTCCGAAATCAAGGATGTATTTTCCTTCGGACTTTTTGACAATCGAAACTGGTGCAATATCTTGCATAACCTTCATACCTTCCGACTGCGCTTCATAATTGCCACCGGGCTCCTGCACAAAAGCAGCCTTTAACCATGTTTTATCGTCATAATCCGGATTTGCCCAGCCCGTTAGCTCCTTTCTGGCATCATAATTCTCACCGTCATATTCGTTATTTGCCGTTATGGGTCCTTCGGTCGTTCCTTTCCACGAATCATCGGTCTTAATGACTTCCGTTGAGCCATCCGTATAGGTCAACATAAGCTGCATCTGCAATTTGGGGAATCCAAAGGTTTTTACTTTATAAGGTTTTGCTTGACGCATGGCATAAAACCGTCCATTTCCCAAAATGACACCAAGCGCATGTTTACCCTGCGAAAGTGATTTTGTTACATCCAAAACATTATATTTAATGTTTTTGGTATAATCCGTAGGCACTGGAGCCAGTACTTGATCCCCTATCTTCTTGCCGTCAAGATATAACTCATAAAGTCCGAGCCCCATCACATAGGCTGTAGCCTGTTTTATCTGCTTGGTTGTTGTAAATTCCTTTCTGAAATAACGGGCAGCCAATTGCCCGGTCTGTTCATTATCTGTCGGGAAGTACTGATCAAAACCAATCCAGCGTCCTGTCCAATCCTTGTAATGCAGCAGTCCCACAGTCCAACCCGCCGGCTCAGACCAGCTACTTTCACCCTTATTCGTATACACTTTTACTTTCCAGAACACTTCCATGCGGCTCCGCAGAGCGCTGCCTGCATAAATAACATGCGTGGAATTATTCGAAAGCTGTTTCCCAGAATCCCAAAAATCGCCGATATTCTGATCCAGTTTTTCTTGTGAAGAAGCAACCAAAACCCGATAGGCTTCTTGTCGGATAGACCGCTCACTGCCCTGCAATTGCCAGCTCAGTCTTGGAGCAATGACATCTATACCGATCGGATTCGACCGTAATTCAGTCCGCAGGTTTGCAACAGTGATCTGCGCTGTAGCTTGATGCCACAAGATCGACAAGAAGACCGATACAATAGATATGACAGTTCCTGCTTTCATTAGTTTTCAAAATCAAAATAGAGGACCATATGCAGCGCTCGACTCGGTTCCTTCTCAAAATCGTAGTAAACGTGCTTCATGCCCATAGGCCCGGTCGTTTCTGGCTTTTGTGTTTTCGTGCCTATGGCTGAAATACCATTCATAAAAGAAATATCCCCTTTCGGGAAAGTGGGTTCCATGTTTTTCCATTCGGTATCTTGCTGTTCTTTTGGCGTATATAAACGCAGAAACACATCCTCCCGATCGGTAAACACGCGGAAACTTTGATCTTTTCCGATAAATTTGGTCCAGTACATATTGGCATGGTACCCTTTAAATTCGGGATATTCAAATGGCGATTCGCCCGTTGCCGTGTTATTGTACTTCTTTTTCCAAACGCCAAACTGATTCCCTTTCATCCGGTTTTTCCAAACCCGATAAGGGCCCATTCCCCGATATTCAACACCTTCGATTTGATCTTCTGGAAAATCGAAATTCACTCCGACAAAGCGCGTAAAATAACTCTCAGGAAAATATTGAACATGCATTTTCAACTGTCCCGAAGCAAGGATTTCCCAACGCAAGGTATTATAACTATCTTTTTTATCAAAAGTAGATGCGATAATCACCTTTCCATCTTCACGGGTCAATTTGAAATTCTTATAATTTGTCGCCGCTTCCTGCAAAACCGGTCCGTTTTTGAAAGGAATAATTCCTTTTGCATTTTGCACCTGCTCGAGCAACCCGCTCGTCTTATTGACCTGATAACTAATGCCATTTGCTTTTACCAGATACGTATTCGGGGTCTCCTGTACGACAATCTCCCCTGTTCCATTTGGTTTCAGGAGACTACTTGCCACCTGATTCGGCAATGTAATTGGAAAACTCCAGGTAAAAAGTTCCTGTTGATGCACATCTTTTGCAGTAATATATAAAACATCAAAGTCCTCCCAACCTGTAGGAAAGTCAACTTTTAAAATCCCTTTATCACCAGGACGGATATTGGGAGCGACAATCGTTCCGCTTTTTGTTGCTTTCACTTCATCATAACCGCCCAGCTTTTTGAGTTCGTACGAAAATGCACACTGATTAGTATTGGTAAAAGAATATCTATTTTCAATATGGAACGAACCATCAAATCCTTTGGTCATTTCTCGTTTTTCAAAGAAGATAGGACTCCATACTTCTTTAATGGTAAAGAAGCTTCCTTCCTTTTCGCCGTGTGGACCAATAATACCATCTGGGCCACGATTTCCGTCAGTATCTATGATACCACCTTTATCCGTCCTGACGATGCCCTGATCACGAAAATCCCAAAGAAAACCGCCCGCAGCAAGGGGATTGGCAAGCATCGCTTTCCAATAATCCTCCAATCCGGCACCATGCCCGCCATCGTACATGCCATGCAAAAACTCAGTCGGCATAATGATATTGTGCCCATGATCATAGGTACCAATACCATAATTATATTCCCGGTAATGAGTTGTTTCAAAACCATCATGTACGGCCCAAGGATAAATCACGGCACGTTTTTGAATATCCTCCTCTGCGAAGATGGGATCGAAATCCGGATTATGCCCACCTTCATTGCCATTTGCCCAGAAAACAACGGACGGATTATTTTCGGATACCGCCATCATCTCCCGCAATAATTTGGTACCGACTTCCTTATCGTAATGTCCGTGCCAACCCGCTAACTCGTTCATGACATATAAGCCCAATGAATCACAAACAGCCAAAAAATGATTGTCTGGCGGATAATGGGCCATCCGAACAGCGTTCATATTCATTTCCTTCATGAGCTTCACATCGGCAATACTAACTTCCTTACTCGTCGTCCGTCCAGATTCCGGAACGAACGCATGCCGATTGACCCCTTTGAATCGAATCTTTACGCCATTGACATAAACACCATCACGTTCTTTCACTTCTATGGTTCGAAAACCAAATTTTTGCTCCAGCTTGTTTTGTACCTTACCATTTTTCGACAAGATAAATTGCGCCGTATATAAGTTTGGAAATTCGGCAGACCATAATTGCGGCGCTGAAAATTGTCCCTCGAGCCAGTTATTTTTGTCTGACAACTTTTTTTTCAGCTGTTTTCCAAATTTCCTTCCTTTGGCGTCAAATAGTTGAACGGTAATTTCATCGGCTTCTCCCACCGTCTTTATTTTCGCTCGGAATGTTCCGTCAGCCTTTGCGTCCAACGAAACACGTTCAATATGATGCTGGGGCAGGGCCTCCAAATAGACCGGTCTAAAAATCCCACCGAAAATCCAGAAGTCACCTTCCCGTTCCGCCGCATTCACCGACTTGTTTGCCGAATGTTTAGCGACATTGACTTCCAATAGATTTTCTTCGCCAAACTTCAATAGTTTCGTAATATCGTATTTGAAAACATAATATGATCCCTGATGGATGGCGCCGGCCAGCTTACCATTGATCTTGACTTCGGTATCAGTCATAGATCCTTCAAAAACAATACGCACCTGCTTATTTTTCCAGTCATCGGATACTTTAAAGCTATATTTATAGTGACCTACCTCTTTCCCTTTATCAGCCTCTTTATTGAACCCGTAATTATATTTCCCGAAGCCTTGTTGTTCCCAGTTGGAGGGAACTGGTATTTTCGTCCATTTCCCGGCATTCATGCCTTCGCTCACATAAAAATCCCATAATACACCATCATCCTTTCCTGTTCCAGAGAGGTACTGGCTCGCTGTTTTTTGGGCAGATACCTGCAATCCCATAGTCCCCAAAAAAAGTAAGGATAACGCTATTTTTGTTTTCAAGTTCATGATCGCTAAAGACTATTTCAATTTAATATGTTGTAATGGATTATTTGTTCTAAAAGGTGCGGCCGGCAGGTCAGCGGTATTCACCAGGTTGGGCTGGGCAGCTTCGTCCCATCCGAACCGGATCTGACGGATCTGTTGTACCTGGTCACTTTCAAGTACGACTGTCTGTCCGTTGATAGCAGCCTGTGCTGGATAAAAGATGCCATCCTCACCCGCAACTTCAAATGATGTTAAGGGCTTGCCGTCTACGGACTTTAATCCGGCAGCATGTTTCAATTTTACCCTTGCTTGTTTGCCTTGATATTTTACGGCCTCTAGTTCAGGACTATCGGCTACAATATTTTTATGATAGACATATTTTAAAGCCTTAAGGGCATGACGACGACCAATTTCCCATTTATAACTTGGATGGAGATCGTGTGGATCATCGACCAAATCCGTCGTAATGATACGTGCTGTATGTGGCAATTGTAAAACCAGATCTTGGGCTTCCCGAAATTCCGGCAACACCGTTCTCGGCATACGGACATGACCTTTTTCGTCCAGGGAATAATAAAAAGGTGCGATCTCGGTAAAATAAAACGGTAATTTGGGGTTCTCCCAAAGAGTTCGCCAATTTTCGATCAGCGCCTTCATTTTATAACTATAACTAATATTCTCTTTTAAAAAGGTATTGGATTCACCTTGGTACCAAACAAATCCTTTTAAGGTATAAGGCGCTAATGGTGCAATCATCGTATGAAAGAATTTACCGGGATCGCCTTCTTTCTTTTTATCTTTCAGATAAGGTGAACCTGCCCAATATTCTTCGGAGAACCAGGGCTCGATTCTGCTGCCGCTCACAGCTGATGAAATAATGCCTACAGGAACACCTAATTCTTGCTGTAGCGTTTTCCCGAAGAAATAGGCCGGTGCAGAAAATTGACGCAGTGCCGAATCCCGTGCTACAGCCCAGCCCTGATATTGGCCATCCGGTTTGGCCAGAAATTTCCGGCGTACCAAAAATATTCGGATATTGGAATTGTTTGCTTCGGCCACTTCGTTTTTAGGGAAATAATCACCCTTCAGCGGAGTTTTTACCTTCTCAATTTTACGCATTTGGTATTCCATATTCGATTGGCCCGAGCACAACCATACTTCACCGACCAAAACGTCTTTAAGTTCGATCGTATTGTTTCCCCTAATGGTCAACGTCTGTCCAACCGCATTAGCCGGCATGGCTTTTAGTTCAACTTTCCAACGACCATTTTGATCGGCTTCTGTCCTCTTCAACTGGTTTTGAAAAGCTACGCTTACCTGCTCGCCAGGGCTCGCTGAACCAAAAATGGCGACCGGCTGGTTGCGCTGCAAAACCATGTGATTGGCAAAAATATTGGGCAATATGACATTCGCCTTTGCCGAAAAACCGGCTACCAATAAAGCTATATGTACAATAAACCGTCTCATTTATTTCAGCTTTTGAGCTTTCAACGAAGTAATCTGATAAGTGGCTTCTTTTACCGAAGCTCCCGCATTTTCGACATCAAAGTCCTGATCTGTTTCCGTATCCGCATTGGGAAACCTTCTGACATCGCCCGTACGGAACGACACTTTGCTCACATTACTTACCGGTTGAAAAAATAGCTTCGTACCTTTGTCCTCGCCATTGATAGCAACTTGATAAGAGCGGGTGCTCACATCGAAAGTCAATGCAAAGTGATACGTTTTTCCCTCCTCATATTTCGTCAAAGAGGCATTTCGGTATCCGGCTTTATTTTTGATCATGCCGTCTTTGTCCATGATAATTCTCGCGGCTGCTAAGCCACTATCATTTACCAACTCAATCTGTAAAGAGCCGTGATCATTTTGTTGTGGCGTTACGGTAAATTCAATGGTGCCTTTTTGCGCCGATTGAATCACACGATCTGCCTTCGCATAGTCGAAAGGATCTTTATCACGCAAAACCAACGCTTTTCCTTCAACCTTGGCACTTGCCCACAATGGACTATAAATGTTCCAGTTGTTATAGGCTTGTCCTGCATTTTTCGCGAAATTATCATTCACGGCCTCATCGACGGTAGACTTGATCGGAACGGGTACAACAGCAGTCCAAATATCTTCTTTATTCATGCTGTAGGTCAACCACATGTTATTATCGGGAACCACACCATTGCCTTCGACAATACCACGGACATATTGCGGTCCATAAGACTTATAGTTCCCGCCATAACGCATCGTGGTGATCTCTCCGTTGACCAATAACAAATCCGTGTAATTCAAGCCATCATTACTGGTTGATACGGCCAAAGGCCATCTGAATTCGGAAGGATTATACACCGTTGCATAACGTCCATCAGCGGTCTTTTGCCCCCAGATCTTTGCATTGCTGTTCACGAAACCCGGCGCGCGCAACGGTGAATATTGCCAGGTCTTTCCATTGTCCTTGCTCATCGATGTCAACGCATGCTTCCATAAACCGACGACCCTTCCATCATTGAGATGATAAAAGGAAAACGCTTTTACCGGACGTTGCAAAGGAATTAACGGATCGTTTCGGTCGGACTCCTCTACCCATTGTTGCATCATAAGTGGTGTACCGAGCAACTCGTCACAAGCTTGTACAAATGCCTTATCCTGGCTCTTTTTATAAAAAGGGTATTTGGCACCCTTCTCGTCGAAAGAGGCATTGAAGTGAATAAAATAGATTGGCCCAAAGCTACCATCTTTGTGGATCTCCCGGACGACACGTCCAAGACCATTCCCATCATTTGGATCGTCCTTGGCATCCAGGGCTACACCGTAGTAAGCAAGCGTCAGCAATTTATCATTCTTTGCATGATAAAAGCCCATACGCTGGTGCATGATTGCATATAAATTTTTCTCGGCCTTATCAGTTCGTCCCGGCTTGGTAAAGCCTTCCGGAACCAGATAAGTCGGGAATAAATCCGTTGGATTAGACCAATTGCGGCCATCTTTTGACGTCAGCAACAAGGTTTTTCCTTCCGCGATATGCTCGCCCACGGGATTGCTCAGAAACTGTAAATAATAAGTATTATTCCAATACGCCAAAAAGGGCTGGTGGTTATAGGTAAAATTGTGTCCGCCGGCCAATTCAGGAAATTCTCTGTTTGCTCGAAATACCTGGATATTGTGCGTACCCACAGCAGGTGTAAGCTGCCCGTGGTGATAGTCTACATTGGATAATGTCTTTCCTATATACCTTACCGTATCTTGCTGTGCTACCACCTGTTGCACGACAGCAGCCAACGATAGACTGACTAATACTGATTTGATCATCATATTATTTCTTTTTGGCTTCATCCCGAAGCAAATTTTTTAAATCTTTATTGGACGCTTTGAAGATCGTTCCATGTTTATGCCCTTCTGGAACGGAAATCATGTCGTTGATTTTTTCGAAGACCTTGAAATCTTTGGTGGACACAGCCTCATAGCTTTTAGTGCCATAAGAGTCGAAATAGATCAACCATTGATCCTTGACTTTAAGCACCGCAGGTCCCTCACTTAAATACGGGGAGAAAGTCTCAGAGATCTGCTTAAATGGCCCCAACGGATTTTTCGCAAAGGCCACCTTTAGATTTCGGTTGGGCCGTGTATTATCCTTTAATACAAGTACATAATCCTTTTGCGCCTTCTTGACAATGACCGCATCAATGATACTAAAGCCCGGATCGCTAAATAATTTCGTCTCTGTAAAGGATTTAAAATCCTTTGTCGTCGTATAGTACATCCGGTGATTATTTTTCTCCTCTTCCACACCTTTTGCGAAGCGATAAGGAATGGTGGAAGCCCAAATAATAATAAACCGGTCTTCTATATCATCATAAAATAACTCTGGCGCCCAGACATTGACGGTATTTGCTTCTTGTTGCATCACTGGAACGATCTGTTGATTTTCCCAATGGATCAGGTCTCTCGAACGGGCATAACCAATGCCCTCATTTCCCTGCCAGCCAATAGTCCATACCAAATGATAAATACCTTGTTTATCCCGGATCATCGACGGATCGCGCATGATTTTCTGTTTTCCTAATTCCGGCTTTAAATACACCCCGTTAATCGCATTCCAATGGTATCCATCTTTGCTATACAGATAGCGCAAACCTTCATTGGCCGGTTCGTGGAACGAGGTAAATAGGTAAACATCCCGCTGACAGGAAGCCAAGAGCGATACCACACTAAATAAAATAAACAATTTGACCAAATTCCTCATTAAATGCTATCTAAGATCAATACCCAGTCGTTTCCGTCCTTTTGTCCTCCGTCAGGCACAAAAGTTTGTACACCCTTGTTTTCAAATTCCCCGATTACCTTGGTCGATCCATTCCGAGGGTCAAACCAGGAAGCTTTTACTTTGTACCCGTTGATTTTTCCCATATTAATTTTCATTTCCCTACCATTGTAATTGTAGATAAATGCATAGTCCGATGTTCTTGTTGCGAGTAAGCGATTGTATTTCTCGCCATTATCCGCAATTAAAGACTGATCTGGAACACGATCAAAGTAATTGTCTTTGGAAAGCATAAGTTCTTTTAAGTACTTCATCTGAGCAGCACCAGGTGCATTGATAGCCGAACTCCATACTTCATCCGAACCATAGGCCGAAGTGGAGTCTTGCTTTCCATGCATCTGCATGACCGAGTTCTGTCCGTAGGTATACCCAAATGCCCCAGCAAATACAGACCAGTATCCGTATCGTCTTACGTCGGCATCGCTCCAGCGTGGCTGAGTAATGTCGTGTAATCCCTGTGGGATGCCTTCATAAGAGGGTTCGCCGTCTATCGTTGGCTTGAAGGGCTTCATATCCCAGTCGGCTGCCATAAACTTCCAGTTATCCTCACCATAATGTTTCTGTTCATTCGCGGAAGTGTCCTGAGCATAAGTACGGTGTCCCGATTGCACCATGTTGAAATCTAGCCAAGGTCTATCGTGGAACCAATCCGAAGAAGCCGTTCGTCCTCTAGGATGAAAAGTCATTAAATGGTTATGATCGATGGATTTTATTGTTTGGCCGATTTTCTCCCACACTTCCATCTTATCGGATCCCTTGATATCACCCCCATTCAACCAAATGATATTCGGACGGTCTTTCCACCTTTCCGCAAGAAACGTGGCATATTTTTCTGCTTGCTCAACTGACACTTTTCCATCCTTCACCGGTGATCCCCAAACCGGGACCAAAGCAACGTAGAGTCCTTTTTCAGCTGCCTTATCAATAATGTAATCGACATGATCCCAATAATCATACGCTGTTGCATTATCCGGATTGTTCCCTTCAGTCACCAGCGGTCTGGAAATATCTTTGTTGACAAACGAAGAATCACCATAACTATTTACCGAAGGAACCGTATGCAGGACCATGGCCTGGATGACATTGAAACCTTTTTGTTTTCGATCTTCCAGGTATTGATCAGCTTCGGATCGGTTGAGTTTATTAAACAATAACCAACCTGTATCACCCAACCAAAAAAAGGGTTGTCCGTCTTTGGTCATCATATATCTGCCATTTTCCGATATCTTCAATAATGTAGTATGCTTTGACTCCTTATTGGACGCACATGAAAAAAGCGCTCCTACGACTGTAAATAGTATAAGTTTCTTACGAATAGACATGTTGTTATTTCTTATTTAGCCAAATAATTTCTGGCCCTTTTGTATAATTGCTTAAATTAATGTGCTTGCCCAAATTGATCTGCTCGATTTTGGTAATCGCTCCGTTTTTCGGATTAATATGTGTCATTTCAAAACGTCCTTTATAATCAGATAAGTCAATGTCTTCACCTATAGCTTGCTCGCTATAAATAATCAATCCTTGTGCGCTCTTTAATAGCCATGTACCTTTGTTGATTTGTACAGCTTTCATAGTCGATGCCGCACGGTAGAAATCATTGTTCCCTATTTTAGGTAAGTTGGCCATAGAACCGCCGGCCATAAACGAGGCCCAGGCCATCGTTGGGTAGTTGTCCGCAAAGTATAACACTGCTTTATCTGGATATCTTGTACGGTACTCGGATACTGCTTTATAAACGGCCTCCATCGATGTTTTCTTTGGCTTCAACAATCGTGCATGCTGACGTGGTGCCAGATTTTGTCCCCCCTGAGGTGCATAGGTCTTTCCATCGGCTTGGTAGTGCCAGTAGCGGATGTCAATAACCTGAATTTCTTTAGCACGTTCTTTATCGGCTAAAATGGCATCCTGTACATCTTTTGTTGCACTCAAACCAATAATTGGATTTTTACCTGTCTCCGCTTTCCATTCTTTGATTATATCGACCCAAAACTGAACGAAATGTAAGGGTCCCGTATATTCGGCGCTGATCATCTGAATGACTCCCGAGTTATCTTTAAAGTTATTCAAGCATTGACGGATATAAGCGCGATGTAATGAACGACGAACAGGATTACTGATATCATAGAACTGCTCGGCCATGAAAATACGTTTGTTTCCGGCATAAGGAACAGGCTCTGGAAATCCCACATTGTTAATATTATTGGCGGTCCGCCATGGAAAGTCCGCATAATGCGCACCGGCTTCGATAATATTATGCTGGAAATAATTTTGGTGAATCAAGACTAAACCTTTTTGGTCGGCTAGATCTGCATATTGTTTCAGGCGTTCCCAATAAAATTTGTTATACTTGGTCAAATCATACTTAGATAGGCCGTCATAGGCTAGCCCTTGGCCACTACGCGCAAAGGGCAGTTCATAAAACGGCGGCCACACTTCCCCATTGATCCGACGAATACGTTCGTGATCATCACGTCTCCGATCGTACCAAAGTCCGTAATTATGATCAATAGCGATAATATTATCTTTTTTTAATGAATCCGTCATCTCCTCAAGATCGTCCGTCAACCCCGCGCCAACCTCTCCAGGCACATAGCGCGTGATATGTGGTTTAGCTTTTTCAGCACCATGCGGTCGAGCGCTACCACTCCACCAGGGAACATCCGATTTGGTCCCTACGAGTATTTCATCACCACGTACCAACCAACCGTTTTCGACACGCATATCGGCTTGTTTTTTTGCTGGGGTAGTCTCTTTATAGCCGATCTGATCGATGGTTTTTACATTTGCCGTCGTATTTAAGGAATAACGATTACCGGCTTCTACAATAAAGTCAACCAGTTTTGCCATGGGGTTTTCAGACTGACGTGTCAGTTCCATGGCAACACTGACAGGAGGGCTACTGGATGCTTCGGTCAGCACTGGCAACAGTACTGCGCGTTCATCAGCAGCTAGGCCAATTCTTTCCCGTAGCTGCGCATAATACAAGCTTTTGGGCTTGATGTATTCGTTAGATTGCTCCCAATAGCCATTTCCCTGAAACTGGGACCAAATCCCAAAAGCCCAATTCTGTGCTGTTGGTGGTTGATAACACTCTACAAGTCCAGCTGTCGACTGCCAAAATACAGAATTTGCTGCCGACCATCCAGCTCCCTGACCATCTTGACCTCGGTTTTTATAGCTTAGCGCCTGCGCATCTATATCTGCATTGTCAAAAAGAACTCCCGACGCCCAGCTGTCTATTCCACCACTGAAACTGAAAGGCTCTACTGCTTGACATTGGACAAAAGCATTTGGGCCTGCTGCCAGGTAGCCTACCGCGAAATCGTGATATCCATGTTCGGAATAGAGCCGTTGAAACAAAGTCTGCTGACCCTTTGTAAAAAAAGTATATCTTCTTTGCCCACCAATTTCCGAAACCGGATCCCGGGAAATACAATCTTCAACGGTTAATTTCTTCGTGCTTGCCAAAGCGTAAACAGCTGATCCTGCAAAATGCCGGAACTCCATGCGACGAACCCAAACGTTTTCTGCATTTTCAATCGTAATTGCCATCCAGCGATGGTCGTCGTCTTTTGGGTTATTCGCATCGAAGGAAGATCTAAGTGCAATGTTTTCTATACCTACATTTTCGATTCTTCCTTTCCAAGTATATTGTTCAACTGTAGCTTGGCCATAACGTCTATCCAATGCTGTTGTAATTGGCGCATCGATCTCGATACGATTACCTTTCACAGCAACAATCGTTCTATCCCAGGTAACATCGCGTTGCCCGGGCTTCCAGCCTAAAGAGGTAATGCCACCACCAAAATGATCGGTACCAAGCTGATTAATCCAGTCTTGGGTAGAAGGTCTTGTAATCCTAATTTTATCTCCAGCTTTATAGGAAGCTGCATGATCAATATCCAATACCCGCGCGTTGACAGGGACGTAAGAACTTGTTACGTTTGTCTTTTTTGCAAATGTGATATCGTCTTTTCCAAGAATACGGATGAGCGTTTCTCTTGTTGTCCCCTCACCAACGATGGCGGTTCCATTTTTTGTGAAGCCGCTGCCACGCAGAATTACACCTGAGGCACTCAATTTAAGAGAACCGGAAACAGCATAGGTTCCGGCTTGTAAGAGAACTGCACCGCGCAGCCCATCTTTACCTAAAGGCAAGGATGCGACATAGTCGATAGCAGCCTGTATACGTTGTGTCGCATCTCCTGTTTTTACAGGAACGACAACAGCAATCTGCGCTGTAGGAATAGCTTCGTTCCCCCCTTTGTATCCTGCATAGGAAAAGTCAGGAATTTGGTTTCCAAGCGAATCTGCATGGTAAACGAACTTTGACTCATCCCATACCAAAGGAGTATATGCCTTCATTTGTTGTGCATGTGCAGTACAGATAAAGGCATATAGTCCGAGACAAGAAAAGAACAGCATTCTTTTTCTCATGGTTATTTCTTATTTTTTGGCACGACTGCATCTAGTGCAACAACCCCATTTAAATAATTCTCAATATTGGCATAGCCATTTTTAGCTATTTTTCTTGAATCACTTGGATCATTTGGATTCAATCCCATATTTTTCTCTACATCATCCGGAATACCATCATTGTCTGCGTCCTGGTAAGGTACTCCCTGATAAGCCGGATAACCACCTACCTGTGCGATATCAGATATAATCCCCTGCTTGTAAGAATCCGCTGGCAAACGTCGTTTCACATAAGCCGATACAAATCCATGCTGCGTCTTATCTTGATTGTAGTAAACCTTATTCTCAGCAACTTGCTTTATAATCCGTGTATCCACTGCATCTTGCTTTGGCAAAAATGCGCCTACATTTTTAAGTACATAGTTGTAAGCATCTTGTGCGGATAGTGTTGTAACGGGTGCCATTGGAAAAGGTTTATCCACCCGAATTTCTTTTTCGCGGCCGCCAACATTCGGTAGATCTTCAATCTGGATACCTCCAGCCCAATTGTCTTTAGTTACTTTTGGGAAACCCTCTACTACATTTCCATGCGCATACACCTTCCCATACTGATCTTTAAACGCCTTATCTCTTCCAGACTCTGGTTTTAAAATCCGGTATACAATCGGCTTATCTTTTGGTGTAATGGGGCCAGGTTTATAGTAATTATTGATAAAATTAAATAACGACCTATTATCACCACCATCAGCACTTCTATTCCACCAATTCCAAATAACATTATTGACAAACCCGAAATCGCCATACATTCCTATGGAAGGATTCCGGCTGATATTTGAAGCCCAGAGATTACGCATAAAGGTACTATTCAAGCCGCCTATTGTACTTCCAAAAGCGTGGTTGTACGCATCCAATGCTTCAGAAAAAATAGAATTTTGTATCGTAATATTGACGGTAGGTAATTTGAGGTTCTTACCTTCCCGGTCGTATACATGCCGATAGATCGACATATTTTCATCCAAGCCCCAGCTTGCAGATACATGGTCAATCATAATATTGCCGACTACATTTCCTCCTACAGCATCGTCACGGCGTGTTACATCGGTTTGCCCACGACGTAAACGCAAAAACCGCAGGATAACATCATGCGTATCAATTAGAAAAGATTCTCCGGCCACACATACCCCATCGCCAGGGGCTGTTTGTCCAGCAATCGTGATATAGGGAGCCTTAACGACAATCGGTTTCTCGAGTTGAATAATTCCGGCAACATTAAATACGACAATGCGTGCGCCACCGGCCTCACAGGCCTCTCTCAGTGTACCTGGACCGCTATCAGCTAAACTTGTGACCACAAAAACTTTTCCGCCTCGCCCTCCAGCAGTAAAAGCACCGCCGCCTTCAGCACCGGGGAAAGCTTTTATTTTTGACTGCGGTAGATCTTCAGGTTTAGCAGCCCAAGGAATATAGGGTTTACCTTCTTTCTTAATAACTTGCTGTGCTTCCGCCCAAACTTTCTCTAAACGTATATTTTCCTCATTTTCCCGCTCAGCAGCCATTTTCTTTAGCGAATCTGGAATAACTGGATATTGCGCCAATGTAGCTATTGGGCTTATTAGGCCCAATAGTAACACGGTATTCCGATTAAATAATGATTTCATATGTAAATGATTAACCTAAGCCCGCAAGCTCAGTTATTTTTATATATAAATACCCTAGCTTATTTGATTCTTTATCTGTCACCTAACCAGTGGCATTCCAGGGCAATTACTTTGCAGCGAGTTTATTAAGATATATTTCGATGTTTGCGTAACCTGATTCGGTAATTTTTGCTGAATCACTTGGATCATTTGGATTCAATCCCATTTCTTTTTCTACCGCATCCGGAATACCATCATTGTCCGAATCCTTATATGGTGTACCTTTGTAGACGGGATAACCGCCTACTTGGGAAATATCCGTAATAATGCCAATCTTATACGAGTCTTTTGGTAATCGTCTATGTTCAAAATCTTTTTCAGGCAGCTTCACGTTGCTTAATAACTTCACCGGTTTACCATTTTTCACATCACCAATAACACGTGTATCGACAGGATCTCTTTTTGGTAAGGTCGCACCTGCGTGATCAAGTACATAACCATAGGTCTCTTGTGCAGTCATCACTGGGAAATTAGCATGCGGAAAAGCTTCCTTGGCACTCATTGCCGCAAAGTATGGTTGAGCTTCTTCGTAAGTCATCGCATCGCCTTTTTTATTTTCCAACTGTATTCCCCCATCCCAGTTATTTGAAGTTACTTTCGCATTGCCTTCCACAATATTGCCTTTAACATGCGCACGACCAAATACAACATAGGATAATTTACTTCTACCTGATTCAGGCTTTAAAATACGGTAGCTGACAGGTTGACCCAACGGAGTTGCAGGGCCTGGCTTAAAGTAATTGTTGACAATATTGTATGTCGCTTGGTAATCACCACCATCAATTGAGCGGTGCACCCAGTTGTAGACAACATTATTGTAAAAGTTGAACAAACCATTCCAACCAATAGATGGGTTACGGGCTGCGTTATTCGCCCAGAGATTGCGCATAAAGGTACAATTCTCTCCACCTAAAGTACTCCCAAACGCATGGTTCCATGTATCCAGTGCTTCTGAGAAAATAGAATTTTGAATGGTAATATTTACGGTACCACGTTTTTCTTCTGCTTTACCGGTGCTATCATTATACATATGACGGTACATGGACATATTTTCATCCAATCCCCAACTTGCCGACACGTGGTCTATCATAATATTTCCTACCGGATTACCACCGATCGCATCGTCTCGACGTCCGACATAAGTTTCACCGCGTCTAAATCGCATATGACGAATCAAGACATCGTGTGTATTGATCCAAACAGATTCACCAGCTACGCACACACCATCGCCCGGAGCAGACTGTCCTGCAATGGTCACATAAGGAGCACGAATAATTAAGGGGGTCTTTAAACGAATAATGCCTGAAACGTTAAATACAATAATACGTGGGCCGCCTTTTTCGCAAGCTTCCCGTAATGAGCCGGGGCCATTGTCTTCTAAGCTTGTGACCACATACACTTTACCGCCACGGCCACCAAAGGTGAATTTACCGCCACCTTCAGCTTCTGGGAAAGCCAAAATCTTAGCTTGTGGGAGATCATCAGGCCGTCCTGCCCATGGAATATAAGGTTTACCTTGTTTTGCGTATTCTTCTATGACAGGAAGGGCTTTTTGCCAAGCTTCATCCGATTGTTTGGTCGCTTTACGCATCAGCTCATCTGTATTCTTCTTAACGTCTTCTGGAATTTTGGGATACTGACAAAATGCGATTGATGTAATGAGACTCAACAATGCTGTCAGCGTTATTTTATGTAACATGTTTATCTAGTTAGTAGGATTTATAATTTCTATTTCAAATATATGTCAATAGTACATTTATCAAAAGCAATGTATGTCACAATTCACATACATTGCCTTAATATTTTTTACAAAAAAACTATTTTAAAGGATCAAAAGTTCCTGCTCCATTCATGCTATCCCAACCAGTAGTTTGTTGTAAATAAGGTGAAGTAGACAAGATTGTTTGATTTAATCCGAAGAAGTAATATTCCGTATACCATCTAAATTTCCAAGGAATATTTGTCGGATCTAAATCATCTTTTTCGGCAATTACAAAATAATTATCATACAGGTAATCCAAATACTGGTCCTGATTTGCAATCCCATCAGGATAAGTTGCGGGTTGGCGTTCGACGACAGGAACACTTGAGCCATTTCGAACCAACGGATCTGAAGCACCGGTATATTCCATGCCATTGTTTTTCACTGTAATTAATAAGCCTGTTCTTCTTGTTCCATTTAATGGTTTTACACCAATACGTTGGGCGGTAGGTGAATCCTCTTCAAAAAGCTTCCAACGTCTCAGGTCATAAAATCGTTTACCTTCATACGCAAATTCCAATTTGCGTTCATTAATAATCGCTCCAAATAATTTATTGCGATTGCCTGCAACAGTGGCTAAACCATATGATCCATCACCGACCTCAATTCCCGCACGTTTCCGAATTTCAATGATTCCATTTAAACCTTCTTGTAATTTATCGACACCGATAGCCGATTCCGCTAAATTCAATACTACTTCCGCAAAACGCATTTCCATATAATCTGTACCACTTTGCTGAAATCCAGCGGCCCCATTCGATGTAGCAGAAGCAGCAGGGTTAGATCCCTTTCGAAGATAGATACCACTTGCATTAGAACCTTTAGTTTCCGTCGAAACGTAGGCTCCTTTACTATTTTTCCAATAATAGGTCCACTGACGGTAGCTCTCCCCATTGGCGTAAGGAAATAAAGCGCCATTATAAACAAAGGTTTTGCCAAATCTTGGATCTCTATTTTTATAAAACTTTTTCGCATCATACGTATAGGTAGATGTCGGATCGTCAATATTTTTACCATCTAACATCGGGAAAGCATCAAAGATCTGCTTAGTTGGCGAAATCGATCCTGCACCGGAAAGCTCTCGTGGTCGAATTGCTTGCTCCCAGCCATTATTTTTTACAGCTGTAGAACTAGAAGATGCATTATTAAATCCGTATACAATAACAGCTTCGGGATTATTTACTTCGGTAAACCACATATCACTCCAAGCCTTGCCTCCTGTAGTACCTCCGGTTTGAAATAAACCGAAGCCATTTTGCTCCAGCAAAGCTTTTGCTTCCGTATTTGCCGCATAGGCAGCCTCCCAACGATCCCGTGAATCATTTGGATTAAATTGCGGACTAGCATAAGTCAGAAGCACGCGTCCTTTTAATGCCGCCGCTGCACCACTGGTAATCCGGCCCCAATTGCCTCCATCCCATTTGCCTGGCAAAAGGCTTTTCGCTAAATCCAGATCTTTCACAATTTGCGCAATACATGCTGTCGTGCTACTTCGAGGAACTGAATTAGCATCATTATCTCCTACTATCGGATTTTGTGATTCGAGCACTAAAGGTACACCACCATACATCCGCACCAATTGGAAATATTGAAAAGCACGCCAAAAATACATTTGACCTTTCAGTTGATTTCGAGTTGCTTCATCAATCCCACCATGATCAATTTTTTCGAGAAAGACATTGATCTCTTTCATTCGCGTCCACACATTATTCCCAATACTGGCACTCATGCGCTGACCAAAATATTTATTTGCATGATTGTTGATGTAGGAAATCACATTCCATTGCTTATTGAAATCGGTCTCCCCGGCTAATTCATCTGTGGTCTGTGTAAAAGTATTGTTATACCCTCCGTTATCTGAAGCATCCTGAGTCGCAACGAAAGATTGTGCATTATTAGCTGGCAAGAACAGACCATAAACATAATCCACGTAAGCTGTAGCCAAAATAGGATCCTGAAATAAATCCATTTCATCTACAGCTCCTAAATCTCTTTTTTCCTCTAGAAAATTATCTTTACAAGCTTGATTTGTCAATAACAGACAACAAAGCCCAATATTTAAAATTGTTAATTTTTTCATTGCTCAATTATAATGTCACATTAATACCAAAAGAATAAGTTCTCAAATTCGGATATACATCCCATCCACCACCATTACCATCTTTATAACTAAATGGATTATAAATTGTCAATGGATTCATAGCACTTAAATAGGCCCGTAAATTTGAAACTTTCAAGTATTTATTAACCTTATCTGGAAATCTATAGCCTATATTAAAGCTGCTCATCCGCATTTGAAAAGCCGGAACAGTCCAGAAACTCGAACGAACATTATACATATCTGACCAATTTGGGTTTGGCATATTTCCTGTTGGGTTTAACACTGGATCGTAAACATTGCCCCAAAAGGCAGGCAAATTCGTGTAAACACGCGAAATATCATTATTCAATGGCTTACGTTCCGTAATTTCATTATAACCACCGAAAGAACCGGTTATAACTGCTTCAGCACTAATTCCTTTATAACCAGCCTTTAATGTCATCCCAACCGAGTAATGATTAGTATTGTTTTTGGCTAATTGAATTTGGTCGAATTCGTTGATAATACCATCCGGGCCAGCAAACGTACCATCAGCTTGAAGCGCCCCCCGAACGTCACGATAGTAGAGCATACCGGGCCTCAACTTGTCGGCCGTCTCATTGAACACTTGCGTGATATTGTATTGACTAACGTAGTTATCAATATCTTGTTGTGTTTTAAACATACCCAAATAATCATAACCCCAAGCACCGTTATCTGAAGAAGCATTTAGCTGTGGATTCCACGGGTACATCATATCAACCTCGTTATAATTCCACACAAGAATCTTATCATTTGTCCATGAAAGGCGCGCGCCAACTCCATAGCTAAATTCATTAATTTTATCTTGCCATCCCAAGTCAAACTCAAGACCATAAGTATTCTTTTTTGCAAAATTCTCAGCAGCGACAGAACCGCCAACTGAGATTGGGACATTACCTGTACGTTCGAGAAGCAAATTTCGTCCGAAATTATAGTAACCATCAATAGTAGCCGACAATCGGCTATTGAAGAAACGAGCATCGATACCGATATTGTTTTTATAATCATTCGCCCATGTGGCGTTCCGGTTAGCCGTTTTCTCCATCTTCATCCCTGTCGTTGCATCGCCATTTCCACCAAATACTCCCCCTTTTCCAATTTGATAGGTATATCGTTGTTTCCACCCCCAAGCGGCGGTCTGATCATTGCCCAATTTACCATGCGATAGGCGCAATTTTAAATAATCCACACCTTTTACATCAAAGAAATCTTCTTCACTGATCACCCATCCTACAGAGATGTTATAAAATTTTCCCCAGTAGTTTTCGGGAGCAAATTTGGTCGAGGCATCTGAACGGAATAATACCTCCGCAAGATATTTATCACTATAGCGATAATTCAATCGACCAAGGTAGCCCAGGGTTCCGGATTCATAAGCTGCTGTACGTCCTTCTACAGAACCAAAAGCAGTTCCAAATTGTCCATTCGTATTTTGTAATGGATCATTTTTCCAAACGTCTTCTTGAGACGATTTTGCTTCCGCTTTTTCTACCGAAAATAAGCCCGAGAAATTATGTTGTTTCCATTGTTTATCATACGTTGCTGTAAAGTTTGCTTGGTAATTACTTCCTGTTGCATTTGAAAAATAAACGCGATTACCGTTGCTAAAAGTAACAGCCTTTTCGCCAGATATATTTTCATCGTAAATATGTCCGTTTTCGCCGCTTCTTTGATCAAATGTGTACGTTTGGTACTTTGTACCTATTTGATCTCCACGTTCATTTTTTAAATTTTTAGCATAGGATCCACGTAAAGTCAAACCTTTCAACCAGGGTGCCTGGTATTCGGCATTGAGGTTAATACTAAATTGTCTTGAATCGGTTGTTGTTAAATTACCTAATTTCTGCAATTCAAAATAATGATAGGCCGATAGATCTCCAGCCGTGCCCGGCAGACGAACAGGTAAACCATTCACATAAGCTGGAACATAAGGTGAAGCCAGCAACAGGTTTCTGTAATCGTTATCGTCATTTTCACCACCGATCTTGTTAAAGGTTTTTTGCTGATTACCTGTATTTCCCGAAACCTGCATACCAACCTTAAAATTACTGGCTACCTGGATATCACTTCCTGCACGAAAATTCCAGCGATCATAATCCAGTGTACCCAAATTACCATTCTGTTTGTTATAGGCCACGTTTGCAAAATAGGTTGCTTTATCTGCCCCTCCTGAAATATTCAAGGAATGTCGTGTAAGATAACTTACTTTCCAGGCATCATCTAACCAATTATAAGAATGATTCTTAAAATGGTCCAGCTCATCTTGCGAGAAAAACCATTTGTCAAATCCCGGCGATTTTGGATCACGGTTTGCACCATTTTCCCCATTCATAATATTGAAGTAATTACCAAACTGATAAGCATCCATTACTTTTGTACGGTAGGTCGCATCATTAATGGCATATGATCCATTGTAGCTGATTTTTGGCGTACCCACTTTTCCTTTTTTGGTTGTCACCAAAACAACACCATTTGCCCCTCTAACACCATATACCGCGGCAGCACCGTCCTTTAAAAAGGAAATATTCTCAATTTCTGACGCATCGAGATTGTTAAATAGCGTCTGATCAGGTTGATTTTGACCATCTACCTGAATCACACCATCAATCACAAATAAAGGGGTACTTGTTCCACCATCTTTTCCTCCACCCATTGGATTCCGTATAATATAGCTTGGTTTTGCTCCCGGACGGCTCGTTCCCCCGCTGACGTTAAGGCCTGCAACCCGGCCCACCAATGTCGCGCCCACATTCGTAGATGGCAGATCTTCTATCTCTTCCGCTTTAATTGCCACGACAGAGCCTGTTAAATGTGCTTTTTTCTGCGTGGTGTAACCAACAGCAACTACCTCTTCGAGTTCCTGACTTTCGGCTTCCATGCGTATATTCAATACATTCTGGTTTCCAACGGGGATTTCCAGCCTTTTATAACCAACAAAATTGAGTACCAAAATCTCGTTTCCAACAGGCAGGTTCAGCCTAAATGTACCATCTGCATCTGTTGAAGTCGCCGTCTTTGATCCTTTAATGGATATCGTTACTCCGGCAAGCGGTTTTCCATTTTGATCAACGACCTTTCCTGTTATATTTTTAAAAAAGTTTAAATTGTGTTCACTTAGATTTACTCCATAGGAGTATGACGGAATGATCCCGCCAGTCATTATTCCAATAGCCAGCAGTTGTGCTAACCTTTTAGAGGATTTACTCGGGAATATGAGCTGATTCATAATTTGGGTATTAATTTGTTTTATTGGGTTATTTTTTTAATCTCGCGGCCCATTTATCGCCTTCTTCCTTTAGGTTATAGCCATGGGACGCTAAATAGTTATTGATTTTGCCTTTATATTTACCGAACCAAGCGTGCTTTTTTTCTGAAGATTCAGCCTGCATTGCAAAATCCCGTGCTTCATACAGCAAACTGTCGATCATATGCACTTCGTCTTTTGTAAGCCGCGGAATCATATCCTGGTAGGCTCTCACCGTATTTGGATAGACATTATAGGTCATGCCGTTTTTAACCGCCTCAACTTCCTGCTCTGTTAAAACCTCTTTTAGCCGTTTTACAAACGCCTGATTTAAATTGTTGGTTTCCTGCAGCGTCTCCTGCGTGATTTGCTCTTTTAGACTCTTATCGGTATTCTCCTTGATTTTTAAATCACGAAGTGTATAACAAGCGTTTAAAAGATAATACTGGTCACGGATAATGTGAGCTGCTTTTTCTTGTTTGGCCTGATCTTGTAACGCTAATTTTGCTACAATTTTTCCTGATCGATCGGTGATGGTTTTCCAATAAGTGTCTTCTGTCTGACTAAATGTCATAGATACACTTAAAAATAAAAACATAAATAATGCAAAACGTTTCATAGGCATGAATAGTTTATCCCTTTTTTGGTTATTATTAAACATTAAATAAAGTCCCTTACCTTTATTTTTTTTCTATAAATTCTCAAACAAACTTCAAAATGATATAAAGAATTTTTGAGTCTTCAATATAACTGAAAATTTTATTGACAACCGTCATGCACTATGCTGACATTTACGCTATTTAACCTCTAAATTGTCAATAATAACACCTTCTGAATCAGAAGAGTACAGCTTAACAAAATAGGTACCCGCATTAATCATTGTCTTTGTATCAGTATTGATATAATTCCATTTGCCTACACGTGTAGGCTCCAATTGTATTGTAGTTTTAGGCACCAGCACATGCTTATCTTTGTCCAAAATTTCATAATAACCACGACGTGCTTCCTTAAATGGATTATGATACTTAATCGATAACGCATACACATCTGCCGCGCCAACCTGAAACTGCCAACCGATATAACCTTCATTTTTGTTGAATGCCACACGCTTTTGTCCTGCAAACTCGATTTCGGAAACACCATCGCGCCAGCTACTTTGATAGGCCTTATAGTTTTTCACCTCTTTAAGGTCATACACGGGCAGCATCCCACTTTGCTGCTGAAATACCAGAATTTCCCCTTGCGTCTTGGTCGTTATGGAAAGCTCTTCCCCTGCCTGCAATACCTTACGGAATACGGCCAGATATTTCCCTGTATTCAATTGCACACTGTCTTTGGTCTGTTCAAAATCATCAGGCTGATTACTCCCCAATAAGAAAACATTGGTAGGCTCTTTAAAGTGTAGGCGATAGGTTCTATTGCTATCAAGCTCAAAATAATCTGAACCAAACAAGGAAGATGGTAAGGAGAAAAATGTTGTTTCAGTAATCCCTTCCCTTTTCAGGCAGCTACCTATATCCAACCAGCTGTGGAGCTTAATATTTTGATTCCCTAATTCAAGATTATAATGCTTTTGATCAAGCGATAAGGTTTTCCTGTTTTCTTTTGATGCAATAGCAATAGCCTGTATCACCGCCTGACCAGCATAAATACGTGGAAAATTAATAACAATCTTTCCATTCATGACTTTAATAGGATAACTTTTTTTTAAGGCCTGCTGGAACCCAGCATTTTTATAAATATCAAACTGATGTTCCACAACTTGACCATTAATGGCAATATCAAAAACACGATCGCCTTTTCCCGATGAAAACTTCCCGTACCAGGGTTCGGCAAAATACAGTTCGACGAAATAATCTCCATTCGGTAAGTCAAATTGATACCCCAAGTTATCAAGCCCGTAGCGGAACGTCTGAAAAAGAGGCCAGTCCTTTGTTCCTTTGATAGGGTCAGAAATTATCCGTTGACTGGCAAAATTCGTGCTCATCCCATTGAATTTGTCCGCCCATGACCTACTTCCCCAGGCGAGCATGGGCCTATAAGGCTGGTCAGCCTGCCAGTATCCCCCATATTCATCGATATAAGTATCTCCGCCACAATTGACGCGATAGATATAATGATATCCCTGATCTGGTTTTAAAATCTTGGATTGCTGCTGCAAGGCAGCAAAATGTGGACTTTCAGGAAAGTTTTGTAATATAATGGTATCACGGGAAACCACTTTTCCAGCATTTCGTCCTTCAGCATAAAGTACATTGTAATTTACCTTGACGCCATCAAATTCAATATGCTGTCCAAACCCTGGATGTTGCTTTTTTCCAAGCGATAACGAACCGAGATCGTTGAAAAGTTCTACTTCATCACAATTCGAAAAAATACGAATATTATCTTTTATCCCAGGGGTCAACCAACGATTCGGCCAAGAATGCATGGCGATGTACACCATAGGCTGCTCTTTCTTACCATAATGCGATAAATACATATAATAAGCATCTGTCGGTTCCCCCCAGGGTGTCAACAACCCTTTATAATTAACCGGTCCAATCCGATCAATCTCACGATTTCCCTCTCCCCCCTGGATACGGCCAGGATTATCATGTGAGTTCCAAAGCCATAGATAATGGCCTACAGCGCTATCTTTCACCGACTCTGCCAAACGTACCTTGGTCTGTAAAATATCAGCAAAACGTTCTTCATTGTAATTATTTTCGTTGGGTAGATAGGGCGGTTCGGCATGTATACCCAGACTGCGCCAAGCACCATATTCACCCACGAGCTGTTGCTTTTTTAGATCGTTGCCATAGGTTTTTTGATCTCCCCCATAAGTACCCGTCCAATTTTGCGGTACGTCCCAATCAGTCCCACTACCGCCATTACATGTGGTTACTAAACGTTGTATAGATGCTGTTGGATCTAATTTGCGAATCAACGCAGTACATTCACGTGCAAAATCTTCCGGAAGCGTACTTTCATTTTCCAGTCCCCATAATATTACTGACGGACTATTTCGACGTTCGCGCACCCAATCCGTCAGCAATCTCTTAAAGTTCGCTCGAAATGCGGGCGTATCAAACCAGATGTGTGCCGCAAGCTGTGTCCATAACAAAATACCATGTTGGTCCCATGCCTGTTGATAACGCAGGTTATGTGGCTGATGCGCATCACGAAAGGAGTTGAACCCGAGTGCTCTGATGTGCTTAATCCGGGAATCGATCTCTTCTTTTTCGAAAGCGTGTGATTGCCCGAATTTATGTTCATACTCCGCAATACCGTTTATAAATACCGGTGCTCCATTAACTAAAAGACGTGGATCACCGGATGGTTTTAACCCTTTTGACCAACGAACAGCGCGAATTCCGTAAGGTGTTTCTATCTCGTCTATGATCTGTCGACCTATTTTTAACTTTATTTTTATGCGATACAAATAGGGTGAGGTCACAGACCATAATTGTGGATTGCTAAAAACAAGATCTTTCAATCTAATTTCCTTTATAGCATTTCCTTTAATCTGGTCTTTTGATGTAGATCGAACAATTAATTTTCCTTTGTGGTCCAAAACCTCCGTTATAAGCTCCAGATCTTTATTAAGATGGCTTTTATTACTCACTTCCACGACTTGGTGTACGATCGCCTGCTTATGATCAACGGTTTCATCATTCCAATAATGTTCACCAAAAGGCGTAATAGACACTTCATTTTTGATCAATAGACTCACTGGACGAAAAATTCCCATAGGCTGCGATCCTTCAGAAAATCCCCGCTCTGTCGAACAGCCTCCATCCACCCAAGGAAGATCCATAATATGTGCCGGATGATCTGCCCGAACGGCCAAAAGATTGGGACCCCCATCCAATTTGATCGCATCAGTGACATCCAGTGTAAATGTGGTTCTTCCCCCAGCATGATATCCTACCCGTATGCCATTTAACCAAACTGTTGCATAGGATCCTACTCCCTCAAAAAATAAATAGAACCTATTTTTATTCCTTTGCTGTTTAAGAGAGAAAGTTTTTCGATACCATGAGTAACCGTGTAAATTGCCATGCAGCAATCTGCGATATCCTTCGTAGCCATCCCAGTTATGTGGGACATTTACTTTCCGCCAATCTTTATCTGTCTTAAAAGACAAACGGTGAAATCCACCGTACCTAGCAGAATCTTTTTGGTCCATTATCGTCAACCAGTCTGTATCCAGTGCAATCGTTTTACGGATTTTTTGACCATAGGAAAACATTCCGAATAATAATATACAGGCACAGCAAAACAGCCTACTCAACAGCATCAATCTGGTTTTCATTATTTCTTTAACTTCAATTCTTGATCGAAGGCATAGGACCTGCCCTTCTTTGTTTTGATTTTTACTTCGCGACTAGCATACCGCAAATGGAGTTCTTCTCCAGCAAGCGATTCAACAGTCACCTCCAATAACTGATTGTCTTTCCATTCCATATTAACCTGAAAAGCCCCCCGTGCTATGAGTCCCCTAACTTTACCCGTGCTCATTTCCTCTGGCAATGCTGGTAATAATTCAATCCCGTTGATATGGCTCTGAAGCAACATCTCGGTAATTCCTGAAGCTCCACCAAAGTTGCCATCGATTTGAAATGGTGGATGGGCATCGAATAGATTCGGATAGGAGCCGCCTCCTTGACCCGCCGGCCGCAATAGCATTTTAACCATGTGATAAGCATGCTGAGCATCTTTTAATCTAGCCCAAAAATTAATTTTCCAGGCCAGGCTCCAACCCGTTCCCTCATCACCACGTAGTATCAACGAACGTTTTGCAGCTTCGACCAATTGTGGCGTATGGGTCGTATTGATTTCGTCTCCTGGAAATAACCCCCATAAGTGGGATACATGACGATGTTTATTTTCTGGATCGTCCAAATCCATCAACCATTCCTGGAGCTGTCCATGTTGCCCAATTTGATTTGGTGCTATTTGATCTCGCATCTCCATAATTGAATCCCGCAATTGAACATCTTTCACCAATAACTTGGAACTTTGATCGAAAATATCAAACAACGAACGAATAATCTGATGATCCATTGTAGGTCCTTTGACCAAACCTCCATTTTCTGGAGAATTTGAAGGCGAGCTGACCAACCATCCCGTTACTTTGTCCTTGACAAGAAAGTCCTTGAAAAATAAGGTAGCATCCTTAATAATTGGATAATATTCTTTTAAAAAGTGTAAATCTTGCGTGTAAAGATAATGCTCCCAAAGATGTCGCACCAACCAAGCTCCACCTGTGGGCCATATACCATGGTTGGAATTATTAATGGGAGCTGTACCCCGCCATAAATCCGTATTGTGATGTAACACCCACCCCCGGGCAGCATAATATTCTTTGGCCGTTTCTGCACCCGCTACGTGAAGGTCTCGAATCATTTGGAATAAAGGTTGCTGCAGCTCAGAAAGATTCAATGCTTCCGTCGGCCAGTAGTTCATCTCTAGATTGATGTTGGTTGTATATTTACTTCCCCAAGATGGTTCCAAAAATGGATTCCAGATTCCTTGAAGGTTCATGGGTTGGCTTCCTTCTCTTGATGCAGCAATCTGTAAGTAACGTGCAAATTGTACATAAAGTGCCACAAGCCCAGGATCAGCATGCTCCACAGCACGTTGTAATCTCCTATCTATCGGGATTGTATCTAACTGGTTTACCCCACCAAATTCTACAACAAAGCGATGATATAAACGCTGGTAATCTTTTTGATGGATTTGATACAATTGATCAAAATTTAGCTTTGTTAATTTCTTAAATTTTTCCAATGCAACAGCAGCGTACTTCTCATCCAATTGTTGATAAGATTTAAAATTTGTTGCCGCACTCAAATAAAGCTGAGCTTCATCTGCTTGGTTCACCAAAAGTTCATCACCATCATAGGATAATTGGCCCCCTTTCAATTTGAGCTTTACGAAGACTGTTCCACGCATCGACCCATTCTTCACCCATGCTTCCAAGCAGATAGACGAATCAGCGATGTGATTAAGTTCATTACGCTGATGTTTGGTCTTTAGAGCAAGCCTAAAACTAACTTTTTTCTTCTGATCAGCCTGCAGTCGCACACCAATAAAATTGTTAGGCTGGCTCGCAAAATAGGTTCTTGTGTATTGTACTCCCTTGAAAGCATAATTGACCCGGACTTCGCCTTTATCCAAATCGAGTATACGGCTATAGTTTTCAGCGACATCGTGATCAAACTGCAGTCTCAATGAACCAAAAGGTTGATAGGATGCTTGATAACTCCCTATTTTCGGACTGCTTTGATCTTGAATATGGTATTTCCACTCTCCATTTAGCGAGATTAGTTTTCCGGTGGAACTTTTTAATCCTATTGACTGCTTTGTATCCTTATATCCAGCTACACCTCCTTTTCCTTCTAAATTGATCACCTGAATAGCGATACTATTCCGCCCTGTACGCAATAATCCCATCGGAATTTGATAGTGTCTCCTAGTTTCATCTCCCGTAGATTGGCCGACGAGCTCACCATTGATATAGGTGTAATCATTGGTTCGTATTTTATTTAAATCCAACGACCAGTGCTCAGCTAGATCATTTTTTGACAGGTTAAAATCATAACGAAACCACACTGCTCCGTCCAAGCCTTCCAGCCCCTCAGTTTCCCAACCCTCGTAATGCGGAACGGTAATAAGTGGCCATTTACTATCATCAAAAGAGAATTCAAAAGGACCATGTTTTTGTTTTCGGATGCGACCAATTTTGTCTAACCAAGCGGTAGGGTCCTCTGATTCACTTTTAACTCCCATAAACTCCTGCATCGCCAAAGATTCTGCTTCTTTCTGTCGGCCTTGATCCAGCAATTCGCGGATTTTTTGAAGATACGTTGATGCTCCTTTTTTATTGTAATTCCGTGGCCCATCGGTCCATAATGTCTCTTCATTAAACTGTAACTCTTCATTCCCAACTCCTCCATAAACCATGGCTCCCAGCCGTCCATTACCAATAGGTAAAGCCTCCTGCCACTGTTGGGCAGGACGATCAAACCACACACGTGCTTGTGCCAAAGCAGAACCCAAGGGGCATATCGATAAAACAGACACGATGAGATACAGGTATAAACGCATTATTTAATTTCTAAAGGATTTATATTTGATGAGAGCTGACCAGTTTTATAGGTACCACGGAGAATTTGCTTTACTCTTGCTAGATTATTACCATGGATATAAATAGACTCATTCGCAGAGCCTACCATGTCTAAAAATAGCGCTGTACCTATTGTAGGAAAACAGCTCTGCACATCGACTGACTGACAGTTTTCCAGCTCGATGAGCGATTTATCTACCGCCGGTGTCGTGTTTTTTACATTTAATATATTCAGTTCTTTCCCATTATTGACAGACAATAATGAGCCTTGTTTGACCGCTACGTTGACGTTACTCAATGTCAAACCATTGACATTGAGTACTGAAAAACCGGTACTTCCTTGCATGTTGATATCCGAAAAAGCAACATTCTCTATGGGCATTTCTTCCAAGCCACGGATATAGCCAATACGGTTTGTTGTGCCAGATAAATTGTTAATATAGATATTCCTGAACTTAGGCGTGCGTTCACTAATAGGCCCTGGTTCACTTTTGGCATATTCCATATCCATGACGATTGCTTGATCTCTAATATCGCGCATGACAATATTGGATACTTGAATATTTTCCACAATACCTCCTCTACCTCTCGCAGTCTTTAAACGTATACCGCGATCCGTTCCATCAAAAATACAATTGGAAATCACAATATTTTTCACGCCACCCGACATCTCGCTTCCAATCACTACACCGCCATGTCCACGAAGCATTGTACAATTTGTAATCGTATAATTTTCGGCTGGGATGTTAATTTTTCGTCCCGAACGATCCTTTCCTGATTTTATCGTAATGCAGTCATCCCCCACACTGATGTGACAATTAGCGATCCGAACATTAGAACATGATTCGGGGTTAATACCATCGGTATTAGGCGAGGGCGGGTTATCGATGGTCACACCATCCACAGTAACATTATCGCAATATTGTGGATTAATTGTCCAAAATGGCGAATTCTGAATTTTAATATCTTTGATCTGTACATTTTTACAATTCAAGAACTGTATAAAGGGCGGGCGTAGAAATCCTCTTTCGATCCATCCCGGAAGGTCCGGAGCCAAAACAGCCTTGTTGAGACGTTTAAACTCTTTTTGCCATTTACTGTCTTCAGTCTGCTTTTTAACTTCGACCTCTGAATAGCCCCACCACTTTTTACCATGTCCGTCGATCGTACCACGGCCTTGAATACTAATATTTTCAAGGTTATTGCCATAAAATAATGGCGAAAAATTGGTTACAGCAGTTCCCTCCCAACGGGATTCTACCATGGGTAAATAATCATCAAAATTATCGCTAAAATGCAACTCAGCGCCAGCATCAATATAAATGGTGATATTACTTTTCAGGTGAATTGGACCTGTTATATATTTTCCCGCCGGGAAATAGATGGTTCCTCCTCCTTTATTTACAGCTGCTGCAATAGCTTTCTTGATAGCCAATGTATTACTTCCGGTACTGTCTTTCCGTGCACCAAAATCCATCACATTTAGCCAAGCTTGCGCCTGCAAACCCAACATGGATAAACAAAGGAAAACAGTTATTATTCCGCGACGATAGTGCTTTCTGATCATATTAATTTAAGTTAATCTTACAATTTTTTAAATCCTTTTGTTGCAAAGACATCGTTCCATCCACATAGATGGTCAATCCCTTTCCTTTGTGGTATCTTTCACCGGTAGCATCCCAATAGATGTCGATGTTCCTATTGTGATACGTCAATTGAGTTAGCGCAAAATAGTCCCACTTATCTTTCGAAATCAATGGTTTTATCTCGAGCATAGAATCAGTTCGCGGTTTTATTCCGATTAAATCCTGGATAATGATATCCGCAAATGTAGAGTGGTTATAAAATTTACTTCTCGGATTGTCGCCTTTCAACCATGCTCCTGTCCGCTCATCTTGGTATTCACCAATATAAGGGTTACCGTTCATCACATGCGATTTTGCATATTTGTGAATCTGCTCGTATAAATCATTCGCATTTATCGCGTTATTCCGCTTGTAATCGCTTAAGTAATTAGCCATTCCACGGATCGTCTGCGAACTTGTGAAAGGCCAAATCGCACCATCCCATTCACAACTATGCCCTGTCCCGCGTGTTCTAAAGGTCGGTTCTCGTCGCTCGGCAGTCGTTGTTCCCCAAGGAGCATTAAATCCTGCCGTATCAGGCAACTGGAGCCAAGCTTTTCCATAAGTCGTTTTGTCTGGTGGTAAATGAAAGTACCAAGGGATAAAACCGATTGCTTCACGTGTGGGATGTAGTGGTCCTTTTTCCAGTTTTGTTTTAAAAAACTTATCATCTTTGTCCCAGAGTGAATCCAATACCAATTGACGTAGAGATTGTGCATAGGTGCTGTATTTTTTCTCCAATGCTGGATTTGACACCAATTTGGCAATTGCTGCTATTGCCACAGCGTTGCCATACATATAACTATTGATCGATGGCCGCATATTATGCACTTTACGGCCACCGGAGACGGATTCCTCCATGCCATCTTGAACATCATATTGCCAAAAAAGACCATTTTTGCTTTTCCTCTCTTTCTCCCACTTTTCAAAGTCGAGATCCAGGTCCGATAGTCGATCTTTTAAATATTGCGTATCAGGATTGACTTTATAATAAGCTAATAAAGCATCCGGTAGCCATGAACTAAATTGATGGAATCTAGGCTTGGATTGCCCCTTATCAGCATGATAGAGCCAAAAATCCATGTATTCTTTTAAAAATGCATTGTTCTTCAACCATCGTCCCTCATATAAATGGTGGCCGAGTGCACAACTGATTGAATTATATTTTCCGGCATGCTTTACTGGTTCAATAAATTCTGTCACCAAGGTACCTTCTGGACTCGACTTGATATGTTTTCGATAAGACCACCATCGGAAATAATACGTTTGTTCAATCTCCTTATCGGGACAGTCCAATAAGGGAATATTTTTCTGCATCCACCCATAAGCAGCTTTATTGGGAATATTATTGATAACAGACTCGTTATCATTGGCATTGAATCTCTGAACGTAAGTTTGAAGTTTTTCAGCTAACTTTTCCTGCGCATTCCCATGTAGCGAGTATAATAGAAAAGCGAGCGCAACGATATTAATTTTCATTTCCCTGGTTATATCAAAAAGTGGATATTAGATTTGATTTAGTTTGCCGTAAAATACCCACTTCATTTATGTTATTTATCCTGTACTATCCTGAGCATACATGCTCATTTACAATTTTGTACCCTTAAAATAGCCAAATAGGTCATCAAGGTCATCTCCTTGATTATCCACATCAGCATTATAGGGATATACGAGCTGGCTGTCGTCCACGACACCTAAAATTAGAGCCTCTCCTTTCGGAATTTTCAGTTCGTTTGTTCCCGCAGGAAAGGAGTAAGTATGAATATCTACCACAGGCATGTACTGAATTCGGATCGCATTACGCACTTTTGCCTCTGCCTGGCCAAAATCGTTGGCACTCGCATCAATTTCCAGGACGGGCCTAGGGGCAAACACCTTATCTGTACTATTGAAATAGCCAACCAATATTTTTACAGGCTTCTGGGTTTTAAACCGGAGCTGTGTACCAGTTAACTTTTGTTTGCCTGCGTCTATCTGTACTGCCATCAGTCCTTCTAATTCCTGGGCTAAATGTGTAACTACAAGTTCCTGGTCCACATATAACTTTGCTCCTTTTTTTAAAAGGACCAATTGCTGATGATCAAAAAAGGTGATCTGTTGGGACATTAATCCCGCTTTTGAATGCGTAGGATTATCGTTCATCGTTGATAAGGAATCTATCGCATGTTTAAAGTTGTTCAATTCAGTTTCAAAGACAGGAAGCATCTCTTTCCAGTGAATGAATGTCGCATCTGCACCACGCATCGGTATTTTACGTTGTTTGGTCTGCATGCTGTTTGCATATAAATATGATGCAGTAGTAAGGTCCGTGAGTTTACGGTATTCCTCCACACTTCTTTCCAAATCAGGCAGGGCTTTCTCGAGCGCGTGAATATCGCGATCATATTTATATCGCAAAAGTTCAATGGCAGCCTTGACCTTATAACTATAATGATTTGCTAACAATTGATGGATTCGAATATCATTGACCCATCGATCAAATTCAGCCACATTTTTAGTTGGCTTTCCCAATCCCTTGATCAACGTTGCTGCGCGTTCCCCATGCTGCACAATTTCCCTTGCCACCTGGGCAGGTGTTTCTCCGATATGGCCTTCATGGTGGTAATCCTTCTCTACATAATCTATAATCATTTCTCCTTCTGGAGCCTCGGATTCATAAAGTAGGGTAAATAAGCCATAACGATAAGGATTAATCAATTGCGTCATCAACATTCCCAAAGAAGAGGTCTGTCTGTTGCCGTCTGTAATACCAAATCGTCGTAGGATTTTAGGTGATATCTCACCAATTTCTTCAATGGCCAACAGTAATTTTTGCGCATCCTGCTCAGGAACACCATAATATTGTACAAGCTCCTTCGACCAATAAGATTGCTCTTGTGACGAGTCTCGATTTTCATTCCATGCGTACCGCGCCCAAGCTTTGTACCACATCCAGTCCCGGTCTACTTGAAGCAGTCTATTATCGACCTTATCAGCTGCATATGGCCAATCCCAATACGAAGCCTGTGGATAAATATGAATGCCATTCGAATGATGGACTTCATGCATAGCTTTGACCGATTTTTGGATGAAATCAGGCGAGCCATAACGGAAGGGTTCCAAATTGGCCAAAATATGTACATTCTGAATATGTACGGTTCCGATATCACTTAATGAGCGATGCAATTCGGCCCATTTACCACGAGGAGTATAGGTCGTCAGTGCCTCGCCATTATATTTAGCCATTGTATACAGATTCTTATAAATTGGTAGTGCTGCTTGCATCACTGCCGGAGCGTCGGTATCATGAGCCCTTAGAATGATAGGGGGCTCACCCTTGGCGCGCGATGCATGTAGTCCGTCCTGTACTCCGGGTATAATCGTCTTCGTAAACCAATTGATATCATCTTGTGCCACCCCTTCCATTGCTTCACCCAAAGTAATCAAGAGCCCTACATTTGGATATTTAGCCACAAAAGCGGCAATACTTTTTCGTGTGTAATCAGAAATTAAAGGTGTAATAATCCGATTGCGTTCCTGGGTCTTTAAACCATGACGATCGGCAAAAGGCTTAGGCAGGATAATGTTGTAAAACATCTGGATAATCCAAATTCCTCTCTTGTTGGCTTCTTTGGTCAAGAATGTATACATCTCCTCGTTTTTTTGGAATGTTGTCTCATCCACTTCAAGCGCATATGGATAATCCTTTAGTTTTACTAAAGAAGAAAAAGGATGTCCATTCCATAAATACAAGGCATTATACTTATTTTCGGCCATCATATCTAAATACTTCAACCATAATTTTTTATCATAAAACCAAGAAAAAGATTCAGGTGTATAAGGGTATTCGTAAATGTCATGTCCCGGCAAGTAAGTCGTTTTCTGAAGGCCGATGCTTGTCCCACGCATAACCATTTTTGGGCCATCGGCAAAAAAGAACCGTCCACCATTCAACCATTGTTTATGTGCAAGCAATGCCATACAACCATATAACACACCTGACTCATCAGCGCCGATTAATGAGATGGCCCCATTTTCGGTCTTTCTATATAAAACAAAATGTTCCTTCTCGATCAACTGAACTTTAATTGAATCCGGTAAAGACTTCTTTTGCACCAGCGTACTCACCTCAATACCTGAAGTGTGGATGGCAATCGATTTGGACAGTTCTTCTTGTAGCAGATCTATTGCATATTGAAATCGCTCTCGATTTACGATGCGCTCCATGGTATAAAAAACGGCCCCTTTTTTATTTCCTGCATAAAGTTCACCAAGGAGAGAACAGACACAAAATACCATGCATAGTAGCCTTTTGTACATAATTGGTCATTTATAATTTACTAATAAATGTCAATTTTACACATAAATTTCCAAACATTGAAATACGTATCTCGTTTTTTACAAAAGCTATCCCTTACAAATACAGATTTACCTATTATTAACAAGAATATTTTAGTATTTTAGAGGATACTCAACAATAATTCATTGAAAAAATATTTGCTATTTCTAGATACAGAAACGTCTGGCCTACCGAAAAAATGGAATAAAAGGTACACAGAAAGCGATAATTGGCCACATGTACTGCAATTGGCTTGGATCATTTTTGACGAAGCCCAAAATGAGATCAAACGGAGCAATAAATATATCTACGAACCACTCATTCCAATCAGTCCGGCATCAGAGCAAATCCATGGGTTGACGCCCCCATTCTTAAGGCAATATGGTGAGAAGAAAAAAGATGTGTTGCGCAAGCTCAGTCATGACATTAAAAAATATAAACCGCAAATTGTCGGACATTTTCTTTCCTTCGATCTCCAAGTTTTATCAGCAGAGTTCTACCGATCGAACCTGGCTCTCCCATTTGGTGACTTAGATTATTTTTGCACACTGTTATATAGTAAAAGATACGTAAGAAACCCCAATATGGTCCATCTTCCGCTTTCGCTATTACATGAATCCTTTTTCTCGGCTCCGCCGGAATATATGCACGATGCAGAAAAGGATGCTGAGATTACGGCAAAATGCTATTTTGAAATGATTCAACGAAAAGATCTGACCCATCAAGATATCCTAAACCAACAAACAGAGTTTGATAACATATTCTAATGCTGTCCTCATGAAAAATCCCGAGGTTATTCTTTCCATACTGAAATCTACCCCCCCTTTTCAGGCACTGCCCGATTCCCTACAGCTCAGTATTGTAGATATATTCCATGAATACCGCTTCTCCAAAGACACGCTTGTCTATCGTCAGAACATTACCGACATGGATGGAGTCGACTTAATCTTTGAAGGCGAATACGAAACGTTCTTCTTGGATGACCTAGATAACAAAAGATTGACGGAAATTCACCATAAACCCTATTGTTTCGGCGGAATATCCGTCCTTTTGAATCGAACAAAAGCATTAAAATCTGTAATTGCCAAGAAAGGCACCGTCATTTATCGTTTGCCCCGGAAAAACTTTATTGAGCTATGCAACGCAAATGAAGAGTTTTTCCATTTTTTCACCAATTCTTTTGGCAGGAGAATGCTGGATGAAGAATTTTCTCATTTTGTCAAATCCCCAGCTTCTTTCGAAGAAAGCTATTTTGCAGCAGATCAATTATACTCAAGAAAGATCGAACACATCACCTACAAAGATATCGTTTCCTCGGCCCCAGAAACGCCCATCTATGAGGTTGCAAAGACAATGGCAAACCAAAAGGTAAGTTGCTTATTTATCAAAGACGACAATAGCATTATTGGTTATGTGACCGATATGACTTTGCGGGATAATGTAGTTGCTCAACAAATACCGGTTGACCATCCGATTGTGGAAGTCATGGACAATCCTATTGTTAGTATTTCTGATCAGTCTTATCTTTATGAGGCTGTATTAAAAATGTTCCGTACAAAATCAAGGTACCTGCTTGTGGAAAAAGAAGGAAACTATGTTGGCTTCCTAAGTCGTAATCGCCTGTTGAGCGAACAAGGACAATCGCCACTTGTATTCATTCAATCGGTAAAACTAGCAGAGACGCTGGATGAATTGCGCGAGAAATGGAACAATGTTCCGGAAATTATCCACCAATTGCTTGGTAGAGGTGTAAATGCCGAAATTGCCAATCAGGTGATCACGACGGTGGCAGATAGTATTGCGCTCAAAGTAATCGAAAAAGTAATCGGGGAAATAGGTGAACCTCCGGCAAAATTTGTTTTCATGGTCACGGGCAGCGAAGGAAGAAAAGAACAAACGCTGATGACGGATCAGGACAACGCAATTATCTATGAAGATAAAGCCAACGAACAGCGTGAATTGGTGCGTGATTATTTTCTCCGTTTCGCTACTCATGTATCCGATCATTTGAATACAATAGGTTTTAGCTACTGCACAGGTGGTTATATGGCTAGCAATCCCGAATGGACACACTCCCTTTCCCATTGGAAAAACAATTACAAAAAATGGATTGAAGAGAGTGTTCCGGAAAATGCCATTAAGTTTTCAACATTTTTTGACTGCAGACGGCTATACGGCGACCCGGAAATTATTGATCAGCTTAAAGAATTTCTCAATATCGAGTTACAGCGCCCTAATGATCGCTTTTTCGCGTTTATCGCCAAAAATGCCTTACAATATGAGCCGCCGTTAACATTTTTTAAAGCAATCAAAACACAAACCATCGGTTCATCGGAAGTCTTCAACATAAAAAAAGCGATGACACCTATCGTAGACTTGGTTCGTGTTTATGCCCTGAAAAACCGTATTTATGAAGAAAACACCGGCGGCAGGCTCAAACAACTGCTTGATTTGGGCGTTTTTACGCAGGAACAATATGAGGAATTGCATCAATCTTACTACTATCTGATGTCGATTCGCCTGAAAAATCAAGCGAATCAAATTCGGATAGCCAAATTAAGTCCAAACAATTATGTACCTATGGACAGTCTGACAAATATTGAGAAGGCAACCATTAAAGAAATATTTAAAACGATCAATAACTTTCAGCTGGGGATTAAAGTAAAATTCACCAGTAACCTCTTTGGGTAATGGCCCATTTTAATGACTCGGTACGACTGGAAGAATTTTCCCATCTGGACCAAACTGCAATTTGTCCATACAGACCTCCCGATTATAACCGGCAGCATCCCCCATTGTTATTCCGTTGGGGTAATTAAATCGATGGTAAATAATATGCCACTCATCTTTTCCCGGTACCTGCAGTATGGAGTTGTGCCCAGTACCAAAAATTCCGAGCGCCGCATCTTTCTGCAAAATGAGGTTATCATCAGGAACTTGAATTGGTCCCAAAGGAGATGTTGAAGTACCGTATCGAACCCGATAATTTTCACTACGGGTATCGTTTTCAGACCATAAAAAGTAATAAGTTCCCTTTCGGAAGAAAACATAAGTACCTTCGCGAAAGGTGCGATCCGGTGTTATTAGTTTAATCGAATTTTCCTTGATCGTGATCATATCTTTATTGAGCTCGGCCACAGCAAGATGTCCATTCCCCCAATACAGATAACTTTTACCTGTCTTAGGATCAGTAAAAACCGCGGGATCAATTTCTTGGCCGCCTTTCACACCATTCGGCTTAAAGTCTATCAACGGTTTACCTGAATCTTTAAATGGTCCTGTCGGTGAGTCAGCTACGGCAACACCTATTTTCTGGGCTGCTGTAAAATAAAAATAATACTTATACCCCCCTTTTACTTTCTTTTCTATGATTGTCGGTGCCCAGGCATGGTGCGTACCCCACAGAACATCTTTTTTTAAATCTAATATCACACCCTCATCTTTCCATTCCTTGAGGTTCGTAGAGGAAAAAGTTTTGAAGTAATATCCACCCCAACCGTCAAAGCCATCACTCGTTGGATAGATATAATATTTCTTTGTCTTATTGGAATACAATACATCTGGATCTGCGTAAAAGCCTTCCAATATAGGATTTCTCACATTGTTCAATGTGATATCAGCTGGTTTTCCCCAATGTTGAATCAATTTATTCAACTCATTTCTTGAAAGCGGTAAAATAGTGCCATGTCTAGGATGAAAATCCATATCAATCTGTTGATCTATCGCTTTAAAATGATGTAGATCCTGAGATTCACAAAACTGGTACTTCCCTTTTTTATAAACATCATACATGAGGACATAAGTATCGGATTGATTACGTTTAAAAACCCCAGATCCTTCCACATCTTCTGAGGTTACCTGTTTATAACCCGGTTGTTCCACCCATTTTCCAGAGGTCAAGGAATCTGTAATGGCTTGTTTTATGCCTTTTCCATCGCCCTCCGTTTTATAAAACAAATGATATAATCCATTTTTAACAATAATATCCCCATCAATACAGGATTGACCGTTTTTAGGCAAAAACAACACCTTAGGTTCGCCCTCCAGATCCGTAAAATCACGATTAGCATAAGCATAATAAATCACATCGGGTTGATCTCCATATTTCATGGACCAGTAAACCATATATTTACCTACACTTGGATCAAATATAGTCTGGGGCGCCCAAACCCGTTTTAAGTCTTTCTGCCCTTGATAACGTTGTTGGATGTTAATCACATGATGATCCCAGTGAATCAAATCTGTAGATTTTAACAAAACCATGGCCCGGTTAGAATCCCATCCTTTGGATGCCGTCATATCTGTTAATACCATATAAAATGATTTTCCATCTTGCGCACGTAGAATATGTGGATCCCTTACACCACCTGTACTACTGATGATCTTAGAATCCAATATCGGCTGATTATTGTTCAGTGCCCTGAATGTATAACCGTCAGTACTAATCGCAAAACAAACTGCCTCGTCTGCAACGGCATTTCCTTTAAAATAGGTAAATAAGTAAGCGGCAAAATCTTTTTCCGATGGACCAAATTTATATTCCTGAGCAACTACGCCGGATAAGGACCCAATGATTGAACAAACAGCCCCAATGATGGACATCAACTTTTTTGTATTCATAATAAAGTGCCTGCAGATAATCATCCTATTTCGTGGACATTTTAATCAAGGTAAATGAATAAGGCTCAAATGTTTCAACGAGCTTCTTTCCCTTATAAGTCACGGTATCTTCCTTTGGGCTAATAATTAATGGCTCTTCCAAACTGTTACTCACATTGAGGTCGGCATTTGCCAACGTGATCTTTTGAGCCGTCGCCAAGAGCTTTTTTCTCGAAACGATGTCTAGACTCACCTTTATGGGCTTACTGTTGTAATTGACCACTTTCAAAACCAACTGCTGCGAAAGATCGTCATAGACAGCAGAAGCATATAGGCTATCTCGTCCGGCAACGGGTTCGCCCTCACGTTTGATCGGAATAATAGACGTCCCTTTATTGGTGGCATACAATTTTTGTACTTGGTAGCTAGGCGTTCCATATACCTTCAAATTGTCAACCCAAATTAAGTCGGGCGACCATTGCCATCCATCTACATGGCCAAACAAAGGTGCATAAGACGCCATCTCGACAACATCAGCATTTCGTTCAAGCCCAGTCATAAAAGCCGCTTCGGAAAGTGCGGCCTCCCAGGTACTTTTCCCCGGGCCGTTTGGCCGTGTTGTATGTGAAGCGTACTCACCCGCGAAAATCTTTACGCCATTTCGATCATAATTGTCATAGCGGCTTGCACTCGAAAGAAACCAGGATGGTGGGCGGTAATAATGTTCATCTATGATATTTATATTCATCGCGCGAAGTTTTTCATTAAGGAAATCAAACCGGTCTCCCTCCGGATCAGTTCCTGAACTGGCGATAAGTGAAATTTCGGGATGCTTTTCGTTCAACGCTTTCTTAAAAACAGCCAACCGTTCGATATATTGAGGTCCCCAATTTTCGTTTCCAATCCCCAACATCTTGAGATGAAAGGGCTCGGGATGTCCCATTTCAGCACGCAATTTACCCCATTTTGTATCTATAGACCCATTGGCAAATTCGATCAGATCCAACGCATCCTGAACATATTCATCTAACTCCTCTAAGGGCACGACTTCACCGGTATTAAACTGGCATGCCATTCCACAATTGAGGATGGGGACCGGCGTTGCACCGATATCTTCTGCCAATAAGAAATACTCAAAAAATCCTAAACCAAACGTCTGAAAATAATCCGGCGTCAAACGATGTTTAAATTCGGTGTTCCAACGGTTGATGATCAACTCCCTTTCGGTAATTGGGCCAACCGTTTTCTTCCATTGGAATCTATTGGCAAGATCTTTACCTTCCACAATACAGCCGCCAGGAAAACGGATAAAACCAGGCTTCATGTCTGCGAGCATCTGAACCATATCCTTTCGCAAGCCCTTTGGTCTTCCTTTCCATGTATCTACCGGGAATAACGACAGCATATCAATATCTAAAGTACCTGATCCTATAAACCAAACGTTTAATTTAGCCTTAGCTGTCGTTTCCGATACTGAAAATTTAACAGCGGCTTCGGACCATGATGTAGCCGCATTTAATGGAAATTCAGCTTCACCAATTACTTTATTCTGTTCGTTTAAAACTTCGACATGGATTTTCATGCCAGTCGCAGCACGCTGATACTGCAAAGAAAACTCGTAAGCTTCCCCTGATTTAACGCCCATACCTCTAAAACCTTCATTTTGCAGTCCCAATTTCAGATTGGTCGTATTATTTAGTCTTAGATAACGTTTGTTCCCTTTGCGCTTACTGTCGTTTAACAGTAAATAAGTGCCTTCAGGTCCATTTTCCAGCTTCTTCCAAGCCATCCATGGCTGATCGAATTCAAACGATCTATTTTTCACCAATTCGGCATAGATCCCTCCATCGGCGCCCAAATTGATATCTTCGAAAAAGACACCCCACATGTGCGGCGATATTTTGCCCGTAGGTTTGTCCAACTGTATATTCAGTTCAATTGGGGACTGCGCCACTGCCGAAGAGCCTAAACCCGCCAGCAATAGCATCATTGACACAATTTTCTTCATCTATTAGAATTATTTATCTTTTCTATTATGTTTAATGGTAAATGAACTCGTTCCACTCGGTTACATACTGATCAATCCTTCATTTATCAGGTCTTTACAAAATGCTACATTAACTCCAGTACAATAACAGAAAACGCAGGAATATCAACCTCAATAGTTCCATCCACAATTTTTGCATCTTTATAAACCACAGGTGTAATCACCGTAGGTTTTTTAAATGAATTGTAATCTCTTAGATTCTTAGAAGTAAGGATCCGACCGGTGACTTTTGCCGCTTTGACAGAGCCAAGGTCCACGCGTACTTTATTTTTCCTTTTTGGATCTATATTCACTAAAGAAATATGTGTGCGCCCTTGTTTGTCTTGTGATGCAGAAACAGACACCGCCGGAATCTTTTCGTTATTAAATTCAAAATCTGTTGATTGAAGAGAAATGGGGATTAATTTCGCATCCTGATGCACCTTATACATTTCCATCACATGATAAGTGGGTGTTAGGATCATATTCTTACCCTCGGTCAAAATAACAGCCTGCAAAACATTTACGGCTTGTGCCAGATTAGCCATTTTAACACGGCGGGCATGATTATTGAAAATATTCAACGTCATCCCCGCAATCATGGCATCACGCATCGTATTCTGCTGATAAAGGAAGCCGGGGTTTGTACCTGGTTCAACCTCATACCAGCCGCCCCACTCATCAACGATCAGGTCTACTTTTCCTTTTGGATCATACTTGTCCATAATGGCAATATTCTTTTCCACCAGTTCATTCATGAACCAAGCCGACTTCATCGTCCTAAAATATTGTTCTTCCGAATACTCGGTCGCTGATCCTTTCTTGTCCCAGTTGATCACGGCATAATGATGCAGACCCATACCCTTCATCAGACCACTCGGTATTTTCTTCATTAAGGTCTCGGTCCAGTTGTAGTCTGCGCTATTGGCTCCAGAAGCAATTCGATATAAGCCGCTTCCATTTGTCCAATCCGACATAAATGTGGCGTATTTACGGTAAATATCCGTGTAGTAATCAGCAGTCATGTTTCCACCACAGCCCCAGGCTTCGTTTCCCACGCCCCAAAACTTTACCTTCCAAGGTTCTTGTCGACCATTTTTTCGTCGCCAATCCGACATGGGGCTTTCTCCCTTAAAATTCACATATTGGACCCAGTCGGCAAGCTCTTGCACCTCACCGCTCCCCACATTACCCGCCAGATAAGGTTCTGCACCAAGTAATTCACACATATTGAGAAAATCGTGTGTACCAAAGGAGTTATCCTCTGTCACCCCACCCCACCAATTATTAACAATAGCAGGGCGCTGTGCTTTGGGGCCGACCCCGTCTTTCCAATGATAGGTATCCGCAAAACATCCCCCCGGCCAACGTAAATTGGGAATGTTCAAATTCTTAAGGGCTTCGATAACATCTTTCCGGACGCCATCAGCATGGGGAATCGAGTCATTTTTCTCACCGACATAAAATCCATCATAAATACAGCGCCCCAAATGTTCGGCAAAATGTCCATAGATATGTCGGCTTATAATCTGCTCCTGCTGCGGCGTTTCTAATCTTACACTACTCTGTCCATACAGTAATCCAGTGGCCAGCGTAAAAGCAACGCCTAATTTTAATCTTAGTTTCATGATCTAAACTTCATTATTTAACACGGAATCGGTAAGTTGTTTTTGAACTATATTTTTCTCCGGGTTTCAATACCGTTGATGCAAAATTGGGATGGTTCGGTGCGTCCGGAAAATGTTGTGTTTCCAGACAGAATGCCGAACGGAAGGGATAAACTTTTCCTTCTTTTCCTTTTGGATCTGAATCCTTCATAAAATTACCGCTGTAAAATTGCAGGCCCGGCTCTGTTGTGTAGACCTGCATTTCAATCCCCGTTTTCGAAGCATATACCGCAGCTACTTTCTGGAAACCATCCTTCTTGTTAAGTTCAAAATTATGATCATAGCCTTTTCCGATCTTCAATTGTGCATTTTCATCTTCAATATGGGCTCCCACAAGCTGTGGTTCTGTAAAATCAAATGCTGTACCTGCAACAGGCAAACTCTTTCCTGTCGGAATTAACGTATGATCAACCTCTGTTATCGCCTTTGCATCAATTTGAAGTTCATGATCTAAAATAGAAGAATCGCCGGCACCATTAAGATTAAAATAGGCGTGATTTGTCAGATTTAAAACAGTTTCTTTGTCCGTCGTTGCTAGATAATCAATGGCCAACCCACCATTTTCTTCGAGTGTGTAAGTAACCTCCATTTTGACTGTTCCGGGATAACCGGCCTCTTTATCGGGTGAGGTATATGCCAGTGTTATCGAGGTAGCCGTATGATTGATTACATCCCAGACTTTGTTGTATACGCCATTTGTCCCACCATGAAGCGAATTCTCACCATCATTTTTTTCCAGGGAATAAGACTCCCCATTCAGTGTGAAAGAAGCTTTACCTATACGGTTACCATAACGTCCCACAATTGCTCCGTAAAAATTATTATAGTTTTCCTTGTATTCCTTCGCTGAATCATAACCCAAAATTACATCCGTAACACCGCCGTCTTTATTCGGAACTTTTAATGTCACCAATCGCGCGCCATAATTCGTGAGTGTGACAGCTAATTTATCATTCTTTAGTTGAAACAATTTAACCTCTTTACCATCAATCTGACCATCGAAGGTCTGGTTCGACGTAGAATCAGCCGAAGTTGCCGCTTGCTTATTTTGAGTCGAAGAGGATTGACATCCATACGCTAAAGAAGCACAAGTCAACAAACCAATAATAATTTTCTTATTCATCTGTATTTAAGTTTTTATTCCATCATCCAAGATGGAGTTTCCTAGTTACATTAGGAAGGGTTCATAATAATTTCTAGCATTCAAAAGTGGCCATTTTACCAAAAACGAACATAAATCGCGGTCACCAACAATAAGGTTACAACAATTAATGCCAATACGGATGGTTCAACCTTGAACATCGATTTATCCAAGACAAAAGCTTTTGGATTAATTTTTGGCCCAAATAAGCTTACGCCTATCATGGCTATCATGGTAAAAACAAACGCCAGTCCCATACAGATCTGGAATGGAATCTCATAAACCCCAGCTTTATTTGGATAAGCTGTATAGATCCATGTTTCCGGTCCGAAAACTTTTGTTGCAAACTCGTTAAAAAATACGGACAAAACAAAGCCCGTGACAAGCCCTGTAATGGCGGCAGCCCCCGTCGTTCTTTTCCAAAACATGCCCAATAAAAACATCGCAAAAACACCAGGGCTGATAAATCCAGTATATTTCTGGATAAAAGTAAACCCGCCGGCGCCACCGATGCCCAAAGCATCATTCCAGGTAAACAATACGGAAAGTAAAATAGAGATAACAATAGTTATCTTGCCAACCCATACCATTTTTGCTTCGCTCGCATCTTTATTGATATATTTTTTAAAGATATCCAATGTAAAGATTGTTGCAATACTGTTGGCCTTTCCGGCCAATCCCGCCACAATAGCAGCTGTAAGTGCTGCCAGCGCAAGCCCCTTCATGCCATTTGGCAGATAACCCAATATCGCCGAATAAGCATTATCGGCATGAAACACACCTCCCGGAGCCATTTCCTGTTGCAAGGCTCCATTTTTATATAACACATAAGCAGCAATCCCCGGTAGCATCACGATAATTGGCATAAACAACTTAAGAAAACCGGCAAAAAGAATTCCAGTACGCGCCGTTTTTAAATCAGCTCCCAAAGCTCGTTGCGTGATATATTGATTACAGCCCCAGTAATTTAGGTTGACAATCCAGATTCCTGCAAGATACATCCCTATTCCTGGCAACATCAGATACTTATTAATTTCTTCCTGACTAGCCCCCGGCCCAGGTTTGGAAACAAACAAATTAAAGTGTTCCGGCGAATCTTCCATCAACTTATTAAAACCGGCCAATACATCCTTGCCTAATCCAAAATGCTCACTTACTAAAGTTAATGCAACATACGTTGTAGCAATACCACCAATAATCAGTACCACAACTTGGATAACATCCGTAAAACCGATCACCCGCATTCCTCCCAATGTGATAACCACAGCAAACACGGCCAAAGCCACCGTGATGGTATGGAAGCTATCTCCACCACCTGCCATACTAGAAATGGCAATGGCTCCTAAATATAGAATCGACGTCAGGTTGACAAATACATACAAAAACAGCCAAAAAATAGCCATGATAAGGCTCGTTGTTTCATTGTATCGGTTATTTAAAAACTGCGGCATGGTGAAAATCTTATTTTTTAGATACACCGGGATAAACCAAACCGCAACAATGATAAGCGCCACCGCAGCAATAAGTTCATACGCTGCTACAGCAATTCCAACTTCAAATCCATTACCGCTCATTCCTATAAACTGCTCCGCAGAAATATTGGATGCAATCAATGAGGAGCCGATCGCCCACCAGGTCAGTGACCCTTCCGCCAAAAAATAATCCTTGCTGCTGCTTAGACTATTCGTCTTCTTGCGATAAATCCAGTAGCCATAGCCTGCCACGATAAAGAAGTAAATCACGAATATAACGTAATCTACCGTTGCAAATTTTTCCATATTTTCCAAATTGGTTATTTATCAAATAAGCCATTTATGCCCCGAAGATTGGGTACATAAATGGCTTACAAACTATTACTTACTCAGTAAATAATAAAGTTCATTCCATTTCAATTGATCTTCGAGGTTTGCAACCGTAGTCTTCTCATCAATCAACACATATTCTAACCCTGCTATGCGCGCAAAATCTTCAAGATATTCAGGTGTCAAACTCAAGCTATAAGCGGTATGGTGAGCACCGCCAGCAACGATCCAGGCACTACAACCTGTTTTCATATCTGGAAGCGGTTTCCATAATACCCGGGCAACTGGAAGTTTTGGTAATTCTTCTTCGACAGAAACCCCTTCAACCTTATTGACGATCAATCGAAAACGTGTCCCCATATCAACCAGCGAAGCATTGAGTGCATCTCCGCTCTGCCCGTTAAAGACGAGACGAGCCGGATCCGCTTTGCCGCCTATTCCCAATGGATGTACCTCAATTCGCGGTTTGTCAGTAGCCAAGGCTGGATCGACTTCCAACATGTGTGAACCCAAAACCATGGCATTTTGCGGATCAAAATGATAGGTATAGTCCTCCATAAATGCTGTCGTTCCTGCCAGACCAGCTCCCATGACTTTACATGCTCTGACCAAGGCCGGCGTCTTCCAGTCCCCCTCACCGGCAAAACCGTATCCTTCGGCCATTAAGCGCTGTACCGCCAAGCCCGGAAGCTGCACCATGCCATGCAGGTCTTCGAAAGTATCTGTAAAACCTTTAAAATTGCCTTGCGCTAAGAATTTGCGTAACCCGATTTCAATTTTAGCAGCTTCAATCAGATTGTCATGAAATTCACCACCGACCTTTACGTTTTCTGCCAGTTCATACGTAGCTTCATACTCGGTCAATAAAGCCTCTATTTCTTCATTAGTGCTCGCGTTAATAACCTGAACCAAATCACCAATCGCATAGGTATTTACAGAAAAACCAAATTGAGATTCCGCTTCCACCTTGTCGCCATCCGTAACAGCTACATAACGCATATTGTCGCCGAACCGCGCAAATTTGGCGCCTTGCCAGTCATGCCAGCCTGCTGCGGCACGTGACCATACATTAATACGCTCCAATACTTCAGGGTCTTGCCAATGTCCGGTCACCACTTTACGGCCTATTTTCAATCGGCTTACAATGTGGCCAAATTCACGGTCGCCATGTGCGCTTTGATTGAGGTTCATAAAATCCATGTCAATACTGCTCCAAGGAATATCCTGATTATACTGGGTATGTAAATGCAATAATGGTTTTTGTAAAGCTTTTAATCCTCTGATCCACATTTTAGCAGGCGAGAATGTATGCATCCATGTAATGATACCGACACAATTTTTTTCGCTATTGGCAGCTGTTAACGTTGCATAAATTTCATCTGTATTTTTGACGATCGGTTTATATCTCACTGCCACAGGAATCACCGTATGCGCATTTAAATAGTTTGCGATTTCCTCGGCATGTATTGCAACTTGGCGTAAGGTCTCTTCTCCATATAGATCTTGGCTTCCAACGATAAACCAGACCTCAAGTTCTTTTAAATTAATATTCATTTTTAAATAGTAGTTTTTTTGCTATTGTTTTTTATCATCACGAATTACTGACCATAGTAGGCATTGGTTCCATGCTTCCTTTCATAATGTTTTTTGATTAATGCGGACTTTAACCTCGGCGCATTGGGGTTAATCTGCTCTGTCAACAAAGCCATCTTGGCAACTTGTTCCAGTACCGCGCTATTATAAACAGACTTCATTCCATTTTTACCCCAGGCAAAAGGCGCGTGGTTGCCAACTAGAATCATTTCCACTTCTTTATAATCAAGCTTATTTTCGGTAAAGTGATTGATAATCTGAAAACCGGTTTCGTGCTCGTAGTTTCCGGCGATCATCTCATCACTCATGGGTGGAGCACAGGGAATATCTGTTGTTAAATGATCGGCATGTGTCGTTCCGAAAATCGGAATATCGCGTTGACTTTGCGCCCATGCTGTTGCATAAGTTGAATGCGTATGTGTAATACCGCCAATTTCTTTCCAGTGTTTATATAAAACAGCATGCGTTTTTGTATCCGATGAAGGTCTAAGATCTCCTTCAACCACATTACCGTCAAAATCAACAATGACCATTTGCTCGGGAGAAAGCTCCTCATAAGGTACCCCACTGGGTTTAATGGCAAAAACTTCATGCTGCCGATCCACAACACTGACATTTCCAAATGTGAAAAGTACAAGACCCAATTGGGGCAGTTGCATATTGCAACGGTATGCTTCTTCTTTAATTGAATTATACATAATAAATATTCATCGATTAAACAGTAATGGCTAACGATTCTTTCCCTTCGATGAAAGCTCCGAGCGCCTTGTAGCGTTCATAACGTTCAGCATAGATTGGCACCCACTTTTCTTCGGGTACATAGGTACATTCGAAACCTTGCCCCATGGTTTTCATGGCATCCTCAACACGGTCATACAACCCCGCCGCAGTAGCCGCGAACATTGCCGCACCGATGGCACAAGTTTGCTCACTCTTGTGTATACGAATTGGCATGTTCATGACATTAGCCATCATCTGCATAATAAAAGGGGATTTTTTGGCTACGCCACCAAGACCGATCAGCCCTTTAACAGGAATTCCCTGATCAACAAAACGGTCCACAATGGCTTTTGCTCCGAAACAGGTTGCTTCAACAATAGCTCTAAATATCCGTGGCGCATCGGTTCCTAAATGCAATCCTGTAATTGCACCTTTCAATGATTGATCCGCATCAGGTGTTCTTCGACCATTCAACCAATCTATCGCCAACTCCGAAGTTGCGGTCACTGACAACTCCGCTGCCTTTTTACTCAAACTGACCAACAATGTCTCTTCCAAACCATTCACAACTTGCTCACGAACGTCATCATTCAGACCTTCTACATCTTGTAACGCCTGTTTAGCAGGCCATAACAAGACCTGTTTCAACCAAGCATAAGCATCGCCAAAGGCGGATTGCCCAGCTTCCATACCGATCATTCCCGGAATGATCGAACCATCCACCTGACCGCAGATTCCCTTCACAAGTGTATCTTGAACCTCTTCTTTTGGTGCAACAAGCATATCACAAGTCGATGTGCCCATGACTTTACTGAGGTAATAAGGTTCGATCTGTCCACCCACAGCACCCATGTGACAATCAAAAGCACCGATACCAACTATCACCGATGTCGAAAGCCCCAAACGTTCGGCCCATTCCGCTGAGAGATTCCCTGCAGGTTTATCTGCCGTATAAGTTTCTGAAAATAAACGATCCACAACACCATCCAATAGCGGGTCAATATCCGTAAAGAAAGCATTTGGAGGCAGGCCACCGAATGCTGCCGCCCAAAGCGACTTATGACCGGCAGAACATACACCCCGCTTAATCGCAGATGCATGCGTGCCTCCCGTCAATAAGAAAGGAATATAATCACAATGCTCAACCCAGCTAAATGTCGCTTTACGAACTTGCTCGTCAACTCTAAAAATATGAAGTAACTTAGCCCAAAACCATTCCGAAGAATAAACACCACCAACATATTTCAAATAATCAACAGCGCTTGTTTCGTTGTAGTCATTGATTTCCTTGGCTTCCTTAACGGCGGTATGATCTTTCCACAGGACAAACATCGCATTCGGATTATCCTTAAATTCATCCAGCAAAGCCAAAGGAACCCCTTGCTCATTGACAGCAATAGGGGTTGATCCGGTGGTGTCTACCGAAATTGCTCTTACGGCCTGTCCAATATTCGCTATTCCCGATTTTTGTAAACAATCCTTTACTGTCGCCTCCAGACCTTCGATGTAATCTAAGGGATGTTGTCTAAACTGACTGGATGCAGCATCGCAGTATTCCCCTCTTTTCCATCGTGGATAATAAAATACTGAAGATGATATTTCTTCTCCATTAATCGCATCGACCAATACAGAACGGACCGAATCGCTTCCGTAATCTATCCCGATGACATATGATTCATTCATTTTTGCTGAATTTGGTTTATAATTTATAATTGTTTCAAACATTATTTTTCAATGCCCTCAATCGAAGATAAGCATTCTAAAATAATTAGTGTCAAATAAACATTTATTTTTTTGAATTTGAAAGAAAATTTTCATATTTAAAAAAATGAATTAACTTCATCCCGTTAATCATGATGAGCTTAAATGCCTGTGTATGTTGTATTGAAACATTTTTAAATCAGTTACCGACCAAGTATTGTATTTATTTTTAGCTAGTCACTTTATAGTTTTGATCATGAAAACGGGAGGAAGTCAAAAAAAGAGATAAAAAACAATAGACAATGGAATATTATAAAAAAGATTCAGGGATTCTTTTAGCTGTAGACTGTATTATATTTGGCTTCAATGGGGAATCCCTAGAAGTATTGTTGATTAAGCGTGATTTTGAACCTGAAAGAAATAAATGGAGTTTGATGGGTGGTTTTGTTCAACCCAACGAAAGTCCAGAAGAATCTGCCAGTCGGGTGTTGAAAAAATTAACCGGTCTTGAAAATGTCTATATGGAGCAATGCAGTGTCTTCGGCGAACCCAAGCGCGAGCCTAATGACCGAGTGATAAGTATCTGCTATTTTGCATTGATCGACACCCAACAGTATAAGCATATCCTGAGCGACGATTATGAAGCAAAATGGTTTCCATTACAGCAGCATCCTACACTGATATTCGATCACGAGCAAATGATAGCATCGGCACAACACCGCCTACGTATGAAAGCAGCACTATATCCTATTCTGTTCGAACTGCTACCGGAAAAATTCACGATTCCGCAAATCGCAGCCTTATATGAAGGTGTCTATAATATCGAGCTTGACAAGCGTAACTTTAGTCGAAAACTACTCGCATCAGGCTTAATCATCAAACTACAGGAAAAAGACAAAGAAAATTCCAAAAAGGGGGCTTTCTATTTTAAGCTAAATACAGCGATCTATAAAGAGAAAATTATGTCATTTCTCCGTTATCTGCCCAGCTGGGGCCTCGAAACATAAAGATATCTATCAAAAGAATAGACTATAATCGGAATATATTTCACTTTCAATTTTCGTTTTTTCAATATTTCCTTATATTTATCACAGGCATATGCTAGCTTTGTAGCTGGAATATTCTGATTAAACTTATTATAATAACGATAGACAACATGAGCAAATTGAGATTAGCATTTGTATTCTTTACGATTTTATTTATTTCATCGTACACTTTATTACAGGCTCAAACTCCTGCAGCAGCGCCGGTTACCGCCACCCAGCAGGCAAATAACGCTTATAAATACAGCCCGGATGGACTAAAAAAAGGGAGCTTGGCAAATCAATTTGATCACTTAAATTATATATCAAAAAACAATTATGACTTCAAGATGGTGCGGAAGACCAACCTTGACATCGTCAAAAGAAATGTTGTTGATACTGTTGCAAAGCTGCATAAGGAAATCAATTCCCTAAAATCCTCATCCAGCAATTATTCATCCAACACCAAGAATTTGCAGGATTCTATTCAGACATTAAAGGATCAACTCGCACAGGAGCAACAAAAGACAGATAGCTTTTCATTCTTGGGTATCAATACATCCAAGAGCTTATACAGTACGGTCGTTTGGACCATCATCGCCGTCTTGGCTGTAGCGACTTTCATCTTTTTAATCTCTTATAGAAAAGCAAAAGTCGATACAGTAGAATTTCAAAAGACAGCAGAACAATCACAAGAGGAATTTGCGACATTCCGTAAAAAGGCCATGGAAAAAGAACAACTGCTGAAACGTCAATTGCAAGATGAATTAAATAAAAAGATCTAGTCAGGTCGTCATAAGACTATATTATACAGGATTCTTATCGACCTGAAGCGGGTCCTCATGACGGCCCGCTTCAGGTCGATCACATTTGTATACCCTCTGAGCTTCACCTTACGAACATCGGAAACGAACAGCAGTTCAAAAAAAATAGTGTCACCAATACACCGAAATAGTATATTTGCAACAACAAGAGTCGAAACTCACAGAATTACAAGAGATAACATTTTGACCTACATTAATGAAAATATAATTTAATTGCAAATTCTATTTGTTTTTAAAAACGAATAACCTTATTTTTGCTGACCAAAAAAGAGGCCTTTTATGTCTCTTATATAAAATTGATTAATAAATATTTAGTCCCTATAATATGCCCAAGATTGGTAAAATAGCGCAGATTATCGGCCCAGTTGTTGACGTCAACTTCGCCGACAGTGAAAATCTACCTAAAATTTACGATGCATTGTACATTCAAAAAGAAAATGGACAACGTGTTGTATTGGAAGTTCAACAACACTTAGGTCAGGATCGTGTACGTACAATTGCCATGGACGCAACTGAAGGTTTGGTTCGCGGAATGGAAGTTGTCGATACTGGTGCTCCTATCAAAATGCCTGTTGGTGAAGAAATCAAAGGTCGTGTATTCAACGTAGTTGGTGATGCCATAGATGGTATCCAAAATTTGAGCAAAGAGAATGGTCGTCCTATCCACAACGTCCCTCCTAAATTCGAAGATTTATCTACTGAATCCGAAGTACTTTTTACTGGTATCAAAGTTATTGACCTTTTAGAGCCATATGCTAAAGGTGGTAAAATTGGTTTATTCGGTGGTGCCGGTGTAGGTAAAACTGTATTAATCCAAGAATTGATCAACAACATCGCTAAAGGTCACGGTGGTCTTTCCGTGTTTGCCGGTGTAGGTGAACGTACACGTGAAGGTAACGACTTATTGCGTGAGATGTTGGAATCAGGTATCATCAAATATGGTGAGCATTTTATGGAAGGCATGGAAAAAGGTGAATGGCCTTTGGACACTGTTGACCACGAATTAATGAAAGACTCTAAATGTACTTTCGTATTCGGTCAGATGAATGAGCCTCCCGGTGCACGTGCACGTGTTGCTTTATCCGGTTTGACTGTGGCAGAATATTTCCGTGACGGTGATGGCGAAGGTCAAGGTCGTGACGTCCTTTTCTTCATCGATAACATCTTTCGTTTTACACAAGCTGGTTCTGAAGTATCCGCGTTGTTAGGCCGTATGCCTTCAGCAGTAGGTTACCAACCGACATTAGCTACAGAGATGGGTTTGATGCAAGAGCGTATTACATCAACTAAAAACGGTTCAATCACTTCAGTACAAGCAGTATATGTACCTGCCGATGACTTAACTGACCCTGCTCCAGCGACAACATTTGCTCACTTGGACGCAACGACAGTATTGTCCCGTAAAATTGCTGAGTTAGGTATCTATCCTGCGGTGGATCCTTTGGATTCTACATCACGTATCCTTTCTCCTGCTGTTTTAGGTGCTGAACATTACGATACCGCACAACGTGTAAAAGAAATTCTTCAACGTTATAAAGAACTACAAGATATTATCGCCATCTTAGGTATGGACGAGTTATCCGAAGAGGATAAGTTAACTGTTCACCGCGCACGTCGCGTACAACGTTTCTTATCACAACCTTTCCACGTAGCAGAGCAATTTACAGGTTTAAAAGGTGTATTGGTAGACATCAAAGATACCATCAAAGGATTTAACATGATCATTGATGGCGAGGTTGATGAATATCCAGAAGCTGCCTTCAACTTGGTAGGTAACATTGATGATGCTATCGAAAAAGGTAAGAAATTATTAGCAGAAGCCGTTTAATTTAGATTATATCTAAGAATAATGAAATTAACAATTATCACTCCCGACAAATTAGTATACGAAGGCGAAGTAACATCTGTTACGGTCCCTGGCTCTGCGGGCTCTTTTCAAATTTTGAAAGACCACGCGGCAATTGTTTCTACTTTGGAAGATGGAAAAGTAATTATTCAACAAGGTAAAGGTGGACAAGAAGTGTTCATTAAAGGTGGCGTCGTGGAAGCAAAAGACAATGTCATTACCGTGCTTGCTGAAGGAATTATCGGAGATTAAATCAATTGGTTTTAAAATATTGAAAAGCTTCCGATAGAAATATCGGAAGCTTTTTTTTTAAAGTTTTTTTGACAATTTCTTCATTTTAGGAAGAAATTTGCCCTTTGTAACAAAAAATAATTTTTTGACAGGGTAGACCAATTTTAAATACGGTATACGACTAACAAAATTTAAAACCGAAAAACAACTTAAAATAAAGTTTAAAATTTTTTAAAATATAAAATTTTAAAATTTTATTCTAAATAGAAAATTAGCACTTTACCTATTGCCAATTATTGTAATTCCTGCTACCTTGAGGAGATGAAAATCGAAGGTTTTTACAGCGGCCTGAGATAGCATGATTTACCAGCAAAAACCAAAAAGGGAAATTATTTATATAGGTAAATTTTGGGTTATGAAATACTACGACAAGAACACATTGATTTATTTGGATGGAGCCTTTGTAAAAGCCTCCGAGGCTGCATTGAATCCCTTTGCACAATCGCTTCACTATGGCTACGCTGTATTCGATGGTTTACGCGCGTACAATACCCACAATGGTCCGCGCATCTTTAAAGCGGACAAACATTTTGACCGATTGAAGAAATCCTGCGAAGCGGTGAATATCCCTTACCAATGGAGTAACAGGGAGCTAATTGACAAATGTTATGAGCTTTTGGCCATCAACAATTTACGGGAGGCTTACATCCGTCCATTGGTACTCACCGGCTCGAATATGCACCTGACTTCTTCCACGGAGGCTAATCTGATGATTGCCGCCTGGGAATGGGGACCTTATCTCGGTCAGAACCTTTTGCGTGTATGCATCTCTGATATCAAAAGACCTAATCCAAAATCTTTTAAAACAGACTCGAAAATATCAGGTCAATATGTAAACTCTATTCTAGCGACGACAGAAGCCATTAAAAGGGGTTTTGATGAGGCACTTATGCTTGATCATGAAGGCTTCGTGGCCCAGGCTTCCAGCGAGAATATTTTTATTGAGAAAGATTTCAAAATTTATACACCGCCAGCGAAAAACATTTTTCCCGGCATTACACGGCAGACCGTTAAAAACATCTGTAAAAAACTGAATTTCGAAGTCATTGAAAAACAATTGACAGTAGAAGATATCTATACAGCTGATAGTGCATTCTTATGCGGTACAGCGGCTGAAATTATCGGAATCAAACAAGTCGACGATGTCATCTATCAAGAAGCGTGGGAACACAGCATAGGTGCATCGATCCAAAGAAGATATAAAAATTTAGTATTAGAGAACGAAAATTATGAAGTCATCATCTAACGGCGAAAACACAATGAACAAATACAGCCGTACATTTACACAAGACGAAACGCAACCTGCTGCAAAAGCAATGCTTTACGGTATCGGTCTTACGGATGCCGATATGGAGAAAGCACAGGTCGGTATTGCCAGCATGGGATATGATGGTAATACGTGTAATATGCACTTAAATGATTTGGCACAAATCGTCAAAAAGGGCGTTTGGAACAATGATTTAGTGGGTTTGACCTTTGGAACCATTGGCGTCAGCGACGGTATGAGCAATGGTACAGACGGTATGCGTTATTCGTTGGTAAGCCGTGACGTGATTGCCGATAGCATCGAAACGATCTGTGGCGGACAATATTATGATGGCTTGATCTCTATTCCTGGCTGTGACAAAAACATGCCTGGTGCAATTATGGCAATGGCCCGTTTGGACCGCCCTTCTTTGATGGTATATGGAGGTACTATTGCTCCAGGCCACTACAAAGGCGAAGAATTAAATATTGTGTCTGCCTTTGAAGCATTGGGACAACGCATCTGCGGAAATCTTTCTGACGAAGACTATGAAGGCATCATCAAACATACTTGTCCTGGCGCTGGTGCGTGTGGTGGTATGTATACAGCCAACACCATGGCTTCTGCCATCGAAGCTTTGGGAATGAGTCTACCTTACTCATCTTCCAACCCTGCGATCTCCGAAGAAAAGAAAAATGAATGTCTAGAAGCGGGTAAACATATCCGTACCCTACTTGAAAAAGATATCAAACCTTCAGATATCATGACGCGCAAAGCATTCGAAAATGCATTACGTACCATCGTGATTTTAGGGGGTAGTACCAATGCCGTACTTCACTTTATTGCGATCGGTAAGGCCGTAGGCGTTGACATCTCACAAGATGACTTCCAGCGCATGAGTGATGAAACACCTGTATTGGCAGACTTTAAACCTTCGGGCAAATACCTGATGCAAGATCTTCAACAATATGGTGGAACTCCCGCTGTAATGAAATACCTTTTGGACGAAGGTTTATTGCATGGTGATTGTATCACCGTAACTGGAAAAACTGTTGCCGAAAACTTAGCTGATGTCAAATCCATTATGGAATATGATCAGCCTATTATCAAACCATTGAGCAACCCAATCAAAGCAACAGGACACTTACAGATCCTTTACGGAAATCTGGCTGAAAAAGGTTCCGTGGCAAAGATCTCCGGCAAAGAAGGTGAAAAATTCACTGGTCCCGCACGTGTGTTCGATGGCGAACATGACTTAGTAGCAGGAATTGCCTCAGGCAGAATTAAGCCCGGAGATGTTGTCGTTATTAAAAACGAAGGCCCGGTAGGTGCCCCAGGCATGCCGGAAATGCTTAAACCAACATCATTAATCATCGGTGCCGGCTTAGGTAAATCTGTGGCGCTTATTACAGATGGGCGTTTCTCCGGCGGCACACACGGTTTTGTTGTAGGCCACATTACACCAGAATCTTACAAAGGCGGGTTAATTGGTTTAGTTCATGATGACGATATCATCGAGATTGATGCTGTCAACAATACGATCAATGTGAACCTTTCCGATGAGGAGATTGCACAACGTCGTGCAGCATGGGTACAGCCGGCTTTGAAAGTCAGTAAAGGCGTATTATACAAATACGCTAAGACTGTAGCCGACGCCTCAGAAGGTTGTGTAACTGATCTATAAAAAATCAAAAAATGGAGACACTTCGTGTGCTGAAGGTTTAAACAAACGGAACTTCCGATCTAATGTCTCCAGATCTAATATCTAAATATTAAAAAAGACTGAATAATCAACAAAACTAAAAAATCAACGTAATGAGTACACTGGAAATAACAGAAAATAAGGCTGCTACCAAGCAGGAAACTCCGACACAAATTTCGGGATCGAAAGCTGTTATGGAGGCCTTATTGAGCGAAGGAGTTGATACCGTATTTGGCTATCCGGGTGGTGCGATCATGCCCATTTATGATGCCCTTTATGATTATACGGATCGTTTGAAACATATCTTGGTGCGCCATGAGCAAGGAGGAATCCATGCGGCCCAAGGTTATGCAAGAACTTCCGGTCGTACAGGTGTCGTCTTCGCGACGAGTGGTCCCGGAGCAACAAACCTAGTTACCGGGCTGGCAGATGCCATGATCGACAGTAACCCGATCGTCTGTATTACAGGCCAGGTCTTTGCTTCACTATTGGGAACCGATGCATTTCAGGAAACGGATGTCATCAATATTACCGCACCGGTCACCAAGTGGAACTATCAAGTCACTGACGCTACTGAAATTCCAGCCGCACTCGCTAAAGCATTTTATATTGCCAGCACGGGTCGTCCGGGTCCCGTATTGATCGATATTACCAAGAATGCACAAATACAATTGTTCGATTACTTCGGTTACGAAAAATGCAATCATGTGCGTAGTTATAGACCTGCTCCGCAAGTCCGTAAAGAGTATATCGAACAAGCTGCTGAGTTGATCAATAATGCAAAAAAGCCATTTGTACTTTTTGGTCAGGGGATTATCTTAGGAAAGGCAGAAGAGGAATTCAAAGCTTTTATCGAAAAAACAGGCATTCCTTCTGCCGCCACTGTCATGGGATTGAGCGCACTTCCTACAGACCACAAACTTCATGTCGGTATGTTGGGGATGCACGGAAATTATGCGCCAAACGTCATGACCAATGAATGCGATGTCTTAATTGCTATTGGCATGCGTTTCGATGACCGTGTCACAGGCCGATTGGACAAATATGCCAAACAGGCAAAAGTGATCCATTTGGATATCGATCCAGCCGAGATTGACAAAAATGTACAAACAACTGTACCTGTATGGGGCGATTGCAAAGAATCACTTCCAATGTTGACTGAATTGGTTAAAACCGTGGATCATTCCGCATGGTTAGCTCAGTTCCGCGAACTCGAAAAAGAGGAAATCAAAGAAGTCATCACAGATGAATTGCATCCAAAAACGGATATCATGACCATGGGCGAGGTGATCAATGTGTTGAATGAATTAACCGGTGGGGACGCAATCATAACCACAGACGTTGGTCAGCATCAGATGGTCACATGTCGCTATGCAAAATTTAACAAGAGCAAGTCAAACGTCACATCAGGCGGATTGGGAACCATGGGTTTTGGTCTTCCTGCAGCTATTGGCGCCTGGTATGGAGCCCCTGAGAAAACTGTCGTAGCCATCATCGGTGACGGTGGTATCCAAATGACCATTCAGGAACTGGGGACCATCATGCAATTTGGCGCAAAGGTAAAAATCTTGATCTTGAACAACGAGTTCTTAGGTATGGTACGTCAATGGCAACAACTGTTTCATGACAAACGCTATTCATTCGTGAATATCACCAGCCCTGACTTTGTTGCAGTTGCCAAAGGTTATTATATCGATGGACAGAAAATTTCGGAACGGAAGGATCTCCGCAATGCCCTTCAGACCATGCTTGACCACGATGGTGCTTATCTATTGGAAGTTATGGTAGGAAAGGAAAACAATGTATTCCCGATGGTTGCACAAGGAACATCCGTATCGGAGATTCGATTAAAGTAAAAAGTCAAAATGGAAAAACAAGAATATACCATTACTCTATATACAGAGAATTCTATCGGCCTTATCGGAAGGATCTCAACGATTTTTTCAAGAAGAAAAATCAATATCGAAAGTTTAAACACATCGCCTTCTGAAGTAGAAGGTATACATCGCTTCACCATTGTCATTACAGAGGCAGAGGATGTGCTGCGTAAGCTTTGCCGTCAGTTAGAAAAACAGATAGATATCCTTAAAGCCTATTACAATACCAATGACGAAGTGATCTGGCAAGAACAGGCCTTGTATAAAGTACCGGCAGACGTTGTCAATGAAAAAGTATATGTGGAGCGTTTGCTACGTCAATATGGAGCCAATGTGGTTGTGATCCGCAACGATTACATCGTGTTCGAAACCGCAGGCCACCGTGAAGAAATTGATAAGCTGACGGAGGAATTGACAAAATACGGGTTAATCGAATTTGTCCGTGGTGCCCGTATCGCCATCATTAAAGATAGTGCTGGCTTCCACTCCAAATTGGTTCAGTTTGAAGCACAGGAACCGTCGATAGAAATCGTTGAAAATGAATATCTCGACAAACGGGATGATGTATTTACCATGTAATCAGATGCAAGAGACATTTAAATTTATCTTACAGGCCCGCCAAAAATTCATTGAATTGGTGGATAACCTTTCCATAGAACAACTCAACAAAATCCCTGCTGGATTTAACAACAATATTATCTGGAATTTTGGACATATCGTTGTAAGTACACAGACTTTGGTCTATGTGCGTACCGGTATCAAAGCGGATACCGCCTGGGTAAAATACAATGAAGATTATAGAAAAGATACCAAGCCCACACGTTTTGTCGAGCAGGCTGAGGTGGATGAATTAAAGACAATCGCTATCCAAAGCATCGAACAAATCGCCAAAGACTATGAGAATGGCGTTTTTGAAGAGATTACCTCGTTTTCAACAGCAACTTATGGTTATCCAATGGGCACAGTCGAAGATGTTATCGCTTTAACCTCAGGACATGATAATGTTCATTATGGTTATGCTTTGGCGCAACGTAAATTAGTACAATAAAAAAATAAATAATCAACAACCAATAACAGAAAGAAAGTAAAACAATGGCAAATTATTTCAACACCTTACCGCTTAGAGAGCAGTTAGAACAATTAAGTCACGCTGAATTCATGGACAACACCGAATTTACGGATGGAGTAAATGCTTTAAAAGGTAAAAAAATCGTAATCGTAGGATGCGGTGCACAAGGCTTGAACCAAGGTTTAAACTTAAGAGATAGCGGACTGGACGTTTCTTATGCTTTACGTAAAGAAGCTATTGAACAAAAAAGAGATTCTTGGAAAAATGCTACAGACAATAACTTTAACGTAGGCACTTACGAAGAATTAATCCCAACAGCAGATTTGGTCATTAACCTGACTCCTGATAAACAACATACCTCAGTGATCAACGCGGTCATGCCTTTGATGAAAGAAGGTGCAACATTATCTTATTCACACGGTTTCAACATCGTTGAAGAAGGTATGCAAATCCGTAAAGATATCACTGTGATCATGGTTGCTCCAAAATGTCCGGGTTCTGAGGTTCGTGCAGAATACCTTCGTGGTTTCGGTGTCCCTACTTTGATCGCTGTTCACCCAGAGAATGATCCACAAGGAAAAGGTTGGGCTGAGGCAAAAGCATACTGTGTAGGAACAGGTGGTCACAAAGCCGGTGTATTGAAATCTTCATTTGTAGCCGAGGTAAAATCAGATTTAATGGGTGAACAGACAATCCTTTGTGGTTTGTTACAAACAGGTTCGATCTTATCTTTCGACAAAATGATCGAAAAAGGAATTGAGGCTGGTTATGCATCCAAATTGGTACAATACGGTGTAGAAGTGATCACTGAAGCCTTGAAACATGGTGGTGTAAGCGGTATGATGGATCGTTTGAGCAACCCTGCAAAAGTGAAAGCTTTTGAGATCTCAGAAGAGCTAAAAGATATCATGCGTCCTTTGTTCCAAAAACACCAAGACGATATCATGTCCGGTCACTTTAGCAAGACGATGATGGAAGATTGGGCAAATGGTGATGCTAACTTATTGAAATGGAGAGCTGAAACAGGCGAAACTGCATTCGAGAAAACGCCTGCAGGTGATATTAAAATCAACGAGCAGGAATACTTCGACAATTATACTCTAATGGTTGCTTTCATCCGAGCAGGCGTTGAATTGGCTTTCGAAACAATGGTTGAAGCAGGTATCAAACCAGAATCAGCATACTACGAATCATTGCACGAAACGCCATTGATTGCCAACACAATCGCCCGTAAGAAATTGTTTGAAATGAACCGTGTTATTTCTGATACAGCGGAATATGGCTGTTACCTATTTGATCAGGCTTGTAAACCTTTATTGGCTGATTTCATGAAAACTGTTGATACCGATCTAGTAGGTAAAAACTTTAATGAAGGTAAAGATGCTGCTGTTGATAACGCACAGTTGGTTGTTATCAATGAAATTTTGCGTGACCATCCTGTGGAAATCGTTGGTCGTAAATTGCGTAAGGCGATGACGGCAATGAAAGCGATCAAAACTGTTTAAAAATTGATACGAATTATTTGTTCTTTTTAAAAACGGATAGCATATCCGGATGAATTCAATCCACAGATATGCTCCAAAATCATGAATATTTCGTAATTTAGTATATTGAAATCAGGGTGATATTGAGACATTTACAATATCGCCCTGATTAAAATAAAAATAACATAAGAGAGATTAAAAAATGTCAAAAACATTAGTAGAAAAGATTTGGGATGCTCACGTCGTCAAGCGTGAAGAAGGGTTTCCGGATATTATATATATCGATACCCACTTGATTCATGAGGTTACTTCACCGCAAGCTTTTGATGGCCTACGCAAAAGAGGAATCCCAGTTTTTCGTCCAAAGCAAACGGTAGCAACTGCCGACCATAACGTACCGACACTCAACCAACATTTGCCGATCAAAGAAGAGCTATCGCGCTATCAAGTCGATATGCTGACCAAAAATTGTGCTGAATTTGGCATTGAATTATATGGTTTGGGACATCCTTACCAAGGAATCGTACACGTGATCGGTCCTGAGTTGGGTATCACACTACCTGGTAAAACAATGGTCTGTGGTGATAGCCATACGTCAACGCATGGAGCCTTTGGAGCTATTGCTTTTGGTATCGGAACCTCTCAGGTAGAACAGGTCTTTGCGACACAATGTTTATTGCAGTCCAAGCCTAAAACCATGAAAATTGAAGTCAATGGTACTTTACAAAAGGGTGTTGGCGCAAAAGATATTATCCTCTATATTATCGCCAAGATTTCTGCTGCAGGAGGTACAGGGTATTTTATCGAATATGCTGGTTCAGCCATCCGCTCTTTGAGCATGGAAGCGCGGATGACCATCTGTAATATGAGTATCGAAATGGGGGCACGCGGCGGACTTATTGCACCGGATCAAATCACATTTGATTATGTGGAAGGCCGCGAATTCGCACCAAAAGGAGAAGAATGGGACCAAGCCTTAGCATATTGGAAAACATTATATTCAGACGAAGATGCGATCTTTGATAAAGTATTGACATTTGATGCAGCTGACATCGCTCCTATGATTACCTATGGTACAAACCCCGGCATGGGTATGGGTATCACAGAGCATATCCCGGCAACAAATGCACAACCGGAATCCGAAAGACCATCCTATCAAAAAGCGCTGGACTACATGGGCTTTAAAGATGATTCCACGGTCTTAGGTAACCGCGTGGATTACGTTTTCATCGGAAGCTGCACCAACTCCCGTATCGAAGATTTACGTGAGGTAGCTTCATTCGTGAAAGGGAAACAAAAGGCACAGGACGTCGAAGTATGGATTGTTCCGGGCTCAAAACAGGTAGAAAAACAAGCCAAAGAAGAAGGCTTGGATAAAATCTTTGAAGCCGCGGGATTCCAACTACGCGAACCGGGATGTTCCGCATGTTTAGGCATGAACGAAGATAAAATCCCTGCGGGCAAATACTGTGTTTCGACTTCAAACAGAAATTTCGAAGGACGTCAGGGGCCCAATGCACGTACCATGCTGGTATCTCCACTGACAGCAGCAGCAGCAGCAGTAACGGGTAAAGTAACAGATGTTAGAGAGTTAATATAGTATTGAGATGAGAGAATTGAGTATTGAGACCCTGATTGTCCAAGCTTTCAGCTTATAACTAGCTCCATTTTTTAATTTTTAATTCTGACTTACTAAATTTTTGACATGAAAAAATTTGAAACTTTAACATCACAGGTAGTTCCATTACCTATTGAAAATATTGATACTGACCAAATTATTCCAGCACGTTTTCTAAAAGCGACCACTCGTGAGGGATTTGGCAATAATTTATTCCGTGACTGGCGCTTTGATAGCGATAATCAGCCAAAAGCAGATTTCGTATTGAACAGCCCCATCTATTCAGGAAAAATATTGGTTGCCGGCAAGAACTTCGGTTGCGGTTCCAGTCGTGAACATGCTGCTTGGGCAATCCAGGACTACGGCTTCGATGTCGTTATCAGTTCGTTTTTTGCGGATATCTTTAAAGGTAATGCGCTTAATAATGGTGTATTGCCTATTCAGGTTCCCGAAGAATTTTTAGAGAAAATCTTCGAATTGGTCCACCAAAACCCAAATACCCAAATCATCGTTGATCTCGAAAAACAAACGGTGATGTTAACCGAGACCGGCGATCAATTTGAATTTGAAATCAATCCATACAAAAAATCATGCTTGATCAATGGATACGATGACATCGATTTTATCCTTAATCAAAAAGATTTAATTGAATCATTTGAAACAACAAAAAAATGGTAGACCCTGTCGTCCATATTGCCAATTTAACGATTCAGCACGGTAAAGATTCCGTACTGCAAGATTTAAATTGGCAAATTTTTCCTGGAGAACAATGGATCTTAGGTGGTCCCAGTGGCACAGGAAAAACAACGCTCGCAAAAGCAATTGTAGGGCAATTAAAATATGAGGGCGCCATATCCTTCCATCTGGATAACAATAGTTCCCTTCCTCCAGTTGTCCATTACGTATCCAATTGGTTTCAGTTTACCAATCTTGAAGGTGATCGCAACTTCTATTACCAACAACGCTATAACAAGTTTGCAAAAAACGATACCTTAACGGTTTTTGCTGAATTGAAACATTTTGCGAAGGACGAACAGCTGGCCTTCGAAGATGTGGCACCTTACCTTACCATCTTTGGATTTGAAAATTTCAAAGACCAGCAATTGATCGAACTTTCCAGCGGCGAACATAAACGCTTACAATTGGTCAAAGCACTTTGGCTTCAGCCGCAGGTCTTGGTTATCGACCAGCCTTATACCGGACTTGATGTACAATCCCGAAAAGACCTGAACCAGATCTTCGATCAGCTTGCGGACAAGGGCGTATCCCTCTTACTAATCAGCAATGATGACGAACAACCGGATTGTATTAATCGTTTTGCCGAAATCCAAAATGGAAAAATTGTTCTCCGTCATCATAGCAGAGAAATTTCAAGGGGAATACCACGAAAACGCAAGGAATTACCGTATTTCTTACAGCAACCACCCAAAATCTCCGACCCAACGATGGTCAAGATGCGGCAGATCAACATTTCATACGGTGAAAAGCAGGTCTTGAAAAACATTGATTGGGAAGTAAAAGCGGGAGAAAAATGGCTGCTGCAAGGACATAATGGATCGGGAAAATCGACTTTATTAAGTCTGATCAACGGGGATCATCCCCAGGCTTACGCAAATGACATCCATCTTTTTGGTAAAAAGAGAGGATCAGGAGAAAGTATATGGGAAATCAAAGAGCATCTGGGCATTATTTCTCCCGAATTACATTGGTACTACGATATGAATGCCAATGTTGGACAGACCATTGCTTCGGGATTCTTTGACTCGATGAGCCTGTATCAAAAATTGGGCTATGAACAACAGCAGAAGCTTGATCAGGTACTCCATTTTTTTGATCTCAAAGACGTGAAACATAAAACATTAGGATCTTTACCTTTAGGCCAACAGCGATTAGCATTGCTGGCGCGTACAATTGTAAAACATCCGGAATTGCTTATATTAGATGAACCTTGCCAAGGATTGGATAAGGAACAATCACAATATTTTAATGATGTGATCGATGACCTGAGCAAGAATGGCCAGACCCTTATTTATGTCGGTCATTTCCAATCCCAATTACCTACCTGTATAGACAACAAGATGGTACTGGAAAAAGGTGAAATTAAGTCTGTAGAACGAGTTATCCACAAAAAAGAGACTTTATCAACATAAAAATTGTTGAAAACGACAATTAACAATAGATATTTAGACGAAAGATAATAGATATTAGACAATGGACATGAGCGGGTGGATATTCAAATTTGATAAAAATAGCACCTCAAGACTCATATCTCAATACGAATAAAACAATGAAAAAAAATATTTTAATCATACCTGGAGACGGCATCGGCCAAGAAGTAACCACATGGGGTAAAAAAGTTTTAGAAAAGATCGGTGAAAATTATGGTCATGAATTCAGTTTTGATGAAGCAATCATGGGCCATACGGCGATTGAAGCTACCGGCAATCCACTTCCTGACGAGACGTTAGCAAAAGCCAAAGCATCAGATGCCATCCTTTTTGGCGCGATCGGACATATCAAGTACGATAATGATCCTTCGGCCAAGGTTAGACCAGAACAGGGTTTGTTGAAAATCCGTAAAGAATTGGGGTTATATGCCAATCTCCGTCCTATCCTTTTATTTGATGAATTATTGGATGCATCGAGTTTAAAACCTGAAATTCTCCAAGGCACAGATATCCTTTTTTTCCGTGAGTTGACGGGTGATGTGTATTTCGGTGAGAAAAACCGTAATGAAGACAATACCTTCGCTTCGGATTTGATGAACTACCACCGTTATGAAGTAGAACGTATCGCACGTAAAGCTTATGATGCAGCACGCACCCGCAACAAAAGATTATGCTCTGTAGATAAAGCCAATGTATTGGAAACATCCCGCCTGTGGAGAGAAGTTGTACAAGAAATTGCAAAAGAATATCCAGATGTTGAAACTGAACACATGTTTATTGACAATGCAGCAATGCAATTAGTCAAGAATCCAAAGAAATTTGACGTGGTATTAACAGCGAATCTTTTTGGTGATATTTTGACTGATGAAGCATCTCAGATTGCGGGATCAATGGGCATGTTGGCCTCAGCTTCCGTTGGCGATGGCACAGGTTTCTTCGAACCTATCCACGGCTCGGCACATGATATCGCGGGCCAGAATAAAGCGAATCCGCTTGCTTCAATTTTATCCGCTGCATTGATGCTTGACATTAGCTTTGGTCTACAGGAAGAAGCAAAAGCGGTTACTAATGCGGTTGCCCAAACGCTCAAAGCAGGCTGGAGAACCGGTGATATTGCGAATGCCGATACAGAAGCTTCTAAAATCTTGGGTACTCAGGAAATGGGAGAGAAAGTGTTGGAGTTTATTAAATAGTAATGAGATATGCGTATGGAGTAATGAGATTTGGGTGCCACAAACCAAAAAAGATCGCTGCACTTACACTCTTTGCCCCATACTTCTTTAGTTATAAATCTTTTGAATTAAGAAATTATGTTACACGATCCTAATCATCTTTACATCTTCGACACCACATTGCGTGATGGCGAACAGGTACCGGGTTGCCAATTAACTACTCCAGAGAAAATTGAGATCGCAAAGGACTTAGAAAAACTGGGGGTTGATATTATCGAAGCTGGTTTTCCTGTTTCCAGTCCCGGAGATTTCCAATCTGTCGTAGAATTGTCCAAGGCGGTGAATGATGTTATTATATGTGCATTGACCCGTGCCAATCAAAATGATATCGACGTAGCTGCGGAAGCATTGAAATATGCCAAACGTCCACGTATTCATACCGGCATTGGCTCTTCAGATATGCATATCAAGTATAAATTCAATAGTACACGTGAAGAAATTTTAGAACGTGCCGTCGCAGCTGTAAAACACGCTAAATCTTACGTGGAAGATGTCGAGTTTTACGCTGAGGATGCCGGTCGTGCTGACTTGGAGTTTTTGGCTAAAATGATTGAATCAGTTATTGCTGCTGGTGCAACAGTTGTCAATATTCCCGATACCAATGGCTACTGCTTACCAGACCAATATGGTTCAAAAATCAAGTACCTTAAGGAAAATGTACGTAATATCGATCAAGCTATTATTTCTGCACACTGCCATAATGATCTGGGGCTTGCTACGGCCAACTCTATCGCCGCGATACAAAACGGTGCCCGTCAGGTAGAATGTACCATCAATGGTATAGGCGAACGTGCCGGTAATACCTCATTGGAAGAAGTTGCAATGATTCTTAAAGTGCATAATCAAGCTTTCGGAAGCCTAACTTCGAATATTGATAGCCGCATGTTTACCTATCTATCCCGTAAAGTGAGCGATATGATGAACATGCCCGTGCAACCAAATAAAGCGATTGTTGGCCGGAATGCCTTTGCCCATAGTTCAGGCATCCATCAAGATGGTTTCCTGAAGCACCGCGAAAACTACGAGATCATCAGACCGGAAGATGTAGGCCTTGATGAAGCAGATATCATTTTGACGGCCCGTTCAGGAAGACATGCACTTAAACACCATTTGGAGCGCCTTGGTTTCCATCTTGAAAAAGATGATCTGGCAGATTGCTATCAACGCTTTTTGGTATTGGCCGACGCAAAGAAAAATATTTGTGATGATGACTTAAAAAGCCTCATCCAAGAAAAGATATAGAAAATGGAAGGCTGCATCTGCAGCCTTTTTTTATCAAAAGACAACCTTAATCATCCTATTAAAAAAATGGATCTATCAACCTTAAACATCAACTCAGAAGCTACGCTTGAGCGCATCAAATCGGTGGTCAATCGTACGCCTTTACAATATAACCGCTATTTATCCGAAAAATATGGCGCAGAAGTTTATCTCAAACGGGAAGACTTACAGGTCGTCCGTTCCTATAAACTGCGTGGTGCCTACAACAAGATTATTTCCCTGACAGAGGAAGAGCGCCAACGGGGCGTCGTCTGTGCAAGTGCTGGTAACCATGCTCAGGGTGTCGCCTTTTCATGCAAAAAACTGGACATTAAAGGCGTTATCTTTATGCCCGGCCCGACGCCGCGTCAGAAAATCTCCCAAACTGAAATGTGGGGCAATGGAAATGTTGAAATTGTATTGACCGGAGATACGTTTGACGATTGCCAAAAAGCGGCACTGGCTTACACGGAAGAGCATGGCATGACCTTTATTCCTCCATTTGACGATCTCAAGGTTGTGGAGGGACAAGGCACCGTGGCCGTAGAAGCATTACAGGATCTTCCTGATATGGATGCCATCTTTATTCCGATCGGTGGTGGCGGTCTTGCGGCAGGAGCAAGTTACTACCTGAAAAGCAAAAATAAAGCGATCAAGTGTTACGGAGTCGAACCGGAAGGAGCACCTTCCATGCAGGCTGCGCTGGAAAACGGAGCACCGATCGAATTGGAGCATATTAACAAATTTGTTGATGGGGCTGCTGTAAAGAAAATTGGCGCGACCACCTTTGAGATTGCCAAACAATTGCTGGACGATACGCGCTCCATTCCAGAGGGCAAAATCTGTACTTGTATCTTGGAACTATATAATAAAGACGCCATCGTGGTCGAACCAGCGGGAGCACTTTCTGTTGCAGCTTTGGAATTTCACAAAGAAGAAATAAAAGGCAAGAAGGTCGTTTGTATTATATCAGGCGGAAACAATGATATCGACCGCATGAGCGAGATCAAAGAACTATCGTTACTTTATGAAGGTTATAAACATTATTTCATTGTCCGTTTTCCTCAGCGCCCGGGAGCATTAAAACTCTTCGTTTCTGAAGTGTTGGGTCCGAAAGATGATATTACCCGTTTCGAGTTTATCAAAAAAACAGAACGGGAAAGAGGTCCGGCCTTAGTTGGGATTGAGCTCAATAAACCTGAAGATTACGAAACACTGATCGCAAGAATGAAAGAGTATAAGTTTGATGTCATTGAAATCAACAAAGACCAAACATTGTTCGAATATTTGGTATAAGAATAAAAGCCAGTGATTAAAACGCTGGCTTTTATTCTTATACACTCTCATTTTTTTTCATATAGCTTGATGCCACCCAGTCACGATTTCGTCAAGTTCTAAAAAAACAGAAAATTTTCATCACATAAAAATCTTATATTTAAGTGTTTAATCAAAAAAATAAGCACATATGAGAGTACTAATTTTAACAATTTTGACCTTAATCGGTCAACTTAGCTTCGCCCAGACAGACAAAAGTAAACGCCCGAGTCCTCCAGAAAACACCAAGGTAACCACGACAGATGGGGTTACGATCGACATCAATTATAGCCGTCCTTCACTTAAAGGCCGTAAGCTTGGTGTTGATATCGCTCCCGTAGGAAAAGTCTGGCGTACAGGTGCCAATGAAGCAACCACCATCGAATTCAATAAAGATGTACTGGTCGAAGGCAAAAAACTAGCGGCGGGAAAATATGGCCTTTACAGTATCCCCGGAGAACATGAAACAACCCTTATGTTCAGCAAAGTATGGGACCAATGGGGAACAAAATATGATGCAAAAGACGATGCCCTACGTGTTTCGGTCAGCAACGGCACAAGCAGCAATGCGCAAGAGCAGTTTAAGATAAGTGCCACACCAGAAGGCACTGTATCCTTAGAATGGGGAGAATATGTGGTTCCCTTCAAAGTTAAAGCGAGTAATTAACTGATCCGATCAGTCCATTTACAAAATAGGACACTCGTCGACGTACGACGGGTAGCCTATTTTTGTATTGTCGGAAAGCAGTTGGTATGGTTAATAAATAGTCGTTTCTTCGCTAACGGTATTATCTGTTTTATTTAACCCGTACTTTAACATAAAGGCATTATACTCTTCCTCCTCGCGGGTCATTTTATCATACCAGTTCTTTTTAAGTATAAGTGTGGTAATACCCAATAGCAAGACTGTTGTCAACAAACCCTGTCCCTGTTTGATCACAATATACATGGGAACCAAGGTCAGGCAGCATTGCCATACAATACCAACGGCCACATTGGCCATATCCCGCTTAAAATGATCGTTCTTTTTGAGATCCGGGTATTTTTCTAGTGCTTTCTGATGAATGGGTCCCCAAAATCCCCAAGGCCGTACACGTACATAAAAATCAATCAGCACTTCCTTCTCGGTAGGCCGGGATAACCATGTACCTGCAAAACAGCCCAATAGAGATAGGACAAAAAGCAAAGGAAAAAAATAGAGCGGAAGGGTATCCGGAAAAAACTGCGGGAGTATCACTGCCCCAAATATACCCGCCAGCATTCCCCAGAAAAATCCGGCACCATTAAAACGCCACCAGTGCCATTTCAATACATTTGCCGCAATATAACCACCATATAAAGCGGAGACAATCCATTGTAATACCGAATTGATATTCTGCACATATAAGCCAATAATGGTACTACAAACGACCACAGCAATAGAAACCACATAACTCAAACGGATCTGCTTCTTTGGCGAAGCAGACCGGTACATAAACTTCAATAGTACATCATTTACCAAATAAGCCTGTGCGGCATTGACTGTTGAAGCGAAAGAAGACATAAATGCGGCCAATAGGCCCGCCAGCAACAGCCCGGTTAATCCTATCTTTCCGAAGCGGCTAATTGCCTTGGGCAGTATAATTTCAAAATCCATCTGATTGCCCATATGTGCAAATTCATCCCGAAAAAATACCAGAGCTAATACCGTGAAACCCATAATCATCAGATAACGCGGGATAAGTAGGATTACCGACACCGAACCACTCATTAAAGCGGCCTCTTTAGGGGTTCTGCAGGCCAATATCTTCTGCATGTCATAGTTGGCCGCCGGTCCTGCCATGCTCATAAATATACCTTTAAATAGCATCATCATCACAAATACCGCAAAAAGACTGTATTGATCATCGGCAATCCGGTCCATGATGGAAGGAAGTAAAGTACTCCAGTCCAAATCCAAGTGCCAACCGAAGAAGGGGGAGTCCCAACCTTCAGGTGTGTTTGCTGCCAATAGCTCGGGGCTAACCTCCTGCATGGCAATAACAGCGATGGCAATTCCCGAAATAATCATAATGCCAAACTTGACCATATCCGCCCACACAATACTGTGCATTCCACCAAGCATGACATAAAATGTCGTTATCGCTGTAAAGAGAATACCATACAGTTGCGGAGCCATTGCTGGGTCAATCGTCAAGGGAATAAAGCGGGATACCTGTTCCCACGGAAAAAAAACTTCCATGAACTTCCCTATACCGATAAAGCCATAACATAAAAACCCCATTACCGCAACTATGGCATATAGAATAACGATGGTATAAGCTCCATCAGCTCCCCGACCATGACCAAAACGTGTACGGATCCATTCTGCTCCGGTCAGGACATTGGATCGCCGCAGCCAGACCGACAGATAGACCATCAAAAAAATCTGATTAAAAACAGGCCATAACCAAGGGATCCACATGCTTTTTAAGCCATATACAAAAGCAAGATAGACCATCCACATGGTTCCCGAGATGTCGAACATACCCGATGCATCAGAAATACCGAGCATATAATAGGGAAGCGTTTTTCCGCCTAAAAAATACGAATCAAGATTCTTGCCGGCTCGCTTTTTAAGGATCAAACCGATGACAATCATCGCAAGCAAATAACTGACGATGATAACTATATCTATTACGGAAATTTCCATGAATATTCTTTTCGTGGTCATCCGCAATCTACAATTATATTTCTATTTCTCCAATTGATCAATCACGACCGAAACAGGATAGTGATCAGATATCCCCTCAAGTGCGGGACCATTATGTACCTCCACCTGCTTGGCATGAGATGCTAAGGGTTCAGACAGCAAAATATAATCAAGTCGTTCAGAAACCGTGGCTATCCTGGGGTCTCCCCATTTCCAATTGTAAAGCGTAGCTGAAGGATAGCTGGTACGTTTGATTTCGGGAAATATAGATCGTCCGATACAATCTTCAAAACCCATGGCCAAAAAAGTCGATAGTACACTATAATCAAATCGCCCCCCTCTCATATTGCCATATTGGGGATGCTCCGTGTCCCATTTTATGAGATTGTTCTTCAAAGAGGACTGCTTTTCCAGCCAAATGGCATCCAATGGGGAATAGGCATTCAGATCCCCCAGAATAATACAGCTATCCAGGTGATTATTTTTTACATATTCTGCGATTTGTTTTGCTTCCCCCAGCCGATATTGCCAGGAAAAGGGACTAAGATGCGTGACAATAAAGTCTAAGTTTTTAATCTTCACATGCAGCATACCATGCCAAAATTTATCTAGCCGGGCGTTGACAACAGTGATCGGATACCGGGAGGAAATACCGACAGGATAGCCTTCCTCCTTTAATAAAACAGCGTAGTTGTGGGCGTATGTCTTGGCCAATTGTAGTAAGTCGGCCCGCTTAAAGTCCACCAGTTCCTGCAATGCCACAACATCAGGTTGCTCCTTCTTCATCCACGCACTAAATTTATCCTTTCGATCCTGCTGCTTTTCAAAACCGTTCCAAATATTATAGGAAATAATTTTCAACTTCGCCCGTTCCTGGGCATACAAAAGGGATGTCAGACACAGAAGACCAATCAGAGTCAGGATTTTAATATTATCTTTCTTTAACATATCACGAGTTTGTTCAACGTACATTTTTTTACTGCATTTCATACAGCCATAACTCTCATGAATCCACAAGATTTCATTTATACTGGGCAGTTGAGCTCGATACCGGATCAAATATGCCCTCTAGGCCAGCTTCATCTATCTCTATTTTGTCAGGCGATCGATCGTTCCATTGCTTTTATTACCCACGTAGGCGGCATTATGATCGATCAGATGAATCACTTTGCGCAATGATTCCGCAGAGCGTAGCCCGTCCTCCGGTGTATTCAGGCAATAATCCAGCAGTTTGGTCACCGAAGAAACCGCAACATGTGTCCGCGTATCACTGGAGGCATAATAAATGTATACGGTACCATCCGCGTCCATGATCCAACCATTGGAAAACAATACATTGGAGACATCGCCTACTCTTTCCTCCCCCTCGGGAGCCATCAGATAACCCGCCGGTTCCGCAATTAATTCGCTTGGATCCTCCAGGCTCGTGAGATAAAGGTATAACACATAGCGTAAGCCGGCGGCAGTCCCCCTTACCCCGTGCGCGAGGTGTAACCAGCCTTGATCCGTCTTTAATGGCGCTGGCCCCTCCCCGTTTTTGAGTTCTTTGATGGTATGGTAAAAACGCTTATTAATAATCTTTTCCTGACCGATTACGGCATTGCTGATATCGTTCACAAGAGCCCACCCGATACCGCCACCACTTTTTGCCAAAATAAAATCATCCTGAGGGCGTGTATAAAATGCATACTTACCTTCCACAAACTCTGGGTGCAACACCACATTACGCTGCTGGCTATTTGCCGTTAGATTTGGTAGACGGTCCCAATGAATCAGATCTTTCGACCTGATGATTCCTGCCGAAGCAACCGCACTTGAAAGATCACCGGGAGCAGCATCAGGAACATGCTTCTCACTGCAGAAAATACCGTATACCCAACCATCCTCGTGAGCTGTGAGCCGCAGATCATAGACATTTGTTTCCGCTTCGTCCAAATCAGGCAACAATAGCGGATACTCCCAAAAATGAAAATTGTCAACACCATTATCGCTTTCAGCGACCGCAAAAATAGACTTCCGGTCAACACCTTCCACACGGACGAATAACAGGTATTTACCTTTCCAATGCAGTGCACCAGCGTTCATCGTTGAGTTGAATGCGATTCGCTCCAAAAAATGAGGGTTTGTCAATGGATTGAAATCATAGCGCCAGCTGAGTGGAATATGTTCTTTGGTAACAACAGGATTTAAATAACGGGTGACAATCTTTCCCATATCCAACAGACCGACATTCGTTTTTTCCAATAATAAGCGTTGCGTTTCGATAATATAAGTTTGTTGACGTTCAAAGGATTCGGACATAAATTACGTAAGTTCAAAAAGTTTATTTATAAATTCGCGGGATATAGTGGTATACGTGTTACGCGGTGAAATGCGGTACCACTACCGGCAGTGATCTCCAGCTCAAATACAACCTCTTTCGTTTTAGGGCTAATCTCAATGACACGTCCTCCCGTCCCGGTACTTGTTTTGACGCCCATGCCCGGAAAGAATAGTATATTACCTGTCTGCGGGAGGTATTGCACACCGGACAAAGCCTGAGAAAAAGCCTCGACTCCCCTTTCCTTTCCATAACACCAAAGTTGTTGTACTGTTCTTTTAGTTGCGTCAATTTTATACTCAACAACCCGGCTATAATTATTTGTACCGCTTCCAAAATTGGGAATCCAATTCCGGTTATAGCCATTATCAAAGACCAAAATACGATCTTCCGCAAGTGCAACCGGAGTATGAGGGCCCCAAGGCCAGTCAAATCCTGCGGTGCTGGCATCCCCATTGATAACAGCAGGGTCAGTAATGAGTGTCCCATCTTCTGCAATAGGTTTTAAAAGCAAGGATTGATATTTAGCTCCCCAAAACTTATGTGGAGATATCATCCATTGTGGTTGCCCAGATTGGTTAAAACATAGGATTCCCTGATATCTTAAAGTCGCCAATAAGTCATTTCCGATTTCGGCAATAGAATTATTGTGGGCCCAATTATTGGGCGTCTGTGAAAATGCAGGTGGTGTAATACCATCAGGTTTTATATAGCGAGCTGTGTCCAGTTGTTTGGCAAGATCCCATTCCATGACCAAACTCCCTGTCTGGGGATTCAGTTCGATGATATGATCATTCACACGCGGTTCACCATTAACTAAACGCGCGGCCGTTTTTGTGACTGTTATTAAAAAATTGCCATTGGCAGCCTCTGTAATTTCATGGTGAAATCCGAATCCTGATTTAGCGAGATCCCATTCACGTTTCAAATTACCGAACATATCAATTTCCACTACTCTTTTCTGGGATTGGTCACCAGCAATAAAAGTTCCGCTTTTAGTACGCTTGAGACCAATGGAATAAGAGAGCCGTTGCAGTTCCGGGGATGATTTAAACTGCAGAAGCCAACGCAATTCACCCTCCTGATCAACCATATATGGAAGTGAAACATCAGCTTCGCTTCGCCCTGGATAATGCACAAGATTGACGCCCGGCTCCATTTTACCGGCTTGGGCTTTTACTATTTTCCACCTTGGAAAGTCTTGCATATTCAATGCCGCAGTCTGGATATGTATGGTCGTTTTCCCTCTTTCGTTTCCTTCGCGATCGGTAAAAATCAAATCGACAATATTGTCGTGATCAGGATATAAGCCCAGCACAGGCACGCTTTGTCGCGGAATATCGGTATAGCACAAATGTGTAATTGCTCCTGCGGAACCATTTTTGCCCTGCACAGTTACTTTTACACGACCGTAAGTAGGTAGCCAAACATCAACCAAAGCCGCGAGTGGATTGCAGCCCGAAGGATTGAGCTTAATTTTTTCAACAATATAATCCAGCGCAGTACCTTTTGTCGGAACGATTAATTTATCCCCATTTCTGAAGGTTAGATTGGTGCGCCAGCGTTCGAGCTCAGCTTTGATGTTAGAAACCTCTTGCTGTGGAATATGGACACGGCTCTTTTCAAAATTGAAAACATACTCTTCTGCTTTCTCCTCGACGTTGAGGAGCAATTCACCAGCCTCAATTTTTGCATTTAGGGATAGCTTTGCCGTTGATGCTTCCGATGTCTCCCGATCTTTCTTACACGAAACAAACAGTATAAACAAGGTTGTGGTATATAAAGCCAAATTTGCAAAGGTCCTAGCTATTCTTGTTGTTATCATACCCATATGTTATAAAAATGGAACTTCTATTATATTCCAACAGCGAAAATTCCGCAATACCATTACTACGGTTGGGGACAAATTTAAGCTGAAATGCTTACAGTTTCAGATGAACTAAAACCGTAAGCATTTTCTGCGTTTATCGCCACAATGGATGTTGCTGAATTTTTGAATTTGTATTGATTTCACCTTCCGGAATAGGAAGATAATAATGTTTGGGCTGGAAATTATTCGCACCTTGCTTTTTGTTATCTACAAAAATCTGTTTCATTTGTGTTGGTGTATACCACCGTTTTAGATCAAAAAAGCGATGTCCCTCAAAGAAAAATTCCAATTCATTTTGTTTTATGATTTCTTTCATCAACTCATCGGCATTGGCCCAGGTTTTATTTGCTAAACCTGCGCGGTCACGAACGCGCTTCAAGCTAGATGCGGCTCCAGCGATATTTCCATTTTTGGCACAGGCTTCAGCATGCAATAACAAGACCTCAGCAAATCGAAATACACGAAGGTTATTATTCCGGTTTGCAGCATCGTACATACTATTTGCTCCAGCGATATTTCTATAAAAATTGGTATATTTCTTAATCAGGAAACGACCGGTTTTACCGTCAATTGTTGGGTAAGTTGGCTCCCCACGTTGCCGCTTCGGTCCAGCATTACTCCACATAAGGTCAAAAGGCTGATTGCCAAACCAGGCACCATCAGTAAGACCTGTTTCATAATCTGAATATTTCCAAAAGAAACTTGTGTACATCCGTTTATCAAAGCGGGTATCTGAACCTGCGGGACGTTCTTCTGAAATAAAATCACGAACAACAGCTGCCCCGGGCATTAATTTAAACCAGGCACCTGTACCATCTGGTCCAGCAAAGTTAGGCAGCACAAAGCCCATCGCACAAGAAGCACAGTCTACCCCCCAATTTCCATCCCCACCGAACTTACTGTCATAAACTATTTCCCAAACCGACTCCTTATTAAGCTTAGTTGTTTCCTTGAAATTATCTTCAAAATTAGTCATCAGCTCATAAGCATAGGGGGCAGTCAATAAGGCCTTCAATTCTGTTTCGGCCTCGGTATATTGTTTGGTATATACCAATGCCTTCCCCAGATAGGCGACCGCAGCCCCTTTCGTAACCCGGCCAGCCTCGGCTGCAGATCGTGTTATTGGCAGATTGTCCTTCGCTATTTTAAAATCTGCAATGACCTGTTTCCATATTTCAGCTTCAGGTGACGCAGGTTTGCTCGCACCATCTGGATCATCGTCTGTCGGCAATACTCTTAACGGCACATCACCATAATTAGCCGCAAGCAGAAAATAATACATTCCCCTTAAAAAGCTAGCTTCTCCGACCAGCTCTTTTTTTCGGTTTTCATCCATTGAAACACGCGGTATATTTTTTAAAAACACATTTGCTCTATTTATTCCGCTATACAAGCTACCAAAATCACTTTCTGGGGTACCTGCGGAATTGAGGAAGTTGACATATTCCCATGTAAATGCTTCCTCACCACTTAGAAACCACATATCATCCGCTCTGTTCATCGTTTGATAACCACCGTACGCCCCATAGTAGCCTGACATTTGTGAACGAATTGGTGAATAAATCGTAGCCATCGCAGACTGCGCATCGGATTCAATTGCCCAATAAGTCTCTTCAACTGGTAAATTCGGATTGGTTCGATCCAAAAAATCTGACTTACAGCCTCCTAAGAACAATAAGGATGCTGCTATAACTGTATATTTTTTTATTGAAAAGTTCATCTATATCGTATTTAAAAAATAAAATTTATCTATTTAACAGATCGATATCCATTAAAAGTTAGCCTGAAAGCCAAACATAATAGTCCGTGCCAATGGGAAACGACCATGATCCGTACCAGCTGTTAATACACCAGATGGCGTTCCATTATCACCGTTGCTCTGACCTAGATCCGGCGTATAGCCTTTATATTTTGTCACGGTAAACAGATTGTCCCCAGCCAGAAATACGCGTGCGTTTTTCAAAGTAGCCTTACTTAGCCATTCTGCGCGTAGTGTATACCCAACTTCAATAGTTTTTAAACGTAAGAAAGCTCCGCTCTCAATCCAACGGTCACTCACCCGACGCTTATTGTCATTTGGATCCTCCCGTGTGTACCGCGGAATATCAGTATTTGGTTTGCTTGGCGTCCATGAATCTAATAAACGGGCAGAATGATTATTCACTTCATTGGTTTGTTCCATGCGTGCCCGGGTATAGTTATAAACCTTATTACCATACATGCCATCAAAGAAGACAGTCATATCGAATCCTTTATAGTCTAGTCCTCCTCGAATACCATAAGCAAGACTTGGGAAAGGGCTACCAACATACTGACGGTCATTATTATCAATACGACCATCTTTGTTATAATCTACAAATTTGATATCCCCTGCAGCGGCATTTGGTTGAATTACTTTACCATCCACAGATTTATAGCCTTGTGCTTCTGCATCTGACTGGAAAAGTCCATCGGTTTGGATCACCCAAAACCCTCCAATTGGATAACCAACTTTAGCCCAGGTAATTGTACCCTCACCCTGCGGGTTGTAACCACCAAATTCCTGAACGTTACCTATTGTAACAGCTTTCACTTTATTTTTTACCGTGGAAGCGTTCACACCAATGCTATAGTTCAATTCTCCAACAGAATTCTTGTATGTCGCTAATAACTCAAAACCCTTGTTGCTAATTGTACCCGCATTCATCACCGGAGTTCCCTTAAGCCCAGCCGAAGGAGGTTGATTGATCCCTAAAAGAATATCTTTTGTCTCGCGTACATAATAATCTGCGCTGATGTTCAATTTCTTTTGCATAAATGCCAAATCCAATCCAATATTGCTTGTCGCTGTTTCTTCCCAAGTCAGATTTCGCGGTGAAACCCAATTGATACCGGTACTTGCTCCCTGCCACCAGGTACCACCTTGCAAATAATTGATGCCATAAGTAGTTATCCTTTGTGTGGTGTAATTTGCAATTTCCTGATTACCCAGTCGACCATAACTGGCACGGAGTTTAAATTCATTTACTGTACCTTTTGCTGTTTCGAAAAATTTCTCATTCATCACATTCCAGCCGAGAGCGATAGACGGAAATACCCCATATCGTGCTCCATCTGCGAATTTGGAAGAACCATCGCGACGTATTGTCGCTGTAAGTAGGTAACGACTATCATAACTATATATTAAGCGTCCAAACTGGGAGATCAATGCCGCTTCATTTAGACTACCTGAAGTCGTTTGTTCCGTCGGAGAGGCAGCATCAATAGCATCAGTTCCCAATGGAAGATTATTTCTCCCCGCACCAAAACCCCGATTGGTGTTTTCCTGCGCGGAATAACCCGCTAATAATGAAATGCTGTGTTTGTCAAACGTGTTATCGTAATGCAATGTATTTTCAACTAACCATTGATTGTTAAAAAATGCGCTTTCATTGAGAAAAGATTTACGCACATCGGTACCATAGGTATAGGCATCCCCTTTATTATAATTCCTGCCAGTTGTCTTGTTGACCCCGACATTTAATTTATATTTTAGCCCCTTAACAAACAAATCTACTTCGGCGTATCCATTGAGCATAAGATCCGTCTGATATACATGTCGGTTAAATAAGTTCAAAATCCCCACTGGATTGTCCAAGTTCTTCATCCACGGCGCATAAGTAGCATATCCACCAACTAAATTGGCATCATAAATAGGTACCAAGGCGTTTTGCCTTAAGATATCTGTGATAGTCAGGTCTGAAAATTTTCGGTCACCTGATTTTATCAAAAAGGTATTTCCTAGCCGTAAGTGGTTGTTAAAAAAACTAAAGGTATTTTTTGTACGCAGATTGAAAGCTTTATAACCGGTAGTCTTCAAGATACCTTGTTGATTTAAGTAACCTCCGGACACACTATAGGTAGACTGTTCTCCCCCACCAGAAATATCGAGATTGACCTTATTAACTGGGGCTGTATGAAACACCTCGTCCTGCCAATTCGTATTTGTATTCAGATTTTGTGCTTCTTTTGGTAGATACCCGTTATCCTGTTGAAACTGTTTCCATTGTGGGCCATCCATCAAATCCATTTTTTTAGGAAGGCTTTGAATACCCGTGTATGCATTTACGCTTAAAGTCGCTGGAGTTGCTTTTCTACCGCCTTTTGTGGTAATGATAACAACACCATTGGCCGCCCGAGATCCATAGATCGCAGCAGCTGAAGCATCTTTCAAAACTTCCAGTGAAGAAATATCATTGGGATCCACCATATTGATATCGCCAAATACGCCATCAATGACGTAAAGAGGCGTATTATTCCCCATAGAACTTAGCCCACGGACATTAATGCTCATACCTGCCCCCGGCGTTCCACTAGCGTTAGATACCGTTACCCCGGCAACACGCCCCTGTAATGCGCCAGCAGCACTCTTTGCTAGATTAGACTGCAGGTCCTTTCCTGTAACAGATGCTACAGCACCTGTTAAATCACCTCTTTTTACCGTACCATACCCGATAACAACAACTTCCTCCAAGTCGGTGCCCGACTGAAGTATAATACTATATGCCGATGCTTCATTAACAAGAACCTCCTGTTCCTTCATACCTACATAGGTAATTTTTAAGGTCTTCCCTTTCTCAACATCAAGCACGAACGAACCATCAGCATCAGTTTTTGTCCCTCCGACACCACCTTTGATGTTTACAGTAGCACCCGCCACTGGCCTATTATCCGCATCAAGGACTTTTCCCCTTACTTTTTGGGATTGTTGTGCCCAAGCAAACGTGCCATAAGCCGAAAATAAAAGCAGTAAAGCTGTTTTTTTCATATTTTGTGTATTTAAGGTTTACAATAAATAAATAGATAGATTGTATATAATATGTTTATACTTAATTGGTATGCTATTATTGGTCTACAGGACGAAATTAGAGAAAAGGAGAAGTCAGGAATAGCAAGATCAGGTCATTTGTATTGTACTTTTAATTCATATTTCCGATAAAGGTATCTCAAGAAATATAAACACAAACGATTGCGCACTCCAAAAATTTAAAGAGGTTAATGAAAATACACACCAGCTTAAAACAAAAATCAAAACACTGAAAAACAACACATTAAAAATAAATCAGCAGCAATTCATTGAACTCTAAGTCCATTTTTATTGAATTATTTCGCAGCATTGGACAATGCTGTGTGATCGTTTTTCAAACAGTATGGTTACTATCCGACAAGTTTCCGATACTCAGCCATTGCTGTCGTAAGTATGAAAGAATGTACGCAGAATCTGCGTATAAGAGAAGATGTAACAGCCAGATTGCTAGATAATCATCTGCTGTTTCCGCAGGCTATTTCTGTATTCAATGGGTGTTATCCCTTTTTTCTTCTTGAATACACGGTAGAAATAAGAAACACTATTAAAACCACATTGCTCGACGATATCGGCAATTGGAGTCTCCTCTTTTAATAGCCTTACAGCCATGTTGATCCGAAAGTCAAGTAAGTAATCTGTAAAATTCAATGTTGTAGCCGATTTCAAAAAGCGAGAGAAGGTCGATTTGCTCATGTTCATAATCGCCGCCACCATAGGCAGGCTCAATTCTTTGTTGATATTAGCAATGACATATTCCTGCAGACGCCCCATAAGCAGTTCGCTATTGCTCAAAACAGTATTTGTTGCTGTGGATAATACACGGATATCCTCGCCCTTTGAGAGTTCATAGAGCAAGACAAGCAGCTTCATCACCGAATAGAAACCGTCGCGCTCTAATGTCAATATACGGAGCAAAGGAAGCACACGATCGACAGTATTTTTTCCAAATACAACCCCGCGAGATGCTTTTGACAAAAGTTGTTGTATACTTGTAAATTGCTTTTTATCCAGATATTGTTCGATGAGAGAAGGATGAAACTGTATGGTGATTTCATGAATATCGTTCGATTGGCATTCGCCATCTTTCCAGGCATGTTCAAGCTCAGGGCTTGCAATCAGTACCAGGTCCTGTTCACCGATCGTTTCTATGGAATTACCAATGATACGTTGTGCGCCGGGAGCCCCTTCCACATAATTGAGCTCGTATTCGGGATGGATATGTACCGGAAAAGTGAAAGAAGATTTTCGCCTGTCAAAGACCACAAAGCAGTCATCAGCGGACAATGGTGATTTCTCTCGAAATATATCAGGTCTCATAATCAGTTCTTATTCCCTTTGGTAAATTACTCAAACTTAACTAAAATTATACGCATAACCAATGCCACCTTCTTATCAAAAAACATTTCAACTCAGCGACAGTCCGTTAATTTGAGTTGCTGCCTCCCCGCCACTCAAGCGTCGGTCATCATTTTCCACTGTACAAAATGCATCACCATTCATTTTGTACAGTGGAAAAATACCTGATGGGACTTTATTCTTCTTATAAGATAAGAAGAAAATAGGCTGCATTTTAGACAGCCTATTTTTCATTTAGACACAACAATTAATTCTTTAAGTATTTTTCCAGGAATTGATCCTGCTCCCATAGGAGGTGAAAGATATTCTCCTTCGCGACGTAGCCATGGGCTTCACGTGGCAAAATCACCATGCGCACAGGCGCGCCCAAATTCTTTAAGGCCTGAAAATAACGTTCTGTCTGTAGAGTAAATGTTCCCGGATTATTATCGGCTCCGCCATGAACAAGCAATAAAGGTGTCTTCATCCGGTCTGCACTGACAAATGGGGACATGGTCATATACAACTTTGGATCATCCCAAAAGTTACGTTGTTCGCTTTGGAAACCAAACGGTGTTAATGTTCTATTATAAGCCCCTGAACGGGCAATTCCGGCAGCAAAAAGCTTTGAATTGGAAAGCAGATGTGCAGTCATAAAAGCCCCGTACGAATGTCCGCCAACCGCAACTTTTTTGCGGTCAATATAGCCCAGTTTATCTACCGCATTAATCGCTGCCTCGGCATTGGCGACCAGTTGCTCAATAAATGTATCATTCGGTTCCTTCTTTCCTTCACCTACAATCGGGAAGGCCGCATTATCCAGTACAGCATAGCCTTTGGATACCCAATAGATAAATGAGCCATAACTTGGGAAGGTAAATTCCTTCGGATTCGCCGTACTTTGCCCTGCAGTATTCTTGTCTTTATATTCCCTCGGATACGCCCACATCAACAGGGGTAATTTTTCCTTTTTATTCAGGTCATAGCCGGCTGGTAGATATAACGTCCCCGAAAGCTCCACACCATCCTTACGTTTATAGCTTAAGATTTCTTTATGAACTTTTTCAAGTGATTTAAATGGGTTTTCTAATGTTGTCAATGCAACTTGTTTACCCGATTTTATATTTTTTAGGTAATAATTCGGATAGACTGATGCGGATTGAAGTGAAATCAGTAATTCACCCGTTTTTGGATTTATAATCTCTCCGATCCGCTCTTGTAGCTCAGATGCAGCAGCTGTATATAATCGTTTTTTCTTTAACGTTTGTAGGTCCAATTCTTCAACAAATGGGAACTCACCTTCTTTTGTAAAGCCTTTTCCTACAAATAAGGCTTTGTCTTTATCGATATACATGCTGTAGTTTCCGAGCGCATTTTTCTGTTGATATACGTTCCCCGGATCGTTATAGACATCCTGACTATTTCTGTCATGCAGCAATTTGGATTCACCGGTCGAAGGATTGACAACAAAAGTCTTGGCATTACGCGTATCGTACCATTGCGAATAAACCAACGCATACTTATCATTCCCCCACACAACTCCTGCATAGCGGTCCTTCGTTTTGAAGATCAGCTTTCCTGCACCCGTATAAGGGAAGTCCAACGTATAAAGGGCATCACGAAATTCTGCCGCTTTGTTGGCATCGCCACCATCCAGGGCTTCAACATAGGCTAAGGTTGCCGGCCGATCGTCCCGCCAGTGCAAAGACCGTCTTCCTGGACGTGTCGAAGAAAACCCTTTGGGCATAACCTCCGTTAAGGGCACCTCGTTAACCAGTGCAATCTCTTTTCCGGATAGATCATAGATCCGTGTCTGTTGCGGAAAACGTGAGGCTGGCACCACATAAGAATAAGGTTTTGCTATTGTTGTTACCATCACATAGGCACCGTTAGGCGAAAAGGAAACCCCTGTGTAGATACCTTTGTCTTTAAAATTGGAAATTGTTCCGTCCAGATCCACAAACTGCAAATTGGACTGTACCAAGGTTTCAAAATTCTGTTCGTCCTGCGGGTTTTTCAATAGATCCTGATAGGTTCTCAATTGTGATATCTTCCCGTCACTTGTTGATACAACTGGTCCAGTGGGCAGATCTCTGGACGGATCCAGTAATGGTTTTTTTTCTTTTGGCAACGCCGTAATGATTAATCTCTTTGAATTACCAAGCCATTGAAAAGGCGCATCCAGCGTCGCATTTAAATTGTAGGCGGTCAATTGTTTTACTGTTTTCGTTGTCAGATCCAGAACAAACAAAGCCGTCCCATTATCGTTTGTATTGGTAAATGCCAAATGGCTATTGTCCGGTGAGAATACAAAATTGGATAAGGAGGGTGTGTTCGGCATCCCCACAAAATCTGTATCCTCTACCTGTTGTCCGATTTTCTTCAAACCGATCTTATTGTAAAAGACTGTCGAACTTTCCATATTTGTGCGTGGATTGATCCGTAGTCCAGCCAATTTCATTTCTTCCTGCCCCAGTTCCTCCAGACTCTTATAAGTTGACCGATAAGTGAATAACAACCATTTGTTGTCACTTGACATTTTTATTTGAGGCGGGCGGGCAAAATCGGCCAGGGCCAAAATTTCGGAAGTCGGTTTTTGAAAGGTAATATTCTCTTGCGCTTGTGTTTTTAGAGACAATAATAGCAAGAGACCATAGTATAGCTTCTTCATAAATTTATTTTGCAAATTAGGGCAATAAAAAGTAATAAATTTATGAAAAAAAATCAAGCATTGTAGTCGTTTTATGACACTAAAATTAAACTTGAATAGTTTCATAAAAAACAGGCAAAATTTCATAATTTAAAGTTATCCACATTTATATACGCCAGTATATCAGACACTTATCAGCACCAACAAGCAGTAAACGCATCCTATGACAAACTTTTACCCAAAATGTGGAAAAGTCAAACTAGCGCTTCGCAAGAAAATATGTGATATTTGTTAAGCTAATGAAAGAATTGGCAATTCAACGAAGTAACGACCTTTCTTTTTCTACGAAGATTGGATTAAAAAAATAAACATACAAACATGGCAAGAATTATCAAATTTGAGAAAAACGATTGTGCTCCTTGTGCGCAAGTATCGGCTTATTTGGATCAAAAAGGTATCCAATATGAAACAGTTAATCCTTTTGATGAACCTGACTTGGCCGCAAAATTCAAAATCCGTACGGTACCAACAGTAATCGTATTGGAAGATGAAGAAATTCAACACCGTATCATTGGCTTTAAACCAGAAGAATTGGCAGCCATTGCACTTTAATAAATCGAAGTATCATTAAAACAAACACGACAACATGATACACATTTATTACGATTCCAGAACGGGTAACGTACAGCGTTTTATGGACAAAGTCGCACAGATCACTGGCTGGCAGATCCATAAAATTAGCGCTGACCTTCAGGTAAATCATCCCGGCCATTTGGTCACATTTACCACGAATTTTGGACAAGTGCCCGAAAACACAAAAGAATTCATGAAACGAGAAGCTAAAAACATTTATTCTGTAACCTCAAGTGGCAACCGCAACTGGGGGCCAAATTTCGGTTTGGCAGCTGATCGTATTTCACAGGATTTCGACATTCCACTGGCATTCAAATTTGAATTGTCCGGAACAATGGAAGATATAAACCAATTTATTGACATCTTAAAGAACTTTTGCGATGGTAGCAAACGAAGTAGCAAAAAACTGGATATTGCTTAATAATGAAATCATGATTAAGCATGATGACGAATTCAGCTTACATAAAGATAAGGAAGCTGTTCGTGCATATTTCCTGGAATATGTAAATAAGAACACGGTGTTCTTTTATACACTGAAAGAAAAAATAGACTATTTGATAGAAAACAATTATTATATTGATTTTTATCAATGGTTTACATTTGAAGAAATTGAAGAAGTATTCAACTATGTGTATGCCAAAAAATTCCGTTTCGAATCCTTTATGGCAGCCTTCAAATTCTTCCAGAGCTATGCACTTCGTGATGACTCCGGTGAAAAATTCCTGGAGCGCTACGAGGACCGCGTTGTTGCGGTATCCCTGTTCCTAGCACGTGAAGAAGGTGTAAAAAAAGCGATTGAATATGCGGAGATCATGATCAACCAAGAATACCAACCTGCAACGCCAACATTCTTGAATGCGGGTAAAAAACGCTCCGGGGAATTGGTATCCTGTTTCTTGGATGAAATTGGGGACAACCTGAACGGTATTGGTTATGCGGTTGATTCAGCCATGAAATTATCCTCTATCGGTGGCGGGGTGTCTTTCAATATCTCCAAAATCCGTGCACGTGGCGAAGCGATCAAAGGTGTTGAAGGCCGTGCAGGTGGTGTACTTCCGATCATGAAAATCATGGAAGATACATTCTCCTATGCGAACCAATTGGGGCAGCGCCCAGGTGCTGGAGCAGTATACTTAAATATCTTCCACTCTGATATTGAAGAATTCCTTGATTGTAAAAAGATCAATGTGGACGAAAAAGTACGCATCAAGTCACTTTCAATCGGTATTATCGTTCCGGATAAGTTCATGGAACTAGCGGAGAAAGACGAACCTTGTTATTTGATCTACCCACATACAGTGATGCAAGAGTATGGACAATTCTTGGATGAAATGGATATGGACAAGATGTACGATGAGTTGATCACCAATCCAAATGTCAAAAAGAAAAAAATCAACGCACGTCACCTGTTGGTTAAGATCGCACAGACACAAAAAGAATCAGGTTACCCTTATATCTTCTTCAAAGAAAATACCAATCGTGTACACGCTTTGAATGAAATTGGTCAGGTGAAATTCTCCAATCTATGTACTGAGATCATGCAGGTATCACAAGTATCCGATATCGAGATCTACGGTAAACAAGATACGATCCGTTACGGCATCTCCTGTAACCTTGGTTCGTTGAATATCGCTACGGTGATGGACAACAAACGCATCAAAGAAACAGTAAAAACAGCGATGCGAGCGCTAACAGTGGTCACTGATGTAACCAACATAGATATGGTACCTTCAATTGCAAAAGCAAACCGCGAATTGCACTCTGTAGGACTTGGTGCGATGAACCTACACGGTTACCTTGCGAAAAGCTTTATTATGTACGAATCTAATGAAGCCTTGGATTTTGCCAATACGTTCTTCATGATGATGAACTACTATTCATTGGAAGCATCCATGGAAATTGCCAAAGAACGTGGAAAAACATTTGTTGGATTTGAAAAATCAGCCTATGCAGATGGCACTTATTTCAATAATTACGTGAACCGTGACTACCTTCCAAAAACAGCTAAGGTACAAGAATTGTTCGAAGGTATACATGTTCCAACTGTTGAAGATTGGTTAGAATTAAAAGCAAAAATCAAAGAACATGGCATCTACCATGCGTACCGTTTGGCGATTGCTCCAAATCAATCTACATCCTATATCATGAATGCAACAGCGTCGGTCATGCCAATTGTGGATATTATTGAAGTGCGTGAATATGGTGATAGTACAACTTACTACCCAATGCCATATTTGACAAACGATAACTATTTCTACTTCAAATCGGCTTATGATATGGATCAGTTCAAAGTATTGAAATTGATTTCGGTCATCCAACGTCATATCGACCAAGGGGTATCTACAATTTTGCATACCAATTCGAAAGACTCCACAAGAGATTTGTCTAGATATTATATCTATGCACATAAATTGGGATTAAAATCCCTTTATTACACACGGACAAGAAAATCGACCATCGACGAATGTGTCTCTTGTTCAGCCTAATCTTGAGATTTTAGTATTTGGATATATAATGTGAATAGGTCAAAAGTTGCCAAGTTATCGGCAACTTTTGGCTTAATCAACAGATCAGAAATTCAAATACATGATAATAAATGCCTAATACTTTAAAATAAAAATGAGTAAAACATATAAAGCTGTCAATTGGAATACTCCCGAGAACGATTATGTATTGATGTTCTGGGAACAAAACATTCGTCAATTCTGGATTGACACCGAATACATTCCATCAAAAGATATCGATAGTTGGAAACGTATCAGCCCAGAAATGAAAGATGCCTATAAAAAAGCATTAGGTGGTTTGACCCTATTAGATACCTTGCAGAGTCATACGGGTATGCCAAAAATTATCGACCACATAGATACTTTACAAAATAAAGCTGTATTGTCCTATATGTGTATGATGGAAGCCATTCACGCAAAATCCTATTCCACTATTTTCACAACGGTTTCAACGACAGCTGAAATCAATGATATCTTCGAGTGGGTTCAACAAAATAAATACCTACAGTACAAAGCGCAGATGATCGACGGTTATTACCGCGCTATCGATAAAGAAGATGCTTCCGATGAGGAGATCTACATGGCTATGGCTGCTTCCGTATTGTTGGAATCCTTCCTGTTCTATTCAGGATTCTTCCTGCCTTTGTGGTTATGTGGTCAAGGTGAAATGGTTGCTTCCGCAGATATCATCAAGAAAATCGTCGCTGACGAATCTATTCACGGTGTATTCGTCGGATTGATGGCACAGGATCAATTCAAAAAATTAAAGAATCAAGATCAGGTAAAAGCACGCTTCCTGGCTTTACTTTATAACTTATATGAAAACGAGTTGAAATATACTGAAGAAATCTACACGGAAGTTGGTTTAACTGCGGAAGTGAAAGAATATGTTCGTTACAATGCGAACAAAGCATTGATGAACTTAGGTTTTGATCCGATCTTTGAAGTAAAACAAGTCAACCCAATTGTCTTAAATGGCTTGAATACAGAAACGACACAACACGACTTCTTCTCTAAGAAATCGACAAACTACGAAAAAGCGACAGAAATCGTCCACCTAAAGGATGATGACTTCAAAATGGATGTGCTTGTCGATATATAAGGATTTTCAATAGATCTAAAAAACCCGGAAGTTAAAACTTCCGGGTTTTTTATTAGGGTGAACGTATTCTATTGTTGCTGAAAAGCTTTAATGGCCTGACCGCGCCAAGCAGCATCAAGCGGAGCGCCAAGCAACCAGGTCAATGTGGGCGCGATATCATAAATCATCACTGTTCCTTTGATCTCCTTACCTTTGGGTACTCCCGGTCCGGTCATTACCCATGGAATCTCAACTTCTGCCAATGATTTGCCACCATGTCCTTTACCCGTACCTCCATGATCCGCAGCGACAACAAAGATCGTTTCATCTGCAATACCCGCATCCTTAACAGCCTGCTGCAATGTTCCGATCCGACGGTCCACCTGCTTTAGTTCGGCATAATATTCAGGTGTATCATGGCCTATGTTGTGACCGACACCGTCAGGCTGATCGAAATGCACAAAAGTGACTACCGGTCTTTCTTTTTTGATAATATCCACAGTCGTATTCAATGCTGCTTCGTCATCATCCTTGGTATTAATAATCTTTTGCACGACTTTATTATCAATCAGGTACCCTATTCCCGGCCAACTGTGAACCACAGCAAATTGCGCTTTGGGATTCATCTGTGCCACCGCATTGAACAAAGAAGGAAACATCCCATTTTCAGTTTTGACAGTTGAAGGGATTTCAGGTGTTTTGCTATCCCATTCCGTATAACCATGTATTGTCGGTCCGGCCCCCATCAGCATGGAAGCCCAGTTCACCGCACTAGACGAAGGTAAAACCGTACGAACATGTGTGCTATACGTTCCTTCCTGCATCATCTTTTTAAGATTGGGCATCTCCGCTTTTGGAAGGGCATAAGCTCCAAACCCATCGAATCCCACCAAAACGACATGCTTGATCTTTTTGCTTTGTGCCAACACCGCATTTGTAGTCAAACCTACCATGAGTAATGGCAATAATAAATTTCTAATTTTCATAATTGTTGCACTTGCAAAGACTTAAAGACTTAAAAATAGAAACTTTATTTTATTAATTATGTTAAGTAAACATTATTTAATATATCTATCCAATATGTTACATTAAATTTAAGACACATAAAAAGCCGCTAGAAATTCCTTCTAGCGGCTTTTGTAAAGGACAATTCACCACCATATCCAATTGTCTCAGCCCAGAATTTTAGTTACTATTAATAACCCGGATTTTGCTTTAAATTAGGGTTCATTGATATTTGTTGTTGAGGTATCGGAAATACTGTCTTTGTATCAGTTGTCGGCTTATGATCCCACCAAGTTGCTGTATGGAATTTACCAAAACGAATTAAATCCCTCCTTCTGAATCCCTCGAAAATAAACTCCCGACCACGCTCCGCTAAAAGTTCATCCAACGTTAATGTACTTGTTGTATATTGTCGTTCAGCCCAATCAGAATCGGTAAATGCTCTTTTTTTGCAACTATTGATTAGATCAACAGCTTCCTGTGATGCAATACCACCATTTTTCCGCATCAGGGCCTCTGCTTTCGCAAAATAAATCCAGCTCAAACGATAGACGTTCCAATCCGTATTATTGTAATTTTCATCGACGGGTATCTTTACACCATTAACATTCCCCACAAGTGAGTTACCGAGTTTATATTTATTAAAACGGATGCCACTATTTTCTTCACCGTCGCTCATTGTAGAGGATGTACCGCCAGTTTTGGCCCTTCGAATATAATCGACAAAAACCAACTGTTCTCCCTTATATTCTTCTGATCCTTCCACAGTTTTACCATCCACAAACTTAACCATCGGTCCGTCTAAAAACCATTCTTTTTTCCGCAGATCTTTTTCATTGTATTGACCAAAAACACCAGGGATCAAGACGATACCATTATTTCCAGTTCTCCCGCCACCATAAATCTCACTTTGCACGAAATGATAAAACTCACCAGGAAATCCAGTTGCAAAATCGGCTATTTTATAATCGTAGGCAATTGAAAAAATGGTTTCCTTGGACATATCATTCGTAGGCACATAAGAGTCTGTTATATTAGAGTCTAACGCCATAGCACCATTCAATCCTCCCCCGGCACCCGATATCAATTTGTCAGCCGCTGCGATACAATCGTCCCATCGTGGTTGCCCATACCATTTTTCAGCATTTAAATATAGTTCGACTAACATCGCATAACCTGTAGCCTGCGAAACTCGGCCTAACATCGCTCTAGATAGTTTGGGCGCTGAATCAATATTATCCAAGATTTCCTTTTCAATAAATTCAAAAACCTCTTTCGTAGAAGAAGGTTTGGGTAATGGTTCTTCCGCTGTACTAGGGGCTTTAGTCGTTATCGGGATGTTTCCGAATAGATCCATTAATTTCAAATAATGTAAAGCACGCAGCAGCTTAAGTTCGGCGATGAATTCGGTCTTCTCTACATCTGTTAAACCCATTTCAACCACATCAGATTTTTCAAGAATATCGATGGGACTATTACACAAACCAACCCCCCAATACATCAATACCCAAGCTTGGTTTAATCCACCTTCATCTACTGTCCAAGTGTGATAATGTAGCCGTTTCCATTTCCCGCCGTCTTCTCCATGCCGTCCCTTGGTTGGCCAGGCCAATTGATCCGCAGATAACTCCGCAGGCCGCCACCATCCATCCTGCCCTGAGGGGGATATCCATGCATTTGCATGCGTATATGGCCGTAATACTGCAGATATCACTTCATTCTTATTCTTATAAAAATCGCCTGCGACAATAACATCATAAGCGTTTTCATCTAGGTTTGTACAACTTGATGCATTTATTACACACACTAGAAGTAAAATTTTAACAATATTTTTCATAATAATCATTCATTAAAAACTAAAATTTACACCAAACAAAACTGATCTGGTGTTGGGATAGGGACCTCTACTGTCAATGCCCAAACGCTGTCCATTAATTTCGTTCCCTAAGCCTGTATCCAATACAAAATCTGGATCATTTCCCGAATAACTAGTAATGGTTGCTAAATTCTGAACCGTCAAATACGCGCGTACATTATTTACCCACGTATTGTTCTTCAATTTAAACCGATAACCAATCGTAACTTCATCAATTTTTAAGTGGCTACCACTCTCCAAATAATAATCAGAGTACATATAGGTATCGTCTATTTCTTTATATTTGGTAAATGCGTCTCTCAAAAGATTCCCTGACCATACTTTGTTGCCATAAGAAAGCGCTGTCGTGTTTAAAATATCGTAGTCGAATTTACCTCGCATAAAGATTCTTAGATCAAAATTTTTATAAGAGAAATTATTGGTCCAAGAGAGATAATATTTTGGAACCGCGTTTCCTAACACCGCCAGGTCAGAAGCATTTAAATCATCTCTTGAATTATTGATCGCGTCATTGCGAACAGCCTCGCCGTTTCGATTATAAAATAGCCATTTTCCTTCGTCATCAAATCCCGCAAACCGTTTACCAAAAAACTCGCCGATACGATGTCCTTCATAGGTCGTGAAAGCGTTCCCTAACGCCCCTGCTCCACCTATATCTCCGAACTCCTTATATCTGACCGTAAAAATATTATTCGAATAACTTTCCATTACATTTTTCAATGTACTCGCCGTAAAGTCCATGTGCCACTTAAAATTATCTCGATCAATAGCACGATAACTCAATGCCAATTCAATACCTTTTGAAGAAAGTGTACCCACATTAGAATAAACATTTTCTCTTATATAAGGCGGTTGCGGTGTCTTATAAGTGTCTAATAAATCGACCGTTTTTCTTTGAAAAAGATCAATTGAACCTGAAAGCTTATTGCTCAACATCGTGAAATCAACGCCAATATTTGTCTCCTTCTTGGTCTCCCACCTTAAATTTGGATTGGGGTTACGGTCCGGACCATAGGTTTCCCGGTAGATTTCATCTGGGTACAAATACTTACCTCCTCCTCCTAAGGTCAATCGAGAGGCATTATTTGCAAAACCCGTATTTCCCGTTTCGCCATAACCTGCACGTAATTTCAAATTATTTATAAAACCAACATCCTTCATAAAGTCTTCATTGCTGATATTCCAGCCTACTGACACTGCAGGAAAGCTTCCCCATTTGTTATTCGCACCGAATTTGGATGAACCTTCACGTCTTAGAATAAATTGGGCCATATACTTATCCGAGAAAGTATAATTTATCCGACCAAAAAAAGCGATCAATGTATTATCGTTCTTATAACTGTCCAGATTGGCACGGCCATCGCGTAACGCTTGCCCTTCCGACATGTTATCCTCATTAAAACGATCGTTTATAAAACCCCTATTGTCTGCACTTTGCCCCTCATCTTTCTCATAACGGTAACTGTAACCTGCCAATGCTGTTATGCCATGTTTCTCTGCGACTGTCGTATTGTATTGGAGTGTTGGTTCAAACGCATACTTTTCATTCAACAGATTGGATTTGGAAGCATACCCGCCCCCTGGATAATCTTGGTCTTCCAACGATGCTTCGCTGTTTAAAGCCCTATAAGCACCATCTATATAAGAATTACGCTGCACTGACCCAAAAACACTGGCCTTTAACCCTTCAATTATATTTAAATCCGCTTTTCCATCGAGTGAAGATGTCTGTTGTTTCCGATAACTGGTTTCGGTAAATAATCGAGCAAATTCATTTGTACTTGTCCGATCATAGCGATAAGATCCATCTTCGTTAAAATTTGAAAGCGTCGGATTTTTGGTTGCCTCGCTTTCCCATCCTCCGCCGCCCAACAAGTTTGCATTGTTTGTATTTGTCGCTATATTCAAGAGAACGTTCAAGCGATCATTAAGCCCCTTCTGATTGATACTTGTTCGCACCGTATACTCCTTTCGCGAATTTTCCTTGGCGATACCTTCCAGATTTCGGAAATTCACGCTTCCGCGATAAGTGGTTGACTCATTACCTCCTGACAATGAAAGATTATGATTTTGCGAAAAATTATCCTTATTAATCAAATCATCAAAAAACTTTGTGGAATTCCCGAAATCTGTTTGTTTTAACTCACCGGATGCAATCTTGTCCCTAAACTCCTGTGGAGTCAAAAAATCAGGTCTGTTATAAACAAATTCCTTTCTAAAATAGCTGGAATAGTTGAATATAGCTTTACCTGGTTTTCCTCTTTTTGTCGTAATTAGAATGACCCCTGCGTTGGCACTAGTTCCATAGATAGCAGCACCGGATCCATCTTTCAATACATCCACTGATTCGATATCATCTTGCTGTAAAAGATCTGGATTACCTCCAGGTATTCCATCAATTACAAAAAGGGGGCTAGCGCTACCTGTGACAGAAATTGCACCCCGCAATTGCGTAGCAACACCTGAATTAGGATTCGATCCACTTCTGGAAACCTGCAGACCTGCGACCTTACCTTGTATTAGATCCAAGGGGTTTCTTGCTCCACTTTGTCGAAATTGGTCTGCACTTACGTGCGCGACCGAAGATGTTACTTCCTTCATTTTTTGCGTTCCATAACCAACAACAACGACTTCATCCAATTGGCTCTGATCTTCTTCCAACTGAACAGAAATTACGGCTCCATTAACAGTAATTTCCTTGGCTTTATAACCGATAGAGGAAACAACCAATACATCTCCAGTTTTGGCTTCCAAAGTAAAATTACCTGACACATCTGACTGTGTGCCTTTTGAGGTCCCTTTTACAGCAATGCTAACCCCAGAAATTGGTTTCCCAGTGGCATCAACCACCTTTCCTTTGATTTGTTCTTGATCTCCTTTCAATTCTTTTAGAAATCGACTCGTTAGCCTATTTTCAGAAGAAAAAGCTTGGGCATGCTGCGTTGTACCGGCCAGGACAATGAGTGAGAAAAACAATTTAGATTTCCCTTTTAATCGCGCAACTGTTTTAAAATCAATTATGCTCATATATAGTATTTATTGGTGTATAAAACGATTTAGCTTATTTAAAAACATATTTATTATAGTTAGCATTCCCTCCCAAAATTTTGAGTTGAAAGCAATGATTCTAGCATTTGTACTAAACAAATGCTGGAATCAGTAAAAACCCGTGTTTAACAATCTTAATTGAATATGATAAAGCAATTAAATTGCCCTTTTCACCTAGCAAAATCGGTTTTGCTATACAGGTAAAAAACGCAAAATCTGCTTTTGAAAATTCGATATGATTCTCTCCTTTGGTTTAGTGTTTAGTTTAAGTGTTTGATTCGGACATTAAGGTAGGTATTTTTAAGTTTAAATCAAAAAAAGTTGTTAAAATAAACAACTTAACCCACAATTGCCTATTGCTATAGGGGTAATAACGATGATAACAGGCATTTTAAACTAATACAATAAAAAATGGATTCATTGAGAAGAATCAAATTTCTAATCAATGAATCCATATAATGACTAAGTTTACTATGCCCTATTGATACCCCGGATTCTGGGTCAATTTATTGTTACGCTGTATTTCATCGGGAGAAATCGGCCATAATAGATCGGATTCTTTAAATACGGCTCCAGATGCGTTCTTCGCTCCGATTAATGGAACAAAGTCCACTTTCCCTGCTTCCGTTGTAGAAATCACAGGGAACATTTTTGTCCGTACAATATCATCCCACATTTTATACTCCAAAGGAAATTCGCGTAGACGTTCTTTCCAACACTCTTTCACAAAGTCATCTGCGGACAATACCTGCAATTCGGAAGTAAACTGTGCAACTGTTTTACCAGCAGTATTCGCACGTGCTTTTACCTGTGCTAAATATCCCGCAGCTTCAGCACTTACGCCTGTCGATTTAGCAATACCCTCAGCAGCAGTCAACAATGCCTCCGGATAGCGGTAAAAATTCCAGTCCTTGGTGCCCCGTCCTGTAGTCAGCAATGCCTGCTCATCCACATAGTACCATATCCCCGCATCCTCCGAAGTCCATTTCTTACCGTTAATCGGATTGGTATAAGACCAGTGGTAGAACTGATTTGGCTGGATTCTTAAGTCATCCTTACTATACACATTCAAAAACTGTTTGGTAGGACCAAAAACACGTTCAAATATCGAATAAGTGGTGAATACGGAAACTGCGGACGAGCTAAAAGCAGTAGCTGTGCGCGCTCCGCTATTAGCAACAAGGTCATCAAATTCTTGTGCATAAATTACCTCATCCAGGTCATCGGTCTTACGAAGTAAGTTGTATGCGCTATTTTGGTCAAGATCAATATTTTGTGTCATTTTATGCGGCGAATTCACCACAATTTTAGCTGCTGTGGCCGCATCAGCAAATTTACCTTGCTGCAAATAAACATCGGCCAAAAGCATTGCTGCTGCATATTTTGTAATGCGATGGCCATCCGCAAATTTTTTAGCTGGTAGCACTTCTACAGCACTTTTTAGGTCTGCCTCTATCAATTCATAGACTTTCGCCGCCTCTGTACGTTCTAAATAAAGTGGATCAGTGAGTTTCTCATTTGGAAGTGTATACAAAGGGAGTGCTCCAAATGTTTTGACAAGATAAAAGTAATTGTAGGCCCTAAAGAATTTCGCCTCAGCCAACAAGGTATTTTTCTTAGTCTCATTGACCATGTTTATTTGCGGGATATATTTTACGCCAGCATTGGCAATATTGATGGCTTCATAAGCCTCATCCCAAATGGTATTCATGGTTGGCGATATTACGTTGGCATTTTGCTGCCGGGTCAGCTCACGCGCAAACAAGGTGACACGCTCTTGCCCCTCATAACTATTCGTAAAATACCCAGTCAAAATGGTATTAATGGATGCCGTAGAACCTAGATAGGAACCTGTTGTAGAATAACGTAATGGTGAACCCCGACGGTAAAGTGCATTTACAGTTGCTTCGGCCTGTCCTTCATTTTCATAATAACTTACTAATGAAAGGTTTGATCGAGGATTTTCTTCTAAAAATTTATTACAGGATGTTGCTACCGCCATTCCAGCCAATAACAACATAATTAATTTAGTCTTCATCTTTTAAATTCTATGCATTAAAATGTAACATTAACACCCAAAGAGAATGTTTTCGCTCTAGGATAGGAGAAAAAGGTCATGTTCTGTCCAAATTTTCCATTCCCCTGTGCAGTAAATTGAGAAGTCATTTCTGGATCATACTGAGAAGTACTTTCCGGGTCGTAACCTTTAAAATCTTTTGACGTGAATAAAAATGGATTATTCGCATTAGCATAGATACGTAGCCTGGACAAGCCCATCCGTTTTAGTACGTCCGCATTAAATGTATAGCCAAATTGTATTAAATTTACACGCACATAAGAACCGTCCGCAACCCAGGCATCGTCCACATTGGTATCCTGACCGGCATGTCCTCCATTGGTCAAATAAATTGCCTGTTGCATGGTATTTGGATTTGAGCCGTTATACGCATCGGTTAAAATTTCCTTCAGGCCATTGGTAATGCCAAAACGGTCGTAGGTAGAATGGAAGAATTGTTGCATAACATCTACCCCCTTAACAAATTGTAGATCCAACGTAAAATCGAAATTCTTATAACGTAAGTTATTCACAAAACTACCTGTCCAATCTGGCAGACCTTTACCGATGATTTCTTTCTCGGTTGTACGTTTTGCACGTCCGATTTGACTTAGCGTAGCATTTCCGGCATCCACATCAGCTTGAGTATATACGCCCAATCTTCTGTAACCGTAAAAACTATTTAAGTTTTCACCAACACGGATAACACTATTTGCACCACCGACCCAATCGTTCTTTAAAATATCTGCATTGTTTTCACCCAATTTCAATACTTTATTTTTGTTGTAGTTGGCGTTCAACGATGCTTTCCAATCAAAATTCTCATTGGTCACAATCGTACCGGTGATCATCATATCCAGCCCCTGATTTTGAACGGAGCCAATATTCTTCATAACGGATTTAAAACCGGTGGCTCTCGGTAGCGGAGTCTCCAACAGTAGATCTGTTGTTTTTCGACGGTAATAAGAAACATCAAAATTTAGGCGATTTTGAAGTAACCCCAATTCCACACCAACATCAAACTGTGCTGTTTTCTCCCACTTTAGATCTTCATTTTCAATCGTGCTGACATAAGACCAGGGCGCGCGTGTATTATTCAATAAAATCGTACCGGCATCTACGATTGCCAACGACCTATAGGGATCAATTTCAGAGTTACCAGTTAATCCATAACTGGTATGTAATTTCAGATTACTAATGGTTTGATTCCCTTTCAAAAACTCCTCATTGGACACATTCCACGCTAAACCTAGTGAAGGAAAAAATGCATATTTATTGTTTTTACCAAATTTAGAGGAACCGTCATAGCGACTAGTTACAGTGGCTGAATAGCGATTATCATACGAATAGGCGGCCCTTAAGAAATACGAATTCATCGCCCAATTATTGTAGAAAGATTCAGGTGTAGCTGGTGTCACACCTAAATTCATTCTATTATATTCATAGAAATCATCCGGAAGACCTTCCGTCCTCATTTTGTCATAGTCATAGGTCTTCTTTTGCCACGAAAGACCTGCCATTGCATTGATCCGATGTTTATCGAATTGCTTATTATAGGTCAAATAGGTCTCTTCCTGCCAATACAAGGTATTTGTATGCGTGCGTTCCGCCCATCCATTCGGCCTGGAAATATTATTCAAGAGCTTTGAAGAGTATCCCTTATAATCTTTCCTATGGTGATCAATCCCTAATTGTGTTTTCAGGTCCAACCCATCGGCCAGATGAAATGTCAGTGCCGCATTTCCAAAAATCTGCGTATTATAACGCAAGCGTTTTTGCAAATCCAGAATGGAAACCGGATTTGCCATTCCTTCAAAACTTAATTTTTCGGCTACCGTAGATGAAGCAGAGTTTGTATAGAGTCCATTTTTATCATAAACAGGATACCAAGGAATCATCTCGATCATGGTACGACGCGCTTCCTGCCCACCGCCGTCTTCCGGTGTATATCGACCCCAGGTATGATTGACCGTCAAGTTGATTGCTGTAGAGAGCCATGTAGTCGGTTTTGCATCATAAGCCATTTTTGCATTTATCCGTTTATTCCAGGTATTGTTCATGATTCCCTGCTGATCCGTATAATTCAAAAATGCGCCGACGGATGACTTTTCATCACCTTGTTGTACATTCAATTGGTGATTATGCGAAATAGCCGTCCGAGTTGCCTCGCGCTGCCAATCTGTATCATACAAGGGATTGCCATTTGCGTCAAAATAATCTGGGTCATTGAACCAATCTTTTTTATTTAAAGACCAGGGCGTCCATTTATCATTCTTGCTTTTCAGTACTTCACTTTGATATTTATTTTCATTTTCAAGACCGATCATAAAGGCATCTATCCATTCCTGTGCATTCAGTAGATCCATGTAACGTTGCGCAGAACTTACGCCTGCTGATCCCTGGTAACTGATTGTTCTGGACCCATCTTTGTTTCCGCGTTTTGTTGTCACCAAGATCACACCATTGGCACCACGCGCACCGTAGATCGCCGCCGAAGAAGCGTCTTTTAGCACCTCAATACTTTCGATATCATTTGGATTCAGCAAATTAAAATCTTCCATGACTACTCCGTCCACGACATACAGTGGGTTGGAAGAAGAATTGATCGTCGCCACACCCCGGATAACGACTCTATTCGCGTTAGCACCCGGCTGGCTGGAATTAGAAAAGATATTGACACCTGAGGCTTTTCCTCTTAGCGCATCCAGAGCACTAAAGCTTTGGTCTTTCATCATATCCGAACCTTTGACCATGGCAATGGAACCGGTTACATCTGATTTGCGCATCGTACCGTAACCGACCACAACGACTTCTTCCAATTGGCTCTGATCTTCTTCCAATTGCACGGTGATGGTAGTACCAGCGACAGTCACCTCTTTCGGCTTATAACCGACAGAAGAGACCACCAATACGTCACCGGATTTAGCTTCCACAGAGAAATTTCCCTGTGCATCCGATTGGGCCCCATTTGAGGTCCCCTTAACTGCTACAGATGCTCCTACAAGAGGTTTTCCGGTAGCATCCAGTACTTTTCCTTTCAATTGCTGTTGCAGCTTACGAACTTCTTTTACCAAGGCTTTACCTTCGTAATTCGCTGAAGCAACTACAGCAGCATTGACTTGTTGAAATGTACCAGCAATGACAGCCAATGAGAAAAATAATTTCGATTTTTTCCCAAGCTGCACAAATGATTTTACGTCAACTGTGCTCATATTAATAGTGATTTGGTTTATAAAAACGTTTTAGCAAAAATACTCTAAACGTCTAGTTTAATTTAGTTTTCCCTGTAATCGATTATAATAAAAGGTTTTAGGGATTAGCCCTTCCCTTATGAATTCTTCCAATTTAACAGTATCGCCTCAAAAATGTCGGTTATAATCCATTTTATCAAGCTCCTATAGGCACAAGAAATGCTAAATCGCTTTTGCTTTTCTTGCAAAAAAAATTGGTATGTTAGTTTGATTTATTCGTTTGGTTTATGTTATTTCTTTTCTTTCTTGATTATGTTTTTGCGTTTTAAAATTTTAGTTTAGGTTGTAAGATAGTATTAAAAATTCAAACAGAGAAAGATTTATTTGCAAAATCTTTCTCCGTTAAAATTATATGTTTCCTTTCTTCATTTCGCTAACCGCATAATCAACCGAACGCGCTGAAAAAGCCATATAGGTCAATGAAGGATTTTGTGTTGATGTCGAAGTCATGCAGGCACCATCTGTCACAAATACATTTTTCACCGCATGCATCTGATTCCATTTGTTCAAGACGGATGTTTTCGGATCATGTCCCATACGTGCACCACCCATCTCATGGATATCGAGCCCTGGAGCCTGCCAATGTGTATCTGGGCGAATATTCGTGAAACCTGCATCGGTAAACATCTCCGTCATGACGGCGATGTAATCTTTTTTCATTTTTTCGTCGTTCTCATCATAATCCACCGCAATCTTTAACAAAGGGATGCCCCAATCATCTGTTTTACTGCCATCCAGGGACACCATACCCGACTCTTTTGGTATGGTCTCGCCCATCATGTGCGAACCTACCTGCCAGATCCCAAGCTTCGGATTTAACAGATTCTCTTTAAGTCCCAAGCCCAGGCCTGAGCGATCAGACTCTTTGCTGCGGGATGCACCGAAACCTGCTGCATAGCCCCGTAAGAAGTCTGTCTCCTGTTTATGCAGGTTACGAAAACGAGGGATGTATCCACCTCCAGCAGGGTTTCTGCCTTCTGCGGTATAATCCAATAGTCCCTCGTATTCCGCATAGATACGCGCACTATAATTATGGAAAGCAACATATTTTCCCAGTACCCCACTATCGTTACCTAAGCCATTTGGAAAACGGTTGGATTTGGAATTCAATAAGATCAGATTGGTATTGATCGCAGCTGCATTGACAAAAATCAATTTTGCATAGAAATCAATCTCTTCTTTCGTATTGGTATCGATTACCCGAACGCCTACCGCTTTTCCTTTTTGCTCATCGTATAGGATAGAGTGAACCACCGAATGTGGACGAAGGGTCATATTTCCAGTCTTCGCCGCCCATGGAATCGTGGTTGCATTGGAACTAAAATATCCCCCAAAAGGACATCCTCTCTGGCAGAGCACCCGATTTTGACATTGCACACGACCTTGTTCGATATGAATCTGGTTGGGTTTGGAAAGGTGCGCACAACGTGCGGAAATCACCTTCCGTTCTGGAAACTTCTTTTGTACCTTTTCCTTAAAATATTTCTCAACGATATTCAACGGATATCCTGGCAGGAATTCACCATCAGGCAATTCCGGAAGTCCATCATGATCGCCGGCGATACCGGCAAATTTTTCCACATAAGCATACCAAGGCGCTAAATCTGCATAACGAATAGGCCAATCTACCGCGAAACCATCCCGTGCTGGCCCTTCAAAGTCAAAGTCAGACCAGCGTTGGGTCTGCCTTGCCCACAACAAGGATTTACCACCCACCTGATAGCCTCTGATCCAGTCGAAAGGTTTTTCCTGTATATAGGGATGCTCTTTATCTTTTACAAAGAAATGTGCGGCATCTTCATGAAAAGCATAACACTTGCTGACAATAGGGTTCTCCTCTTTCACTTTATAAGGCATCTCATTGCGATGTTCAAACTCCCAGGGCATCATATTTGTCGTTGGATAATCCTTAATATGTTGCACATCACGCCCACGTTCCAATACCAGGGTCTTGAGTCCTTTCTCACACAATTCCTTTGCGGACCAGCCACCACTAATTCCCGAACCGATCACTATCGCGTCATAGGTTCTATTTTTTTCACTGTCAATATTTAGATTCGCCATGTTGGATTTATCCATTAATTTTGACCGCACCGTTGTACGGTCCCGGAATAAGCTTATAAATCACCTTATTCTTCATCACATATTCTGAATTCATATAACCTTGGATCGCACGTGATTTAAAGATCTCAAAAAAAGTCTTTTCATCCGTCTTATCGGTCAGGTTGGCCAAGGTATTTTCCGTTTCCTTAGCATTGGCCAGATTAAGTTGCTTTCTTAGTTTATTAAAACCAGAGACAAATTTCTCCTGATTTTCTGGCGACTCACAGTCATCCACCATCTTGACCACAAACAGGTGCAGGTTTAGCTCCTTCCCGCCCGGAGTATCCGATTTTGGGATAAGCACATCCACAAGATCTCCTAAAAATTGTTCATCCTCTGCTGATAATTTCAGCTTATTCAACACAATCGATGCCCCACCATCATTTAGACAGGATGACAAAATTGTCAGTCCGCCTGCGATAATGAAAAATTGCTTTATTGCGGTTCTACGGTTCATAATCTGAGTTCCCTTTACAATTCGGTAATATTACATATATCCGAATAAAATTACAAATGCTAAAACGATTAAATTATATGTTTACCCTTTAATCCAGACCGATAAAAGCCGTTTTACCCCCTCTAAGTTTTCCACAATGTTATCAACATCTGTTAGTCTAGCACGTTCCACCTCCTGTTTGGTTACAGCAATAAGCTGTAAACCAGCATCTAAAGCAGATCTACTTCCAGTTATGGTATCTTCGATCGCAACACAGGAGTATCCTGTTAAGCCCAATTTCGTCAACGCCAAACGATAAGGTTCCGGATTGGGCTTCGGGAACTCCACACATTCTCTTGTCACAAAAAACTCAAAGTAATCCAGCAGTTCATGTTTTCCCAAAACAGTATCCACCGTACTACGGTAACTCGAGGTCACCAAACCTATCCGGATGTTATTCTCTTTTAGATAAACTAAAATATCCCTCGCAAAAGGCATTAACTCAATATCGCTCATATTGGAATCTGCATAAGCAGCACGCGTCCTTTTCCACATGTGTTCCTCTGTCGTATCGTATCCATAGTCTTCGACCAGACGTTTTACGTTATGCGCCAAGGTATGTCCCGCAAAATCACGAATCCAATCGTCATAAGTGATCTCCAGATCAAATTCTTGTTTTAGGATTGGCGCCCAGTTTTTAAAATAGAAATATTCCGAATCAATTAAAGTACCGTCCAAGTCAAACAATACCGCTTGTAGTTTATTCATAGTGTTAAAGATACACAAGTCGGCTGAAAAATCCTATCGAAGCAACCCGCAATAAGTGGAATCAGATATTTCATTGTAAAATGTATTCCAAAAACCGATATACACATGATACTCTGCGTTCAAATTCAGCTCAATTGGCACCTCCATTGAACAATGCCCATCGGCTGCATTTGCAATTGCCAACTTTAGTGAACTCAAATCTCTTAAGCTAACGAATGCCAGATTCAACTTATAGATTTCATCATTATAAGCAGAGTTTGGCGTCCATTCCAAATCTATAAGACCATTATTCAAACTTACCTTTGCATGCTTTGGAGATAGTAGTTCTCCTGCAAATACCTTTAGGTTTTCAAAATTCACAACCGGATTATTATCAGCATCAAATGCCACGACCTCGTTGAAAACATGTTTTTGAGCAAGTTGAAATGCTCCATATCTAGATTCTTTGTCTTTTTTTAACCGATAACCAAAATCGAAGACAGGCTTATTTTCCCTACAAAACTCACCTACCAATTTTAGTTTTTGGCGATGTAATCGCTGTCCTTCAGTCGGAGGTTTATTACTTTTCCTCCTTGCACCTCGAATAATCCATTGTCCTTTGAGATTATATCCATATACCGATCCTACTTTGCCCCGAAAACCACCGTTGGGGCCGTCCTCTAATATTGCCATTTGTTAAGTTCTTGGTTTAATTGTCATTTCTCTGTTTTCAGCTTAACAAATAATTCGTATTATAGTTTTTATTAGTCTAGATTTAAGTTAATATTAGCTTAGATTTAATTTAGGTTTTAGTTAGAAAATACCTAAACTAAACCTAACTAAAACCTAAACAAACCCTAAGTAAAACCTATATTAATAAATAAGCTTATAAGCCTGATATCCTCAGTTGTTGTCGATCATTTTTGGATAAGCTTAGGACATTTGCTAAGTTTGTTTTTTCAAGAAACCGAGCGAGCATATTATGCCCATAAATTCGTTGTTCTCTTGAGAAATGTTCCGATATCATTCAGAAAATAGACACGCATGAAATCTTAATGATTTATTCGGCATGAGTATGATAAATTCATCAATGACTAAAAAGTAGACGATGAATAATTACCATCATAATATAGCGCAAAAAATCTGAAAGCTTCATCGCCTTAAAAGACTTACAAAATGAAAATAATTGCCATCGGCCGAAATTACATCGACCACGCGAAAGAGCTCAATAATCCAGTCCCTGAAAATCCCATCATATTTTTAAAACCCGACACCGCGGTCTTAAAGGACAACAAAGATTTCTATTACCCCGAATTTTCCAAAAACATCCAGTTCGAAACTGAGGTGGTGCTCCGCGTTTGTAAAGAAGGTAAACATGTCACGCCAAAATTTGCGTCAACTTATTACGATGCCATTGGTCTTGGAATCGACTTCACCGCAAGAGATGTACAGCAGGAACTTAAAGCAAAAAGCCTTCCTTGGGAATTGGCAAAAGCCTTTGACCACTCCGCTGTAATTAGCAACATGATCCCAAAGGAAGATCTAGCGGATGTGTATGCGATTGATTTCTCTCTGCAACAAAATGGACAAACGGTGCAACAGGGCAACACCAAGAACATGATTTTTTCCTATGAAGAGCTGATTGTTTATACATCAAAGTTTATCACGCTCCGCAAAGGTGACTTGATTTATACAGGCACACCTGTTGGTGTTGGCCCTGTGGCAATAGGGGATCTATTGGAAGGATATATCGGACAACAAAAAATGTTTAGCTGCAAAATCAAATAGAGGAAGTAGACATGATAAAAAAAACGGCATATTTATTAGGTGTATTGACTTTGTGCGCTAACATTGTCCAGGCACAGGATATTATCAAAAGTCGCAACTACCCGCAAAATTATTTCGTACGTCCGATGAATATTGCTCCACAGGCATCGGGATCATTTGGAGAGTTACGTGCAACACACTTCCATGGTGGAGATGATTACCGAACGCAACAACGCATCAATATCCCCGTCCATGCAGCGGCAGAAGGTTTTGTTTCACGCGTACGGGTACAAATTGGCGGTGGTGGCAACTATGTTTATATTGATCATCCAAATGGGTATACTTCGGTATATATGCATCTGGAAAGCTTTAATTCAGATCTTGCCAACATTATAAAAGATGAGCAGTACAAACAAAAACGCTTTGATGTCGATGTATTTCTAAAACCAGACCAAGTCCCCGTCAAAAAAGGTGAATTTATCGCCAATTCCGGAAACACAGGCGGTTCAGCAGGACCGCACCTACATTTTGAAATCCGGGATACCAAAGCGCAACTGCCTCTAAATCCACAATTATTTGGACTGTTGTTTCCCGATGGTGTCAAACCATTGATCCGTGGTATAACTGTTTATGATCTCGGCCGCGAAATTTTTGACGAGAATACGCCACGTAGGCATCAGACCATCCGATCAGTTGGTGACGGCAATTATAGTTTAGCATCTAGCTCCCCTATTCCGGTCAATGGCAACTTTGGACTAGGCATCAACACCGTAGACAGACGCCGCGGTATTTCTTTTACGTACGGCGTTTATTCGATCGAATTATTTCTTGACAACAAAAATATCAGTACCGTACTATTCGAAGCCATCCCGTTTGACCAGACCCGGGCGATTCAATCTTATGTCGACTACCCCTACCTCAAGAAATCGGGCGTCCGCGTACAGAAAAGCTTCAAAGATCCCAATAATCCTATTACGATCTATAAACACCTGGACAACTTGGGTATGATCGAGTTGAAGGACAATGAAGTCCATGACATAAAATATGTCGTCAAGGATGTGCAGGGCAATAAAAGCGAACTCAATTTTAAAGTACAGAACAACCCGTCTTTAGCGATCAGCCGTAAGCCGGCTGAAGGGCTAAAAATGTTTCATTATGCCGATGAAAACAAATATGAGGCTGAAAATGCACGCGTCTATATGGGCAAAAACATTCTTTACAATGATCTTTATTTTAATTATTCCCAAGGGAGCAAACCAGCTAAGGGTTATTCGGCAACGCATTACATCCACAATGGCTATACACCGGTATTTGGCTATTACAAACTCATGATCAAGCCGGACTATAGCTTACCGGAAAGTTTATACAGTAAGGCACTGATCGTCTCCACGGACGGCGGAGCGCAAGGTGGTAAATATGAAAATGGCTGGGTTGTCGCCAATGTGCGTGAATTTGGCGGGTTCTATGTTGCCGTGGATACGATTGCACCTACTATCACTGCGCGGAACCTGACCGACGGCAAGAATGTATCCAGTCAACGCTCCATAGATTTTACCATCAGCGATAATCTCTCGGGCATAGATACCTTCGATGCCTATATCGACGGAAAGTGGGCTTTAATGAAATATGATCCCAAAACAAGACATCTGTGGCATGACTTCGAATCTAATCTCGGCAGTGGCATCCACAGCTTCAAACTGGAAGTGAAAGACAATAAAGGAAATTTAAAAACATACGAAGCCTCATTCAGCAGATAGTTTAATTCCTGCGGGGAGCTGCCTCCGCCATGGGCTTTTATTCCCTGATCTTTTTGTGATCAAGTATAGCGCCCATGAAGGATTTTTATCGGATAATATCGTATCTTAATGGACTAAATAGATTATATATATGGCAACACTAGAAATAGGACAACAAGCACCGGATTTCAGTGCAAAAAATCAAAATGGTGAAACGGTCCATCTCTCGGATTTCAGAGGTAAAAAAGTAATTCTCTACTTTTACCCCAAAGACAATACGCCAGGATGTACAACGGAGGCTTGCAATTTTAGGGACAACTATCAATCGTTGAAAAAAGAGGGCTTTGAAATTATTGGTGTAAGTGTGGATAATGAGACTTCTCATAAAAAGTTTATCACAAAACACGAGTTACCATTTCAACTTCTTGTAGATGAAGACAAAAGCCTTGTTGAGGCATATGGCGTATGGGTAGAAAAAAACATGTACGGAAAAAAATATATGGGTACGGCACGGACGACCTTTGTGATTGATGAGCAGGGTATCATTCAGCACATCATCAAAAAAGTGGACAACAAGAATGCATCCCAACAGATACGTGATTTGAACATTTAGTGGGCTATGTTGATGTCGGGGTTCGAATGCCATTTTATGACGTCACCTTCATCTGGATCGCAATCTGGATCTAATATCTCATATCTAGAATCTTATATCTAAAATCTAAATACTAATATCTATATTTGCCACTTATGAGCAAACAGACAGACGATTTTTTCAAAAGTGTAGTATCACACGCGAAGGAATACGGTTTTGTATTCCAATCGAGCGAAATATATGACGGATTAAGTGCCGTCTACGATTACGGTCAATTAGGTTCTGAACTTAAAAACAACCTAAAGACTTATTGGTGGAAATCTATGGTTCAATTGCACGAAAATATTGTCGGTATCGATGCCGCAATTTTCATGCACCCGACAACCTGGAAAGCATCCGGTCACGTGGATGGGTTCAATGACCCTATGATCGATAATAAAGATTCAAAAAAGCGTTACCGTGCCGACCAATTGATCGAAGATAAGATTGCACGTTATGAAGCAGATGGAAAAACGGCAGAAGCAGCAGGGCTTTTGGAAGCGTTGAATACTGCATTAAACGCTGATGATCTTGCGGGATTAAAATCAATCATTGAAGAACACAATATCGTTTGTCCGGTTTCAGGCACCAAGAATTGGACTGAAGTGCGTCAATTCAATTTGATGTTTGCCACACAAATGGGTGCCATGGCAGATGGAGCAGATCAGGTTTATCTTCGTCCGGAAACTGCGCAAGGTATTTTTGTTAACTTCCTGAATGTTCAGAAGACGGGTCGTATGAAAATTCCTTTTGGTATTGCCCAGATCGGAAAAGCTTTCCGTAATGAAGTCATCGCGCGCCAGTTTATCATGCGTATGCGTGAGTTTGAACAAATGGAGATGCAATTCTTCTGCCGTCCAGGCACCGAATTGGAATGGTACAACAAATGGAAAGAGACACGTCTAAAATGGCATTTAGCGTTAGGATTTGATCCTGCTAACTACCGTTACCATGACCACGATAAATTGGCACATTATGCCAATGCCGCTGTGGATATCGAGTTTAACTTCCCTTTTGGATTTAAAGAAGTGGAGGGTATTCACTCCCGTACAGATTTTGACCTGAAACAGCATCAGGAATATTCCAAAAAGAAAATGCAATATTTTGATCCAGAGATCAATCAAAATTACATTCCTTATGTTATCGAAACTTCCATCGGATTGGATCGTCTATTTTTAACGGTTTTATGTAATTCATTGGTAACAGAGGATCTTTCTACAGCAGAAAAACAAGATTCTCGTGTGGTATTGAAATTCCCGCCAGCATTGGCACCAGTGAAAGCGGCAATCTTACCATTGACCAAAAAAGATGGTTTGCCAGAGAAAGCACGCGAGATCTTAAATACGTTGAAATTGGATTACAATGTTCAATACGACGAAAAAGATGCAATCGGAAAACGCTACCGCCGCCAGGATGCAATCGGAACACCGATCTGTATTACTGTTGATTACGATTCTTTGGAAGACAATACCGTTACGATCCGCCACCGCGATACCATGGAACAGGAACGCGTAGCAATCGCTGATCTTGAACGGATCTTAAATGATTTAGCGGGCTGGAATACCTTGCTAAAAAAATTGCTATAAATTTAATTTGCCCACTGACAGAAAAAAGCGGTCCAAAAGGCAAACAGCAAAATCCCGAGAGTTGAATTTTGATAAGAGACAACATTGGGAAACAACAAAAAAATAGGTGTATCCAAAAAGATCGGACACACCTATTTTTTATATCTATTCAAATTGGCCTATTGGTTTGATTTTTTAAGGTCAGTATTCTACCACGACATTATCACGCCACTTTTCATTTTTAATCACCTGAAAACCCGGATTTTCACTTATTCCATCGAGCAGTTTTCCTTTGAATAGAAGCTGTACGTTATTCCGAATCTCACTGCTCAGCGCAAATGTACGCGCAAGTTCCCCCTTTCTGAAAATACGCAGCTCGTACTTAACCATCTTATTTTCCGGGACATCGCCCATGAACTGATTAAATACAAAGGTTTTTGAATTATTAGTAAAATTAGGTATGACGCTCAACGTGGTATTATCTGATTTTTCATCCACCACCGTTGTGAAAGGATAATATAGGAAAGCATTATGCTGTTGTTTAATTTGAATACTGTCAACAAGATCCAAACCCTCGGTATCCGTACATTCAAATTTAACTTCACTATAGATCCGGCCCATAGTCAATACCCTTTCAAGGGATTCCGTCACGTCAAAAGTATCCCGTACCGCAAATACTACAGCTGACTGCTCACTGAAAGTATTTGAAACCGAAAGACTCCTCAGGTCTGTCACCGAAGCCGGAATCATTAGCGGTGTACCTGAATTTTTGGATAGCAGGCTCAGGTAATAAGTTCCTTTGGACAAAGCGACATTAAACTTTTCTTTTGCATTGAGTGTCCCCGTCTTCACCAGCAGTTTGGTATTGGCGTCAAAGATGTGGTAGTACAATTTATCAGGCAAAACAGATTGATCGGTCGTTCCCATAATTTTGACATTGTCCATTTTAAAAGTCCCCGTACTTTCGTTGTAGTTACTTCCGCCGTTTCTATTTCCCGCAAATAGCGTTAATTTTAACCAGCATTCCTTAGCTGCAGTTAGCGTAACCGAATGGAGCGATTGCTCCACTGCTAGCTTACCTGAAATAGCAAGATCTGACGGGTAATGAATGGTATCGGCTAAGTTGGTAAATGTAACGCCTTGATTGGTCGAATAGCTCAACACTAAAGCTCGGGGCCCAGTGCCCGAACTATTGGCATCAAAAGTCAGATTTGCCAAAGTAGCAATTCCCGACGCCGGTATCTTGATCAGAATCTCCCTGGCTCCTTTGAAGCTAATGCCTTTTCCGGACGTTGGCCAACCGGCGACATAGCTATAGTCGGTTTTACCATTATTGTAATCGATGGCAGCTGCATCCTCAAGCGCTATAGTTGGGTCAGCGTTACCATTATCAAAATTCCAATGGTAGAGGAGTTGATTTTCTGTGACACTTCCGGTGGCCGACGCACTTTTGGACCTGAGCGAATGCGCTTTCAAGGGGCTTACAATCGTTTCAAAATCTTTGATTTTGAATGTTACTGCGTGTGTTTTTTCATTGCTTTCTTCAGGAGGAAGTTTTGCATTTTTCTTACAGGAGGATGTTACGGCTAGAATCACGATGAATAGGCACGAAAAAATTCCCCATGTAGACTGGGTTTTCGTTTTCATAATATGAATGATTTATAAGTTAACTAACCGGCAGATTAAAATTAACTTATAAATCATTAGTCATCATCATTGTAACTAAAAAATTACTTCCGTTCGATCACTCTTGCAGGTCGTCACCTTATCTACTTTTTGGACAAAAACTTTTCGGACAGTCGCGGAGCGATCGAGAACAAGTTTATTATTTGCACCCGTTGGGCGCACATATTCTCCATTGAACGCATCCCATTCGTAAATCGGGCTACCATCTGCATTCAACCAGATATAGTTATAACGTGTATCCGGTTTTTCCTGTACAGTCAACTGCACCTTATTTTTCTTTTTGTCAATCCTGATACGGACGTCCTTGGGTCTTTCTACTTTGGCCAGTGTTTTCAGTAGGATTTCCGATGGTTGTGAGGCTTTGTCTTTCCAATGTGCGACAACATGATATTTTTTTGATTGCGAAAGATTTCGGATGAAGACATTTGTTCCGGTCCCGATAGGTGTACCGGTCGCTGTCTCATACCAGCAATATTCAAGTCCTGCGATGGGCTTTTTGACTGTAAGTACCTGATCGCCCCCAAAACAGGTTTCCAATGTATCTGTCCAGCGATTGATGGGTTTGGCAAGTGCATTGGATTGAAGCTGATTAAGTTTCCATACAATAGAATCTTTATAGTTTAGATAGCTCGGGTTCCGAAGCAGATCTGTCGTATCCTGAATAATTACTTTCAGCTCATTTGCGCCGCTATGCAGCATTCCGGGATCCAGGTAGATCGAATCTATATTTTGGGCAATGGCTTCATTATTTAGAGACCATATCAGCTTAAATGTATTTGGTGAAGGTTTAGCTAAGCGCAAAGTAAATTTCTGCACACTGTCTAAGGTCAGCACATTATTTAATATTGGTTTTACAGCAATAAAGGGACTCGATTTTCGCTTGATTGAAGCCACGAACTGTTCTTGACAAACGGGACAAAACGGGGCCACAAGGTATTGCATTTTGCAGTATTCATGCGGTCTGAACCAAGTTGACGGAGCTCCTTTCCCGCCATAAGAATAGATACCTACGCCGTCTTTTCCAAGCCAATATTTCCAGGGAACAGCATTTACATCAGCCGTTTGGGAACGATTGACAGATTCGATGGCGTATTGGTTGCCTGCCCAATACTCATCAGCCAGCTGGGCGAAGGAGTGTCCGATCTCATGGACTGCAATATCATTACTTTTGAAATTGACCGTTGAAGTTGCCCACTTTCCGCCCGATCCGCCATAAAATGGCGAGTTGACCAATATGACCACCTGTGTAAAGTTTGGGATATGTGTTTTTAATACTTCTTCAATACGGTCATTCTTTTGAGGTACCACGAGACGGTGCAATCCGCCGTTGTCAAAGCTGCTGCCGAAAATTGTTTTGGGATGCGTAATCGGTACCGCATGATCTCTGGTGAATTTATTATAGCGTTTTGGAAATTTACCGAGATCGGTATCTCCCTGTACGCAGTCACTCGCTTTACAGTCATGGGTGGCGCCGGATTCCTCGGATATCGTCCGAATAGCAAACACATTAAAGAAACTGCTGTATTGTTTAAAAGGCTCTATTGAGAAGAAATAGTTTGTGAACTGTTTGGAATCTGCCGCGTAATCCTCTAGCTGATCTTTTGTGTAGCCGTCGCCCAAAATAACCAGGTTCACGATATTGTTTGCTGTTCCTTGATATTGTAAGGTGTCAATCTTGAAATTTTGAGATTGGGCTGTTGCCGGGATCAGATAGCCTAATAACGCAAGCAGGATAAAAATTAATTTTTTATTCATCGGAGTAACAATCGTTAGACTTCAAAATTAGCGTTTTCACTCCCTTAATTTTTAAATTTTATTGCCGAGTGCTTCTCCGATATTGTCCACTGCCCAGAGTTTCACCAGCAATTTTCTGCCCATTCCACTTAAAATACATTCAGATTTAACAGCCACGGCGCCTAATCGCGCATACGATGCTCATGAACATACTCACTAGGTGAAAGTTTTGTAATCTTTTTAAACACCCTGTTAAAATTGACCACGTTGTTGAAGCCTGTTTTAAATGCAATATTGGAAACGCTTTCAGATGATTCGTCAATCAGCATCTTACAGGCTCGTTCAATCCGGATCTCATTCAGAAAAGTGACGTAAGTCTTTCGGGTATGTTTTTTAAAGTACTTACAGAATGCATGTGGTGTCATGTGCGCGACTGCGGCAATATCTTCAAGGGAGATTTTATCGCCAAAATGCTGAAAGGTGTATTGAAATATTTCATTGATCCGCAAACCTTCGGCATCAGAAAATTTCCTTTGGGGGATACCTGTATATAACGAGGTCCATTGATCGACCTTTTTGCTCAAAAAATTAATCAGCTTGACAAAGGATAACAAGCGGTCTATTCCGGCACTTGTATTGATCTGGACAAATTTATCTTTTAATGCGACAGCATGTTCAGCATCCAATTTCTTACTGACATTGATATGTTCCAAAAAATATTTGACATCATCAAATTCAGGGAAATCCAGAAAAGATTTAAAATGTTCATAATCGAAGAAAATATGTATGGCATGAATACCATCCTTGACATCCTCTCCGGTTTTAAACATATGCGGCTCATCTGCATCAACGATATAGATTTCATCCTCTTCAAAACTGTGTGTAAAGTTGCCGATCATAAAGGTCCCCCGCCCTTTTAAGATATAGGTCAATTGGATTTCTTTATGCCGATGGTAATTACTATAGAAGGAGGGCAAGATATCTTCCTGCACACAAATAGATCCTTGATAAACCACCGGAACCGTAAATTGAACAACTTTCATCGTCTATTGAAATAACAAATATTAAACAGTTAATTCAAATATACCATTTTTTAAGACAATAATTGTTAATTTTTATCCAAAAAACTCCTAGACCTGACCAATGAACTGCTATAAAGTGGGGACTTCGCCAGTGAGCGACAAAATTTTGAAGGACTGTGGATTGATCAACAGCCACCGGCCTTCCTTTGGCGGCCTTTATATGTGCAGTGATTTTATAAGCGAATGGTTTCAACAGCGCTTCTTTTTTGGCTTGTTTGCGTTCCGGGAACAAGCAGCTGCTCCCGGAACAATAAGTAGAAAACAAAGATAGTTAACGAACCTGATAGTCCTTATAGACTCCATTTTCAAATATGCGAACATTTCCTTTTTTTCCTTTTATTCTAAGCGCGATAATTTTTCCATTTTCCCAGCTCATATCAACCGTGTAATTTCCTCTGGCCTTCAGTCCTTTGATCTGTCCCTTAGACCAGGCTTTAGGCAGGGCTGGTAGCAGGTGAATGTAGCCATTGTGGCTTTGCATCAGCATCTCTGCGATACCGGCAGCACCACCAAAATTGCCATCAATCTGAAATGGCGGGTGGGCACAGAATAAGTTAGGATAGGTTCCCGCTCCGACACCCTGATATGTTGTTTCATTGGCAAAAGCAGGTTTGAGCAACTGACGAAGAATTTCCAGGGCATGATCGCCATCTTGTAATCTTGCCCAGAACAAGATTTTCCAGGCTCTGGACCACCCTGTCCCTTCATCTCCCCTTACCGCCAGCGTCTTGCGTGCAGCTTCAGCCCAGGCCGGGGTCGTTTGAGGAGAAATAAATGCCGCAGGATACAGGCCATAGAGATGCGACACATGACGGTGTTTGGGCTCAATCTCCAGATAGTCTTCGAGCCATTCCATCACACGCCCAGATTGACCGACCACTACTGGCGGGGGAATCTCTTTTAATTTTTCCTTCAAACTGGCGGCAAAGCTATCTTTGATCGATAGAATAGAATCTGCCTGAATCACTGCCTGATACAGTTCGCGTACAATCTGATTGTCGATCGTCGGTCCCATCACTACCGCAGCTACCTTTCCGTTGGGCAACCGAAACGCATTTTCCGGTGACACGGATGGTGAAGTCACCCACCAACCTGTTTTTGGATCCTGGACCAAGGTATGGTCATAAAATTGTGCTGCCCCTTTGAGTATCGGGTAGATCTCTTTCAGATATCTTTGGTCGCCGGTAAAAAGATAGTGCTCCCAGAGGTGGTTGCATAACCAGCCTGAGGCTGTACTAGCTCCCCAGGAAGCCTGTTCGCCCGGAGCAGAATAGCCCCAAACATTGGTCATCATATACACGACCCATCCGGGGGCATTATAATAAGCTTTCGCCGTTTGCTCACCTGTTTTCGCTATCCGCTTGATCAACTCAATAAAAGGCTGATGGTATTCACTGAGATTGTTCACCTCCACACCCCAGTGATTCATCTGCGCATTGATATTCAGATGATAATCACCATTCCAGGGCGTCTGGATCTGATGAGCCCATAACCCTTGCAAATTTGGCGGAAGGGCGTTTGAAATTTTCGGTGCCGAACTCGAAATATTCAAATAACGGCCATACTGATAATAAATGGCCGCCAAATCCGGATCCTGCGTTGGATCTTTATAAAAATTTGCGATTCGTTCATTGGTCGGAACACGCATATTTGATTTATTCCCAAAGAGGTTAAGTTCAACCCTGTTAAAAATCTTTTGGTACGCATTCACATGATTACTGTACATTTTATCCACATTGGATAACTGCAAGGCAGCAAGAGTCGTCCGCACGGTAACGTTTGGATCTTGCCCATAATAAGAGGTACTTGCCGTGAAATAAATAGAGAGATTACCCTCCGCAGAAACTTCCAGGGCCTGATCTCTTTTACTGACCTTCAGATTTTTACCCTGCACTTTCAGCAGACCGGAAAATTTGAGGTTTTTGTCCCCTTTTCCATCCGGCAGCGACCCTTCAACCAAAATTCCATCGTCCAACAGGGTGTAACGGTCTATATTTTCCTTCCGCTGGAAAGAAATACCGACCGTCTGTCTTGAATTGCTGTTCTGATTCAATTGAATCACACCGACATTCTTGTCAAAGGAGGTGTAGTAGGTACGTTGAATTTTTGTCTTTCCGATACGAAAAGTAGTCTGTGCTGTCGCCGTGGCCAGATCCAATGATCTTGTATAGTCTTCAATAGAAGAAGATGGCAGTTGATATTGCAAAAGTAGATCTCCGAATAACTGATAACAACCATAAGGAACATTAGCGCCATTTCCCAAGCCTGAACCTTTCCCATTGGTAACAAAGGTTTCATTAACCAATTTTTCGGCTTCGTCATTTTTACCTTCTTTCAATAGAGCCTGTATGGCACTAACATTTTTATATGCGTCGTAGTTATTGGGATCCTCTGGACTCCCGGACCACATACTGATCTCATTCAGTACAATTTTTTCCTTCGCTGGATTACCATCAGGCATCATCCCGATCAACCCATTGCCCAGGGGCAGGGTCTCTTCCCATATTTTGGCCGGTTTATTATACCAAAGACCGAGTGGATTTTGCTGTGCAAACAAAAGCGTGGTCTGCGAGACGCAGACCACGAGAAGCATTAAAATTCTATTTCGCATATAGTTCAAGCTCCGCAATTGTCAGCTCATTACCTTCAATAAATTGCTTTGGTTCAAATTTGATAAACTTGGTATTGTTGTTTGTTTCAAAAAATACCTGTTGCAAAATTGGATTTGCTTTGATATTGGAGAATTCGCCTTCCTTAAGGCTTGTCCACTTTTTGCCATCCGTACTGGTAGATATGACATACTTTGTCGGAATACCGCCATTCTTTTTATCCTGACGTGGAAGGAAACCGATACCCGAGGTAGCATCATTCGTTTCAATGATCAGGACACCTTGATTCCCTACAGTTGCAAAGGTATTTGGGTTGCCGTCGGTAATATAGGCCTTATCGGTCGCCGTCCCTACCTGCAATTTAAAGTCCATTTGTTTTTTAAGCTCTTTTGTATCAAAAGCGAATGGTTCATTATATTCCTTAAATAGTCCGAAATCGCTCAAGGTAATTGCTACCGGAGCATAAATATGTAAGCGTAGGCGTGTCGCTGTGGTTGGCTGCTCAAGTTTTATCAGGCGGTTCGCACCGATACTGGTCGCTCTGCCCAATGGTTTCCAGGTATTATCAGCCCACTGCTCGATAACAACACTGTCGATCCGTTGCCCCAATTTGATGTTTTCACGCAATTGAATAAGATCAAATGTCGCAGCAGACTTTAGTTTGATTTCAAGTGTAGCCGATGTTTTCGCATCGTCTGTTGCCCAATAGCTATAGCGGTCATTATCGGTAATCAACGATGTCGCATATGTTTTGGACTCACCATTACGCGTATTTGAAGCTGTAATGGTTGCACCTTTTGCCAGATTTGTACGGAAAGTTTCTTTGATCTTTTTACCAAAAGCCTGTAGGGATTTCACGTCATTTTCATGAAGTGTACCTGAAGGCATTGGCGCAAGTCCAAGATTCATGCAGGCCCCTCGACCAACGGATTTAAGGTAAATTTCAAACAGCTGATCAGGTGTCTTCACACGACTATTCTGCTCTTGATGGTAGAACCAGCCCGGCCGTTGGGGCACATCACATTCTGCAGGGATCCAATATTTTCCATTCCGGTCACCCGATTCCGCATTATGCGATTCGGTCGCACCGGGTACCGCGACCTTTCCATTGAGTCCTATGGGAGTAAACGTCGCCCACGAAGTTTCGGCGGCAAAGCCATGTTCATTACCTACCCAACGCATATCAGGACCGATATCGGAGAATATCACCGCATTGGGCTGAAGCTTGCGCACAATTGGCCAAGTCTTTTCATGCCATTCATAATACGTTGTGCGGTCAATGATCCGTTTTCCTTCATGTCCACCGTAGTAGCCATCGCCGCCATTTGCACCGTCATGCCAAGAAGTAAACAAAGGACCGTAATTGCTCATCAATTCGGTCAGCTGCTGCCTGTAGGCATCTGCATAAGCCGGTGTACCATAATGTTCATCATGACGGTCCCAAGCGGACAGGTACACGCCGAATTTCATCCCATTGCGATGTGTCGCTTCCATAAAATCTCTGACCATATCGCCCTTCCCATTTTTCCATGGTGAGGAGGCAATACTATAGGAGGTCGTTTTTGTGGGCCATAAACAAAATCCGTCATGGTGTTTTGCGACGCTGATCAAACCTTTAAAACCACCATCTGCTGCAGCTTTGGCAATCTGATTTGCATTAAATGCCGAAGGATTAAATAAAGCCGGCTGTGCATCACCATAGCCCCATTCTTTATTTTGAAAAGTTGTCGGGGTATAATGGATCAAGCAGTAGGTTTCCATCTCCTGCCATTTTAATTGACGTTCGGTCGGTAAAGCCCCATAAGGCTTTAAGGTATCCGGTTTTGCGACATGACCGCCGGAAAGTAAGATGGAGGATAATAAGATTGTGAACATATTCTTTATTATAAGTACTCGAAAATTAGGTTGTAAAGTCCTAATATAAGAAGTTTCATAAAATTATCCGTGTAACATTTGCGTACTCAAAGCGGGCGAAAAAACAGCCCAAAAGCATGCTGGGCAAAAAATTGCCCTTATTGAATCATATCAATCGATTGATATAAAACATTTCCTTAAAAGAGTAAAATAATATCTCACAGTATTATCGTTGTGCTTTTTTTTTTAGTATGATCCATCAAACTGAACTTATTTCAGCGTTGAGGTGAAAACAAAAAATACCGATCTGTTATTTATAGAGGATAAAGAAGTTAGCTGTATTACAGCAGGTGGCTGCATGTCATTTGGGCAAGATTGGCATGATAATTACACGATCTGGGGCATAAAAGGAATGTTTATATAGTATTAAAAATAATTATGAAAGTAAATTTAATGATTTTAACAGTTGCATTGGCGTTTTCAACTGTTGCATGCAACACAACAGGAAAAAAATCTGAAGTGACAGGAACCAGCGACACCGCGACCACGGTTCAAAAACCAAGCGTGGTCGATAATGCATCGCTGGAGGGAACTTGGGAGCTTAAGTCACTTACGACACCCGAAACAGCAGGAAAAGGACTCAAAGACCTCTTCAAAGACAAAGTTCCCTCATTGACATTCACAACCAAAGACCACAAAGTAGAAGGTAACAACGGATGCAACGGCATCGGTGGCACTTATGAAAGTGAGAAAGGCAATTCCATTAAAATCGGGGATAAATTGATCTCTACGATGATGCACTGTGAAAATGCGGCTTACAATGAATTTATGAATGGCTTAAAATCTACGACAAACTTCGATGTCAGAGATAATGAATTGACATTTATCTCAGGCGATATTGTCGTGATGCAATTTGTAAAAAAATAAGATTTTATCCATTGAAAAGTGAGAAAAGGGATGTCTAATGATCATCCCTTTTTCCGTTAATGTTACCCATACCGCTTATAATTTCTTCTTTAACGATCCAATCTACAACTGATTTTACTTTTTGGGTAGTCTTCCCCAGTGAAACACGATGCGAGATTATTAAAAAAGCTGTGGTTCCCATGTCTGTTCTTGTCTTAGCACCCGCTCGCCAGATTCAGCAATAGATATGACCGACTTTTTTAGGTAATTATTTTGAGAAAGGGCTCTTGGTAAAAGTTCTTCCAACACCATGAGCCCTTTTATTCTATTCGGCTTTTGATCATAGTCACTAAATATCTCAACAGACTTATGTGTATAAAAACCATGACTTACAACCAAACTATCAAGATTTCCTGCTGTATTATAATAAAATGTTCTGCTGGATAAGAACTGACTGTCCCTAAACATTTGCTCTTCTTTCAATAAATCATCATTATATCCATACTTGTGGATTATGGGCGTATTGGTATTTTCGAAAATTTTTCGTTCAACGATTTTATTTCCCTGATAGCGCAGTTCTTGTCTATTTGAAAAGGTGATCGCCTTATCAAAACTCTTCTTTTCTAGCGTCACTCGATTTCCTTTTACAACAACATCCCAATAAACATTATCTGTAAAAACTGTTCTGGGTACACCAGCGCTAGGCATAAATGCAAACCCACCAATAATGCTGGTCAGTTGTCGCCCCTTATAACTCAACTTTATTTCGTTTACTGTAGGGGTAGGAATTATAGGTAACTCCAAATAATAAATCGGAATTTCCTTAATCCCTTGGCCTAAATTCATTTCTTCATCTTTTGAACAGGAAACAAAAAGGAAGATTCCAAGGAAATAAAACAAATATATTTTTTTCATAAAATAGGGCATTTCATTGCGAATTATACGAATTTAAAAATTTCATCTCGTAACTTTACACATCATGAAAAAAGATCAATCTAAAATCATACGTGAACAGGTCGATCGTTCAGCACTTCGCGAACATTCGACTCCTTTATACCTCACATCAAGTTTTATCTTCGACAGCGCTGAACAAGGTCGGGCGGTCTTTGCTGGAGAAGAAGATGCAATGATTTATTCCCGCTATGCCAACCCCAATACTTCCGAATTTATCAACAAGGTCTGTATTATGGAAGGTGCTGAAGCAGGTTTATCCTTTGCATCGGGTATGGCTGCAGTATTTGCTTCCTTTGCTGCAATTATTGAAAGTGGCGACCATATCGTTTCTTCGCGAGCAATATTCGGATCTACCCATCAGTTGTTTACAGAGCTTTTTCCACGTTGGGGTGTTACCACAACTTACGTAGATGCGGCTAATCCGGAGGAGTGGGAGAAGGCCATACAGCCTAATACGAAGATTATATTTCTGGAATCGCCATCTAATCCAGGACTTGAATTAGTAGATTTGGAATGGTTGGGCAAATTCAAAGAAAAATATCCGAATATCATTCTTTCGATCGACAACTGTTTTGCGACACCATATCTTCAAAAACCGATTCAATATGGTTTTGATTTGGTGATCCATTCGGCCACCAAATATATGGACGGACAGGGTCGTGTTTTAGGGGGTATCGTGGTTGGGAAACAGGAATTGATCGATAAATTGATGTTTTTTATCCGTCACACCGGCCCAGCATTGTCACCATTTAATGCATGGATTATTTCCAAAAGTTTGGATACCTTGGGTATCCGCATGGACCGTCATTGCTCAAATGCACTTGCACTGGCGCAAGCATTGGAAAATCATCCCGAGATTGAAGATGTAAAATATCCTTTCTTGCCAAGCCATCCACAATATGAACTTGCCAAAAAGCAGATGAAAGCCGGTGGCGGCATAGTTACCCTGGTTGTCAAAGGTGGTTTTGAGCGTGCGAAAGCTTTTGTTGACCAGCTGGAAATGATATTATATACATCCAACTTAGGCGACTCGCGATCAATCGCTACGCACCCAGCGTCTACGACGCATTCCAAATTATCAGAAGACGAGCGTTTAAACCTGGGCATACAACCGGGCAGCATCCGTTTATCTGTTGGCTTGGAGGATCAGGAAGATATTATCAATGATATCTTACAGGCTTTAGAGAAAACCAAATAAGCAAAAAAAGCGTGCTGAAGCACGCTTTTTTTGCTTATTTGGTTTTTGGTATCAAGATATGAGACTCATTCCTCATCTCCAATATTCTCCTATTTAGTTCAATGAAGCAATGGCAGCCGCATAGTTCGGTTCGTCAGCGATTTCCGCTACCTGTTCTTCATACAATACTTTTCCATTCTCGTCCAAGGTAATCACGACACGGCTCAATAGACCTGCTAAAGGTCCATCAGCAATTGCCAATTGATAGGCATCAGAGAAATTCGAATCTTTATATTCGGATAATGTCACCACATTGTTCAAGCCCTCAGCGGCACAAAAACGCCCCTGTGCAAAGGGTAGATCTTTCGAGATACATAGTACAACCGTATTGTCCAATTGCGATGCTTCTTTATTAAATGCACGTACAGAAGCCGCACAGGTCCCGGTGTCCACACTTGGAAAAATATTTAACACAATTTTTTTTCCCTTAAAGTCTGCTAAAGATTTATCGGAAAGATCGCCTGCAGTTAATTTAAAATCAGGCGCCTGCTCACCAACTTGTGGTAAGTTGCCTTTAGTATTCACTGGATTGCCCTTAAAAGTGATTGTAGCCATAAAATATGATTGTTTAATTTTAGTTTCCTTGCACTTAAAGGTACGAGCAAAAAAAATATTACACAACATTTATTAATATTAGCCAAACATTTACTATGTTAGCATTGTATTTTAAAGAGGAACGTTAACCAACAATAAACACTAGTATGAAGAAATTATTATTCTCAATACTTTGTGCATCACCATCACTGCTCTTTGCACAAGGGTCTCAAGTGAATACACAGGGCGTACGGGCATTAGGCATGGCTGGTGCCGGATCTGCGCTTTTCACAGACGAAACAAGTATATTCTACAATCCGGGAGGTCTGGCAAAAATGGACCACAATGCAGTTTCTGCAGGCATATCCGCAGTAATGTATCGATCAGCCTTCAAAGAATCAGGAAGCAATCAAGTGTATAACACGCGCTCGCAAGTGACTCCTCCTTTTTCTGTTTTTGCTACATTTGGGCCAGACAACGCCCGTTGGAAGGCTGGTCTTGGTGTATATACACCTTACGGCGGAGCAGTGGACTGGGGAGACAGTTGGCCTGGAAAATACGAGCTCAACCACCTAAAATTGCGCGCGATTTATATCCAGCCTACCATCAGTTATAAACTTACGGATAACTTCAGCGTAGGTGCTGGTTTTGTTTACAACATTGGCATGGTCGATCTTGCACGGTCGCTACCTCTGTTTTTACCTGACGGATCCTCTGCACATGCCAAATTAACGGGTACGGGTACGGGTATAGGTTACAACGTCGGCGCGCATTACAACTTTGACAACAACGTCGCGATCTCTTTATCTTACCGTTCAAAAGTCGTTACAAAGCTGAAAAAGGGTGATGCCGATTTTACGGTGCCTGATGCTGTTGCAGCCTCGTTTTCCGATACCAAATTCAGCGCAGAACTTCCTTTACCGGCATCACTTAACCTCGGCCTCTCCGTTCCGGTGAGTGACAAGGTAGATATTGTTGCCGACGGAACTTTTATTCAATACAACATTTATAAAAAACTGGTCTTTGATTATGCAGACAATACCCCGCTGCTGCAGGATACTGAACAGATAAAAAATTATAAAAATGCATTTTCAGGGAAAGTTGGGGTGAATTATAAAGCAAACGAAAAGTTGGCTGTACGTGCCGGGGTGGGTTATGTAAAAACACCGGTTGGCAAAGACTATGTTTATGCAGAGACTCCGGACAACGACCGGCTCATGGGTGCGCTGGGCTTGTCTTACGCCATCAACGACAAATTCAGTCTTCACGCAGCTTATGTTTTACAAAAATTGAAAGAGCGCACTGTCACAAGCCCGGTCACACAAATCGAGGGCGCTTACAAGACAAACATTCACGCCCCTTCAATTTCATTCACCTATAAATGGTAATATATTATGAAAAGATTTCAAAAAAATATTAAGCTTTATATTGGTTTTGTGGCGCTGGCATTGGCTGCGTCCTGTAAGCCATCTATCGACCTAGATACCAAAGGTGGAAATCCTGAAAATGTGGATTTCAGCAAATATATTGCTGTCGGTAACTCCCTGACTGCTGGTTACGCCAACAGTGGCCTTAGTCTGAAGGGGCAGGAACAATCTTTCCCAAATATGCTCGCGCAAGAGATGAAAAAAGTAGGCGGAGGAGAGTTTCTACAGCCTTATTTTCCTGCGGAAAACTATAATGGCAGCGGTTTTTTATATTTAAAAGCACTGGTCAATGGTCAACCTGAATTAGGCACCGTAACTGACCATCTTGCCATCCGTGGTCAGACCGAAGACAAAAAACCACTTTACATCAAATACACCGGCCCCATTAATAATCTAGGTGTCCCGGGCATGCGATTGGATCTAGCATTTGTTCAGGGTATGGGTGCATTAAATCCCTATTTTGAGCGTTTGCTACCGGACAATGAAACGGGAACCAAAAAGTATGTAGATTTTGCAACGACCAAAGACCATACGTTCTTTTCCTTCTCATTAGGAAATAACGACGTGCTGGGCTATGCCACAAATGGTGCTGTGACGACCGACGCCACAAATACCCTGATTTCCGAGCAAACATTTGCAGGGCTTTATACCGAATTCATAACCAAATTGACAAGCAAAGAACAGAAAGGGGTTGTCGCTACCATTCCGGACGTGACGGCAGTGCCTTATTTCACGACAGTAACACGTCAAGCGTTACTGGCGGGGGTGAACGCTGCCTTAAAGGAACAGGGGAAAGATCCTTTTAGCGATATTTATATCAAAACAAAGACAGTTACAAGGGCAGCAACGGATAAAGATATGTTTATCTTACCGTTTTCATCGGCAGGTTTATTGGGCCGACAAGACCTCAAAGACCCAGCAACAGGTATTGTAAATCCGTACCCTTATGGTTTATTTATACAAAATCCTGTTGGTGACAATTTTGTCCTGGATGAATCTGAGGCAAAAATGGTCCAAGATCGTATTGTTGCGCTAAACACAACAATCAAACAGGTTGCAGACAGTAAAAAGCTTGCTGTGGCGGATATCTACAGTTTCTTGAACAAAGTAAAATCGGGTTATCAGATTAATGGTATAGCCATCAGCAATAAATATATCACCGGTAATATCTTCTCTTTGGATGGGGTCCACTTAACGCCTATGGGTTATGCCATTATGGCTAATGTTTTTGTTGATGCCATCAATGCGAAATATAGCACTAAATTAGGAAAAGTAAATGTCAGCCAGTATGGCGGTGTTGCCTTACCTTAGTGCTATAAATTAGCCAAAAGGATCTAAAAAAGGTCATTTGAATTGAACATTCAGATGACCTTTTTTTGTAAAACAATGCGTATTTTTGTTATACGAAGTCATTCATCGACTTCAAAAAGTTTTATGTTTGTTTAACATTCATTCGCTTCAAAAGCTGGGTCAGACAAATCTGTATAAGAAGACAACACAATGAAAACCAGTACTTATGGCAATAGAGATGCAAAAACAAATACAATACGCGTAAATAATTATTCTTATGAAAGTCAAATTAAACCGTGTCAATCAAGCTGTGCATTTCGAAGCCAGCAGTGAATTATCTACTGTCAAAGTGAATATCGATGGTTCTGAAGCCATCGGCGGCGAAGGCAAAGGTGTCCGCCCCATGGAATTAGTCTTGATGGCATTGGGTTCTTGTAGCGTTTTTGATCTACACAGTATATTGGTCAAACAACGCCAGCAAATTGACGATATCCAAGTGGAAGTAGAAGGAAAACGTCGCGAAGAAATCCCGCAGATATTCACCGATATCCACATCAACTTTTTCCTAAAGGGGGATATTGATGAAGTGAAAGCCGCAAAAGCCGCTGAATTGGCCGTGAAAAAATATTGTTCGGTACATGACATGCTTGCAGCAGGTGGTATCAATATCACTTATTCGCTAAAAATAAACTAATACTTTTATAATGCCTACGCTTAAATCTACAGATTTTAATTCCATCTATGGGTTTAAGCGTAGGCATTTTTTGTGGGCTAAAGTCTTTTTTGCTCTTCAGTCTTGGTCGGCTGATTACTGCTCTTGATTTTTTGGTTTCCGAAGTGATACCGCAGCGTTACATTGACCTTTCTTGTATCTTGGTAATCGTCAAAATAATTGTCCTGATCGGCATACTTTGACGAGATTCTCATTTTTTCAGTTCTGAAAATATCCATAAACGCCAGATTCACTTCCAGCTTCTTATTAAAAAATTTACGGTTAGTCGTCAAGTAAGTACTGGAATAGCCTGTAATCCGAAATGGCCCCTGAATAGTCGGCGAAGTAAAGCTGTTTCCGAGTTCTACATTCCAGCCGGCATTTTTGTCCAGCACATAGCTTGAACTTATATTCCCATTGCCGATGTAAACGTCATTCTTGTGAAGCACGGCATCAGATCCCATAAAATAATTCTCATTGTACATTCCTTCCAGCTGAAGATTTAATCCCCAGCGGGAGGTCAGCTGAACACTCTTGCCCAGATCTATCCCCGCTCCCTGCCCTTTCTTAATATTGGTATATTGAAAGATCAGCTGATGATTGACATTATCCTGCAAGGCGATTTCCATATTAGGCCATTTCTCAAACCGGTAAAATAGATCTACATTCCAGCTATTCTTTGTCCAGGTGAGGTTGAGGTTATGTACAATGGTAGCCCTTAAACGCGGGTCGCCCTGAAAATAGGAGAACAGGTTATAATAAGATTTCGCCGGATTGAGCCATGAGTAAGTGGGACGGCTGATGCGCTTACCGTAGGAAAACCCAAATTGCTGTTGGTCTGCCAATGCATATTGCATATAGAACGTAGGGAATAGCACAAAATAATCCTTCTTGTTGATATCCTTAGGCTCTGAGACAATACCTTCCAAATCGGTATACTCCCCTCTTAATCCTGCTTTCCAGCTCCATTTCTTCCACCCATAGCTAAACGATGTGTACAAAGCCACATTGCGTTCTTTATAATCAAACAGACTGCTCTTGTCCGGTCGGTGCTGTAGTGTACCGGATTCATCATCTGAAAACAGCAGGTCGCTTGTGGTCTTAACGGCACTAAATTTTCCCCCAAATTCTACTTCCAGCCCCTTTATCTTTCCCGTAACGTCCAGCTGCGAGGAAAAAAGACGATTTTTGCTATCATTATCGCTGATAAAACGTGTGCTCGACGGCTGTTCGCCTTTAAAATCCAATGCCGTCAATACATCTTGATCATTGCTGGCATGGCTTGACGTAAAGTAAGAAGACCAATTGATGCTCCATTTGGGGCTAAGTTTCTTCGTCACCTGTAAATAGAGGTTATTGGTCTTGTTGGAACGTTCGTGATCGTTTGTTGTAAAATAACTGGACTCCTGCACCCGGTCTTTGTTATAGATCACCGTAGGCACTTCATAAATACCATAGGATTTCGGTCCATAGTAACCGTTTAAGCCTGCATTGACGGACCATGTCGAGTCTGGCGTATAGTCCATCGAAAGCACATAGCTATTTTGGCTATTATTGGTATCGAAACGGTCCATTGTGCCTTCCCAAGAGGTCTGTTCCTTGGGATAATACACATAGTTTGTTTCATAACGGGCATAGGTACCGCGCCCAAAATTGTATGTCCCCCGTAGATTGAACTTTTCGTTTCTATAATACTGTGTGAGTCCAAACAACTGTTTCCAGGTCGTACTCCTTTCGGCCAGGGCCAACAGGGTACCCCGATAACCATATAATGTAGATTTGGACAGCTTGATGTTAATGACCGTGCTTCCCTCCGCTTCATATTTTGCCGGTGGATTGGTAATCACCTCAATGGATTGTACATCATTACCGGCTGTGTTTTCCAAATAAGTTTTCAGTTCATCACCACTCAGCATTACCTTACGGTCATTAATAAGCAGCATGATCTTTTTACTTCCCCGCACCATGAGGTCCGAACCGCTGGCCATTACCAGGGGAGTCCGTTTGAGAATATCCCAGGTGTTGAGTGCGGAGAGATTACTATTTTGAACATTAAATTCCAGGCGGTCCAATTTACGGATCAATCGCGGTTGCCGACCCACCACATTCACTTCGGCAAGTTCTTTCGCCTTTGGCAAGAGTGTCAACATCAGGGGACTTTTTATGGTGTCGCTGTAAAAAAATATTTCAAGGAATCCGAAGTTTAAATGCGAGGCTTTCAGATAGTATTTGCTATGCTGCAGCAATGACACTTCAAATTTCCCGGCACGATCTGTTTTCGTTTCGCTGATCTGTTGATAGGTACTGTCCAACAAAACAATGGATGCATCAGCCAGCACCTCATTATTACCATCCCGGATCTGTCCTCCGACCTGTTTCGTCTGTGCCGTCACAAACAATGGTGCTGCAAGCAAAAATAATAAGCATTTCATATTTCGGTATCTAATGTTCCAAAATTGTCCATTAATACAGCTAAACATGGTTAATGAAGAGTTAATGCTGCGTTAAGGTTTATGATCTTCGCTAGGAGAGGTTATATTTGTATATGGAATTGAAACCTAAAAATTACATTATCCTTTTCATCCTATTTTTTGCCATCCTCATTGGCATACAAGGTTATCAATTGTACAATACCTACCGACTCAAACAACGTGAAGTATTCGCTGATGTCAAAAAGAACCTGGACAAACTAGAAGACTCCGATTCTATTTTTGACAACAACCTATTAAGCAAGGATATCGCCCGTGACTATTACATTAAACTGGTTAAAAAGGAGATCACAGCAGATGGTCTAAAGAATTTATATAAAACACACGCGCAGAAAACATCCCCAGCGTTAACAAAATATGTTGACAGCATATTCCGGCCACTGGGCATGTATGTCATCCTCAGGCAGGAAATATTAGGCATTTATTATAAAAATGCAACAACCCCACTGGTTCGTGGGCCCATCACTGTTTATACCACAAAGGGCACTTTTCACAACCCTACAGAATTATCCAGCAGTAAATGGCTTACGGAAAAAACTGAAACGAACAAGATTCAGGATAGTATCCAAAGCAAAGAGATTCTATATGTTTTTTCTGTTCCGCGCAAGACTTCTTTTGAGGTGGTCAATCTCAACTGGATTCTATTTAAGGAGCTAACCTCACTGCTGTTAAGCACCATATTGATCCTAGCGGCTTGTATCTGGTTATTTTACCGGACAATTAACAACCTCAGGAAACAGGATAAACAGATCGCTGTATTGCACAATGTAGTGGACAATATCTCGCACGAGCTAAAAACGCCTATCGCTACTCTTAAAATTGCGGCCAAAACACTCCGAAAATCTCCGGATGATCATATCATAGCGGTAATTGAACGCCAGGTAAGCCGCTTGGAACAGACACTGGATCCGCTGAATGAACATCAAACCGCGACGAGTTTAGCCCCAACAACAGCGAAAGAACTCCAGGCAATTTTTAGTGATTTTCAGCTGTGTAATCCAACTGTCAAACTCATTGTGGAACCAAGTCCCAACTTGCCAATTTGCCTTAACCCAATAGATACAGCGACATTATTTTCAAACTTGATGAATAATGCGGTTAAATATGGTGCCACACAACTAAATATCCGGTTTGAGGAACAAAAGAACTATCTATCCATTCAGGTCAAAGACAACGGACAAGGCATGGAAGAAAGCGAGTTACCCTATATTTTCGAAAAGTTTTACCGTATCCAGAAAGACAATATTCATGATACAAAGGGATTAGGGATTGGACTATTTTTGGTTAGGAATATCGTCAAAAAATATGCGGGAGAGATTAGCGTGATGAGTAAATTGCAGCAAGGTACAACTTTTGTGGTGCAATTGCCCCGCTAATTTATCAGTTCGTTGTCCAATATTGCCAAGCGGCGGCAGAGGTTACCACACGAAGTGCCGCAAAGCAGCACTTGAATAAAGATCGTATTATTAACTTTATAATGGATCAGGGAATAAGGACCAGATATCCGTTAGATGAAACAAAGAAATGAAGAATAAACTATTGTTGGTAGAAGATGATCCGGATTTTGGATTTATGCTCAGACAATATCTGGAGCTTTCAGACTTTCAGGTGGAATGGATTTCACAGCCAAATGAACTCAAAGCAGACTTTCAGCAGCTTGTGAGGTATGATTTAATTATTCTGGATGTGATGCTTCCCCAGGTGAGTGGCTTTACACTGGCAAAACAAATCAATACACTTTTTCCGTCACTTCCTTTTATCTTTTTAACGGCCAAAGAGCAGAAGATCGATAAGTTGACCGGTTTAAAAATCGGTGCCGACGATTATATTACCAAACCCTGTGATCCCGAAGAATTGTTACTTCGTATACAGAATATACTAAAACGCAATCAAAAAAATGTGTCCGCGGGTTCATTTCCAATTGGTTCATACCTATTTTTTCCCGATCAACTGTTGCTAAGTCATGCTATGGAGCAATATCGGCTCACTGAGCGCGAAGCCCAATTACTTTTATTTCTTTGTCAACACAATGGTCAGCTCGTGACACGGGAAGATATCCTTGAAAAGGTATGGGGGAGCGCTGATTTCTTTACGGGCAGAAGCATGGACGTTTTTATCACCCGTATACGAAAATACCTGAGCCATGATCCCAATCTCCGCATCAGTTCGAATCGGGGCGTAGGATTTACCATTCATTTTTGATGCGCAGGTTGCCTCAAAGACGATCCCCCCTGCACTGCATAGCGCATTTTAGTTGTTCGATGCGCTCCGTCGATGCATTCAATAGTATTACCCTCTGAACTCTTCCTTTCGTCTGTTCCATAGTTTCTCTGCCCAACGGCCGACAAACCAGAAAGAAACTGCAAGGATCAAGAAAAACACGGCTCTATTGATATTATCCCACAGATATTCCACATAGCGGGTGTAGATATTCAACACCAAAAAGACAAAGCCCACCTCACGGGTGACATTGTCTTTTGCCTTTAATCCATAAATCACAAGAAATGCCGATACAGCAGTGGACAGCATACCCCAATAAAACATGTGATACTGGCGTACGGTAGTCCATTCATAAAAATCCGAATAGTTGCCAAAAATAGACAGTGTCCACAAAGAAACCATGAGGTAAATCAACCCAATGATATAACTAACTGGTTGAAATATCCACAAACGTTCAAACCGTGGCTGTAACCAAACAGCTGCCGCCGTGATTATAGCGCCGAAAATCGTAAAACGTAGGGGATAATTCATTCCCCAGAATTTAAAACCCCAGTTGCTATGGTAAGCTGTCTCAGTAGCAAACCAAACTCCGAGTGCCAATAACATAAACGTCCAGATCAGCTTGCTATCGAGCTTTACGGCGAGAATTCCGTAGATCGCGACGGACAATAAAAACAAGAGCGAATAATGCATGGTATCCTTATCCAATACCTTCCCCATAAAACCAATGCAGGCTGCCGTTCCGAACACGCCGATCAGCATCATGGTCTCCGTGGACAGGTTCTTGTAGGGATAACGTTTTTTGTAGCGAAAGCCGAGCGTGTAAAAAAGGACAGCAACCGCCGCAAAAAAGAAGCAGAATAAAATATTGGGGGCTTCGTAAAGGGTATCGACGAAAGCAAGAAAAGAAGCATCTGTAAACAACGAAAAAACAGCAAATACCAGGGAGGCCAGTGCAATCCAAAAGGCGTAACGGGCCAATTGTCCCCAATCGAAACTTTTGACGTCGAGGCTATCCATCAGTTCATTGGCCTTTTGTTCATCCAATAAATTTTCCTTCTTCCAAAATTGGACGATATCTTCGATGGATTGCTTTTCCTGTTTGCTGACGTCGTATTTTCGCATTGTTATTGTATTGATATTGTAGAACAAAGAATAAGTAACAAATAATTTAATCCGGCAAATTTTCGACTTACCGAAGTATCTCCTTGTTTTATTTTTATTTTTTTGTTCCTGTACAAACTTACGGCTTACAAGTTGTTATAGCCACCTTAGCCGGCCACAAGATAACAATTACCTTCGTAACTTTCTTAGATGCCTCGGGTTGTCGCAGGATATCCAAATCACATCTATATCACATTTTATTCCAAAAGTCAGATATGCTCGCATAATTCCTTTAAAATCTGTAATTTTGCATGTTTTGCATTTTATCCCTTTTACACGGGTTTTAAGGAGTTTTCATGGCAGTAAAAAGAAGCCCAGATCTGGGCGAACAGAATGAAGTTCAAGTATTTGGAGCGCGTGCGCACAATCTAAAAAATATAGATGTTTCCTTTCCGAGAAATGAATTGGTCGTTATCACCGGCTTAAGCGGTAGTGGTAAATCTTCCTTGGCTTTTGATACCATCTATGCGGAGGGCCAACGTCGGTACATGGAAACTTTTAGTGCCTATAGCCGGCAGTTTCTGGGCGGTATGGAACGTCCCGATGTCGATAAGATATCGGGTTTGAGTCCTGTGATTTCCATTGAACAAAAAACAACGAGCAAAAATCCCAGGTCTACTGTCGGAACAATTACAGAAGTATACGATTTTATGCGCCTTTTGTTTGCCCGTGCCGGGGAAGCATTCTCCTATGTCACTGGCAAAAAGATGGAGCGTATGTCTGACGATCAGGTGATCGAACGTATTTTGGATGAGTTTGAAGGCCAAGCACTCAATATCCTCGCTCCTGTCGTGAAGGGACGTAAAGGTCATTACCGTGAGCTTTTTGAACAAATTCGCAAGCAGGGCTATGTCAAGGTACGTGTGGATGGCGAAATATTGGATTTGGTCCCCAAAATGCAGGTAGACCGCTATAAGATTCACGATATTGAAATTGTCGTTGACCGTCTGAAAATAGAACGTGAAGATAAGAAGCGCCTGCAAACCTCGGTGATGCAAGCCATGAAAACGGCAAAAGGCATTATCAAAGTGTCTACAAAAGACAATCAGGAGCAATTTTATAGCCGTTACCTGATGGATGCTGAATCCGGTATCTCTTATGATGAACCGCAGCCAAACACATTCTCTTTTAACTCGCCCTATGGTGCCTGTCCGACATGTGACGGGTTGGGCTATATTTTTGAAATTGATAAAAATGCGGTCATTCCCGACAAGAAGCTCAGCATCCAAAAAGGAGGCCTGGCGCCGTTGGGGCCCACCCGGGAGAACTGGACGTTTGAAGTGCTTAAAGCCGTAGCCAAAAAATTGGATTTTGCCGTCACAACTCCCTTAGAGAAACTTAATGATGAGCAGATCGACCAGCTTTTGTTTGGCAATAAAGAAGAACCGATCATCGTCACCGTATCCTACGGAAGCTACGGCGCCCGTGAATATCGTGTGGAATTTGAGGGGATCTTCAAAATGCTGGAAGAATTTTCAGGAAAGTCTTCGGATGAAGCCCCTTCGTTGGATGATTTCAGAACCAAAGTTACCTGCCCAACCTGTGAAGGAGCGCGGTTAAAGAGAGAATCGCTACACTTTAAGATCGCAGACAAGAATATCCATGAATTATCAACCCTCGATATTTCTGCATTAAAAGAATGGTTCGATCAGGTGGAAAGCAAACTGGACGAACGCCAGCTGGTCATTGCGACCGAAATACTTAAAGAAATAAGGGCTCGTCTGGGCTTTCTATTGGATGTAGGCTTAAACTATCTGACGCTGGATCGTACGGCCAAAACATTATCAGGCGGCGAAGCACAACGGATCCGTTTAGCGACCCAGATCGGCTCACAGCTGGTCAATGTGCTTTATATTTTGGATGAACCAAGTATCGGACTACACCAGCGGGACAATGAACGTCTTATCAACGCGCTTAAAAACTTGCGTGATATTGGCAATTCGGTTTTAGTGGTTGAGCATGATAAGGACATGATCCTTCATGCCGACTATGTGATTGACATGGGCCCTGCTGCCGGCGTCCATGGCGGCACTGTTGTTGCGGAGGGCCAGCCCAAGGAGATTTTAAAATCAGACTCATTGACCGCGGCTTATCTCAATGGGAAAAAAGAAGTTAAAATTCCCGAAAAACGTCGTGAAGGCAATCACAAAACACTGACGCTTCATGGCGCTACAGGGCATAATCTCAAGAACTTGACCGTAGCGTTTCCGCTTGGCAAATTGATTGTTGTATCGGGTGTTTCGGGGTCTGGTAAATCCAGCTTAATCACTGGTACGCTCTACCCGATCCTGAATAAACATTTTTTCCGGGCCAAAGCAACCCCGCTTCCATTCAAAAAGATTGAAGGCCTGGAACATATTGATAAAGTTATTGAAATTGATCAAAGTCCTATAGGCCGTACACCACGTTCCAACCCTTCGACGTATACGGGTGTATTCTCCGATATACGAACCTTGTTCGTACAGCTCCCCGAAGCAAAAATCAGGGGCTATAAACCAGGTCGTTTTTCGTTCAATGTCAAAGGTGGACGTTGTGAAACCTGTCAGGGTGCAGGCTTAAAAGTAATTGAAATGAACTTCCTGCCCGATGTACAGGTTCCTTGTGAAACATGCCACGGAAAGCGTTATAACCGAGAAACTTTGGAAGTACGCTACAAGGGTAAATCTATTTCAGATGTACTGGACATGAGCATCAATGATGCGGTCGATTTTTTTGAAAACGTACCGAGTATTTACAGAAAAATCAAAACATTACAAGATGTAGGTTTAGGTTATATTACCTTAGGTCAATCGTCTACAACCTTGTCCGGCGGAGAGGCTCAACGGGTGAAACTTGCTACTGAACTCTCCAAGAAAGATACAGGAAATACATTTTACATTCTTGACGAGCCCACCACAGGACTTCATTTTGAGGACGTTAACGTGCTTATGGGCGTAATCAACCGATTGGTAGACCGGGGAAATACCGTGTTGATTATCGAACACAACCTGGATGTTGTGAAGTCGGCTGACTGGGTGATTGATATCGGTCCTGAAGGCGGAAAAGAGGGCGGTCAGGTATTATTTGAGGGAACCCCGGAAAATTTAATTAAAAACAAGAAAAGCGAAACCGCACGTTTCTTAAAATTAGAGATGCAATAGGCATTCATTATTGAGGCTGTGTATTTTTTTGCTCTTATGCATTTATCCGGTCCGGCCTATGCTCTGCTTCAGGATGACCTCCTAGCGCAGATTTTAAATAACACCTGATCGGGCCTTTCTTTGACTGAATTTGGTACACGAGCTAAGCAGCAGATTTCATAAAGGTTTTTCGTAACTTTGTATTATATGTCGGATATTATTCAATTACTTCCAGATAATGTTGCCAATCAGATTGCGGCGGGAGAAGTGGTGCAGCGGCCAGCGTCTGCCATAAAAGAATTGATTGAGAATGCCATTGATGCTGGAGCTGACAAAATCAAACTTATTGTTAAAGATGCAGGCAAGTCGTTGATCCAGGTCATTGACAATGGCTGTGGAATGAGTGTAACGGATGCCCGTCTTTGCTTTGAACGCCATGCGACCTCAAAGATCCGCAAAGCAGAAGATTTATTTGCCATCCGTACCATGGGCTTCCGTGGAGAAGCAATGGCCTCCATTGCCGCGATCGCACAAGTCGAACTAAAAACACGCCGTATCGAAGATGAACTTGGTACTGTAGTCGAAATAGAAGGATCAAAAGTTATCAACCAATATCCAGAAGCTGTCGCTGCTGGAACAAATATTTTAGTTAAAAATCTCTTTTACAACATTCCTGCCCGCAGGAACTTCTTAAAGAGCAACTCCGTTGAAATGCGTCATATCATTGACGAATTTCAACGTATCGCTTTGTCCAATCCACAGATTTTCCTTTCACTGCATAGTGATGGGAATGAAATCTATCATTTACCTGCCGAAACACTGAAACAACGGATTGTCCATATCTTCGGGAACAATTACAACCAGCGCCTTGTCCCTGTAGAAGAGGATACTTCCATTATCAAGGTAGAAGGCTTTGTCGGTAAACCTGAATTTGCGAAGAAAACGCGTGGTGAACAGTTTTTCTTTGTCAATAAACGCTTTGTTCGCGACCCTTACCTGCACCATGCGGTGATGAATGCGTACGAGGATATCATGCAGGCGGAGACCTTCCCGTTTTATGTGTTGTTTATTGATATAGATCCTGCCCGTATTGATATCAATGTACATCCAACAAAGACTGAAATCAAATACGAGGATGATAAAGCAATTTACGCCATCATCCGTTCAGCAGTGAAAAGATCATTGGGACGATATAATATCATGCCTTCTTTGGATTTCGAACAGGAGACCAGCTTCTCCAATCTGATCACAAAGAAATCATTGGATGAGATTATTATTCCGACAGTCACCTTCAATCCTGACTTCAACCCTTTTGATACGGACAAATCCACATCTTCCTATTCCAGATCGGATAGCTATGCCGAAGGCTTTGCCAAAAAAACCGGGGGAATACCAAGCAATTGGGATTCATTATATGAAATCGTGGAAAAGGAAGAGTCTGTACAGCTCCCCCTGCATACGAATTCAGAACAGGAGACGGACCGCCCACAGGCTATTCAGGTGGAAGATAAAACTTCCTCCAAATTGTTTTTTCAGCTGCACAACAAGTATATTGTTTCACAGATTCATTCAGGCTTTATCCTTATTGACCAACAGGCTGCGCACGAACGCATTTTATTTGAGCAGTTTCTGGCACAACTCGATCAGCATAAGGGCCTAAGCCAGCAAAGTCTATTCCCGCAAACAATAGATCTCAATCCTTCGGATAATGAATTGATGAAAGATTTATTGGACGACATCAATGGGTTAGGATTTCAGATTCGTGAATTTGGAAAAAATTCCTATATTATTGACGGAATTCCAGCAGACTTGGGGACAGGTTTTGATGAGATAAAAATGATTGAAAAGATATTGGAAGATTATAAGAATAATCAATCCGAGTACAAGCTGTCAAAAAGGGAGAATCTGGCGAAAAGTCTTGCCCGCAATGCAGCGATCAAACCGGGCACACAGCTTGATAATACGGCCATGGCCGAGCTGGTTGACAAGCTCTTTGCCTGCCAATCACCGAATATTTCCATCTATGGCAACCCCGTGATCGTAACATTTACCTTACAGGAATTGGCAGAAAAATTTGGTAAAAACTAGAAGATAAAACTATATGTTTCAACAATTGACACCCGTTATCAAGAATTTACTGATCGTAAATATTGTATTTTACCTTGGATCACAGTTCGTGCCTATTGCGTATAATTATCTTCCGGTTTTCTATCCGGATTCACCAAATTTTAAAATTTGGCAGGTAATTACCCATATGTTTATGCATGATCAAGTAAGCATCGCGCATATTTTTTTCAATATGTTTTCGCTTGTAATGTTTGGTCCTATGATCGAGCATGTCCTTGGCCCCAAACGTTTTTTGAATTTTTATCTTATTTCCGGTATTGGTGCTTGGTTATTGCAAATGGGCGTTCAGGGGGTTGAAGTCTTTAATGCTACTGGAAGTTTTTTCCCTCTGCATCAGGGGCTGGATATATCAAACTTGGATTTTGCCAGTCAAAACTTAATGAAAGAGATATATACCACCCGTATGTTAGGTGCCTCCGGAGCAATTTATGGTGTTCTATTGGCTTTTGCATACCTTTTTCCAAACATACCGCTTCAATTTTTGTTTATTCCTGTACCAGTTAAAGCGAAATATATGATCGGAGGCTTTATCTTGATCGAAATCTATATGAGCTTGTCCAGACCGGGAGATTCAGTAGCCCACTTGGCTCATGTCGGCGGGGCATTGTTCGGTTATTTGCTGCTCAAATTCTGGAAGGTTAGAAAGGGAATCTATTAATAGCGTGTGTAATGAATAACATTGGTTTAAAAGATTTTTGGAGACAAACGTATAAGACCGGTTCACCGATTCCGGTTGTGATCAGTATACAGGTTTGTTTATTTGTCCTCATCTATTTTCTGGACCTTCTTTTTGAGCTGAAACTTGTCTCACAAAGCTTTTTACAGCCGATTGTACAGCATTTGAGTTTACCCAGCAATTTTTCGATCTTCTTAGCACAACCTTGGTCACTGATTTCATCCAACTTTGTCTATGTACAGCTTTTAAACTTGATTTTTGACAGTCTTTGGCTATATTGGGTTGGCCAAATATTCTTCACCTTCTTAAACAAGAGACAGTTTTTCTTTGTTTATATCGCTTCATGGCTCCTCAGCAGCTCCTTATATGTTGGCTTTGGTACGTTGATACCGCCCCCCACAAGCTTGCATTTAATGGGCGGAGCCCATCCGTTGGCGGCTGTTCTTGCGGCAATTGTAACCTTGGTGCCAAACTACGAATTACGGCTGTTGCTTTTTGGTACGGTTAAATTAAAAATAGTAGCCATTGTCTATTTTGCACTGGAGTTTTTATTTTTCACCCTTGGCAATAGACCTGCAGCGATCTCATATTTTGCGGTCGTATTATTTGGTATGGCTTTTACCTATGCCCTCAGATCAGGAATGGACTGGTCTACACTTTTTCAGAAAAAACAAAAAAGACCTGCAAAAATGAAAGTTGTTGTAGGCAATAATATACCGACAAATCGGAAACATCGTTATGACTTACCCAATCAGGATGAAATTGATGCCATCTTGGATAAGATCTCAGTATCTGGTTACGAAAGTCTGACACACCATGAAAAAGAAACGCTCTTTCGAGCAAGCAATAGTGGCGACAAGGTTGATGGATAGAAGGACTTTTTTAAGAAGAAAACTGGGATTTATAAGCAAAACAATGTTTCTGGCGAATATGCTTGCGATCATTGCTTTGCTCATGAGTTATTCAGCGACTTTCATCAATCCGAAATCCTTTTGGCCCATCGCATTTCTGGGGTTAGGTTATCTCCCCATTCTGCTCGTTAATATTGGTTTTATCTGTTACTGGCTGCTTCGCAAACGAAAAATTGCGCTTTATTCGCTGTTCGCAATATTAATCGGCTGGCCATTTCTAACCAAACATTGGAACATCCGCAAAGAAAATCCGCCAGTACCTCCCGAGACAAGGACGCTCCGCATCATGACCTTCAATGCACATTTGTTCAAAAAGGTCGATGATGAAAAAAAAAGCTTTAAGGCTGACGTCGTGCGTATCATAGATAGCATCTCACCGGATGTCATCTGCTTTCAGGAATATATCAGTAAAATAAAAGGAAAACATGTATTTTCGGAGGAGTTCAAGGACAAACTAGGTTACGACTATTTCTTCTTTGAGCCTAGTTCCAAAAATGACTATGAAGCCTATGGCATGGCTGTATTGTCCAGATTTCCCATCTATGATTCCGGAACAATCCGTGACAATGATTACGGCATCAATCGAATATGCTATGTGGACATCAAAAAACAGGATACGCTAATTCGCATTTACAATATCCATCTACGTTCTTTTGCTCTTCAGAATGAAGACAAGGAGTTTATCCAAAACCTGTCCAATAAGAATGAGAACGACAATAGGGCAACCCGTCGACTGAGCAGAAAACTAAAAAATGCCTTTGAGCTCCGCAGTGAGCAGGCGCATTCCTTAAAAAAACACATGAATGATTGTCAATATCCTTACATTGCTGTTGGTGATTTTAACGATACACCCATGAGTTATTCTGTAAATTTAATTGGGGGCGGCATGTATAATGCCTTTAAAGAAAAAGGAAATGGATGGGGCGTTACACACCATGCTCTTTTGCCGATTTTTCAGATCGACTATATCTTTGCCAGCCCCAAATTTGAGGTCATGAATTATCAGGTCGCGAAACAAAAGCTATCTGATCATTATCCGGTATGGTCAGATCTACGGCTTAAACCTTAGGCATCTGATAGCCTAGCGATTTAAGACCTATTTCTATAAATTTATCCCTTCTGTTTTTTATTTTGTAATAGGCTTCCCGACCAAAATAATATCGTCCGACCAAAGCTTCTATATCCGACTGGATCAGATCATGTAGACTTTTTGCTTCACTTGCGTTAACTGAAATCCTTTTCTGCGCATTCAGAAAGGTGATAAATAAATTAAACTCTGCAGCCGGCAAATGGTAACCACTGATAAAGTTTTCGATGGAATATGCCGGCAGATGTTTTGTAAAACGATCGTACACAAATTCCTCAATTGCATTGGAATGAAAGATCTCGCGATACTTAGCACTTGTTTCATTGGTGTCAATCGGGATATTCACATCGGGTAAAATCCCCCCACCGCCAAAAACCAATTTTCCTTTGCTGGTTGTAAACATCTCCTTTTGACGAAATTCCGTATCCAGTGTCCAGAGATCAAATCCGGTCATGTATTTTGCGGCATCAAAATTAGCACGGCTATATTTACGTTGAATACACCTACCAAGCGGCGTATAATAACGTGCCACAGTCAGATTAACAGCCGACCCATCGGAGAAATCAAACTGTTCCTGCACTAGGCCTTTTCCATAGGATCGTCTTCCAACGACAGTGGCCCGATCCAAATCCTGTAAAGCACCGCTCAGAATCTCACTCGCTGATGCTGTGCTTTCGTTGATCAATATGACAACACGCCCGTCACCAAACTCACCCGGTTTCTCTGAGTAATAATCCTGACGTTGTTCATTGGCTCCTTCAGTATACATCAACAGCCTCTTTTCTTTGAAAAACTGTCCAGCTAAGTCTATGGCCGTATGCACAAATCCGCCACCGTTATTCCTTAGATCCAAGATTAGGTCCTGAGCACCGCTTTTACGCATATCAATCAGCGACTGTTTAAATTCATCTGCGGTCTTATGCCCAAAGCGACGGATCTTGATATAAGCAGTCTTAGGCGCGATCATATAAGACGCATCCAAGCTGGTAACGTTGACCTGGTCACGAATGACTTTCAGCGGATTAACGAGAGTACGTCCATCGCGCTGGATCGAAATAAGTACCGCAGTTCCTTTCTTCCCACGGATCAATTTTTCGATTTCCGCCTCGGGCACCTTTTTCCCCGCCAGATCTTTGTTTCCGATTTTTAGAATACGATCACCGATCCGCATGCCACTTTTCTCGGCAGGTCCCGCAGAGACCATACCCACCACCAGCAGTGTATCCTTTAAACGAAAATACTCCACACCTATCCCATCAAAGGAACCTTCCAAAGTCTCCTGTTTAGCGAGTACCTGATTAGGCCGTAAAAAGGTGGAGAAAGGATCCAAACGGGAGACGACGTGCTCTATTGCTTCGTCCTGCACGGTATCAATGCTGATATTGTCTACGTAGTTTTCGGAAATCAGCTGAATCAAGTATTGTAGTTTGTCTGAGTTGCCGTTGGAACCTAAACTGGAAAAGGTTTTTTTCTGGTTGCTCCCTTGTTCTTCGGCATAATTTTGTCCCAACAGCAAGCCAAGAAGCAATACTGCAGCATATGTAGCAGCTACAAAAATATTTCGCTTAATACTCTTTTGCATAGGAAAAATCCAGTGTTTATAAACAGATAAACTGTGTTTGTGTGTTCATGAAATTACCCCCAAAAGTAACAAGTTTATTCGGTTTTACCCGTACACAGCTGCAGAATTTTACATTAAAAACAAAAAATTGTCGTTGACTGTTCATCATTAAAAACTAGTGCTTTCTGCATTGTCAGAAAACACGAAATAACATGCATGAAACTTGCAAATAAGCTTAAATTTATTTTAGTTTGGACTTGGAAAGGAATTTAAAATATGCACGAAATCGAACCTTATTATAATTGGCGCGACTATTATGTCGCCGCAGAAGACGAACAATCACCATTCTATGGTACGGTCTACAGCGAGTTCGATTTCGACAAACAGATTTACAACTTTTTGCTGCATCCCCAATGGGATGAATTCGGGTCGCTCACCCTCTATCTGAAAGTATTATTTGTCGATTATAATAAACAATATTGCATTATCGAATTGATCGGCGAGTGGAATGATGCCATATACAATGACATTATGTTACTGAAAAGAGAACTTATCGATGTTATGATCAGTCAGGGGATAAAATATTTTATTCTTGTCGGTGAGAATGTGTTGAATTTCCATTCTTCGGATGACTCCTATTACGAGGAGTGGTTCCAGGATATTGACGATGGCTGGATTGCGGGTGTGGGCTTCCGTGATCATGTCGTCCAAGAGTTTCAACAGCAGAATATCGACTATTACATCAATTTTGGAGGAGCACTCAATGAACTATCCTGGCGCACATTAAAACCAAAACAAGTATTTCATCATGTGAATGAATCCTTGACAAAACGCCTTGGTTTTTGAGTATTTAGTATTTAGTAATCGTATTTAGATTTTGGTTTTGCAAGCCGATGGCTTACTAATTGTTTCAATTTTTGATTTTTACCTTTTAATTTTTACTTTTTACTGTATTATCCGTTAACTTTGTGATCGATGTGTTGTGTGCCATGCACGCATACCGATTAATTTTTACGTTTTACTTATACAAAACAATATGTCATTCAGAATTGAAAAAGATACGATGGGTGAAGTTCAGGTACCTGCAGATAAATACTGGGGTGCACAAACGGAACGTTCACGCAACAACTTCAAAATCGGACCGGCAGCTTCTATGCCACATGAGATCGTTGCAGGTTTTGCTTACCTGAAAAAAGCAGCTGCTTTTGCAAACCACGAATTGGGTGTTTTACCTGTTGAAAAACGTGATGCCATTGCAGCTGTATGTGATGAGATTCTTGCAGGTAAACTAGACGACCAATTCCCATTGGTGATCTGGCAAACTGGTTCGGGCACACAATCCAACATGAATGTAAACGAAGTTGTTGCAAACCGTGCTCAAGTATTAGCTGGATATAAGATTGGTGAAGGTGAACCTGTATTGAAAGCAAATGATGACGTCAATAAATCACAGTCATCAAATGATACCTTCCCTACCGGAATGCATATTGCAGCTTATAAAGCTGTTGCCGAAATAACTATACCTGGTGTGGAAAAACTGCGCGATACATTGGCCAAAAAAGCTGAAGAGTTCAAAAATGTGGTTAAAATTGGTCGTACACACTTAATGGATGCGACGCCATTGACATTGGGTCAGGAGATTTCTGGTTATGTAGCTCAATTAAACCATGGTTTAAAAGCTTTAAAAAATACACTTTCCCACCTATCCGAATTGGCATTAGGTGGTACTGCAGTAGGTACTGGCTTAAACACACCAAATGGTTATGATGTGGTTGTTGCGAAATACATCGCTGAATTTACAGGTCTTCCATTTGTCACGGCTGAAAACAAATTTGAAGCTTTGGCCGCACATGACGCTATTGTCGAAACACATGGTGCATTGAAACAATTGGCAGTTTCATTGAATAAAATTGCTAATGATATCCGGATGTTGGCTTCAGGCCCACGCTCAGGTATCGGTGAGATCCTTATCCCAGAGAATGAACCGGGATCATCTATCATGCCGGGCAAAGTGAACCCTACGCAATGTGAGGCCTTAACAATGGTGGCTGCACAAGTAATGGGTAATGATGTTGCCATCACCATTGGCGGTACACAGGGACATTATGAATTGAACGTGTTCAAGCCATTAATGGCAGCAAACTTTTTACAGTCTGCACGTTTATTGGGTGATGCCTGTGTTTCTTTTGAAGAGCACTGTGCTGCCGGTATCGAGCCGAACTACAAACGCATCAAAGAATTGGTTGACAACTCACTGATGTTGGTAACTGCGTTAAACACGAAAATTGGTTATTACAAAGCTGCTGAAATTGCTCAAACAGCGCATAAAAACGGCACTACACTTAAAGAAGAGGCCGTACGCTTGGGGTATGTGACTCCCGAAGATTTTGACGCTTGGGTGAAACCTGAAGAAATGGTTGGAAGTTTAAAATAAGCTGTGGCAATAATTTCAACAAAAAATATATCATCAAAAACATACCTATTGGCTTTTGCCATAGGTATGTTTTTCTTTTTTACTGCTTGCAAATTCAATTCGGATATGCAGGGTGAAGGGGCTTCGTTTTTACAGGGCGAATGGATACAGGACAGTATTCCGGGACAAAGTCAAATGCTGCAATATACATTGGCAGAGTTTAAGTTTACCTGTGATTCGGTTTATGCCACCATGCACGTAAACAATAAGGTACAAACAATCCCGGATAGCTGTTATAAAAATGGTGCCTGGACGGAACACGCCAAAGGGATTTATGTCCTGCGCGGTGACTCGATTATTGTAGACGGTATTTATACCAAAGAAAATGGCAAGCAGAAGATTTCAGGCTGCTATCTTTCGGGGCAATATATCCCGCGTTTTAAAGTAGTCTATCATTCTACTGACTCTGTAGTACTGGAAAGCCGGTTTGACCAACGTCCTATTGTGCTCAGAAAGACCAAGGATATCACCTGTGTGCCTAAGAAGAGATATTAGTATTGAGATATTAGACTTTATTTGTTCAAGCCAGCGACTTACGAGCACCGTCTTTAATCCTTGCTCCTTAATCTGTGTTCTCTATGCAAGCCTTTGGCGGGTCTACTTCTACTTTATCTTGATCGATCGGCTCATCTAAAGGTGATTATTACATCGATGGATAAATCAACATGTAATAAACCGTTTTTTATTTTTACTTTTGCCTATCAACTTCCAACCATCCATATGAACAAAGGAATAATTGCCTTAGCTTTTGGAGGACTTGCCATCGGAATGACGGAGTTCACGATGATGGGAATCTTGCCCGACATTGCTAAGGATTTGCAGATCGAAATCCCTACTGCGGCCCACCTTATTGCCCTATATGCGCTAGGCGTGGTTGTGGGCGCCCCTACATTGGTCTTATTTACGGGTAAATATCCTCCCAAAAAGGTCTTACTCTTTTTAATGCTCCTTTTTTTTATTTTCAACGGTTTATTCAGCATAGCGCCGGGACAGTTTCTGATCAGTCTCTCGCGTTTTATGGCTGGACTCCCACATGGCGCATTTTTTGGTGTTGGGTCTGTTGTGGCCGCAAAACTCGCTCCTAAAGGAAAAGAAGCCCAGGCCATCTCGATCATGTTTACAGGTATGACAATCGCCAATCTGGCGGGGGTACCCTTGGGTACCTATCTCGGTCATCACTATTCTTGGCGCCTGACTTATGGTATTATCAGTATACTGGGCCTGATTACTTTCGCAGCAATATATGCCTGGATGCCAAAAATTGAAGCTTCTAAAGGAAATAATATCTTCAGTCAGCTGAATTTTTTCAACAAAAAAATCGCCTGGCTGCTCATGGCGATTATCGCGATCGGTACCGGTGGATTATTTGCCTGGATCAGCTATATTGCTCCTTTGGCCACACAGGTTTCCGGCGTTCCGGCTGACCGTGTGCCGCTGATTATGATATTGATTGGGGTTGGGATGTTTTTTGGCAATCTGATCGGCGGGAAACTAGCCGATACCATTTCGCCAACAAAAGCAGCAATCGCCAGTTTTTCTGCTATGGCACTGTGCCTGGTTATGGTGTATTTTATCTCACCGATAGGCTGGACAGCCTATCCACTGGCCTTTATTACAGGTTTGGTATCCTTCACTATCGGCTCGCCGACACAACTGATGTTAATTCGGGCCTCCAAAGAGGCTGCAACATTAGCTGCAGCAGGCGGACAAGCAGCATTTAATCTCGGCAATACACTCGGTGCATTTTTAGGGGGAATTCCCATTACATTAAAAATGGGTTACAATACCCCTTCGCTGGTGGGTGTGGGTATGGCAAGTATTGGCGCCCTGTTGACCTTGCTTTATCTCAAGGTTTACGACAATAAGCGTTAACAACTAAAAAAAATCAAATGGCCCGAAGTAGTTACATCAGTGTACTGCGTATCATAGCGATCTTTTTGATTATCCTGATCCATTCTTCTTCGGGCTATTTAAACAGCAATGATTTCGATTCTTTCGATTGGAATTATACCAATTGGATCAACAGCTTCTCCCGTTTTGCCGTCCCCCTCTTTGTCATCATCTCGGGCGCATTGCTTTTGCAGAGAGACGAAGATACAGGTACATGCTATAAAAAGCGCCTGTTTAAAATTATTCCACCGTTTATCTTTTGGACCATTGTCTACCTGGTCTATTATTTTATCCGATACATCGATTTCGAGTATGTGGGTTTTCCACAAGTTATCAACATTGTGTTAATTCGCTTAAAGTCAGGAAGCAATGCACACCTATGGTACCTCTACATGCTGATCGGGCTCTATCTAGCAATCCCTTTTTTGCGAAAAATGATCCGAAACTGTTCAAAAAGAGAAATTGAGATTTTTTTATGCCTGTGGTTTGCTTCGCTGTTTTTCAGCAACAAATGGTTTAATGTATACCTTCCGAATTTTGACCTAACCTTCTTTACAGGCTACATGGGTTATCTCGTCTTGGGTTACTATCTCTACAATTATCCACTCCCCCAGTTAAGATGGTCGAGCATGTTGTTCTTTATAGCCTGCTGTCTGATTACAGGTTGGGGCACCTATTGTTTAAGTCTCGAAAAGGGAGAATTTGACCCCACACTATATAATTATCTGTCGCCGAATATTGCATTAAGTGCAGGTTTTTTATTTGTATTTGTTCAATGTTTAAAACTCCCAGAAAGGTTAAATGCATTCTGGGAATTTATCGACATCCATAGTTTTGGCATTTATTTAAGCCATATCCTATTTTTGAACTATATCCATCCGCTCATTCCCTTAGCCACGCTATGGAAAATTCCGGTTGCGGCAATTCTCACACTGCTCTCAAGTGCTCTGTTGACTTATTGTCTGCGAAAGATTCCATTTGGGAAATACGTCAGCGGCTAGTTCAATTTGATCTGGTGTTTATTTTTCGCCTTCGACTTTATTATAGACATAAAGGTGTGCATTGGGGCCGTCGATCTCCTTCCCATCCTGATCCAACCCGATCAATTTATTTTCACCCACTTTTAACTTCATGTTGGTTTCTTTACCGGTCAGATGTACAACCGAACCGTTATCATGCCACATTACTTTACCCGAATCCTCAACTTTGCTGTTCTTATTGATATATTCACTTACGATCAAGAAAGTGTTGTCATTCTTTAACGTAATGTTGGTTTTGATACCTTCACAGTCAGCACAGGGAATTGTTGCTTCGTATTTGCCCGGCCAATCCAAAGAATTCTGAGACGTATGGGTGGTATCTGCTGTCATCGTTGTATGATCGGATGAATCTGACGCTACCACTTGTTGATTTTCCTTTTTTGTCTGATTGCAGGCGCTCAAAGAAAGTGCTGCGAGGCAAATAAATAATACGGATGATTTCATATTTCTGCTATTTTGAGTTAAATCTACCGGATAACAAGCAATTTCGGCGCCAAGAAAATGTTTATCCGAATCTAAAAAATGCATTGTGGTTAAAATAAAAGAAGCGGTATTCAAAAAGTAAAAATGAAGCTGATAGGAATGGTATCGTTTTTCTAAAATTGTAGGATACCCTGAAAAAGGGGAATAAAAAGGACCGCCCAATCGTTGGACAGTCCGAGTTATATGGTATGCTGTACGACTATACATGCTATAAACGTCATCAATTTATAGCATAATGTGCCTACAGGAATTGCATGTCTTATTTCAGACTAGAATGGCAAATCATCATCATCTGATGAGCCAGACAAATCTACGGGAGCAGGCATATCCGCATACCCCGGAGAAGATGGTGCCGGTGCAGCATTCCCTAATTTTGTAACACGCCATGCCACCAATGAATTGAAATATGTCGTCACGCCGTCTTTATTTGTCCATGGACGGCCACGAAGATTAAAAGATACCTCTACCTCTTCGCCAATAGCCAGGTTATCAAAAATTGAAGTTCTGTCTTGTGTTGATTCAAAACGGATATACTCAACAAATTGTGGGTTTTCGGCATAAGCTACAATCATATCACGTTTTTTGAATGATTCTGTCACTTGTTGTGTCGCTCCTATCTCGTGTACTTTTCCTCTAATTTCCATAATCAAAAAAATAAATATTAAAGCGTAAAATTAAGCAATTTTTGAGGAAGAGTTTAATTAACTTTGTACAAAATATGATGGAAGTTTTCAACACCCCCAATAAAGTTATCATTACGTGCAATAAACGCTTATCGCCGTATTTGCAACAGGAAGTTAAAGAGTTAGGTTTTGACATCGTCAGAGCTTTTCCTACTGGAGTCGAATTGAAAGTCAGTGTAAATGATACGATCAAGCTCAATCTGAACTTGCGTACCGCTTCGCAGATTCTATATTCGTTAAAGGAATTTTCGGCCAACAATCCCACGGAGCTTTACGAAGAGCTCAGCACGATTGCCTGGGAAGAACTGATTCAATTCGATGGCTATTTCTCAGTAAGCTCTAATGTGGACAATGAAACAATCAGTACGCCTCTATTTGCAAATGTAAAGGTGAAAGATGCGATTGTGGATCGTATTAAAGAAAAAAAAGGCATGCGCCCGAATTCTGGTCCGGAAAACAACAAAGCCGTCGTACACCTCTATTGGAAGGATGACCGTGCTGAAATTTTCCTTGATACCTCAGGCGAGACGCTAGCCAAACATGGTTACCGCAAGATTCCGGGCAAGGCTCCCATGTTGGAGGCCTTAGCAGCCTCAACAATTTTTGCTTCAAAATGGGATGGCGTATCCGCTTTTGTCAATCCGATGTGTGGATCCGGAACACTGGCCATTGAAGCGGCATTGATCGCTACCAACAGGAAACCCGGACTTCTGCGCATGAATTACTCGTTCATGCATTTCATCGGTTATGACGAAACTGTTTTCTTTCAGGAGCGTCGCTTGTTAAAAGATCAGATCAATAAAAAAGCAACGCCTCAAATTATTGCTTCGGATATCTCCGAAGAAGCGATCAACGTTTCCAAAATGAATGCCCGAACGGCAGGTGTGGAACAATTAATTTCATTTGAAGTATGCGATTTTGCCGAAACACACGTTCCTAAAGAAGGTGGTGTCATCCTATTCAATCCAGAGTACGGTGAACGTTTGGGTACGCATACCAAGTTGGAAATTACCTACAAACGTATGGGTGATTTTATGAAACAGGAGTGCAAAGGTTATAGAGGCTATATATTTACAGGTAATCCGGATCTAGCAAAGAAAATTGGACTCCGTGCGTCCAGACGTATAGAATTTTATAACGGTAAATTAGATTGTAGATTATTAGAATACGAATTATACGAGGGTACTCGCGAAAAAACAAAAGTATTGTATGAATAACATTATTGAACGCACAGTCGCATTTGTGCAAGATCGTTTGAAATTTGCAGAAGCAGGCCATGATTGGTCGCATATTCAACGCGTATGGAACAATACGAAGTTAATTTTAGAAGATGAAGAAGCTGATGTCATGGTCTGCGAATTAGCCGCGCTCTTGCACGACATCGCGGACAGCAAATTCCATGACGGTGACGAAACAATTGGCCCTCGCGTTGCCGGAGAGTTTTTGGCAAGTCTGGAAATTTCCCCGGAAATTATTGACCATGTCAAAAAAATCATCTTTAACATGTCTTTCAAGGCAAGTTTGGGTGAGGTCTCCTTTCATTCCAAAGAGATGGAAATTGTACAGGATGCCGACCGTCTGGACGCCATTGGAGCGATAGGTATTGCACGTGCATTTAGTTTCGGCGGAAATAAAGGCCGGGAAATGTACAACCCCAATATTCCCGTACAGGAATATAAAGATAAGGAAGCCTATAAACATTCTGAAGCTCCGACAATCAATCACTTCTACGAAAAACTACTCTTGTTGAAAGATAAAATGAATACACAGGCTGCAAAAAGAATTGCTGAACACCGCCACCGATATATGCTCGAATTCCTTGATGAGTTCATGGCAGAATGGAATGGTAAAAAATAAATTACAGTTAACAATAACTAAATATAAAAGTGGTATTTTAGATCTTGTGAATCAGGATAAAAAGTACCACTTTTTTTTATGCTGTAAAAATCAGCTTTCAAACTAACACATATGAAAAAACACATTTTTAGCTGTCTGACGTTGGCTATGGTCATTTCATCGACAACATTATTTGCACAGACCAAAGCAATTGCACATCGTGGGGTATGGAAAAACAGTCATCTTCCTCAAAATTCCATTGCCTCTTTAAAAGCCGCACATGAACTTAAACTTTTTGGATCTGAGTTTGATGTACACCTTACGAAAGATAACGTCCTTGTCGTCAATCATGACAATGATTTTTATGGTATCGACATCGCAACGGCAACGTACACCGAACTACTAGCAAAAAAACATCCGAATGGGGAATCTATCCCAACATTGGAAGAGTATATTAAAGCAGGAAAAAAGTTAAAAGGCTTACGTCTGATCTTGGAGTTAAAAACAAACAAACTCGGTGTAGAACGAACGCTTGAGGCTGCAACAAAGTCTGTTGAAATGGTAAAAAATCTAAAAGCAGAGAAAATAACAGATTATATCGCATTCAGTTTTGAGGCTTGTCAAAAGATTCATGAGCTCGCCCCAAAAGCAAATATCCAATACCTAAATGGGGATAAATCACCTGCTGATGTGAATGCTGCAGGAGTCAATGGCCTAGACTACCATTTTTCGGTCTTCAAAAAGAATACGAGCTGGTTACAGGACGCACATCAATTAGGTATGAAAGTGAATGCCTGGACCGTCAATACCGAAGAAGAAATGAGCAACCTCATTGGACAAAAGATCGATTTCATTACAACGGATGAACCCGAATTGTTGCTTCAGGTATTGAAAAAATAAAGTTATCCCCGAAATCATCAGCAACATTACAAACTGAAGATCGTTTTATTTCCTACAAGTCGAATAGAACAAGTTTAGCCTATGGCTTATTGATACGAGACCCAAGATGGGGAATATAAATGAACTTCGGGATTAAACAACGAACAAAATCGGAATACCACGCAGCCATACACCGATAAGCTCAGGTATTCCAAAATAATTATTCCAATATAAAATCTGATAGTCTCATCACAACTGAAGAACAAATTAATATAGATGAAAAAATTATTTATACTCGCTGCGGCATTATGCTTATCATACCTTTCCTATGCTCAGGATTTTATCGCAGCCACATACAATATAAGACAACGAAATACCGTAGATAGTGGTAATATGTGGACCGACCGTAAAGTGCCCCTGACAAATTTGATCAAGTATCATGGTTTTGATTTATTTGGCGTTCAGGAAGCCTTTCATGATCAGGTTCAGGATCTAAAAATATTGCTTCCGGGATTCGACTATGTTGGTGTAGGTCGCGACGACGGCGCACAGGAGGGTGAACACTCCGCAATTTACTACAATACCAATCGGTTCAAAGCCATAAAAAGCGGTACGTTCTGGCTTTCTGCAACAGATACCGAACATCCGAACAAAGGTTGGGACGCGGCCTTACCACGGATCTGTACCTGGGGAATTTTTGAAGATAACGCCAATAAAAAGCGTTTTATCTTTATGAATACACATTTTGACCATATCGGACGTACAGCGAGAACGGAAAGCGCGAAATTGATTTTGGCCAAAGCAAAAGAATTTGCAAAGGATCTTCCGCTAATCTTAACAGGTGATTTCAATGTGGATGAAAAAGACGAAGCCTATTTTACACTCGCCAACAGTAAAGTGGTCACCGATGTCCACGAACTGTCTCCGCTTAAATATGAGCCGAACTCTTCCTTTAACGGCTGGGGAAAAAGTCTTAGGGCATCTGGCCGTATTGACCATATTTTTATCACAAAGCCTTTCCAGGTAAAAAAATATGGTATCCTGACAGATACTTACATGAGTAAATTTCCTTCTGACCACTTCCCTGTTGTGACAACACTTTCATGGAAGTAGGTCTTATAAAATTAAAACTGCTTTAATCCAACAAATAAAAATGCCCTTTTGGGGCGTTTTTACTTTTAGCCCCTTCCCTTTCGATAATAGGCGCCGCGACAATGTAGGACCTTCGTTGCAGAGTGGGATTGTGGCGCATTTACTACGGATACGGACAATCTCATGGAAATAATAGCCGACAATTTAAACTTTTACAAAAATTAACGGTCGATATCCTTAATTTTGACAGTAAAACATATCATGATGAAATTCCCATTACTATATTGCACCCTATTTGTTTCGGGGCTTTTGTACTCCAACAACAGCGAAGCACAGATCTTTAAAAAGATTAATGAGGCTTTGAACAAGGCAAGCCAAGGTCAAACCGATAGCACAAAAACAACGAATACTTCAACTACCGGGTCTTCGACTTCAAGTTCAAATAAATCGAACCCTTTAGCTTCATTATCAAATAAAGATGCTTCATTGGGTATCAAACAGGCTTTAAGCAACGGTCTTAATCTGAGTATTGAATCGCTGGCAAAAAAAGATGGCTTCTTAGGTGATGCAGCAGTAAAGATTTTGATGCCTGCAGAGGCTCAAAAAGTAGAAAAAACACTTCGTGCAGTCGGTATGGGCAAGCTTTGTGATCAATTTATTCAAAGCATGAACAGAGCCGCTGAGGGTGCAGTAAAAGAAGCCGCTCCAGTATTCGTAAATGCACTGTCTAAAATGACCATCACTGATGCGACCAATATTCTATTGGGTAGTAAGCAAGATGCCGCAACAACATTTTTCAAAACAAATACATCTACCGAATTAACGAACAAGTTTAGTCCGGTTATTCAATCGGCAATGGGCGTGAACAATGTTGACCAATATTGGACACAGCTGACCAGCGCCTATAATAACTTGCCATTAGGCAATAAGGTGGAAACAAATCTGACTGCTTATGTTACACAAAAGGCCATAGATGGTCTGTTTATCAAAGTAGCGGATCAGGAATCGAAAATCAGAAACAATATCGGCGGAAGCAGAAATACAAATATCCTGCAGAAAGTATTTGGCTACGCCGACGACAAAAAATAAGCTAAATCCAGGGTTAGTGCCAAAAAGAGATCAAAGAGGGTAGCGAAATATGACCTCATAGTAAACAAGACTTGTCAGTTTATTGACAAGTCTTGTTTGTTTTTGGCCGAAGCCCGTTAGAATTTGTAAATTTGGTCACCCTTATCATATTAGGGCGATAAAAATGAGCACATTTGAGATTAATAACATAAGTGACTTTTCAGTTTCGGAGAGATTTCAACGCTACGTACAGATTGACACACAATCTGATGTAAATTCACCGACATGTCCATCTACCGAAAAACAGAAAAATCTGGGCAAATTATTGGTAGAAGAACTCTTATCATTGGGTATTTCGGATGCCGCTATGGATGAAAATGGTTACATCTATGCAACCATCCCTTCCAATACGTCCAAGAAAGTTCCAGTTATCTGTTTCTGTTCTCATATGGACACCTCTCCGGATTCTTCGGGCAAAGATGTCAAACCTTTGGTACACTACAATTACCAAGGCCAAGATCTGGTACTTCCTGATGATACGAGCATTGTGATCAAATATGCAGAACATCCCGACTTGGCCAATCAAATCGGAAACGATGTCATTACGGCGAGCGGAACAACATTATTGGGGGCAGACGATAAGGCTGGAATTGCCGAAATAATGGATGCAGCCCGTCTATTGATGAAACATCCAGAGATCAAACATGGAGATATCAAGATCTTGTTCACACCAGACGAAGAAATCGGACGTGGGGTTGATAAGGCAGACTTAAAGCGTCTGGCGGCAGATTTTGCCTACACCATGGACGGTGAAAAAGCCGGTACGATCGAAGATGAGACATTCTCTGCCGATGGAGCAACCTTAACCATCCATGGCGTCTCGGTGCACCCGGGTTTTGCCAAAGGGAAAATGCAAAGTGCTATTAAAATCGCAAGCGCCATCATCGATGCATTACCGAAAGACAGACTTTCTCCGGAAAGCACCAATAAGAAGGATGGTTTTGTACATCCTGTGCATATCAGTGGATCGGTTGAAAAAGCGGAAATCCAATTTATCATCCGAGATCATGCAACAGCTAATCTGAAAAAACATGAAGATGAACTGGAAGCCATTGCAAAATCTATTGTCGAGTGTTATCCAAATTGCACCTATACATTCACTGTAAAAGAGCAATACCGCAACATGAAAGAGGTCCTGGATCAACATCCCGAAATTATGGAGATCGGTATGGAAGCGATTACAAGAGCGGGGATGGTCGCAGAAAGACGAAGCATCCGTGGTGGTACGGACGGGTCACGGCTTTCGTTTATGGGCCTTCCGTGTCCCAATATCTTTGCGGGTGGACATGCATTTCATGGAAAGCAAGAATGGGTATCAGCACAAGATATGGAAAAAGCCGTCAAAACAATTTTGCATGTTGTATCTTTATGGGAAGAAAAAGCATAAGTACATTCTAAAATCAACATATTTTTAATGAAAAACGACGTTTTAAAAGCAATACACTACAGAAGATCGGTATTTCAGGCTTCTTTTACCGAAGAAGAAGTAAGCAAAGAGGATATCCTTAGCATTTTAGAAGCAGCTAATGCTGCGCCAACACATAAACGGACACAGCCTTGGCGTTTTGTGATCTTCCGTAAAGAAGGACTTCAACGTTTGGGTACTGAATTATCGCGCATCTATAAATCGGTTACACCAGCGGAGAAATATACGGAAGCGACGGAGATCACCATGGGCAAAAAAGCAACACAATCAAATGTTGCCATTGCACTTATCGTCAATTACACAGGCGAAGTCCCTGAATGGGAGGAATTGGCTTGTACTGCTGCCGCTGTAGAAAATATGTGGCTCGCTGCACATTCGTTGAATATCGGTGGCTACTGGGCAACACCGGGCTTAATCAATCATTTGGGCGGTTTCCTTAATCTGGAAGAGAACCAAAAATGTATCGGCCTGTTTTATTTAGGACATCATCAATCAGATGCACGCGAACCTGTACGTACGCCTATCGAAGAAAAAATTCGTTGGGAAGAATAAGGCACCGCAACATGCGATAAAATTATTAAGGGCTCGAATCATTCGGGCCCTTACTAGTTATTTTGTTTAATACGGTGAACAAAATACACAATATCGTTCAGTACACTAAACAAATTATCATTTTATGGCTCCATTATAAAGAACCTTGCTGTCGCTCAAGTACGAAGCTCCGGCGCATATTCTAATTGTAGATTACAGCGGCAAAGGTTTATTCCCATAAGTAATTGCACTATGTATATTAATATGCACGCCTTCTTTCGGATTAAGCCACTTGGCTGTGAGTTTATGTTTTCTATTGGACAACTGATATTTATAAAACATTTCGTAACGTCTCTTAATTTCCTTGGCAGGCAATGTTGCTGTTTCGATCAGCTGATCATCTATGGAAAAGGCAACTTTGGCTTCATAGTCATCAGGGCCGTCTACATTTGCTCGAAACACTAGGCCAATACCTTCAAAATTGTATTCGTATGTATCTTTTAATTGCTGTCCCAATAACGACTCCACCTTGACAGGATAATGTCCTTCAAAAGATTTTTCGTAGCGCACAGGTTTGATTTGCTGTTTTTTTATGAGGACATCATCTGTCTGAATCTGTCCACCTTGCTTTTTGATCATCGCGAGAGCATGCTGATAGCTTATATCGTAGATGTTGTTTAACGAGATGCTTGTAAAATCGAAATTGCGATCCAAAACCGGCCTAAGTGGCGACTTCCATTTTTCCGGAATCTGATCATAGCCATACAGTGTACCTAGGATGCCTGCAACGGTTGAAGGATTACAGTCTGAATCCTGCCCGCATCGGGTCGCGATATCGATGCTCTTAAAAAAATCACCATCACCGTATAGTAGTCCGATCACGACATAAGCGCTATTTATTTTCGCATCAATATTATATGGAGCCAATACACCATCTGGTGAGCCAACTTCGTTACTCCATTTTTGCTCACACTCCTGCCAGGTCTTCCGCCAGTCATTCGGATATCGCTTATGCCATTTAATGATATCCGCAATACATTTGTGAAAATCACTCTGTGCAGGAACTGCCGTAAGTGCCTGATCAATTATTGTGGGAACATCTGCGGATGTAAAAGCCAAAGTATACATTGTGGAAATAAATACACCACCATACCAACCATCACCATAATTCATAATATGCCCTACTTTGTCGGCCAATTTTGCCGCTGAAGCGGGCATGCCGGGATACATAAGTCCTATAAAATCGGATTCAATCTGAAAGTCTATATCGTCCGCGTGGGGATTGTTGGTCCAATGCCCCGACTTCGGTGGTTTCAATCCTTGTAGAACATTGTAACGCCCCATCTGGTTTGCCGCCCACAATTGATAACCTTTATTGGCAAAAGCTTCCGCAAAATATGTAGCTGGGGCTTCCACGCCATGTTTATCGATCACTTCAACAAAGGTGAGATCCATGTATATATCATCATAAAGTCCCGGAAACTTATCGTAATAGCCCGAAACAACCTGATCATTCCACGGAATAGGTACAGTATCTGGAATCATTCGCCCTAGGTATTGAAATTCTGTGGGGCCACCATAGGTACAGCCGATCACCTGTCCAGCCCAGCCTCCCTTTATTTTATCCCGCAATGCTGTCTTGGACAGCAATATATCTTTGGATGTTTTAGTTTGTTGTGCCACAGCACTAAATACTGTTCCGGCACAAAAACATAAAATAACATAAAGTTTCAACCATTTAGTTTGTCTCATACTGATCATGCAAATAATAGATTTATAAACGTTTTATCCGAATATTGCGGAAAAAGACCTCAGATCCATGCCCCAAAAAGCCGATGTGTCCATTGCTACGTTTCAGCCCCGGATGATCCAATTTATCCATTGTTCCATTTTTGGTTGCTTCCTTTAGGTCTCCATCCACGATCACCTGCCCGTTTAATGTTATTTTAATTTTTGAGCCATCAACACGGATCTCCTCCTGATTCCATTCGCCAAGCGGTTTTAATGCTCCCCTTTTTGCAGGAATGATACCATAAACAGATCCATGGTACTGATAAGGGGCTAACTCTTTGTATACATCCGCATCATTGTCCAAGACTTGGATCTCCTTGCCAACATAAGCCGCGTCACCTTCCAAGGGGGCATGAATCCCGATTCCATTATTGGCAGCTGGCGTCAATTTAAATTCAAAACGGTAGATGAAATTATCATACTCCTCTTTCGTATAGAGGTTGGTTCCGGCTTTTTTTTCAGGATTGGAACGGATAAAACCATCTGCGGTGATATCATAGGCTTCAGATGGAATCCATTGATCAAAATTCCGTCCATCAAAGAGCATGGTAAAACCTTCTTTTTTTTCTGATTTACTGAGCGTTGAGATCTGCTTTCCAGTAGCTGTTTTTACGGTTCTACCTTGTTGAGCCACGCATAGATTCTGCATTGCAATAAGGATTACAAGAACAGCTAGGGTGGTGTTAAATAACTTCTTCATTTTTTGTATCTATTTGGTTTTTCTCGGTTTTACTTTTCTTATTTCATCTGCTTTTTTCTGCCTTTCAACAATCAGGTCACAGACTTTCTTGTAAATTGCTCTATTTTTGGGATCGGCACTCGCGGCCAGTTTCATCATCGCATCTCCACCTTCATAGTAGGCCATTGCTGCATGTTGGAGGACACCATGTTTCTCAAAAGCGTCTATATAGGCCTGTAGCCTTTTTTCGAAATTAGTTTGTTCTACACGGCTATCAAATTCCATTTCCATACCCATACCATGAGCTTTAGCAAAGTCACAGGCTTCATCCAAACGGCTGTCTGGAATATTTTCTTCAAAAAAGTGGTTAGGCTGCTGATAGGCTGCATCAAAGCCCACTTTTTGCCAATCACCATGACCTTCAGCTTTCCAGTAGGGGATCCAATAGAATTTCAATCCTTTCTGCTTAATATATGCTGCAATGCGCGGGATAAGATGTTGACCATCTGAATTCTGTTCGGCTACCCAGTAAAATCCAGCGAAATCTAACTGGTCTAATTGTGATTTTTTCCAATAGGCCAATGCGGTATCGATATACCATTTACAGGCATCAAAACGATCATCTTCATTGGTAAACGAAAGTTTCCTGCCATTAAGCTCTCCCCAATCTTGTTGTCCAAAAATAGGTTCTGGAAGGGTCAGTACAACTTTGCGACGTTGCGTAGGACGGATCCCCTGCTTACTGAGATCCTTTAATACTTCATTCAGTGCTGGTACTGCCTTTTGCTTTTCAAAATTGCGGTCAAGCAACCAAGCCCATTCTTTTTTTCCGGTATGTTCCTTTTCATATCCTATTGAATAGTCTTTCCCTTTACCGTCTTTGAATTCGATAAAAAGAAAACCGTCAAATAAAAAATCAACTTTTCCCCGCTCTTTTCTATAGACATAATGTGCTATCTGCTCAGGATTCCAATCAGGCCGATGTACACCACCTTGATAGATCAATGCCAGATCAGTAATATAATCTGTCTTCGGAGATGACAACGGCAGATATTGCTGCGCACGAACAATATAAACACAGCATATGATAGCAATCAATGATATGGTTTTTCTCATCTTTTATATAATTATTTTTGAGTATTCTGTTTAATTGACACAAACGGGCACTTCCATTATTTTCAATTCCTAGGGTAATAACATCGAAAAGGTTAATAATACGCAAGAATAATACTGCCCGCATGATCCGCATTCAGGTCAGCCTGCCTACCATCCTGCAGATAGGAGATGCCCTGCCCTTTTTCAACAACCCTATATTTCTTTCCATCGAGTTCTTCGGGCAATTTTAATTTAGACTGCCCCTGTTGCTTACAATCAATAAATAGAAAAATTTCTCCTTTTATTATCCCCATATAAACGAGATTTCTTCTATCATTCACGAGCGGGGTAAACCAATTGTACAATCCGCTCCAGCTGAAAACAGCCCCTTTTCTTACCGGTCTATCGGCAATCTGGTTATGGTAAGTTTTGCCATGGGCCCTAACAAATATTTTATCCCCCGCTGTTAGCGACCAATAAGGATCCCGTTCGGAAAAAGGCATCAAATAACTTGATTGACAGATGCCCGCAACCGAATTTCTTTCGATAAAACGATTGAACGAAGGATATTTATTTTTGTACAAAAACAACTCCTCAGGCTCAGGCTGAAAATCGAAATATGAACCATTGGGCGTCATGACTTCTGTCTCTCCGGCAAACATACTCTGCATGCCATAATACCGCTCTATCACATATTCTTTTGTATTTTTATAAGAATGAGACACTTCTACGTATAGCTGTCCTTTTTGTATGGTATAAGTGATGTCTTCCTCTAATAGTATCTCTTTTAAAGCGAGTTCAATTCCATCAGCTCCTTTTGTGGGTTGAAAAGGATCATAGATCTCATTTTTGACTTTGACAGTAACTATTTCTGCTTCCATGGCATCTCCATCCCGAAGTAGTTTTCCATCTGCATAAAATGCAAAACTGATTGTTTTGGCCGTATTGATAGTTCCTTTCTCCATGAAACTGTGATTTCCTCCTACCCAGCCACCGTCCTTCAACATAACCGGCCCAATATTATCTGAGCTAGTTTCATTGAGTACACGATCGACTTTTCGCTCGGGGTAGGCAAGCGGAAAAAGGGTTAAATTATCCGCTAAACCAACTTTAGAAAAGGTCATCAATTCGTTAAACATGCATTTTTCAAAAACAATAATAATATCATTAGAGGTATCAAACTTAGCGCCGATATACAATTTTCCATCCAGCATTTTTACATATTGCTTTGATGATAACATTTCAAATTGCCTAAGACGGTCCACCTTCAATTTTGAAGACGCCGATGCCTGTATAGAGCTACAGAGCAACAGCATCCCCAAAAACAACAGTTGACTAAAATTGTTCAACACTTTATTTATTATTCCCATGTATTGGCTATATGTTGATAATTTAATTGTCGCTTCACGATAATATCTCCTAATCTGTTTTTCATCTTCTGCATTTCCACATCCTTGCTCAAAGACATATGATACCAGGCTCCATCTCCATCATAGTAAGCGATGGGGAGTTTATTCCAAGCTTTCGCATCATCAAATTTCTCCAGATACTCATAGAATTTCTTCCTAAATTCCGGTTGATCAACACGTCCGTCGTATTCCATCTCAAGCGATAGCTTATTGTCCTGTGCAAACCTGATGGCTCCGGTCAGGATTTCCATAGGCGTCTTCACTTCAAAAAAATAGTTAGGCTGCTGATAAGCGACATCAAATCCAATTTCTTTCCAGAACGGAGAATTCTCAGCACCATAATAAGGTATCCAGCTTAAGGGTTCATTTATTTTCTCCAAATAGGCTTTTACTAACCTAACCAGCTCTTTATCATTATGCTTATCGAAAACAGCCTCATGCGTCCAGTAAAAACCTCCAAAATCCAGGTGTTTTATGTTGCTCTTCCTCCAATGTTCGCGTACTTGATCGATATACCAAATCATAGCCTGCGCCCTATCCTTCACATCAGTAAAATCCAACGATTTACCAGACAATTCTCCCCAGTTTCTTTGTTCAAAAATTGGCAATGGCAGAGCAAAAACTGCTCTACGTCTAAATGGGGGAAAGATTTTATTTTTAGCCAGGCTATCCAGAATATGTTCTACAGCCTTAGGCCCCTCTTGCGGTGCGAAAGTCCTTTCCAATAGCCATTGCCAGTCTTTCTTGGTCGCACCACGGCCGCCTCGCAACCCATTATTATACTCGAAATCCACTTGTTCTCCATTAATTTTTGCCGAAAACTCCAGGAATAAGAAGCCATCGTAAAGCCAGTCCGTCTTTTTTTCATTATTTCGATAAACATAATGCTTCAATGCTTCGGCATTCCAATGAACGCGCTGCGCTCCGCCATGGTAAATCAAAGCCAGATCAACTATCTTTTTAGAAGAAGGTACTTTGGGCGCAGTTATCGTCGCTGAGGACAAAACTAATCCTGCACATATTGTAATCAGATATATAACTTTTCTCATAGCGTTCTTTATTTCAACCGAGATTGACGTTTGACGATAATATCTCCCAATAACTTAAACATCTTCTTGAGTTCCGGATCCGAACTGATGGACAAGCGATACCAAGCTCCCCCTCCCTCGTAATAGGCCACTTCCTTCGTATCCCACACGCCGCCATTCTGAAATTGTTCGACATAATCATAAAAGTGCTTTCTATAACCTTCTTCAGCTACTTTTTCATCAAATTCAAATTCCAGCTGCAATCCATGCTCCTTTGCAAATTCAATTCCTCTTTGCAGGATCCACAGACCTGACTTTAGGTCAAAGTAATAGTTTGGCTGTTGATAGGCTTTGGTAAAACCGATTTTCTGCCAATCTTCGGCACCTTCGGCCCAGTTGTAAGGAATCCATATCAGATCATGCTTTTTCTTTTTCAGGAAAGTGCTCACCTGACTGATCAACTGATCGTCTTGGTTCTTGTGGTCAATGGTCTCATGCAACCAATAAAAACCGCATAATTCCATGTATTTGTATTTCTTCTTTTTCCAGATATGCTCTATCTGATCCACATACCACTTTGCAGCAGCAAAACGATCTTTCAGCAGTCCCAGATCCAACTTCTTACCATTAATACTACCCCAGTTTTTATTGCCGTATATAGGGTTAGGCAGCGCAAAGAAAACTTTACGTTTTGTCGGCGGTGGGTAGCCCAATCTCACCAGGCTATCGATTGTGTGTTCTACAGCATCAGGCCCTCTGCCGATCGCAAAGGTTTCCTTTAATAGCGCATCCCATTCTGTCTGATTCGGCACCGAACGATAGGGAAGCTCTACTCCAAAATCATACTCTTTTCCATTTGCCTTAGTCACTATTTCCAAAAAAAGGAAACTGTCAAACAAGTACTCTGGCTTTCCTTCTACTTCCCGAAACACATAGGGTTTCATCTGTGCTGTAGTATACCGAAGGCGATGGTTTCCTCCATGATAGATCAGTGCTAAGTCTGAGACATTTTCGGCTGTGGAAATCTTCTTTTTGATCGGCTTATGCTGTGCCATCCCTGTATTTACAAAAAGCATAACAGCCCAGCATATTAGATAAGTGGTAAGTTTCATTAAAATTTAGTTTTATTTTATTATTGGTTTAAAGGAATCAAACTTGGGATAGGATCTATTTCAATCTTTTTTGCCGCTCCACTATAATATCTCCTAAAGTTTTAGCCATTTTCTTCGTTTCCGTTTTTTTACTTGCAGACATTTCATACCAGCCACCACCACCATCATAATAAGCGACTTGCTTTTTGTCCCATACTCCTTTCTCTTGAAATTTATCGATATAATCATAAAACCGGGAAGCATATACCTCTTGAGCAATGCGACCATCATATTCAAACTCTAGATCCATATTATAACGTAAAGCAAAATCTATAGCCCCCGTTAAAATTGTCATTGGTGATTTTGGATCAAAAAAATAATTTGGCTGCTGATAAGCCCTTGTAAAACCCTGTTCCTTCCATTCATGGGCACGTTGCGCTCCATAATATGGAACCCAGATAAAATCCCTGTTCATTTCTTTGACCAGATTTCCCACGCGATCTACCAAAAGGTTATCTTGATTATAAGTATCTATGGTCTCATGCAACCAATAATACCCCACAAGTTCGATATATCTGTAGTTTTTCTTCTTCCATCTTTCCTCTACCTGATCAACATACCACTGAGCCGCCTTTACACGATCGTCTACCTTAGAAAGGTCCAATGCTTTATTGTCTACCATTCCCCAAGATTTATTTCCATAAATCGGATTAGGGATAGCGAAGATTACCTTCCGTTTGGTAGGAGGAGCATACCCTTTTTGTACTAGACTGTCTATCGTGTATTCAATAGCATCCGGCCCCCTGTTATTTGCAAAGGTTTCATTTAGCAGCCATGTCCACTCCGACTTACCTGGCACCTTTCGTCCCTCGCCTTCTACACCAAAATCAAACAATTGTCCATTGAGCGTTGTATAGATCTCCAGAAACAGGAAACTATCGTAAAGAAACTCCGGCTTCCCGGCATTATCTCTAAAAACGTAATGTTTCATCTGCTCCGGATTATAAGGAATACGTCCGCTCCCTCCATGGTAAATCAAAGCAACATCCGAAGAGCGGGTTGCTGACGGCAGATTTACCTCTTTTATTACTGGTTTTGGATCTTCTTTCGGTTCAGTAGTGCTATCCTTACTACAACTTATACTACCAAACGTCAATATACCAATGACAGCCAAAACCTTTAAATTCCCGATCATATTCATAACTTTTATTATTAATAATATCTCCAAAATGTAATTTCAGCGAATCCCATATCTGTCTCGCCCATATAATTTGAATAGCAAACGATTCGGATATAACGCATATTCGGAATGTTCGTATCAAAGTTTCCATTATCTCCTGCCAGCCACGCAGCTTGGCTTTCGTCTGTACGGGTAAACCCATATAATTTGGTCCATCCGGCCATATCACCATCTGTTGGCTTGTCCGCCCGGCCATAGATTTCATAACGTTTCATCATCCGATTTTCCAATTGCCAATAATGGTTGATCCGATATCGACTCAGCTGCACCGCTTCTCCCATATCAAACGTAACACGGGCCGGCTCGGTCTTACTTCTCAGATCAGAAGACAAGCTTCTCCAATTTCCATAATCATCCCATTGTGTAGCCCACACCCCATCCCAAGCATTCTCGATCCGATAATTGTCCCCTGGTACCATCGGTGCGTCCCCTGGTAATGACATCGCTTTGAACAAAGTTTTATCCATTGGTTTCTCAAAAAGAGGTTTCCGTTCTATCCAGTCTGTACGAAACGTATCAATGCATAGAGAGTCAGGAAGAAACAAAGTCTGATAGCGGTAAGAACTTCCCTTCTTATATTGGGGAAGATTATATTCTCCCGCGTCCGCAGCAATTCTAACCTTGACCAACTTATTCTCTAAATTGGTGTATTCCAGATCTACCCCACAGCTTTGCACATCCGACTTCCCCCATTTCAGTTGAACAGATTCATTTGTCTGAATTTCCTGATTGAGCAAAACCCGGTTCAATAGGGTAGCTCTATATTTTTCGCCATAGCTACGTCCGGTTATATACTGTGGTACAGAGGGACTACCTAAGCTATTATAGTTGATCAACTCAAAATTATAATTTCCCTCGGGTAGTGGATCAAAAAGATATTCGAGCTTCTGTAAGCCGGCCGTTCGATTGACAGGAATAATGACAGAATCTTTACGGCTATTCATATAGATTACCGTCTTCGTGATATTTGGATCAGTAATTATCATCCAAGTCAACTTTAAGCGGTCAGCTCCTGGCAATACTTTGATGGTATCCCCTTTGGCAGCATAAATAAGTTCCTTACCGCCGACAAGGTCTTTATATTCATCCATCTTACTACAGGCCAAGCATAATAATGCTAAGCCACATATTAACATTAAATTTTTCATCCGTATAAATTATTTATAAGTGTCGATCTCATCGGTATAAATGAGTTCGGTTCACTCGGTTTGTTTTTTCGGTTGTGATGAAGCTATCAGATTTAAAACTTGTCATCGCCCCAAAAAGTAATTTCCGCGAAATTCAGGTTTGCTGTACCCGACCAATTTTCGAAACATTTCACCCGGATATATCGCACAGGGGGTAAATCGGCAGAAAAATCGCCATTGTCTCCTGCGAGCCAAACTTCGGCGTCCTCTGCGGTGTAGGACTCGCCGGGTAAGCCCGAGGGTTTCTTCTGCTCATAACTGGTCATTTTCACCCAGCCGTCCCAGCTACCATCTGTAGGCGCATCTGTCCGTCCCCATATTTCATACCTACGCATACTTTTATCAATAAAACGATAGTAATGATTCACCCGAAAACGGCTCAATTTTGCCTTAACCCCAAGGTCAATGGTGATATGTGTTGGTTGACCATCATTAACAGCATTTGTACTTACATTTAACCAATTTCCATAATTATTTGGGTAGGAAAAATCAGAAGACCAGGTACCGTCCCATGCAAAGCGTTTGGCGATATTCCACTCCGTTGTGTAGATGGGTGAGTCGCCTGGCAACGTGAGGTCTTTAAATAACCCTTTGTCTAGCATCTTCTCAAAAAGTGGAGTCAATGTGAAATATTTTTTTTCTGAGGTATGTCCCCAACGATTACGAACAGATAACGCAAACTTCATCGGCTCGGCTTCCATCCCCCTGAATGTATGATTTCCATTTTTCATTTGTGTATAATATCCGCCTTGATAGAGCTTCCATTCCCCACCTTGCTCAACTTCCAATAGGAATCCCAAGTCAGCCCCAGTCGGATTGTCGAATTTCATATTTACACCACCGAAGTCAGCCATAAACTGCAGACTTTTAAATACCTCTTGAAATGGCGGCGATAAAGGTTTTACCTTAACCTCTACTGGCGCCGATTTAATTTCGGCCTTGCTAACCGCATAAATCTTAACCACACGCTCACTATCATCCGATAAGCCTTCTATCTCAATCTTATTATTGTAGGCAGAGCCCTTAAAATACGCTACCCCCCGACTATCTCCCGTTGGAACCTCAGCCATGACATACTGCAGATTATAATCTTTTGGTAGGTTATAGGTCAAAACAGCTCCTCCCGGTGTCCCTGTAATCTTGATATCCGTCACCTGACCATTTACCTCCCCCTCTTTCTGCACTGGTGTATTAAACTCTTCTTGACATCCATAGGAGAGCATTCCAATGAAGCAAAATAATATTAATATCTTTTTCATGTTTTTCTACTTTTATGTGATTACCAACCGGGATTTTGTACGAGATTCTTATTTTTCAGCAGCTCACTGGTCTGAATAGGCCATAGATAATCTCTTGGTGCGATAAACTGCTGGAGGTGCAAGGTACGGGCCTGATAATACTCTAAATCCGTCTTCTGCATGATACTCCAGCCTTTGACAGGACGATTCTGGAACAATTCTGCTTTTTTCCAGCGGCGCAGGTCCCAGAGGCGGGAACCTTCAAATGCCAATTCAATCTCTCTTTCTTGATGGATAATTTCACGTAAGCCATCTTTAGACGCGAACTTATTCGGACGGGTTGAGTAATTGGTCCAAGATTCCTTCACTCCTTTCAATCCTGAGCGGTCGCGAATGATATCTAAGTAATAAATAGCATCATTTCCATTACCGATTTCGTTTAGACATTCCGCATAGAGCAGATAAAGATCAGCTAGACGCATCTCTGGCCAAGGGTAATTCTCCGTGGTAAACGACTGACTCGTGGGCGTAAATATCCAGCCTACAAATTTTTTAATCCAATAACCAGTCTCATTGTAATACATATCTCTTTGCTTGGCCTGAGGTTGGCCCAGCTTCCCGTGGATCTTCCACGGTGTTTTATCGCTTTTATTTGATGATTGCAACCACAGACCACCATCGAAGCCTAAACTGCCATAAAATCGCGGTTCTCTATCAAAATTAATGGCTGCTGTCTTATAACCGACTTCCAGCCGGTACCTATCTTTTTCTATTGGAGTTTTTAGTTCAAAACGCCCTGCATAATCCCAGGTCTTGTCTTCGTCAATAGGCACTCCATTCTCGGTATAAAAACGTTCAACCATATTTAGGGTCACAGAAAAATATGACCCCGCATAGGTCTGTTTGCCAAATTGCGGATCCATCTCATCGATGGCTGCCTTTTCTTGAATGCCGCGGCTATTGACCTTTCCAGACCTACCCCAGATCAACTCGCTGTTCCACTTTTCGGTAATCGCCGATCGTATATGCATCTGCTTTAATGTCTCCGCACTCATCTCAAATAGACCGGGATTGAATTTATGTAGCTTTACGCCCGCAGCGATATCAATCGCCTCTGAACAGGCATCAGCTGCCAATTTCCATTTGTTTGCATCATAGGCAGTCGGAAATAATAACTGTCCATCCTTATCTTTAAATCCGGTATAATCTGGATTACCGTTAAAGAGCGGGCTGGCTGCTGTAGTTAATGCTCTTGCTTTCAGCATCAATGCTGCTACCCTAGTCACGCGTCCTGCTTCGGTGGCCATCTTGTCAATAGAAACCGGTAGATCAGGAGCAGCTTCATCAATCAATGCTGTAATATAGCCGATGACTTTATCCACAGGCTCACGTTTTACTTTTACGGTTTCCAGATCCACATCCATCGGGAAATTCGTATCAACAATCGGAATCGGTCCATACATTTTAAACAGAAAAAAATGATAATAGGCTTTCAAGAACTTCGCCTCGGCTACCCAGCGTTTACGCATTTGTGGGTCCAGATCCAACATGATCGTCGGGTTGGAGGTATTTTCGATAAAAACATTGCAATCCCGGATCGCTTTAAAAAAATCAAACCCCGAACGGTCCCCATTCCAAGCATTCACGTTAGGATTATCAACATTTTGCATTCCCAATGCAATCTGCCAGGGCCACTGGTAACCTTCATGATTGAAACTCCAGGTCCACACATCGTCTGCGCCAAAAAAATAAATACTCTGACCATCCATAGGAGGCAACCAGGAATAGCAGGTGTACAAATAGCGCTCGCCCTCATATTTATTGGCAAAGGCATGCTCAATAGTCGCGACGTTATCGGGCATAATATCCAAATAATCTTTAAAGCAACTATTCAAAAACAGGGGCATAGACAAACCAACCGCCCAGAGAGCGATCTGTTTTCTAAAACCCAAATATCTCCTTGTTTTAAAAATATTTTTTTTCATCTCTATTTCGATTAATTTAGTTTAAAAACCTATTTGGACTCCAAAATTGAACACACGCTGCACCGGATAGCCTAAGCCATTTCCTCCCATTTCCACATCCCAAAGTTTAAACTTACTCCAAGCCCAAAGATTCATCCCATTGGCATACACACGTAGATTAGACACCCGATAGCGGTCCAATAGTTTTGAAGGCAAATTGTATCCCAATTCTAAGGTTTTCAAACGAACAAAAGCCCCATCTCTCATCCACCAACTGGAAGTCTGATAGTTGTTGTCAATCCCATCAAGCGACAATCGAGGATAGAATGCATACAGATCTGGATTACTCTCCGACCAGTGACTATCCACGATGGACTGCAATAAGCCATTCTGTGTCGAAGACCCGAGAAACGGTGCAATAGCCCCTGCATTAATAAAGAAAGAAGACCGAGCAGACCCTTGCGCTAAAGCACTGATGTCAAAACCCTTATACCCATAGGTAAAACTCAATCCATAAATAATCTCCGGTACAGTAGGATAGCCCAAAGGCACCATATCCATATCCGAAATCCGGCCATCCCCATTGATATCGTGATACTTTAAATCTCCTGCCCGGTAATTCGTATACCAAAACTGCTTTGGTGAATTAGCTACCTCGAGATCATCTACGAAATAGCGATCTGCGACATATCCAAATGTTTGGGAAGTCGAATTACCTATGATTGAGCGGTGCACACCTGCAGGATAGTCTGTTTCTTCAAATTGGGTAATTTTATTGGTCGCATAGGTAAAGGTTCCCTTCACGGTTAGGAAACTATTGTTCATAAAAGATCTGGTGTAATCCAATGTCGCATCAAGCCCCCGACTCCTTACCTCAGCAAGATTTGCCTGTGGGTTAGAAGACAAGCCCATTGTAAGCGGAATATGTGCCCTGGTCTGCAGGATATTGGTACGATGTTCCTTAAATAGATCCAACTCTAGACTAAAACTTTTAAACAGCCCTAGCTCTAGCCCCAAATTGGTTTTATAAGCCTTTTCCCAGCTGATATCATAGCTGGCATACCGGTTGACACTGATCCCCGATTTGCTTTCACTAAAGTTTTGCCCAAATGTATATCCCCTGTCACCGTTGTTCATATTGACATCCGACATATAATAAAAGCGATCTGTATCATATCCGATCTGATCGTTTCCCACAAGACCATAAGACCCACGCAGCTTAATTCTACCTCCAGATCCTTTAAAATCTTTTAAAAACGGTTCCTCACTCAAGTTCCACGCCACCCCTATGGAAGGGAAAAATCCAAAGCGGTTTTTCTCATGGAAACGCTCCGAACCATTATAACCAAAATTAAACTCCATTAAATAACGGCTGTCATAACCATAGGTAAACCGCCCGGACAAGCTAATATTTCGCTTAGGCAGCGACGCCATTAGGCTACCAGCGTTTCCAGTGACATAATCACTCATATAGCCAACCAACATGGCACCAAAATCGTGCTTCTCATTTACAACCTTGTTGTAATTGACCGCTGCCTCCAACCAGTTGTAACTATTGATATCTTTTCCCCATTCCTTATAATCAAGATACTCCCTTCCCTCACCTTCGTTTAATAAGCGAAGACCACGGAAGCCTTCATTGGGATCAATAATAGCCGAATAATAAAAAGGACTGTTTTGTCTAGCTTTGGCAAAATACGACCTACGTTTGGTGTAACCCATGATACGCGCTGTCAGCCCCGGCAAAAGAAAATTAAAGTCTTGATTCAACTCGATTTGAGCCAACATATAGGCTGAACTATTCGTTTCATAACCAGATAGCATAGATGCATACGGATTAAAGTATAGCCCATTACTAGGTGTTTTTGCATTTCCAAATAGTGGATGTTTTTTCAACGGATCATAGCTCGCATCAAATATCGCCGGGAACATCACAGGATTCGATTTTAGAATAGCTTTGAATACCTCACCTCCCCCGGAAACAGGCCCGTTATAATCACTAAAGTTACCGCTCAGACGGAACTTTGCGCGGGTAGAGGGGGTAAATCTCAAGCTAAAATCTGATAACAGCCCGAAAGTTCGTGCTTTCACATTCGTATTAAATCCATTCAGTTCCAACGTATTGAATATCCCATTATCGACATTAGCTGTACCCGACACATAGTAATCGGCTTTGGCTCCTCCACCGCCAATATTAAAGTTCAAACGGCTGTTCAATGTATTATCTTTCACCATTAAACCCATCCAATCATTACTCGGATACAGAAAAGGATCCATCCCTAACCTTGTTCGCTCGATTTTCTCTGCAGAATAGGCCGGAACATCCTGTGGCTTTCTGGTCAGCTTAGCCTCATTGGCCATTTCCATATAGGTAATATTATCCGCGAACTTGAAATTGCGGGAATTGGAAGACAAAGAAGATTCGTAACGCACGTTAAACTTGGTCTTTCCATCATGACCTTGCTTGGTTGTCACCAACACCACACCATTAGCACCTCGCGCCCCAAACAAAGCCGCCGCAGAAGCGTCCTTCAGAATCGAAAAAGAAGCAATATCGTCGGGTTGAATACGTGCAAATTCGTAGGGACTAGACTCAATACCATTGATTAGGATCAACGGATCCTTTTTACCTGTACCATAGGTACCAACACCCCGTATATAAAAATCAGCATTATCCCTACCCGGCTCACCACTTCGCTGATAGGCGATCATACCAGCCACGCGACCAGCAAGCATCGTTGTAAGATTACTCGTCGGGCCTTTCAATTCTTTGGGATTTATTGTCGTAACAGCACCTACCATAGTTGATTTACGTTGTTTACCAAATGCAACAACAGCTACCTCATCCAGTTGCCCACTACTCATCTCGAGCGCTACATTAATTTCCGCATCACCATTGATCGCAACCTCCTTACTATCATATCCGACAATGGTAAAAACTAAATGGCCGTTAGCTGGCGCTGAAATACTGTAACGCCCATTAGCATCTGTCTGCGTAGCGACAGTGCTTTTCTCCTTGACCTTCACACTGACCCCGGCCAGCGCTGTTGATCCGTCTTTGACCGTCCCTTTGATCGTGATGAGATTGCTTTGTCCCCATACAGCACTTATCCACATCACGAACAGCAATACCCAAACAGTTTTCACAAAGTCTTGAAAAAGAACTCTTTTAGTTTGATTTAATTCAGGTTTGTTCATATACATAACGGTTTGCCTAGAAAAGGCATAATTGGTTTTTACTACTCAAATAAAAGATATATTTTTTAAACAAACAAGTATTTTTTAATTTTTTTTAAAAATTAAAAAGAAAACAAAGGGTTTTATTAAAATAAAAAAAGGAAGTAATAAAATAATTTATCAATAAAATCTACTTTGACTGGTATCTATGCGCAAACCGGGCATAGATGAAAATACCTAGATAGCACAATGCAGGTATTATAAAGGCCGTCTCCCAGCCTAAGCTATCTTTGAGGCTCCCCTGGAGGTAGGTAAGTATGGCTCCACCAGTAATAGCGGTTGACAAAATACCGGAAGCCTGTCCAGCGTTTTCACCCATTCCCTCAATTGACAGACTAAAAATCGACGCAAACATCACAGAGTTACAGAACCCGCAGCACAGGAGAAGCAAAACTGACCATAATCCAGCTGTAGCAATCGAAAAAAGTACAGCAATACATCCGAGCGCTGATAATATCATCAGCAGTTTAGAGACTTGAATATAACGTAGATAAAATGCCCCTACCAGCCTTCCAATTAACATCCCGCCCCAATAATACGAGACAAAATAATTCGCACTGGACTCCGACACACCCAATCTATCTGCTGTATAATTTGTTAGAAATGTTCCAATCGCAACTTCAGCACCCACATAAAGGAATAATGCCAATACGCCGAATTTAAGTTTGGGATACAGCCGTAAAGTATCCCCTAACGAAAGCCGGGCTTGCCTCTCATTAATTTGAGCATCTGGAAGCTTAAGCCTCCATATTACAATCGCTATCAGCAGCAGCACCAGAGCAATCATCAAATAGGGAACAACAAGAGCCTGTGAAGAATCGACAGCTCCCTCAATCTTAGACAGGATAAAATGCGCCCCAAACAAAGGTGCCAATGTCGTACCAAGCGAACCAATCCCCTGAATTAGTGTCAATCTAGCCGCCGCCGTTTCTGGCGCCCCCAAAGCTGTAATATATGGGTTTGCAGATACCTGCAACAGCACAATCCCTATTGCCACAACAAATAATGCACACAAAAACAAATGGTATTCATGGAGCAAGGCCGAAGGAAAAAAAAGTATTGCACCAACAGAAGCTAAAAGAAATCCAATGATCATTCCTTTTTTATACCCAATACGCATCAGCATTTTCCCCGCAGGAATGGACACTAAACCATAAGTTAGGTAAAAGTAAAATTGCACCAATGAGGATTGCGCATAATTCAAATGAAAGCCCTGTTTAAAATAGGGAACCAATGTATCATTCAATACAGTCACAAATCCCATCATAAAATAAAGGACGCCTAAACAAATCAGTGCCCCTAAGTATAATCGTTGGTTATTCATAAATAGTATAAATTGGTCAGTAGGCTATTTCTTATATATATTCTTTATTCATCTGGATCCGTTCGGCTGTTTTCCACAATTGAAAAAGTGCACGTGGCACATGAAAAAAACCTTTCCACTTCCCTCCTTTTGCATATAACAAGGGATCTCCATTCCGTTGAAGATAACCAAACATCTCCCCATGTTCTTTATCCACAAAATGATCCCAAATGTAAAGATGCAATCGCTCCACCCATTCCAGACAACGTGGTTCCCCACTCAGTTCGTAGCCTTTAAAAACAGCCACTAATGCTTCTAAATGCACCCACCACAGCTTCTGATCCCATTCCAATTGCTGAGGTGGAAAATTTTTGATATCACGAAAATAGAAAATTCCACCATGTTCCGTATCCCATCCATATTCCAATATATCCAAACTGATCTCAACACACTTTTCAATAAGTGCTTTATCTTCCCATCTACGGGCTATGTCCATGACAAACCACATCGCTTCCAGCCCATGCCCCGGATTGACAAGTCGCCCTTCAAAACAATCTATAAAGTCACCTTCTGGTGAAACATTCTCCAGTATGAGTTTCAAATCTTTCTGGTAAAATATGTCCATCACCTCGCCGACACCCTCCTCTAAAACTTTCTCAACGACTTCCTTTGGCAATAGATGCTCTATTTCGAGCACCAGATTACATAAAATCATAGGTAGCGCAAACCCTTTTAAATCACGGCTTCCAGCTACTCCCTTGGAAAACTGCCCTTTAGGATTATCTTTTCGCTGTAAGATGTGATCAAATGTTGAGGTAGCAATATCTGCATAAGCATCAATATCAGTCGCTCTATGGAGTTGCGCAAATGCCATAGCAGCAAAGCAATCCGAAAAAATACTATAGGCCTCAGTTAATGGCTTTCCATCACGTCGCAAGGAAAAATACCAGTGTCCTAAAGGATTACGTCCATGTTCTATCAAAAACTCCCCGCCTTGTACCGCCATCTCTAGCCATTCATTTTTTGGCGAAACTTCATTATACAACATCGCAAAAGTCCATATTTCACGAGCCTGAAGCCAAACAAATTTGTCGGTATCAAATACCTGCCCATCACGCAACAAACAGGTAAAAAAACCACCATGTACAGTATCACGTGAATTCCGCAGCCAGAACGGCACCACATTTTCCAACAAGTATTCTCTATAAATGTCTATATATTTTTCCATAATAATTTATAATTCGTCCATATCCATCATAAGGACCGAGACTAATCAAGTTCCCTATGCGAAAAGCAAATTAATAAAAAAAAGAATTAACAAAAGTGTTTTTATTAAAATATTTTAATAAAAACACTTTTGTTAAAAAAATATAAAACATATTAGCTCAATTTACAGCAACACAACTATTAATTATAGCATATCTATAGATTAATTACTATAATTGTAAAAATAACACGTGCAGAATGAAATCGATTATTGATATTTTCTCTCCCCTAAAGTCAGATTTAATTACCAATAATGCTGTTCTATATAAAACAGCATTGCTAAAAAGGGATATATTATCGTTTCTGATTATTCAAAATAAAGGCACCATTGCGGAATTATCTCAAGCAACCAAGACAAGCATCCCAAAGATCAATGAGACCATCAACGAATTGATCACGGAGGGTTTGGTTATCGACCATGGAAAGATACTCAATGGTGTCGGAAGAAAACCGAATATCTATGGTCTAAATCCTAATAGCGCTTATTTCCTATCTGTTGAAGTAAATCGGCACAATATTAATATTGCGATCTTGAATTTCGTTGAAGAGATCGTTCATATTGAACGGGATATCCCATTTTATTTACAAAATACACCAGCTTGCTTCGAATCATTGTGTCATCATATTGACACCTTTATCGAAAAACACGCCAATGACAGGCATAAGATCGTCAGTATCGGGTTAAACCTTACCGGCCGTGTGGATCATGTAAGTGGAAATAGTTATAGTTATTTTAATTTTCATTCTACCCCACTTCGGGAGGTACTGACCCAACGTTTTGGCGTACCGGGTTATGTAGAAAACGACACCAGAGCAATGGCTTTCGGAGAATACGCGAAAGGTGTGGTTGAAAACGAAAAGAATATCCTTTTTATCAACTTGGATGATGGTATCGGAATGGGTATTATTATCAATGGCGCCCTCTATTCAGGAAAATCAGGTTTTGCGGGAGAATTTGGCCACATGCCTTTCTTAAACAATGATATCATCTGCCATTGTGGAAAAAAAGGCTGCCTGGAAACTGAAGCTTCTGGTGTCGCCCTAACACTGCAGATGAAAGAAGCTTTGCTAAAAGGCATCTCCTCATCCATCACTGAAAAAGTCAATTCGATAGATGATATTAAATTACAGCATATTATAAGTGCTGCTAAAAACGATGATATTTTAGCGATTGAATTGCTCTCAAAGGCAGGAGAAAAAATTGGAAAGGGCATAGCAATTCTGCTTAATCTCTTTAATCCGGAACTGGTTATTCTCGGAGGGAAAATAGCGACGACAGAGTCTATTATCTTACTCCCGATTCTTTCCTCCATTAACAAGTTTTCGTTGAATCTGGTCAATACGGATACTTCATTTAAGATTTCTACACTTGGGGAAGACGCCGGTTTAATCGGCTCGAGTCTATTGATGCGAAATCGGTTACTGGATTTATCTTAAGTATTTTCTGCCTATCAGCATATAAAGCCCATATACAGATAGGTGAAATAGAAAAGAAGGATAACCTATTATAGGCTATCCTTCTTTTCTATCCCAAAACAATGTGGCGGCTTGATGATATTCGACTGGATAGAATTCTTCATCTCTTTCAGCGGAAAAGTGATTTTCAAGCGGCCTTTTGTTCCCTGCCATTTGCCACCCGACTGAAGAAGCCGTACTGCCTCGTCCACAAGAGCCTGATCAGGAGCGCCTTCCGCGCGAATCTGCTCTGGCAATCCATCTTTACCAATCCTGAAATTAATAATAATCTCCCCTCCATTTCCAGCATCCTTCACCTGATTGTTCAAATATTGTTCAAAGGCTTTCCATCCATCGACGGGAGTCGCATCACCACCATCCAACAGTGGCTCGATAGCCACTAGGTTTTCTGGTTCATTCAATGTGACATCTGTTGTCCGCTCGGCTTTACCATTGAAATGTTTAAAATATAGAAGCGCCAATAAGACAACAAACAAAACACCAGCTGCCGCACCTATGGCCAAACGCTGCCAAGTATAATACTGTGCGTGTCTGGTCGCTATGGTGTTCTCGATCCGACGATTGAGTCGCTGTTGTAACAAGCTCAATTGCCTTGCATCCACTCCATTCTGTAATCGGTACCCATCAATGGCATCCTGCAAAAAAGGATCTTCCAATGCTTCTTTTTCCAGCTGAAACATTTCCTCCTTACTCATCAGACCATGGATGTAATTATGAATTCGCGATAACTGATAATTATTTTCCATTTTCTTTCCTTTCCATACAGATTCTCAGATTGCGTTTTCCATTCTGGATGGCACTCTTGACTTTATTCAGGTCATACCCTGTTAAATCTGCAATATCTTTATAGCACTTTTGTTCCAGATAAAACAAACGTACACATTCTTTCTGTTCCTCATTTAAGGTCTCCATGCAGCCTTCTAGTTTTTCAAAATCCCTTTCTTCCCATTTTGATTCATCATCAATATTGAGTTTCTGCTCGCTCTCAAACAAATTATCCTCAATATCCACCTGTGTCGTTCTTTTGTCTTTGCGCAATTGCATCAAACAGTAATTTTTGCTGTATACGTGCAACCAGCTTTTAAAATTATCGACCTCATAATGACGCAGTTTTTGAATCAATTCTTCAAAAATCTGCATCACCGCATCCTGGCTACGATCAGGATCCTGTAAGTACTTGAAGCATACACCATAAAGCAAGGACATGTAAGGTGAATATAATTTCCCCAGCGCAGACAGGTCCCCTGTTGTTTTATAATGTTGTAATAGCTCTTTTTCGTTCATGCGCAAATCTTTCACCTTAATGATGAATTAAGATACGGTTTTCCATAAATAAAGCAAGCATGGCCCAAGAATTATCGCCAATAAAATTTCTATTGACATTATCTCCTGTTTTGGACACAAAAAAAACCGTCCCCAAATTATTAAAGACGGTCAATGAAAATATATTTATGAATTACGGATTTAATTCCCCTGTTTCCAATTGTAGCGAAGTGTTACGCCATAGGTTCTCGGATCAGCTACAACTCCAGCATATTGACCATAACTACCTGGCGCAGCCAGTAGTTGCTCATAGTAATCTTTGTTTGTCAAATTTCTGCTCCAAACAAAAACCGAAACACCATTTGACCCTCTAAAACCTAGTCTTGCATTCAGCAGTGTATAAGCATCAATGTTCAGGTATTGCGACGGGGATGAGCTTGAAGAGAATTTGGAGCGATGGAAAAGATCAGCACCCAAAAAGTACGAGCCATTGATACCGATCAGTTTGCCGCTTTGATTAACTTCTCCTCCCAATGACCAAGACCATTTGGATACTCCGGGAAGCACTCCGCCCGAAATATCTTTGAAAGCCTGTGGCCCACCAACTTCTTCCAGCGGAACTGGTGCATTTGTAAATTTCACGTATTTCGCATCTGTATAGGCCAGCGCGGCATTCAGCCGCAGAAAGTGGCCAATGTTAATGTTACCGTCGAGTTCCACTCCTTTGACACGTACTTTCTCAGCATTGGCCAAGTAGCCCCGATTCACTCCTGGTTCAGGCGTTTGTACCTGTGTTTGATAATCTTTGATATCAGTCTGGTAAACGGATAAGTTAAGGATCGAGTTGCGTGTTGGGTTAGTTTTCACACCCAACTCTTTGTGACGAACCGCTTCTGGTTTTACTTCAGCTAGATCTAGCAGCACAGCACCATTTGCTGTTGGCAATCCACCGACATTGATTCCAATTGGCTTATAGCTGATGGAGTAAGTTGCATAAGCATTGATTTTGGGGTTGAAACGGTATTTCGCAGACAGTTGTCCTGAAAAATTATCCGCGTCCGCGTTTATATCAAAAGTTTGGTTGGTATAGACCCCATTTTTAAGTGCCAACAGCGCTGGATCGGATGTCTGTAGCCCACCATAGGTCTGTCTATCGTAGTTTGCTTTCTTTTTGTCGTAGTTATAGCGCAGTCCGGGTAAAATATGAAGTTTGGAGGTCACCTCCCAGTCAATCTGTGTATAAGCGGCTAAACTTGTACTTTTGATTCCATATACAGTCTTAATGCCGAAATTGTCAAATAACCCTGGAGTCTCCCATAGGGCGCTCGTAGAGCTTTTCTGGAAGCGCCAGAATGCGGATCCCGTCTCTTCTGTATGCACAGGATCAGTACCAAGGTCCTGCCACAGCCCGAATAAGCCGACCACACCACTCACTTTCTCACTGATTTTGCCAGAATACCTAAATTCTTGCGACCATTGGTTATGCACCGAATTACCTGCGGAAACAGTATAAACAGGAAGACCTAAGTAATCCCGGTCATTGAGTGGCACCCAGGTCCATTTTCGCCAGGCTGAAGTAGATGTCAAGGTACCTCCGCCAATCTTCACATCAGCATTCAGCGCTACACCGCCCAGTTTGTTGTCGGCTTTGGATTGTGTATCGAGGTCGATCTTACGTTCAAATGCACTTTTATAAGGCAGCTCATAGCCTAAATCTTTGATAATGGCATCAAACTGCCGGTAATCAGCCCGCTGAGTGTTGACCACACCGGCAACTGCCCAACCATACCCATCCGGCTTTTGGGAGGAAACGTCCCCCGAAAGCACCAATTTGATATTTTCCGTCGGTGTAAACAACAATTGCCCCCTGAATCCGAGGTTATTGATATCATTGATCTTACGATTGGTGTGGACGTTGAAAAGATTGCCATCCCTTTGTGTACCCGAAAAAGAAGCCCGGGCAGCCAGATTTTTTGCCAGAGGTCCGGAGATAGATGTCTTTGCCTGAATAAAGCCCTGATTGCCATAGCTAACTTCAACATTAGCTTCAGGTGTAAATTGGGGTAGCCGCGAAGTAATGTTAAAGGCCCCCGCAGTGGTATTTTTACCAAAAAGTGTCCCCTGTGGCCCGCGCAATACTTCGATCTGGTCAATATCAATAAAGTCCAGCCAAGTCGCCGCAGGCCGTGCGATGTACACACCGTCAAGATAGAATCCGACACCTGGATCTATCCCATCGTTGGTCAGGCCGTAAGTCGAACCGAGGCCCCGAATGTTCAGGGTTGTATTACGCGCATTGGAAGAGTACAGCTGTACTGTTGGAACAAGTTCTTTTAGTCGATTGACATTAAAAGCTCCGGCATCTTCCAGCGCCGCACCACGGATGATAGAAACAGGAATAGGTACATCCTGCAACTGCTCTTTGCGTCTACGGGCAGTTACGACCACTTGGTCTAAGGCCTCCAAACGTGGGGTCAGTTCGATCACGGTAGGCGACTGGTCCACAACAATCCGCCGGGTCTGATAGCCCACAATGGAGACAATCAGTGAAAAAGGTAGTTTCTGTCCAGTGACAAATTGAAATACGCCTTTGCTATCGGTCTTCACCTGGTGGGTGACTGCTTCAAGCTGTACAGTTACGCCCTGTAGGGGTTCTTTTGTCACCGCATCTACCACAGTACCTGTTAATGAAGCATTTATAATGGGTTTAGGATTTTCTACTTGCGCGTAAGTCTGATAAGATGCCGCTAAAAGCAAGCTAAAAATGACGCTAATTCGAAAAATAGCATTTTTTTTCATAAATTTATTCAGTTTAATAGTGAAAAATAAACAAGTGCCAACGCCAATAGAACTTGTTTCATTGTTAAAACTTTGTTTAAAAAGGGAAGCCTCGGCTTCCCTTTCCTAATATAAGAGAGTGTAAGAGAGAAATTTTAACAACACATTCGTTTTTCACTATTTCCTAGGGTAGTAAAAACTACTTCCAATAAAGTAATCTGTAAGCTTGTTTTTAAAAAGTAATCTTTTTTCATTCTTTCCATAATTAAGTATTCTCATTTTTTGCCAGTCCTCATGACTCACTGTAAATCAGGACGACCGTACAAATATAGAAATATTTTTTAAAAGACTACTAATTTGATAGATTTTATAAATATTTTTTCAAACACGCTAGCTAAGCATTAATTAACAGCACTTTAAATGCTATAAACAGCGAATTAAACACATAAAAAAATTAAAAAACCGTCCCTATACCTATCTGCACATGAGATGTTTTTTAGCTACCTAGCTTCACTTTTTCAAAACAATCGACATAATCTTATTCAGATATCAGGGTCGTGTTGTTAGCGAGAAAACTATGATTTTGCATTTTCTCCGAAAGAATTCGACATGACTGCCCACGGAAGCGATCAAATGAAAAAGGCTTAGAACAAAAAAGTCCGCCAAGGATGGCAGACTTTTACACAAATATTGTTTAATTCCGAAAGTATTCGACTCATTTTTTTCATCTATAAATTATCGAAACAATATCAACGCGATCAACAGGGTCACTAAGACATTAAAAGTCTGCGCGATCAAAAACGCATAAAGAGGTTTCTTGTTATCCTGCACAAAAAGATCTTTGAAATTGGTTTCCAGACCAATCGAAGTAAATGCCAAGGTAAACCAGAGCCCTTGTAAATTTTTCAGACTTCCCTTAACGGCATCCACTTTTTCCGGGGAGATCACAAAGGAAAATAATAGCGATGCAAACACAAACCCAAGCACAAATTTAGGAAAGCGTTCCCAGATAATCTTTAGCGTAGGTTTATCGCGTTTTGTTTCATCATCCACAGATTTTGCATAGGTCCAATAAATACTGATTGCAAATGCTGCAAGGCCCAGCAATACATTCTGCGAGAATTTAACAATTGTACTGATTTTTAACGCTTCTTCTCCAACAAGCGAACCTGACGCGACAACAGCTCCCGTGGTATCTATACTACCTCCTAACCATGCACCGGTTACCTCTTGTGACAACCCCATCCATTCAGCCATATAGGGCATAAAAATCATCATTGGAATTGCGGTGATCAAGACTAGGGAAATCACGTAGGAGAGCTTTTTGCTATCACCTTTAATCGCACCGGAAGTAGCGATGGCTGCAGAGACACCGCAAATGGAAACCGCACTGGACAGCATCAGTGACATTTCCTTGTCTATCTTCATTTTTTTACAGATCCAAAAGGCAAAATACCATACCGACAACACAACAGCCAAAGCCTGGATAAGGCCCAGCGAGCCCGCTTTAAGAATATCGCCAAAGATAACGGTAGTCCCCAGCAAGATCAAACCGATCTTAACATACAGTTCCGTACTCAGGGCTTCTTTAAACCAAGCAGGTAACTTAAAGCAATTACTGATGATCAAACCGATCGTCAAGCTAAAAATAACAGCTTCGAGATTGTATTCTTTCACTGTCGAATTACCGGCTAATATCAACGCAAATACAGTCAGAATAAACACCACCGGAAATACGATCAGCAGATGTTTGACGGATTTACCGAGCAAAAATGCCCCTAGCATACCTGTCACAAAGACGAAGATAAACTGCTGAAAAATCTTGTTGAGATTGGCCGGATCAAAAATTGTGGAGGCCAGTTCGGAAGAATTAGCCCAGGAAAAATTAGGTACAGGCGCAAAAATACCCGAAAGTGCTAAAAAAATGGTAGCGAGTCCCAAAATGACGACTACCCAGTCTTCTGTAAATGCAAATGATCTTGACGATGCCATATATTGGTCAGTATTAAAAGGCTAAATTTACTATAATTGCGGATACTTTTGGTTATTGTAACACAAAAATGGCCGAAGATTTCTCTCCGGCCATACAACCAAAACCAATAATCATTATCAATCAAAAACAATATTTATTTTCTTCTATTAATTTTTTTGCTATTCGCTGGCGTGCATCCTTAATGTTAAATGGTTGCGCTTTGGTGAACCTGCGTAATCCAACGAGCATCATATTCAACTCATCACCTTCACCAAAGGAGTACAAAGCCTCTTTACCCGCAGCATTGATTTTATCGATCGCGCCATACAGATAGATCTTCGCCATATCGGTCGCATATGGCGCTTTTTCGGAACCGTTATGCACAAGCTTTTCTGCACGTAACAGTACAGATTCTGCAATGTAAACGTAACCGATAATGTCTGCAATATTCATTAGGATCTCTTCTTCTTTCGAAAGTGACATCATCAGCTTTTGAACCGCAGCTCCAGCGATCAGCAGGCCTGCTTTCTTGAGGTTGGCGATAATCTTCTTCTCTGCAGCAAATGGCGCATCATCTTCCTCCCCAAAGTCAGGAATAGCCAATAGTTCACTTGCCACCGCCTGCGCAGGTCCCATCAGATCCAGTTCACCTTTCATGGCCCGTTTTAACAGCATATCTACGACAAGTAGCCTGTTCACCTCATTGGTACCTTCGAAAATCCGGTTGATCCGTGAATCACGATAAGCACGCTCCATCGGCGCATCGGCCGAATACCCCATTCCACCATAGATCTGCACTCCTTCATCCACCACATAGTCCAGCATCTCTGAACACCATACTTTGATAATCGCACATTCGATCGCAAATTGTTCCACGGATTTCAATTTTGCTTTCGCTTCATCCATACCGCCCGCAATCAATGCATCATAGGCATCATCAATATTTTGGCCCGCACGATAGGATGCGGATTCCACCGCAAATAGACGTGTCGCCATCTCTGCCAACTTATAGCGAATAGCACCAAATTTAGAAATCGGCAAGTTAAACTGCACACGTTCATTGGCATATTGAACCGCATGATTGATCACCATACGCGCTGAACCATTTGTCGCTGCACCCAGTTTGATCCTGCCGATATTCAGGATATTTACGGCGATCTTAAATCCGTTTTCACGTTCTGAAAGCATGTTTTCAACAGGCACAGGACAGTCATTAAAGAATATCTGGCGTGTAGAGGATCCCTTGATGCCCAATTTATGTTCTTCGGGATTCATGGAGATCCCGCCAAAATCTTTTTCGACGATAAATGCTGTTAAGTTTTTATCGTCATCGATTTTTGCAAATACAATAAAGATATCTGCAAATCCACCATTGGTAATCCACATTTTTTGACCGTTGATCAGATAGTGGGTTCCTTCGGCATTTAGTTTTGCGGAAGTGCGTCCCGAATTGGCATCCGATCCGGCATTTGGCTCCGTCAGACAATAGGAAGCCTTCCATTCGCCTGTGGCGAGCTTGGGAATATATTTCGCTTTTTGTTCCGCATTACCATAATAAAGGATTGGCAAGGTACCAATACCTGTATGAGCAGATAAGGCAACGGCGAAAGAAAAACCTCCACCTACAGCCTCTGCTACAAGCATCGACGTATTGAAGTTCTTGCCAAAACCACCATACTCTTCCGGAATCGACACACCCAGCATCCCCAGCTCACCGGCTTTATCCATCAGGCTAGGCATCAATCCCTCCTCCTGTGCGTCAATACGATCAAGCTTATTTAATACTTCGGTATCTAAGAAATCCAAACAGGTCTGACGAATCATTTTCGCCTCTTCATCAAACTCTTCAGGAATAAAAATAGCTGTATAGGGAGTCTCTCTAATAACGAACTCACCGCCTTTGATTGCTTTATTCTCGCTCATTGTTAATTTAGATTTATGGTGTAATCCGACAGCTGGTTATTGATCGCTCCGATTTACACTATTTTTTAATACTTTTATTCGCTAAACGACCCGCGAATAATATTTTTTATCCGATTTTTTAAGGCACGCTCCTTAGTCCAATAGTTCAAAAATACCTGCCGCACCCTGACCTGTTCCCACACACATCGTCACCATACCATACTTTTTACCACGACGTTTCAGCTCATGCAAAACCTGCACGGTCAGCTTCGCTCCTGTACAGCCAAGCGGATGCCCTAAAGCTATCGCCCCGCCATTGACATTGACTTTTTCTTCGTCAAGTCCCAACTCACGAATAACAGCCAAAGATTGGGAAGCAAATGCTTCATTCAATTCAAACAGATCAATATCTTCTTTTTTAAGTCCTGCCTGTTTCAATGCTTTAGGTATCGCGTAGATCGGTCCGATTCCCATGATGCGCGGCGGCACCCCTGCAACAGCAAAACTGATCAGCTTAGCAATGGGTTTAACACCTAATTCTTTCACTTTAGCCTCAGACATCACCAGTACAAATGCTGCGCCATCCGATGTCTGTGAAGAGTTTCCTGCCGTTACTGAGCCGTTAGCAGCGAAGACAGGCTTCAGCTTACCCAAAGCGTCTAGCGATGTATCTGCACGAGGCCCTTCATCGGTATCCACAACATATTCACGTGTTGCGATCTTCCCATCTTTCAGATAGTTCTCTTTGACTGTGATCGGCACAATACCATCTTTAAGATGGCCATTTTGAATTGCGGCAACAGCCTTTTGATTGGACTTCAGTGCAAAGGCATCTTGATCTTCACGGGATACATTATAATCTTTTGCTACAGCCTCCGCTGTGAGCCCCATACCCCAATACCAATCGGGATGCTCTTTAGCGACAACAGGGTTGGGAACAATCTTCCAGCCTCCGAAAGGCATTCCTGACATCACTTCAACACCTCCGGCGATAATAACATCGGCCATACCTGTTTTGATCTTTGCAACCGCCGTAGCGATCGTCTCCAATCCAGAGGCACAATACCGATTGACAGTGACCCCTGGCACTTTATCTGTATCTAAACCCATTAGGGAAATAAAACGTGCCATGTTCAGCCCCTGTTCTGCCTCGGGCATCGCATTACCGACAATGACATCATCTATATCTTCTTTATTTAAATTCGGCACAGTGGACACAAGATGTTTAATCACATCTGATGCTAAATCATCAGCCCGCATAAAGCGAAATCCTCCTCGAGGCGCTTTACCTACTGCTGTACGAAATCCTGCTACTATGTATGCTTCCATTATTTGAGATATTAGTAGTTAGATATTAGTAGTTAGATTTTTGACCTTGAGCAAAAGCTTTTGTTGAAAAATGTAGTTAATTTTCTGCAATTCCTCCAGCTTGTCCAAAAGCCCCTCTAAATCCTCTTCTGATAAATAACCTAAATTTTTTGATATTATTAACTGTGTTTCGACTTCATATGTAGACGCATGTGCTATTGCTAAAAACTGAACAAACTCTTTATCTGAATTTCTTCCTGCACCCTCAGCAATATTTGAAGGAATAGATACAGCAGCTCTATTTATTTGTGAAATGAGATTAAATCGTTCACAATCCGGGAAAGTGGCTGTAGCTTTATATACTTCAGATACCAACGCAATAGATTTCTGCCAAAGTATTAATTCCTTATAATTATGCATATCTAAATACTATGTACTAAATACTTTTGTCTATCCTAATTCCGCAAAGGCTTTCCTTTTGTCAACATGTACTGAATTCTTTCAAGTGTTTTACGTTCAGCACAGAGTTCGAGGAATGTTTTTCGCTCAAGATCCAACAAATACTGCTCGGATACTTCTGTTGGCGATGACAGGTTGCCACCACACATTACCCAACCCAGTTTTTCTGAGATTTTGCGGTCATAGTCGGAGATATAATTTCCTTCACGCATCGAAGATGCGCCTACATATACAATCCCTAAACCTTGATTGCCCAACACTTTGATATCGTTTCGTGGTGCAGGCTGTACGTAGCCTTCATCCGCCAACTCCAATGCCTTTGCTTTGGCGTCAGCAAGTAAACGTGCACGGTTCATCGTAATTGCAAACTTATCTTTCTGTAGATAACCCAGCTCATAGGCCTCGTAAGCAGAGGTCGATACTTTCGCCTGACCAATGGTCAGGAATTTATCCTTTAAAGTATTCTGAACGATCTGGTCATCTTTAAATTCTTCGGAAGCACGTAATGTAAATTCTTTGGTTCCACCTCCCCCTGGGATAACACCTACCCCCAGCTCTACTAAGCCCATATAGGTTTCGGCATGAGCCTGCACAAAATCTGCATGCATCGAAAATTCACAGCCTCCGCCCAAAGTCATCTGGAATGGTGCTACCACAACTGGAATAGATGAATAACGCAAGCGCATGGAAGTATTTTGGAAGGCTCGAACGGCCATATTTAACTCATCAAAATCCTGCTCTACGGCCATCATGAAAATCATTCCGATATTGGCTCCTGCGGAAAAATTCTTACCATCATTGGAAACAACTAATCCTCGGTATTCTTTTTCGGCAAGATCTATCGCTTTATTCAATCCCTGGATCACATCGCCACCGATGGTATTCATTTTGGTATGAAACTCACAATTGATGATTCCATCACCGAGATCAATAATGGAAACTCCGGTATTCTTCCAGATCGTTTTACTTTCACGGATATGATCCAATACGATCAAATCTTCGGTTCCCGGAATAGGTTTATAGGATTTGGATGTGATATCATAATAATGACGAACACCATTTTCTATCTTATAGAAAGATTCATGTCCCGAATCCAACATTTCATGCACCCAGGATGCTACTTCGCCATCTTGTCCGGGCAAACGCTTCTCTTCAGCTTTGATCCTAGCCAGGGTATCACGCACCCCTAAAGCATCCCATACTTCAAATGGGCCAAGTTCCCAGCCAAAGCCAGCGCGCATGGCATCATCTATACGGAAGAAATCATCTGTGATTTCAGGGACACGGCGTGAAACATATTCAAATAAAGGATAATGCATGGCACGGAAGAGCTCCGCCGCCTTGTCTGTCCCCTGTTCATAGACTTTCATCCGTTTACGAATATCTTCAACTGGCTTGGTCGCCTCTAAAGTGGAAGATTTAACTTTTTGTTGCGAGCCAAATGTTAATGTTTTAAGATCTAAGGAAAGAATTTCAGAATTACCATCAGCGGCTTTTACCTTTTCATAAAACCCTTTTTTTGTCTTTTCCCCGAGCCACTTGTTTTCAACCATCTTACTGATAAAGGCCGGAAGCTGGAAGACGCCTTTTGCCTCGTCTTCAGGCGCATTCTGTGCCAGACCGTTAGCGACATTGACCAATGTATCGAGACCGACAACATCCGCGGTACGGAAGGTAGCCGATTTTGGATGTCCCATTGCAGGGCCTGTATATTTATCCACTTCCTCCACTGATAGACCCAAAGGCTCGACCAGATGGGTCACTGCAAGCATCGAATAAACACCGATTCGGTTACCGATAAATGCGGGGGTATCCTTACACAAGACAACCGTCTTGCCTAACATCTTATCTCCGAAATGAAGGACAAAATCAACAACTTCTGGTTTCGTGTGCGGTGTAGGTATTACTTCCAACAAAGGTAGATAGCGTGGCGGGTTGAAAAAGTGTGTACCGCAAAAATGATCTTTAAAGTCTTCACTACGCCCCTCGGTCATGAGATGAATAGGAATACCAGAAGTATTGGAAGTAATCAATGTCCCCGGTTTACGGAACTGTTCGATACGATCAAAAACAGACTTCTTAATGTCTAAGCGTTCTACAACAACCTCAATAATCCAGTCAGCCTGGGCAATATCTTTGAGGTTATCCTCAAAGTTGCCTGTTTTGATACGTTTTACAAATGATTTGCTGTAAATTGGTGAAGGATTTGTCTTTAAAGCTGTTTCTAAAGAAGTATTGACAATCCGATCCCGAACAGCCTTACTCTCCAACGTTAGACCTTTTGCTTGTTCTGCAGGCAGCAGTTCACGCGGAACAATATCCAGCAACAGCACTTCGACACCAATGTTAGCAAAATGACAAGCAATTCGCGAGCCCATAACACCCGAACCGAGAACTGCCACTTTTCTAATATTTCTGTTCATCATAACATATTTATCATGCACATTCGTACATTTGGTTTAACTTCTATACGATTACTTCTTCCTTATAACTTGTTGCCAACTCATTGAGCTTAGCCAGAGAAGCAATCAATTGATCACGTTCATTTTCCGAAAAATTATCAGCGAGATATTGATTAAAATTGCGTACCACATCTTTGGCAATCCTTCTCTTTTCGCGTCCCAATTCCGTCAGGTATACTTTGACAGAGCGTTTATCCGTTGTACTGGTCTCCCGGTAGATAAATCCCAAAGACTCTAAATTATTCAACACCCGGGACAAACTAGTTGTTTTAACTCCGGTCAAATTCGCAATCTGAGAAACAGGGGTACCCTCTTTGTGGATATTGATTAAAATATAACCCGCTGCCTGGGTAAAACCATACTGTGAAGCAATTTGATTATATTTATTGGCGATTGTCTGCCAGCCTGTTTTTAAAAAATAGTCGATTGTCTGATTTTGGTTCATAGCGTAATCACAAGCGATTTTATTATTATGCTTGCATAACAAATATACTAGTTAAGAATTAGAATAACAAACCTGAAAATGCAAATTTTGTTAATTCTATTTCCGCAACTCCCCTGAGACAAATTTTCTTGCTTTTTTATGACCAAACTAAATGTGGAAAACTTTTAACAACTGAAATACAATCAAATAAAGAAAAACACAAAACTTTTATTAACAACCAATGTGCAATATTCAAAATTAATTGCGTTAAATTTGTCCTAAACAATATTGACATCGTATGGCTTTAGTAAACATACCGCGCTTGGACTTGTTACATTATACACAAGGAACCCAAGAACAACGAAATCAATTTATTCAAGATATTGGCAAGGCTTTTAACGAAACGGGCTTTGTAACGATTGCGAATCATGGTTTATCGAAAGAATTAATTGAGGAATTATATCAGGTCGTCCCAGAATTTTTTGGTTTACCAACGGAGACAAAAGAAAAGTATGAATTTCCTGAGCTTGCAGGTCAACGTGGATACACGGCTAAGGGAAGAGAAAAAGCAAAAGATGCGAAAACTCCAGACCTAAAAGAATTTTGGCAACGTGGTCAAACAATCGTTGGTGAAGAATATTCGAAAGCTGACTTTCCAGATAACCCTGAGGTCGAGGAAATACCTCGCTTTAATGGTGTGACGGCCGAAGTATATAAAAAACTAGAAGACACAGGGCGTGAATTACTGAAAGCAATTGCGACTTACCTGGATCTTGAAGAAAATTATTTTGAGAAATTTGTAATTAATGGAAACTCGATCTTGCGTGCGATCCATTATTTTCCAATTACGGATCCTGATGCATTGGCTCCTGACGCTGTACGTGCAGGTGCGCATGAGGACATCAACCTGATTACACTATTAATCGGTGCTAGCGCAGATGGCCTGGAAGTCCTGACAAAAGATGGCGAATGGTTTCCGATCAAAGCAAAGGGAGAAGATATTGTCATTAACGTAGGCGACATGTTGCAGCGTTTGACCAACAATAAACTTAAATCAACAACGCATCGCGTAGTCAATCCTCCGCGTGAAAAAATGGGCACTTCCCGCTTTTCGATACCATTCTTTTTGCATCCAAAATCTTCGATGAGCTTGGCCTCATTGGACTCATGTATCGACGCAGCTCATCCAAAGGCCTACGAAGATTATACCGCAGGTGAATATCTGGATGAAAGATTGAGAGAAATCGGTCTGAAAATGTAAGGCAAACAAAATCCACCCATGCTGGATTTTTTTCATAAAAAAAGCAGATCGGATGATCTGCTTTTTTATACTGTAAATTATTTCAATCTGTAACCAACTCCCACGTTCATAAAGATATTGTGTAATCCAAAACTGATACTTTCAAAACCAGTTTTCATAATATTGTTGAAACCATAATCAAGTTGGGCCAGCGCAAAAAATTTACGATTAACTGTATATTGAGTACCCAAGCTTAGTCCAATGTCAATATTCCGTACACTTTCTTTAAAATCATAATCGGCATTGTCGACAATAATCTTGTCACCTGTAGGTTGCTCATGTCGTAGATAGCCATTATAGGCTTCCCCATAGAACTCCTTTTTTATGGCAAAAGAAATATACGGACCGGCTTGAACATTCCAACGGCTTGAAAACTGATAGGTTGCCTGAATGGGCACAGATAGATAAAGATTATGTATTTTAGTGGTTATGTCTCCTGTGTAATACCCTCTCAATTCATCTTTTGAATTATTGACGGCATTAAAAGTTGTTTTATATCCTTTTACTGTCGCTTTCGTATCCATTCCCTTACCTTCAAAGGTAAGGCCTAGCGCGACTCCCCATTTGGAATCAATATGATAGTTCGCTTTCGCGCCCACAAAAAATGGAACGTTCGGGCTGTAACTTTTAATCTTCCGAATTTCTCTCGGCAAGGATAAAGGGGCTGCTCCTCCGATCTTGGTACCCAACATGACCTGAACATCTAATTTACCATCCCTAGAATCTATCTCCTGCGCTTGAATAAATGCTGGAATAGAAGCCATTACGGCTAATAAAACTATATATATGTTAATTTTCATTATTTCTTCGTTACAATTTTGAGATCGTCCACGATCAACTTACTACCAACAGCACCGATAAAATTATCACCATATTTACTTGATGACATCACAATAGCAATGCTGTAATCCAAATTGGTGACATCAGATTCGACCACCGGCCCCGAGTATTTAAAGGGCAAAACAAACTTCACAAAGCCGTTATCACCTGTTCCTCCTCCATTTTCAAGTCGGGCGACAGCAACGATGCTCGGGTCGTTCAAAATATTATGTCCTGTCAAATAGGATACCCTTTTTTTAGGATCTGGCTCAGCGGCCATTAGCTTTTTTCGGTTATAGAAAACCGCATAAATATCACATGAATCCTTCATGTTAACAGGTTTCAAATTTTCATCCGTTACATTCGCTCCCGGAGCATATTTATAATACCCTTCTAAAGCCAAAGGAATCTGATTGAAAGGAAGACCGAATTGCGTTGCAGACAGTGGATCCGTCAATACGGGACCTGTATCGAATGACCCTATAAACAGATTCCCAGCTGCGATAGGTTTTTTAACCATTGCCCCAAAAGATCCGGTGAGTTTTGTTTCTAATAAGGCCGCTTTCGCTCCAGAATGCGCTTCTGTAGTGGTCTTCGTCGGATAGGATTCTGGCTCTTTCACTCCACCTCCGAAACTCAACGTAAGTGAGAAACTCGGATTCCCCGAACCCCAGTTATAAAAATCCTGCCCGTCTATTTTATTAAAGAAAATGGTATATTTCTCATCTTTATCAATCGAAACATCTTCAAATCCGTATTCCGTCGGGACAAAGCCGCCATCTGTTTTAACAAGCTTAACGAGGTAATTCTTCGCAAACTGCTGATCTTGTGAAATTACTTTGTAATATACTCCGTTCTTCAATATTTGATCTATTATGGCTTTATTAACATCCTTTTCACCGGCCGGCATTTCCAAAGAATCTTGCAACAGTTCAATAGTAGCACCCGGAGTTAAATCAAACTTCATATCCAACTTTGCAAGATCATGAATATTAGGCTGAAGATAAATAGTGACCTGATTATTCGTAATTACCGGATTTAACAGAAAAATATCATCCTCTGCACGAACCCCAACAATATCAGCTTCCATATTCAGAGCCTCCTCTTTTATGCAACTTCCCAGAGTAAAAAGTAGCATAAAACAAATTACCCAAGGGTAAATTCGTCTTTGTTTCATAAAAAATAGTATTAGTGTAAATATATTTCCAATGCTGTTGATTATGCATTGAAATGACCGCAAAGCTATCATTATAGCGTCCAAGAAAAGTCATTTCGATCACCTTTTCTTTCTAAGCAACTAATTCTTTACAGCTAAAGGGTGGCTATTAACCGCCGTTAAGCTCCTGTCTAACTTTAGCAGGCAAGCTCTCAACAATGAGGCTATAACTATGCAAAATAAGCTCTTCCAATGCGCCGTCGTTCAATTCCCGGTTAGCAATCACGGTGTTCCAGTGCTTTTTGTTCATGTGATAGCCGGGTAAGACGGTTTGATCATACCGCTCTCTGAGTTCAACAGCTTTCTCCGGATCACATTTCACATTGAATCGTAACCCGTCGATCTGATCCAACCCCACCAATAAAAATATCTTGCCGCCCACCTTAAATACCAACGTATCTGGACCAAATGGTGTCTCCTCTGCCACCGGACCAATGGACAGGCAATAATCCCTTAACTCTTCAATATTCATGTTTTATTCGTTTGATTTAAACATTATCAACCATTAACGCTCTTATTTATGTATAAATTTGACAATAATCAATATAAATCTAACAAAACAACAGCTCAGTTGGTGATTAAATTTGTAATAGGTAAAATTACATGAAGAGTCTAAGAGGGCTAAAAAGATCATTAAGACAGCTAGCAGATGAAAAAACTGTATATCAAGATAATCCTACTCACCATTATATCTTTTTCGACACTACAGGTACAATGTAAAAGTATAGACAGTACAAATCAGGACAACATGACGCAGAACAACATCGTTGAAGCTGTTTCGAAGGGACAGCTTACCATAGCAAAAAAACTATTGGAAGCTGGCGCCGATGCAAACCAAAAAGGGAATGATTCCAAGCCGCTATTATTAGTTGCAACTGAAAAGAAAGATCTAGCCATGGCAAAATTGCTTCTTGCGCATGGAGCAAACGTCAACCTTCAGGACAATATCCTAAATAGTCCATTCCTATATGCTGGTGCTTCGGGCTATACTGAACTAGTTAAACTTTACCTCGATCACGGTGCGGATTTCAAGATTTTCAATCGGTACAATGGTACAGCACTTATTCCGGCCTGCGAACGCGGTCATGTGGAGACTGTAAGACTATTGGCTAATACAAAAGGGTTCCCTATAGACCATATAAATAGATTAGGCTGGACCGGATTGTTGGAGGCAATCATACTTGGGGATGGCAGTCAAAAATATGTGGATATTGTCCAGATACTACTGGACGCCAACAGCGATAAAAATATCGCCGACCATGAAGGCATAACCCCGGTTGAGCACGCAAGAAAAAAAGGATTTAATAAAATTGTTGCCTTACTGGAAACGAAAGGCAACGGGCAATAAAGTATCTGCTTACTCCCTGGACTAAGCATTTTCGGCACCGCCTTTTTTGGCACTAATCTTCTATTTCTGCAAAAGTGCCTGAATCTCTTTTTGGATCTCCACTCCCTTATCCGTGTTGTACCATTTTTGAATCTCTTCTTTAATATCAGAGAAATCTTTTCCTTGTTCCTTCAAGCTCAAGAATAGGTCTTGACAGCCCTTTGGTCGGGGTCCCCAGACTGCCAAATCTGCACCCTCCTGATTTCGAATGATTAGAATCGGGATTGATTTTCCGCCGTTTGTTAAATACGAATCTATTAAAAAAGGAGCACTATCACGCAATTGGATATCGACAGTAATATTGGGATTTTGAGCGGCCATTTTGGTAAGCATTGGTACGGAATGTGCTGCATCGCCGCACCAAGGTTCAGTAATAATGATCCATTGTTGTTTTTCCGAAATCGTGTTGACAAACTGCTGAAACGCCTCGCTTGGCTCAAAACGTTTTAACCAACGCCCCATTCTTGTCCAGTTCATTTTAGTGTATTGATAATATTCGTCATCCTGGTAGGTCGGGTGATTTTCAGGATGATTCAATATATCTTCGAATTGTTGCAAATAATTTTCGAACGTCATAACATCAATTTTGTGCAAAGGTAATTTTTAGATCCAACTTTCTCAAAAATTCTATATACCAAAGATTTTACATTCCCCCATAAGATTTCACACTTATTAACAATTAACTAAATTATCTTTGGCAGATACAACCAGTAAATGAAAAGATTAATTCCATTATTTCTATTAATTTTCATAATCAGCACCGCTTATTCCCAAACGAGCATCAAGGGGAAGATTTTAGATAAAGCTGACAATAAGCCTTTGACCAATGCCTCGGTCATCTTGCTAAACAGAGACTCCGTGCTCCGTTATTTTAACAGAGCCAATGAAGAAGGAAAATTTCAGATCAAAAACATCAAACCGGGAAGCTATATAATTCTGGCTACTTATCCCAAATTTGAACTTTATAGTGACACTATTGATGTCAGAGATCAGGACATTGATCTCAACGACATTAAAATCAATTCGCAAAGAAATGTATTGGAGGAAGTTATTATAACACGCCGATTACCCATAACGCTTAAAGGGGACACAATAGAATATGATGCGGCGAGTTTCGCTACCGAGAAAAATGCAAAACTCGAAGATCTTTTTCGAAGATTGCCCGGTTTCACGGTGTCGGGTGACGGCAATATAACCGCTCAGGGCAAAACAGTACAGAAAGTCTTTATCGATGGCGAAGAGTTTTTTGGCTATGACCCTAAAATTGCCATCCGGAATGTCCGCGCCGATGCAGTGGATAAAGTGCAATTGTACGAGAAAAAATCAGAAGAGGCCGAACTTTCGGGCATAGATGACGGTGTTCGTATTCAGACAGTCAATGTCGTATTAAAAGAAAAGGCCAGAAAGGGTATCTTCGGAAATGCGGAAGTATTAGGCGGAACAAAAGAACTCTACGCCGGAAATTTGTTTGCAGCTAAATTCAACCAGACTGAACGCATTGGCATCACCGCCAATCACAATAATATGGGAAGCTCCAATAGCCGTGAAGGCTCTTTACGGATGAACAACCAGATTACAGGCCAACCACTGAACACATCTCTCGGCGCTAACTACGAAAACCAGTTTCTCAAAAAGGCTTTAAAGGTAAATGCCAATTACAATTACAATAACAGCAGCAACAAAAATCAGTCGGAAAATTACAACAAAAACATTCTCCCTGATAACTCGATCTTAGAACGAAATAGCAAAAATTACAACGAAAATAGCGCAAGAAGCAATGGTGTCAGATCCAATCTCTCCATGCGACTGGATTCAACCCAAAATATAGAACTTCAAGCCAACGGAAATTGGTCAAATAATTTCAGTTTTAGCGAGTCAGAAAGTTTCACCACAGATGCTGCAAGAGATTCAGTTAGCTCCTTCAAGGAGAAAAATGAATCAAATACATCGAGCCAGAGCAATAATTTTCGCCTGAATTATAGAAAAAGACTCAAAGCGGGCAGTTCATTAAATTTAATGGTCGGCAACAACTATAATGAATCAACTTCGGACAGCAAGATAAATTCTAAAACTATTCTCTATAAAAGTAGCGACACGACAGATATTAACCAAAATCGACGTATTAACAATAAAGGCAATAACTTTTCTACCTCACTGAATTTCAACAACAGACTAAATGATGCCATGAATTTAGCTTTGGGCTACAGCTTCAATCAGTCAAACAACAGGAATGAACAGATATCAAAAGACATGGCCACTGATGTGAAAGATTCATTATACTCTAAAAATCAGATCGACAACAATACCAACCAGGGCGTCAATGTGCATTTGTCTTATCGAAAGGATAAATTTGAGGTCAATCTCTCCAACCGGACATTCTACAAAAATCAAAAGTTAAGCGATAGTGACCGGGGTATAAACCTTTCAAGGAATTTTTGGGACAACAATCTAAACTTCGATGCCAATTACCGGATTTCAAACAGTAAAAATATCCGGCTGGCCTACCAGAGTTCGAATATCATTCCTTCATTTGATCAGCTACAGCCACTGCAGCCCCAAACAAACCCATTGTTTCAACAGATTGGTAATCCAGACCTCAAACGGGCTGTCAACAACAATATTTCGGCAAATTATAATGCCTTCAGCTTATTGAAGGGAACCAACATTAACGTGAACGGGAATTTCTCTTTTGTCAATAATCCAATTGTGAACAAAACAACGGTCATGGAGAACTCAGCTCAGATCAGTAGCTATGAAAATTTATCCGGCAAATCGAACTGGAACGGCAGATTGAACATCAATCACATGCAACCTCTGGCCAACCGTCGCATTAACTTCAATAAAAGTGCAAACATCAGCTATAACAATAGTTATAGCTACACTAAATTTGAAAGCGGCCAATCCCAAGATGAGTTTCTACTAAACAATTCAAAAAACACCTCTTTCAGCCTTGGATCGAGTTTAAATGAGCAAAATTCAGAAGGATTTGATTTTGACCTCTCGGTGAATGCAGGCCTCAATGCACAACAAAATTCAATAAACACACAATATAACGCAACTAATTTTGAAGGTGGGGCTTCGGGTTATATCAAGTATTTTCTACCGAAGAAATTTAACATCATGACGAACATTTACTATAGCTATACTGGGCCTACTAAACTGTACAAGAAATCAATTAATCAATTTTATACCAACCTGGAACTAGAGAAAAAGGTATTGAAAGACGAAAGTCTGACAGTCAGCCTGAAAGCCTTTGACCTCTTTAATACGTTTAACAATACACGTCGTAATGGCAGTGATACCAATTACTCGGAATCCACCCAACAGGTATTGACGCAGTATTTTTTAGTTGGCGTCAAATGGGATTTTAATAAATATTTAGGAAAAAGCAATGATTAAAACATATTTAACCATTATTATCTGCTGTCTTAGCGGGTTATCTCTCCAGGCACAATACGCCTATTTTGGCAATAGGGGGACCATTAGTTTTGACAAGGTGACGTATACAAAAGCCCGCATGCGACAAATGTCCAATGACATGAGCTCCAAAATGATGGATCGGGGCATGGGCTTTATGGAGCACCTCGATAAGATGCCGGACTCGCACACGGATCGAATGAACCTATACTTTGATGAGAATGCTACCGTACTCATGCCCGAAGAGAGCACAAGTACCGAAAAGCAGAACGGTGATGGCAAAATGCGAGCTCCAAGCATTACTACAGGTGGCCGAGGCGGCAGAAATCAAGGCGGCTCGCGTGGTGGAGGCGGCGGAACCCAACGAGGTATGCTCAGAGGCGGAGCCAGTAAAAATGGAAAAGTACTCTATCAGGATTTAAAAGCCGGGAGAGCAGACATTCAATTGGATATTGACGAGAAATATTTGCTTTCCGAAACCTTGGATAGCATCACCTGGCGCTTTACCGAGGAATTTCGCAATATTGCTGGCATCAACTGCCGAAGAGTAAATGGGGCTACCAAAGACTCCCTTTATCTGATTGCCTACTATGCCGAAGAAATACCGGTCTCTGCAGGTCCTGCCCTGAGCCATGGTCTTCCGGGCATGATATTGGGGCTGGTCATACCTGAGATGCACATCCAATACTGGGCAACAAATATCGCTTATACCAATAATCTTGTTCCCACAGATTGGCGGGACAAAAAATCAAAGCAGATGAAATTGGAGGAATTTTCGGCGCTCTTTGGCAGATATATGCCACGTAATCGTCAAAATGAGTCTGCAAAAAAACGGATCTTGGAGCAACTTGTCTATTGAAAATGTCAGTTTGGCAGTACCTAAGGACAAATTGATGACAAATAGTGATTTTTTTACAAAACATTCGGATTGGCATAAGGGTTGATAATAGAGTGATAGAATTTATTTAAGTAAAAAATTAAAATACAAGATATGTCTAAAATTATAGGAATTGACTTAGGTACTACAAACTCATGTGTTGCCGTAATGGAAGGTAACGAGCCTGTAGTAATTACGAATAACGAAGGTAAGCGTACCACTCCTTCCATTGTAGCTTTCGTAGAAGGTGGCGAACGTAAAGTTGGTGACCCAGCTAAACGTCAAGCAATTACTAATCCACATAAAACTATTTATTCTATAAAACGTTTTATGGGACTTTCATATGATGAGGCCTTAAAAGAAGCTGAACACGTACCTTATAAAATCGTTAAAGGTGACAACAATACACCGCGCGTAGAAATTGACGACCGTAAATACACACCACAAGAGATCTCTGCGATGATTCTTCAAAAAATGAAGAAAACTGCTGAAGATTTCTTAGGTCAAGAAGTAACAGAAGCGGTTATTACAGTACCTGCATACTTCAACGATGCGCAACGTCAAGCAACAAAAGAAGCTGGTGAAATCGCTGGTTTATCTGTTAAACGTATCATCAACGAACCTACTGCCGCTGCTTTAGCTTACGGTTTGGATAAAGCACATAAAGATATGAAAATCGTTGTGTTTGACTGTGGTGGTGGTACACATGACGTTTCTGTGTTAGAATTAGGTGATGGTGTATTTGAAGTAAAATCTACTGACGGTGATACACACCTTGGTGGTGATGACTTCGATAACGTGATCATCAACTGGTTAAATGAAGAATTCAAAAACGAAAACAATGGCTTTGACTTGAAAAAAGACCCAATGGCCTTGCAACGTTTGAAAGAAGCTGCTGAAAAAGCGAAAATTGAATTATCAAGTGCAACTTCCACTGAAATCAACTTGCCATATATCACGGCAGATGCAACTGGTCCAAAACACTTAGTTCGTACTTTATCCCGTGCTAAATTTGAGGCTTTGGCAGCTGACTTGATCAAGAGAACAATTGCTCCTTGTGAGTCTGCTTTGAAAAATGCTGGTTTCAGCAAATCAGATATCGACGAAATTATCTTAGTAGGTGGTTCTACACGTATCCCGGCAATTGTTGACGCGGTAAAAGCTTTCTTCGGAAAAGAGCCTTCTAAAGGCGTAAACCCTGACGAAGTTGTTGCTTTAGGTGCTGCAATCCAAGGTGGTGTATTGACTGGTGAAGTAAAAGATGTACTATTATTGGACGTAACGCCACTTTCCTTGGGTATTGAAACAATGGGTGGTGTGATGACCAAATTGATTGAAGCAAATACGACTATCCCGACTAAAAAATCGGAAACATTCTCGACAGCTTCGGACAACCAGCCATCTGTGGAAATCCACATCTTACAGGGTGAGCGTCCAATGGCAAACCAAAACCGTACGATCGGTCGTTTCCATTTGAACGATATCCCGCCTGCACCTCGTGGAGTGCCTCAAATTGAAGTTACTTTTGACATTGATGCCAACGGTATCATCAAAGTGTCAGCAAAAGATAAAGCAACTGGCAAAGAGCAAAACATCCGTATTGAAGCATCTTCAGGTTTATCTGATGACGAAATCAAACGCATGAAAGAAGAAGCTGAAGCAAATGCGGATGCTGACAAAAAAATGAAAGAAGAAGCTGACAAAGTAAATGCAGCTGATGCCCTGATCTTCTCAACTGAAAAACAATTGAAAGAATATGGAGACAAAATTTCAGCAGATAAGAAAGCTCCTATCGAAGCTGGCTTAACAAAATTAAAAGCAGCTTATGAAGCTAAAAACTTCGCTGATATTGATGCAGCTTCTGAAGAATTGCAAAATGCTTGGAACGCAGCTTCTGAAGAGATGTATGCAGCTTCTCAAGGTGGTGCACAACAACCTCAAGGAGATGCTGGTCAAGCACAAGGCGGAAGCCAACAAGGTGGTGATGACGTAACTGACGTAGATTACGAAGAAGTGAAATAATCACTTTTCCTGATAAAACAAAAGCTCCAGACATGTTCATGTCCGGAGCTTTTTTCTTTTAAGAACAGTCCATTTTTTCAGAAAAATAAAGAACTGCTTATCTATTTTTCTGAAAAAATGGACTGTTACTATTTACGATAATGGCTCAATATACCTTTGTCCAGTGTCGCCCAGATTCCCGCTGGCATAGCTGCTTTTTTCAACGCATTGTTTGTCCAGGTATTACAGGAATAGAACATGCTATAAGCACCCTTCGCTTCGTAAAAGGCATCTGCATCGTCATACTGTGCATCTGTCTCGACCAATATGGGTTTACCTTCACGAAAATCCAAAGAGTCATAGATGTACTTTACCAATGTGCGATATTGTTCCTCACTTATTTTATACCCAAAACACAACTCATTTTCTTGCATGGCATTATAGTAGGTGACATGCATTGCTGATTGGCCCAATCCAAAGGCTGCCACAAAAGCCGTAGATGCCTTAAGGTCTTTCCATTCTGGTGTATCTAAATAAAAACCCTTATCCCCCCAACCTATCCCCATATACTGATAGCCTGTTTTTTTACCGACCGTATTGGCATAAGGAAACACATTGGACCAATCCAGCTCTTTCATAACGACCGGCAACACAATATCCGTGTGTACACCATTGGATTTGACAAACACCTGAATGGCCTGATCTGTAGAAATCTCTTTAGATGATGCGGAGAGTCGGGACAGACAATACTCAGCAACAATATATAAAACACAAAACCCTATAATTCCTAAAATAATGTATCCTAACACCTTAAGTATTTTTTTCATTTAAATCATTCATTTTTTATCATAATCCAACATGTGGGTATAATCTTGGCCACCCCAATGCTTCCATTTCCTACAACACGACTGCCATTCGCAACATCTGCTCGATTAGGCACAAAAAAACCTGTATTGTTGCCAACACAGGTTCAATATAAGCTATTTCTGCTAGCTTTTAAAATAACTTCTCAGGATATACACCATCGGCAACCAATTTAGAAATTGATTCCTGCACGATAGGTTTATCCTCCTTATAGGTCACTCCAAACCATTTTGATGAAGTAGGGATTACTTTAAAATCCGCCAGTTTATGTTTCACCATATAATCTGGAACCGAAGGAATAAAGAACTCTGCCTTTAAATTCTCTTTGTTTTCCTCAACAAAAGCAGGGAACATCGCTTGCGCGACTTCAAATATTTTTGGTGTAAAGCCCCAAAAGTTCATCGATACGCGTGTCTGTGGATCCAAATCGTATTCAACGCCATTTTCCTCATAAACAATTTTACGATCATCGCCCTCACCTTTGTAATAGATATTGGTACGCTCGGTAACACTTTCCATATGTCCAGAAGCACTAACTTCGCAGACACCGCGAGATACATACCCGTAATCAGACATTGTATTTCCGACCTGGAAGCCCATCAATGACATCTGCTCGTCTGAAACTTCAGTCGTTAAAAACTTAGCCATTTTGTCAAAAGAATCCGAACCATAGAAATCATCTGCATTGATCACACAGAATGGTTCGTTCACCTTATCCTTAGCGCTCATGACAGCATGTGCTGTGCCCCAAGGTTTCGTTCTTTCAATGACGTGATTCACGCCGAATTTCGATAAATCAAAATCTTGAAAAGCGTAGTCTACTTCTATTTTACCTTCCAATTTTTTATCAAAAACGTCTTTCATCTTCTCCAGGAATTCTTCCCGAATAATGAATACCACTTTTCCAAATCCTGCGCGAATGGCATCATAGATTGAATAGTCAATAATTGTCTCGCCGTGTGGGCCAAAACTATCTACTTGTTTTAAAGAACCATACCGGCTAGCCATTCCTGCTGCCAAAATCAAAAGGGTTGGTTTACTCATATTTAAATTGTGTTAATAGAACTTCTTTTCGTCCGCAAACTTAGCTAAATTTGCCCTTAATAGCAAATTTAGCTAAGTACCAATCGGTTTCTAAAAATAGCTTATCGGAACGAAAATTATCAAAAAATTAGTATTATTTCTTCTTTAAGAATGCGTTCAATAGCCCTGTTGCCAATTTACCCAAAAGCTTGACCCCTTCTCGTGCAAGCGTCGTTGTCGCTGTACGCTGCGCGGCTTCCAACGGTGTTTGTCTTCTTGATGTCGGCCTGGCGGCTTTGGCGGATTCTTTCTCCGCTGCTGCGCGCTGTTCCTCCTGTTGCACGACCTGCATTTTTTCGTCGATCATCTCAGCCGCCGAACGATTTTCCTGTCTTTGCTGATATTTTACCTTCAGGTCTGACTGATTAATAATCTGATTGATTGTCACATCGTCTGCAGGCCCCATCACAGCACGGGCAGGTACCAAATGGGTCGCCACTACCTCTGTGGGAATACCCTTATCATTCAGCACAGTAATTAAGGCCTGACCGGTACCCAAAGAAGTCAAAATCTGATCAATCTCATAAAAGTCTGATTTGGGATAGGTTTTAACTGTCTTTTTCAGATTTTCGGCATCATTGGGTGTAAAGGCCCGCAAAGCGTGTTGTACACGGTTTCCCAGTTGCGCCAATACGGATTCCGGAACATCTGTCGGAGACTGTGTACAGAAAAACACACCAATACCCTTGGAGCGGATAAGGCGGATAATCTGATCAACTTGCGTTAAAAAGGCTTTGGAAGCCCCGTTGAAAAGTAGGTGCGCCTCATCAAAGAAAAACACCAATTTGGGCTTGTCCAGATCCCCTACTTCGGGCATATTCTTAAATAGCTGGGCGAGTAAGCTCAATAAAAATGTCGAATAAAGCACGGGCTGATCCTGTACATCGGAAATATTGAGCAAACTGATCATACCTTTGCCATCAACTTTCTGAAATAAGTCATTGATATCAAATTCCTTCTCACCAAAGATATGGGCAAGTCCCTGTTGTTCCAAAGCGACGATCTTACGCAGGATCGTCCCCGAACTTGCTGAACTGATCTTCCCATAATCATTCTTGATCTCTTCACTTCCGGGACCATCAGAAAGATAGGTTAATAATTTCTTGGTATCATTAAAATCTATCAATGGCATCTGATGATCTTGGGCATACTTAAACATGGCCGCCAAAACTCCGGTCTGTGTTTCATTCAGCTCCAGAATCCGGCCCAACAAGACCGGTCCAAAATCACCTATCGTAATCCGCATCGGAATTCCTTTGTTGCCCGACAGTGAATACAGTTCTACCGGAAAACTTGCCGGTTCAAAGGGTATCCCGACCGCATTTCCGCGATCCAGTAAAGCTTGATTGGTAACACCGGGAACGGCAAGACCAGAAAGGTCGCCTTTTACATCCAGCATAAATACAGGCACGGAGGCATCCGATAACTGCTCAGCAATCAGTTGAAGCGTCCGCGTTTTCCCTGTTCCTGTGGCACCGGCAATCAGTCCATGGCGATTCATCATCTTCAGCGCCAGATTGACCCTTGCTTCGGCTAAAATTTCACCATTCAAAATACCAGCTCCCAAATATATAAAAGCCCCCTTGGGGTTATAAGAAGCTTGAACCTTCTCGATAAATTGTTCTTTATTTGCCATAGAAAAGGCTTAACATTTATAATTTATAAACACTATTGAAAATTTTCCAAAAAATAATCTTTTCGTCACAATTTCGTGCCAAATTTCATTTTTTATGTACTTTTAATTTGAAATTAACATAGAATTGTTATTTTTACCATGTAAAACAATATCATTAAAGGTACTAAAAAATGTTAAATAAGAGATTTAGATTTGTGGCAGCATTCTTATGTGCGATCATCTTTTTTACAAAGATGGCCATCTCTATATCGCCTATTTTTTCCAATAGTTTAGATCAAAACACGATCCTTCAAATTGTTTTACAAATAGAAATCGAGAACAACAATGGCGCAAGCACAGATACGCTTGAGACTGCCTCAAAATTTTTCAATACAAAAACTGACGAACCCATTGTATTCGAAACAATCCTAGTTGAGAACCAAGGAAAACAAAAGAATTACCTAAAAAACGAGAAAAGCATTTTAGCTTTCCATCCTACGGTTCCAACGCCGCCTCCTAACTGTTAATAAATACATCCTTATGGGATGTATTCAAATTATCCACATGCTGAATCCCAGTATGCGGCCTCTTATTGATTTTTCCTGATAACGCCAATGCAAAAGCATCGAGTGCCCTTCAATCGGTACCCATTGCTATCGCAATAGGCGGCTTTGAGAAAATTTATTATACAGATAAACACAAATTTTATGTTTGGAACTCGTACGTCGGCTTTTCTGAAACTTTCGAAAAGAGACTTAAAATATGATTTCCCTGCTAGTGTTGTGGTGTTTTTGGTGGCACTTCCATTATGTTTGGGAATTGCAATGGCCTCAGGTGCGCCATTGTTTGCAGGATTATTGACTGGTGTAATTGGTGGAATCGTTGTTGCTTCAATCAGTAAATCACCACTCAGTGTAAGTGGACCGGCTGCAGGTCTCACAGTTATTGTTCTAGGTGCAATTCAGAGCTTAGGCGCTTATGAAACCTTCCTTCTTGCGGTTGTCATCGCAGGTGTGGTCCAGGTGATCCTTGGCATTTTAAAGGCGGGTATGATCGGAAATTATTTCCCCTCCGCCGTTATTGTCGGCATGTTGGCCGCTATCGGTATTACCATTATTATGAAACAAATCCCTTTGGCATTGGGATTAATCGAAACACACGCTTTTGAATTGGACAATGGACACGGTATAGGGGCATATTTTGACACCATTGCCTCAGCCATCAATTTTGGCGCATTGATTATCTGTGCCCTATCCTTAGCGATCTTAATTTTTTGGCCAGCGATTCCGAAATTGAATAAGGTGCCAGCACCATTGGTTGTTGTGATCGTTGGCGTAGGCTTAGCCTATCTTTTTCAGGGCTCTTCCTTTCAGCTACTTGACAAACAGTTTGTTCTTGTTCCGATTGTTGGCTCATTTGCTGAATTTACAGGCTTGTTCACTTTACCTGATTTCACGCAGATTGTCAACAAGGATGTTTGGATAGCTGCATTTACCATTGCGATCATCGCCAGTCTCGAAACATTATTGAGTATTGAAGCAGTCGACAAGATTGACCCCTATAAACGTAATACGCCGACTAACCGTGAATTAGTCGCACAAGGAATCGGGAATATGACCAGTGGACTTTTGGGCGGTTTGCCATTGACCTCTGTTATTGTACGCTCATCAGCCAATGTCAATGCGGGCGGAAAGACAAGACAGTCAGCCATCATGCATGGTATTTGGCTACTTGTTGCCATGTTGGCTATTCCGACTATGTTAAATATGATTCCTTTGGCATGTCTTGCTGCCATTCTATTGCACACAGGCTATAAATTGGCTAAGCCGAGTCTATTTACTTCAATGTATCGAAAAGGGCTGGACCAATTCATTCCATTTTTCGTGACTATTGTAGCTATTGTAATGACAGATCTATTAATGGGTGTTGGGATCGGAATCGTAGTGGCTACATTCTATATCCTACGGGCCAATATGAAAAATGCCTTTAAGTATAAGATCGAAAAAGACAACGAAGAAGATAAGGCAGTGATCACATTAGCGGAGGAAGTGTCATTTCTGAATAAGGTACCTATCCAACAGAAACTGTATAGTTTGCCAAAATCAGTCAGTAAGATCCGTATCGATGGGACATTCAGCAAATTTATCGACAAGGACGTGATTGAAGTCATCAAGGACTTCGAACAGAACGCAAAAAGTAAAGGCAAGGAAATCGAGCTTTTACAGGTCGTATATAAAAAATAATTTGTTCCAAATGAACAATAGATTTAGAAATTTGTATTAATATAAAATTGAAAAAACGCCTTTGGGCAAATAGAGAATATGGAAAATAAAGATTTAAAAATAGGATTTGACAATATTATTAAAGGGAACAAAGAGTGGATGGATTTTGTAAAAAATGATACCACAGGACGTTTCCAACAACTTGCAAAAGGTCAAAATCCCGAAATTCTTTGGATTGGTTGTGCAGACAGCCGTGTACCGGCCAATGAATTGACTGGTACAAAACCCGGGGAGGTCTTTGTACACCGCAACATTGCCAATATGGTCATCCACTCAGACATGAGTTTATTGAGTGTACTGGATTATGCCGTCAACGTGTTAAAAGTAAAACATGTTATCGTAGCTGGACACTATGGCTGTGGTGGTGTGGCCGCATCTTTAAGCCGCAATCAATACGGTATCATTGATAACTGGCTTGGTCACATCAAAGATGTATACCGTTTGCATAGCGAAGAGATTGATGGTATCGAAGAGAATGAAAAGAAAGTAGACCGCTTAGTTGAACTCAATGTCAAAGAACAGGTTTTTAATCTTTGTTCTACATCCATCATCCAGAATGCATGGAAAAATGGCCAGGCACTTGCCGTGCATGGTATGGTAATCAATATCGGAACAGGTCAATTGATTGATCAAAGTTGTACTTTTACAAGCAATGAATCCCTTGGAAAGGTATTCGCTTTCAAATAGTAACAAATCGGTAAAAAGGGACGAAGATCGTCCCTTTTTTATTTCACATCATCGCTGCGCCAGCAGTCGTGAGTATAGCGGGTATTTTTCGATTGATTACCTGCTCAGACTAAGCTGAATATCTATCATATCCTAGCTAATATCTCGCTTCTAATAATTAACTTTGTATTATGAGTGAAGAAAAATCATTAAATTTTATCGAGGAAATTGTCGAAGAAGATCTTCGTACAGGAAAACATGGCGGACGTGTATTGACACGTTTTCCTCCTGAACCAAATGGTTACCTCCACATTGGTCACGCCAAATCCATCTGTTTAAATTTTGGATTAGCACAGCAGTATAATGGCAAGACTAATCTACGTTTTGACGACACTAATCCTGTCACTGAGGATACCGAGTATGTTGAAAGCATCAAAAAAGATATTCAATGGTTAGGATTCCAGTGGGCAGAAGAATTATATACTTCAGATTACTTTGAAACACTTTACGGCTACGCTGTTGAACTTATAAAAAAAGGACTTGCTTACGTGGATGATAGCACCGCGGAAGAAATTGCGGCAGCAAAAGGTACGCCGATAGAACCTGGTATTCCAACGCCGTACCGCGACCGGTCTATAACAGAAAACCTGGACTTATTCGCAGATATGCGCGCAGGAAAATATAAGGATGGTGAGAAAGTGCTCCGTGCAAAAATAGATTTGGCCAGTCCAAATATGCACCTACGTGATCCATTGTTGTACCGCATCAAACATGCCCACCATCATCGAACAGGAAATCAATGGTGCATCTATCCAATGTATGATTTTGCCCATGGACAATCGGATTCCATTGAGAAAATCACACATTCGATCTGTACACTTGAATTTATTCCACATCGCCCACTTTACGATTGGTGTATTGAAAAGCTGGAAATTTTCCCGTCCAAACAATATGAATTTGCACGCTTAAACATGACATATACGGTCATGAGCAAACGTAAACTATTGCAATTGGTCAATGATAAGTTTGTTGAAAGCTGGGATGACCCCCGTATGCCAACAATCTCTGGCTTGAGAAGAAGAGGATATACTCCCGCGAGTATTCGTAACTTCTGCGATAAGATCGGCGTTCAAAAGCGTGAAAACATGATTGACGTCAGTCTATTGGAATTCTGCATCCGTGAGGATCTCAACAAAACCGCCTGGCGTAGAATGGCTGTGCTCGATCCGATTAAATTAGTGATCACAAATTATCAAGATGGCCAAGTAGAAGATTTAGTCGGTGAAAATAACCCCGAAGTTGAAGGTGGTGAAGGCCACAGGATCATACCTTTTTCCAAGGAACTATGGATAGAGCGAGAAGATTTTATGGAAGATGCCCCAAAAAAATTCTTCCGTCTTGGTCCTGGGCTTTCGGTTCGTCTAAAACACGCTTACATCGTTACTTGTAACGATTTCGTCAAAGATGAAAATGGAAAGGTAACAGAAGTACATTGTACTTATGTCCCTAATTCTAAATCCGGTGAGGATACTTCCGGACTAAAAGTAAAAGGAACAATCCATTGGATTTCTGTTCCTCATGCAAAGGAAGCCGAAGTAAGATTGTACGACAGGTTGTTCAATGATGAAAATCCAGCAGCAGCTGAAGATTTCAAAGAATCTATCAATCCAGCAAGTTTACATGTGGTAGAACGTGCCTATATCGAGCCAGACTTAGCGAACGCTACTCCTGGTAAAGGATATCAATTTATACGTTTAGGTTACTTTACGTTAGACACACATTCGACTCCAGCACATCTGGTCTTTAACCGTACAGTGACGTTGAAAGATTCCTGGGGAAAAGAAGTAAAGAAAAATGGTTAAGTAAACCAAACGCTAAAAAGCAAAAGGTCGGAAACAATTCCGACCTTTTGCTTTTTATATCTTACAATAACCTACCCCCCCAATCTGTCCTCTCTCTTTTTAAACATACACAGACAACACTGCTTGTCCACATTTGGAAGAATAGCAAATGATAAAGGTACATCTTTTCTGCCAAGCTGTAAATTATTTTATTCAGTTTTTAACTTGATTATCGTCATTCACTCAATGCCCTAAAACAAATAGTTTTACAGCAAACAAATACCATTAACGACATGAAAAAGTTACTATTTCTTGCTTTTGCACTTACACTCGGTGCTTCAAGTTTACAGGCACAGAACAGTCCTGAGCAACGCTGGCAGATGCGTCTTAGAGGAGTCGCGGTAATGCCCAACGAGTCGGCCAATATCAGCACTATTGGTGGCGACATTGCGATCAACACAAAATTTATCCCAGAACTAGATTTCACTTATTTCTTTACCAAAAATATCGCCGCAGAGCTGATTTTAGGAACAACAAAACACAATGTCAAAACCATTGGTTCCGACTTAAGTGCCATTGGAGGGAACCCCTCAGCAAATGTAGATTTAGGTAGTGTATGGCTCCTGCCTCCGACCTTGACAGCGCAATATCATTTTCTTCCGGATGGAGACCTCAGGCCCTATGTAGGTGCAGGGATAAATTATACAATTTTCTATAGTGTAAATGATGGCCCCACGGTCAAGAACGTAAAGTATGAAAATGCTTTTGGATTTGCCACACAGCTCGGTATTGATGTCAAGCTTTCAGAAAAGTATTTCCTGAATTTAGATGCTAAGTATATTCTCTTGAAGACCGATGTTCAAGTGGATGCTTCCAACTTGGCCCCGAACTTATCAATACCGGCGAAAGTTGATATTAACCCTTTTCTTTTGGGGATCGGATTCGGCATGAAGTTCTAGCATTTCTTTAAACTCCCTATATAAAATGAGGCACCTTCTGACGACCAAAGGTGCCTCTGAATTTCTATTCTATGCCATACCATTGCTGATACTGCTTTCTAAGCCCCTCAACACGCGCCAGTCGTTTGCTATCTTTGGCTGCCAATAAGATATCTCGATAACGATCGACTGAGTCCAATGCCGTCTGCATATCGCTCCATTCAAAACCCAGATTTTTTTTATCTAATACCAATTGGTGTAAATAGTCCATATTTTGTGAAACATAGTTCAAATTTCTGTCTACGATATTTCCGGCCAGGTGTCCTTGTCCAGAACGGTATAAGCTGTCAATGATATCCGCATAGTTAATCGCATCCGACATTGCATATACACGATCCGGCAATTGGTCATATGCTTTCTTAGCTACTTTCCCAGCCTGCTTTACCTGCCCTTTTTCCAACAACAAACGGGCCGTCTTTCCAAAAATATCCCGGGCATACATACTGGTAAAGCGAAAGGAGTCTGTATCCAAATAGCTTGCATTTTTGACATTTCCCCAATGATATTTATGCATGATATTATCATATAATGCTTCTACGTTGACCAAAGCAGGTATTTCACCAACAGTCGCCTGCTGGTCATCGGTGGCAGCGACCGGCATCAGCCTTGAAGCAAATCCTTCGTTGACAAGATATTTATCCAGCCCCAGTTTAATATCACCGGGCAGCATATTTGAAAAATAGATCGGCCGATCCCAATGATTATTTTCAAGAAGGGAAAGCAAAGTCAAATCTGATCGACTTAAGTGATCACCGGGGATTTCCCATTCCATCGTTGAAACAACTGCATGCTGTAAATAGGCCGGTACGGCGTTCTTTCTCAACACCTCGGCTTTATCAATAGTGAGTCTGACCTTCTTGGACGGAAAGTAATTCTCCAGATTTCCCGAATTCAGCTGAACTTTATAATCTGGATTATCGGAAGTAACAAATTGCAATAATTGTTGAACATCAACTGCAGCATTCAACTGTCGATCCACGAAAGGGATATAATCCCGAATACCCTTTTTTGTTTTTTCTGCAGGTATCTTTATTGGAAGTCCCGCAGCCTGATAAGTTGGTTTCTTAACCTGCTGCATATACCAATCACCCGTTAAGTAACTCAGTACAACTATTCTTACGTCGGGACGAACACCTTCCACCTCCTGCAAATACCATAACGGAAAGGTATCGTGATCGCCATAGGTAAACAAAATCGCATTTGGCGCGCAGGTTTCAAGGTAATTGCGCGCAATATCCCGCGCCAGGGATTTTTCGGAACGATTATGATCATCCCAGTTTTGATGTACCAGAATCATCGGTCCTCCCAAAAGTGCAAAAGATACCCCTGTAGCCAAAGCATACCGGGTATGAAGGACACGTTTAAAAAGGCGCACCAATGCTATTGCGCCAAGTCCGATCCAAATAGCAAAAGCATAAAAGGATCCAGCGTAAGCATAATCACGTTCACGGGGTTGCAAGGGAGTTTGATTGAGATACACGACAATCGCTATCCCCGTGAAAACGAATAACATAGTCACCACCAAGGTGTAGGGCTTATTGTGTCGGTATAACCAAATCGCTCCTGCTAAACCCAATAATAAAGGCAGGAAAAAATACGTATTTCGGCTAGGATCATTTTGTTGCGATTCAGGAAGGTCATATTGTCCGCCAAGGCGCCAATTGTCCAATGGTTTCAATCCTGAAAGCCAATTCCCATCGGTATATGTTCCATAACCTTGTTTATCATTCTGTCTTCCTGCAAAATTCCATAAGAAATAACGTGCATACATTTCTCCCAATTGAAAATGAAAGAAAAACTTAAAGTTATCAGAGAACTGCGGCTTTTCACCGTCTTTTAACTTGAGATAACTTCTATAGTAAGCTTGATGATTTGCATCCTGACTATAAATACGGGGAAAAAATGTTTCTCGATCAAAATCATACTTATCCACCTGTGTAAATGCCGTATAATTGGACTCATCTTTCCGATAACTGGTTTTACTTTCTACGTCCACAGGTTTCGAATCGTAATAAGGTCCTTTCATCAAAGGTTCCCGTGTGTATTGTTCCCTTCCCAAGTAACCCAAAAACGAAAAGACATTATCTGGTGCATTATTATTGAGGGATGGATTCGCTTTACCGCGGATCAATACCATGGTATAGGAACTATAGCCAAACAGAATAAAACAAAAGGCCAATAAAGCCGTATTTAACGTATACTTCCGGTTTCTATGTGAATAAAAAAGGCCATATATAATAGTACCGCCGATAAGTATGCATAAGAAAAGAATTCCGGCCCCAAACCCCAGTCCGAGCGAATTCACAAACAACAGGTCTATTTTTGAAGCAAAAGCTACCAACCACTGAATGACACCCCAAAGAATTGCTGCCAAAACCAACAAGCCCAATAAGAATGCCGTTAAAACACCTTTCAGATTAATTTGCGAAGTCCTTTTAAAATAGACCACCATGGCTATGGCCGGAATAGCCAACAGATTCAATAGGTGCACTCCGATCGAAAGTCCCATAACAAAAGCAATAAAAATCAACCAGCGGTCGCTTCCATGCTGATCCGCCCGCGCTTCCCATTTGAAAATTGCCCAAAAAACCACTGCCGTACAAAGCGAGGACATCGCGTATACCTCAGATTCCACAGCGGAATACCAAAATGTATCACTGAAGCTGAAAGCCATTGCCCCGACTGTCCCTGCAGCGAAAAGCTGTAGGTAGTAGGGAAAAGTAGGCTGTTGTGGCTTCTTCAAAATTTTCTTGGCTATAGCAGTGATTGTCCAAAACAGAAATGTCACGGTCAAACCACTACAGATTGCCGAACCAATATTCATCCAGTAGGCTATCTTCCCGATATTACCGAATGCGAGATTGGAAAAAACATTCTGGATAAGCAAAAATAAGGGTGCACCAGGCTGATGAGCCACCTCAAGTTTGTAGGCACAGGCAATAAATTCACCACAGTCCCACCAGCTTACGGTCCTTTCAACAGTAGCAATGTAGACAAGCGTGGCAATAAGGCCACAGGTCAAACCGAATACAGTATTTAATTTATTGTACGTCATAGGGTCAATTGGTCTAAATCTTTATTCCTTTTAGTACTTTAAATTAAACAGTTATCTCGATTTGAAAATGTTAATTAACACTATTTAACATCATGATTTAATAAAAATATTTTTCTGAGGAAGCTGCTTCTATACTGAAAAGAGAAATACAGTCTTTTAAAGGGAAAGTAATGTCATCCTCCGTCGGCCATGTACAACAGGCAACAATTGAATGAACAGGAAATCGTTTCATAGAGACGTAGACGTATTTCTACTATAGTTTTAATAAAAAAGCGAGGGACTCTTCCCTCGCTCTATTTATATTTTTAGACCAATTTTTCAACGATCTTTTTGGTTGGGCCGGGATTACTCATAGTATAAAAATGCAGCACTGGCGCGCCAAATTTGATCAGTTCCTGACATTGTTGTACAAGCCATTCTTCACCGACTTGTCTCACATCGGCATTGGTTTTACATGATGCAACTGCATCACTCAATTCCTCTGGAATATCCAAATGGAAAATTCGTGGCAATGTGACCAGCTGTTTTTTTGTCGTCAAAGGTTTGAGCCCCGGAATAATAGGCACATGAATTCCGTTGTCGCGGCATTTGGTCACAAATTCCTTGTATTTTTCTACATTAAAGAACATCTGCGTCACGATAAATTCAGCCCCCATATCGACTTTTTGCTTCAGATATTTAAAGTCCGTATTGAAATTAGGTGATTCAAAATGTTTCTCCGGATATCCGGCAACTCCGATACAAAAATCAGTTTTTTCAGATGTAATAATATCTTCGTGGAGATACTTCCCTTTATTCATATCTGTGACCTGTTCCAATAGGTCCGTAGCAAAAGCATGACCACCTTCAGTTGGAATAAAATCAGCATCTCCTTTGCGCGCATCGCCTCGCAGCACCAGCACATTGTCAATACCCAAGAAATTCAGGTCAATCAAAGCATTTTCTGTTTCCTCTTTGGTAAAGCCACCACATATCAGATGCGGGACAGCGTCCACCTTATACTTATTCATGATAGCAGCACATATCGCCACTGTTCCCGGTCTTTTGCGATAGGATACTCGCTCCAATAACCCGCTAGCATGTTCCTTATAGATGTAATCTTCACGATGATAAGTTACATCTATAAAAGGTGGTTTAAATTCCATCAGCTCATCCATTGTTTTAAAAATACTTTGGATGCCCTGTCCCTTTGCAGGAGGCAATAGCTCAAAAGAAAACAATGTTTTTCCTTTAGCATTCTGGATATGATCGGTAATCTTCATTAAAAAACTGTTTTAAGTTTGGGTTGGCTTACATCGAAACGCACAAGTCGAGGATATGTCTATCTGCATGTAACTTATCTTTCCCACATGGAGCAGGGTAGAATTTAGCACCTTGAACAATACAGGTTGCTAAGGCTTCATTGGGTCTAGTCCCTCGGCCTTTCTCTATAAGCGTTGCTAATATCGTTTTAAAAAACCAAACAACAAAAATATTTTTCGAAAATCTATAAATTACATCGATAAAGCTGTCTTGCTTCCGGCTTTATCGATGTAATTTATCCCAAAGTTGATAGTGAGTTACGTAAATTCTTCAAATAAAATGTAATCAACAGCAACCCCGTCACACTATACTTCTCCTTTTGTCCGTACTTAAACCCAGCTAGCAAATATTGATAGGCGACCAATGCATTTTCCTCATTGTAAAACAGCTCCTTCCAGGAGACAGGAACATCTTCCCATGCCTTTAATACAATTCCATTTTGGGCATAGGTAATCGGCGACTCAACTCCGTCTATCTTGTAATCATGATGAACGCCAGAATTAGAAATGTGCTGAAAATAAGCAATCGAATAATCTAAAAAATTCAATGCACGCTCCTTTATCTCCCGGTCATTCTCAGCTCTTGTTGGAATATTACGCCAAAGATTGATTCCACTATCAAATTTACTGGGCTGCTCGCGAATGGGTGTCTTGTCCAATTCGAAATTGATGTACAGTCGCTCGGTATTTGGCAAATGGGCGGAATTAAACGCGGAGAAATCACCTTTCAACTGCACAAAATCCTTTTTCACCTGGATAATATCCAAGGAGAGTTTTCCCTTTGTAGCATCTATAAGCTCAAGCTTACTTCCGTTAAATGTATATTTACCATACAACAGGATATCGTCTATGGCGAAGACAAAATGTTCTTTATCCCGAAGGGAAAGAAAGGAACGATAATAAAGCGGGTGATCACAACGGACATCAGGCTCAACATTTAGCGGATTATCGGCTTTGGCCTTTAAATAAACCTCATTGGTATAACCGCAGATAACCTGGTAATTTCCGTCAGGAAACTGCTTATCCTTTCCCCAAAAACCGCAGGAGGACAAAAATATCGTTAAAATAAGGATCAATAATGGTCTCAAACCGGCTCATTTAGTAATGGTCAATATATTGATTATTTAGTACCAATATACTCAAAATCCCTCAAAGTAGGATATACCAGATCATTTTAACAAGTGAGTTCTGCCAATAAAATCAAATACTGTTGTGACCCAACCTGATGAAACAAAAATAGGTTCAAAACTTCGCTTAGGAATTTGAACCTGTTTTGTTAATATTTACGCGAATCAAGAAATACGCTAAATCCCGATCTGGACAACGGATTTAGTAGCTAAGACCGTCTCTCTTATTCTTTATAGAGATCGACTAGCCCTTCAGGCAATGCAACTTCAATAATTTCTTCTTCACCATCTATTCCTAAAATTAAGTCATCGGATAGTGGAAACATCATTTCTTTACCATTCATATCAACTGTAGCGACGAATTGCTGTGGAAATTCCTGTACATCCGTAATTTCTCCCAGTTCACCATGAGTTTCGTCGATCACCAAAAAACCAATTAAATCCGTATATCTAAAATCATCTGGATCCCGCTCTGGCATTTTATCATTGGGCAGATAAACCTTTTTGCGGACAAGCGCCTGTGCCTTGTCGATGTGATCGACATCTTCAAATGTCACGTAAGCCGTACTATTTTTCTGCAGTTTTATAGCATCGATAAAATAGGGCACAAGCTTTTTGTTGACCTCCAGAAAAACGACGTCCATATCCAGGCTTTCGTAGTCTTCAAATTCGAAAAACAATTGCATTTCCCCTTTAAGGCCCCTCGTTTTGCTGATATAGCCTATATAAAAACTTTGATCGACAGTCATTTGGTAGTATTGCGTATTGAGATATTAGTATTGAGATGCTTTTTTTATCAGCTTGGCTATATATCGAGCATCTATTTAATTTTCACTTTTTTGCATGAAGGTATGATGGTATGGCCTACTTCCTAGTTAAGCATAGCGCAATCAGCATCACATTTTAGCCCATAAACAAGTTTATTAAAAAAAGCCGGCTCAAGATTGAGTCGGCTTTCTCGAATACTTTATGAAAGAATTAACCTTCAGTTTCTTCTGATGCAGGAGCTTCAGTCTCTTCAGCAGCAGGTTCTTCTGCTACAGGAGCATTTTTAGCAGCTACAGCAGCAGCTTTTTCTTCTTTTTTCTTCGCCTCAGCAGCTAAAGCAGCTTTTTTAGCATCAGCTTTAGATTGAGCTAAACCATCTTTTTTACCAGAGATTCTAGCTTCTTGAGCTTCAGTCCAAGCAGTGAATTTAGCTTCAGCAGCAGTTTCGTCAAAAGCACCTTTTTTCACACCACCTTGTAAGTGTTTTTTGTAAAGAACACCTTTGTAAGAAAGGATAGCACGAGCTGTGTCAGTAGGTTGAGCACCTTTATTCATCCAATCCAACGCTTTTTCGAAATCCAAAACGATAGTTGCAGGATTTGTGTTTGGGTTGTAAGAACCAATACGTTCGATGAATTTACCATCACGTGGAGCGCGAGAATCCGCTACGACTACGTGGTAAAAAGGACGTCCTTTTTTACCATGTCTTTGCAATCTGATTTTAGTTGCCATTTCTTAATTTTATTTTATGTATTCAACATATCCCCCGAGCTTCATACTAGAGGGGATGCAAAGATAGTTATTTTTTTCTATTCATAGACATAATTTAATAAAACTTCGCTGAAAATGACATCCTTAGCATCTTCAAAATCCCCTTTAACAACATAACTCATTGCACTAGCTTTGCCGTCACCACCTAAGGTAATCTTTACAGCTGTTTTCTTTGTCCAATCTGGCTGAATTTCCTGATTGGCCTTTCCCTGAACCAAGGTAGAGAAAAAAGAATTTTCTAAATTTTTGGATACAACCTGATTAATATCAATCGGATTAAAACCCATTTGTTTGTAAATAGGATAAAGAGGATTTATTGTAGTGGAATATTGAAAAAAGGAGAATAAAGTAAATTCAAGTTTAGAGTCTCCAGGAATATTCAAAAGCGGCGAGAAATATAGAAAGCTTTTCAGTTTTTGGATATTATCGCCATTATAGGCAAAAGTCAACTCCTGCTCATCTCCTATTTGCTCATAGAATTTCTCCAGTTTCCGATAGACAACTTTGGAAGGTACAGGCATGTTCGAAGTATAAGAATAGCTTGTCAATAATTTATCTTTAATAAGCGATTCAGCGCCGCCGGTGCTTATTCCATCTTTAATCGGCGAGTTCTTATTATACAAACTGTCAACAAATACACTTTTCAGACGATTCTGTTCATCCCAATGATAACTTAAACGCACGATTTTCTCCCGTTCAATTCCGCCCGTTTTATCCTGTAGCGCAATACGCGAATAATCTACACGCCCATTTGTGCCATAATGGAACTGTTGCTCATTCACTTTTGTTACCCGCCCTTGGACATCATATTGAAACTCATAGCTACTTTGACTTGTATTTGAGTTAAACTGCGTCGCACTTCTAAATAAGACGAGTCGAGTATTATCCTTCTCAGATCCATCTTTTTTACAGGAATAATTAAAGGCGCATGATAACAGAAGGAGGCCCACTATATATTTCATAAAACAATAATTTGGTCAATAAATGAGAAGCAAATTAAGTATATTTTCTCAGTTAAAATAATCTTCGGCATTTTTGCCAATTCACATTTTACTTTTTACCTTCATTCCATGAAATCTGTTGCGCCATTAAAAATACTTAAAGCTTCGGCCGGTTCCGGAAAAACCTTCAGCCTGACACTGCATTATCTCACTTTACTATTATCCAATGAAAATAGCTACAAAGAGATATTGGCTGTGACATTTACCAACAAGGCCACCGCGGAAATGAAAGAACGCATACTCACTGTACTCCATGGCCTGGCTATCGGAGACTCCGGTCCTAAAATCGAAGATTTTAGAAAATTGTTACTGCAGCAGCACCCCGATTGGACCCCCTATCTAATCCAGGAGAAATCTCATCGCGTCTACCGCCAGATCTTACATGACTATAGCCATTTCACAATAAGTACAATAGATGGTTTTTCCCAAAAAGTCATCCGTGCATTCACTTATGAGCTTAATCTCGATGCGGCCTATAAGATCGAGATGAATGTCAATAAAGTCAAAAATGAGTTGACAGTTATGCTCAATCAGCTACTGGATGAACGACCTGACCTACTCGATTGGATTATCTCCTATGCGGAGAAAAAAATAGCCAAAAATGAGAACTGGAACTATCGACAACAATTGATGGGACTGGCCAACCTTATTTTCTCTGAAAATTTCCAGGAGTTTGACAGCTATATTAATTCCGCCAATCCGAGAGAAGTTTTCAATCTCCTGAACCAGGAAATCGAACAAAAAATAAATTCTTTCACAGAAGCACTTTCGCTGACCATTGAAGCTTTCAGTGAAACGTTTAAGAGCTTCAACATCAGTGAAAATGAACTCAAGGGAAAATCACGCAACAAGATTATCTCGGCGAGCAAGACCAGTAAAAAGACCGACAAGCTAAGTTCTTCCGAAATTGCCAAGATATTGGACAAATACGTACAGCTAATAGACAATGAAGACGCATTTACAGCTACTGACAAAAATATACGCCATGATCTTCTGTCAGCACTTGCTCCCGTCCTAAAATCTTTTCAGACGCTACAGGAGAATCTACCGGCTTATATTGCCTACCAAGCAGTGCAGAACAATCTCTATTACTTGCGCCTGCTCAAAGAAATGAGCGACCTGCTCACCCAGTGGCGCAAGGAGAACGGCGCACAGTTAATCTCAGATTCGCAGATCCTGTTAAATAAACTCGGTATCGATGAGAACAGCGATCCGACATTTATCTGGGAAAAAATAGGCAATCGCTTCAATTATTTTTTATTTGACGAATTTCAGGACACCTCACGTATCCAATGGAAAAACTATAGCCCTCTACTGATCAATGCACTTGCAGATGCAAATGGTACCCTGAGTGAACATCTGATTGTTGGCGATGTCAAACAAAGTATATACCGTTGGCGAAACGGAGATTGGCGTATATTGCTCCATCAGGTCGAACAACAAATTGGTCATGCATTCCACCTCGATGAAACTGCCAAAACCACTTTTATTGAAAACGGAAGCCTTGACACCAATTTTCGGAGTCTTCCAAATATCATCCTGCTAAACAATTATCTTTTTAGCAGTATTCCTCAACATTTGCAAGAGGTTCTTAATAAAAAGGTCGATGAAAACTTAGACGAAGATGGGAAACGTTGGTGGGCCGCTTCAGGCAATGATAACATGCTTATCAAAGCCTACGAAAACAGTCAGCAGGAAATTCCTCCACACAAAAAGGGGAGCCTCGACAAGTTGGGCTCCATTGAAATAACATATATCCCTGTGTCAGATGGTCGTTTTAGAAGAAATCAGGTCGTTGAGGAATCGCTTCTGTTTTTATGTGAAAAAATAGAAGAATGGTTTATTACTGGGAGATATCATGCCAAACAGATTGGTATCCTTGTCCGCAGTAATGCGCAGGCCAAATTGGTCATCCAAAAATTGATGGATTTCAAAAAAGAGCAAAATCTTACCTTCGAGGTCATCTCCGGCGACGCGCTTGTTCTGGCCGGCAACGATGCTGTTCTTTTGCTGATAGAAACATTAAAAGCACTCGTTTACAATTCGGACAAACACAGTATACACAAAGCAAAAATGGTCTATCTCTATCAGACCCTACAGAAAAATACAGTCAGTCAAAATGCTTGGCTAGCATTTGCTTCAAATGACATCCGTGCGCTGAAAGATTTTCTTCCCCATCCCCTGATCGACTCCTGGGAAACCTGGCAGAAACAGCCATTGGTTCACCTCATAGAAAAACTGATCGAAATCTATGGCTTCACAACCGAGCAAAACATCCATCTGCCCTACCTGCTGGCATTCAAAGATATGATATCGGGCTTCTCTTCCAACGGTGAACGCGGAATCATTCAATTCCTGGAATTTTGGGAAGAAGATGGTCATCGTGCAGTACTGCCATCCAATGGAGAAATCAATGCGATTGAGGTAACGACAATCCATAAATCAAAAGGGCTCGCCTATGATGTTGTCATGCTCCCGTTCTGTTCCTGGGATCTGGATGGCATGATCAATGGGGATTTTTGGATAGATACCCATGAAACGCCATTTGCCCAATTGGGAAAAATTCCTATAAAGTATACAGCAACAGTTGGAAAATCTGTGTTTTTCAAACAGTATTTTGAAGAAATGCTATTCAATTATATGGACGCGCTCAATACCTTCTATGTAGCGACAACCCGTGCTATTGAACATCTCTATATTACAGCTCCTTTATTTAAAGAGTCCGTTGATAAGAAGACGGGGGAAATTACGGGCTATGATATCAAGGATGAGTATATAAGTGATATACTTTATCAAGTATTAGATTCAACTTCCGCTCCATTTACATTGGAAGGCACCTCTGTTAAGATCGACCAGACCATCAAACAAAAAGATCATCAAATCCGAGGGAACAACATCATTTCACTCAGCCACTACCCTATTTCCAAAGAACTGGAAATGGCCTTAGAAAAATCCAGTACACGTACGGTCAACGACATCATGATGCTGGAGAAAGCAGCGCAGTATGGGATATTGGCCCACGAGATCATGTCCCAGATTTCTCAAGAAAAAGATATCTCCAGATTAGTACGGCAGCTAATTCAAGAAGGTATACTCTCAAAAGAGGAGGAACCCTTTCTGATGCAGGAAATCAACCAGATCTGGCACCACCCAACCATCAATCAGTGGCTCACCGGGAAATATAAAATCTGGAATGAAGCCAGTATCATTACCGCTAAAGGCGAAACCATCCGCCCCGACAAAGTCTTCACCTCCGAAGAAGAAACAATTGTACTGGATTTTAAGTTTACGCAAACAGACTACATCGGACATAAATATCAGGTAGATAACTATAAAAAAAACTTGGTGAACCTAGGCTACACCAATGTTAAAGCCTATCTATATTATGCCAAATCAAATCAATTAATTGAAGTAAAATAAACAATCGCGATGCAGACAGCCTTTTTAAAATTAGTAGCGGCGGATATTCAAAAACGTTTTGGAAACGATTTGAGTGAGATTGCCATCGTGTTTAACAATAAACGCCCGATTACGTACCTCAAAAAACATCTTGCCGATGTCTACGGACAGGCAATCTGGTCCCCTCAATTTTTCACCATACAAGAATTCTTTAAATTATCAACCAACGATACCGACGCGAATGCCTTAGCACAATTCTTTCAGCTCTTTAAAATCCATAACGACCTTTTGGCCGCGGAAGGAAAACAGCCGGAGACTTTAGAAGAATTCTATCCCATTGCGGAGATTATATTGAGTGACTTTGGACAACTGGATTATGATCTGGTTCCGATCGACCAGGTTTACCTGGAACTTTATGACAACACTAAAATTGACATTGCTTTTCAACATCTTACGCCAGAGCAACAGGGGTTCATCCGTCAGTTTTGGCAATCATTTTCCATAGCGGGGCATAGCGGTGTACAAGAACGCTTTTTACAATTATGGAAAAGACTTCCCCTATTATACACGAGATTCAAAGAAAAGCTTAAAGCAGAAGGCCAAACCAATTATCCTACAATCTATCGAGACCTGGTTGAGGGCAGGGCGTCAAATCAGGACTTTACATCATCTTTTCAGCGGATCCTATTCGTTGGTTTCAATGCATTAAATAAAGCCGAGTCTAAATTATTCCGCAAATGGCAGGAAGAAGGGAAAGCGCTGTTCTACTTCGATGCAGATGCCTACTATCTGGAGGACAACATGCAAGAAGCGGGCCTATTTATTCGTCGAAATATCTTTCAGACCGGACTTGTCAATGCATTAGGCGACAGTCCGAATATTATCGGGAATAGAACCTCAACAGTAAACCTATATGCGAGTACAGGAAAAATAAGTCAGACAAAATTGCTTTATGATATCCTCGAAAAGCAAAATAACACAGATCAAACTTCAGCCATCTTATTGGCCGATGAGAACCTGTTAGTTCCTTTGCTCCAAAGTCTACCCGATGTTAATCCCAATATTACGACCGGATATCCCCTAACCCAATCGCCGATCTATGGGCTATTGGACTTATGGATGGAAGTGCATCTAGAAATATCACAGTTAAAAAAACGCAAGCTTTCCTATCAGACCATTGAGACTTTCATCAATCATCCCCTGACACAAGTCTCTTTGGAAGACAAATTGCTAATTCAGAAAGAAATCGCCGATAGGCAATTATTTGAAATCGCCTTGGAAGAGCTACATTTCAAAAGTTCCTTACCCCAATTTTTCGTTCCCATTGGACATGCGTCCCAGTTGATCCCTTCACTCATCAACATCGTTGAAGACTTGCTGCACAGCATATCATCATATGAACGCATCCGTCAGATTGACAATAACCTGCTGATAGAAACCAAAAAGACACTCAACCAGCTGTTATTGGGATTTGACACCGTTGCCCCCTTGAGCATCGGCTTCCAGATCGGCTTGATTAAGAAAGCCATATCACCGATAAACTCCGCGATAGAGGGAAACCCGCTAGAAGGCATCCAGATTATGGGGCTTTTGGAAAGCCGATGTCTAAATTTTGACAATGTTTACATCCTGGGGGCCAACGAAGGTATCCTGCCCAAAATATCCAATTCCCCGACGTTTATTCCCAATAGCCTGCGAAGAGCTTATGGACTTCCGATATTGGAAAATCAAGATGCACTCTCAGCCTATTTATTTTACAGACACTTTCAATATAGCGAGGGAATCCATATTTTTTATAACGGCTTGGTTGACGAAAGCTCAACAGGAGAGGAAAGCCGATTTATCAAACAGCTGGAATTTGAAAGCCAGTTTAATTTTGAACGAAAAGTTCAACAACAGACAATCCAGTTCGCCGATAAAACGGCAGAGATTATCATCGAAAAGAAGGGCGAAGTATGGAAAAAGATGTATCAGGACTTCATTGTCGATCAGAAACGAATATCAGCGACCGCATTAACAACTTATTTGCAGTCTCCGTTGCAGTTTTTCCTCAAGCATATTGCAAATATCAAAGAACCTCCTTCCATTTCACAGGAATTTGAGATGAACAAATTGGGAACTGTTATCCACAATGTCATGGAGAAAATATTCCTGCCGTTCAAAGATCAGAAAGACTTTACACCAACGCATATTCTGCAGCAGCAATTCAATCAGATCGAATCTTTTGTTATTCGGGAAATAGGCTTTCAATATCAGGTTGAATTAACTTCCACAAACGATTTAAATAGCCTACAGCGCATCATGTTAAAGATCGCCTGTGAATATATCAAAATGTATCTCGAATATGACATCGCCAATTATAAGGCCTTCCGTATTATAGAACTTGAAAACGACACCGACTACATACTTCCATACCCTATTTCTGTAAATGGTAAAGAAGAACAGGTTACTTTATATGGTATCATTGACCGGGTCGACGAAGTTGTCACCCATGATGATCGGATCATCAGCAGGATTGTCGATTACAAAACAGGAGGTGATTCCGTTAGTTTTAAAGAGATGGACCAGGTCTTTGCCCCCAATACGGAAAATAAAGCGCTGATACAAACACTTTTCTATGCCTATGTATTTGAGCAAAAGACAGGCCGGAAGCAACTGGAGCCACATCTATATGTTGCTCGAAAAATGCGTGAGGAAGGAACTCTGTTTAATGGCAAAGAGGGTGTATTAACCGCCGACTTTCTCGCCTTTCAGAAAGAGAACTTCGTCGGATTCTTGAGCAAGATACTCTGTGAAATTTTTAATCCTGAAATTCCATTTAGACATAATCCGGATGCGACCATCTACCCCAGCGATCCTTATACGCTGTTCTATAGAGAAGCGAGCAAATGGGCGGAAAATGAAGAATCAGTATAGGAAAGGCCTTCAGCCTGTTAGCTCAAGCGCTAAGAAAAGGGGACATTCAAGAATGTCCCCTTTTCTTAGCGTTTATTTTTTTTTATCGCCTTATTGGCTCGCCGTTTGGCGGTATTTATTTTATAATGAAACCAATGATCTTTAAAGATCTTACGCATGGTATTATCAAAATGTCTGGTGATAAAAAGGTTACGTGCTCCTTTTAATTTCTCACTGATCGAATTTGCCAAAGCCCTTACTGAAATAGAATAACCTTCGGTCTCATATTGTATGTAGTGCCACCAGCCTGCAGGCATATAGAGTGTTTCTCCCGGGTGGATCACCGCCTCATACCCCTCCAGATATTCTATCCCCGGAAATTCCTCCACATTGCTATACTTTGGATTAGCAATACTATGGAAGTTATATGGTAGCTTATACATCAGATCAGATTGATCATTTGGAAAAAGCCAAATACGTTTAAGTCCCTGAAACTGTGATATAAACACATGGGACATATCGATATCAAAATGATTCCGTGTACTTGAACCTTCGCCTCCGAAAAACATAAAGGGCAGCCACTGCAATACTTTTCCACCTGTTACATCATTATAGATAACATCCTGTTTTAGCTCGGGACGTATCTTGAGCAGATTGAACAGAAACAATCGTAACTCGGTAGGTTCTTTAGTAATAAGATCCAAATATTCCGCAAATGTCATTTGCCCCACAGGAGCACTGGCAGCACGATCCATCGAATCTTCTTCTTTTCCATAGACATCAATCTTAATATCACCGGCTATTTCCTTAAAGTAATCATAACTCCATTTCTTCCATGCAGGACTATCAGCACTAATAAAATCTTTTATAACCACCGGAAACCCAGGTTTCAGATATTTTTTTAAAAAGTCCTCTGATCGAATGCCCGAAATTTTATCAACTTGCTTTAAATTCACGACTGACTAATTTTGCTTAATTACAAACATAAAAAAAATATTTCTACCAAATTTTAAAAATAACGCATACACTTTATTTTTAATCGGAACAAATAACCCAAATACAATTTAATGGAAATATATTTAAAATCTCAATGACATCTGTCACTTTTAATACATTTCTCCCTTACAACAATCCTTATCCACAAACCAATATACAACGATCATACTTTCGTCACCTTTCCTTATCAACGGTGTGAAAACGAAACGAATATTTTAATTCAAGTATCATCTACCTTGCAGATTCCCTATTCAACAAAAAAAGGGTTTTGAAAAACCCCTTTATATTATTGACCTAAGATAGGTATTATTTATTCACTTTTTTGATATATTCTTCTACGGCCATTGTCATACTAGGTGCCTTTGGTGTAGGCGCAGGAATATCCAATATCAATCCATGCTCCAAAAGGGCCTGCTGTGTTGAAGCTCCAAACGCAGCTATTCGAGTATTGTTTTGCTTAAAGTCCGGGAAGTTATCATATAACGACTGAACACTGGAAGGACTAAAGAATACGATTACATCGTAAAATACATCTTTAAGATCACTCAAGTCACTTACTACTGTTCTAAACAGAACTGCAGGTGTAAATTTATAACCGTTCTGCTGCAACCAGTTGCTTGTTTCTTCATTGGCAACATCTGAACAAGGGAACAGAAAATTTTCTGCTTTATGCTTTTTCAGCACTTCTTCCAAATCTTTAGCTGTCTGTTTACCGAAGAATATTTTGCGTTTCCTATACTGAATATACTTTTGAAGATAGAGGGCGATTGTTTCCGAAATACAGAAATATTTCATTTCTGCAGACACTTCAAATCGCATCTCCTCACATATCCTAAAATAATGATCTACAGCATTTCTACTTGTAAATATTACCGCAGTATAATCTGCTAAATTAACTTTATCCCTACGCACATCTTTGGCGGGAACTCCTTCTACGTGTATAAAACCTCGAAAGTCTAATTTTAACCCGTATTTCTTTGCTAAATCATAATAAGGGGACTTATCGTTTTCAGGCTTTGGTAAAGTCACCAGTACACTTTTTACCTTCTTTGCTCTTTCTACGTCTGAAGTTTGCATATTAACCAGTTTTAGCTCAATAATCTTAACAGTATTAATATTGGTGCTATTTCTAGGCAACAAAGGTACAAAATTAAATAGGAAATTGAAAATTTATACATCGACATAATATGAGCCGCTGTTTTGAGAAATCTATATAGGAACAGCAAGATGGCTCCAATAATTGCCAGATGCAAGACTATGCCAACGGAGGATAAAGGTGCAAGACTCAATATCAATAGCACCGGAAGCATCAGGAAAAGCGTATTAAAATAAATCAGATATAATACGGTCACATATTCTTTGACAAGTTTTCTGATTTCAAAAACAAAAGACAGGAATCGGATAAATCCAATTTTAAAAGCAAACAGACCGCCCACCATACCGACCGTCTTCATATAATTGGGAAAGGTAATAAAATCGAAACGGTTCAGTTCGTAAGCATAAAAAAGACTGACAAACAAAGCTATCGCTCCCGAGAATAATACAAATAGGAAAATAAACGGCCATGAAGTCAGGATCGTATCCTCTTTACTAACGGACAGCAATACCCTGTCATCAAAATAACCCTGAAATACCAATTTTATATCAGAAGGAAAAAATACACGGATTAACCCAACGCCAAATATCAAAAAGAGCGCCGTAAATAATATCCAGTTGTCCCGATGTGGCTTAGGTGTTCCATATTGCCGTTCCAGGGCATTACCACTTTTCTCTCCTTTAAAATATTGTTTTACATTATAATCATACATGTTGTGAATAACCAGCCCCTCTGTCTCCACCGTAACAATCCGATATTGTTTTTGAAGTGCCGGATTCAAAGATGCCAGCATCTCCTGGTTTGACGACGCCACTGAATCCCTTAACATAAGTGTACTATCAGGCAGAGACACACTTTCTCGAACAGCCTGTCGCGATATCCGTCGCTGCGCACTCAACTGTACAGCCGAAAACACAAAGAGGATTACAAATACAATATAATATCTAAAGACGTTAACTTTCATTGAAATAAATTGTCCCTTATCGGCCATTCAGAAATCATGGGCCGCTTAGATTCGAAACTCTTTTATGATCGTAAAGTTAGGATAAAAAGTTATATTGCATTCAAAAAATCTTTATACAACATGCCAAAAGAAATAATACGCTGTCAATGGTGCGGATCTGACGAACAATATGTGGCCTATCACGATAAAGAATGGGGGCGACAGGTAAAAGATGATAAAACCCTTTTCGAATTTTTGGTGCTCGAATCAGCACAGGCCGGTTTGAGCTGGATTACGATCCTCCGTCGGAGATCAGCTTATCAAGAAGCCTTTGCTAATTTTGATGTCAATAAAGTCGCCGATTTTACGGCAGCTCATGTCGAGGCGCTCTTAAAAGACTCCGGTATTATTAAACATCGAAATAAAATTGAGTCGACCATTACCAATGCGCAACTGTTCGAAAAAATCCAGATTGAATATGGTAGCTTTTACAATTACCTGTACACATTTTTACCCGAACAGCAACCCCTAGTCAATCACTGGTCTAGTCTACAACAGGTTCCAGCGACGACTGCGATTTCTGATAAAATAGCAAAAGACATGAAAAAAAGAGGTTTCAAGTTTTTTGGCTCCACCATTTGCTATGCTTACATGCAAGCAGTGGGCATGGTCAATGACCATATTGAAAGCTGTTCTTTTAAATATTAAACCACATGATAGGGTCAAGGAAAAAAGATGACAAACGACCTTGCGGAAGGATGTTTCTATAGTTCCTTGATCTATTTTCAACAGCCAAATTAACCTTGCCAAATCAAAATCTCGATATTCAAAATCTCTCATCACAATATCTTAATCCTAAAATCTAAACGGGAACATTCTTATAGATATCTGGTAAGTTGCGGCAAAGACCGTTAAAATCCATCCCATACCCCACGACAAACTCTTTACTAATCTCAAAACCAACGTAAGTGAGCTCTTCAAAATGGTATTGTAATGCTTCTGGCTTTACCAAAAGTGCACAAGCAATGACACTGGCCGGATTTAACCGCTTCACAGCATCTAGTGTATGCTTTAACGAATGTCCGGAGTCGACGATATCTTCCACGATAATCACATCTCGCCCTTCCAGATCAATACCCAGTCCTAAAAGCTCATTCAACTCAGACTGCCCAGTACCGATATAGGAGGCTAATTTAATAAAAGACATCTCACAGGGAACTTCTATCTGTTTGAGCAGATCTGCCATAAACATAAAACAACCGTTCAAAACGCCTATAAAAACAGGCTGCTTATGCTCATACCGTAGACTGATGTCTATCCCCATTAAACGAACCCTTTTCTGAATCTGTTCTTCCTCAAAAAGTGGTTCAAAAAGCAACCCGTCAATTTCTATTTTTTTCATTCCACTAAATTATTTTATCGGTTTCATTTCCATTTCCGGGACGAAGTTTCCTAGCCTTGTGCTAGCTGATTTTAAAAATCTACACCTGATGTCGATAAATCAAAAGTTTTCTCAAGGAGAAAACAACTGGCCACGCACCTTTTCAGTCAGCTACTTCTGTGGCTTTTTAGGCGCATTGGTAGTCTCCGCCTCCGTTTTTTCCTTTACCTCTTTGTTTCGGCCCAGGATCTTATCGAAAATAGATCTTTTATGTTTTTCCGGCTCGGCCGTTTCCTCGTCCTGCTTTTCAGGATGAGACATCTTTTTTATCGTTTTTGGAAGGGAAACGCCTTCCAGATTATCAACTGCTCTCCCCTCGCCCAGATTATCGAACAGCAATGGGTCATCGCCCATATCCAATGTATCTATCGAATCTATAACGGCAGGTCTGGCAGCACGCAGATGTGGTTGCAGTACGACCTCATAGAAACCATAAGCTGATGTGGTCGAGTCAATACCTATCTGCCCAGTCTTAGTCATGATATGACCATAGGTGTTAAAATAACGCAACATATTTCCTTTGAGATGCCCTGTCCAGTCAAAAAAGTTCAGCCCTTTCTTCGGACGAGGCACGATACTGGACAAAAATATACTTTCTCCAAGCCCGAGTTGCGCCGGTGTTTTTCCAAAATAGTAGCGCGCAGCTTCAGTAATCCCATAGACATTATTTCCCCACTCGATCACGTTGAGATAAACCTCGTACATCCGTTTTTTACTTACCTGCTGCGAACGTTCCATCAGCCAAACCAACAAAATTTCCTCCAGTTTTCGAACGACGGTCTTATTCCGGTTTAGAAACACATTTTTCACCAATTGCATGGATATGGTGCTTGCGCCACGTTTAAAACCCTTCTCTTTAATATTTGTGACAATAGAGAGTTTGAAAGCCTTCTCCTCAAATCCTTTATGTTTAAAGAAAAATGGATCTTCGGTGTTGATCAGACTGATCTGCATATAACGGGAAATTTGATCCAATGGGGTAAAATTTGGATTTTGCGGCCCCACCACAATCTCACGCATAGGTTTTCCGTCCTCATATGCCGTATAGGTAAAAGGCGTATTCAACATCCCGATATTAGCTTCACCCCATTTCACGACCTGCAGATCGCGGTCGTCCATTTTGGAAGAAAAAAGGAGCTTATCGGGTCTTTTGAATTCCAAAGCAAAATTTAGATCATATTGGATATGTCCCTCAACCTGAATTCCATCAAGCCCCGGAAATAATCCAACTGGAAGGGCATCAAAAAAATCCTGCGCTTTGATTTTATCCGTGTGAATAGCTAGAAAAATTTCCTTTTCAGGCCTATGTATATATTTTAAATAAGGAGAAAAAACAAAATCTTTTACCTGTACTGTACTTTCTTTGCTGACCTCAATAGAAGAGGCTCCTATGTTGAGCGCCCCCTGCATGGTCGCTTCAGGAAAAATAACATCTTTACTGGAAATACGCCAGTGATTTACTTTCAGGTTTTTAAATCCCCATTGTCCGTGCAATTCCAACAGTTCCTTATTTCGTCGATTAGCTTTGTCCAATCGAAAGGATATCTCATCAAAACTAACCGCCAGACCAAATTTACGCTGTAATAAAGGGAGGTTAACTTCCTTCTTATCTGAAAAAAGACGTAGGTCACATTCCTGATTGTCCGAATCTATCGTCCCTGTTAGGTTCCAAGCTGCTTCATGATCGTTCAACAAAAATTTGGATTCCATGTCACCACCATCGATAACGGCAGAAGGAATAACAATACGCTGTGAGGTACTGTCGTCTTTGTAGGAAAGCTCAAAATTTCTGAGATCGAGATCATTCGGGATCTTAAAGAATACATTTTTGAGCAGACGATCCGCCAATGCGGCCAAATTCTGCTTGGGGTTGTCATTTTCAATGGTATCTTTCTTTTGCTTCTTAAACAAAAAATCATAGTTACTGATTGAATCTTTCTTGACCAATGATACGGTGGCATTATCCATAATAACCTCTCCGAGCTTCACATCACCGAATAAAAGAGGCCACAATTTAACGGATACAGTCAGGTCATTAATTTGCGCCAGAGGTGCTCTATTTTTAGGCAGCAACTGTATATTTTTAAACTGCACTGCATTAATTCCCTGAAAAGCATAATACTGGATTTTCAAATCCATGTCATACTTTTCCAGCAGTTTCGCTTTTGCTTTATTGATCGCCCCCATGAGCATCCCATCTCTCTTCTGGTAAGCATAAACACTTACCGCGATTACCAAAATCAAGAAAACAGCCAAAGTAATATAAAGCCATCGCCACTTGCGGGACTTCAGAGATGTTATAAATCGATTGGACATAATTACAATTTCATGCAAATCCATGCATATCAATAGTCAAACTTAGATAAATTTGCCTTTATATACAATTATAATTACACCGAAACCTGCGTGGGTAGGTCTCATTATTAAAGCTAGTCAAACGATGTGCCGAATTGTCGGTCCAATTCCTAAAATAAAGAAAACCTTGCTAGCAAAGCCAAAATGGAAACGCACCGTTCAGTCGACTTGACTTCGCTTCAATTTTCTTTAAGGCGGCAGAGTCATTCATTAGGGGCAGCGGCCTGATTTGAATTCCATTAAAAACAAACAAATGACATGAAATTGATCGGCAATGAGTAGTTTTGTATTCCATGATTTCAAATGAATAATAGATGGTTACCAAAGAACAAATATTAAATGCATTATCCTATGTTGAAGAGCCTGATCTAAAAAAGGACCTTGTAACATTGAATATGATTCAAAATATCAAGATCGAAGACCAAAAAATAGCTTTCGATGTCATATTGACTACCCCGGCCTGTCCACTGAAAGACCATATTGAGCATGCTTGCCGCAATGCCATAGCGCATTTTGTCGATAAAAATCTTGAAGTACAGATAAACATGACTTCCAATGTGATTGGCAAACAGGGAGCGCAGGTTTCAGGGATTAAAAACATCATTCTGGTTTCATCGGGTAAGGGCGGCGTCGGAAAGTCGACAGTCGCAGCAAACCTGGCCCTGGCACTTCATGCCAAGGGTGCAAAAACGGGTCTATTGGACGCTGATATCTATGGCCCTTCGCTGCCGATTATGTTTGGACTGGAGGGTGCGAAACCCGGATCTGTTGAAATGCCCGACGGTCAGGTTAAAATTGAACCTATCGAAAAGTTTGGCCTAAAATTACTTTCCATCGGTTTCTTTACCGATCCGAACCAACCTATTCCATGGCGTGGTCCGATGACTACTTCAGCTATCAAACAGCTATTTAACGATGCTAATTGGGGCGAATTGGATTATCTTGTTGTTGACATGCCCCCGGGGACCGGTGATATCCATATCACGGTATCGCAAACATTCCCCATTGCAGGAGCCGTCATTGTAACGACACCACAGCATGTAGCACTTGCCGATGCAGTCAAAGGAATTGGGATGTTCTTAATGGACAGTATCAATATTCCGCTCTTGGGCGTTGTGGAAAATATGGCCTATTTTACCCCAGCAGAATTACCGGACAATAAATATTATATTTTTGGCAAAGATGGAGGAAAACGTCTGGCCGAAGAATATAAGGTTCCCTTCCTTGGTGAGATACCGTTGCTTAAAGGTATTTCTGATGCAGGCGACAATGGCTTCCCGGTCGCAACAGATCAGGAAGATCCCGTGACAAAATCCTTTCTGACGATCGCAGAAAAAGTTGCGCAGCAACTTTCCATCATCCAGAGTCAGGTCTAAGCAACACATCTGGAGGCAGCTATTTACTATAAAGAAAGGCTTTCAGTTAATGAAAGCCTTTCTTTATAGTAAATAGGTCGTCTTAGTTAAACGTCCAATTCCAACAAAACCGGACAGTGATCCGAATGGACTGCATTCGCCAAAATCTGCGAAGCTTTAATCTGCACCTCCAATGGTTTTGAGACCATATTATAATCAATGCGCCAACCCAGATTTCGTGCACGCGCACCCGCACGGTAACTCCACCAGGTATAGTGATGCGGCTCCGCATTCAAATGACGAAAAGAGTCGATATATCCTGAATTAATGAAATTTTCCATCCATTCGCGTTCCTCGGGCAAAAATCCGGATGAGTTTGCATTTGACTTTGGATTATGGATGTCAATAGCACGATGACAGATATTATAATCCCCGCATACGACCAAATTTGGCCGCTCTACCAACAGCTTGTCACTATACAGCTGAAAATCGTCCAAAAAACGATATTTAAAATCCTGTCTTACATCTCCCGTTGTTCCAGATGGAAAATAGGTACTCATCACCGAAATTTTATCAAAATCAGCACGAATAATACGCCCCTCAAAATCATAGTCTTCATGGCCGCAGCCATATTCAACATGCATTGGAGAAATTTTGGTAAAGAGAGCAACACCGCTATATCCTTTTTTTTGAGCCGGATACCAGTAATGCTCATACCCCATCTCCTCCAGTAGCGCAATTTCTGGAATCTGGTCCGGAGTAGCTTTAATCTCCTGAAGACATATGACATCTGCATCCACATTTTTCAGCCAGCCTAACCAATCTTTCTTTAAAGCAGCTCGCAAACCGTTCACATTGTAGGTTACTATTTTCATTGTTTAGCTATGAGTATTGAAATATTAGATTTAAAACTTTACATCCGAAAGCACGGAACTTACGAAATAGCGCACGCAGCGCATTCCTTCCCAGTATATCAATCAAAGACAATTTAATAATCTTTGGAAGAGAATAGGTCCCCAATCTTTGTAAAGAATCCGGTCTGTGGTTTTAGACCTTTCAGTTCACGTTCCAGGTTAAGTGCCTCTCGTCTGGTCAACAGATGCATGGTCACCTTCTGATCCACCTCAGGCCGGTCATGCTGGTCTGTTTTTACTTCCGTAATCTTGTCGATCACTTCTATTCCATTCACTAATTCACCGAATACGGTATAATTCCAGTCCAGATGCGGGGCACCACCGACTGTTGTATAGGCCTGACGCTGTTTCTCAGAAAACTTCTTTCCGTTCATCCGGGTCTGCTCAAGGCGATCAAGATCCTCGGGAGTGAACACCTTGCCCTGAACAAGATAAAATTGAGATCCGGAAGATGCTTTTGCGGGATTATTGTCCCGTGCAGCACCAATAGCACCTTTCTTATGGAATAATCCATCCTGGATCTCCGCAGGAATCGTATACCCCGGTCCTCCATTTCCTAACTGAGCACCACCGACTGCATTTCTTGAGTCCGGATCCCCCCCCTGGATCATAAAGTTCTGAATAACCCGATGGAACAATGTGCCATCATAATATTTATTTTTTGCCAATTTCACAAAGTTATCCCGATGTTTAGGCGTTTCATTATACAATCGCAATACACAGGTTCCCTTATCCGTGATAATCTGAACATATTTATACTCAGGTTTAGCCGCAAATGCCATAACCTGCAAAAAGCAAAATAGTGCTACTAAACAAATTTTTAAAAATCTCATGTTTTAGATGACGTTTAATTCTTCAAAATAATCAATAATCAAGGACTTCATGATAAGTTCTTGTTCCAATAACGTATAGTTTGGAATAGGTTTTACCAATTCCCAATGCGGCCACCCTTCTTCATCCAATCCTTTTAGGTTATAGAACCCCATCGAACTGAACAGACGGCACGTGGCAATATGCATCAGTTCCTCTTTCTGCCGTTTCGAGAAGCTCTGCGGGCCTTTTCCTAATTCCTGTACACCGATAAGGAATAAACAGACCTTGATGTCAGGTTTTTCCATATCAAATAAAGACGCGATTTCACGCTGTAGCGTGCTCCATTTCTTGTTCACTTCTGCTGCTTTCATTTTTTTCCCTTTAAACAAACGAAGACAATTTCAACTTGGTATGCAAGTTATATGTCTCCGGTACAAAAATCACCCATTAACGTCATTACCCATAACGCAAGCGCAATGACAAGCCCAATATTATTCCTTCTTCTTGGATATTATCTCGATCACCTCCATACAGCGTTTGTCAATCATCTGAAAAACCGGATCGAACAAATTATCATCAAAATATGGATCCGGAACAATATCATCAGCCAAAAACAATTGCACTTTCTCCAGGTCACCTTTATTGGCAGCTTGTGCACATACATCTGCAAAATTCTGACGGTCCATGACAAAAATAAGGTCATATTCTTCGAAAAACTCCGGCCGAAAATGTCTTGCCCGTTGGCTGGATATGTCGACCCCATATTTCTTAGCAATCGAAATTGCCCTTCGGTCTGGCGCTTCACCGATATGCCAATCTCCCGTGCCTGCGGATTCTACGATCCAGTTTAATTGTTTATCTTTTACTTTTTGCTTCAAGATCCCATGTGCCAGTGGCGAACGACAGATATTTCCCAAACAAACCATTAAAATTTTCATTGAAATATTTTTTTAAAGCTACGACTATAAAGAGCAATACGATCACAATAAATCATAGACCTCATCCCTGTCTATGATTCCAAATAAAATCAGTCTATCAGATTTTATTGCACAAAATAACTAAACTTGAACTATTAAAGAAACAATCCTAAAGAAATCATATTTTCTTATTGCAACTTCAACCTCAGGATGATTTTTGATGACCGGACATTTACAATGCTGTCTCTATGATTTCAATACCGCAAAAACAGACCTTTAAGATTTCATCTCTTGCCAATAAGGTCTTTAATAATAAAAAAAGGTGGCCTAACCTTACGGCTAGAACCACCTAAACTATATTAATCAACCAATTCTTAATTCAATTTTTAATATTCTACCGGGAAGCTCAACTGGACAGCACCTCCTTGTGGAGATACACCTTTTAAGCGAACGATATTGCGCTGTGTTGCGCCCAATGCCGATTCTACATCATCAACACTGTTTACAGCTTTTCCATTGACTTCGGTGATCACCAAACCTCTTTCTACACCAAAATAATCAAATATACCACCACGGTTTACTTGTGTCACCACAACACCAGAGTTTACACCCAGTTCTTTCTTTTTCGCTGCAGAAGCAGGAATAAAGCTTGCCCCCAATTTGTTGTAGATTTCAGTTGCACTTTTTGAAGCTTTTCCACTTGCACCTGAAGCTGATTTTAGCGACTCCTCACCTTTCAATGTCAACGAGACCTGTTTTTCTTTACCGTCACGTTTGTAGGTAATATTTACTTTATCACCTGGGCGCAGACGGCCGATAGTTTCACTTAATACCGGAGAGCCCGTGATGGTCTTACCGTTGATCTTAGTCAAGATATCGCCTTTTTTAATCCCTGCAGCTGCTGCAGCTCCACCGGCTACCGCGTCCTCCACATATAATCCATTAACATCGGTGATCCCTTTTTCTTTGGCCAGTTCTGACGTTATCGGCACATAACTAATACCAATATAGCCACGTTTTACATTACCAAATTCCACGAAATCATCCACAATCTTTTTCACTAAATTGACGGGAATAGCAAAACCATAACCTGCATACACACCTGTTGGTGATGCAATAGCAGAGTTGATACCGATTAATTCACCGGAGGCATTAGTTAATGCGCCACCACTGTTCCCCTTATTGATCACCGCATCAGTCTGAATAAAAGACTCGATAGCAGAGCTTGCAAGTGGCTGCTCAGTAGCACCGCCAAAAGGATTACCACGTTGTTGCTGTCCTTCTCTTAAGATCCCAATATCACGACCTGTTGCACTGACAATACCAGCCGTTACGGTTGATTGAAGCCCAAGTGGATAGCCAAAGGCCAAGACCCATTCACCCACATTTACATTATCCGAGTTACCCAACTTTACAACAGGCAAGCCTTTTCCTGCTACTTTTAATAAAGCAATATCCGTATTTGGATCGCGACCGATCAATTTCGCTTCATAAGTGCGCTTGTCTGTTAGCACAACCTCGATCTTATCCGCATCCTCTACGACGTGATTGTTGGTAACAATATACCCATCGTCAGAGATAATGACCCCTGATCCTGAAGCCTGCACAGGTTGCGCCTGCATCTGACGGCGTCCCCCGCCTTGGGGCATACCAAAGAATTCTTCAAACATATCAAATGGAGAACCTTGTGATTGCTGCGAACCCTTTCTACTATATGTTGTCTTAATATGTACGACACCCGGAGCCACCGCCGCAGATGCTTGTGTAAAATCAGGATTGCCCGTTGAAGACATGACTCCTGTAGGGTTATTGGCAAAATAAACTTTCTGTTTGTCTTCAAAAGACATACTATCAAGTTTCTTATTTTCAATAAGCTTGTAACCACCTAATGCTACTGCTCCACCGAAAACAGCTGTTAATAGCGTTAAACCGACCTTATTCATAAACTTATTTCTATTTTAAAATGTCTTAATATAAGCTGATAATTTTTGCTCTTAAAATTACCGATTTTATTCGGATATGTTCAAATGTAATACCATTTAAAGGCCTTCGGAAAATCCGACACGTTAAAAAATGTTAATTGCTAGACAAATGCAATAATTTTAACAAATCTTAACTTCCTAACGCTTTTTTGTAACAAAAAAACGTATTTTTGTTACTTCAAATCAATAGAATGGCATCGAAAATAAGATTTTCAAAATATCAGGGAGCTGGCAATGATTTCATCCTAATCGATAATCGCGACAATTCATTTAACCGGGCGGACGAAGTTCTGGTGAAAAACCTCTGTGACCGCAGGTTTGGAATAGGCGCCGATGGCCTCATGCTGCTTCAAAACAAAGAAAATTACGATTTTGAGATGATTTACTATAATGCTGATGGCCGAGAGGGGAGTATGTGCGGCAATGGCGGACGTTGTATCGTGGCCTTTGCACATGATTTAGGCATTATTACTGACAAAACTGACTTTTTGGCAGTAGACGGCGCACACCATGCTTCCCTTTCCGCAGAACTTGTCAACCTGCAAATGATCGACGTGTATGAGTTTGGCCGAGACGGCGATGCTTACATCCTACATACCGGGTCACCCCATTACGTTAGCTTTGTTACAAACCTAAAAGAAAAAAATGTTTATCAGGATGGCTACTCGATTCGCAACAACGCTACTTATGCCAACCATGGCATCAATGTCAATTTTATCGAGAAGGAGGAAAATGGTTATTTTCTGCGCACATTCGAGCGTGGTGTAGAAGACGAAACTTACGCCTGTGGTACCGGTGCTACCGCTGCTGCAATGGCAGTGGCCCTACAAATGAACTTAGAAGGCGAGATCGTTATCCCTATTCGCGTGCTGGGTGGACAATTGTATATCTCTTTTCATAAAAAAGGAAGTAGCTTTACAAATGTTTTTCTCAAAGGCCCTGCTCAATTTGTTTTTGAGGGCAATTTCTAGTATTTGGAAAGACATATTGTTATCACCGGTCAATATAGTCTTGATACGATGCCAATTTATTACCTAAAATATTGCAGGCTATTTCTGTAATCTACATTTTTTTAAATTTCATTCGGCAAATTACGTTTAATGGTATATTTTATTGTATATTAGATACCTTTATTTACAAGGCCCGCTATTTTTAATGCAACAGTCAAAGTCATTTCCAATATATAAAATCGTTTATTCTATTTGTGAGCATCCCTATCTTGGCTATCTCATTGAGCCACACATGGTCAAACTCAATCCGAACGGAACCTACTCCCTACGATACCAACGTATATTTAGCAATACCGTAGATGCCTATGCCGCAGAATTGGATGAGGTAGATTACAAGCTGATCCGACTGCTCGACGATATCGAACAGACAAACCTCATCAAGAAATATTATAAAAAAGCAATCAGACCTGTAGATTTTTTCTCCAAAGTCTTTGACAAAAAGCTCTACGACCTGCTGCGACCTAAGATTGATGAAAAGATGATCCAATTTTTCGAGTCTATTGGAAATAAACCGATCTTTATGATGAGCAAAGACGGTTACCCGGCAGACCAAGAAATAAAATTGGCGACATCGGCTGCATCTATCTTATTTCATTTTCGTCGAAGTAATGAGGAAACACGTTACTTTCCAACCATAAAGTACGAAAATCAACGCTTGGAATTTATGTTTAAAAATGCCATTGTATTAACCAATACACAGGCGTGGCTACTCTTAAACAATACCTTATACTATTTCGATCAGGCGCTAGAAGGAAAAAAGCTTAGCCCCTTTCTCAATAAGCGATACATTTCCGTGGGGAGAAGTACCGAAAAAAAATATTTTGAAACTTTTGTCTGTGGATTAATCGAACGTTATCATGTTTATGCCGAAGGCTTTGAAATACAAACGCATCAGCACCAAGCAATTCCATTGCTGCATTTAATTTATGTAGAAGATGGCGCATCGCAATTACAGTTGCAATTCAGATATGGCCCACATACATTTACTGCGGGAGCGGAAAATAAAGTGACTGTCCGGATGGAATATCATGAAGAGAAAGACTTATATATCTTCCATCGGGTCAAACGCTCTTTACAATGGGAAGAACAGCAGCACGAGAATCTAAAAGCCATGGGGCTGGAAGATCTGGACCGTCAGCTGGGACTACTTGCCCCGTCTATTCAGTCCGGAAAACGGATCTCTGTATTCGACTGGATAAATAATCATCAGGAACAAATAAAAAACTTGGGATTTGAAATCATACAAAACAGCGAACAGAAACGCTTTTTCATCGGACATACCTCATTGGACATCGCCATTGACGAAGATAACGACTGGTTTGATATCAGTGCCATTGCTAAATTCGGTCCCTACGAGATTCCTTTTATAAACTTACGAAACCATATTCTAAACAATATCAAAGAATTTACCCTGCCTAATGGGGAAATCGCCATGATCCCTGAAGAATGGTTTGCACAATACAACCATCTCTTTCAGTTTTCTGCCGATAGACATGAACTTAAATTAAACAAAGTACACATCGGTCTGCTCTTTGAGATCAGCGAACATACCAAATTGGTCTTCAACCGTAAATTGCAAAATCTCGCGACGTTTGAGGAAATTGCCGATATTCCGGAACCAAAACATTTCAAAGGAAATCTTCGGCCCTATCAGAAAGCAGGCTATAACTGGTTTAACTTTCTAAAGCAGTATAAATTCGGTGGTTGTCTCGCAGATGACATGGGATTGGGAAAAACCATACAGACTTTAGCCCTGTTGCAGCAACAAAAAGAGCAGCTTACAGATCAGCAGGAAGTACACACTTCACTCCTGGTATTGCCAACATCGCTCGTTTACAACTGGCAAAAGGAAGCACACCAGTTTGCCCCACAGCTAAAGATTCATTTGCATACGGGAAATAACCGTATTAAAGATGCCACACTATTTGCTAAGTATGACCTGGTCATTACCACTTATGGCATAGCACGTATTGATGAGGAAATATTGAGTGGATTTTATTTCAATTACATAATCCTAGATGAAAGCCAGAATATTAAAAATCCGACCTCAAAATCATTTAAGGCCATAAAAAGTCTGAAAAGTAAAAATAAACTGGCTTTAAGCGGGACTCCTGTTGAAAACTCTGTTTCTGATCTTTGGGCACAAATGCATTTTACCAATCCCGGGTTATTGGGAAGTTACACCTACTTTCAAAAAGAATTTGTGCAACCCATTGAAAAGAAAAAGGATGAAGAAAAAGCGCAACGTCTTCAGGCGATTGTCAAACCGTTTATCTTAAGGCGAACAAAAGATCAGGTCGCAACAGAACTGCCCCCAAAAACAGAACAGGTGCTGTATTGTGAAATGACCGATAAGCAATCGGAACTTTATGAAAAGGTCAAATCCGAGTACCGCAATGCCATTCTCGACGGGCAATTGGACAACAAGCCAAAGTCAACCCAAATTGCCTTATTGCAGGGATTGACAAAGCTTCGCCAGTTAGCCAATCATCCTAGAATGGTCGACGAGAACTTTGTTGGTGATTCTGGAAAATTTGAAGCTGTTATTGAAACCCTTGAAATGGTGATGCAGCGAGGAAACAAGGTTCTTATTTTCTCCCAATTCGTCAAACAGCTTAATATCTTCAGGCAATATTTTGATAAGAAAGGAACAAACTATGCCTACCTGGATGGTGGAACTAAAAATCGTGACGAAGCCGTTAGCCAGTTCCGTAAAAACAACAACACCAAACTTTTTTTGATATCAATCAAAGCCGGCGGTGTTGGTCTTAACCTGATCGAAGCAGACTACGTCTTTATCTTGGATCCTTGGTGGAATCCTGCCGTAGAACAACAGGCAGTAGACCGTTCCCATCGCATCGGACAGACGCGAAACGTATTTATTTACAAATTTATTAGTAAAGACACTGTAGAAGAAAAAATATTGGCATTGCAGAACCGAAAAAAATCCATTGCACAGAGCCTCATTACAACAGAAGAAAGCTTTATAAAATCACTTTCTCAGGAAGATCTGCACGAACTTCTGGCTTAATATGATCAATTTTTATATTCATTAATTTTTGACATATAGACCGAGGGACGAATACCCGTAACACGCATAAAGATATTACTGAATGACGATAGTTCATTGTAGCCGATCCGCATCGCAATTTCCAGGATAGAATAAGTATTCTCAGCCATCAGTTCTAATGCTTTCGCTATGCGTATAGCTCTCAAAAAACGGATATAGCTAATCCCCATATCTTCCTTAAACAGCCGTGAAAGGGACCGGCTACTCATGCCAAACTGTGCCGCTACCTGATCGATTGTAAAAGCTTGATCAATATTCGAGTTTAGATACCGCGCTATACGCCGAAGCTTTTCATTCTTAGGATAGGGATGCTGCATGGGGAAAGCATCTATCGGCGGACTCATCTCCGGAATAATAGCCATCATTGCCCGTAATAAGCAATACCTAGCATAATTGCTTTTTTTACCTATCCCACCTTCCCAATCCTGCGCAAATAAAAACATCTCCCGCATCAGGTCATTGCTCAAAAATATGTTCGGTTCCAACAGAACAGGATGAACGTCTGACTGTTCTTTAAAGTAGAAACTATACAGGTGAATACGGGAACTGGAACTTTCTAGGTGGTAGGCCGTATTTGCAGGAATCCACATATAAAACCGGCCCGGCAGATACCAATGCTTCATCGCAGTAAACACATGTATAATACCGCCATCAGCATACAGTAAGCGCGCTTTCCGGTGTATATATTCACGCGGATCAATCCGGTCTACATGGGTATGCCAAACATAAAAGTCGTTCCGGTCGTCATCTATAGCCACCAGTTGTTCCTGTTCCATAATTTAAAATTACACTTTTTTTACCATATGGCGCAAATGAACAAATATCCGTCCGACTATACAAAACTAAACTCGTCCCGCCGGCCGTATCTTTGTGCAAAGTTTCCCTCCATGCTCAAGCCTATACAACGTATCCGGGCGATCCCGGTTCAACAACAATTTGTCAGCATATTCTGAAATTGCCGCTTGAGATACTGGGAGCCTATCATACAGACCGCAGGTGGCAGATCAAGTGGAGCATAGATGGAAAAACATTAAAATATTCGTAAAAATAATAATGAGTACAGAAGAAAATAAAGACCGAACAAAAGGGTTTAATAAAGTTTTAGTTGTATTTGCCGTGGTCCTGCTCCTTGCCGGAATCGGTATTTTGGGCAAACATCTGTTGTTTACAAGTCAACATGTCACGACCAACGACGCTCAGGTTGACCAATATGTAACGCCAGTAGCAAGTCGGATATCAGGTTTTGTGAAGGAAGTCAGGTTTGAAGAAAATCAATATGTACATCGTGGAGACACATTATTACGCATAGATGCCAGCGAGTATCAGACCAAATTAGATATGGCGAATGCCGAGCTTCGAAACAGTCAGCGGAATGCCGAAGTGATTGCCAAAAGCGCAAATGTCACTGCCAATAGCATTTCTGTCCAAAAAGCTAGATTAGAAGCAGCCAAAGTAAGTGTATGGCAAACTGAACAGGACTACAGGCGATTTAAAAATTTGTATGAAGCAGATGCCGCAACCAGACAACAATACGATAATGCCAAGGCAGCGTATGACATTTCTTTGGCTCAGCTCAATGCTATTCAGGAAGAATACAACTCGGCACAGTTAAATACAAGAAAAGAAAAAGCTAGCGAACTACCTGCCAAAGCAAATATCGATTTAAAAAAAGCAGCAAAAAGCAATGCCGAAGTATTCCTGTCCTATACCGTAGTGACCGCACCTTATGACGGTTTTGTTGGAAAAAGAACGATCCAACCGGGCCAATTTGTTAAAGAGGGACAGACTTTAGTCAATGTCGTCAGCGAAGAGAAATGGATTAACGCCAATTTTAGAGAGACACAATTAGCGGACCTGAGCGAAGGAACCGAAGTCACCATACAGGTGGACGCTTTTCCGAAATTACATCTGAAGGGAAAAATTCATTCCTTTTCGCCGGCATCAGGATCCAGATTTTCGGTTATACCCCAAGATAATGCAACCGGAAACTTTGTTAAAATCGAACAACGCATACCGATCAAAATTGTCTTTGCACCAAAACAGGATTTGACAAAACTACGTGCAGGAATGAATGTCGTGGTACATGCAGCCCACCAATCTTAACTATTCATGAGTTCAAGCAAATCTTTATATTACCGCTGGGTTCCCGAATGGATTAAACTTCCCATGATGATGTTGGCCATGTTTCCACATCTCATGCTGATGTCCCTGTTTCATTCGAACACCGCTTTTACCGCTTCTACGTTAGCGATCGAAATGGAAGATATTCAGTATTTTCTTTCATTAATGTATGGTGCTATTGTCGCAGCCCTGTTGATCTTTCATAGGCTATTTGCCTTCTTTCGGGTAAGGACATATATCCTGCTGACCTGCACGGTATCCATCCTCATTTTATTGGCCATTTCTATAACCAGAGATCCCTTCCTCATTGCCGTGCTCAGGGTGATCGAGGGTATTTTTTGTATACTTGAAGGCGCTTGTTTTCTTCCCTTGCTGATGATGCAGATCAGGCATTCCAAAAGCCGCACCATTGCCTATTTCTTCCTGTATACTTTTATGCTGACAGGCGGAACAATAACAACATCCCTCTTAAAAGAAAGTATTATGGATTATGGTTGGGAAGATATGATTCATGTTGTGCTCTATTGGCATTTGATGGTCATCGGGATCGCTTTACTATTTTTGAACAACAGGCGATTAAGCCGGAAATTCCCACTTTATCAATTGGATCTGGCCAGCTGTCTCTTTCTGCTGCTTTCGTTAAGCTGTGGGGCATATGTGTTGATTTATGGTCGTAAATATTATTGGTTCGAAAACAACACGATCGCAATTAACTTCGCACTTTTCCTAATTTTCGGGGCGCTTTTTGTCATCAAACAATATCTCGTAAGAAGACCACTGTTTCATTTTGAAATTTTGAAATATAAGAACGTTATTTTTGGCGTTATCCTATTTTTTTTATTTTATCTGATCCGGAGCAGCCTCAACAATGTCTACACTGTCATGTCCAATGTATGGCGGTGGCCCTGGCATTACATTGTCGACATCCAATACATTAATGTACTGGGGACCATCGTGGGAGTGGGTAGCTCAGGAATACTCTTATTGCGCAATGTATCACCGAAATACATTTTCGGACTGGGCTTCCTGATATTGACCACATCTTGCTTTTTGTTTGTCCCTACGTTTTATCCCGATACCACCGTTTGGGCAATAGGCCTGCCACTATTTCTTCAGGGAATCGGACAGGGCTGGCTGTTTACCCCACTTGTGATCTATATTATAACAGGGGTTGCTCCACATCATGTGGGCAATGCAGGTTTAATGGGCACGACCGTTAGATTCTGGAGCACCAATATTGGCTTTGCGCTGATTCAAAACATCAGTTACACCTTAAACCAAAAACATTTTATCCAGATCGAACAACACTTAAATACGAGCAGTCCGATCACAGTTGCCTATTGGAGTGCTTTGGTCGAAAAACACCTGGGGACATCCGGTGATCAATTGGCAACTAATCTTGCCAGTAAGAGTCTTCAGACAACAATTACCCAGCAGGCATCCCTGATCAGCAATATGGAAATCTTTACCTATCTCGGGATCTTGGGAGGAGCCATTACCTTAATCATTTTTCTATTTGCCCCCGCCAAGGCATTGTTCATGCGGCTGAGAATACCATATTTATAAAAAAAGCCATTGCAACGAGTTTGCAACAGCTTTTCGATACGGTAATATTTATTAGGCGTTAAACGCTAGAAGAGCTCGCTTTATACGCTCAATAACTTCGTTCTGACCAAGTAATTCCACGATCTGAAACACATCGGGACCAAACTTACCACCTACCAGCATAATCCGGAATGGCATCATCAGTTCCCCCATCTTCATTCCTGAGTTTTGAATTGCTTCTTTAAAGAAAGACTCGAGTTCGGCTGCTTTCCATTCCGTAAAACCTTCAAATGACGGAATGATGTTTTCAAAAAATACGGTTTTCTCCGCAGACCATTTTGGTTTTACCGCATTCAGATCGTATTCGGCTGGCTGTACAAAAAAGAAAGAAGCCTGAGTCCAAAAATCCTCTACAAAAGTTAATCGCTCTTTGACAGCAGCCAATACACGGTTCACATAACCTTCCTCTACCTTGATTTGGTGCTGAGCCAATAGATCATTGATCTGAGGTAATAAAGAATCACTTGAAGAACGTTTAATCCATTCGTGATTGAACCATTTTGCCTTTTCAAAATCAAACTTTGCTCCAGCTTTGCTAATGCGCTCGACGCTGAATTTTTGGATCAGCTCCTCTAAAGAAAATAGTTCTTGTTCTGTCCCATCGTTCCAACCCAACACACCAAGCATATTGACAAAAGCTTCTGGCAGGAATCCCATTTCACGGAATCCCTTTGTTGTATCACCAGATTTAGCATCCGTCCAATTCATGGCATATACAGGAAATCCTAAACGGTCACCATCTCGTTTACTTAATTTTCCATTACCATCAGGTTTAAGGATAAGTGGTAAATGTGCCCATTGTGGCATGCTATCAGCCCATCCAAGGTATTCCCATAATAGAATATGGATCGGTGCAGAAGGTAACCATTCTTCACCACGGAAGACATGGGATATCTCCATCGCCTTATCATCCACAACGACAGCCAAGTGATACGTTGGCATTCCGTCGGCTTTAAGCAGCACCTTATCATCCACTATATTGGTATCGAAGGCGACTTTCCCACGGATCATATCGGTGAATGACACCGTTTCGTCTGTCGGAATTTTTATCCGGATGGTATGCGGTGTTGCCGCATCCAGTAATTGTTGCGTTTCAGTTTCACTTAAGCTCAAAGAATTGCGCAATTGTAACCGATTTTCATGGCTATAACGGAAGTTAGGTTGCAGCTTACGTTGTTCTTCCAGCTCTTCTGCGGTATCGAATGCATAATAAGCGTAGCCATTCTTGATTAACTGTTCGGCATATTGGCGGTAAGAAGCTTTTCGTTCACTTTGACGGTAAGGGCCATATGGGCCACCTTTTAACGGACTTTCATCTGGAGTCAGGCCACACCAGGCCAAACATTCATTGATGTACTCCTCGGCTCCCGGGACAAAACGAGTTTGATCCGTATCCTCGACACGTAAAATAAAATCCCCCTGATGCTGACGTGCATAGAGAAAATTAAACAAAGCTGTACGTACGCCCCCAAGGTGAAGACCACCGGTAGGACTCGGTGCAAAGCGCACTCTTACTCTTCTTTCTGAACTCATGCCGCAAAATTACCACAAAATTTTTGATTTGGATAACAGGATGAGTTCTAAGCTGAAATAAAAGTGCAGAAAACAGACATTTATTCATTAATTTGCGCTAGAGTACAAATTACGGAATCATGAAACCCTCTCAGATAAGCCAACAACGCTGGAAATTTATTTTGCTCATCTTTGCGGCAATTATCGCCATCGCCTCATTGGTTTATACCAATTACCTTGTCCGCAACCTTGCACATGCCGAACGTTCCAAAGCCGAAGTATGGGCAATGAGTACCAAAAACATTATGACGATGCCCGATGTGGACGATGAATTCATTACATTCATCTATGCTGTTAGAGATAGTTTAAATCTGCCTGCAATCATCACCGACGATAAAGACGATATTATTTTTTGGCGCAATCTGGATTCCACCAAGACCAATATCAAGCCAATCCATAATGACAGCGTTACAAAGCAGCTGGATTATGACCCAAATTATTTCCAGAAACAGCTTGCCTTTATGAAAAAGAGTCATCCACCCATTACTTTGGAATTGGAAAATGGTCAAAAATGGCATGTTTACTATAAAGACTCTTGGTTTTTACAGCAATTACGTGTATTCCCCTATGTTCAGTTATCGCTGATCGCCCTCTTCCTGATTATTGCTTATACCGTTTTCAATTCCATTCGAAAATCCGAGCAGAACCTTGTCTGGGTGGGACTAACAAAAGAGGCCGCCCATCAATTGGGGACCCCCATATCTTCATTAATGGGCTGGCTGGAGCTGATTCGAATCAAATTTGATGCTGAGGAAGACGATACGCTGAATGAAATGGAAAATGATATTAAACGATTGGAGATCGTCGCCGATCGCTTTTCAAAAATAGGGTCAACACCTGTGCTGACCAATCACAATCTCTATGAGGTCATCAAAAATTACGTGGATTATTTCCGGATACGGACAAGTAATAAAATTACATTCGAATTAACGGGAGATATCCATGTGGAAGCCAAACTTAATATTCCACTTTTTGACTGGATTATCGAAAATTTATTGAAAAACGGCGTAAATGCAATTGGCACAGAAGGAAAGATAACTGTTAATATTTCAGAAAATATTGCGAAAGAAGAAATTTTTATAGACATTAGTGATACGGGCAAAGGAATTTCAAGATCAAATTTTGAATCTGTCTTCCAGCCGGGTTTTACAACACGTAAAAGAGGTTGGGGACTCGGCCTTAGCTTAACCAAACGAATGGTGCGGTATCATCAAGGACAAATCTTTGTTAAAGAATCTGAAATAGGTAAAGGAACAACATTTCGAATAATCTTAAAAAGCAACTTAAAATATGAAGCCACTCAAATCTGACGAATATCCGGCAGTATATGCTCCCTATATTGAGACTGTAGTCGACAACGTATTAGATGTATTGGAAGAACAAACGCTCTCTTTTCCAGCATTTCTGGATACCATCCCCGAAGAGAGAGGTAATTTCAAATATGCCGAAGACAAATGGACAATCAAAGAAGTGGTCGGTCATGTTATTGACAATGAGCGCATCATGGCTTACCGTGCATTACGATTTTCACGCAACGACCTGAAAGAGCTGGCCGGTTATGATCAGGACTACTTTATTCAACACTCCCGTTACAATGACCGTACCTTGGAAAGCCTAAGCAAAGAGTTTACTTATCTGCGCAAGGCCAACCTCATGCTGTTCAACAGTTTCAACGATGCAGAGTTAGAGCGCAAAGGCATGGCCTCAGAGCGACTGACCAGTGTCAAAGCATTATTATATGTGATTGCTGGACATCTTAATCACCACCGCATTATTATTCAGGAACGTTATTTAAACTCAGACGATGTCAAGAATTTGGTTTCAGCCTTACAACATTGAGGAAATAAATGTCTTTTTCAATAAATATCTGTCCGGATTATTGGAAATCAGCGCTACCGAAATAGATGACAACAGCATTACGGCGACCATGCCCGTCACAGATAAAGTGAAACAACCTCATGGTATCCTACATGGTGGGGCATCGGTGGTACTCGCAGAATCGCTAGGAAGCATTGCATCCAATTTGGTCGTCGACCCAGATAAATATCGCGGTGTAGGGCTCGAAGTCAATGCTAATCACATCCGACCGGTAAGCAGTGGAATCATTACGGCAAAATGCAGTCCTATTCATATTGGCCGATCGACCCACATCTGGGAGATAAAAATGTATGACCGCTTCAATAAGTTGAATTGTATCTCTAGACTTACAGTAGCTATCGTGCCCAAATAAGACCGGGTTTGCTAACTCGATTTACCAGTTCCATGTAATTCGAAATCAACAATATTTACAAGCTAAGAAGAATAATTTTCACAATTTATTCTTCTTTTTTTTGCCAAATAATTATCAAAATCCCGCTTTATTTATTTCCGATATTCAAGAAAATTAAGTAGTCTTGTAAGATGGATATTTTAAAAATCAACAAAAATAGCATGCAATCGTTTGTTTAAAGCTATTTTTTACTGATTGACAAATCCGTGAACGATAACTTAACTAAATATATAAAATAAAACATGACCACTAATCCTAACGTTGGTAAAACAGCTTTTCGCCCTATGGCCATTTGCTGTGGATTATTTTTTATCCTCGGTTTTATTACCTGGGCAAACGGAACGTTAATCCCGTTCTTAAAGATTGCTTGTAATTTAGAAACAGACTTACAAGCATTTTTTGTAACCTTCGCATCTTATATTGCCTATTTTTTTCTGGCCCTTCCAAGTTCAGTTATTATTAAAAAAATCGGCTTCCAAAATGGCCTGGTTGTTAGTCTTGTTATATTAGGTTTGGGATCCTTGATTTTTATCCCTGCGGCCGATAGCAGAAGTTATGGCCTATTTTTAACGGGAATATTTATTCAGGGATCGGGTATGGCCCTTCTTCAAACGGCTGTCAATCCCTATTTAAGTATTATTGGTCCAATAGATAGTGCTGCACAACGGATCTCGATAGCAGGATTCTTTAATAAATCTGCAGGAATTATCGTACCGATATTATTTGGAACACTCTTTTTAAAAGATGCGCAAAATGTGACCGCAAAATTAGAAGCTACCACTGATCTAGTGCAAAAAAATGCCATTTTAGATGATCTCCTCCAACGTGTTCACACCCCTTACATTTCCCTTGCTGTAATCTTTGTTGCTTTCGCAATTTTCTTAAAATTCACACATCTTCCTGAAGTCGACGTTGATGCTGAAGAAGAAAGTAGCGAAGAAAATGGCAATGTCGCAGTGAAAAAGACCTCGATCTTTCAGTTCCCACACCTATTCTTAGGGTCACTGGCCATTTTCTTTTGTGTTGCTGTCGAAGTAATGGCGGGAGATATCATTGGTGTCTACGCACGTGAGCTGAAAGTAGCTCCGTTCTTTACAACATATGCTACAGCGTTTACTCTTTCGTGTATGCTGATCGGGTACATTATCGGTATCATCTCGATCCCTAAATATGTATCTCAACAAATGGCACTACGCATCTGTACCATTATAGGAATTACATTTACGCTTATATCTGTTTTTACAACCGGAACCACATCATTCGTCTTTGTTGCTTTATTAGGAATTGCAAACTCCTTAATGTGGCCTGCAATTTTCCCATTGGGAATCAAAGGGCTAGGAAAATTCACAAAAACCGGATCGGCCATTATGATTATGGGAATCGCGGGCGGTGCAATCTGGCCTTTAGTCTATGGTTATCTAAAAGATCACTTACATATTGATTTTCAACATGCCTTCCTTTATGCCATGATTCCCGGATATTTATATATCATGTACTTTTCAATAGCTGGTCATAAAATTGGAAAAAAAGCGTAAGAAAAGTACCGAAGAATTTCACAAAAAAGGGCACCTAAAAATAGATGCCCTTTTTTGTGAAATTCTTCCTATTTTTAAGAGATAAATCTAAGTTCAGTTGCAGCTCGGATTTACTCGATGACAGATTATGCGACATGCTTTATACGAACTAAAAAAGCATTAGCCATTAATTAGCAAAATTCTATATTCATAAATCACCGGGCTAATTGGCCCAAAAAGTAATTATCGAACAAATGAAAAAGAAATTCTTTGCCATTGCATTTGCAGCAGCCTTAATGTTTACTGCCAATGAATCCTATGCCCAGTTAAAATTTCCGGCAGCAAGTAGTGCCCAAACAGTTACACAGGGACTAGGGATTGAAAATGTAACCCTCAGCTACAGCCGTCCGAGCATGAACGGCCGTAAGATCTTTGGTGACCTTGTACCTTACAATGAGGTATGGCGTACAGGTGCCAATACCAATACAACCTTGACCTTTGAAGGTGATGTTACAATCAACGGAAATAAACTCGCTGCAGGAACCTATGCATTATTCACCATCCCTAACAAGAACGAGTGGACTGTAATTATCAGCAAGAATACCAAACAATGGGGTGCTTACACCTATAATCAGTCCGAAGATGCACTTCGTTTCAATGTTAAACCACAGAATTTAAGCAGTCCGGTTGAAACCTTTACGATCTCTTTCGACAATGTCACACCAACAGATGCCATATTAAATCTTGCATGGGAGAAAACAGCAATAAAAGTAGCTCTTAAAGTCAATCAACAGGCAAAAATCATCGCCTCCATTGAGGAAGCAATGAAAGGTGAGAAAAAGCCTTATTTCGCTGCTGCCCAATATTATTTCAACAATAACATAGACGAGAAGAAAGCATTAGCTTGGTTTGACGAAGCGGCGAAAGCACAGCCTAAAGCCGCCCATGTATTGTACTGGAAGGCGAAAGCGCAACTCAAAGCCGGCGATAAAAAAGGTGCCATAGAAACGGCCACGAAAGGGGTCGAAGTCGCTACGGAAGGTAAAAATAGCGAATACATCAAATTGAATACGCAGATTATCAATGCGGCAAAAAAATAAAGCAGTGATAAACGGATAGCAAAGCGGGGTATCTAATCTTTTGGATACCCCGCTTTTTGTTAATTTCATTCGTGTACTCCGGCCTCTCCCTTCAAATATTCAATTGGCAGTGAGTTCGCTTTACTCTTGGCCAACGTCATTTTTATAACTCATCTTTGAGCAGTTGTTCCAATTCCTCAGGCGAAACATTCATGTTCACATTGCCGTCCTTTGCAAAAGAGATCTCTCCGGTTTCTTCAGAGACAATGACCGCTATGGCATCGGAGATTTCGGTCACCCCGATCGCCGCACGATGTCGTAACCCAAACTGTAGCGGTAAATCCTCACTATCCGACAGTGGAAGTACGCAGGAAGCAGTCATAATTTTAAAATCGACGATCACTACGGCACCATCATGCAAGGGACTATTTTTATGGAAGATGCTCTCGATTAACCGCTTCGAAATATGAGCGTCAATATATTCACCGCTACTCTGGTAATATTCCTCATCAAAATATTTTGAGAAAACCAATAAAGCCCCGGTGCGTGTACGCGACATGCTTCTACAAGCCTCCACAACTGGCCTTAAATCCTCGGTCAAATCCTTCTGTATAGCTTTTTTATTCCCTAAAAAAGACCAGAAGACCTTCTTTCGTTTCATCGATATATTCTTGCCCACATGGAGCAAAAAGCGCCTGATTTCCTGCTGGAATACCACGATAAGCGCAATGGAACCTACGGATATAAATCCGCCGAATATCTCGGTCAATAGACGCATGTGCATCTGTTTGACGACGATATAAACCCCATAAAATAAGGCCACCCCGATCAGGATATTCACCGCAATGGTACCCCGAATCAGACTATAGATATAGTAGATAATAATCGCCACCAATATAATATCGATAACGTCCAATAGGCGAAAGCCACTAAACAAGCTATAATCGATTCCATCCATATATGCAAGTTAAAAAAAAATAGATATTATTCGTATTTTTACCCTATAACATATAGTAAAATGACTAGACTTTCAGTAAATATCAATAAAATCGCAACACTCAGAAATTCAAGAGGCGGCAATAATCCTAATCTTGTGGCTGCTGCATTAGCCTGCGAACGTTTTGGGGCGCAGGGCATCACTGTCCACCCAAGACCGGACGAAAGGCATATCCGCTATCAGGATGTCTTTGACTTAAAAGCTGAAATTCAGACCGAACTCAATATCGAAGGCAATTGCCAGGAACAGAAATTCATTGATCTTGTCCTCGCCAATAAGCCTGCCCAAGTAACCTTGGTACCGGATGCTGAAGGGCAGTTGACTTCCAATCATGGTTGGGACACGATCAAAAACAAAGCCTACTTAAAGGATATGTGCCAATTGTTCAAAGATGCCGGTATACGTGTTTCAATCTTTGTGGACCCAGTTGAGGAGATGGTCGAGGCAGCAGCTGAAACAGGTACGGATCGTATCGAATTATATACAGAAGGCTTTGCCAGCGAATATGGTTTTGATAAAGATGCCGCCATCAGCCCCTATTTTAGAGCGGCAGTGAAAGCACGTGAAGTTGGATTAGGCCTGAATGCGGGTCATGACCTCGATTTAAACAACCTCCAGTATTTTAATCAGCATATACCCGAATTACTGGAAGTCAGCATTGGGCATGCCTTAATTTCAGACGCGCTATACCTCGGTCTTGAAGAAACAATCAAACGCTATCTGGCCTGCTTAAAATAAACAATACGATGAGGACTGGCTAAACTGGTTAAAGCACAGCTAAGGTAAGTACAACTCTATTGGGAAAGCGCTCCGGTCAGCACCGGGATTTTGTCCAAACAGCCAGGTACCTTAAGCCACAGTTGCATCTCTCCGCAAAAAAACAAGACTAAAGAGACTTTCCAGAATAAGGAAAAGACAAATAGAAAAAGGCTTTCTTGCAGGAAGAAAGCCTTTTTCTATTTGTTTTAAATCCACCATCAAAAGAAGATGCACTCCTTATAAAAGGATTAATGAATTCCCTTAAATATACGGTTCCAGCGGATTTTAGAAAGGCCCGAACCGATTTCATCCCAGCTCATCCAGGTGAATAATGCCTTGCCCACGATATGGTCTTCAGGAACAAAGCCCCATCCTCTTGAATCCAGGGAATTGTGGCGGTTATCCCCCATCATCCAGAAATAATCCATTTTAAAAGTGTAGCTATCCGCTTTGACATCATTGATATAAATCCCGTCAGCCCGTTTCTCCAATTTATTATTTTCATAGACGTGAATTGCACGTTCGTAAATTGGTAATGTCTGCGCGTTCAGGGCAACCGTCCAGCCTTTCTTTGGAATAAGTATCGGACCGAAATTATCAAAATCCCACTTATACTGAGGGTCATAGGGATAGGCACCTTCCCCAACTGGACTTCTTCTGATTTCTTTTACATTTGACCAGGATTTCACCAATGCCAGCTCGTCCTTGGTCATAAACAGCTGATAAACTCCGGGCTGTTGATCCGAGCCTACAGCCTCTATTCTCAATTCCCGTAGACGATCCATGTTCAATGGAGTTCCGTCGGTCAGCACCAGATAATCCAATTGACTTTCAGGCGGGTCAAATCCGGGTTGGTCATTGACAAATAGCTTTGCATCCTTCATGGAGATCTTATCTCCCGGCAAACCCACACAACGTTTGATATAATTTTCACGTTTATCGATCGGCCGAGCCTGAATCGTAAACTGCGAGTTTACCGTTTGCCAGCCGTAAGCCCTTACAAGATCATAATAACTAGCATTCTGGTTTTCCAACGCAACAGTATCCCCTGCGGGAAAATTAAAAACTACGACATCATTTCGCTCAATCTTTTGAAATCCGGGGAGCCGTTTATAGGGCAGCTCGATAAGCTCAGAGTAAGCCTTTCCACCAGTTACCGGCATGGTATGATGTGCAAAAGGAAAAGCAATTGGCGTATTTGGCACACGAGGGCCATAATTCAGTTTGCTTACGAATAGAAAATCCCCAATTAATAGCGTACGTTCCATGGATCCAGTAGGGATCATATACGCTTCGATTAAAAATCCACGGATAAGCGAAGCCGCTACAGTTGCGAAAACAATGGCGTCAGCCCATTCACGCACCATAGATTTTTTATATGGATATTTAATCTTGTATTCCTTAAAGGATTCCTGCTCAATTTCCGCACGCTTTTCCGCTGTCAATTCTACACCTTCCTGCGCGGCGGTCTTTAGGTTTTTAGCATACAAGCCATTTAAAAAACGTACGTTATTATCTTTTGCCCACATTGGGAGTACAATAAAGGGGACCAAAACAGCCGCCGCATTTTCCCAAAAACGACGCTTGCCAAAACAATGGATAAAGTCGAGGTACAGGTTATAGAAAACAAAAATATTAACGATCGGGATCAGCAATAAGATCACCCACCAAGTTGGCCGCCCTGTTAATTTGGCTTGAATATATTGACTATAAAAAGGTACGATTGCTTCCCAGCCCTTTCTGCCAGCTTTAACAAACAATTGCCACAATCCATATCCCGCTATTGCTGTTAAAACCGCAAAGATAATTAACCACATAATCTATTAATTAGTACTATTTATTAAAATCGAAAATTTCAGTCACTTGATAAAATCCCTTTTTACCGTTCAACCACTCAGCAGCAACTACCGCACCCAAAGCAAAGCCGTCACGGCTATGTGCGGTGTGCTTAAATTCTATCTGATCTACTTCGGAACTGTACAACACGGTATGTGTACCTGGGACTTCTTCAATTCGATGGCTCTCGATGAGAAGTTCTTGTGGTTTAGGAATAATTTCATCCTGCTCACCCACGACAGTATTGACCCAGTTTGTCTTCACATCACTGTGATCCAGGATACCTTCGGCAATGGTGATTGCTGTACCGCTCGGCGCATCCAATTTGTGGATATGGTGGATTTCTTCTACCTGAACATCATATTGTTTATAAGGTTGTAAAGCCTGTGCCAACATACGATTGATATGGAAGAACACATTCACGCCGATCGAAAAATTTGAACCATATAAAATGGTTCCCCCTAAGTCCAAACATTTTTCTCTGACACTTTCCAGTTGATCGTACCAGCCCGTTGTCCCTACGACAATCGGCACACCAGCTTCCAAGCAAAGATTCATATTATCCAGAGCAGCTGATGGCACACTAAAGTCGATCGCTACATCAGCTCCCTTAATATCATCAACTGTCAGGCCGGGACGATTATTTTCATCCACAACTAAAAAAATCTGATGGCCTCTCTTCAGTGCATACCTTTCGATAATCTGCCCCATTTTGCCATATCCCAAGAGAATGATGTTCATATATCTAGAAAATAAAGTATAGTTTATTTTTAAAATTAAAAAATTCCAGTGAAAAACAGACACAAAACCATGGTTAACAACGATTTTTTATTAAAAGTGTCCATATTTAAGACCATAAGGGCCTTAAATCGTCATTCAATGATACTTAATACGGACTCCGACCCAAAGTTTAATTGAATTTCATGGACAACTTTAATCCAACAGTAGGTTTAAATGTAAATGAACCGGATGCTAGACTGGCATCCATTAATGTAGGTCCAATGGAAAAAGCCGTCTTTTTGGGCTTATCATCACCAATGCTCCAGCGATATTTTAGCATCGAATCGATATAAGCTTCAGCGACGTTCAATCCGTATACTCCAAGTGTGAGTAACACCATCAGATCGCGGTCTCGCCTTGCATTATCCTTTCCACGAATAATTGCCTCATTTGTAACCTGATTATAATAAGGATCTACTGGCTTACCTTCGCTCCGGTCTTTCAATACCCCCAAAAGTTCTTTATAATATTTATTATTAAAATCGAAAACGAGCACTGTAGTCGCCAATCCGCCATAGATCACAGGGACTTTTATCCACCATAAACCGCCGTTGGAATATTGCCCCCAACCGGGGAGCACCAAAGAACGCTTCCAGGCCTGCTTATTCTTTGCTTCAATCGCTAAACGCGTAGAATCTTTAAATACGACCTTCTCCTTCGCCTTGGCTTCCTCCTTTTCACGCTTTTTACGTTCTTTTCTGGATTCCTTTTTTATAGTATCCTGTGCCGATTTTGGTTTCAAACTTTCTGTTTTGATCGTTTGGACCTGTTTTTTGGAAATTGTATCGACAGTCTGTCCGTGCACGATAAGTACAGCAAATAAGGCAAAGAACAAACTTATTAACTTGGCCATATTACCAGTCTAAAAGTTCAAGAATACGGCTCAGGTCATCCTCGGATTCAAAAGGAATTTCAATAGCCCCCTTGCCTTTGGTGCTCTTTAAATTCAATTTGACTCTTGACGAAAATTTCGAAGCCAGATCATCTTCAATTTTCTGCAGCTGAAAGGACATTGGAGTTTTATCCTTAACTGCTTTTTTCTTGCCCCCTTTTTGAAGTTCACGAACTAACTCTTCGGCTTTTCTAACCGAAAGTCCCTGGTCGATGATCAATTTAAAGATATAGAGCTGCTTATCCACTTCTGCGATATTTATCAACGCGCGTGCATGCCCCATAGTTAGAGCGCCGTCGCGTATGGCAGCTTGAATGACCGGCGGTAGTTTTAATAAGCGCAAATAATTCGTTACCGTCGAACGGTTTTTGCTGACACGTTCGCCCAATTCCTCCTGCTTTAAATTACATTCCTCGATCATGCGCTGGAAGCTTAATGCCACTTCGATGGCATTTAAGTTTTCACGTTGGATGTTCTCGATCAAAGCCATTTCCAACATCTGCTGGTCATTGGCTGTACGGATATAGGCTGGAATCTCAGTTATGCCCGCCAGTCTTGAAGCTCGAAGACGTCGCTCCCCAGAGATCAACTGGTAGTTTCCATCCGAAATCTTGCGTACGGTAATCGGTTGGATTAGCCCTTGTAAGGTAATGGATTCAGCTAATTCCTGTAATGCGACCGGGTCAAATTCCGTACGGGGTTGAAACGGGTTCACCGATATTTCTTCCACCCGAACATGGCTGATACTGCCATTTTCTTTTGTTGTATTTGCTGTAGCAGGCGTCACTAGAGGAGCCTCCTCCACTTGCTGACTATTTTTTGCAGGAGCTTCTACACTATCGTTTAATAGCGCACCTAAACCTCTTCCCAGTCCTGTTTTACGCTGATGTGCTGCCATATTATGCGGTTACTGTTGTATTCATTTCATTAAAATGCCCGTTTTTCTGCAATATTTCACGCGCCAGATTCAAATAATTGATCGCACCTTTACAGGAAGCGTCGTGCATGATAACAGAAATACCGAAACTAGGAGCTTCACTTAAACGAGTATTACGTTGAATGATGGTATCAAAAACTAAATCCGTAAAATGCGTTTTCACTTCTTCAACAACTTGATTGGAAAGCCTCAAACGCACATCATACATCGTCAACAAAATACCCTCAATCTCCAAACTAGTATTTAAACGGTTTTGAACAATTTTAATTGTGTTCAGCAATTTTCCCAGCCCTTCCAATGCAAAATACTCACATTGAACCGGTATGATTACTGAATCGGACGCCGAGAGGGCATTAATGGTAATTAATCCCAATGAAGGTGAACAGTCAATGATAACAAAATCATAATCATCTTTTACTTGATCCAAGATCTTCTTCATCTTGTACTCCCGTTCATGCATATTGATCATTTCAATTTCTGCACCTACCAGGTCAATATGGGCCGGTAAAAGATCAAGATTAGGCGTTTCAGTGGACTGAATAGCGTCTCTTGGGTTCAGATCATTGACCAAACATTCGTATATACTTTCATTGATTGTACGAGGGTCAAAACCAATCCCAGAAGTGGAGTTTGCTTGAGGATCCGCATCCACCAACAATGTCTTATATTCTAAAACCGCCAAACTAGCCGCCAAATTAATTGACGTTGTGGTCTTTCCGACCCCACCCTTTTGGTTTGCGATTGCGATTACTTTTCCCATCTTGAATGAAAACCTTTCTTAATTAAAATGTCATTTTACACTACATTTCACTTTCCTGAAGATCAATTTGTCCAAATATTTACGCTAAATTTAATTTAGCCAAACAAATTCAGCATATTTCGTACTTTTGATTGATCAAAAGCACATATCCTCAGGATGCTAAGATACAAAAAATCAAGATATGTATCCACTTTGAAATAGTGCTTTTTATAAGTATCAACAACACAATGATTTTAATAATATCCGGAACAAACCGTCCTCATAGTAAGACGTTAAAAATAGCAAAATGCTACCAACAGCTACTTCACCGTAAATCCGTTGAGAACGAGATCTTTTCGCTATCAGATCTCCCTGCAAATATTTTGGAAACAGACCTTTACGGAAAAAGAAGCCCTGCTTTTGAACCGATCCAGCAAAAAGTTAGCCAAGCCGATATGTTTATTTTTGTCGCACCTGAATACAATGGAAGCATCCCCGGTGCACTCAAACTTTTTATTGACTGCTGCACCTTCCCCATTAGTTTTTACCACAAAAAAGTTGCATTGGTAGGATTATCCTCCGGAAGATATGGCAACCTCCGCGGAATAGATCACCTCACAGGAATATGTCACTACCTCAGAATGCATGTTCTCCCGCTCAAGATATTCCTCCCCAATGTACAACAGGAACTGAACGAAAACGGAGAATTATTTAAAGAAGATACGCTCCAGTTTATCAACGAACAGATTGAGGAAATCGTACGGTTTTAATTCATCCTTGCAGGTATTCGCCCTTGATAGTACCCTCGACAGACACTTTTGAGCTTTTCATATATTTTACGCGCACCTGTGAAGATCATGTACCAAGACAAAGATATACGGGTGAACGAATCACAAAAAAAGAAGCCTTTGGTATGTCAAAGGCTTCTTTTTGTAAAGTCATATTCGGAAAAAGGCAACAGTTTATCAGCCAAAGCCCCCCCCAAAAAAAAACAGTCTCCGATCCCCATCTAAAATAGGGATAACAAAAAAACTAATACCCAAACAATTCTTTTAAGTCAAGTTTTTTCACTTCGCCCAATTTAGCAAGATCTTCCGGTTTGAGACCATCTTCCTTCGCCACAATACAATATACATAAGGTTTTCGGCTCATTTCTTTCTTGTGAAACATATTTAAATCAGCATAAGTCAACTTAGGCGCTTGTTCATAGACAGCTTTACGGATATCTGTTGTATTGCCCAGACGTTGTGCCGCCAGATAGCTACTTAATATAGATGCATTCAGCACCCGCTCACTGGCGATGGATTTTTGTAAGCTCACTTTAGCAATATCCAATCCTTTCGCACTTTCGGGCAGCACATCCAATAATTCGTTCATACCCTTGATCGCCTCATTGAATTTATCGGCCTGTGTACCTACATAAGCGCCTACCGTATAATGATTTTCTTTTTTATACGGTTGCCCATAAAATGCGTAAGTAGAATAGGCCAATGCTTTTGATTCACGAATAGTCTGAAAAACAATACTGCCCATGCCGCCGCCAAAATAATTATTGAACAATGACACTGTTGGTGTTAATGGGTTCGAATACAGACCGGAAGTTCTATACCAGAACACTTCGGCTTGTTTCATATCAAAATCAGCAAATAGCACCTGATTTTTTGTGGTTGGCTGTTCAGTAAACACCAAACCTTTTGTGCCCTTCAGGTAGTCGCCCGCACCCTGTTTCAATGGTTTTGCCTTTGCCACAAACTCACTGGTGCTCAACGGTCCGAAATACAGTATAGTATGCTCCATATTGGCCAGATCATGCAGTGCTTTCACCAAATCTTCTGCCTTCAACGCATCCAGCTCCGCATCTGTAAACACATTGTTGAACGGGTTTTTGGCTCCGTATTTTGCGTACGATTTTAAACCTTCCATGATAACCCCTTTGTTTTCCTTTGCATTGGCTCTGGACTTCTTAAGACGGACAATATACATTTTGAAAGCTTCCTCATCTGCAATACAATTGCGCAATAAGTCCTGAATTAAAGACTGCGTAGCGATAAAATTTGTATTTAAACCCGAAATTGAAACCAATGTTTCCTCGTTTCCGGCAGACACCGAAAAATCAGACGCCAATTGATAAAAATCTTTACTGAATTGCTCGCTGGATTTATCTTTCGTACCTAAAAACTCCAGGTATCCTGCAGCCAGCGACAGTAATTTATTATTCCATTTACCTACATCAAAACGATAGGACAGCGAGAATAATTCGTTATCATTATTCTTCACAGCAAGTACAGGCAGGCCATTCGCAGTAGCTTTCTGAACATCTTTATTATAGTCTACCCACACCGGTTGGATTTTATCTTCAGGCATGGCTTCCACCGTTTTCAGGAAATCAGATTGATCGTCACGATTGACAGTCACCGGTGTAATTTCCGGCTTCACAACCTTAACGACATTATTGTCTATCCCTTTGCGTTTATAAACGACAACATAGTTATTATCGTTTAGATATTTATTGGCAAAATCGACGATATCTTGTTTTGTAATTTTATTTAGCCCATCAGAATAGCTAACCACCGAGGCCCAGTCCTGACCGGATGTGAAAGCATCCATCAAAGCTTCAGCACGGTCACCATAACTTTCATATTGTTTGATCTCATCTTTTTTCGCGTTATTGACGATTGCGCCTATCAAGTCATCAGAAAACTCACCTTTTCGCAATTTTTCCAGTTCTTTAAGTAATAACTGCTGCACCTCCTCCAGGCTCTGTCCCTGACTTGGATTCCCCTGTAAAATCAATAATGAGTAATCTTTCAATACATAAGGAAAGGCTCCTGCGCCCAATAATTTCTGATTCTTCACCAGGTCCAGATCGATCAGACCCGCAGACCCGTTCGTCAGAATCTGGCTCATCAGATTTAACAGCTGCGCATCCTTGGTCGCGGCCCCGGGAAAACGGAAACCCATAAACATAAATTCTGCATCCGGCCCTTTAACTTCCCGGACAATCGGGGTCAAAATAGGTTGCTCAGGATCGAAAGTATAGGGAGGTATTTCTTTAGGCTGCATAAAAGCAAAACTCCGGTCCACTTTCTTTACAACCTCTGTAGGATCAAAATCGCCGGACATGATCACCCCCATATTGTTGGGCACGTAATAAGTATGAAAATATTCACGGATCGCTTTCAATGACGGGTTTTTCAGATGTTCCACTGTACCGATCGTGGTTTGTTTTCCGTAATTATTATTGGGAAATGCGGCCTCAAACATAGCTTCCACAGCTTTACGGCTGTCTTTATCCAATCCGATATTTTTCTCTTCATATACAGCCTCCAGTTCCGTATGGAACAGACGCAGTATCGGATTCCTAAAACGTTCGGCTTGTACAGCAAGATATTTATCCATCACATTACTCGGAATCTGCTCTTGGTATACCGTCTGTTCGAATGAGGTAAACGCATTTGTCCCCTCGGCACCCATGGATGCCATCAGCTTGTCGTATTCATTAGCGATCGCATACTTTGCAGCTTCACCCGACACCCGGTCAATCTCCTTGTATATTGCTTTCCGCTGCGCCTCATCAGTTGTACCATTGTACTTTTCATAGAGCGCGTCAATCTGATCCAATAAAGGCTTTTCTTTCGCCCAATCTTTGGAGCCAAATTTATCTGTCCCTTTAAAGAGCATGTGCTCCAGATAGTGCGCCAAGCCAGTATGGTCCTTCGGATCGGTTTTACTTCCCGCTTTTGTTGCGATATAGGTTTGGATACGCGGTTCTTTTTTGGTTGGACTTAGAATAACGGTTAGGCCATTTTTAAGTTTATAGAATCTTGAATGGGTAGGGTCATTGGTCACATATTTGTAGATATACCCACCCTCAGAAGCTTCTTTCCAGTCAAATTTGGCATTTTGAGCAAACAAAGCTCCCTCCGCTGTTGTTAGAGCAAACGTAACAGCGGTAATTTTAAATAGATTTTTAATCATATTTCCTTTTTCTTTTCAACTCAAACTTAGATAAATTGCTGTGGATATGCAATATAATCACGAACATATAAAAACAATTATTGCGCTCCGCTGTTGTTCTACGTGGTTCTTTGTCGCTAAAAAGCGTCAATTTATGCTCCGCATTAACCAACTGTTAAAGGAAAATTGCTACAATCGTTAATCATTCTTACTTTTGCAAAAATTTTAAAAAACGCTAACGTTTTAATTCATGAGATCGAGTATACTTGTTTTTGTGATCTTCGCGCTACTTTCCTTTCATACAAATGCGCAGGTCACCCCCCGAATAGAAAATCAAAAAGACACATTGAATAACCTCAAACCCGCGAAAACAAGGTTAATATTTCAACTTGAGCATGAAAGTGGCGGTGAACTCAAATTCAATGAACGCTCAAAAGAGACCCTAGCCGACTCTTATTATAGCGGGCTTAATTTCCGCGTTGGCTTTCAGACACAGTTTCAAGACTCCTTAAAGAGCATTTACAATGAGATATACAACTACCCGATCTATGGTGTGGGAGTCTATAGCAGCACGTTTGGCCAGGAACATCTGGGACAACCTTTCGCGCTCTATGGTTTTGTAGCAATACCAATTAAACCCAAAATAAATTCGAGATGGAATTTCAACTACCGGATTGCACTTGGTCTCTCGGGCAGATTTAATCCCTACAACGAGGAGGATAATCCTTTTAACCTCCTGATAGGAAGCAAAAACAATGTATTTATCGACTTTGGACTTCAGGCCAACTACCGTTTGAGCCAAAAATTCCAGGTCGGTGCCGGTGTAGCTTTCCACCATTTTAGCAATGGGGCATTGGCTTTGCCAAACACAGGAATAAACCTGCTACCATTGAGCTTGTCCGTCTCTTATACGCCGACAAGCAGACCGTTTGATTTCAGAAAACGTACGGTACCAAAAATGGAAGAAATGGAAGAACTGCATTTCAATTATGCTTTTGGTTTCAAACAGATTGATCGCGAACATGACGGTCAATATTTTAAATCGACATTAGGAGCTTATTACAGCAGGCATTTGGGATATAAATGGCGTCTAGGTGCCGGAATGGATGCGTTCTATTCAGCAAGTGGTAACGACGAGGAAGTCGCCGGTGACAAAGCAGGGAGCTTTGGAGCATTGTTTTCCTATGGTCCGGCTTTCTACATTGACCATGTATTAAATTCGAGACTATATATCAATGGAAATGTCGGCGTATACTTACACCGAAATAAATTCAATGGTGAAAGCACGCCTGTTTATCTAAGGGCGGGTGTACGCTATAAAGTGTACAAAGATTTCTTTGCAGGAGTTTCTATTAAAGCACATGGCGGTAAAGCAGATTTTATCGAATGGACAACAGGATATGGTTTTAAGTTGCGCAAGAAACGGGAAAATCCATCTAGCAATTAACAGTTGTTGGATGAGCCCGACGAGTTGTTAAAAAAATAAGGGGGCATTTAAAATATCCTTTAATTTGCATAAAAAAAGCGTTCATATGAACGCTTTTTTTATTGTGGGGATTACTGGATTCGAACCAGTGACCCCTACCTTGTCGAGGTAGTGCTCTAAACCAGCTGAGCTAAATCCCCTAACGAAAAAAAAGCACCATTTGATGATGCTTTGTGGAGGCTACTGGATTCGAACCAGTGACCCTCTGCTTGTAAGGCAGATGCTCTGAACCAGCTGAGCTAAGCCTCCGTTTTGGATTGGTGGAGAATACTGGATTCGAACCAGTGACCCTCTGCTTGTAAGGCAGATGCTCTGAACCAGCTGAGCTAATTCTCCGACTTTGTATGGTGGAGGCTACTGGATTCGAACCAGTGACCCTCTGCTTGTAAGGCAGATGCTCTGAACCAGCTGAGCTAAGCCTCCATACTTTTTTAAAGAACGCCGTTCCCTAATTGCGTGTGCAAATATAGCTTAAAAATTCTATTCTCAAAATTATTTTCGAAGATTTTCTACAGTAAAAACCACAACAAGCTAAGAAACACCCATATAATTTTCACAGAAATTAATCATAAAACTTCCACGAAATACCAAATCTAAAGTTTGCCGTATTCATTGGATAACGTCTAACAGTATAATAGCCATTCGGATAAAAGTTCTGATTTAGGAAATTATAACTTAAAAACATATTCACCCGCTGTATATTTGCCGTGATCCATAAATCCATAATCGGATAAGTCGAAAATTCGATCTGTTGATACGCATTATAAAACTGTCCCGTCCCTATCGAATAATTCGGATTGGCATAAGGCGTATTAAATTTAGCGTCAATACCAATACTATAGTCAATGACTTTATAAAAGAGATTACTGTAGTAAAGACTGTGCCAAGTATATAGTTCGGGCACCGCCAGTATATTCTGCTGATCCGTCTTTTGATAAACCACCAGATTATCCAGGGTAAAATGACTAAGCTTAAACTTCTGCCCCACACTTACCTTCAGCAAATTAGCGTTATCCAATTGTGCAGGATTGATCCACTTATCTTTCTTCCGGTCATTCTGCGGGTTCGATAATTCTTCAAAATAAGTATAATTATTCATCCGAAAATATTCAATCTTTCCATTGAAACCCAATGTTGGATTGCGGTATTGAAAGGCCACATTCTGAATTTTGGTCTTTTTGAGATCGAGATCATTCCATTTTGCGTAGGTATAATTCAGATTTTCGAAGACCATTTCGGGTGATTTATTTTGTGAATAAGCCGAAATCGTCACCTTTCCGATTTTATCCCCCATGGATATATCCGCCTTTGCTTCATAAAGAAAATCACCGATATTATGTCCGAAAACAATCTGATTGGCTTTCAGACTAAAATCCAACCGATCCGAAAATTTGTACCCCAGTTCCCCCTTAACGATTCCATTCTGGTAGAAACGATCAAACGTTGTACTATCTGGCAATTTCTTCAATGGTTCAGGGTAAGCGGCACGATCGGTATAGTACCGCAAGGAATCTACCTGACTTTGCTCCACCCAATTCATATCATGCTGAAAAGCCAGATTTAGCTTAGCCTCATTTTTAAAAATGGATTTACCACGCAGAAAGAAATTATATTCAAACTCATTGGAGACATTCGTAATGCCTGTTTTATCATTATTCAATGTCAACGCTTGATTATTGTATGGTAACGCCGCAAACTCATCAGGCATATTTTTGAAGAAGTTGAACGTCTGTTTCCGAATCCTTGTATTGTGCGCCATACTGTTTGTCGGATAGATCTGCATGGTCGGCTTTCCCTTGTCTACGGTGTCAATTCGACCAACGTACAGGGACTGACGTAGGAACAGGGAATTATCCCACCACTTTGATCTCGGCACATTTGTATTGGAAGGATCCCGAAATTTGGTAGCAAACCGATCAGGAGCTTGCCTGTTCTCAGGAGCAAATGGATTATTTTCGGTTATAGAACCATTTTCCATTGCATCCAAACGATTAAATACAGCATTAATCAAGAGATTATACCGGTTGTTTTTTGATTCGTACCAAGAGGCAATAGATGCTTTGAGATCGGAATAACTCTGATTAAGGTAAAAACCATCCGTTTTCGTCGAATGGAAATCCACATTCATATTCCATTGCGGATTGATATTTTGGGCAACCCGGGCCCTGAAGACCTGGTCATTGAAAAAGAATCCTACTGCCGACAATTCCGAATAGCGTGCCCTTGCCCTAAAATACTGAATAGAATCCGGATTCAATAGATAACGCTCCAAGGCTGTGAATCCTGACTGAAATCCGATTGTCTTTTTGGGCTGAAATAATAAGTCACGTGTGGCAAGACCATAAGACCCTAAATTTATACTGGGATTCCAGGGGGTATTTTGAGGATTATAATATTGATAATTACGATGTGAAGTATCTATTTGCCTTGTATAAGTTCCTTTTTTCAGCATATCCAATGTCGCGTAACGAATATACTTTGCAGACAGGATAACCGAATCCTTTTTTCCATCTTCTTTGGCTCTCGCCGAATCCAATGCGCTGCTCCACTCCTCCTTGCTCTGCGCAATAACATCCATGGAACAAATAAGTAAGACACACAGTGCGGCTAATACGCGTACGATCAACTTCATCTAAAATTGTATATAGTCTAAATTTACTGCAAAGCTATCAATTCTTTCAAAATTAATGTCATCTTAGGTTCCGCTTTCTCCGCAACAGCCACGATTTCCTGCAAAGAGACAGGTTTTAACACATCGTGAAAGCCCTCATCCGTAACAACAGAAATCGCGAACACCGGAAGAGCCATATGATTGGCAACAATTACCTCCGGTACTGTACTCATGCCGACTACATCCCCCCCAATAATTCGCATGAAACGGTACTCAGCTTTTGTCTCCAGATTTGGTCCCTGCGAGGAGACATACACAACCTTTCGTGCGGTAATTCCATGCTTTGACGCGATTTCAAGCGCCTGTTCGATCATCGCACGGTTATATGGTTCGCTCATATCCGGAAAACGAGGTCCGAATTCAGTCAGGTTCTGCCCACGCAATGGGTTGTCGGGCAAGAGATTGATATGGTCTTCAATTATACCCAAATCTCCATTTCGGACCTCCGGATTCAGCGAGCCGGCAGCATTTGACACAAAAAGCTTTTTTACACCCAGCACTTTCATGATCCGAATAGGAAAAGTAATCTGCTGCATATCATACCCCTCATAATAATGGAGTCTTCCCTGCATGGCAACCACATTCTTGCCATTTAATTTGCCAAAGATCAATTTACCGGAATGGAATTCTACCGTAGAGATGGGAAAATTAGGAATATTGGAATACATGAGCTGATATTCGATCTCGATCTCATCAACCAATTTACCTAAACCAGTACCCAGGATGATACCGAAATCTGGAGTAAAATCTCCAATTTTTCTACGGATAAATTCCGTAGTCTCATTTATGCTATGATACATACGTACAAAAAAAACTAAGTAACTCAAACTTAACTTAATTTTTTTGTACGTACAAATCAAATATAGGAGCTTAGTTATGTAAAAGCGCCTTTTCGCTCGCCTTGCCCGGAGAGCTGACCAAAAGCATTAGGAAAGTGATAAAACCATTGATGATAATTAGGTCCAGTCCGATCACATAGGGCGTATAGACTTCGATCACATATGTTTTCAGCAAGTACAATAGGGTCGGTGAAAGCACACAGATATAAGGCACAGCTTTATCCCGTACAGCAGATTTTGTAAAAATCCCAAAAACAAACAATCCCAGCAATGGACCATAGGTATAGCTCGCTGCGGTAAATATGGCATTCACGACAGAGTCGTCATTGATCAGCTTAAACACGAGAATGACCAGCAACATAACAATCGAAAAAGCAAAGTGCACATAATTACGCTGTTTGACAAGAGCAGGATCATTTGGATTTTCCTTTTTATTAAAGTTCAGAAAATCCACACAGAATGACGTTGTCAACGCCGTAAGCGCACTATCGGTTGTTGCAAATGTCGCCGCAGTCAGCCCCATCATAAAGATGATCGCTGGAACGATAGCCAAGTGGTTCAACGCAATCTCCGGGTACAGGTAATCACGGGTCGATAATTGGGAGACATCAATACCATTTTTTGCGGCGTAGATATATAACAAAGCTCCCACAGCCAAAAAGAAAATATTGATCACCACAAATACACTTGTGAATGTAATCATATTCTTCTGCGCTTCTTTGATCGTTCCCATTGACAGGTTCTTTTGCATCAGATCCTGATCGAGTCCCGTCATGGCAATAGTCACAAAAATTCCGCCCAGGAATTGCTTCCAAAAATTAGCCTTACTGCCTACAAAATCATCCCAGAAGAAGATTTTGGAATAGCTGCTTTCTTTGACTGCTTCGAACGTATCTACAATTCCAAAATCCAATCCTTTGGCCATAAAATAGATCGAAAGAATAACGGCGGTCACCAAAAAGGTCGTCTGTAGAGTATCTGTAACAATAATCGTCTTTAGCCCCCCCTTATTGGTATATAACCAGATAAGCACGAGACAGATCACAACGGTGATCGCAAAAGGCACATCCCAGGCATCAAAAATAAAGTGCTGCAAGACAATTGCGACTAGGTATAAGCGAAAGGCCGAACCGATGGTACGGGAAACCAAGAAGATCGCCGCGCCGGTTTTATAAGTCGTATGTCCAAAACGTTCCTCCAAATAGGTATAGATGGAGGTCAGGTTCATTCTATAATACAACGGAAGCAATACATAAGCGATAATGACGAAGCCAACTGCATTTCCGAGAACAAATTGAAAATAGCTAAATTCAGAAGCCCCCACAGCACCCGGCACCGAAATAAAGGTCACACCGGAGAGCGCGGTACCGATCATCCCGAAAGCCACCATATACCATTTCGAATTTCGGTTGGCAACAAAAAAGGTGGAATTATCCGAAGATCCTTTTGAGGTGAAGTGCGCTACTGCGAGTAAGACCGCAAAATAGATCACAATAAAGGATAATAATATAACTGGTGACATAGTTTGTTTTTAATAGGTGATTTGATGATAGCAGATGATTTTAATGTGTCGCCTGATAAGCTTCGATCGCTTGCCTTACATTGCCGAATTGTTCCAGCAAAGCCGCAGCATCTTCTTCAGTAGCCCCCGTCTGATCCATAATGATCCGTACGCCACGACCGACCAATTTATGGTTTGACAGTTGCATATCGACCATTTTATTTCCCTTCACACGCCCGAGCTGAATCATGACCGCCGTGCTGAACATATTTAATACAAGCTTTTGTGCGGTACCGGATTTCATACGGGTAGAGCCCGTCACAAATTCGGGACCTACAATAACCTCAACAGGATACTGAGCAATTTCAGCAATCGGAGAACCGCCGTTACAGACAATACAGCCTGTCACCAGACCTTTCTCGTTTGCGGTCTTCAGGCCACCGATGACATAAGGTGTAGTGCCCGATGCCGCAATACCGATAACGACATCATTTTCGTCAATATCATATGCTTCCATATCCTTCCAGGCCTGTTCCAGATCATCTTCCGCGAATTCCACAGCTTTGCGGATCGCAGTATCCCCGCCTGCAATTAACCCGATAATCCACTCAAATGGCACACCATAAGTCGGAGGCAATTCAGATGCATCCAAGACACCAAGCCGGCCACTGGTACCGGCCCCGATATAAAAAGTCCGACCACCAGCCTTCATTTTCTCCACAGTAACCTTAACCAATGCTTCGATCTGAGGAATAGACCTTTCAACAGCTAGCGGCACAGATTTATCCTCGTTATTGATATTAGTCAATAATTCATGTACAGACATCTTGTCCAAATCCTGATAATTCGAATCTTTCTCCGTTGTATTAACCATTCTTAATATATATTGTATTTCTTAATTCAATAAATCGGGTATATCCATTATTTGATAACCTTTCTTTTTTAATATGTCGATCATATCACCCAAATAATGATACAATTTATCTTTCCGTCTTCCATCCGTCCCCATATGGATCAAAATCATGAAACCATTCAGGCCGAACTTCTCCTCATAAGACCAAAGTCCCTTCAAAATTGCCCCGGAGGACAGATAACGTTCACCCATTTCTGGATAAGTATAATCTGCGGCAGTCCGTATCCCGGGCGTATAGTTGATTGAAGACAAGCCGATTTCCTTTGCCCATGCTACCGTCTGGCTATTATACCATTCATAAGAAGGAATATAATAGCGTAATTGACTTGTATCTACCCCCGCAAGCGCCAGCTCATCCACATTGGTCTTCAAGTCCCGCAGGAACGAATCCCGGCTGACCAGCAATTCATCCCGACTCCCCCAACCACTGACCAGGAGATGCTTATCAGAATGCCCAGACACCACATGTCCGTCTTTCAACATTTGCTGGATGTAGGGCTTGAAACTTGCGTTCCGCAGATAATCTCCTGTTAAGAAAAAATTCCCCTTCACATGATGGCGCTTCAAGCTTTTCAAAACCATAGTCGTTCCCTCCGATAAATCGTGGCCCGTAAAAAGTAAAGCCACTTTTTTCACTGTAGAGTCGCCACGGACAATAGCACCGAATCCATCCCTGCTTACTTTTTTCCCACAGGCTCCTCCAAGGCCTTCCCTTCTTTAGCCGCCAGCAAGTAGATCAATGAAGCCGTTCCGTCCATGGTTGGCTCATTGGTACTGTAGTCACCATAATCGTCATGATAAACGGCAAGGTCACTCTGAAAATCCGCATAGCTATCGGGGTTGTTCAGCTTAATACCGATCAGGTTACGGTAAGTAGACGCCATGATCGGACCATCTACCAGCCCCCCGTCGATCGGATGCTTACCCAGATAAGTAAAAGCAGAATGTGGATCAACCGGTGTGTCGCCCCAAGATGGAAGTCCGTAAACCATACTTGTTCCCCAAGGATTAGCACCAAACAACCAATCAAAGTTCGCCTGTTCCAGTTCATCAAACTGATTGTCACCTGTCAGTTCTTTATACCAAAGGCACTGTATGGCAAAAGAAGCCGTAAGATTGTTGCTGCACCAGATAAAAGGAACCCCTCTTAAAAATGCATTTTGCTCCGCACGTTTATTGACCTCTTCGATACCTTGCCTATAATATGAAACAATCTCCTCGCGATCCTGTCCCTTCAATTTTTTAGCCAATTCATAATGCCCCAAGTTGATAAAAGGATACCACTGATAATGCGCAGCTGTATCTGATATCATCCAGGGTGTTATTTTTTCCTGTCTGGCATACTGCATGGCTTCCTCGGCAAACTTGTTTTTCTTTGTTACCGAAAATCCCATTGCTGCCGCCAGCTGCATATCATCCACCCAATTGTCTTCGGCATAGATATAGGGTGATTTGACCGAAACCGTCTGTGTCACCCCGGGTTTTATATTTGCATACGCATAAGCTGTCTCCGCTTTCTGTGACAGCAATTTTGCATATTTTTTATCCTCTTTTCCAAAAAGCACAGATCCCAAACGGAAAGCGCTACTAAATTTCCCCGCCGTGGAACTCGTCCCGGTGGTGTTATTCATAAACTTGCCCCTTTGCTGAGGCTCGCCATCTATAAAATACACCGGGCGTTCAAATCCACGACCATAGTAGGGATCCTCCTTGGGCATGCGCATACTTGCATGATCGCGGTCATCCGCAATCTGATTATACATCTGATTCGCTTTTGGATGCATCTTCAACAACCAGTCCAGTCCCCATTTGGCTTCATCCAAAACATCAGCACGACCATTTTTTCCATCCAAGCCATTTGCCTGTTTTTGATCGTCAAACACTTTGGGAAAATCCCGATAAGCCGCCAGCAGGTGGAATGTCGCATTTGCCGACGTGGTCGCGTATTGTAAATAATCAGAAGCATCATGCCAGCCTCCGCCAGCATCAATATGCGAACTATCCGCTATACCGACTTTACCGGCATACAAAGTAAAGCCATCATGGGTATGACAACTATCCTTTAAAAAAGGATTGAACAATGTGCGTTGTTGACGCATATACCGTAATACAAAGTCCGCTGCACCCTTATAGACATCGGAGGCTATCCTAAAATGCGGAGATTTGATTTCTCCCACCTGGATAAAATAACTTCCCGTATCCTGTAATGCCGAAAAATCAAATCGAAAACTCTGAACAAACGGACCATAGGCACCATAATCCTTCCCTACAGGGCGGACATATATTGTTTTACCTGTTTTTGCATCTTTAACCTCAAAAGAACGAAGCTGCCTGATTGATTTCCCTCCCCATACCGCGACCTTTTTGCCTGTCGGAGTATAGCCTAATTGGTTTATTCGAATCCAAGCATTCTGCTGTGCTTCCGCAAAGTTACAAACAAAACATGCAAAAACAAGCAAAAAAGCTTGACGTAAATTTAAGAAGTTTAGACATTCTTTTATCATAATAAGGCATTTATTTTTAATAAAATCAACTCAAACGGTTGTTTAAAACCTCAAAGAAACTATTTTCCCATCCATCGTACTCGCAACAACCTCATTATTACCATTTATAGCAACAGGGTTGACCATGCCATTGGAAATTTTATACTGCCAGATAACCGCGCCTGTTTTTGCATCCACAGCCGAAAGCAAACCCGAATGACTCGGCACAAACACCAATTTACGGTTTGTTTTTATTGCCGATGGGGTCAGTTCATAGGGTAATTTTAGTTTTGCTTTCCAAATTACGTCCATTTTGTCATCCGAAGAAGAAATTCCCAGCAAATCGCCGTCCATTGTCTTCACATAGACCTGTTTTTTATTTACCGCCAACCCCATAGACTCCCGCACACGTATAGTATCCTTCTTTTCCCGCCAGATCACTGCGCCATTTCGCGCATCCAACGCAGTCATAAACCGATCCGGCGCGACAACAAAAATGCGATTATTTACTCCGACAGGATTACAGGCAGCAGCCGAAAACATCCGATTGGCGTGACCATTGTTCCATTCCCAGGATAATTTTCCGGTTTTGGCATCCAACGCATAAAATCCATTTCCCCAAGAACCGAAGATAATATTTCCTAAATAATAAGTTGGCAAAGTCGACACAAACCCTTTGACCTGATCAAAACTCCATCTCAAATTTCCGGTCTTTACGTCCAATGCCCTGAATTTACCATCTGAGCCACCGATAAAAGCAATACCATCCTGAATCAACGGCGACCCCAATACAGCCTTATCTGTTTTTACCTTCCAGAGGAGTTTTCCGTTTTCTGCATCGACAGCATAAATAAAATGATCTGAGGAGCCAGCCACAACAATACCTTTCCAGACGGCCGGAGTAGAATACACCTTTCCTCCCGTTCTGTAAGACCATAGCTTTTTACCGGATTTAAGATCCAGGGCAAAGATATCCCCTGCGGTATTTGAAGTAATTACCTTATTTTTATCAATGGTCAACCCTGCGCCAATGTCGCTTGCGTCTTCGAAAGTCCAGTTCACATGAACGGCACCCGTATATTTCTCGTTGACTGCATAACTTGGTCGCGGGTAAACAGCAGCCTCTTTATCATAATGATGATCAAACAAAGGCACCTCCAACCAAGGTTTTTCTTGTGTCCCTACGCCCGGATTACGTTCCTGATAGGAAGCTTTTCCATCCCCAATAGTGACGATATTATACCCCCCCACAGCTTTATTTGCGCGGAGGTTAGACCGCCCCATCACACCCGGTATACCTTCCCAGTCGTAAGCCTTATTTGCATGACCATGTCCACAGAACGCCAATTGGACATTACGTGTTTTGACCCGTTTCAATGCATCAAACCAATTGTTCAGGGAGGAATCTTGTGGATAATGGTTAATATAAATTAATGGTGTTTGCCTATCGGGGTTCGCGGCAAAGACAGAATCCATCCACACCAGGTTTTCACGTGGTATTTGACCTGGACTCATACGCATATTCGGACCGGAATTAGTCCCTATAAATTGATAACCTTTATGTTTAAAGAAAAACGTTTCGCCACCGAAGACAGTACGGAAGGTATTGGCTCCATTTTCGGACCAGTTTCCATCATGATTGCCCGGAATTACATACCAGGGCAGTTGCAGGCTATCCAAAATACGTTTTGCCAATTTCAGTTCCTGATCAGCCCCAAATTCAGTGATATCCCCAGAGAGTATAACAAAATCGATGTCTTTCAATGTATTAAGATCCTTTACAGTACGTCGCAGATCTTCCGCTCCTGTTGCACCGCCAACATGTGTGTCTGTCACATGGGCAAATTTAAAAGATTGCGCAAAGGACATATTGATAATGCACAATAATGCACTAATTAAGGCTATAAGCTTCGGTTTCATGGATAATATTTTCTTAAAAATAGCGTTTTTATGCATAAATACAAAAAAACAAATGCGTTTTTATGCGTGATATTTTTGATATAAAAAAAGCCTTGTCTAATAGACAAGGCTTAATACTGTCAAGAGTCAAATTACCAACCCTTCGTTTGGGTCAGTTTATAACCTTTCGAAGCATATTCATTTATTTGCTCCAGGCCAACAGGTGCCATATAAGAGCGATCCGAGAAAGACTCCCGATTTTGGACGGTTTCGACAAGATAGAAGCCAACCATTTGACTAGCATTCTTACCATCATAAATGATTACTTTATTCGTAGCATCCACCACTTTAAGGATTCCTACTTTTGAAGGATCCAGTAAAGCCGGAATATCTTTCTGAACATCAATCCAAGGACCACGGTAATAATCTGGATTTTTATCAAAATTCATATAATCCAATTTCTTCCAGCGTTTAATATCCAATAGACGAAGACCTTCATAAACAAACTCCATGCGACGCTCGCGGCGGATTTCCCAAGTTAATGGTGACACATCAGCATCTCTTGCAGGGTCATTTGCGATAGCTCCGATCTGTAAAGGCGCTGTTTTCTGTACCCCTTTTGATGCAGCCACAGCATCTATAGGACGAGCACGTATCGCATTGATCGATTTGTCTATATCACCCTGTGTTACAGCCGCCCCTCCAAATCCCTCAGCTAAAATCTGCTTCGCTTCAACAAAATTAAGTACCACCTCAGCCAAACGAATAACCGGTGCATCAGATGTGTTCGTCATCCCGGCCCACGCAGCAGGATATTTACCACCAATATAGGTCAATGCTTCTCTTGAGGCAAACTTAAATGCGTAAAAAAGAGTCGACGAGGAAGTTAATGGCTTCTCATAAAATGAAGCCTCAAAACGAGGATCTCGTGTAACGGCCAAATCTTTAATGGAGAAACTGCTTGCATTTGTCACAGATGAGTTTTGCCAAGGTTTTCCGTCATTACACAGAAACGATTTGACAAGAACAAGATTAGACGCATTATCCTGACGTTCTGTACCGTTGCTATACGAACCAACACTGTGCGTGACATTTTTAGTTGCGTCATAAGCACGATACATGATTACTTCTTGATTGGCACTTAAATCCTCCGATGAAAAAAGACTCTTAAAATCACTTGTAAACTTATAAGCACCAGAATTCATCACAATTTCGGCCGCCTTCTGAGCCAACTCCAAATATTTCTTCGCTCTTTCTTTATCTATATTGTGATAATATAAATAAGACCCTTCGAACAACATATAACGAGAAATAAAAGATGCCGCAACATATTTATTCAGGTATTGCTTTCCGTCATTTGTCCGCATATTATCCAATACATATTGAAAATCTTCGTACACATGATCCATAACCACACTGCGATTATCCCGGTCTTTATACAAAAGATCCGTTTCAGTATCCTTCAATTCTTTATCATAATAAGGAACATCACCAAATACCTCGACCAGGCGACTATACTCCGATCCTCTGAAAAAACGGGCCACAGCCATCCAGTGACGATAAGTCTCATCATTAATATTTGGTTTGGTTACACGCTCAATGCGGTCAACAAAAATATTTGCTTTTCTTACGTAAACAAAGTTCCAGGTCGGGCCTGCATATTCCCGCAACATCTGCGGCGTCTCCATTAAAGCAATTGTACTGGCATATTCATTTTTACGGGTAGAAGGAACAGTATTCTCAAAATTATCCTGAATATTCCTCTTTGTCAGGTCATCCGAAAAATTATAGCCTGTTACAGGAGCATAAGCAGTTGCATAGCCCGAATTATTACCTGTAAAAAAATTCGGATAGAATCCATTTGCGTAAAGACGCAAAGCCAGCTCGTTTCCCCAGCTATTTTGATCTTCGATACTCGTTAACTGATCACGATCCAAAACATCTTTATTACAGGAGGACAATAAAACTGTTGCCCCCAGCGCCAAAAAAGCTATTTTCTTTGTAAGTTTCATTTTTGTAAATTTTAGAAGTTAACTTGGACACCAAACGAAACCGATTTGAACATTGGTGTACCTACCCCTGTTCTACCCGAGTTATAATTCTTTTCATTGAAAATGGAGAATCCATTGATTGCTTCAGGATCCACAGGCAAGCCTTTTAGTTTATCAAACGTAAAGAAATTTTCCAAAGAGGTATATATTCTCGCTGTTTTGATATAGGCTTTATTTGTCAGAGACGAAGGCAAAGTATATCCCAATGTAATATTCTTGATACGCATATAAGACATATCCAATAAATAGCGCGATTGTTTTACCATATTATTTGCGTCATTACTTGCCGCATTATTAAATGCAGCAGGATAAAAGGCATCGGTATGATCTTTCGACCAGAAATTATCCGCAATAGCCGCAGGCATTGCACCATCCGAAGAGTTATAACCAGGGATCGTCAAGAATCCATTCCCCCAAAGCTGGCGTTTGCCCACACCTTGTAGAAATGCCGAGAAATCAAAGCCTTTGTAATCAAGTCCCAAACGGAATCCGTACTCATAACGCGGAGTTTCGTTACCTATAATTTCCAAATCACCATGGTCACTTAGCGTCTCAGCTCCTTTGTCAATCTTACCGTCACCATTTAGATCCACAAACTTTACATCACCGGGCCCCCAACGAAACTTACTGTCCGTTGAAAATGTATTGTATGCTCCATTTGGGTCAGAAAGTTTATTAAATTTCTTCTGATTTATATCAATCTCCACCATCTTTCCAGAAGCATCATACTCGAAATCAGAGGCTTGATACAATCTATCTGTACGATACCCCCAAATTTCACCCACGTCCTTACCAACGTAATAATCAGAAATCACTTTGGTGTCGGTATACTTCAGAATGGTTGATTTGGCATCCGACAATGTTCCACGAACATTGAATCCAAGCCCGTTCTCAAAACGGTGATTGAAATCCATCGCCAACTCCCAACCCTGGGTACGCAATGCACCAAAGTTCCCTTGTGGCGGCGGAGCACCAAAAGTTGCGCTTACATTCCCACTAGGAACAATCATATTTTTTGTATCGCGGCGGTACCAATCGAAGACCACGCCGAATTTATTTTTAAACATCCGCATATCCAGACCAATATCTGTGGTTTCAATACGCTGCCAGCCCAAACTGCTAAGAACCGCTGATGGTGTTCCAATATTATAATAACGGCTTCCATCTGCGCCAAGCCAGTTGATATCACCCGGAATAAGCGTTGAAGTATACAAACTTGGTAGCACCGTCTGATCACCGATAGAACCCCAAGATCCTCTAAACTTCAATTGGTTCAATGTAGGCTTTGCCCATTCCATAAAACTTTCTTCGGATGCTACCCAGCCCGCAGAAAAGGACGGGAACCATTGCCATTTCAGGTTTTTTGGAAATTTCGAAGAACCATCATAACGGATATTAGCCTCAAACAGATACTTGTTTTTGTACGCATAGTTTACGCGACCAAAATAACCCAGCTGCGCCTCCCACAAAGCATCCCCCTTGGCTTGCTGCGATGATGTATTCACACCAAATCCCAACTGTGGATTTTTGATATCGAGCAAATTAAAGGTCTGAGAGGAATTCATATCATAATCCAAGGTCACACGGTTGATACCTGCCAAAAACTTAAATTCATGATCATCATTAATATTCAGATTATACGTTGTAACAGCATTGATCGTGTTGTTACGACGATTCCCCGCCGCACGCAAAAAATGATCTGGGTTAGCGCCGTTCGCGGTATACATATAGTAATTCAGATCATAGGCAGCCGAAGCACCCTGCGTACCAGCTGGCACGACCTGACCATCCGCATTAACATAAACCGGAGCTCCGGCCGCATCTTTACGAGCAACACCTGCGATCCAGGAATCCGCGGCGGTAAAACGTGTTCCCGGCTGTGTCGTAATTTCTTCTTGATTAGAGAAGGTATAATCAAAATCTACCTTCCAGTTTTTCATAATATTTACGGTAGCTCCCAAATTCAAATTCAGATAATTATTTTGGAAACTGGCCGTATTCGCTGAAGAAACTTCACTCCATGGACTCCGGATCATTTTACCATTTTCATCGTAGCCCATCGGATATAGCGAACTCCAGCGGTATAAGTACAACCAAGGATCAGCAGTTGTCGAATTAGTCGTATACGGATACTCCTTTTTGCGGCGTGACACAATTGCACCACCGCGCACAGTCAGGTATTTATTCAGCTCCGTAGACAAACGTAAAGCAGCATTTGTCCGTCTGAATTGGTCGTGATCCGTAGGCTTCATCATTCCAGACTGATTCAATAAGCCCATACTTAAATTATAATCAGTTTTTCCAGAAGTACCCGAGATACTTAAATCATGCTGTGAAGTCGGCGCAGCCTTCCGGATCATATAATCCTGCACGTTATAGGTACGCACACCATATTTTTTGGTCGGTTCAGCCGGATTCACATACCAGTCACGACCATATACAGTAGGATCATTGACACCAATTGTACCGCCGTATTTCTCTTTCCATTTAACGGCTAGGTCATAACTCTGTCTATTGACTTTATAGAATGCTCCCGCTTCAGTTTCACCAATCCTTTCTGCAGCTTCAAGTGAATACTTAAGCGCATTCACATCACCCATATTATAATCAACAGCTGAATTCTGGAAAGAAAAGTTATTATTATAGCTGATATTGAAAGTATCCCCGCCCTTAGCGCCTTTTTTTGACGTGATCAACACCACCCCAAATGCTGCTTTAGCCCCATAGATGGAAGCTGCTGCCGCATCTTTCAACACCGTAATAGACTCTACATCAGCTGGATTAACCAATTGAATACTTGGGATTTCCACGTTATCTAATAAAATCAAAGGATTAGACTGTCCTGCAATCGAACCAATCTGCCCCCTAATTTTCATTACCGGATCGGAACCAACCTCGCCACTTGGCACCACAACAGTTAAACCCGGAGTGGTCCCTTGGATACCACGTCCCACATCCGCAATGGCACGTCCCTGCAAATTGTCCTTGACGTTAATTGACGAAACGGCACCAGTTAAGTTCCCTTTCTTTTGGGTACCATAACCAACGACCACGACCTCTTCCAAGGATTGATTATCATCAACCAACACTACATTAAGTGTATTCGAAGTAACGATGACATCTTGCGAAATATACCCGATGGATGAAAAACGCAATTTGCTTCCCACGGCAGCTGTAATCTTGAAATGCCCCTGCGCATCGGTTTTAGTAGATGCACTTCCGCCAACGACAGAAACGCTTACTTCTGAGACTGGGCCTTTTCCATCCGTTACAGTACCTTGCACCGTATTTTGAACCGAAGTCTTCGATGAAGAGCGAAGCAGGGCACCCGTCAAGTTAACACTGCTCAAAGCGCCCTCTTTCTTTACAAAAGAATAGGATTCAGAAGGAAAACTCAATCCAAGAGCAACAGAAAATAGTACAAATTTTCTCATTGATTATAGAGTTTTAAAAATAAATGATTCTAGTTAGTATTGTTCGTTATTCGTTAGTATTATTCGCTACACTCATTCAAAATCAGTATATAGCAGGTATTTCTTGCGCATTTTCTTGTAAACTTTTAAATCCGCGGCCCAAGAATCCCGGATCTGTGCCTCAGACTCACCCGCAATAATCTGTTTACGCAGTTGATCTGTGCCAGCCAGCTTGTCAAAAAACTCAGGTCTCGCAAAAAAAACAGTTTTGTCCGGCGTTTTCTGGTAGAAGTCTAAGAGATATTTTAGTGTGAATTTCTGCTCATCAGGATTCAGATCACGCAGATCTATACCATAATTCTTGACTCCTTTTCCTTCCACATGTTTTGACATACCGTGACGTTCACCAGGCGTAAACGTAAAAGACCCATAGACTGGATTTGTGTAACCCAGCACCTGGAAAGGCCAATCCGTACCGCGCCCCACCGAAATATCCGTACCTTCAAACAAACATAAAGAAAGGTATAAACGCACTGAAAGCTGATTGGGCAAACTCGGAGATGGAACTACCGGCAAGTCATACATCTTGCTGTGATCCCAATTTTGAACTTTTATAATCTCTAGGTCAGCCTGACGTCCATTTTCCAGCCATTTTTCACCATTGATCATCTGCGCCAGTTCGCCAATGGTCAATCCATGAATCATGGCAATTTTATGCCATGAAACATCTGATTTAAATTTATCATCATGACGTACCGGTCCGTCTACCTGATCACCATTGGGGTTGGGACGGTCCAATACAATCAGTTTTTTATTATGCTTTGCACATAGTTCCATCACCCGGTGCAAAGAAGTAATATAGGTATAGAAACGTGCACCCACATCCTGCAAATCAAAAATCATAACATCAATGGAATTGACAATCGAATCTTGTTTTTTATTCCCCCCGTATAGGGTAAACAAAGGCAGCCCCGTTTTTTGATCCAGGTCATTACCAAACTTCTCCCCACGCTCAACATTCCCTCTAAAACCGTGCTCCGGAGCGAAGGCAAACTTCAGATCGACCTTATTTTCAAGCAAAACATCTACTAAATGTCTTTTGTCAGTTCCCACGATGGAAGTTTGATTTCCCATAATCCCCACCTTCTTACCCTTTAGTTGCGGTAAATAAGATGATAACTGATCAGCTCCAGGCATTATCACGTCGGCCGAAGCCACGACGGAATTTTCTCGCACACTTTTTTTACTCTGCGCCGACCGCAACGAGTTACTGCAAGAGATGACAGATAGCGCTGAGACTACAAAGGTTAATTTTAGCAAGGTATATTTCATCATAAATAGACATTAGACCATGCACAAATGCAGTTTTATGCATGGATAATTGAAAATCAGGATAAAAGTAAGTAGATCTTTTCGTTTTTAAAACTAAAATACTCATAAAAACGCAAAACAAAGTAAGTGTTCACTTATTAAAAAGAGAACAGCATCTTAAGTAGCATTTTGTTAAACAGTAAACTAAAAAACAAAAAACATATTTAACAAACTAATTAACAGCTAATTAAAAAATAATAACAGACAATTACCACTAGAATCTTAGTGTATTTTAAACACATAAAAGTAACATATATGATACATTTAACAAATCCTTAACAACACAGCAAAACACGGCAAAACAGCACTCACCATAACGCATATACTGAACAATAGCTTGTTACATACAACAAAGCCGGAAGCTTTGCTTCCGGCCATAAACATCGATATCTTTCACCTGACATTACTTCATTTTCACAAAGCCAACTCCATTCAAACTTCCCACCATACTTGCAGGAGGCCTATTCACAACATTCCATACAGTCTGTCCGACAGAACCTGCAGAGAACTGTCTTTGAGTCATCACACTAGCATTACCACTATTCAACACAAAGGCATCATAAGAGCCAATCGACTTCATGACCCTTGCCAAATCGTTAAAAGTCATTCCGACTGAAAAACTACCACTAGCTCCGTCAACAACAACAGCATACAAAGTAGATTTATCAGAAGACAAACCAAGCGCAGTATTTGCCTGCACCACAGCCGATGTGGACACGATAACAGCTCCGCGATACTGCAACCAGCCCGTTCCAGAGATTAGCCCCTTAAATCTGTTGATATCATAAGGCTCAAAATTAAACTGAACTGTATCAAAACAATTTCCAATAAAGGATGTCCCGTCAAATTGAACAGCGAAAAATGGTCGGGTCTTTTCCTTTCCAGAAGTAGTAGAAATATTGATCTTCCGCCCATTTTTGATATAGGAATAATTAGCGACAGTAGCCCCGTTAATTGCAGCCAGGAGCTCTCCACCAGATGAAGCCTCATTATATTTAGCCATATCGGGAATCGGTTGCGCGACATACAGGTTATCATCAAATGCCCCCATTACATAAGGCACTATCTTTTTCTTGAGATCTATTTCCAAAATCTGAATACTCGTCGGTTGATTTAATTTATTCAGAAACCGAATATGGCTCCTTTGCAATCCATCAGCCAAGGTAACTGTAGAATCCATCTGAAAAACCCCGATCACATCTGCCTGATTCATAATTTTCTGGGTAATTTTTTCAATTTTATTATCCGGAGGTATGATATCATCCGGAACAATTTCCTCTTTTTTTTCATTGAATTTAGGATAATCATCCCGTTTCTTACATGAAACAAAAGAGGTAAAAAACAAAGCAAGCATCAGCCCCATTCCAGTGAGACCGTTTAATAGGTTCTTTTTCATAACTATCTAACTAAAAAAAATGATAGATAAGGTTTCATAATCGCTGTTGTAAAACCATTGTACCCCAATGCATACACCGTATACGATCTCCTGTCGAGCGTAGCACCTGAATTTGAATAAGATGCAATCACCGAAGCGTTTGTAACAGGAGCACCCGCAGGGCGGATCTTCCAAGTTCTCGTCGCTATACGGTTCAACTCAAAATAAGGGCTTGTCTCCAAGTATTTGACATTTTTTGCAACCAACGAATCTTGCGTCGGCTCAGCCGCAGTTGCCGCTGCTCCATAATACAAATCTATTGCAGAAACATTAGGCATTAGATTCGTGAATCGATAACGCGCCTGTGTAGAATCAGGGCGAGACAGATCCTCTTCATTCAAAATCACCCTTGTATTGCTGGCGGTATCAGTAACATGCAAAGTATACCTTTTTCCCGCCTCAAAATCTACCTGCGTCTCATACAGAATAACAGAATCTCTACCATCATCAATTCGATAAGGCAAACCCACCTGAACCTTGATATTACCGGCTTTATACTTCAAGAAATCCGGTCGCGAATCACCCCTTGTGTTATATCCACCACCCGGAAACGGCTCTCGCCCTCTTATCAAGGAAGTAACCCGCTGCCCATCAAACTTGACATACATATAGCGGTCATCAGGATAAATCGACGCCATGTTTATTTTAACAATAACATCGCTATCACTCAAAAAATCAACTTGACCAAAGTCTTGAATAGATTTTTTGCAAGCAACCATTCCGAATGTCGCCAGTACAAAAACTATAATTATATTTAAAACTTTCATAATACTCCATCTATTTTGTTTAATTCTCGGAAGTAACAAACCATGTTGGCTTAATCACGTATTCAGGATCCAGAGCTCCCCAACGGTCCAATTCTTTCTCATTCCAAACATACTCGGAATTATAGCGAGGCCGCACCCTGTAACAATAATCATTATAAGTAAGCTGACTACCACTTAAGGGAATATATTGCTTAAACACTTCTGGACTATAATGATACTTTCGAAGATCGCACCACTGTTCCAGACCGCCCCAACCCCATTGAACAATATATTTTTGCCCCATGATGTCTGATAGCATTAAATCCGCCGCAGAGCGTGCAACCTCCCCCCCTTCCAAATAAACCTTCATATCATTTAGTGAAATAGCCACCTCTTTATTATCTATATATTTATTCACGAAGTTCATATGGGCTACAATTGCTTTTTGATACGCATCATATGCACCGGATTTATCACCCTTTATAAAAAGGGCTTCCGCTTTTACCAACTGCAATTGCGCATATGTCATTAAAGGAAAATCGACCGTATTTCTAAAGATAAATTTCCCTTGATACGTATTGTTCACAAATTCACCCAAAATATTTGGCACAGTGCTATTTGTGACATTTGGCTCTCCTCCTATATAAATACTATCCTTGGGATTATTCATCATCAGCATTCGGGATAGACGAGGGTCGGTTGAAGATTTCGGATTTTCGATTGGTGCACCACGGAGTCCTCCTGTAAGATAATTAACGATGGGTTTTCCAGCGCGATTGTAATATGAAGTTGTATAGACACCAAACAAAGCACTCACAACATTTGCATTCGCAGATTTATCTCCAGTGAATTTCACACCAGCGTCATCAGCTATGGACTGGAAAGACAGGTCGACAAATCTAGCAACGGAATCAGCATATTTATTTTTAAAATCCGGTTTGTTTATCAAATGAATATACTGTATCGCCTTCAAACCATAAACAAATCTTCGCCACTGCTCCATGTTGCCACGGTACAAATTATCGCCCTTAACCGAATTCAATGAAGCACTATAGTCTATTGGACTTTTTTTATTCAGGTAAAACAAGGCTGAATCACACCATTGTCTTACTTTCGCATAGACCTCTGGCTGGTCATTATACTTGAACGCAAGTTGATTTGGACGAAATGCCTCATCTAAAATAATTGGCCCATGATAATCTGTCAAAGATTGATAACCCCAGGCTTTTATTGCGTAACCTATTGCCGCATACTCATATTTTTCATTCTCCAGCGCGTCTCTGATCATACGCTCCAGATTCAAACCAAGATCAAAATATACCATGCGCCACATAACTCCACCAACATCACTCCTCTCCGGAAAACCGTGCTTCTCCCAAACTTTAGAAGAAACATCGCTGCTTCCTCCAAGGATGCTTTGATTAAATTTATTCATTTGACGTTGATCCTGAGAATACCCACTAGCCATTTGAGCTATTATGGGAGCCAATAGCAACTCCGCTTTCACCAACTGTGGATTAGATGGATTTTCATTGATATCCAGATATTTTTTGCAGCTACTCACCAATACAAGGACTGCAACAACAATTATATAGACACGTTTCTGCATCTCTTTTTCCTCCTATAATTTTAAAGTAAGACCAAAGTTAAAACCTCTAGGTTTCGCCATATTCCCGAAGTCGATACCATAACCACCAATCCCCCCCAGACCGGGCGTATTCATATTACTTTCCGGATCTAAGCCTGTATAATTTGTAAACAAAAAAACATCAGTAGCTGTAAAAAACACGCTCATACCAGCTTGCGCCCCAATTTTTCGTATCAGATGCTTCGGAAGGTTATACCTCAACGTAACATCACGTAAACGCACTGTATAGATATCCTTTTCTATAAACATCTGCGGCTCGGTATTTAAAGTATAGTACCCGGAAGAAGAATAAGGTGTCACAGCAATCCTATTGATTGTCGGATTCGGGGTATTCTGTAAACCATCCTCCAACACGCCTTGAATCACCCTTGGCTCCTCCCTATTCAACGTTTTAGAAGACATTCCGTTTATATACAACCGATAATCCAACCCATTCAACACATCCCCACCTTTTCGCCAGTCCCACAAAAATGTAAGGTAAAAATCTTTATAGGTCAGCTTATTAACTACCCCGAGTGTAAAATCAGGAATTCGATCTCCAATCGGATAGTACCGATCTGTACCCGCTATTGGCAATCCTGTCTGTGCATTGATCAAGACATCGCCACGATCATTTCTCTTGAATCGGGTACCCGTTAAAGTCCCAATACTATACCCCGGAACTACGCCTGAACGAACACCGCCCAACACTTGCGTATCCGACTCATAAAGCTCCGGAAGATCCTCGGCAAGCGATAGTACCTTACCTTTATATTGTGTAAAATTGAAGGTAAGATCCCAATTAAGCTTGTCTTTGCGAATCGGGTTTACAGTTGCCTGCAGTTCTGTACCATAGGTCTTCACCTCACCTCCATTCATCATACGCAGCACAAACCCGGACCCATAGCTCAATCTAGGCATAATGATCTGCCCAGTACTGAGCCTGTTGAAATAACTAAGATCAAAGGTCATCCTTCTATCCAGCAAGGCCAGCTCCAACCCTGTCTCAAAATCCCTCGTTTTTTCCGCTTTCAAATTTGGATTCCCGCCATTTACTCCATAAGCAAACCCTCCACCTGTAGTATTCTTTGGTTCAAAATTTGAAAGGGTATAATAACTTTTATAAGGAGCTTTCCCAGTCGTACCTACCGAAATCCGATACTTTCCATTGCTCATCCAAGACACCTTCTCCTTAAAAAAATCCAGGTCGGTAAAATTAAAAGCTAATGAAGCAGAAGGATAGGCAAAGTATGGATTATTGGGCATCATACGTGAGGCCGCATCTAAACGACCGGTCAAATTGAGGTAAACCATATCATTGAGATAACCAAACCCGGTCTGTGCCATAAATCCGACTGTCCGAAAATTTGCCGCAGCACTCTTTACAAGCCGCGAACTTGGAAATGTATTGTTAATGCTATAAAAATCTGGATCATAGAAATCTTCGCCATATTGTGAATTCGTCAAAAAGTCATAATCTTTAAATTCAGCTCCTAGATTTGCACGAAAAGAAAAGTCTTTTGACAAATTCTTTTTTAAGTTAGCCATGAAAGATCCAGAAAGGATACGGCCATTTACCTGATATTCATTAATCGAACCATTACGTACAGCACTAGCAGAACCAGAACCAGAATAAGATTGCGGATGATACACACTTTGGCCCTGCGTATTTGAATAATCAACCCCAATAATCCCATTAAGGCTCAACCAATTGTTTGCCCGATAGGTGATGTTAGAAGTTGCAAGCACACGATTAACAATATCATAAGCTGTATTACGATAAACATCCCAAAAAGGATTATCCCTTTCATTAAAAATATCGGAATTATGAAGCACGCGATTCCCTTTATCATCAATCCAGTCACGCACATCAAAAATAGGGTTAAAACTCATTAAGGTCATCAGATAACCAGATGCGCCCCGTCTAACCTTATCATTTTTTGAATAAATATAATTGAGCGAAGTATTAAACTCAAGTTTATCCCCAAATTTAGCCGTGCTATTTAAGCGTGTTGAAAAACGTCTATACAAGGTATTAGGCACAATCCCCGTATTGTTATTATATTCATTTGACCAGCGGTAGGTCACTTTTTCTGTCCCGCCCTCAAAAGCCAGGCTATGTTTTTGATTATAACCTGTTGTAAAGAAGTTCTGCACGTTATCTTCATAAATATGCATCCCTTCGGGATAGCGCGGACCGAGCGCGGTCAATGCCGTCCCGTCATAATTACCATTCAATCCCTGCGCATAGACATATTGCCTTTCCGGAAACTTATTCACACTTTCAACACGCCCCGAAAAAGTATAATTTGTAGTAAACTTGCCGGCTTTTCCTTTTTTTGTTGTAATTAAAATCGCGCCACCTGCACCCTGGCTACCAAACTGGGCTGTCGCCTCGGGCCCTTTCAAAACCGTATAGGTCTCAATATCATCAGGGTTAATGTCCATGGCCCTATTTGAATAATCCAAGCTTTGATTAGCACCGTTGCTTGCCAAATCATTCTCATTGATCGTGGAATTATTGATAGGTATGCCATCCACAACAATAAGAGCATTATTATCTCCAGATATGGAGGCAAATCCCCGGAGGACAATCTGAGCGGAAGCGCCGGGCAAACCGCTCGTACTATTAATAGACAAACCAGGGACACGACCTTGCAACCCCTGAAAAAAGGATTCTCGCTGCGTATCCGACACATCATCGCCAGAAACAATTGGCGTTGAGTACCCCAAGGTTTTTCTATCCCTCTTTACACCATAAGCAGTCACAACAACCTCGTCTATTGAGGCATTATTATCCGACAAAACAACATTAATGACCGACCGTCCTCTAACAACCTCTTCTCTAGACACATAACCGACCGACCGAAAGACCAGTGTCGCATCATCGCTTGCCGTAATTTTGTAAACACCCAAAGCATTAGTAGCAGATTGCGTGTTCTTTCCTTTTTCCTGAACAGTAACGCCTCTTAACGCTTCACCTTTTAGATCGGTTACTTTACCTGTAATGATTTTTTGGGAAAAAGCAGTACAGCACATACATAGTAAGCCCATTAGCAAGAGCAGACTTCTTTTCATACACAAATAATTTAATTAGTTAATTAGGTTTTATAACTATATAGCCCCCTTGCCTAGCAAGTAGCTACCAAGACGAAATTTCTCAAATCATCTATCATTTTCAAAATGGATTTTAGGCAAAAATATTGGTTTATATATTTCTTTTATCAAATATAGCATAAAAACGCATACATTAAAACAAAAAATAGTTTTAAAACGCACAATAACGAAAAAAGCCGAATAAATAGGATTTATTCGGCTTAATAACGTATAAAAAATAATCTACGGCACTTGATTTAGTTTCAGATCAACTAAACACCCCCTCAACGCATGCATAAATTTATCCCCGGGATCATCTTTTCCTGTAATATATTTTGGATCAGTTTCCTTCCACCAGGAAGTTCTTTTAAAGCGTTGGTATTCATGATGACCGATTACATACTCGATAGGATACTTTTTGCTCAGGTAACGAATAAGCTCTTCATTTGCTTTCAACTGCGCATCAGTCAATGGATTCTGACGGCTGCCGATATTTTCGATACCGATCGCACAATAGTTGAGACCAATGGTATGTCGAGCAAAAATTGTATCGGGTAAAAATTGATAAATCGTTCCATCGCGATCGATAACGAATTGAGAGGAGACATTCAGCGCACTGGCTTTAGTCAACTCAGGTCTTCCTGGCAATTTCACGGGATTAAACGTATTAAAAGTTGCTTTTACACTATTGTTTGCTGTCCAATGCACCACCACCATCTTAGGCTGTATCGTTGGTACCACCTGACTTAGCCCATGTCTATTTTTCAAATAATCTAGGGACAACTGTATACGCTCCTGATTCCAAGTAATCGGCTTTTGAACGATTTTGGGCGATTGGGCAAACAAAACTGCCACAAACAGGCAGTGAACAAATAACAAAAAAGATCTCATTATACAAAGCTAACAATTTTAAAATTTAAGCGAACAACCACAGCAGCAGTAAAAAGGCTTGAAGAAAACCTTCAAGCCTTTAAAAAAATTAATCACTTATTACTTTTTATCCCACCAAACAGGTTCGTTCAAATAAGTAGGAAGCTCAGCAGTAGGCGCAGCTTTTATCAACTGGGCTTTATTAAAATTCAATTCATAACTAGCCATAGCAAAACGACGAGGCCAATCCGTTGCATTTGGATAAGATTGAGTATACACATGGGGCACTCGTTTAAACCCTTTGTAGACACCCAATTGTTCGTTGTAATTTCCATTTCCATCAGTACAGTAATCCATCCTGCGCAGATCCACCCATTGTTCAGGAGAATAAGATAATGCAATATACTTCTGAATCATCACATGACTCATCGTTAACTTATTAGCATCCTGCACGACAGAAGAACTATTTAAAAATTTAGTAATTTCCGATACACCAACACCCATTAATTCCATATGAATCTTAACACCCTCTTTATAAGCCAATAAGGCCAAGTCCTTCTGGCCCTTTCTCAACCGAATTTCCGCCTCAATAAATTTCATTTCTGCACCAGTCACAAATAACCCCTTTGATCCTTTGTGATTGTACCAAGTTCCAGTTGACAAAACACGTCCGTTAGCCGCCTTACTCTCTCGCAGGGCGATATAAATAGAATCTTTATTGGTGAAGGAATTGGTCTTTTCTGTATAAGTATATGAAGCTGGCCCGGATAACACTATATTCGAACTCATATCTACCCCTTTCGTAAATCTAAAACTACCATCTTTTTCCTGAGATTGAGGGATTAGCAAAGAATAACGAGGATCCAACATATTATTATTTCCACTTGGCGCTCCTGTATAATTATTGGTAATATAATCAATATAAAGCTGCGTAACCCGTGTTGATGCAGAAGTATTTACATATTGTAAGGCTGCTTTATCAGTATTATCTGATGATACATTTGGGTCATCCACATATTGATATACCGTGGATTCAGCTGCAGTTTTTGCTGCTTTTCCCAAAGCCTCCAAAACAGCGTCAGGATTATAAGTAGATTTTTTATTTAAGTGCGATAAAAATCTAGCTTTTAGACCATAGGCTAACTTAATCCATTTACTTACATCCCCACCGTTATAAGTATCCCCTTTTGACAGAGCCGGGGCAGCCGACCCTTGCGTTTTATTTAAATCACTGACTGCCTCATCCAACAAGGGTATGATTTGACTATAAATATACTCTGCATCATCAAAACTAGGTGTAATGTTATCCGCCTTGTCAAAATCTTTATAAGGAGCCAAGCCATAAAAATCTGCGATATACCCAAAACCCCAGGCTTTCATAATTTTACCTACCCCAATATAATGGTAAGCACCGACTTTTTCCGCAGCAACCTCCATTGGCTCCAAGTTAACGGCGGTATTAACGTACCAAGCCTGCCAAGGCCAATTCGCAGCAGACGCATCAGAAAACCAACGCGACAAATTATAATTTCTAGCCGAGCCATTATATACGTTGGCCAATTGCTGTGTAATATGTGCCGCTCTTGTCCCCCCACTTTCATAGGCGTCTGCAAATTGAGCTAAAATAGAAGGCAACCGCTGATCTGCAGTTGGCACTGTCGAGTTAGCCGTATTAGGATTATCATTGATATCCAGCCATTTGCTGCATGATGACAACATCAATGCACCTGCCGAAATTATATATACAATTTTTTTCATTTCTCTAGAATTTTAGATTAACACCAAACGTAAATCCTGCTGTGGAAGGAACACCTGCATAGTCGATTCCAACCGAACCTGAACCAGTTACCCCCGCTCCAGCAGCACTCGTTTCAGGATCAACCCCCTTGTAATTTGTCAACAACCATAAATTATTCCCAGTGAACGTAAACGATGCCCCTCTAATGTATTTAGATCTTGTCAAAACATCCTTTGGAAGCGAATAAGTCAAGGAGGCTGAGCGTAAACGAAACCAATTTACATTCTGCACAAAATTTGGGGTATGCTTGGTGTACACATCTTTATAATACGCTTCAGATGCAACGACATCCCTTTCAATATGCTCGTATTGTTTTGTATTCGGATTTAATGACATGCCAGAAAAATGAATAGTTTCACCCCTATTTTCTGTTATTCTACTCATACCGTTCACAGTCATTAAATACTCGCTTGCATTGTATACATCTCCACCTTTCCTAAAATCAAAAAGAAAGTTCAGGTCCCAATTTTTATACTTAAAACTATTATTAAAACCTCCAATAAAGTCCGGCTCCCTGTTTCCTATATAAGTTGTTGTCGAGGTAGAAGTCAAAGGCATCCCAGTGTTGTAGTCCAACAATAAGTTCCCCTGTTCATCTGTTTGCCACTTAGAACCACTGATTGCCATAAAATCTCCGTTATTATACGAAGCAGCTTTACCTGTACCAACCTGCACATCTGTTACATATAAAATATCCAGCCCCTGCAATAAATCTTTTACCCGTCCATTGTTATGAGACAAGTTTAGCATCGTAGACCATTCAAAATTCTCATTTTTTATAGGAGAACCGGACAATGACAATTCAAAACCTCTATTCTCCAATTCCCCTATATTATAATAGCTTAATATATATCCAGTTGCATTAGAAACACGCGGCTGAAGTATCTGATTTTTGGACAAAGTATTATAATAAGTAAACTCTAAGCCTATACGGTTTTTCAAAAATTTCAAATCAGTACCGACCTCAAATGAGTTTGTTTTCTCTGGAATCAACTGATCATTACCTCTGGTCCAATTATTTCTGAAACCACCACCAATGGTAAGCTCAGGACCAAAAAGATACGTATTTGTCACATAAGGATTAGTATCTTTACCCACCGAAGCCCATGAAGAACGAATTTTACCATAACTTAAGATGTCATTTTTCTCAAATAATTCGGTAAAAATTAAGCTTCCCGAAACTGAAGGATAGAAAAAGGAACGATTATTTTTTGGCAATGTTGAAGCCCAGTCGTTACGGCCCGTCGCACTAATATAAGCTATACCTTTATAACCAACTCTCAGATCGCCATAAACCCCCATTAACCGTCGATTTGTAAAATTTTGATTAAAATATTGGTCTGCATGGTCTGCATTGTTCAAACTTTCAAACCCCTTCAAAACAAAGTTTTCAGCACGTAATGAGGTCGATTTCGTGTTCCAATCTTCAGCGGTTTGCCCTAACAACAAATTAAAATCCCAATCATCAACCTGCTTCTTAAAGTTCAGCATTAAATTGCTATTTAAATATTGGTATTTCTTATCCGTATTAGACATCATACCGTTTTGCCAGGCGATCTTAACACTCGAGCCGGGATATAACATGGAATTGAATTGACTAGTATAGTTATCTATACCAAGCCTGTAAGTAATATCAAACCAATCTGTTACTTTAACATTCGTGTAAACACTTCCCAATAAACGGTCGGTTTTATCGGATTGCGGATTTTTGTTAATAGTCCAATAGGGATTATCTGTATTATTTTCCGGCTCCAAATTAGGCAGCAGATACTTGTTTGTTCCATCTGGATTCAGATAATCATGCATATCATAATTTCTAGGCCATATTAAGACACCCTCCATATAACCTGCACCACCAGCTCCCCAAAGACCTGAACCTGTCAATGTTTTCCTGGTATTACTATTTGAATAAGAAGCATTTGCTCCGAAAGTAAAAATCCCTAGTTTTTGCTCGCCATTAAATCGGATCGTAGATCTTTTAAAATCAGTCGTCGGCACGACCCCTGATTGATATAGATTTGAACCTGACAAGTAGAAATTCCCTTTAGCATTTCCTCCTGAGACATTGAAAGAATTATCAAACATATGTGCTGTTTGATAAAAATCCTTCATATTATTGTACACTTTTTCACCTGAAGCAAAAGGATCACCCCAAGATTCGATCGTTTCATCAATAAAAGAACCATTATAATAAGATCCTTTCTTAAATTTCGATTGCTGTTCAGGCAATTTGTTTACCCAATTTACACCAAATCTTGAATTGATACCAACTGTTGTATTTCCTTCTTGTCCTTTTTTGGTTGTAATTACAATAGCTCCTGCCGCTGCCCGCAAACCATACAGCGCAGCCGCTGCTGGCCCCTTTAAAACCGACATCGACTCAATATCCTCCGGATTGATATCCAACGCTCTATTCCCATTTGTTGTAGAGATACTTTGATTGCCATCAAATGCTGAATTATCCCCTTGGCCGGTAGAATTATCCATTGGAATTCCATCGATGACAAAGAGAGGCTGATTATCCCGTTCAAGTGAGGTTCCTCCCCGAATAACAATATTAGCCGAAGCTCCCGGTGCTCCCCCAGAATTAGTCACGTTTACCCCAGCAATCTTTCCATTTAATGAATTGATAACATTCGGATTTTTATTCTTCATCAATTCATCAGCCTTAATATCCTGAACAGCATAACCTAGCGCCTTCTTCTCTTTCTTAATGCCCATCGCTGTTACAACCACTTCCTCTAAAGCTTCTTCACTGCCTGATAAAGCAATATTGACGGTAGCATCCGCACCAACAGCCTGTTGTTTTTCTTTCGAACCTACAGCTCTAAAAATTAAAATATCTCCGGGCTCGGCTTTAATCGTAAAACTTCCATCTGGATTAGTTTGTGTGCTGACAGGCTTACCTTTGATGCTTACTGTAACATTAGCCATAGACCCACCATCCGAGGCATTCGTCACCTTACCTGTAATCGTTTTGGTCTGCGCCCATAAACTGGTAGATAGCATCACTCCTGAACAGAATAAGAGTAATTTTTTATTCATGGTATTTAGTTAGTTGTTAATAACTGATCTTAACGGGAGATTCCAGCCCGAGGTTTTCACCAATTATATTACAATACTATAAAAAGTGGCGTAGTTATGCAAGTTTATGCATAAGTATTTGAAAAAGAAATAAAAATAAACGAACTATCGCATACATCGACAACTAAAAAACCGATAAAGAAGCACAAAAAAGCACATAAAACCGTAAATTGTAGCAAAAAAAATACAAAACCATAACGAGAGATCATTTAAAACTCTATATTTATATCAAATAAAACCACAATAGGCGACCTATTGAACTAAAAGCCCACTTCTATGATAAAACACTTACTAACCAGCAAAGTGCCTTATCGTTATTTTTCGCTCTTAATGATGCTTGGAGCAAGCTCCATAGCATTCGCACAGCAAAAGAATTACACGATAAAAGGCAAAGTCACCGATTCCCGCACCGGACAATCCGTCCCTGGAACAACCATCAAACTCAAAGGGACAAACCGGGCCGTCAGCACCAATGCGAACGGCGAATTTACCTTGACCACGTCTGTCAATCCCGGAAAGTATGACCTTGTGTTATCCAATGTCGGCTATGCGCCGACCACGACCAGCATCGAACTGGGAAACCAGACAACCCTTACCCTCGCTCCGAGTCTTCAGGAAGATTTAGTCCGAATGAATGAGGTAATTGTCATCGGCAACACAGTAGGAACAAGCCGTAAAGTCCTGGGCAATGCAGTATCGACCGTCAACGCAAAAGATATTGCCAATAGTAATGCAACTTCCATCGACCAGGCTTTAACCGGAAAAGTAGCCGGAGCACAAATCTCTCAAAACTCCGGAAACCCAGCCGGCGGTATTAGCGTGCAATTACGTGGCCCAAGTTCCATCGTTGGAGGCGGCAGTCCACTGTATATCGTGGATGGTATTATTGTTAACAACTCCTCTACAGAGCTATTGGATCTGGGGGGATATAGCCAAAACAGATTGGTTGACATCAATCCCGCCGACATTGAAAACATCGAGATTATCAAAGGCGCTGCTGCGGCTGCGATCTATGGATCACGGGCAAGCAATGGCGTGGTACAGATCACAACAAAAAAAGGAAAAGAAGGAAAACCTACTTTTACCTTTAGCACAAGCTTGAAAACTTCATCTTTGCGAAAGAAGCTACCTTACAATACCTATGGTAAAACTTTCGCCAAGACAGATATCGCCGATCTCACACAAATTGATGTCACAAGATACGACTACCAGGATAAAATTTTTCAGACCGGCATCGGCACCGATAATAACATTTCTATGTCCGGAGGTACGGCAGGCACAAAATACTATATCAGCGGCAATTACCTAAACAATCAGGGAATTATCAAGAATACCGATTTTACCCGTGGTGGACTCCGCGCTCGTTTGGACCAGGACCTAAATTCTTGGCTAAAACTCGGTGCCGGAATGAATTACGTGTATAGTCATTCCAATGAGATGCCCAACGGAGGTATGAACGAAGCCTATGGTGCGCTAACTGGATTTATCTTCAGCAATAACTATATTAACCCTGAACGCGATCCTGTAACGGGCTATTATCCTTCCACAACTCCAGTCGCAGTTGTAAAAAGGACAAACCCTTTAGAAGCTATTAACAATTTCAGATTTGCACAACGTACCAGCCGATTTATTGGGAATCTATCATTACAGGCAAAACCTGTGGAAGGGTTGACATTAAATTATATCCTCGGATTTGACAATGCCAATTCACTCGGGACAGCGTACATTCCTCCTGGAAACACAACGCCATCTTATACGACAGGATATGCGCAACGTGCTGATTTAACTACATTCCTACTGAATAACGATTTTAATGCGTCTTATCAGACAAAGATTGGGGATTGGCTGGAATCTACTTCCGGTGCCGGCCTGACTTTCCAGACTGAAAAAAATATGTCTACCAACATGAAGGCTACGCAAATGGGATATGGTGGCGAAACTATAGACAATGGTGTTGTTGTTCCAAAAGAATTTCGCTCGGACATGAATATCTTTGGCGCATTTCTCCAACAGACTTTTGGAATTAAAGAGAAACTTTATCTGACGGGTGCTATTCGTTATGACATGTCTTCTGCCTTCGGCCCAGACAACCGAAGCCAGTTCTACCCCAAACTAAGTGGAAGTTATGTTGTCTCGAACGAACCTTTCTGGCAGAATTCTAAAATCAATGAAGTCGTGTCCAACTTCAAAATTAGAGCCTCTTATGGTCAAGCCGGAAATCTTACCGCCTTATCTCCTTTCGACAGATACACACTCTTCAATCCGGTAACGGTAAGCGGCTTAAACGGTATTATTGTCAGCAACAAACTAGGCAACGAAAACATCAAACCTGAACGACAAGAGGAATTTGAGATCGGTACCGACCTCAGTCTTTTTAAGGATCGATTAGGCCTAGAGTTCTCTTACTACAAAAAGAATGTTAAAGACCTGCTATTGGATATCAACCTCACTCCGTCAATGGGCTATACGACACAATTTGTCAATGTAGGAACAATGAAAAATAAAGGTATAGAGGTGATGTTAAGAGCAGTACCCGTACTCAAAGAAAATTTGAAATGGAATGTAACAGCTATTTATTCCCATAATAAAAATGTCGTAAACAATGTTCCAGGAGGATTACTTATGTATACCGCCGGATTTGGTCAGGTAGCAGCAGTCAATGGATACCCTTTAGGAGCTTTTTACGCAACCTATTTTGCCCGTAACGAAGACGGCTCTATCTACCATAATCCAGCGGGACTACCGACTACAGCCAAGGTTGGGAAAGACAGTAATGGAGTTCCGAGCGGGGCTAACCTAAGAAAAGTGATCGGTGACCCCAACCCAGACTGGACAGGGTCCTTTATCAACGAGATCAATATCGGTTCAAAATGGACCTTCCGTGCACAGCTGGACGCTGTAATTGGTCAAGATGTCTTTAATTTTACCAGACGTGTAGGAGACAGAGATCTATACGGTGGACTTGCTGGCTATGAACCAGAGTTGAGAGGTGAGGTACCAAAAGGAACTTCAGCAGCATTATTCTCCATTATGGAAAACTGGATTGAAAAGGGATCATTTGTGAAGGTTAGGGAAATTTCGGCTTCCTATAATTGGACACCTGCCAACTCCAAAATTAAAAATATACGCTTTTCGCTAGCTGGTCGCAATTTATTCTCTTTTGACAATTATAGTGGCTGGGATCCCGAAATTAATGCTGCAGGTCAAAACAATGCCGTCCGTGGATTCGATTTCGTCGAAGTACCACTCCCTCGTCAAGTAATTTTAGGCGTAAACCTTTCATTTTAAACAATCATGAAAAAGAAAATAAATATCATAACGATCCTTGCCGCTTGCCTTAGCATGACGTTCAGTAGCTGTAAAATGGATCTACCCAATCTGAATCAACCATATGGAAATGAAGTACCCAAATCTAAAGATGGTATCTATGCGCTGAGTGTCGGCTTACGTACATTGTATTCAACAGATGTCATTGCAGCAACCTATTTCTATCCAGCGGTCACTTCAAGAGAATTGAAAGGGGTCGCTACATTCACAAACACCCTTGAGTTAGAAGCAGGGGGCACAGATTTACCTACGGCAAATGGGAATATATTGACCTATTGGTCAGTAAACCAAAAACTGATGGGAATGAGTGAAACCATATTGGCTAATGTATCCAATATCCCCACAATTACCGGAGGAACCCTATCGGCACTCATCGCACATGCCAAATTATACAAAGCCATTGCATTGGGAAATCTTGCTACTGCATTTGAACAAGCAAATATCCAAACCGACTTAGGTGGAAAGGCAGCCTTTGTACCTCGCCAGCAGGTATTGGAAACCGCTATTAAATTGCTGAACGAGGCGATCCAGGAAATCCAAACAACACCGGCATCCTCCGAATTCAATTCAACAATTGCCGGCCCGAACTTTAACCTAACCAATGTGTTATACGCATTTGCTGCACGATACAGTCTCATGGCAGGAAAATATGCGGAAGCTTACGGCCTAGCTAACAAAGTTGACCTGACCTCAAAAAATCAATTTCAATACACCGCGCTAGCTCAAAATCCACTGTGGCATACGACTATTAATCTAAAATATTACGTTGCCCGCGAAAACCTCGGTTTACCAGCTGGACTTTTTGACGCCGACGACAAACGTATCGGTTTTTATACGGGACTCATAAAAGATGTACTGAGTCTTAAAGGCTTTGCACAAACGCAGACCGGAGAGGTTCCTGTTTACTTACCCGACGAAATGAAACTGATCAAAGCCGAAGCCTTATTACGGAACAACGGCTCATTGACCGAGGCACGGGATCTGATCAATGAAGTCCGCACCCAAGCCAACGGTGATTTATTCAATGTCAATGCAGGATTACCCGCATATGCCGGAGCCGTCAACAAAAATGACCTACTGCTCGAAGTCTACAAACAGCGCTGCGCGGAATTATTTATGTCAGGTTTACGACTGGAAGACAGCAGACGCTTTGGCCGTCCTGCCCCACCACAAAACACAACAGAACGCAACCGGAATTTCTATCCTTATCCCGATCAGGAACGAATCGGTAATCCGAATACACCTGCGGATCCTGCAATCTAAGAAAATAGGGGCTATCATCACAAGATAGCCCCTATTTTTTCAATGCAATCTTCACATCATAATGCTTTTTAATATAAGCCTGTTGCTCGGCGGAATCTGTCTCCAAATCATGAATAGCACGATCACGCTCTTTATCTACTTCCATCTTGACCACACAGCGATAAAATCGAAACACATCCTTTTCCGTCTCCAGGATCAACCGGGGCACACGGGCAGGTTTACCCGTTTCATCTTTAGCGACCATGGTAAAATAAGAGGAGTTGCAATGCTTTGTTTCACCGGTTTGGATATTCATTGCCTCCACTCGAATCCCCACTTCCATCGACGAATTGCCAACGTAATTAACGGATGCAATTAACGTGACCAGCTCCCCTACCTCGATCGGCTTCAAAAAATCGACTTTGCCCACTGAAGCTGTTACGCAATAATGGGCTGAAAATTTAGAGGCTACCGCAAAAGCGATTTGATCCATCAAAGACAAAATATAACCTCCATGAATCTTTCCGCCGAAATTAGCGTTGGAGGGCAACATCAGCTGTGAAATTCGGATAACTGAGTCACTAACGGTTTTATAGATCTCTTCCATATCCCTAAATTTACCCCGGACAGATCGAAATTCAAAACAAAATCACTGTGTTTTAGCAAACACCAACATTTGTGATCTAAAAAAGACAAATACGTTCCGCCATTCGGCATAGAAGCACATGTCAGACGAATCAGATGATCCGATAAGATATAAAAAAGCAAAAGGGATATCCGAAATGTCAGATACCCCTTTTCCAAATAGTACAAAAAACTCTTTATTTAATTTTTTCAGCGATATAAGGGCTTTCATTGCTCAAACGATCAATAGCCTTAACCGCAACATATTGTAACTTTCTGCTATTCAATACCATCGGGACATCTTTCGTTGTTACACCCGGTTCCAGAATTTCATACGTCCATTGCCCACCATAGTTCAGATACAACACCCATTTTGCAACCTGATCGACTTGCTGATGCTGCCATTTCAAGAACATATTATTTCCTTGTGGCGTCAGTAGCAAAGTCGGCTTCAACAAAGGGTTTGCATTGAGCCATGGACTTGTCGGAACCAAAGCTTTAGCTTGATAAGGTCCATCCACCAGCGCCTGGGTCATCGCCGGATTTTTGTTCAGTCCGGCCAAACTCCAATGAATCACACCATTGCGGTTATCCGGCAGAATATTACGTGCCACCGCGACCTGATTGACAATCTCCTGCACATATTCCGGTCCGCGCCTTCCGACTGTATTGATACCCGGCCAAAGATGACGGCCCATTGTATTTTCACTTTCCCACCATTTCAACAAAGCCGTATAGCTTTGTTTTGCCGGCTGGATAGGCCAATAAAGCTGTGGCGCAAAATAATCAATCCAGCCTTTGTTCAACCATAGTTTAGCATCTGCATATAACATATCGTATTGACTTGAACCTTGTATACCTGCAGGATAACCAGGTTTCCAGATTCCAAACGGACTGATACCGAATTTCACAAAGTTTTTTTCCCTTTTGATATTCTTGTAGATCCGCTCAATAAAGGTATTCACACTGTTTCTTCTAAAATCACCACGTGACAGGGTACCACCATTGCGTTTAAACTCATTATAGCTGTCCGAATCCGGAAAATCCTGTCCACCATTGTATTCAGCATAGGGATAGAAATAATCGTCAAAATGTACCCCATCAATATCATAACGTTTAACGATGTCCATCACGACACGTTCGGCATGATCTTGTGTCGATTGTTTGGACGGGTCAAACCAGTAATAGCCCTGTTTTAACTTTACAACGGATTCTGGCATCTTACGGGCCATCGAAGCCGAAGTCACAGCCCCACCGGCAGTATGGTGCGCACGATAAGGATTTAGCCAAACATGAAGCTCAATTCCTCGTTTGTGCGCCTGTTCCACCCAGAATTCAAGAGGATCATAATAGGGTGAGGGGGCCTGCCCCTCCGTTCCCGTCAAAAAATACGACCATGGCTCAAGATCGCTCTTATAAAAGGCATCTGCCGAAGGACGTACCTGAAAGATCACCGCATTGAAATTATTATTCTTCAAAAAATCCAGAATACCAATTGCTTCCTGCTGTTGTTCTGCGGTGCTGAGATTATTTTTGCTCGGCCAGTTGATATTGGCAACTGAAGCTACCCAAGCCGCACGAAACTCACGGGGCACAGGTGGAAGATCAACAACGACATCCTTCTTTTTTTCAACCGCAGGCTGTTCTTTTGTCTCTATCGTATTTTTCATCCGCTCTCGCTTCGGAACCGAAGGGGGATCTTTTTTTACAATTTCAACGTTGGTGTTCGTATTTACAGGTTCTTGCTTTTTATTTTTCTTGGATGAACAAGAAGTCAAAAGAAAGAGTGCCGTAGTTAAAAATAATAAGGAACGTTTCATCAAGCTATAGAATATTATGTTTTTTTTCAAACTAACCCCAAAACTAAGCTAAATTTCAATAGAAAAGAAATTTAGCCGTCGCCCATCCGCTTTAAGAAGATATTTCTATCGGATGAAAAGAAGAAGCATAGATTTCATTGTCAGATGACAAAGCATTCCGATTCAATTTACGAAGCCATGCTATCTGGAAACTCGTGCTATTCGGCGATCAATAACGTAGTTCCCCTTTAAAGATTACATGTTTCAGCCTGAAGTCATCCGTAAATACGATGACATTAGCCATGCTTCCCGCATTTAAATTCCCGATATCACTTCTCTGTAATAGCTTAGCCGGATAAGTCGTAGACATCCGGATTGCCTCATCCAGTGGAATTCCAACCTGTTCCACACAGTTTCTGATTCCTTCAAACATGGAAATTGCGGCCCCTGAAATGGTTCCGTCCGGCAAGGCGTAATAGCCATCATTCAATACATGCTGATAGATCCCCTTACTGCATGCCGCCACAGCATCCGTAATCATAAATAGACGCTCACCCATCTGCCGTTTGGCAATTTTCACGGCTTCAAAGCTGACATGATGCCCATCGACAATGATGCTCGCGCAAGCACTTTTATGATTAAAAATAGCGCCGACCAAACCTACTTCGCGATGATGCAGCGGTGACATGGCATTGAAGAGGTGTGTACTCGTTGGAATTCCCGAGTCGTAACCATGTGTTCCCTCCTCGAAAGTAGCATTACTATGCCCGGCACTGAGGAGCAGCTGGTAACCTTGCAAATACGCCAGCACCTCGTCCGAAATACATTCAGGGGCAATCGTCATCATCCTGACAACTTTATTTTCCTGCAGCAGATCTTCGATCCTTTCCTTCGTAGGCGCTATAATCAGTTCTTCGGGATGAGCGCCACGTTTTTTTGCATTCAGAAAAGGCCCTTCGAGATGCAATCCTAAAAATGCATCGTGGTGATAGTTCTCGGCTACGCGAATGGCTTCTTTGAATACCGGAATTGTATTTGTTGCCAAAGTCATCATATAGGAAGTGGTCCCCTTATCGATCAGTCCGTTGGAGATTCGTTCCAATGCCTCCACACTAAGTTCGGCAGAATAGAGATCCTCTCCATCACCATACAATTGCAGGTCGACCAATCCGGCACAAACATTGGCCCCTTTGACATCAAGCAGCTGATATCCCTCTGGAAGATCCTGCTCATCGACGATCCCTACAATTTTTCCTTCATCCAAAAGCAATGCTTTATGCGCTATAATTTCAGTTCCGGTATAAATCCTACCGCCGATCAATGCTGTTTTTTTCATCAAAAATTAGTATAAGTTAAGCTGTTTGACACACCAATTTTGGTTTGTCGTCCTCACTCAAAGCCTGATATCACTTTCCGATCCGGAACAGGTTTCTCTCTGTTTCAGTCCTATACATTCAGGCATTGCTGAACGTAAAAGCTTGCAGCGTACGCTTCCTTTGCTAAAGTTAGGATTTGTCTTTGCGCTATCCCAAAATTTTTACTTTTTTAATTTTAACTTTTTAATTTACTGTTGTAACTTAGTTCCATGTACTTTTTCAGAAAGCGCAATGCCGATCGCCCCACAAATGGCAGCATTAAAGCCATGCATATCATTAATGCAACGGCTGTTATTGTCTTTTTATTGGGGTTGATCTATAAAATATTTTTTTCATCCTAAACTAGCAACCATGTCAAAAAAAGAGATTTTCAATACAGACAAAGCTCCTGCGGCAATAGGCCCCTATAATCAAGCAATTAAAGCAGGTAATACCCTTTATGTTTCCGGACAGATTCCACTTGTTCCAGAGACGATGGAACTGGTATCTTCCGGCGTAAAAGATGAGGCACATCAGGTATTGAAAAATGTGGAAGCCATTCTAACACATGCTGGATATACCTTTCAGGACGTCGTCAAGGCCTCCATCTTTTTAAGTGACATGGGCAACTTTAGCCTCGTTAATGATGTTTATGCCGAATATTTCAAAGAAGCACAACCGGCGCGTGAGTGCGTGGCGGTGAAGACATTACCAAAGAATGTCAATGTCGAGATTTCGGTGATCGCCTGGAAAGATTAATCCGTGGAAAATAACAACGAAACTGTAAGCCGCGGAAAATATCTTTTCGCGGCTTTTTTGGCTCCCTTCATTTGGGGATTCATGTCCATTCCCGTTCGGTGGATACGGGAATATCCTGCCGAGGATATTCTCTATTTTAGGATCGTAACGGCTCTGGCCGCACTTTGGCTCTATCTCCTGCTTTTCCAACGGAAGACGCTGCGCTTGGATATTCTTAAATTCAGGGAGCTCTCAAAAAAGGGCAAAATTCGGCAGACCGGCCTTACCGTGCTCGCCTCGCTTTTGATCTTCGGCAACTGGTTCACCTATATTTATGCCGTCAACCACATCAGCATCCAGTCCGCAGCTCTGGCTTATCTGACTTGCCCTTTGATTACGGCGGCAGCAGCCTACTTCATCTTAAAAGAAGAACTGCGCCCGATTCAGAAGATGGCTCTCCTCATTGCATTTGGCAGTGTCTGCCTATTAGCCAAAGGATCGCTGCATGATGTTCTATGGGCAGCGACCATCGCCACCTGTTATGCCTTCTATCTTATCGTACAGCGCGTGTCTACGGGTTTTAACAAACTCAATCAGTTAGTTGTCCAATTGACAATCTGTGCACTATTTGTTATACCCAAACTGATCTATAATCATCATGAGATCCCCACAGATCCTGTCTTTTGGGGTACAATAATACTGATTGCAGTTATATTTACCATTATTCCACTATTTCTGAGTATGTACGCCTTGATTGGTATTTCCTCTACCACCACAGGTGTATTGCTATACATTAATCCAATCATTGCCTTCACCTTGGCAGCAACCTATTTTCAGGAGCCTGTTCCCTTCATCAAATATCTGGCGTATGGAATTATACTGATGGCCATCGTCCTTTTCAATAGTATCAATTTCCGCCAGACCAGGAAAATTTAAGTAAATTTTAACCAAGGATCAATTACACCCGGAATTAAATTATTATAAATAATCTTGCTTATCACCATTAATTGCAATGGTAATAAGCCAGATTATTCACTTTCCTTTCAAAGGAGGATACATTTCCAGCAAGGAACAAAAAATGACAAAACACATTCACCTCACAGACAACAACTTACCAAACAACTCTTCACATTTGTATCAACTTTGTTTACCAAAATTTTTGATTTTTCATCAACAGTAGTAAATTAGTGCACAATTTAAGGGGAATCACACCTCCTTTTGCTCCTATCACTTCTGTATTGAATAGCATACCATAATCACTGATTTTGCTTTCCATTCATATTCAATACGTTTTTCCTAACCGACATGCTAAATGGAATTAGCCCATTACTGCGGAAAATAACTTCTGTTATGAAAATATGTATATAAAAAACTGAATATAACACATATACTATATGAATAACAAATTATACACTACACTAAGGATGCTGAGTATTGTTCCGACAATGCTCTTTTCGGCATCTTTACTTCATGCGCAAAGCAGCCAAGTGAAAGGGACGGTTGTTGACGCTAAATCAAAAGCTCCACTTGTGGGTGCTACAATCAAAGTTTTAGGTACCTCAACAGCCAGTTCTACAGACAGCAAAGGGGCATTTCAGATCAATGTTGACGATAAAAATCGTGTCCTGAATATCAGCACGATTGGTTACGAAAATAAAACCGTTACACTCGGACCGGGTGAAACCACCGTTACAGTAAGTCTGGATGAGCAGACGCAACAGCTAGAAAGTGTTGTTGTCACCGCACTCGGTATCAGCCGCGCACAGAAATCATTGACCTACTCTACCCAACAGGTCAACGGGGATGAACTGAACAAGGTAAAAAGCACCAACTTGGCCAACAACCTAAACGGTAAGGTAGCGGGTGTCAATATCGCTTCCAGTTCTTCGGGCCCGGGAGGTTCGGCAAAAGTCGTTTTACGTGGTAACAAATCCGCCTCCGGTAACAACCAGGTACTTTATGTTGTCGACGGTGTTCCGATCAATAACCAAACCTTGGCAACACAACCGGGAAATATTTTTGGTGGAGAGCGCGATGGCGGGGATCCAATTGCTCTGATCAATCCTGAAGATGTAGAAAATATTTCCGTGCTAAAAGGTGCCTCCGCAGCAGCATTATACGGTAGCCAAGCCGCTAATGGTGTCATTTTGATTACCACCAAATCTGGAAAACAGGGGCGTACAGTTGTCAACTTCTCTTCAAGTGCACAAATTGAACAACCCGTATCATTACCCAAGTTCCAAAACCAATATGGACAGGGAACAGGTGGAAAAAACGATAATACCAGCGTCTCAAGCTGGGGAGGCAAAACTGATGGGACCAATTATGACAATACAGGCCAGTTTTTCCGTACAGGAAGTAATTTCACAAACTCGCTGACACTATCTGGCGGTAACGAAAAAAATCAAACTTATTTTTCTTATGCCAATACCCTAGCTAAGGGAATAGTACCCGAAAACGATCTGATGCGTCATAATTTCAATCTGAAAGAAAGCGCAAAGTTTTTTGATGATAAACTGACTGTGGAAGGAAGTGCCAATTATATTACACAAAAACTGGATAATGCACCCACATCCGGATTTTATTACAACCCTATAGTTGGTTTATATTTACTGCCGAGAAATCTAGATATCGCTAACTACAAACAATTTGAAACCTTCAATAGCAGCCGGAATCTTTACGACCAAAATTGGTATACGCTGGTTGATGATCAAACGACGCAACAAAATCCATGGTGGGTGGTCAATAGAAACCCAAACAGTTCAAAAAGGAATAGGCTTCTGTTAAATGGTAGCGCAAAATACCAAATTGCCCCCTGGATCAGTGTACAGGCGCGGGGAAGTGTTGACCGTACAAGTGAGGTCTGGGACAGAAAAGCATATGCCGGCACGCAGAGTATCCTGGCACGACCAAATGGCGGCTACAACTATACCAATACAACGATCACACAACAATATGGAGATTTGATCGCCAACATGAATTTCCATGTTAACGACAAATTTCAGATTACAGGACTTGTCGGAACGAGTATCACCGACTGGAAAACAGAAGGTGTCAATTATACGAGCGGAACTGCGGGGCTGGAGTATCCCAATCAGTTCATTATCCAGAACTCCAAAACACCAACACCAACAGGTCTCTCCAATAACCGCAGACAATTACAGTCGGTATTTGCAAGCACAAACTTGTCTTACGATCAATGGCTCTACCTTGACCTAACAGCCCGTAATGACTGGTCAAGTACCTTAGCATTCACCGACACAAAATCTTTCTTCTATCCATCTGTTGGTCTGGGCGTAGTACTGAATGATAAATTGAATATGCCTGAATTTATCAATATGGCGAAAGTACGTGGATCTTATGCTATAGTAGGTAATGATCTCCCGCCATACACTACACTGTTGACAAATTCATTGGGTCCCTATGCTGTATTGACTTTAAATGACATCTCTTTTCTTAAAAGTCTAAAACCTGAGAAAACGCATTCATTAGAAATTGGTACGGAATGGCGTATGTGGAACAACCGCTTGAATGTAGATGTGACTTACTACAAAACGAACACAAAAAATCAATTCTTTAAGATTGCAGCGAATCAAGCCTCTCTTTATAACCAATATGCAATCAATGCCGGAGACATTCAAAACCAAGGGGTCGAGGCATTGGTATCATTGGATGCGATTAAAAACGATAATTTCACCTGGAATACCAGCCTGAATTTTACGTATAATAAAAACAAGATTGTTAAACTCGATGATCGTGTAAGCGAGTTTGCCCTTACAGGGGACGGGCTTTTTGGTAACTATGCATCAAAATTTAAGGTTGGTGGATCTTTTGGAGATATTTATGGTTTAGATTTCGTGAAAGATGATCAAGGGCGGATCCTTGTTGACGCTGCAGGTAAACCGCAGACAACCTCACAATATGTTAAACTTGGAAATTCAAATCCAATTTGGCAAATGGGCTGGAACAATACCTTTAGCTATAAAAACTTCAATCTAAGTTTCCTTATTGATGGTAAATTTGATTATGAGGTCATGTCCGTAACACAGGCTTTACTTGATGGATATGGCGTATCAAAAGCGACCGGTGATGCTCGGGCAAATGGGCACGTTGCCATCAACGGCGTTACAACCGCAGGAGCTGCTGTAACTTCCGTAGATCCACAAGCCTGGTATGAATCTACCGGCGGTATGTCTCCTGTGAGCAGCCAGTATATCTACGATGGTACTGTCGTACGTTTACGTGAACTCACTGTAGGCTACGACTTCAATATCAAAGATAGCTTCTTCAAAAAACTTCGTGTCAATGCTGTAGGAAGGAACTTATTCTATATTACCAAAAAAGCGCCTTTCGATCCTGAAGTAACCATGTCCACAGGCAACTCATTAAGTGGTGTTGACATCTTTATGATGCCTGCAACACGCAACTACGGCCTTACATTAAATGCAACTTTTTAAGAATACAGACATGAAATATACATTCAACAATATAAGCAAGTTTATTGCTGCCGGTTTACTCATTGGAGGAACCTTAAGCAGCTGTACCAAAAATTTTGACGATTACAACAAAAATAATTTAGGCCTGACAGATGGTGATCTTGCTGCTGACGGAAAAGATTTGGAAATCTTCTTTAAGACGGCACAAATGGCCATTTACAATTTTTCAGGTGGTGGCGACCCCAATTCTTTCCAGGTACAACAAAACCTCAACGCCGACGTTTATTCAGGCTATTTTATGTCACCCAATCCCTTCGGAAACCGAAGCAACCTTAATTATGCGTTAACAAACGGCTGGAATGGTGAAACATTTAAAGTCCTCTATCTTAACGTGATCAAGGCTGTGGACAGATTACAAAAAAATGGATTGGACAAAACCTATCCTGCACTTGGTGCCGCCGCAAAAGTCATCAAAGTGGAAGCTGCCAGCCGGGTTACCGATGTGTACGGCCCCATTCCTTATACCAAAGTCGGAACATCTGATGAAATTATTCCTTATGATAAACAATCGGATATTTATGCCGCTTTCTTCGCCGAGCTAGATCAGGCTGTGGAAACTTTGAAAGCTTTCGACGCCCAAAGTCCAATGACAGATAAAATAGAAGCAATAGATTTAGTTTATCCAAATATGGATAACCAGACACGCTTTAAGAACTGGCTTAAACTTGCAAATTCACTTCGTTTGCGTCTTGCTATGCGTATTGTCAAAATAGACCCACAATTAGCAAAAACGCAGGGAGAAAAAGCATTAAATGCGACAAATGGAGGGCTACTGGAAAATAATACCGAAAACTTTAAAGTTACTGTACCTACCGATGGTACATTTAGCAACCCCCTTTGGTTTATTTCTAAAAATTGGGCGGATACCCGCATCAACGCTACGCTTTCAGCTTACATGGAGGGACTAAAAGATCCAAGAATCTCAAAGTATATGTCTCCTGTTGAAAAGGATCCTGCGCTGGCAAATGTTCAAGGTAAATATATAGGCATACGCATCGGAGGTGATGGCATTGACAAAACACGCTATCAAAAGCTTTCGGCGTTAAATACGGAAGGTAATACTCCTTCATTTACCGCAAGCACAGCGCCGATGTTGATGACGGCTGCCGAAGTTTACTTCTTACGTGCTGAAGCAGCCTTAAGAGGCTGGGCAAATGCAGGTGGTACAGCACAATCTCTTTATGAAAAAGGAATTGAAACTTCATTTGGGCAATGGGGAGTTACATCAGGCCTAAGCACGTATTTAAATGACAACACAAGCAAAGCAGCAGCCTATGTAGACCCGTACAATGCAAAAAACAATGCCGATTCGCCGAGTGCATTAACGATCAAATGGAACGATGCTGCGACCAATGAAGAAAAATTGGAGCGCATCATTACACAAAAATGGTTAGCTATCTTCCCGGAAGGACAGGAAGCATGGAGTGAATTCCGCCGTACAGGATATCCTCGCCTGTTCCCTGTCGTTGTAAACAATAGTGCAGACCTGATCGACACGAAAATACAGATTCGTCGACTACCATTCTCGCAAAATGAATACAATACAAATGCGGCCGAAGTACAGAAAGCAATTGCCCTATTAGGTGGCCCAGACAATGGTGGGACACGCCTGTGGTGGGATGTTGCCAAAGGAAATTTCTAAACGGAATTTTTTCCTATACTAAGGCGGTTTAACCTTTTGGTTAAGCCGCTTTTTTATGATTGCTCCATTGATCCACCTCCAAAGCCAATATGGCTTAGCATGTTCCAATATACATGGCATTCCAAAAAATCACGTTAATGAGAATTTTTATCTATCCCTGTAGCGCTCCTTCCAGATTGCCCGTTCATTCAAAAAACCAAATATGCGATTATGAAAAATCTGTCCGTCCTGGGTATTACCTCCCTGCTCGCCTGTACGATGCTATTTGTCGTATGCAAATCCGAATCTCATCTGGACAATCCCTATAAAGAAAAAACCGAAAAAGAACTGGAGGTACTCTCAAATGAAAAATACAGTAAGATTATTGCGCTGGCCAATCCAAAAGAATGTACCGATACCGAGGATTGGAAAATCATAGATATTCAGACTGTATGTGGCACCAGTCATATCCCCTACCACCGTTCTGTTGATAAGACAACTTTACAGAACATGATCAATGATTATAATAAGCTGATGGAAATATACCAGCCCATGATGGCGCCAAGAATCAATTGCATTCCCTATCGAAAACCACTTGATGTCATCTGTCAGGAAGGAAAGGCCATGATCAAGTACGAATAAACCAATTCAAAACAGAAAACTTTACAAACCTAAATTAACCAAATATGAAAAAAATAATATTTAGCCTTCCGATTATTGGATTGATACTGTTCCTTGCCTGCTCTAAAGACAGTTCTAAATCGTATGAATATTGGTCTGAGCAAGTCAATAAAAAAACACAGGAAATCAGCACGTTGCTCGAATCTGTCTCGTGTACAAATATCAATGAATTTGAAATTATAGAACACTCCAGCTATTATCTAGTCCATTCTTCCCTGAAAAACCAATTCGAAAAACTGCTACAAGAACTGGATCGTCTGGAGAGCCAACAACAGAAAGCGGCTCAACGCGAGGGTATTTACGCTGCTACATTAGACCCTCTTCCCCCCAACCCGCCCTTGGAAAAACTCTGTGATAACGGAAAAGCCGTAATGCGTTTTGCGCATAATCTTTCCATCGAGGAAATCAACGCCGAACTACCTAAAAGATATAAAGAGCTACAAGAATTCTATAAAGACGTAACCTGTACAAATCCAAACGATTGGACCAGCCATTTTTTACGTACAGGCTGTTGCATGGAAGGTATAGCTGTCCACAAAACCATCCGGTCAAAAGAGATGGTAGAAAAAATAGGTATATACAACCGCTTAATGGAAAACAAACTCCGGCTCGACAAAACAACGTGTCAGGGGGACTGCCCAAATATGGCGAAACCAGTACAATGCAAGGATGGAAAACCTATTGTAGAAGTATATAAATCGTAAAAATTAAATTTTTCGTATTTTAGCCATTCGAGAAGAATGGCTGAATTAAGTTTAATTACCCCAATAGAATACCTCAAAGGTGTAGGTCCCCAAAAGGCAGATGTGCTCAAAAAAGAGTTACAGGTATTTACCATTGGAGATTTGTTGACCCAATATCCCTTTCGTTACATCGACCGTACAGAATTCCACAAGATACGGAAGCTGCACCCCGATATGATGGCAGCACAGGTTTTGGGGCGGCTGGTTTCCCTACAGCTCGTGGGTGAGAAAAGGACCAAGCGTCTCGTCGGCTCATTCAAAGATGAAACGGGTTCCATGGAACTTGTCTGGTTCCAGTCCATTCCTTGGCTCCAAAAGTCTTTGAAAGTAGGTGCGGCCTATATTATCTATGGCAAGCCCAGTGAATTCAACGGCCAGCTGTCCATTACCCATCCCGAAATGGACCTCTACAATCCGCAGGTCAAGCAAGCGGGCAATATGAGCCTACAGCCGGTCTATTCATCTACGGAGAAACTCAAAAAATTCAATCTGGACACCAAGGGCATCCAACGTCTGCAACAGACCGCATTGGAAGCCGTGTTTCGGAGTATCGCTGAGACGATCCCCCAGGAAATAATCGCAAAACATCAACTGGTTTCTCACCAGCAGGCTTTGGCCTCCATTCATTTCCCGAGCAACCAAAAGGAATTGAATCAGGCGATCAAGCGGATCAAATTTGAAGAACTGTTTTTCATCCAGCTCAAACTGCTCAACAATAAGCAGCTGAACACACAGAAATTCAGGGGGCAACGCTTCAACAAAGTAGGCGAAAAGTTTAATACTTTTTTTAACGAACGTCTTCCGTTTCCATTGACCGAGGCGCAGAAACGCGTCATTAAAGAAATCCGTATCGATACCAATACCGGTGCGCAGATGAACCGTCTGGTACAGGGCGATGTAGGCTCTGGCAAAACGGTGGTTGCCCTGATGAGCATGCTGCTCGCCGTTGACAATGGTTTTCAGGCCTGTATGATGGCACCCACAGAAATTTTGGCCACACAGCACTACCAGGGGCTCAAACAGCTCGTCGGCGATGATCTCGTCAGCATCAAGCTGCTTACCGGTTCAACTGGCACCAAAGAACGCCGGTTGATCCATCAGGCCCTCGAAGAGGGTACACTTGATATCCTGATCGGCACCCATGCACTCATTGAGGATAAGGTACAATTTAAAAATCTCGGCTTCGTCGTGATCGATGAACAACATCGTTTTGGTGTGGAACAACGGGCGAAGCTCTGGCGCAAGAATATTATTCCGCCACATATGCTGGTGATGACAGCTACGCCCATTCCCCGGACCCTGGCGATGACCATGTATGGTGACCTCGATATTTCGGTGATCGACGAGCTTCCGGCCGGACGTAAGCCTATTAAAACCGTCCATTTCTTTGAGAGCTCCCGCCTGCGGATGTTTGGCTTTATGCGTGAAGAAATCGCCAAAGGCAGACAGGTCTATCTCGTCTATCCACTGATCAAAGAAAGTGAAAAACTCGATCTGATCTATTTGGAGGCCGGCCTGGAGAATCTGCAGCGCGAATTCCCCCTTCCGCAGTATAAGATCAGTATTGTACACGGCAAAATGCCTGTGAAAGATAAGGATTTTGAGATGCAACGTTTTGTGAAACACGAGACACAGATCATGGTGGCAACAACCGTGATTGAAGTTGGTGTCAATGTGCCTAATGCCTCCGTCATGGTCATTGAAAACTCCGAACGGTTTGGTCTCTCCCAGCTCCATCAATTGCGGGGCCGTGTGGGCCGTGGAGCCGAACAGTCTTTCTGTATACTCATGTCAGGCAATAAGCTCAGCAAAGAAGGGCGCCTCCGATTGGACACCATGGTGCGTACCAATGATGGTTTTGAGATTGCCGAAGTTGACTTACAGCTACGTGGCCCAGGCGACATTTCCGGTACACAACAGTCCGGCGTGCTCGACCTTAAGATGGCCAATCTGGCGACAGACCAGGCCTTATTGACCGAATGCAGAAACACCGTCATTGCCATATTCAAAGAAGACCCTATGCTGCAAAGCGAAAAAAACTACTTGCTCCGGAGCTTTTTGGCCCGGAAATCAGATGGCATTGCCTGGGACAAAATCTCCTGATCATCGTCCAGCCATTGACAAGCTTAAACCCCATCCATCACTTGTTTTATTCAGGAGTCCATTCAATGCTGTTCGAAAACGCTTCAACAAACTAGGATAAATCAGTTCGAAGATATGCCGTTACCAGTGAAACCTGTTTATAAAAATCAAGAAAAAGATCACCGCCGCCAGCTAATGGACTATCTATCATCAATTCGCTTGTATATAAAATCAAAATTATTTATTTTTGCATCATTATGAACATGATATAGAAAATATCCCCTTCTTTTACTAGGCAAAAGATGGCGACTGACCGCTTACTTATTTTGAGTTGCCCTGGTAAGCAAATCACAAGAGACTTATTGGTTAATGAAGAATTATGTCCTATTTAGGTGCCCATCTTGTTTGGTGTACAAACGCATAAATTCTTAAATTTACCTTTTCAAAACAATAATTAAAAGTGAACGTATAACAAGATATAGGCAATAGATCGCAGCGTGCGGCTTAGTGACCTACCTACTTCACTTAATATACTTAATAGTACAAAATGGCCAGAATTAAAATACACGATACAGCAATAAAACCCGAAACAGCCGTCTTGGTCAGTGTCATCACGCAGGGCGTGACTGAGGCAAAAGCAAAGGAATATCTGGAAGAACTTGAATTTCTTGTACAGACAGCCGGTGGCGAGACCAAAGGCATGTTTACACAGAAATTAGCTTTTCCGGATAGAGCGACATTTGTCGGCAGCGGAAAACTTGAAGAGATCAAAGCCTATGTCGAAGCTGAAGAGATCGACATTGTTGTCTTTGATGACGAGTTGTCCCCATCCCAATTGCGTAACATCGAGAAAGAACTCAAACGCAAGATATTGGACCGTTCCAATCTGATCCTGGATATCTTTGCCCGACATGCAAAAACTGCACAGGCAAAAACCCAGGTCGAACTGGCACAACTGCAATACCTATTACCACGATTGACCCGCCTGTGGACCCACTTGGAGCGTCAGCGCGGGGGTATCGGTATGCGTGGCCCCGGTGAATCGCAGATCGAAACCGATAGACGGATTATCCTAGACAAAATTTCATTGTTCAAGGAAAGACTACGCGCGATCGACAAGCAGAATGAGACCCAGCGCAAAAACCGTGGTGAGATGATCCGCGTCGCATTGGTGGGTTATACGAACGTCGGTAAATCAACGATCATGAACATGATCTCCAAATCCGATGTATTGATCGAGAATAAGCTCTTTGCAACATTGGATACAACGGTACGCAAGGTTGTTATCGATAATCTTCCGTTCTTGTTATCCGACACGGTAGGTTTTATCCGCAAATTACCGCATCACCTGGTGGAATGTTTCAAATCTACCTTGGATGAAGTCAGAGAGGCAGATGTGCTGATCCATGTGGTGGATATCTCACATCCCAACTTTGAAGACCATATCCAGGCGGTGAATGAAACATTGAAAGATCTGAAAGCTCTGGATAAGCCCGTTATTACGGTGTTCAACAAGATTGATCTGTACAAACCGGCTGTTGAAGAAGGTCATGATGGTGAAGAGGTGGAGGTTACCTTGGACGATTTCCGCAATTCATGGATGGCGAAAAATTCCGATCCGGCAATCTTCCTATCTGCAACAAACAAGACTAATATCGAAGAATTCAAGCAAACCCTTTACGATATCATCGTGAAGATGCACAATGAACGTTACCCTTACAACAATCTGTTGTATTAATTTGACTAACATGATGGCGGATCGTTTCTGACGATCCGTCTTCTTAAAAAGATAAGCAATGAATAAAGTGGTGCAGTTCCAAGACTGGGGACTTGTAGATTATCAGGAAGCCTGGGACAGACAAGAGTCCATCTTCAAGGGCGTATTGGATATCAAACACGACAATCGGGTCAACGCGACGACGACAGACACACCAAACTACCTGATCTTCACAGCCCACCCCCATGTCTACACCTTAGGAAAAAGCGGGCACGAAGAATACCTGCTCCTGGATGAGAAAGGCCTGGAAGAAAAAGAAGCGAAGTTCTATAAGATCAACCGCGGTGGTGATATCACCTACCATGGACCGGGTCAAATTGTAGGCTATCCGATTCTGGATCTCGACAATTTCTTTACCGATATTCACCTTTATTTAAGGACATTGGAAGAAGCCATTATCCTGACCTGTGCCGATTATGGTGTTTCAGCGGGACGATATCCTGGGTTTACGGGCGTCTGGATCGAACCGGACAAGCCCACGGCCCGCAAGATCTGCGCGATGGGCGTGCGCGCCTCACGCTGGGTCACCATGCATGGTTTTGCCTTTAACGTCAATACAGATCTGGACTATTTCAACAATATTATCCCCTGTGGTATCGACGATAAAGACGTGACCTCATTGAAACGGGAACTTGGTCAGGAAGTCGATATGGATGACGTGAAGGAAAAACTTCGCGGACACATCGCCAGACTTTTTGAAATGTCAATTATATAGATCAGAAACAACAATAAACGCGCAAGGACCTGCTAAATACAGGTCCTTGCGCGTTTATGTTATCCTTAAACATAGGAAATCCTTTAGTAGTTCATTTATTTCTTTAGTCCCCTATGCTGCGATTAACAATAGTACATACAATCGTAGCTATACAGTTTACCATCTTTGAAGGTGATGATCAGCTGCCCTGCATCGCCATTCTGAAGACGGTAGACATGGGGTGCCTCGATCATATTTGCGGAGACCATATCGCCAAAATGATTGATAAAATCCCTTTCAGTGTAATTGGCATCCATGCGTTCATTGCCTATCACCAAGATTTCACCATCCGTAAAATATAGCTTATAAACCGTTCCAACAACTTTCTTTTTGTAATTCTCTTCAAATGCCACGATCATATTGGGGGTTTTATAAAAGTAGCGCGGTTCCCAGCCACATTCGGGCATATCCGGTATCTCTGCAACACGTTGCATCTTTAGTTGATTCATCTGCGCATCCTTGATCTCTCCGTCCATGAGCGATACCCCTTTCCAGATAAAATGCAGGTTCAGCGCCCTCATCTTTTTTTCATACGTGTCAAAATCCGGCTTTTTATCCAGCTTGCTGGCCAGCAGCAATTCAAAATCAATATCGACTTTCGGATTATTCACCCCATAGGCTGCATAAGATTCCTTCCAAAAGGAAAAGGCCTGTTTTAAGTTTTTCTCTTCCCGCCAGGCCAGTTCCCGCAATCTTCCCACCTGAACCAGTTCTTTTTCTTGATCCTTACCTTTTACCGTCAAATAATCTTTCAGTACTTTATCGTAAGTGAGGGCGGAACCTAAAAATTTCAATTGCACATATTCAGGGTTCTCATGAAAATGATCACCGATATACACCCAGCCGTCGGTATATAAAGGCACATAATCAATGCACAGCAACTCATTAAGCGGTGCGCGGCGCACAGCGGTGCTTGTCGTTGACGGTGCTTTACGGACACGTAATTCGGACACCTGCACATAATAGTGCGGGCACTGATACCCTTCGACGCCCCGATAGAAATATTTGACGGGCTCGTCAGCAGATTTTTTTCCGTCCATGAATTTCTTCAGTGGTTGTCGATCGATAAATCCAATATCACCGTTGCTGACCTGCACCTTATACTGCATGTTGGTCGAGTCGATCAGATAAATCGATGCTTCAGTGCTAAATACCCCCAAAGGATCATTGCTCTTTCCAGCCTCCTGATAGAGATAGCCCCACTTGGAGGTGTACACAGGCCGTTCACCCGCAGGCTGCGCCATGCTTCGGTTCACAAAACAACTGTATAGGATACAGCACAGGAGTACTACTTTTCTAAACATATAGCTTTATTTCTTTAAATAGCAATACAGATATCCATCAAAGTCGGCTAAACCTATTGAAAACCATCGCTGCGAGCAGCGTAGCTCAACCTTTTAGACGAATAATAGCATCTTCCGATACTTGGCAAAAATAGGCAAAAAGAAGGCCAATGAAATCGCTATAATCAGCTATTTCGCGAACGAAGGGTTGATCTTATTTTGGGTTTTATTTCCGACTCAGTAATGTCACCTGTCCCTCCAAAGCGGAAATAGTCTTTTCCTGCGCTTTGATCGTCTGCTCCAGTGCGGCGACCAATTGTTTGGAAACGGACGAACCTTCGGAACTTGTCGCCGCCATTTCCGGTTCGGGGCTAACGGCTCCCGCAGTACGCATCATTTTACCTTCGCCCAGCAATAGCCAGGCAGGGCTTATATCCGGATGGCGGGTCAATATCGCAATCATCGCATCCGAACTGAGTGCTGTATTTTTCTGACCGCCCTTAAAATTGGCATAGGAAAGCTCCACATCTTTAAAAAATTCAGTTTTACTGATGCCCTTTTTTTCAGCGATCAGCAATACACGTTCTTTTACGTTCACAATTATTCTATTTTTAAGACGCTATTATTTTAAACCAAACCGCAAACCAAACTTCCAATTTGTGAAGGAGTTTATCTCCGCAAAAGACGAGATTCACAGATGTTTATTGATTCCAAGCGATTGAACTACTTATTCTCATGGAAATAATAATCAATCAGCCTTTCATCTTCAAAAAAAATAAAAGTCCGGTTAGCATCTATTTATTCCGCAGCGATTCAATCTCACGCTCTAGCGACAATAATAATCGTTCCAATGATATAATTGTCTTTTCCTGAGATTTAATAGTGATATTTTGTGACGAAATCAATTGCCTTAACGTATTAATCTCCCCATTCGTGATTCTTTCCAATTCAGGTGTTAGATACGTTTCTTCATCCTCCTGAGCTAAAACAGGCTTAAGCATCTCACCTTCCCCCTTTAACAACCACTCAGAGGAATATTCAGGATATTTTTCGACGATACTAATAAGCCATTTAGCCTGAACATCAGTATTATTCGCCAATGCACGTGTAAACACACCTCTACTGGCTCCAATAGCCGATTCAAATGCTGTTACACTTAATCCCTCTCTATCAGCAATAACCTTAATTCTCGTTAAAAAAGAACTCATAATCAATAATTATCAATATAAAATTTGTTTTATCGAAAATTAGTGCTTAAATTAGCTTTACCATTGATAATTATAAACACAATATTTAACCAAAAAACATTCCTAGCATGAAAAATACGCAAAAGAAACTAAAAGCGAAACATTTTCGCTATTTAAGCAAGGAGTATATTGCAGATCCGCTGATATATCTCAAGGAATTCTTTGAACAAGAAACATACGTTCACTATTTTGTCAAGGATATAAACCTACTCATCAATGCTGCTTCAAATGTAAAAATGAACAGTCCGCATTCTCATTCAGGCCACAACACAAAAAAATTAATTGAACTGGTAGAATTAGCCTATGTTATTTTTAAAAAATGTCATTTGAAAAAGCTAAAAAATCCATTGGACTTTTTTAAATGTGATTCTGATTACTGGAATTATGTATCAGGTGAATGTCTTAGTGTAAATGATATTGAATCGCCAGAAGATGAGATCAGCCGATTTTTCTCACACCAATCATTAGGGCAATGGTACGAAACCTTAGATGAAATTTGGATAAATATTGGCGATAGAAATGGTGAATTTCTGGGAAGTGTAAGTAAGGAAATCCTTGCGACCAGAGAATTATTACAAAGATTAGCTATATCACTGCATAAAATATATGAGAACAAATCGCTTCCGGACAATAGTACAAACAATCAAGAAGAGATTGAAAATGAGAAAAACCAAGACCATACGTCTTTGGAACAGAACGACAGCATAGAGGCAAATGAGGAACCCTCCGATGATATGTTGGAAAACGAAATATTGAGCCCAAAGGAACGGATCATCTTGCCTGAATGGCTCGCTCCCCACCCCTACTCCATTTCAGCACTCAAAAACTTCTTTGATAGAGATGACCTAAATGGTTGGAAAGAAGATATTCGATATTGGTACCAGACAGTCATCACCGAAAATGAATTCTGGTCTGCAAACAATAAAAACCATAAATTCTCCGGAGCAAATCTCCTCTATACCTATTCCTGCATTTACTCTTTATTGGAAATGCTGTTCAATAAGCTTGAAGAGTCTCCCATTAGCTTAATGGATATAGAACCCTCCATCTCCGTATTGCCAGAATGTCAATCAATTTTGGTTAGGCATGAAAACAAGGAGATCATACTCTATTATATATCAGACGAAGAATTGGTGCACCCATTATCATCGTTATTAGCGACTGTTAACACCTATAGTCAACAACAATGGGATGAGATCTTATATGATTGGATCAATTATGGACTCGATAAAAATCGATATACCGGAGACTATGCAGATTACAGTACACGAATCTATCAAACCATTATCAAAATAATAGAGCTCGCTTATTTAGTGGCCTTCTCAGACGAAATAGATCTTCTAAATCAAAAAAAACAATAGAAACAGGAATATAGGGACATCTTATCCACCCAATTATTTTGTCGAGCATCGTAACTAACTTATTTGATTTTCAAAAATAACCACAACACCAAACCAATCGATTATGAACACAGAACTCACTCCAATCATCGAAGCAATCCTTCGTGCTATTGCTGTCGATGAAATCTACCAATGGACTTATACCAACGATGGCAAGAAATACCAAATACTTCAGATTAATCGCTTGTCAAATACAGCAATTCGATGTATAGATCCTCTTAGCGCGATTAACAAGATCATCAAGAATCACCCAGACCTATACGTCAAAATACATTTCACCCATGAGATACAAAAGAAACTCGACCAAGGATTGGGCCGTACCTATCTTATTTATCAATCAGAAAATCGCATTTACCAAAATCCTGCTCAAGAAATACCACTTGTATTACCCCAATATACTCCAGCTGAGATTATCGAAAAAACCAGATTATATATCGACCAAGAGAAAAGTAAAATCAGATCGTTTATAGATGGACACTTTTTCTACCTGGATAGTAACAACAATGCACATGCAGCCTTTATGCTCCATCAAGCTATTGAACTATCGCTAAGAACCGCAGAAAAGCTTCTCTTAAACGATGAAAGAAAATCACATTCACTTAGAGGTACCATAGCCCATCTCAAAACTTTTGATTCTAAATTGGCCAAATTGATAGACAGCGAAGAGGAAAAAAAAGCACTTGAAAAGATTGATGATGCCTATGTTGGTTATCGTTACAATCAAGATTATACGATCGACAAAAGTCTATTAGAAACAGCTTATCAAATCGCTATAAATGCCTTAAACTGGATCTACGACTATTCCAATCTTTTATTCGAAGAAATCAGAGAAAAACTTAGCAAGAAAGCAATTCAGCACAAGGAGACTGAAAAATCCAAAAATAACATTGTTATTTACAACACAAATAAATGTAACAGTAACTACCGCGATCTAATATTAAATACGCTGGAGTTATATTGCACCCCTTCCTTAGTTGCCTGCTTCGGTTATTATTCGGATCAACATAAGTACAATAGCCTGCTCCAAAATAATAAAGAAGATCAGATAACGCATGCTTACTACCTCTTTATTGCGTATGATAGCCTAAATACTGACCTTGCCAACCTGCAACAACAGACAATGGATCTCTTGCCGAAAAATGTGTCGCTGACCTTCATCACCGAAGAAACAGCGCACTTTATCAAAAAACTTTCCAAAGGTCATCCCTTCTTTCTATCCATAATGAAAGTCGGTGATATCTGGTTTCAAAATGCAGTAATTGAAAATATCAAACCTGACAGCATCGCTGTTCCTCAACTTGACTTGGAGTATGCACGCAAGCAATGGGACAGTCGCTACAAGAACGCCCGTTGCTTATATCTATCTTATGAAGAAGGCTGGCCTAGTGGTGTCGAAGCAGTATATTTCACCCTCTCACAGGCTTTAGAACAAATCTGCCTCGGTGTTATCAGTACAATCCTTCAATACAAACCTCAATCTGTAGGTCTTCCTTTTTTAATGAACCTCTGCCGGTTAATTGTTCCCGAAGCGCACGCGACCTTCTGTCTGAACAACAGCGACCACGTTAAACTCTTTAAAGAAATTATCAAAGCCCAACAGGAATTTAGGTATAATGCCAACTATAAAGGAGATCCATTCGCTATTATTAGATTACAGCAACTTACAAAGCTGTTTATCGAAAGATGTAACGAAGAGATGGAAGATTACTTTGGGAAAATAGCAAGTGCTATTCAGGTCGAGAAAATAGAGTAAATACCTGTGTACGTCAGGCTACATTTAATCAATATCGGAATCCAAATCCTACCACTCCATTCACTAAAAGTAATGCTTTTGGTGAATAGCATAATTCTTACTGCGTTTAGTCAAGCTCTGGAAGCTTGCTCGTGACTAATCCCAACCTTATATTATCGGCTCTCTACTGGTATGAAATATAGAAACAACATAAATTATTTTCATACCTTCATCAAACCAATATATAATCACAAAAGGAAACTTCTTCAAAGGTGAGAACCTCAAATTTCCTTGGCCTTGAATTTGATATAGTTCAGGATTTTTTAAAATAAATTTGAACTGCAAATCCAGTTCTTTGAGAAACTGTCTTGCCAATCCTCGTTTTTGAGAATCATACCACTCACATGAATGATGTAGTTCATCTTCAGCCCGCTTTAAAAGTTTAAGCGTATAGGCCATCTAGATTTTTTTTGATGTCTTTCCAATCTCTCGCAGAAGATTTTCCATCTAAAAATTCCTTTTGAGATTTTTCAAAAGATGCTATTTGTTCAGCAGAAAAAGTATTTGTCCCAGACTCCTCATTAATTTGATATTTAATACCAAAACGATCAAGAATCTCCCTTAGCACCTTGACATCCTTCTTATTCGATATTTCAGCAGTAATAGTAGTCATTCGTATAAAAATTAAACACTTAACTCAAATATACGACTAAATTTCCAAAATCTATTTGCGATCATAATACGACTTTTATATATACAAACCTCAACCTATAGGGATCCCCTTTTTAATGAATTTCTGCCGATTATAAAGGAGGTCGATCCGCTATTATAAGATTACGGAACTTACAAAGTTATTTATCGAAAAATACAACGAAGAGATGGAAGATTACTTTGGAAAAATAGTAAGTTGTTAAAAAGACATGTCAAATTATTTGCAGATAATCGGAAATATTCCGATTATCTCACCAATTTAATACATTTACCTTATGAAAGAACTTCAACTAACCCTTTCCGAGCAAGATCAACTGGATGCATTACTGTTCAGCATGTCCAAATCACCCCAAATAATTAAAGCACGCAAAAAATCAAGATTCATGTTTATGCTGCTTATGCTGATACTATCCATTCCATTTTTCTATTATGAACGTCAACTGGCCATTCTGATTATCGTAGTCAGCATAATCGCCTTTCTGTTCTTTCCTAAATATCTCGGGATATACTACAAGCGCTATTTCACCAAATATGTCAAAAGCCCCGAATTCCAGAATAGAATCGGCATTCTACACACAATCAGCTTTGAAGATAATTATCTCCAGATCAAAAGCACACAAATGGAGTCCAAATATCAATATGACCAGTTTGAATATATCACTGAAACGGCCTTCGCTTTTTTTATCAAACTAAAAATGGCCGATCAACTGTTTTTTCCAAAACAGCAGATCGAAGATATCGCCGAATTTAAAGCTTTCTTGGCAGCGCTTAGCCAACGCCTTCATATCGCCTATCAAGAGGAACTGAACTGGAAATGGAAATAATGGTCGAAAGACCTTATGTCTATCCATACACTAAGCCAAAGCCCTGATATCCTTGATTTCCAATATATTTTTTACATCGTCCCGCTCTACAGCATGAATCATCGCCCGCCCCACCTCATGTAGGGACAACACAGCCGAAGGGGCAAAGAATTTTATAATCTTGGCAACAAATGAAAAAGGATTGGCATGTTTCTGTCCCGCAACGGTTGTCATTCCGCCCGGCCGGAAATTGTATTCCTTCTTAAACGGCAATTTCGCCAGATCATTTTCCGTCTTGCCCTTCACTCTTGCCCACATCACCTTCCCCTGCTCGGTACTATCCGTACTCCCCCCGGACACGTAGATAAAGCTGATTTCGGGATTGATCTTCAAAAGCGATTTTGCAAATGCCAATGTCGTATCATAGGTGATATAGCGGTATTTGTCCTCCTTCATGCCAACCGAACTGACACCTGCGCAATAAAAACAGGCATCATAGCCGCTGATCTCTGCTTCAACTTCGGAAAGATTCGTAAAATCTTTAACCAAAAGCTCCTTTAACTTTGGATGATGTATGTCAGCAGTACGACGCGATATGCTCAGTACCGCCTCTACCTTATCATTTTGAAGACATTCCAGTAAAACACCTTCTCCGACCATCCCTGTGGCCCCTGTTATTATAACTTTCATCGCAATTCAACTTATGTACCTAGCCCAAAAGGCTACAACTATTATTATTTATCCAGACAAATGGACATGGCATTATATCATGCGCAAGCGCTCTTCCTCCAGGTCAATTTGATAGAGCTGCGAACGGATGAGGTCCTCATCAATCTCCGACTCGCTATTCAATTTTTCCAGATATTCACGCTGCACATCCAACAATTCAATGAAAATCATTTTCGTACGCTCGTTCATCCACGAATCATCCGCAGCATTGACTTTTTCCTCCCAATGCTTCAAAATCCTTTCCATTGCCACCCGATTATGTTCTTCTTGCTCATATTTATCCTTGAGAAACTGATAGACATGCTGTTTTAAACCTTGCTTCATCTGCTGTTTGGCAACCTCTTCGGGCGTCTCGGCAAGCACGGCATCAAAAAGCTTCGTTCGCTTGATCAGATAGGGTAAGGTCAATCCCTGAACCAAAAGGGTAGAGAGAATGACAACAAAGGTGATAAATAGAATCAGATGCCGCTGTGGAATCACAGTACCGTTCATGACCAAAGGAATGGAAAGCGCCGCGGCCAGGGAAACTACTCCCCGCATCCCAGTCCAACCCAATAGAAGTGGCATAAAGAAACGTTGCTTTGAAGACCGCACCCTGGGTGCCACACTTGGACGGAAGATAAGTGTCGCAATCATCGCAGCATAGGCGCTGATCACGCGGGCAAGGATAAGGACTGCTGTCACCAACAGACCGTAACCGATAGCCTCCCGTAGTGAAGTTCCGTTCGCACGCAAACCTGCCACAATCTCAGGGAGATCAAGACCGATAATAAAAAACACTATGCCATTCAGGATAAACACAAAACTCTCCCAGACACTCAGCCCCCGCACACGACTGGTACTATTCAGAAATTTAAGCCGCTGGTTGGACATCAGGAGGCTTCCCGCAACGACAGCCAGCACCCCAGAACTGTGAAATTGCTCGGCAATCCAGTACATAAAATAGGGTTCGATCAAGGTCAGCGCAATATCCGAAGGGGCATCTGTCGGTAAGCGTTTATGTGCCTGAATAAAAAACCACCCCAACAGGACACCGATACCAACTCCACCGACCAACATCCAGATAAATGAAACCGCTGCTTCCTGCCATACAAACTGTCCCATACCCACGGCAATGAGGGCAAAACGAACAATAATCAAAGAGGAGGCATCGTTCAGCAGACTCTCTCCCTCAAGGATCGCAGAAGTAGATTTTGGAACTTTCACAAACTTCATAATGGCCCCGGTACTGACAGCATCCGGCGGAGAAACAATCCCTCCCAGTAAAAAGCCCATTGCGAGTGTGAAACCCGGAATATAATGACTGGCAACCACCGCAACGGAAAGTGCCGTAAAGAAAACCACCAAAAAGGCAAAACTTCCAATAATACGCCACCATTTCTTCATCTCCTTAAACGAAATCGACCAAGCAGCCTCACATAATAAGGGTGGAAGGAAAATCAGAAAAATAACATCCGGATCAATCGTAACAACGGGTAATGTTGGAATAAAGCTGACGATCAAGCCCGCCAAAACCAATAGAATGGGATAGGCTACCCGAAGTTTCGTCGCCAGCATTTCGAGCAACACGATGGCCGTGATCATGGCGATAAATAGCGGGAACAAGTTATGCATAGGCTGTCATAATTTACTGGTCTTGAGACACATCATTAACTCTTGTAAATATCTTAAATGGAAATTAAAAACCACTACTTCCCGCCATATTTTTTACTTTCTCATCTGTACCCTAATTTCTATATGATTCTGTACCTTAAATACAGCCTGTACCCTTCCTAAATTAGCAAAAAGATTTATTGCCATGTCAACTACAACACTTCAACCGTATTCCATCAGAGAGGTCAACCTCTCTGATCTATCCTTACTAAAAAAGGTACAGCATACTGTGAAAAACAAAAGTCTGTTGCACATGCCTTTCCTACTGCTTGCTCAAAATGAGTCAATAGCTGCCTTTTCCTTGGCTACCGTCTCTGAAGACAATAATCTTACTGTTGAAATTTGCTACGGTGCCGACGTTCCCGAAGAGCTATCAAACGTATTTAAGCACAGGGCACAAACTTATCTTGAACAACAACTATTGACCATGTTTGGTAGTGAAGAATCGTTAAAAAGGGGAATCCGTCATTTCTATGATTGGGTAAATCCAAACGGAAACAGTAAATTAGCATAAGCATGGAGCAGCAACAATTGTATAAAAAAATTGCAAACATCGTAGAGAACCAGATCAAAAATGGCTCTCTGGCCTACGGCGACCGTCTCCCCTCCGTTCGTAGTGCGCAAAAATTGTATAATGTGAGCTTAAATACGGCAAAGAGCGCGTATATGGAGCTTGAGAGCCGGTCGCTGATCGAATCACGCCCCAAATCTGGCTTTTTTGTCAGCCTGGCCGGACAGCGCCGGATGTCTATCCCTTCCATCTCAACGTTTAAGATTGATGAAAAGAAGCAAGATCCCGCGGCTTTGATTGATAAAGTTTTTCACTCGTTGGAGGATAAGGAAATTACGCGATTCTCTTTGGGACTGCCCAGCCCTTCTTTGCTCCCCATTCAGAAGCTCAATAAATGTATCCTGGAGACAGTACACGAACTGCACGATTACGGCGATCAGTATGGACAGGTGCAGGGTAGCCCGACTTTACGTAAAGAGATTGCCAAATGGTCGCTCGTACTGGAAGGAAAAATAAGCGACGATGACCTGATTATCACTTCGGGTGCCATGAATGCCATTTATAGCTGCCTCCGCGCAGTCACAAAGCCTGGAGATACCATTGCTGTGGAAAGCCCCCTCTATTTTGGTTTTATTCAGGCATTTCAGGTACTGGGGTTAAAAACCATTGAGATCCCGACACATCCGATTACGGGTATTGAACTGGACGCCCTGAAAAAAGTGATCCATAAAATCGATGTATGCTGTTTTGTTTCCAATTTCAGTAACCCCTTGGGTGCGCTGATGCCGGATGAACATAAAAAAGAGCTTGTCAAACTCCTGGCTTTCCATCATATTCCATTGATCGAAGATGACCTTTATGGGAATGTATATTTCGGCACCTCAAGACCTAAACCCTGTAAATACTTTGATGAAGAAGGCCTGGTCATGTGGTGCGGATCTGTTACCAAGGTATTGGCCCCAAGTTTCCGGATCGGATGGGTCGAACCCGGACAGTACAAAGACAGGATTCTCAAACAACGACTGGTCCAGACCATTTCACAGCCCGCTATATATCAGGAAGCGGTGGCCAAATTTCTGCAGATCGGAAGGTATGACCATCACCTCAATACCTTTAGAAAGAAGCTGTATAGCAATTATATCAACTTCAGAAACAGTATCGAGACCCATTTTCCTGAAAACACAAAGATGTCGCAACCCGAAGGTGGCTTTGTTCTCTGGCTGGAAATGGATCCAAAAATTGATTCAACGGTACTCTATGATTACGCGCTGAAACAAAAATTGAGCTTTGCCCCCGGCCGAATGTTTACCCAGCATGATCAGTTTAAAAACTGTATCCGGCTGAACTATGCCGTTGACTGGAATGAAAAAACAGCCCATGACCTGATGCGATTGGGACGTTTCTTTAAAGCCATTATCTAAGCTATTAATCCCAGTCTACCTCATCATCATCGCCCGGTAAAATAGGCGGCGGCAATTTATCGGATTTTTCTTCAGGAAATATGGTTTCCTTACCCTCACGGATCAGGATCGCATCGAAAACTTCACCGGTCATCAGGGTGCTATTATTGGACATGAATTCTTCGTTCCCATCAGGGCTCGTCAGCCAACACCTTACCGTGCCCAGACATAAAATGACGGCATCCTTACAGTCCCCCAATGTGAAAGTAATGCCACGGTCCACTTTGTGATCTTCTTTTCTTAGCTCCAAGGTTTTGCTCACATGGTAAAATATAGTATTGCGATCATCTAGTTGAATCACCACACAATATATTTTTATGTCAATTTTAGCTAGCCTTTCATGAATTAAATCAAATTTACGGAGACCCGCCAAAGGGAGCTGAACCTGAATTTGTTGCCGAGTCTCATCAAAATGTGCAACTGGGTGATTCATAAAGAAATTACTCCAGCTGACCCGCTTGGAGTACCGGAATCCCCTCAAGGGTAGTACTGATCCATATCCAAGCCGTAAGCTTCCGAGTCCGTGCTCACGGTCGTTGCGTACCGCCGCATAAAGCGCATTCTGTAACCTGAGGTAGGTCGTACGTTCACAGGCGGCTCGCAGCATAGGTTTTAAAATCTGATACAAACGACTGGCAAGATTACTGTTGTACGTAAAATCGAGGCCCGTTAACTTGCTGTTTTCACTTAGAACATAAGCTTCCCCTCGCTTTCGTTCTTTTTTACCCTTGCCGGAAGATTTCTTCATACTACTAAGTTAAATTGGTATACTTTAAAACTACAATAATCGTATGAATTAAACAACAGCTCCTTTAACAACACATAAAACAAAGACCACTTAGCGCAACAAAGTCCCTTCGACTCCCTTAAAGTCCCCTCAAGTCCGTTCAAACACCAATAACATTCGGGGACGTTCCGCACATGCTTCGCACCAGCTTCGGGGCCGCCTCGGGGCTGCTTCGACATTTGGTCGGGGCTGCTTCGGTAATTCATCGGCAACAAGGCAAACAAGAGTCGAAGAACGGTCAGACCAATCCCAACGCTGTCCCGAAGCAATAGCAATGGAATCCCGAAGAATCACCGAACAAGGTCCGAATAGCTATCGAACAAGAGACACTAGACCAACGCAAACGCCTTACCTATCCAGTACTGCATTTACTCGCAGATTGTATAAAGCGAAAAGTACTTTACGAGTGCTTCAACCGTACCTTATATATGGCTAAAGGCTGCTTTGTTCAAGCAACCTTTAGCCATATATTTTATCTTACGAAATGTGTATACCGCCTGCCCATCGGATGAGCGTAACGGATCCTAATTACTGAATTTTCTGAAAGAATTTTTTTGTCCTATAAAAAGCCAGTAGTCCGATGACACCGATCATCAACCATAGGAAATCAACAATAAATAAATCGCGTTGTCCATCCACAAAAGTCTTCCAAAGCCAATTACCTGTTACCAAACCATTGGCTATCGGGACAATAAATGCCAGGATACTTCCGACCAAAAGAGTTTCGCGATTTGTTCTTCTTATACTTCGACGAACGATGTAATATAGCGAAAGAACTAACCAAGCATAAAAATAGACCCGATAGATAAAATCCTGGTCTACTTTGGGACTAATCTTAATGGCAATAAATGTAATTGCCGTAACTGGGAGCATCGTCAGACAAATCGCCGTAAAGATATTAGCTGCCCAAAAGTTGAATTTACGTTTTCTTGGAATGACATTGTTTTTATCACGGGCAACCAACCAGATCAGAATTCCGGAAATAATAACCAGACAGCCCATTACACCAAGAATAAAATAGACGGTTTTGAGTGGGTATCCACCATAATCACCATAATGCAGGCGGTAGATAATACTTCTGACATAGTCTCCATAGCTTGTATCTGCTAATGGCGATTTCTCTTCAACAACTTTGTTATCCGCGACCTTCACCGTCAATATACCCGATCCTGCAAAGCTTCGGTTAAAATGTGGTTCGAGTTCCATGATAACATGCATATTCGAATCCGCAAAGTTTTTTACAACAATACGTTTAAACTCGCTTTCTGGCCATTTTTTCTTTGCTAGATCTAAGAAAGGTGCAATTTTCACACCCGCCAGCAAGGGTTTATAGCTATACGGATAATTATCATGGGCAGTTACGCCGATATCCTGATACATTTTTTGCTGTTCTCCATTGTACAGTAATTTGCTGAAAGGGAGAAGCAAAACAGCGTTGACAATCAGAAATGTTCCCGTAACGGCAAAAATAAACTGAAAAGGAAACCCGATCACTCCCAGGGCAGTGTGCATATCCGTCCACACGGTCTTCCACTTACTAAATGGTCTAAAAACAAAAAAGTTCGAAACCAGCTTATCCCAGTGCAACAACAAACCTGTTATCAATGCGAACAAGAAGATAAAAGCTGTAATACCGGCAACGAGATATCCAAAAGGCGCGATGCCCACACTGATAGGCACCTGATTGAGCTGTGCCAAAAAGTGCAGGCGGAATAAAAACTCGCCCATATCATAATTCTGTGTATAGTCACCTGCTGTTTTATTAGCAAAATTATACATGAAATTCTTCGAATCATCATCGCCCCCTCTACGTTTCCGGCCTTTCTTCTTTTCCGCCTTCTGTTCAGGTGTTATCTTCGACAAATTTTCCTTGTTTAGGACCGTATCGTTTGATGCCGTGTAACCAATATAGGCAGAAGTCCCCTCCCGGTGCATATAGAAGTTGATATCACGTCCATGGAGGTTGGTTTCCCCCTGTAGCGAATCCAGCAGCTTGTCAAAGCTTTGATAATTTTCCTGGTAGGTTTTGTATGACGCGTTATTTTGCCAGGCCGCGATTTCGTTTCTAAAAAAGGCAAATGAACCTGCAAAAAATATCACATACAGCAGTGCACAGATGATAATACCACTGATGGTATGGGTATTAAAATAGATGTTATAATTTCTGTTGTTCATGACTGATTACATCTTTAACAAATAAGGCAACGAAAAAACCGAAGCCAAGAGTAAATAAATTCCCCATATTTTCCATCCGCTTTTGGAGAGAAAGGCCAGGAGCATCAGTACTGCCCAAAGGAGATAACCGGTGAATCCGGCAGTCATAACAACATCCTTTTTCTCAAAAACAGTTGTCAGCAACACATGAAAGGAAAGCATAACAACGTACCCACCGATGAATCCGGCTGTTATCTTCAGAAATCGCTGAAAAGGTGAACTCAGGTATTTTTTATTTGCAGGCATAACAGCAATCAATTAAGAGATCAAAAATTCAATACATAGACTGACAGCATACAGTCCGAGGACATGGTAGGCTGTTAAATAACGATACGGATTCAATAAGACCACTAGGCTCATCATGCACATGACATAGGCAAAAAAAGCAAAGAATCCGGCCCCGAATCCCTGTACATAAAGGATGACTACAAATGGTAACAGTAGCAACCCAATCCTCAAGATACGCACAGACTGAGTCTGTGCGCAAAGCTTTTTCAACCACTCCGGTCTATGCTGAAACTTCACTTTCTTACTGCTGTTGTAAAAGAGGTAGGCTCCTATAAGTATGGTTATTAAAAGTGTGCTATACATCGCATAAATGATTTATATAGAAATCGCTTAATTAAAATTTGTAGGTTATTCCTAAACGGAAATTACGTCTTGCTTCTACGATGTAGCTATAATAGTTAACACTTTCCGGAATTTTAGCATTTTTCGCGGTTGTTGATCCGGCAGTCATTAGCTTACGGTTGTCAAGCAGGTTGTTGATCATCAAGGAAATATTATATCGGTTTCGTTGATAGCTTATACCCGCATCTGTACGTAGGTAATTTTTAAAATTGCTTACTTTGGTTGCCGATCCGATCGCACGGCCAAACATCCCCTGCATCCCACCCATTAGGCCTACACCTTTCAACGGCCCTTGTTGCAAACGATAGGATATCCATGCATTAGCGGTGTGCTTCGCCGTATTAGGCGTAATATTACCTATTTTCTCGGTTTTTGAATCCTCTGATATCTTTGAATCCGTTAGTGCATAATTTGCATTGACATTTAATCCTTTGACAATTTCCCCGGTAATATCAAACTCTATTCCTTTGGTCGTTGTCTCACCCAGCTGCATCAAGAAGAAACCACCATTCGGGTTCGGATGGTCAAAATCATCAACTGGCGCATTCTTTCTTTTAATTTGATAAGCGCTCAATGTAGAAATCCACTTTCCTCCTCCCCATTCTTTCTTCAACCCTGCCTCTAAATTATTTCCACGAACAGGTTTCAGTGCATTTCCTTGCCAATCTAGCCCCGAGACAGGCACAAAGGACTGGTCAAACAAAGCATATACGCTCATGGATGGATCTATTAAATAATTTACACCCACTCTTGGACTCCATACCTTGTCCTTTGCAGGATCTGCATTTGTTTTAGAGACAACATTGGACGAAGTGTAACGTAGACCTAATGATAGTTTCAGTCGATCGTCGAGAAATGCCATCTCATCGTGTACATAGAAAGATACATAAGACGAACTGGTTACATAGTCTTGACTTTTCGCTCTTTCCTTAATATTTAAAGTGCGGTCAACCTCTGGAAAGACAGATTCCGGAATACCGTAAACGGGATTATAAACATTGAGTGGATCTGAAGGAATTGAATCCAATAGAGAGCTAAAATCTCCCCAGAATTTCTTATTGCCATAATCCACACCGGCTAAAATCCGATGTCTAATACCACCAGTTCGTTCTTCACCATTAAAAGAGAGCTGCCCAAATTTATTCTCGCCATGCTCGTCTGCGGTGCTATAGTATCGTGGCATATCCCCATTGGCTGTCATATAATTCAACCAGGTGCTGGTCGCTTTCATATCAAAATTGAAATAAGCAGCTTGGGCATGGAATTTCCACTTTTGGCTAAGTTTTCGATCAAAATAGAGATAGGCACTATGATCCCTCAGCTTGCCCGGTTCCATACCCGGATCACCATAGAAAAAGTCATTGGCAATCCCCGGATCAGCAAAACCCTTTGGTGAAAAGGTATAATTTCCATTGCTTAAGTAAGAAGATCCCTGAAAGGTATATTCAGCTGTGACTGCAGTCAGCGAATCGATATTATAGGTCAATACCGGAGCGATGACAAGACGATTGCTATTATTGTATTTGGTAAAGAACTTTTTTTTCTGGCCCGCTACATTCAGGCGGTAAAGCAACTTATTGCTTTTGGTAATCCGACCGTCCAAATCCACGGCTCCACGGTACAGATCAAAACTTCCGGTATTGAGTGTAACCGAACCTTTGGTATGGCCTGTGGGTTTCTTAGTGACCACATTGTAGAAACCTCCCGGTTCACCACTGGCCAACATAAAACCGGCCGGTCCTTTGACAAACTCGATACGCTCGATCATGGATGCATCCTCCGCTGTAGGACCCCAGGATGCTTCGATATTCATACCATTACGGAAGGCTGGGATCTTGGATCCGCGCATACGGATATTGGCATACTGATTATCCCAATGCCCCTGACGTGTTGCTCCACTGATATTACGGGTGATACCATCAACAATGTCAAAAACCTGCTGATCCGCCATCAGATCCGAAGAAATGACCTGAATATTTTGTGGCAGTTCCAAAATCGGCGTTTTGAGACGCAAAGATCCAGATATGCTGTCGAATTTATAGTTTTGATAGTATTTCCCGTAAACGGCAACTTCATCGATGGACTCCGATTGGTCACTGAGCTTGATCTCGCCCAAATGATTATTCTGATCTGTTAAAATTGCCTTTAAATTATGCTTGTTGTAACCAAATGCTTTGATTTCAATCGAATAGGTATTCGGTGTAAGTTTATAAAATACAAAGCGCCCCTCAGCGTCTGTACTGGTGGTCACCCCTGTAGGCGATAGTTTAATTGTTGCGCCAGAAATAGGTTCGGATTTTTCATTTACAAGGGTCCCTTCAATCTTCAAGTTGCTCTGGGCCTGAGCCATCGAAAAAATTGAACTGATCATCGGAATCGCCAAAAAAGATAAAGTTTTATTCATTTGTGTTTCAATAGTAGATATGTAATAAAGGATGGATTCATTTAAATGTGGGATTTAGAATGAATCCATCCAAGTTGTAGGTATCAACGATTTATTTTACTTCAAAAAATGTTGTGCTTCCCTGCCAAGACGAAGCGTAAGGCTTCCCGCCGTGCTCACCGGCTTTTTCAACAAAAGTACTTGCTTCAAGCACATAGGCTCCTGACCATAGCGCATCGAATGTTACCACACCATTGACATCGGCTACAAATTCTTTTCCCCAACCTGTGGATGAAAAAACAGATACTTTGGCATGGGGAACGACTTTTCCTTCGCTGGTAACCTTCGCCTGCAGACTGGCACCTTTTTTTGCATTGGCTGAGTTCTGTAGCTCAACCTGAAGCGGATTTTTTATCGCGCTATAGTCCAATTTGCCTGATTTGCCAACGACAACGGGTACTAATGACGAAAACTCATATTTCGTCTGCCCACCCAGGTCTTTTGGGGCCTTTACGACAGATAAAAAGTAGGTTCCTTGTTCGGCCGGTTGGAATGAACCGCTAAAATGATCTCCTTTATTGGTCAGTTGTACCTGCACAGGTGCCTTTCCGGGCGCATGCAATAACAGGGTAAAATCCTTCACGTCCGAATACCATTTTTCAATGAGATCTCTTTCATTGGTTACATATTCACCATAATAGACCTTGATTTCATGGGATTGGTTAACTGCACCATAGGGCGCTGATTCTATCCAAAGTGCGTGCGCATAGCTGCTGTTACAGTAAAACAATACTGCAAGAAATGTAAAAAGCGAAACTAAAATTTTCATAATATGTTGATTGATGCGTATAGTTCTGCAACTTATCAGGAAAGCTTCTACTCGTCAAAAACGAGCGTCAAACGAATAAAATCATTAAAATTCGCTATCTTGCAAGTCCTTCCATGTCCTTTATCGGAAGCAACTGAAGCAGTTAACTGCTCCGGCCACCTATAGACAGTTGCCGCTGTCTGTAGATTTTTGCCATGTAATAGATTGCCGTCTATTACATGGTATTTGCTCCGCTATCAATCTGACCATAGCTTTAAAACTATTTAGACTGATTAAAAACAGAGCAAATATAAAAGGAATTCTTTGGATATCAAGGATATTTTACATTTTTCGCAGATTGTACTGGATTTCCCTTCCGAGGTATCGCCGGCCCGGCCCATTGAAACCACAAAAAAGCAACACATCGTGTCCTGCGCTTGTCATTCAGCCTTACTGACAGATGACAGGTCCATTTATACAAATCGGTATTGGAAGAAGAGCAGCCTGGGTTTTGTCTAATGCCCGGCATTGGGGAGGCTAAGAAAGGGCGCCCTCCACACTGTTGATATGGGCAATATCAAATAATTCTGTTTCCTGATAGCGCGTGGCCACATGAAGCTTGATATGCTCACAATGAGGCTCGAATGTTGCATGAACAAGGTCAACCGTATTATTTTCACCAGAGAGGTGTGTTAAAATTAAATGTTTGAGGCGATCTGTCCTATATTGGTTGAACAGTTCGACGGCAACGCGATTGGAGAGGTGCCCCCATCCGCTGCTGATTCTATTTTTCAAAAAATAGGAATATCGCCCGGTACGAAGCATATCCTCATCATAATTGGACTCCAACAGGAGGATATCTGAATGCTGAATCACTTGCTGTACGTTTTCGCAGGGTCTTCCAATATCCGTCAATACACCAATATTATGAACACCATCCGAAACAAGGAAACTACAGGGTTCTTTTGCATCATGGTATTTGGGAATTCCATAAATCTTGAGGCCACCGATTTCAACTTCTTCATTTGGCGCGATGATATGAACCAGATGGGAAGGTAAATGCAGGCGAGATCCGTCATAACTCCCTCTTGTGATATACACGGGTAAATTGTACTTTTTAGCGAAAACAGATAATCCGCGAATATGATCTGAATGCTCGTGTGTGATGAAAATTGCCTTGATCTGGGTAGGAATAATACCCAGATTATACATCCGGAGGTGAATATGCTTGCTGTTGATACCGGCATCTATCAAGATGGCCGAATCATCTTTGGCTATATAGTAACAGTTTCCATTACTACCGGAGGCTATCGCACAGTATTTCATTCGCGTATACTAATTTATGAGGGTATTTTTGTTCACTGCGTCAAAGATACGAAAAACAAAAACACGCAGTAAGACCTTAACATTCCGGCAAACTCAATGGAATATTGACTGCCAGGCCTCCGTCTGCCGTTTCTTTATATTTGGCATTCATATCCAATGCTGTTTCCCACATGGTTTTAACAACGGTATCCAAGCTTACTTTGGCCTTATCAGGATTGGATTGCAGCGCTAGCTGAGCCGCAGTAATGGCTTTTATCGCTCCCATCGTATTCCGCTCGATACAGGGGATCTGTACCAGCCCGCCGATCGGATCGCAGGTCAATCCGAGGTGGTGCTCCATCGCAATTTCTGCCGCCATCAGTACCTGACGTTGTGATCCACCCAATACCTCGGTTAAAGCACCGGCGGCCATGGCTGAGGATACGCCAATCTCTGCTTGACAGCCACCCATGGCCGCCGAAATTGTCGCATTCTTTTTAAAGATGGATCCGATCTCCGAAGCGGTTAGAATAAACTGAACGATTTTATTTTCCCGCATGCCGTCATGGAAGGTAATAAAATACTGCAAAACGGCCGGTATAACTCCTGAAGCACCATTGGTAGGCGCTGTAACGACACGGCCGAAAGAGGCATTTTCTTCATTGACGGCGAGGGCAAAACAACTCACCCAATCCAGGATATATTGAAAATTCTGTCCGCCTTCACGAATCGCCATCACCCATGACTCATAATCCTGATAGCTCCGCCCCTGCATCAATTTTTTATTTAGTTTCGCTGCCCGGCGCTCTACGTTCAAGCCTCCCGGTAACGTACCTCCAGTGTGACAGCCCCGGTAGATACATTCATAGATCGTCTTATAAATATTCAGTACACCAGCAACTGTTTCATTTTCCTCACGCCAAGCGCATTCATTTTCTAGAACGAGTTCCGATATTTTAAGCCCTGTTTTCATCGTCCAGTGCAGCAGTTCCTGTGCAGTATCTACCGGAAAGGGAAGATCTACTTCGGACAGAACACTCTCGGTATCATTTTCCTGAACGACAAAACCGCCCCCTATGGAATAATAGGTCTCGGTAATGGCCTTACCACCTGACAGAAAGGCCTGAAATGTAACGGCATTCGGATGGAAGGGCAGACTCTCGGTGTACAGGAAAAGGAGATCCTCCTGATAGGAGAACGGAACGGTACGTTTACCGGCCACTTCCAGCTGGCCTACGCTTTTGATATGGGCCACCTTTGGTGTCACATGGTCAACATCGAAGGTAACGGGGTCGTCTCCGCTCAAGCCAAGCAGAACAGCAATATCCGTACCGTGGCCAGCACCGGTTTTGGCCAAAGATCCATAAAGCAAAATCTTGACCTGCTCCACCTCATTCAATACACCTTTTGCCTGCAGGACATGGGTAAATTGTTGGGCGGCACGCCAAGGCCCCAGGGTATGCGAACTGGATGGCCCGATACCAATCTTAAACATATCAAAAACGGATATTTGTTCTTTGCTCATAATCTCAATTGTTGCGGTTAGCTCGTTTTTCATAGCTTTTGTGAAAACCGCATCTAAATTAGCACAAATAACCGTACAATGTCACCTGTATTTACATTATTATCATTTTGAAAACCAAGCTGACATTCTTTTAACAAGTATCCAACAAACATCTTACATTTTTTAGCGAAAAAGTAAGAAATGCTTCCCTATCTTTGTTGGCTACAATTTATAGCATGACGGGAAAAACATATTTATATTCTTTTTTTGCCTTTTTTATCTGTTTATTTTCGATCAGAACATATTCCCAACAGCTACCTAAACGGGAGTTTCGTGGTGTATGGGTAGCTACCATCGGTAACATAGACTGGCCTTCTGTCAAGGCCAGTAACAATGTAGCATTGCAAAAGCAGGAATTTATCGACCTGCTTGACCAGCATCGAAGCGCTGGCTTAAATGCCATCATCCTGCAGGTACGGCCTGCGGCAGACGCCTTCTATGCAAAAAGCAGGGAACCCTGGAGCCGCTATTTAACCGGAAAACAAGGGCAGGCGCCGACCCCGTTCTATGACCCTTTACAATTTGCAATTGAGGAAGCACACAAAAGAGGAATGGAATTACATGCCTGGTTCAATCCTTATCGTGCTTCGACAACATTGAATCCTGCACACTTCTCCGATGACCATATTACCAAACGTCATCCCGAATGGTTCTTTACCTATGCTGGAAAAAAGCTTTTCAATCCGGGGCTACCGGTTGTCCGCAGATATATTATTGATGTCATCATGGACGTTGTTAAAAATTACGATGTTGATGGTATCCATTTTGACGACTATTTTTATCCTTATCCGGACAGTCGCAATACATCCGTACCGGATCAGCTGACTTTCGCCCAATACAATAATGGGATTGAAAATATTGAAGACTGGCGACGCAATAATGTGAACATGCTTGTGCGCGACCTTGGTATTGCGATCAAAAAAATAAAGCCTTATGTTAAATATGGCATCAGCCCATGCGGTGTATGGGACAATAAGGAAAACAATAGCATCGGTTCGGAAACCCGTGGTTTAAGTGCTTATCGCGAACTTTATGCGGACGGTGTAAAATGGATGCAGGAAGGCTGGATCGATTACATCAATCCGCAGATCTACTTTCCTTTTAAAAATCGTGCCGCGGCTTATGAAATATTGGTGTCCTGGTGGCAACGGCATACCTATGGGCGGCATTTTTATGTCGGGCACGGTGCTTACAGGGTAACGGAAAATAAGATCGGGTGGACAGACAAAAGCCAGATTCCGAGACAGGTACGTCACCTGCGCGAAGAACATGATGTCGAAGGAAGTATATATTTCAGTTCCAAATCACTCACCGACAACCTGGTCGGACTGCAAGATTCCATGCGTAATGACCTTTACCGTACTCCTGCTCTACCACCGACAATGCCCTGGTTGGATAGCATTCCGCCAAATGCCCCTTTTGGCTTGCTGGTAAAATCGTCCGGCAATGGGAAAATGAACACGCTCTTTTGGCAGAAACCGGATGCGGCGAGCGATGGTGAATCTGCCTATGGTTATGTTGTTTATCGCTTTGCAGTAGATGAACGCGTCAATATCAAGGATCCCGGAAAAATCATTTTTATCACTTACGATGCCGATAAACTTCAGTATACAGACAATGACATCAAACAACATCAACAGTACAAGTATGTCGTCACAGCAATAGACCGGATGAAAAATGAGAGCCGCCCTTCGGATAGCAGGGAGGCAAATGAAGATACGTAGGGACAGGTCGAGCGATGCATTGAACAGAAGAGGAGTAAAAGAGGAACCCTCCCGAATTGCACAGCTGTTGTTGGCTCAGCGATTCAGGAGGGTTCTTTTATTTTAGTATGATTTTAAAGCAATGCTATTTGCCCTGTCCGTATTTGAATTTTTTGTTGATGGTAACGGGCAGTTTTCCTTTCGGGGTATTCTGTCCCAACAGTGTTTCGGCAGCAGCCTTCTGCATAAAAGCATCATTTTGGTAAGCCAATAAAATTGTCTTTGCTTTCTTCGAAGCTTCAACACCATCTAAGGCATATACGTTTGTAAATAGCGTCAAAATGGATTTTTTCGCAAACTTCTTCATCAGGTCCTGCACATTTTCATTCAACTGTATGGTAGGGCGCGGACGTAGTCGCGTATCGTGTACTGCGATAATGAATTGTTTGTTTTTCTTGATCTCTTTTACAAGACGTTTCTTATCATCTTTACTCAAGCTGTCCGGTACAAAATATTGCGTTTCGTTTGTCAGCGCAGCTGCAAGTTGATCTTGGAATGTTTGATTGGTAGAAATACCGATATTGATAATTGCTGTAGGCAGTTCTTTTTTAAAGGATTTCAATTTCTCTGTCGAGTTGAGCGCCGTAATGGCAGCCCTTGAAAGTTCGTCAATCAATTGTACCGCAGATGCACGGTGCAAATCGGCATACAGATTCTGTTGTGGGGTAGCCCGATATTTATCCAATCCCAACCATAGTTTGGCAGCCAACACCCTTTTCACGCGCGCATCAATATCCGCCTGTGAGATACGGCCTTCTTCGATCGCCTTAAGAATAAGATCAATGGCCCGTTTACTATTTTCGGAAACCTCAAGGAGGTCATGTCCGGCAATGATGGCCTGTACATCCGCCTCACCGTTCGGAAAGAATTTTTTGACACCTTTCATATCCATGGCATCAGTGACGGTCAAGCCTTTAAAGCCCAGTTCGTTCCGTAATAAGTCGGTGACGACTTTTTTAGAAATGGAAGATGGCATATTTGGTGTGTCATCCAGGATCGGGATATTCATATGCGCAACCATAACGGCCGGAGCACCTGCTTTAATAAGTTCTTTGAAAGGATACAGTTCCAGCGTATCCAATCTCTTTTTATCAAAAGGAAGCTGGGGAAGGTCATAGTGTGAATCGACATCGGTATCACCATGTCCTGGGAAGTGTTTGATGGAAGCCAATATACCACCATCCACCATACCGTCCATATATGCTTTTGCTTTTTGGGCGACATTATATTTATTATCGCCGAAAGAGCGAATCCCGATGACCGGATTTTTAGGATTGTTATTGATGTCCACATCCGGAGCAAAATTAAAATGCATACCGATGCGGTGAAAGTCCTGTGCAACCTCCCGTCCCATGCGGTAGATCAATTGATTGTCCTGCACGGCACCAAGCGTCATCTGGTAAGGGAAAGATAAGGTAGAATCCGGCATCCGCATACCCAGCCCCCATTCGCCATCAAAAGTCATCATCAAGGGCACTTTAGAAAGGGATTGGTAGCGATTGAACATGTCCACATGACGTACGGGACCACCCTGAAAAACAACAAGCCCCCCCAAATGTTCGTCCTGAATAACCTGTGCCACGGAATCAATATATTTTTGGCCAAGATTGGTATGTGCCCGCACGAGGAACAACTGCGCTACTTTCTCCTTTGGCGTCAGTGTATTAAATACCGCATCCACCCAATCGTGCTGGGAATTGATGTATTTTACAAAATCTTTCTTGTCCTGTGCTTTCGTAATGGAGAGCGCACCGGCCAATGCCAATAGGCCCAGACTGAATTTTTTGAACATAAATTAGTTTCTATAATGTCTTAAATAGATCACTAATAACGCTATTATTTTGGATAATATGAAATTGTTTTTGCAACAATTTTATATAAACACGCATAAAGATGCATTTCACTCGCAACAATGGAAATTAATAATGTTCGCTTTATTCTAATATTGATGGTTCATCGGAACGCACATGTGGTGCTGGGTTTCAGTTACTCCATACTGAATACTAAATCAAATTATACTTTTTCTCCAGAAAAAGCGTCAGTTCCATCACATTTTCCAATTCACCGATTGCTTCCTTTTTCCACAGCTTATCGATTATCAACAAGAGAAATTGAGTTTCAAGGTCTGGATTTTCATAGTTCAGATCTTGAAAGGCACGATGAATAATAGGTTGCACTGGTTTCATGAACTGTTCGTGCTGCTGTTTGGAAAAGGGATGGTGCGACAGGCGCTCCTGTAACTTCCAGAATAGGGGTTCGGCGGTAACCAATTTATTGGGTAGATTGATCATTGTCCGAAGGAACTCTTTAGGTTCACGGTAAGTCATCATTCCACGGTGATGCGTGAGGACTTTACGGTAGCCTGATTTAATCAAATAAACCAACAGCGCGTCCTTATTACCAAAATGTTTGAATATCAAAGCCTCGGAAACCCCAGCGTTCTGCGCTATTGTTTTGGTAGAGGTATTGGTATAGCCTTGTTCTGAAAAAAGCAGCAACGCTTCTTTCATAATACGCTCTTTTCTACTCAAAACACTCTCTTTCATATACTATGTCGTTCAGTTGATCTTTAATTCTACTGCAAATATATCTAATCTTTCCGTTCAGTTAGGATTATTGTAACTAAAATGATAGTAATTCGTATCAAATAGTCGCATAAATTTGACAAATAAAAATTTACGACCAATAACAGCGCATTAAAAAGACGCAGACATCCTCAACCAATGAAAATCAAGACCTGGATCATTGTTATCCTTTCGCTTAGCTTACCGCTGTTAAAGACGAATGTGCTTGCCCAGCAGTATATATCCGGTAAACTCACGGACAACAACAATTCCAAACCTATTTCAGGTGCCAGCGTTACCATCATCGCACTAAAGGATTCCAGCAAACTACAGACACCTACAGATATTTTGGGCAAGTTTATCAGCACAGCTCTTCCCGATGGGGATTATCTCGTGTCGGTACAGCCAATGGGCTATTCGGCAGACATCCGAAAAATTAAATTAACGGGCAAAACCGTAGACATCAATTTTAAGCTCAACGGCTCGGAGATCATACTGGACGAAATCAGCATCTCGCCGACGAGCATACAGGTACGGGGCGATACACTGGAGTTTGATGCCAAAAAATATGTTACTCCTGATTTTGCAGATGCCGACGAGCTGGTAAAACAGATACCGGGTGTAGAAATTGATGAAGACGGTAATGTCAAGGCGCAGGGAGAAGCCGTAAACAAGATTATAATTGATGGCCGTGAATTCTTCAGTACTGATCCAAAAGTTGCGCTAAAAAACTTACCTGCCGATGTCATTGCCAAAGTTCAGCTCATTGATGACAAGACCGAGCAGGCGAAATTCAGCGGATTTGACGACGGCAAACGGATGAAAGTGATCAATATTGTGACCAAGCCGGACAAAAGGAAATCCTACTTTGGCAAGATCAGCGGCGGAGCCGGTCCGGACAATAAATACGCGGTGAATACTCAAGTCACCAAAATGAATCCAAAGCGTCAGTACTCCATAGATATCAACACCAATAACGTCAACCAACCCAATGGCTTTGCACCCCGTGGCAATACGCGCGGCCGTACCGGACAGGGGGTTACAACACGGTTCAATGCCGGATTTAATTATCTCGACCGCTTTTTGGCAGACCGGATGGATTTCAATGCCAATTACACCTACAACTATACGGACAATAATACGGTCAGCCAAAGCAAAACAGAATATACCGCAGGCAACAGAGCCAATCAAATCAACAGTCAACAGCAGTTCGGCAGTACCTATACAAACAATCATGCCCTTTCCCTGCGTGCAAACTGGAAAATAGATTCTATCCAAAAGTTGGATATACAGCCTAATTTCTCCTACCAGAACAACGATAGGCGTGGTGGTTCCATCGGCAATACACTGTTAAATTTGCAGGACACGCTTAATAGATCAAATCGCAACAATAAAAGCTTCGGTGAGAACTTTAACTGGGGCGGTGACCTGACTTATATGCGTAGACTGAACAAACCCGGCCGTACGGTCAGCGTCAATTTCAATGGTTCTTTCAGCACAAACAAAAGCCATGCTGCCAATTATGCCCTTAACTCCTATTATCGGGATGGCCTGCCTCAGCGTATTGATACCGTTGATAACCGAAATTATTCAAATGGCGACAACAATGGCTTTCGTACAAAAATTGCCTATACCGAAAGGCTGAATAAATACGCACGTTTGCAGGGAAATTATACTTTCCGGAATACCGCACGATATTCTGACCGAAAAACCTACGAATTCCTTGCGGAAACCGAACAGTTAGGGGAATTAAAAAACCGCCTGTCAAATGAATTCCGTAATGACTTTGTATACCACAGTGCCGGGCTTTCTTATTTATTCAATAAAAAAGATAGCATACGGTTTCAAATTGGAATGGACTATCAGACAGCAAATCAAGTAAACGACAAACTATTTCCGAACATATTGAAAACAAAGAGCTATTTTAACAGCCTGTTGCCCAACTTAAATTTCCAGTACAATTTCGACAAAGAAACCCGTATAGAGGTACGCTATAACGCCAAAACCAATACACCGGCTATTGAACAGCTGCAAGATTTTATTGATAACCAAAATCCACTGCGTATCAGTTCGGGCAACCCTAACCTGAAGCAGGAATATGACCATAACTTGGTCATGCAGTTTAGATCTGTCAACAAAGCTTCCGGTAGAAGCTTTACATCAGATTTTACGGCAGATTTTATTCAGAATAAGATTTCAACAACCATCTTTACGACAGATTCAGCATTTGCCATCGCTGAGGATATCATACTCGGACCGGGAGGCCAGTATAGCAGACCTGAAAACTTTGACGGAGTATACAACCTGAAGTGGCATAATAGTTTCGGCTATCGTATTGAACCATTAAAACTGAATATCAACCTCAACAACAATGTATATTTCAATCAGAATTATACATTGTTAAATCTGCAGAAGGTAAATGCAAAAACATATGGGATAAATCAACGTGTCGGGGTGAATACGGCTTTCAGCAAAGATGTCATCATTGGACTGGATTACAACGGAAATTTATCCTATTCAAAAAACTCCGCAACGGAGAAATCCAACTATTCCGTTTATAAACACACCATCGGCAACTCCATTGCATTGACATTGTTGAAAAGCTGGACCTTAAATTCGACTTTCAATTACCTATACAATGGCAGCATCCTCAACGCACCGAGCACCACAAGTTTGCTGTGGAATGTTTCTGTCGGCAAGAAATTATTCAAAAGGAGAAATGCTGAGATCAATCTGACTGTTTTTGATATTTTCAACGATAATAAAAACATCAATCAACAGGTCAATGACCTTTGGGTACGCGTATCAGCGTCCAATGCCATTACCCGTTATGCAATCTTAAGCTTTACGTATCATATAAGGGGTATGGGCGGAAAGGCAAACCGGGAACGAAAGGATTAAAAATCTCCACGTGGAACACTATTTTCAATCCACTGTCAGCATATATCCGACACCACGGACATTGGTAATTTTGATTCTTGGGTCCTGGCTTAAATATTTTCGGATACGGCTAATAAACACGTCCAGGCTACGCCCCGTGAAGTACTTATCATGGCTCCAATAAGCCCGCATAATCTCTTCTCTGGGGATCACCTTATCTTTTTGTTCGTACAGCTTACGGAGGAGTTCACTTTCACGAAATGACAGTTTCAGCGCTTCTCCCTGATAGATCAGCTGGTGTTTCAGGCTGTCCAGCATATAATCCCCGATCATTAGTTTTTGTCCAAACAGCATCTTCGGACTATTCTTTAACAACGACTCTATTCGGACGATCAACTCCTCTATTTTAAAAGGTTTTTTGACATAATCATCGCCCCCGAGACGAAATCCCCGTACCACATCTTCGGTCTGTACTTTGGCTGTCAAGAAGATAATGGGAAGCAAAGTGTCCATTTCCCGGATTTTTGTGGCCAAGGTAAAGCCATCCATAACAGGCATCATTACATCGACCACCATAATATCTGGTCTAGCATTATTAAAAGAAGCTAACGCCTCATCGCCATTACTGCAATGTACGACCCGGAAACCATTCGCTTCCAAACTGTCCGCCACAATCATGGCTAGGCTCGGTTCATCTTCTACGTATAAAATATCAATCATAATTCTATCGTTCAATATTTTTTTTGCTATGCTATCGTCCTATCGAAGATAGCATAGTTTATGCTAATATGGTAATCGGATCGTAAAAGTGCTTCCCTTCCCCAATTCACTTTCAACACTGATCTTACCTTCGTGACGCTTCACCACCTGTTTGACGTAAGCAAGTCCCAAACCAAAGCCTTTCACGTCATGTAAATTACCTGCAGGCACCCTGAAAAACATATCGAAAATCTGCTGATGGTATTCGTGAGCAATGCCCTTACCGTTATCCGTGATACGGATCTGTACATGTTCCTTAGTACCTTTGATGTCCACCTTGACTTTTACGTGTTGTCCGGCATATTTAATGGCATTTTCCAATAAATTATTGACGACATTTTTCAGATGAGACTCATCCCCCCGGATCAGGATTGACTTCGGATCGGTAAACAGTTCTACTTCGACCGCTTTGGTTTTATTGAGCTGTGCCACTTCAATAACACTTTCCACCATGGCGACAAGGTCAAAATCAGACCGTTGCAAGACAATCCCTCTTGATGCATCGATGTCCATCTGCAGTACTTTTTCAATCATACCGGAAAGATGCTCAAGTTCCCTTTTTGAAATATCCAGGTAGCGGTCCATCTTCTCTTTATCCTCACGCACACCATATAGCTGTATTGCTTCAACCGCTGCCATCACCGTCGATACCGGGGTTTTCAGTTCATGAGTCATATTGTCCACAAAGTTTTTTCGCAGCTCGGCCATTTTATTCTGGTTAAGGATGGTTTTCATCAGGTAAAAAAAGGTCCCCAACAAAAGCCCGATCAGCAGCAACGAAATCAATAATTGCCAGCTCAAGCTATACAGCAGGTATTTCCAATCTTCCTGAAATTTGATCACGAGGAATTCACTTTTTAGGGGATTGACCATCATCGGTCTCGTCCAGGCTAAGTTTTTTTCCCGGTATTCACGACGTACATCCTTTACCTGTTCGCGCGGGATAGTGACGATGCTCAATTCGTAGGGTACTGAAATGCCCTTATTGCTGAGCGATTCCCTGAATTTGTTGTCTATCAGGTCCAGATTGGATTTGCTCATCTCAAAATCACGGAACAAAAAGGGAGGAATAATGGCATTCTGGTTATCCCGATCTTTGCCATATAGCTTTATCTTTCGATCCGGATCATTACGAAAAGTATGTTCTTTTCTTGGCTGACGGCTGCGTATTTTTTGTAGTACCTGATCAAGTTGTGCTTCGGGTATCAAGGGTAGAAATTCACTTTTCACATCGTTGAGCAGGCGATCTCTTTCGTTGTCAGGGCCATCAAGCCGCTGATTCCCATTTTCCGCCTGATACACTTCCTGTACAGCGTTGAAGAGTGAACGTTCGGCAGTGGACAGAAAAAGATCACGGCGGTTAGTATAACTTCCATAAAGCCAGATCCCCAGTACAATGGTAATACCCGTACCTATTAAAACGATCAAGCTGATCAGCAATTTAAATCTACTACCCATAATGAAAACAAATTTAAATTACTAGATTTGCAATCGCTGTGGTAATTAACCATATTTAACAAAATATAACACTGATTAACAGTAAGCATTGATTACTTTTGCACTATTCAAAAATTAATATGATCAAAAACTTTAAGAGACGTAGTATACAATTTTTACTTCCACTTTTTGCGCTGGCAGTTGCTGTCGGTTGTAATAAAGACATTTCACTTTCTTTGGATAATTCGAGAGATGAAACGATTGGCGTAGTACCGATTGATACGGTTTCAGCCAAAGTTTCTACTTATCAATTGGACAATATTCCAACATCTGCAACAGGAACGATGTTAGTAGGAAAAAATAGCAATGCGATCTCTGGAAGTGTAAAGTCAACATCTTATCTACGTCTGGGAATTGGCACCGTGAACAGTGCAAGTATACCTGATGACGCAGTGTTGGATTCGGTAAGCTTAGTTGTTCCACTCAACAAATACTATTACGGTGATACGACCCAAACTCAAAAAATTTCGGTCCACCGCGTGTCTGAAGAAATTACCCAAACACAGATTGACCTGACAAAACCTGCTGATGAACGCCCTGTATTTGTCACTTCAGCAGCAATATTCAGTAAACAAAAATTTGCTTTTGACAACGCTTCGTTAGCGGAACTTTCATTCAAGCCCCATGTTAAATCTATTGACTCTTTACATTTTAGATTTAACAATACGATCAGCAATGAACTGTTTACGATGATCAAAAACAACGACAACAGAATTCAGAGTAACACAAGCTTTCAGGAATATTTCAAAGGTTTGGCACTTGTGCCTGATAATAACAATAGCACACTTATTGGCTTTAAAGACACGGTCTATTTACAAGTCCACTATTCTTTTTTAAACAATGAAGGGACAAAGTCCAGTGGGAAACAATACTTTTCAATTGACAATAAAGCCTTCCAATATAATCAGATTGAGACAGATCGTTCACAGACCAAATTTGCGCCGTTAACACTGGCAAATCCACAACTTTCAAGTCAGCAGACCGATGGCTATACATTTTTAGAGGGCTCTACGGGTGTTGTAGCAAAGTTGGAATTTCCTACGTTATTAGAACTAGTAAATAATCCTTCGGTGTCAATAAATAAGGCTGAACTGGTCATCGAAGTAGAAAATGCTGCAGCGACAAATTTCGCACAGCCTAGTAGCCTCATCTTAATGGTGGCCAGTAATAATGGGAATCCCGTCAGTCTGGTAACCACACCATATGGAACTGAAACTCAACAAGTACCTTTACAACGGGGTGATGATTTCGGGTCGAATGGAAAATATACCTTCAATTTAATTGAATATTTGACAAAAATTAAAACTACAGCATATAAAAACACTTCATTATATCTATCTTTACCAACATCGGGGTTGTTTTCAACAGGAGACAGATTAATTTTGGCAAGAGATAATGAGAATGATCCAAAAATTAAATTAAACATCCTTTATACTAAATTTTAATAATTTATGAACAAGAAAAATTGGCTACTCGTTTTATTAGCTTTTGTATTTACAGTTACAACTTTCTCTTCTTGTAAAAAAAGTGACGACGATGATTCTGATAAATCAGACGAATGGTTTGAAAAAGCTGCATTTAAAGGGCCACAAACTTCATCTGCTGCAAGCTTTTTGATAAACAATATAGCATATGTTTCAACAGGTTTGGCAAGTAATGCTGGAGGTAAACCTTTCCGTGTTCAAGATACTTATGCATACGATGCTGCATCCAACACGTGGGCAGAGAAAGCTCCTTTTACTGGTGTAGCGAGAAACGGTGCTATCGGTTTTTCAATCGGTAATATCGGTTATATAGGTGGTGGAAATGATGGAACCAACAACTTAAAAGATTTCTACAAATTTGACCCTGCGGCTGATGGTGGAAAAGGTGCATGGTCTCCTATTGCTCCCCTACCGATCCCTTTGTCCAATGCTGTTGCTTTTACATTGAACGGAGCAGCCTATGTGGGCACAGGTGAAACTGTCGTGAACGGTGGAACTACTAACACAAATGAATTCTATAAATACGACCCTACAGCAGACACATGGCAGGCGATCAGTGATGCACCTTTTTCTGCAAAAAGAAAATCTGCTTTCTCTTTTGTTGTAAGTAATGTAGCTTATGTGGGTGGCGGTATTTCAAATGGTTCTTATCCAAAAGATTTCTACAAATTTGATGGCAGCAAATGGACTAAATTGAATGACTTAAATAGAGCTGACAACACATACACTTATGATTTAACGCGTTCTAGCGCTGCAGCTTTTGCCATCAATGGCACACCATTTGTCGTGGGTGGATACAAAAACGCAGTGATCAACAGTGTCTGGAAATACAATATCGGTGGCGATTATTGGACAAATGACAATGGAAACTTTGCGGGTTCTGCACGTCAGGATGCTATTGGTTTCGCAGTAGGTAACAACGGCTATGTAACTACTGGTCTGAACGGGTCAACTCGTTTTGACGATACTTGGGTGTTTACTCCGATTTATTAATATTAATCATAAAATCTAAAAAAGGGATGAAACTTATTGTTTCATCCCTTTTTTTGTGATTTATTTTATATTTTCTGGTTGTTCTCCGAATGCTACCGGGCGAGTTTCAGGAGCGAAGGAATATTTTATATCATATAACCTATCTTAACCTTCACATAAGCCAAGCAGGAAGTATAGATAGGGTACATCCCAAGATAAACCATGTCTTGGTTCCGAGATCACATATATGTAAATAAAAGCCACATCCGGGGACGTGGCTTTTATTTACATATATTTTGTCCTCATAGGCTATTTTTCAATGGCTTTAATTTCGTATAATGTATTCCATAGCTTACCTGTTACGAACAAGCGTTTATTGGCATGGTCATAAGCGATACCGTTGAGTTCATTATCATAGGCCGCAGTATGCTCATAGATACCGACCAGGTTAATACGCCCCTCTACTGCACCTGTCTCCGGATTGATGATTACAATGACATCTTTCTGGTATACATTTGCATAAACTTTTCCGTCAATATATTCCAATTCATTCAGTTCATCCACCGGTCCATTCTCGTCATATACACCAATAGCGTTCAACTCCTTACCCGTAACTGCATCTAAAAAGAATAATTTGTTTGATCCGTCCGATTTGATCAGGTGCTTTCCATCATAAGTAATTCCCCAGCCCTCTTTACTATTTTCGTATTTGAACGAGCTTTCTTTTGTAAATGAGTTTTTATCAAACACGTATCCTTCTCCCTGCTGCCAGGTCAACATAAACAACTTATTGCCTACTAATGTCATTCCTTCAGCAAAGGTTTTTTCATCGAATTTGATTTCCTTCAGTACTTTTCCTGTTGTCAGATCTACCTTTCTAAGGTTCGACTCCCCGTACCGTCCATTTGATTCATATAATACCCCATCGGCAAATTGAAGCCCCTGAGTAAATGCGGTGGTATCATGCGGATATTTGTTGACAATTTGGAATCCGTAGTTCTTAGCACTCGCCGGAACCACGTAGAAGGTACTCGAAACGGAATCAGACTTGCCACCACTGTAGACTGTTGCAGAAATATTCCGCGTGCCGTAGGCCATGTCTTTAGTCTCAACGGTAATGGCCACCGTGTCAGTTGAAGATCCCACATGTTTGTCGTCTACAAAATAAGCTACAGAGTCCATGGAAATAGCGTCAAATTTCAATTTTAATTGCACTTGACTACCTTTCAATACGGCTTGGTTCGCACCCGGAGATGCAAATTCCAGCGCAGATTTTTTCGACTTACAGGAAGCAAAAGCAAGTGCTGCAATCGCAATAAAATACGTGATTTTTTTCATCTATATAATTTATTTTTTAGCACCGATGAAAAGATCATATCTTCATAAAACAGTATGTTTAAAAAAATCATGATCGTTTCATCTTTATGATTTAAAAAGTCCGATTCGAATCCCGATAAACCGAGAGCTTATAGGGCGAGGGCATACTATGATCAACTATCCCAAAAAGCATCTTTTATATAAGTAAGTTCCGAATGCGTACCATTTGTCAAAGCCACGACATCAAACCTCACTTCACCTACATACGCATATTTCAAGATATAGGCCTGAGCAGCACGAATCAGTCGTCGTTGTTTGCGGGTATCCACAAATTCGTAAGGTTCACCAAAATCTGTCCCAGACCTAGTTTTCACCTCCACGAATACCAGCGTATCCCCATCCATGACGATCAAATCTACCTCTAAATTCTTAAATCGCCAATTTCTTAACACTATTTTATAGCCCATCTTGATCAGATATTCCATGGCCAATTGTTCGCCCCATATTCCTATCTCATGATGTTTTGCCATATCATCGGGATTACTTTACGATGGTGTTGCCCAAAAATCCTCCCAAAAGGCGCTCTGCTTCTTTGAGCTTTTGGTACTTAAAGATAAGTACTTCCAAATTAGCGATATCCTGTTCTTGCTTCATTTCTTCGCGAATATGATGCATTTCGGCTCCGATTTTTTGCTTTTTTATCCGGTAAATGCCTTCAACCACCAATTTTTTAAGATGTTCATACTCCTGGCTTACATAGATTTTTCGTTTATCGTCATTCCAGTTTTCGCTGAGCGAATATTTTGTTGCGACGCAATTGATTGCCAGTTCGGAAACAGCGGCATCAGGATTGGAATAAAATAATTTCGCATCTGGGATTTCATAGTTTTCAGCTGCATCCCGATAAGCTTTTAGAATAAATGCAGCGGCCTTATCTTTAAACTCGATATCGCCGATGTTCCCTAATAGGACGCCAGCAACCGGAATGTCGCCATCCCCTTCCCAGGTCGCCAGATAGTCACCGTAGTTGATCAGGATGCGGACGATTTCACGTTCCTGCAAAATCTCAGCTGTCAGCTGCGTAGGCTCCGTTATGGCCTCCATAGCCGGCACTCCCCCACGTTCATCGTCCGTCATAAAGAAATCGGGTGGCGGCCCGTCCATTCCGAAGGGAGGCACTCCCATATTCGCTGGGCTACTCTGTGCTTTGCGGCTGGCATCTTTGTCCGCTTTCTTTGCCTTATTTAGCCTTATTTTATTCAGCTCAGCGAGCAAAATACGTTCCTCAATATCCAACAAACTGCTACATTCCCGAATAAAAACCGAGACTTTAATCTCATCCGGAATCAAAGCAATGCTCTCCACCACATCACGTATGACTTCAGCCCTCTTTATCGGATCGTTGTTGGCGTCACGAAGCAAAATACTTGTCTTATAGAAGATAAAATCCTGCTGGTGGGATTTCACATAGTCTTTAAAGGCTGTAGCCCCAAACTTTTGTACATAAGAATCTGGGTCATTTCCGTCCGGAAAGAGTAACACCTTCACATTCAGGCCTTCTTCCAATAACATATCAGTGCCACGCAGGGAGGCCTTTATACCAGCTTCGTCGCCATCATAAAGTATGGTCACATTTTTCGTAAACCTAGAGATCAATTTGATCTGTCCCGTCGTCAGGGAAGTTCCCGAAGAAGAAACTACATTTTCAACACCTGCCTGGTGTACAGATAGGACATCCGCATAACCTTCAACAAGGTAGCAGTTGTCCTCCTCCATGATTGCCTTTTTGGCAAAATTCAAGCCATAGAGCACATCTGACTTGTGATAGATTTCGCTTTCGGGTGAGTTCACATATTTGGCGACCTTCTTATCCGTTTTTAGCGTACGTCCACCAAACCCAATAATACGTCCGGTCAAGTTATGGATCGGGAACATGACACGCCCCCTGAAGCGATCGTAGAGCGATTTATCGTCACGTTCAATAGCAAGTCCACTCGCTGCGAGATAATCCGGATGGAAGCCGGCCTCCTGTGCTTTATCAACCAGTGCGGTCCATTCTTCCGGCGAATAGCCGAGTTCGAATTTTTTGATGATATCCTCACGGTACCCCCGTTCTTTGAAATAGTTGAGTCCGATGACCTGCCCCATTTCGCTTTTCCAGAGTTGCTCCACGAAAAATTTACCTGCCCAAGCACTCAGGACATAGAGACTTTCGCGCTTATCCTGTGCTGCTAACTGCGCCGGGGAACGCTCAACTTCTTCGATCTCAATGGAATATTTATCCGCCAGATACCGGATTGCTTCGGGATAGGAAAACTTCTCCAGTTCCATAACAAACTTGAGTGAATCGCCCCCGACACCGCAACCGAAACATTTGTAGATACCTTTTGAAACAGAAACGTGAAACGAAGGTGTCTTTTCGTGGTGAAACGGACAGTTTCCGATCAGGGAAGTCCCTCGTTTCTTTAAATCAACGAAGTCACCCACCACTTCCTCTATCCGTGCCGTTTCCAGTACTTTCTCAATAACCTCTTGTTTTATCAAAACCCTGCTCCTATTTTTAATGTAAAATTAGTATAAATCTGCTAGATTTCAGTCCCGATCCAATTATTTATGCCCCCGATTGCTGTGTATTCAAACTCTGAAAAAGATGTTTTTCGTGTAGTCTACCTAAATCCCGCCCCGACGATCTTGGGGGCGGATGGGACGAAGGCTCCATTCGTAGACTGTATATCCGATAAATTTGCTTTTATGTGTTGCCATGAAATATTGGCTTTTATCGACAAAAAACAATTTCGAATCTTTACATTTGTTGTTCAATTTATAGCTGATTAAGATAATCAAAATGAGTAAAACTATCAAGAAAATATGCTGTATAGGAGCCGGTTATGTAGGTGGGCCAACGATGTCGGTCGTTGCCAGACAATGTCCTCATATTGAGATCACCATTGTTGATATGAATGCCGAGCGTATCGCTGCCTGGAATGATGAAAACCTGGAAAACCTTCCCGTTTATGAACCCGGGCTCCAAGAAATCGTTGCCGAAGCAAGAGGTCGCAATCTGTTTTTCTCAACCGATATCAACAAGGCTATTGATGAGGCTGATATGATTTTTATTTCGGTCAATACCCCGACCAAGAATTACGGAAAAGGAAAGGGAATGGCTGCGGATTTAAAATATATCGAGTTATGCGCGCGTCAGATCGCAGCTGTCGCCAAAGACGACAAGATTGTCGTCGAAAAATCCACTCTTCCGGTACGTACGGCTGCTGCCTTGAAAAGTATCCTTGACAATACCGGTAACGGTGTGAATTTTCATATTTTATCAAATCCTGAATTCCTCGCCGAAGGAACGGCAATACAGGATTTGATCAATCCGGATCGTGTGCTGATTGGCGGTGAAAATGAAGAAGCAATTGCAGCATTAGTGAATATTTATGCGCATTGGGTAGATCACAGCAGAATCTTGACCACTAATTTATGGTCTTCTGAGCTCTCTAAATTGACCGCCAATGCTTTTCTGGCACAACGGGTCTCTTCAATTAACTCGATCTCTGCTCTTTGTGAGAAAACGGGCGCCAATGTTGATGAAGTATCCAAAGCTATTGGTATGGATACACGTATCGGCTCTAAATTCTTAAAAGCATCGGTTGGCTTCGGAGGTTCGTGTTTTCAGAAAGACATCCTTAACCTCGTCTATATCGCACGTAGTTATGGGCTTACGGAAGTTGCCGAATACTGGGATCAGGTTATTTTAATGAATGATTATCAAAAGCAACGTTTTGCTGACAATATCATCCAGACGCTGTACAATACGGTATCGGGAAAAAAGATTGCTTTTTTGGGCTGGGCATTTAAGAAAGATACCAATGATACCCGTGAATCAGCAGCAATCTATGTGGCCGACTATCTCTTAAATGAGCAAGCCGAAATTACGGTATACGACCCTAAAGTATCCGCAGAACGTATCTACGCTGACCTGGACTATCTAAACACCCGCTCACCGGAAGAAAACAGGGCGCTGGTCAAAGTAGTCAACACACCTTATGAAGCCTGTGGCAATGCACATGCCATAGCGGTATTAACCGAATGGGATGAATTCAAAAGCTATGACTGGAAAAAGATCAAGGATGAAATGAAGAAACCGGCTTTTATATTTGACGGGCGGAAACTATTGAACCGGAAGCAACTTGAAGATCTCGATTTTAAATACTACGCGATTGGGGAATAACATATTCTACGATAAAGAAGAACCCTCAGTTGCTATCTATATATTCATACGGATATCACTGAGGGTTTTGTTTGTGCCTGTTAGCAACGCATAAGGAAAGAGAGATGAAACACAAGCGAAGCAACAGGACTTTTTATCTTAATTGTTTAACATGCCATAAACTTCATTCATGTAATACGATTCCTGCAAAGCATCCCTAAAATTTTGCCATTGTTCTTCATCAAAGGAGAAAACGATATCAGGATAGGGTGTCTTCATGATCAAGCGAAACTCCCCATCCGGGAATGTACTGAAGAATAGTTCATCACCATTACTCTTAATAATGTTCAGAAAGTCGAAAAACTTGTTCTGCGTAAATGTCAGTACAAAACTTTGCTGCCAGATATAATATGTTCTGCACTTATGGCAAACACTAATGTGGGTATCTCCGCGTTGACTTAGGATCTTGGTATCACACATACTATACATATTTATTTAGACTCATTATAAATAATATTCAAATGTAAGCATTGTTTTTAGAATAACAAGTATTTAAACAAAAAAAGGAGATATATTTTTTTATATCTCCTTTTTTTGTTTCATGTGGGATTAATTCAATCCTCTTTTCTTCAATAAATATTTCGGATCCGGATCTGCTCCTCTAAAGATGCGGTACATTTTTGCGGGATCATCTGTTCCTCCTTTTTCAAGGATATTCTTACGGAATGAATCCGCGGTCGCTTTATCGTACAGCGATTTCTCCTTAAAGGCTGCAAAAGCGTCTGAATCCAATACTTCTGACCAGATATACGCATAGTAACCTGCTGAATAACCTCCAGCAAAGATATGCTGAAAATAAGTGCTTCTATAACGTGGTATAATTGCTTCTATAATACCAATTTTCTTCATTGCCGATTTCTCAAATCCATTGACATCTTTCGAAATTTCTTTGGTTGTGGCATGATAGTCCATATCGAGCAATGCTGCCGAAAGATATTCCACTGTCGCGAAGCCTTGATCAAAGGTGCCTGCTTTTTCCATTTTCTGAATCAAGGAGTCCGGCATGGCCTCTTTGGTCTTAAAATGTTTTGCATAGGTTTTTAACACTTCTGGATCTGCGGCCCAATTTTCCATGACCTGTGAAGGTAATTCCACAAAGTCGCGTGGCACGGAGGTACCCGCCATAGATCTGTACCGAACATTGGAAAGCAGGCCATGTAAGGCATGTCCAAATTCGTGGAATAACGTAGTCGCCTCATCAAAAGTCAGTAAGGCAGGATCTTTTCCGACAGGTTTTGTGAAATTACATACGATCGAAATTACCGGTGCAACACGTTTACCATCTTTTGTGGACTGATCGCGGTAAGATGTCATCCATGCGCCACCACGTTTCGATTCACGCGGAAAGAAATCCGCATACAAAAGTCCCAGATGTGAACCATCTTTGTCTTTCACTTCGTACACCTCGACTTCCTTATGGTAAGTGGGTACGTTATTTAAGGCAACGAATGTCAGACCATATAATTTGTTTGCTACAGCAAAAGCGCCTTCACGTACCGCTGGCAGGCTCAAGTAGGGTTTTATTTCATCTTCATCCAATGCAAAGCGTTTTTTGCGGATAATCTCCGTATAATACCTCCAATCGTAGGGAGCAACCGTAAAAGTACCGCCCTCAGCTTTGATTTCTTTTGCGATATCAGCTTCTTCACCCTTGGCTTTTGCCAAAGCAGGTGTCCATAACTTATTCAATAAAGCATAGACATTTTCAGGTGTCTTAGCCATGGATTCTTCTAGGACGTAGGCCGCATGCGATTTATAGCCCAATAGTTTCGCCTTTTGAAGACGTAGATTAACAATTTTCTGAATGATTGCTTTGTTATCATTCGTGTTCTCGTGGTTACCCCGCATCTGATATGCTTCCCAGATCTGTTTTCTCAAATCACGGTTTTTAGCATACTGCAGGAAAGGCATAATCGAAGGATTCTGTAAGGTAAATACCCATTTGTCCTTCTTGCCTTTACTAACGGCTTCTTCAGCAGCAGCTGTTTTCAAGGATTCAGGCAAACCTTCCAATTGGCTGGCTGAATCTACCACAAGCTGGTAGACATTGGTTTCAGCCAAAAGGTTCTGGCCAAACTGTGTCGTCAATGTCGAAAGTTCGGCATTGATCTTTTTCATTTTTTCTTTATCAGCATCCTTCAGATTGGCACCGGAACGTACAAAGCTTTTATAGGTCTCTTCCAAAAGCTTGTTGTCCTGCGAATCTAAACCAAGCGTATTACGGCTATTCCAAACGGTCTTGATTTTATCAAATAACTTGGAATTCATCGAAATCTCATCGGAATGACTGGACAATATTGGCGCCAGATCTTTCGCAATAGCCTGAATACTATCGTTGGTATTTGCGCTATTTAAATTATGAAATACAGTGGATACGTTGTTTAACAAGCTTCCTGCATTTTCAAGGGCTACTATCGTATTTTGGAACGTAGGCTTATCGGAGTTATTGACAATGGTGTCAATCTCCAGATTATGTGCTTTTATTGCCTCTTCAAAGGCAGGTCTGAAATGTTCGGTTTTGATCTTGTCAAATGGTGGAACATTAAAGGGCGTCTCATAGGCTAATAAAAGAGGATTATCTGTCATCATTTTTTTTTCCTCACAACCAACAAATGCAGTTGCCACTATCATTAAAAATGGCAAAAGTTGTCTTTTCTTCATATCGTCTGATTATTCCTGATTTTTTTTCAAAGATAATAAAATTAGGCAAATACAGGAGCCCGACCTCTTTGCATCCTAAGTGAGCAAAAAACCGTCATCCTATTGTAAAACAAAAACTTATTCGCAATTCTTGTTAAAAATATTCTGTCAATTTGGATAAAAATATATTAATGAACGCTATTAACCGTTTCTTTTGGGGGTGTGCAGGTGTACATCAAGAAACTCTTGAAAAGTATCCCGAGGAGCATAGTAAGTACACAGCCATAGGTGCTACTATCTTTTTTACTGGATTATTTGCCAGTCTTTCTGGTGGATATGCGATGTATTTTGTATTCAGCGGAGGAACGTTGGACTGGTTTCTGGCCATCGTATTTGGCATCATTTGGGGATTGGCGATATTCAATATGGATCGATATATCGTATTGAGTATTAATAAATCCAAAAGTGGCTGGATGCAACTCCTACAGGCGCTGCCCCGTATTCTGCTGGCTATTTTAATCGGTTTAGTCATTTCCCGACCTTTGGAGCTAAAAATTTTCGACAAAGAGATCCGCGAGAATTTACGTGTACGTTACCTTGCTGACCAACGCGCAAAGATCGACACCCTCAATAATACATTCAACAAAAAATACAGCAATGAGGTCAATCAATTAAAGGCAATAAGTGTAGAACGTGATTCACTTGAATCTAGTATCAAGACCGACCGCACCAAATTAAATTATGAAATCTATGGTAATAAAACCACGGAGACATCGGGTGTGATGGGTTATGGTCCCTATGCTAAAATGAAGGAAGAAGATCTTAAAAAGAAAGAAGCTTATCTGGACACGCTGCGTAATAAAATAGCAGCACAACAAAATGCTATCCGTCAAAAGCAAAAATTTGAAGGGATACTGGATCAAAAGGTTCTGTCAAATGCCTCGCTGGACAGCGCCGTGAACGTTGCTGGTTTCGCCGATCGCAATTCGGCGCTGGGCAATCTGCACTATGATGCCAATGGAAAGGTCAATGAATCCAATGCAAATGCGGTATTCTTTATCGCCCTGCTCTTTGTGTTTCTGGAATGTCTTCCTGTCATTGTCAAACTATTGGCCGGACGCGATCCTTACGACAATGAAATTCAGAATCTAAGAACCTTACATGATTACGAATCGGATACCAATCTCGTTGTGGAGAAAGAGGCTGTTGATCGTCTAAAGGATACTTATGTGGATGTTTCCATCAATAAACGCATGAAAGAACTGTAGGGAGGTATTAGTATTGAGTAGTGAGTAGTGAGTATTGAGACTTTGGTGGGTCAAGCCTTCGGCTTATGTCATATAGGTAAGTTTGCTTTATCTTTTAGTATTGAGATATTAGTATTTAGTATTGAGACTTTAGTGAGCTCAAGCCTTCGGCTTACGACCTTAGATTGAGGATTGAAGTTGTTATGCCTGCAGAACCTGCCGGACAGGTAGGGCCTCATTATTCGTCCTCGTCCAGAAATTTAGCGTCGATCTGTTTATTTGCTTTTGCTCCCAATCGTTTCAGCTTCTCCACTTTTCCGATAACATTTCCGGCACCAGTGGACAGCTTTTTGGTCGCATCCTCATGGCTTTTCAGCGCGCGTTCCAGCTGATTTTGAACCTGCTCCATATCCGTCAGGAAGCTCACAAATTTATCGTACAAACTGCCTGCTTCTTTGGCGATTTCAATCACATTGCGTGTCTGGCGCTCTTGTTTCCAGATACTGGCGATCGTACGCAATGTCGCTAGCAGCGTGGATGGGCTGACGATAACGACCTTGCGGTCCCAGGCATCGCTGAATAAATCTGGTTTTTCTGCGACAGACATACTCAATGCAGATTCGATCGGCATAAACAACAAGACAAATTCGGGCGACTCTATCCCATACAACTCATGATAGTTTTTGGCGGAAAGTTCCTTCACGTGATTTTCGACGGACTGTACATGTTGTTTCGCGAAAATTGCACGGTCTTCATCAGTCTCCGCATTTACCCAACGCTCATAAGCGATCAAGGAGACTTTAGAATCCACAATAAGATGTTTATCTTCCGGGAGATCAATAATTGCATCGGGCTGCATTCTCCGCCCTTCGGCATCCATCAGGGAAACCTGAAGCCTAAATTCACGGTCTTTCATCAGTCCCGAACGTTCCAGGACCCTTTCTAAAATCACTTCCCCCCAATTACCCTGCTTTTTGGTATCTCCTTTTAAGGCCTTGGTTAAACTATTGGCTTCATCTTTAATCTTGAGACTCTGTTCGACCAATTGCAATACAACGCCCTTCAAGGAATTGCGCTCAGCCGCTTCCTGATTATAATTTTTATCTACCTTCTCTTCAAACAGCTTGATTTTTTCCTTTAAGGGATCCAGGATCAGACCGAGTGAACGATGATTTGTTTCGGTAAATTTCTGGGTCTTCTCTTCCAATATTTTATTGGCGATCACTTGAAATTCATTGTTAAACTGTCTTTTTATTTCAGCGATTTCATTCTTTTGTTCCTGGAATTTATCCAATTGGGCCTCATAGAAGGAACGTGTACTTTCCAACGAGCGCTCAGCGACCAATACACTCTCGCGCTCTTTATCCAATTCGTTCCTTAGCATTAAACGTTCTTCGAGCAGACTTTGCTCCCGTTGCTGTGAACGCGCCAGTTCTATTTTCAATGTTTCCATCTCCTTATTCGGACCGATATCCAAACCAGGCGCGGTATTTTTTTTTAATACCAATATGATCAAAATGACTAGCAACAAGACAATGCCTGCAAAGAAAAATATTTCCATGAATTTATATTTTACGAGAATAGCAGCTTGGCTTTCGTACCGTGTAACTGCTATTGAAATTTTTGATTTACGTTAAGTTTCCGCGGAAGTATAGATGGATCGTTTCGTACGATCGTACCCCTTTTGACCGATGCATGTATGTTCTTTTCGGGAACTCTGCAATCACTCCAGTGTCACTGGCTTTTGGACAGCTCATGGATAGTTATTTCATGAGGAGTGATCCGCCATTTATTGTTGCCTATTGCAGCTTTTGATGGGTCTTCCACCATAGATCAGGCATTTCGCCAGAAACTGCAAGCTGATAATCTTCATAACGGCATGGCACCAGATAATACCTTTCATTGACTGATTTTGATCCAAAGTAAGGTACCTGTATCCACCAGCGGTCAGATTTTTTGCTTTTCACAAAAACCAATTCATGTTCTTCATTTTCGAGTGTTGTACGATAGATAATATAGGAGGATTTTGGGTACAACGGTGTATCTTGTTTACGGTTATAATAACCATCAATAAAACACCAGACCATCTGCGACACCAACATGGCTGTCTGTTCCATCGGGTCAAATGTGGGGTTCAGTTCATAGAAACCGATAGAAGTACATTTGTCGGACATACCGGCATAGCGTGCCAGCTGACAGGCTTCGTCGCCGTACAGCCCATTTGGAATTGCATTGGCATTGCCCGGCGCCTCCGAAGCACGGATGGCCCCGATGTCAAAGCTTATCATATCGGCCGCCCGGATAAGGGGTTCGGACTGATCCATCCTACCCGCGATCATGCCCACACGGGTTGCATTGAAAAACAATTTGTCGTACATATTGATGGATTCTTTACTGACAAGGTAGGTCTGGTAAGCAATGGAATTCAGGTTAAACAAATAATCGGGCTGATGTAGAATAATGTGATTGACATAAGACCTCGAATTGAGGCTGACATTTTCTGCTTCTTCCTGATTGAGATCAAAACGTGCATCCACAATAGCAAGCTCAATCTTTCGTTCCAAATTCTGGTATCCCAAGTATTGTGCATAAGTCAAATCCTGTCCGCCACCAATAATAATCGGAAGGATATTAGCTTTCACCAATTCTTCTACCACAGATTTCAGTGCGACATAGGTATCTTGAATGGTATTCCCCGCTTTTATATTGCCTAGATCTACTATATTCATTTTATAATCGCCCTGATACAGCGTATAAAGATGTTTGCGTACCGCATCGGGAGCTTTGTCGGTCCCGTTATTATTGATGGATGCCCGATCTTCCTGTACACCGACAATTGCCAACTGGGGCTTATCACTTTCCTCCCAGGCCGGAAAATCGGTCTCATAGGCCCGGATCACATTCCCTAACTGGGAGTTCAGGAAACCATGCTCAGGAGAAATACTTGTAATTGAAATCGGACTAAAAAACACGGACAATGACGACATAAGCTATAGTTTGTTTAAGACACCTCATTTTTTGGGATGCAACTCACACAAATATCCATTTATTAACTAACTTTTGAAAACATTATTTTTAACAGTATCTTTATCAAGTGATATTAATAACTGGAGGAACAGGTTTTTTAGGGTCTACGCTAATCAAACAATTGATAGACCGCGGAATTGACGTCATTGCCATCAAAAGAGCTCAATCGACTATTCCGGCAGCCCTGCTGTCCTCTTCATTGATTCAATGGATTGATGCAGATATCAACAATTATTTTGAGCTCGAAGATGCGCTGGAAGGAGTGACAAAAGTATATCATTGCGCGGCGCTGGTTTCCTATCAGAAGAAAGACACCAAATCACTTTTTAAAGTCAATGTAGAAGGGACAGCTCATATTGTCAATCTATGTTTAGAAAAGGGCATTCGCCTGCTTCATGTCAGTTCAATCGCGGCTTTGGGCACAAATAAGGACAATCTGCCAGTTTCGGAGAAAGACCATTGGGAACACACTTCGACGACCTCTAATTATTCGCTTTCCAAATATCAGGCAGAAATGGAAGTTTGGCGCGGTATTACCGAGGGGCTGGATGCTGTTATTGTTAATCCATCTGTCATATTGGGCGCAGCGGCCAAAGATAAGGGATCGGGAGCATTGTTCTCAATGATCAATAAAGGATTGAAGTTTTATCCAAAGGGGAGTGTTGGGATAGTTGACGTAGAGGATGTCGCAACAATCATGATCCAATTAATGGAAAAAAGCGATATTACTGCTGAACGTTATATCATCAATCACCTCAACATCCTCAATAAAGATTTGCTCAGTGTAGCCAGTGTCCTAATGAACAAGCCTGAGCCCACGATTGAAGTTTCCGAAACACTTCTTCAGATCGCGTCCACTGTCTCTGGTATGTTATCTGTCTTCAAGAAATCGGGTTCTTCGCTGACCAAAGAAACGGCCGCGGCATCAAGTGCTAAATTACAATACTCCAATGCAAAGGTCCAGTCACTCCTGAACCACAACTATCGCCCATTGGAACAAACATTAAAAGAAATTGCAAATTTGTACAACAAACAGTAAAACAACATAAATAGTAAACAACCAAACCCTGAACCCATCATGAGTGTATCAAATTATCTGATAAAAAAAATATAGCCTGCATGTTTATGATTGATTCATTTGCTAAACAGTATTCCAGTGAAACAATCACAAACCTCCATTGCTTTATTAAGAAATGATTGGTTGTCCATGATAGCTTCATCGTCATTAAAAACAAGTTACGATAAAACCGTCATGAGTTTAACCAAGTCACAACTCAATAGTGATACGTACCGCACATGATAGCTTCATCACCATTAAAAAACAAGTTATTAAGATGAAAAATTATTACATCATTGATTTTGATAGTACATTTACGCAAGTAGAAGCGCTCGATGAGCTCGCCCGGATCTCACTTGAAGATCATCCTGACCGCGAAGCGATCTATCAAGAAATCGAACGATATACCAATCTTGCCATGGAAGGTAAACTTTCCTTCCGCGAAGCACTTGCCGGCCGGGTAAAATTATTGAATGCCAACAGAAGCCACTTGGACAAACTCGTATCTCACCTCAAGAAAAAGGTATCAACATCCTTCTCACGCAACCGGGAGTTTTTCAGAAAACATTCAGATACGGCTTGGATCGTTTCCGGAGGTTTTAAGGAGTTTATCACCCCCGTTGTGACGCCCTATCATATCAAAACCGAGAATATCTATGCAAATACGTTCAGATTTGATGCGGAGGATAATATTATCGGGTTTGACGAAGAAAATCCTTTGTCCAACGAAGGTGGAAAAGTACAATTACTTAAACAACTCAATATCGAGGGACGGCTTTTTGGCATTGGCGATGGTTATTCGGATTTCCAGCTAAAAGAGTCCGGATTGATTGAAAAATTCTTTGCCTTTACAGAGAATATCCAGCGCAAAAGTGTCACTGAAAAAGCAGACTTCATTACACCCAGCTTTGATGAATTCTTGTACGTGAATGATTTACCACGTGCGATCTCTTACCCTAAAAATCGGATTCTGTGCCTCATTGTCGGCGACGTTCCTGAGATTGCAGCCCATATTTTAAAAAGAGATGGTTTCTCGGTCCGTACAAAAGAGACCTTCGAAGAAAAATATGTGAAGGATGTTGGGATGCTTTTGTTGGGCAACAATATCGACATTACCGATGAACAGCTGCAACAGGCAGATAAGCTAAAAACGATCGGTTATCTGGGCGATATCAAGGGGCATATCAATAAGGATATCTGTAATGCCAAAGGAATTGTCGTCTTTGATGATAAAAAAAGCAAGAAGAAAAATTCGGAATTTATCCCACGTCGCATGGCCGAATTTATCAACAACGGCGATACGTATTTAAGCCGTAATTTCCCGAATTTGGTCTTACCAAGACCAAAACAGGTGACGAGATTGCTCCATATCCATAAAAACGTTCCGGGTATTATGGCCCAAATCAATAATGTATATGCACAGAATGATATCAATATCGTTGCACAGTTCCTGATGACCAAAAGTGATATCGGTTACGCTGTTACTGATATACAAGGTGAGTATGATAAAGATCTATTGAAGCAATTGAAACAGATTGAAAATACGATCAAGTTTAGAATATTGTATTAGATCAATTGGTTCGGGATATCTACGCCATGCTGTGACTCAATTTAATAAGACAATAAAGGAGCAAGGATGACGGACAGTTCGCTGAACAATCAGGCGTCTTTTATCTTTGCTCCATATACAGAGCAGCTATTTACTCGTAGATGAAGAAACTATAAAAATAGAATATGCCTTTTTGGAGGGCATACAGAATAACTATGAGAAAATAGTCGTCTCGCCGGATGAAATCATTCTGCCACAAAACAAGGGAATCAAACATGTTCAAGCGTGGCTATTAATTAGATTTTTATACGACCCGTAATATTATAACATCATAACTTTAAATCATGTCGCTACACCAAGATGCAGAATTAAAGAAAGCAGTCCTTGAGTTACCGCAAAAGGAAAAAGACAAGTTACTTGTCCGCCTGATCAGCAAAGACAAAATGCTGATGAAACAATTGCACTTTCAATTGCTGGAAAATGAATATGATCTGGAGGAACGTATTGATAAATTGCGGAAGCAACTAGCTCAATTGTTTGACATCGGAACAAATCAGATTGCCAACACACCACATCACAGCAATTTTATTGCATTGAATAAGCTAGTCAAACAGGCCAGCGGTCTGGTGAACGAACACGAGAAAGTCACCAAAGACAAAACCAGTGAAGCTGAATTTCGTTTTTATATCCTACAACGGGTCATAGGCGACTATGAGCGACTATTCGATTCATCTTATCAATCGGCAGCCCATAAATTGCATAAATATATCACGGGCCGTATTAAACATGCTATCGGTAAATACGATAAACTTCATGAGGATTTTCAGTTCGATTATCGGGAAGATTTTCAAAACGCCCTACATGCTTTTGGCAATACAACATTAAAAAGCTATATTAGTGAGCAGCGAATTGAGCTCGACCTAAATTAGTCATGAGAAACAGCAAAAACCGTATTAAAATTGGATCCTATCGTATCACTGCCTACGAGCAGTATAAATTAATCTATCTGGCGATCCTTTTGATCTTATTGGTCTTTGCCTATACATTTCACTTAGTAAAATAGCTCATTGAGGAACCTCCACTGCTAATCTTTAGGGACTGGCGGCACACCCCATCTTTTCCTGGCAACGTTTTCGCCACAATCATGGCCTACTGCCTTTTTGCCTCCGCATGAAAAGTTCACTTCCGGACAAGTTTTTACCAAAAAATTTAGCACAACATACCACATACTTAAGAGGATTTAATTAAATTCGCAATTATTCGAAATTTTTGCTCGTGGGAATTCAAGAAATACTAGAAAAATACAGTCAAAGCGAATCAGTCCAATCGCTTACAAAGGCTATGCAGTCCAAAAATCCAAAGATTCAGCTGAAAGGTCTTATCGGTTCTTCGGATGCATTTATTGCCGTTTCCTCCTACAAATTGCAGGAGCGTCCAATGGTCTTTATTTTACCGACGCACGAAGATGCCTCCTACTTTTTAAGTGACCTGGAGAGCCTCCTGGACAAGCAGGTACTTTTTTTCCCTTCTTCTTACCGAAAATCTTTTGATTTCACACAGACGGATTCGGCAAATGTATTACAGCGTGCAGAAACATTAAGTTCGCTCAATCATACGTCGGAATTGCCAAAGATGGTGGTTACCTACCCCGAAGCGATTGCTGAGAAGGTAATCAATCGTACCGATCTGGAGAAAAACACACTGGAGATAACAGAAAACACAGCGCTAAGTATCGATTTTATCAACGAGTTTTTGATCGAGTACGATTTCGAACGTGTAGATTTTGTCTATGAACCGGGGCAATTTGCCATACGAGGTGGTATCGTAGATATTTTTTCTTTCTCGAACGACCTTCCCTACCGCATCGAATTCTTTGGCGATGACATCGAAAGCATTCGGACATTTGACATTGAATCTCAGCTTTCGGTCAATAAAATCCATAAGGTTACCATCGTTCCAAATGTTCAAGCCAAGTTTCTGACCTCGCAGCATATTTCTTTACTGGAATATATCGATCAGGGGGCTGCCATCTGGATCAAAGACGCCCAGTTTACACTTGATATTGTCAAGGATGGGTTGAAAAAAGCAAAACAACTCTGGGCCAGTCTGACTGATAAACAGAAAAAAGATAATCCGGAATGGCATAATCCCGAATATGAATTTACCGATGAGAAAAACCTCAATGCCTTATTTTTTGATTTCCCGATCATAGAATTTGGAAAACAGTTTTTCTATAAGGGGGAGTTCACGCTCAAGTTTGACATTCATCCACAACCTTCTTTTAATAAAGACTTTAATCTGCTGATCCATAACTTTAAGGAAAATGAAAGCCATCGAATCCAGAATCTGATCTTTTCGGATTCAACGAAACAGGTTGAACGGATCTATACGATACTGGAGGATCTTGACAAAGCGGCTACGTTTATCCCTATTCATAAAGCATTGCGTGAAGGCTTTAGGGATGACAGCCTGAAATTAGCCTGTTATACGGATCATCAGATATTTGACAGATACTACAAATACAAACGGAAAAAAGCTTACGAACGTTCGCAGGCAATTACACTGAAAGATTTACGTGATCTCAAACCTGGAGATTTTATTACACATATTGATCATGGTGTGGGCCGATATGGCGGTCTGGAAAAGGTGGATGTCAACGGCAAATCTCAGGAGATGATCCGGCTGATTTATGCGGACAATGACCTGCTGTATGTCAATATCAACTCATTAAACCGAATTTCAAAATATTCCGGCAAGGAGGGTACAGTTCCGAAGATGAACAAGCTCGGTACGGATGCCTGGGATAAATTAAAGAAAACGACCAAGAAAAAGGTTAAGGATATTGCCCGTGACCTGATTATGCTCTATGCAAAACGGAAGGCTCAGCATGGGAATGCCTTCTCTCCGGACAGCTATTTGCAGAATGAACTGGAGGCATCGTTTATCTATGAGGATACCCCAGATCAGGAAAAGGCTACCGCAGATGTGAAAAAAGATATGGAATCGCCACATCCAATGGACCGGTTGATCTGTGGTGATGTCGGATTTGGAAAGACAGAAGTTGCCATCCGGGCAGCATTTAAAGCCGTTGCGGACAGCAAACAAGTTGCTGTGTTAGTTCCAACAACCATCTTAGCATTACAGCATCATCGTACATTTACAGAGCGCCTAAAAGGACTTCCATGCAATATTGACTACATCAACCGTTTCAAAACGACTAAACAGATCAAGGACACTTTAGCGCGTCTGGCGGAGGGAAAAATAGATATCATCATCGGTACGCATCGCCTGGTGAGTAAGGATGTCAAGTTCAAGGATCTGGGTTTGATGATTATTGATGAGGAGCAGAAATTTGGTGTTGCCGCTAAAGAGAAGTTAAAGGCTATGCGCGCCAATGTGGACTCGTTGACCTTAACAGCGACTCCGATTCCAAGGACCTTGCATTTCTCCCTGATGGGAGCGCGCGATCTAAGCATTATCTCGACACCGCCTCCTAATCGTCAACCGGTACAGACCGAGCTTCATGTCTTTAATGAATCATTGATCGGCGAAGCAGTCAGTTATGAACTCGATCGGGGTGGACAGGTTTTCTTTATTCATAACCGCGTAGCTGACCTTCCTCAATTGGGCAATTTAATCCGCAAGCTCGTACCCGGGGCACGTGTTGGTGTGGCCCACGGTCAGCTGGAAGGGGATGAATTGGAAGATGTGATGCTCAAATTCATCAACCATGACTTTGACGTATTGATTGCGACGACGATTATTGAAGCGGGTCTGGATATTCCGAATGCCAATACGATTATCATCAATCACGCGCATATGTTCGGTTTGAGTGACCTTCACCAGATGCGGGGCCGTGTAGGCCGTTCGAATAAAAAAGCATTCTGTTACCTATTGAGTCCCCCATTATCGACATTGACACCGGAGGCATACAAACGACTTTCGGCGATAGAGGAATTTTCGGAATTAGGTTCGGGTTTTAATGTTGCCATGCGGGATCTGGATATCCGAGGTTCAGGAAATTTATTGGGTGGTGAGCAATCGGGCTTTATCGCTGAAATCGGGTTTGAGATGTACCACAAAATCTTGGACGAAGCCATTCAGGAGCTCAAAGATGATGAATTCTCGGAGGTATTTGCAGATGAGCAAGAGCGCAAATATGTTAATTTTACGCAAATAGATACAGATCTTGAAGTATTAATCCCTGATGAGTACGTAACGAATATCACCGAACGCTATAATCTCTATACGGAGCTTTCCAAACTTGACAATGAAAAGCAGCTGGCAGCATTTGAAAAAGAACTCGAAGATCGCTTTGGTCCGATTCCGCACGAAGTATTCGAACTATTCAATACTTTACGCCTGCAATGGTTTGGAAAAACAATTGGGTTTGAAAAGATATCCTATAAAAAGCATACCCTCAAAGGTTATTTTGTGAATAATCCAAAATCAAGCTATTTTGAATCGGATCAATTTGGTCGGGTCTTGTCTTTTGTGCAGTCCCACCCTGAAATCAGCAACCTCAAAGAAGTAAAAGGGCAACTTCGCCTTGCGCTAAGCAATGTAAATACAATAAGCTACGCGCTAAACCTACTCAAACAGATGTTATCTTAACAGTCTTGGCACTCAGCTGTAAATAAAATCTACTTATTATGTAGATTTTATTTATATTTGGGTATACAAGAAACCTTCCTATAGCAATCTGCGCCAAGTGCAATGAAAGGATATTGAAGGCTCTTATTGGCTCTCAGGAACAGACATATATGTTATGGATCTCTTGAAGCTAAAAAAGGACACTTATCAATAAAAATTAGCATGTCATCCAATACCGAAACGATACTCGTCCATGAAGGACAACACTTCAATTCTACCGCAGCTGTAACGGCTCCGATCTTCCAGACCTCAACCTATATTGCGGACAGTGATCCCGCGGAGTACATTAAGGCAGCGACCGAACCCAAACACCCTTACTTTTATCACCGTCATGGCAATCCAACCAATAGCCAAGTTGCGGCGATAGTCGCCAAACTGGAGAAAACAGAAGATGCACTTGTCTTTGCAACGGGTATGGCTGCGATCAGTAACGCCATATTAGCCATAGTGAGATCGGGTGACCATATCGTTGCACAACTTGCTCACTACTCCGGCACGGCCATTTTCTTTAAGGAATTTCTTGCTGACTATGGCATTACAGTCACCGCGGTTGATCAAACGGATACCGCAGCCTTTGCCCGGGCTATTCAGGCAAATACCAGGCTGATCTATATCGAAACTCCTTCCAATCCCAATTTAAATATTACGGATCTTAAAGCGGTAGGCGAGTTGGCTCGGCAACAAGGTATTTTGAGTATGGTTGACAATACTTTCGCTTCACCGATCAATCAGACGCCTCGGGATTTTGGGATTGATGTCATTGTGCATAGTGCCACAAAATATCTGGGCGGCCATAGCGATCTAACAGCCGGAATTGTCTGTGGGAGTAAAGATTATATCGCAAAAGTCTGGAAACGATCCGTGGCGCTGGGTGCATCGCTGGCACCGATGGACTCCTGGCTGTTGCTCCGTGGACTGAAAACATTGAGCTTGCGTATCAAGCAGATCAATGCGAATGCCCTGCAACTGGCTGAGTTTTTGGATCAGCATCCGAAGATCAAGAGCGTAAGTTATCCGGGGCTTCCCAACCACCCCCAGCACCAGCTGGCAGCCCGTCAGATGCGCGGCTTTTCAGGAATGATGTGTATTGAAGTTGATGGACAGGAGGAAGAGCAGACCTTTAAAAATGCACAATCTTTAATTAACAACCTGAACATCTTTATCAATGCCGCCAGTCTAGGTGGTGTCGAATCACTGATTGTACACCCGGCAAGCATGTGGGGCGGGCACCATACCAAAGCGCAAAAAGAAATCTCGGGAATCACAATGGGTATGTTGCGGATCTCTGTTGGTATTGAAAATATAGCAGATTTAATTGAGGATCTAGAGCAAGCGTTGGCGAAACTTGGTTAAATTCGGAAGCCACCCGCCTTAATCCAATAAAATAAAAGAGAGCGGACAGTTGCTGTAAACTGTCCGCTCTCTTCAGCTTTTTGTATTTATTAGCTTAAAGTACACGCGTACCATTGGCAATTTTCACCTGAATGACTGAAAGTTCTTTATCAAATTTTTGTTGATATTCTTTCTCCAATCTTGGTAAAATTGATGCAACCGCACCCTCTTTAACAATATTGATCGTGCAGCCACCAAAACCACCGCCCATCATCCTGGCGCCGATCACTTGGGGAAATTGCTTGACATAATCAACCAGGTAATCCAGTTCAGGACAACTGACCTCATATACTTTGCTCAAGCCTTCATGGCTCTGGAAGATATACTGTCCTAGCTGAGCAATATCTCCTGAACGCAATGCTTCGCAAGAGTTCTCTACACGTTCATTCTCACGGACAACAAAACTTGCCTTGGCGTAGATATCAGCATCTTTATCTTTTACCAGTTCATCCAGCATGTCCACCGTTACATCACGTAGGTTTTTAACCTCCGGATATTTCTCCCGCACCCATGCCGACGCCTGCTCACATTGCTCACGGCGCTTATTGTACGCTGTAGAAGCCAAAGAGTGTTTCACGTTGGTATTCAAAAGAACCACTTCATAACCTTTGAGGTCAAGCGGCACGTATTCAAATCCCAAGGAGCGACAATCCAGCTTAATGACATTTCTTTCCTTACCAAAGGCCGAAGCAAACTGATCCATGATACCGCACATCACGCCGGCATAGGTATGCTCAGCCTTTTGTGCGATCTGCGGAATATCGATCTGCTTGACATCCAAACCGAACAGCTCACTAAGCGCTAAGGTAACCGCACATTCCACCGCAGCCGAAGAGGATAATCCGGCGCCCAATGGCACATCACCATCAATATAAAGATTAAATCCGCCCAATACAGCGCCTCTTTTCTGGTATTGGTCCACTACACCAAGGATATAGTTGGGCCAATGTTTTTCTGAAATAGCGATATCTTTTAATTTGACTTCATGGCTTTCTCCGTAGTCTTCGGCATACAATACGATATTATCGTCCGCACGCTTGCTGACAGCAACATAGATCGCCTTGTCAATAGCCGCAGGCAGGACAAATCCATCATTGTAATCCGTATGTTCGCCGATGATATTGATCCGGCCCGGGGATGATACCACAATAGGATCTCCCTGATATAAGCTTTTAAATTTATTTACTAGAGTTTCTTTCGTGATCATTCTTACTTAGATTTATAATGTATAGTAGCACAATTCCGCAATTGTTCGGCGGCAATTTCCGGAGTAATATCCCTTTGCGGATTTGCGAGCATCTCATAGCCTACCATAAATTTCTTGACTGTAGCCGAGCGCAATAATGGTGGGTAGAAGTGCATATGCCAATGCCACTCCGGGTGGTCTCCCTCATTGACGGGCGCCTGGTGCATACCCGCAGAATAAGGGAAAGACGTCTTGAAAAGGTTATCGTATCGTGTGGTCAGTAATTTAAGTATTGCGGCAAAGTCTTCCTTTTCTTTTTCATTAAATGCGGCAATATTCTGCACCGGTCTTTTGCTGACTATCATTGCTTCATAAGGCCAGGCTGCCCAAAAAGGCACCAAAGAAACAAAAGAATCGTTCTCATCAATAATACGTTCTTCTTTTCTTAATTCTGCATTGATATAATCAGCTAATAGGGTACGCTGATACTTGTCAAAATATCTTTTTTGCTGAACGCATTCTTTTTGAATTTCAACCGGCAAATGATTTTGAGACCAGATCTGTCCATGTGGATGCGGATTACTGCAGCCCATGATAGCGCCTTTATTTTCAAAAATCTGAATATAACGGATCCATTCCACCTTGGAAAGTTCCTCAAATTCCTTTTGCCAGAGATCAACTACAGCCTTTATAGCTGATTGTTCCATTTCAGGCAAGGTGAGGTCATGGCGTGGTGTAAATGCAATAACTTTACAGATTCCCTTTTCAGTCTCCGCAATAAATAATTCGTCCTCATTAAATTCCTGTTGGCTGGTATCTTTCAATAAGGCCGAGAAGTCGTTGACGAAAACGAAGCTTTCTTTATAATCAGGATTGATATCCCCGTCTGCCCGTTTATTGGTTGGGCACAAATAGCATTGGGGATCATAGGCAGGTCGATTATCACCGGGTAAATCTTCAACTTGGCCCTGCCAAGGTCGCTTACTGCGATGTGGAGACACAAGTACTTTTTCCCCGGTAAGAATATTAACGCGTGTGTGGGGAGAGTCCCCGAAGTTTAAAGTTGATTGCATGTCATGTATAACTGGTGTACAGAATACACAATATTAGCTTTTTTAAATAAAAAGTTAAAATTAAAAAGTAAAATTATCGAAAGATGAGTCCTTTAACACGCTGTAAAAATGGATAGAAATTCCCCCGTACCCTTTTTCCATTCAGTCATACCAGGGTTAATGAAGCCGAGGGCCGGAATGGCCAAAACCGCCATACCAAATCTAAGCCTTAAACTTCGGATCCTGACCTTTAATCAATTCAAAGACTGTAATTTCGGGCAGAATACCGACACGGCCGGGATAACCCAAGAATCCATATCCAACATTGACGTATAAGCGCTTGTTTTCCTGTGCGCGGTACAGTCCGGCCCACTCCTTATAGATATATTGTACCGGGCTCCATTGCAGCATTTCAGAACGAACACCAAACTGCATACCGTGTGTATGGCCTGCAAACATCACATCCACATCAGTATCTAATACTTGTGCCCGCCAATGGGAAGGATCATGGGACAAGAGCAGTTTAACAGCCTGTTCCTCCGTTCCGAGCAATGCTTTTTTGATATCGCCATGTTTTGGAAAGCGACCAGTTCCCCAGTTTTGAACGCCAACAATACAAAGTTCTTCACCGTCCACTTTGATCTTACGATTTTCATCCATTAACAGATCCCAGCCCATCACTTTATGTACATCGATCACATCTTTTAGATTTTTTCGCTTCTCCGGAGAGTCTTCTTTCCCATAATAGTAATCCCCATAATCATGGTTACCCAAGGTGGAAAATACTCCCAGATCCGACTTCACTCTTGCAAAAATATCTTGGTAATCCCGCATTTCAGATGCCTGAGCATTTACGATATCACCTGTAAAAAATGTAACATCGGGTTTTTCCTTAAGCAGCATATCTATCCCGCCGGTCACAGCAGTCTTGTTATAGAAAGATCCCGAGTGCACATCAGATATCTGTGCGATGGTCATGCCATGAAAAGCTTTAGGTAGATGAGGTAAGTATAACGGCACCCGTCTGATACGGTAATCATAGGCACCGGAAACAATACCCCAGCTCAGCGGAATAAGCGGCGAAGCGCCTATTAATATACCGGCCTTGGTCAAAAAATCCGAACGGCTGATTCCCTTTACCGGATTTTCAGGTAAGGGATCTCCAGCATCTTCAACAAGATCCTCAACAGATTCTTTCTTACTGAACAAGCGTTTGACCCACACGCCGCCGCGACGGATGTCATCGATCAATAGGATCAAAAAGAAGAACAATTTTGAAGTTGCTGTCAAAAAGAATCCAACCAAAATAACAGACCTTACAATCAGCGGAATACTATATTTGGCTGATATAAAAACACCTAATAGCAGGAGGGCGGTATACGACCACCATAACACGGCGAATATTTTTGTTTTGGGGAATTTAATCTTCGTAGCACGAAGGGCAAAAAAGATATAAAAATCTAAAATGAGTAAAACACATGCATTTACTAACAACATCATCAATTCGTTTTAATTTTTGGCATTGACTGCCAATTGCTTTAGAGATGTGATCCACTTTGGATCGTCATTTAGACTTTCCACCAGGCAGACCTCCTCTCCACCTAAATTCTTGAATTCATTAGCATATTCCACGCCAATTTCATCAATAGTCTCAATACAGTCTGCCACAAAAGCCGGACTGAAGACCAATAATTTCTTATAACCTTTACTAGCGAGGTCATGCAACAGATCGGAAGTATAAGGCTGTATCCATGGTTCTTTGCCTAATCGGGACTGGAAACAAAGGGAATATTGTTCCTTCCGCAAGCCCAATTTTTCAACGATGGTCCGCGTAGTTGCATAACACTGAGAAACATAACAATATGTGTTGACATTTGTTTTGCAGGAATCACAACCTGATTCAGGACATTTTAGCTGACCTGTAGGATCTACTTTGCCTAGTTGTCTGACGGGAAGTCCATGGTAGCTAAAAACAAAGTGGTCGAAATGTGTAAGATCATGTTTTCGGGCATGGTCAGCAAACGTCTCGGCCATTAATTCATCCGTGCAGAAATTGCTTACAAAACTAATTTCGGGCAAATAATTCCATTTGCGGATCAGCTCCATGACACGGTCTATTACGGAACCCGATGTTGCTGATGCATATTGTGGGAATAATGGAATAACGCGAACGGATTCGAGCAGCATCCCCTCCATCTTGCTCAGTGCAGCTTCTATGGATGGATTTTGGTAACGCATGGCCAGTTCGACATGGTACTCCTCCCCCAGAGACTCCTGCAGCAAGTCGCGTTGCAGTATACTATAATACATCAAAGGAGATCCGGTTTCCTTATCCCAGATTGTTTCGTAGATTTTTGCTGATTTGGGTGCACGGGTACGGGCAATAATTCCTTTCACCAATAATGTCCGTTGGAAATAAGGAATATCTATGACACGTGGATCCATTAAGAATTCGGTCAAATATTTTTTTACGTCTGGAGTAGTTGGGCTATCGGGTGTACCTAATTGTACTAAAAGAATACCTTTTTTGGCTTTATTGCTCATAGCCTACAAAAATAAACAAAAAAGCACGTACTGCGGATTCACTCGCAATAATATGAAATATCTATGACGGGTACATTAGGCTATAGTGCTTCCAGAGCGGCTTTCACATCTTTCATTAACCACATTGGTGTCGAGGTTGCTCCACATATACCAACGCGGTCGCCCACGGCAAAAACGGAGACTTCCAGTTCAGCGGGATCAGAAATAAAATAACTTTCGGAATTAGCTTTTTGACAGACTTCAAACAAAACTTTTCCATTGGAAGATTTCTTCCCGGACACAAAAACGATTTTGTCATATTGCCTTGCAAATGCGCCAAGATCTTCATACCTATTAGAAACTTGTCTACAGATGGTATCATTTGCCTTGACTTCATACCCCCTTCTGATCAACTCCTCTTTGATGGCGTAGAATTTATCCACGCTTTTTGTAGTCTGACTATAGAGGGTAAATGAACTTGGTAAGTCCGCGTCATCCAATTCGGCAATATCCTGAAAAACGAGCGCTTCATTATTTGTCTGACCTTGTAAACCGATGACCTCCGCATGACCATGCTTTCCGAAGATCAGAATCTTTTCATCCTGGTCAAAGGAGGTCTTGATTCGATTCTGTAACTTAAGCACGACCGGACAAGAGGCATCAATTAAAGTGATATTGTTTTCCAAAGCGGTACGATAGGTCTCCGGAGCTTCGCCATGTGCACGGATCAGCACCTTTTCGTTTCGCAAAGTAGGAAGAACAGCATGATCAATAATACGCAATCCTTTGGCTTTCAATCGGGCGACTTCCTCGTCATTATGCACAATATCACCTAAACAATAGAGGTAACCATCCTCTTCCAAAATCTCCTCCGCCATATCGATGGCGTATACCACTCCAAAGCAAAAGCCTGAATCCTTATCGATGTCTACTGTTAGATTTAATGCCATAACATTACAAAGTTACATATTCATATCGAATATATTGATGGTATAGATTTGTTAACAGCTGATTTTTTATTTCCGTTTATTGTCAATTACCTATGACCTTATTACATTTTGTACGATAAAAAGATTGCGGTGAAAGAGTGCAAGCCAACCTTTTGGTTTCAGCAACCACGAAACGGCAGCTTGTTTCACGGCACTGAGCACTTTAAATTAACCCACCATGGCGAATAAATTGTTTTTATATAAGCCTAATTATATTGCATATAAAAAGCAATTTATCTAAGTTTGCAAAAAAATAAAATAATGGCAACTAACAGAACTTTTACGATGATTAAACCTGACGCAGTAGCGAACGGTCACATCGGTGCAATCTTAAACGATATTATTGCTGGTGGTTTCAAAATCATTGCAATGAAATACATTCAGTTATCAAAAGAAACTGCTGGTGCATTTTACGCAGTGCACAAAGAACGTCCTTTCTACGGTGAATTGGTAGAGTTTATGACTTCAGGTCCTATCGTTGCTGCAATCTTAGAGAAAGACAACGCAGTTGAAGATTTCCGTACATTAATCGGTGCTACGAATCCTGCTGATGCAGCTGAAGGTACAATCCGCAATAAATATGCTAAATCTATCGATGCTAACGCTATCCACGGATCTGATTCTGATGAGAATGCGGCTATCGAAGGTAACTTCTTTTTCTCTCAATTTGAAAGATTTTAATCATTGACAATGCTATAAAAAAAGCGTTGTACTGTTGTACAACGCTTTTTTTATGGATCATCGTTTTCTTATCTCCACATAAATCCACCAATCCTGAAAAAGCGGAGGAATTTATTGATCGCTGTTAGCGCGGGTTTCTTAATCTTCCATTTTAAACCGCTTAAACCCGTTGGTGGGGCGTCAAAATCTTGTACTGTAGCATTACCCGTTCTCATATGAGTAGGCGGCTGCATTTTACGTTTCTCAACAACCAAAATGCTATCGTAATAATGCAAAGAGTTGACCGAACGTGTAAACTCATTGACCTTTAGCCCCCGTTGTTCTGAATGATAGGCATTGATATAATCAATAAAATTCTTACTGTATTCGATAAATGTGCCATTTCGCTTATGTCCACCACCATAAAAAACTTGGTAAGAGGTATGCAGGTCTTCACATAGATAGACACCATTCTCTTTTACATGTCCAAATAGTTCTTCAAATGTAATAATCTGTTGCAACATAGTATGCCCGCCATCATCTATCAGGATATCTATCGGAGGGATTGACTCTTTCACTTTGCGCAGGAACTTACGATCTGACTGGGATCCGATAAATATCTCGATGTTCTCCTCTTCCAGTGCTTTGCAGTTGGGGTTGATATCTACCCCATAGATTTTTGCTTTGTCGCCAAAATATTTCTTCCACATCTGGAGGCTCCCACCCTGAAAGACTCCTATTTCCAGCACGACAATCTCCTTACCTTTGAATTGGCGGAAATGACGATCGTATACGTCGAAATAATGCATCCATTTGTTGATCAGCTTATCATTATTATTCCGGAAATATTCCTCTAGCTCGTTCATATTAGACACTTAATAAATGGTGTAGAAAATTTGTGTCGAAACTAGCTAAATATAATCGAAAAGTCAAGTTTTTTTTTGATGGAAAAACGTACGGGATAACTTCGTATGAGCCATATTTTCAGCGCGGTTTATCCAGGGAGATCAGTGACAGCAAATGACAGATCACTTGCTTGAAGAAAATAAACGAGAAGCTATCAAAAAGGAAAAGCACCACAGGATTGCAAACCTGAATGAGGCTCCGAGGTGCTTAGGAGAAAAAGTTACGATAAAAAACTAGAAATTTCTTTTTCCTAAATATTCATCTTCTTTCGCCGTCATCTTGGTTTTATCCGCAGGCTTTTTGTCCGGATATCCACAAAGATGCATAACACCGTGTATAATGACACGATGTAATTCATCGCGTTCGGCAACGTTAAATTTTTGCGCATTCTCCTGAATACGTTCCACACTGATGAAAATATCACCAGCAATGGTATCCTCGTCTTCTGATGAATCAAAAGTCACAATATCCGTGTAGGTATCGTGATTCAGGTATTCTTTATTGATCTCCAACAGGTATGCATCCGAGCAAAGGATAAAGCTCAATTCGCCGACACGCTTAAACCCTTCACCTTTAATCGCATCAGCGATCCATTGGCGAATCTTACCTTTTTCTTTTAGTTTGAAATCTATGTCCTCTGTAAAAAATAATATGCTTTTCATCTGTAAATAAGTATTAATTGAGCACACGGGGCGCAGTTTTCATTCCATCAGCTATTTTCATTCCATCAGCTAGAGGAATCTTATAATCTTCAAATCGACATTTTCCCATCCAAAAAGCTGTTATTTATCAGGAAAGAGGTCATGCTATGAATTCTCATTTAAAAGCTGCGACTATCCATGTAGCTTTGTAAAATAATCGTCGCTGATACCGTGTCGATCAGGCCTTTCTGTTGACGGTCCTTTTTCTTTTTGCCACTTTGAGCAATGGCTGCTGAAGCCATTTTTGAGGTGAAGCGTTCATCAATTTCGACAACCGGGATCGTCGGATATATCTTTTTCAATTTACGCATAAACCCGACAACGTGCGAAGCTGATTCGGAGTCCGATCCATCCATTTGCCTGGGCCTGCCGACAATAAATGTTTCGATCTGTTCTGTTTGGAGGTAATCCGTTAGAAAAGTCCAAATATCCTGCGGATGTACTGTCGTCAGTGCCGTAGCAATAATTTGCATCGGATCGGTTACTGCAACCCCAATTCGTTTTGTACCGTAATCAAATGCCATTAACCTCATGGAACCATTTTTTTTACAAAAGTACAATTTAGATATGAGTATTGAGATATGCGTATTGAGATTCATTAAAAAAGCTATAACTTTGATAGACTATTTAAAAGATAAATGAGAAAAACAGTTATTGCCAGCCTTTTTGTTGCATTTTGCCTATATGGCCATGCCCAGGGCAATTATGAGCAACAAATTTTGGCCCAGCGCGAGGAAAAAGCTTTGGAATTGGCCAAAGAACAATTTGGTCCGTTGAAGGCAGAACAAGTGGCCTCTTTGGATTACTTCCCTGTAAGCGCAAATTATAAAGTCAAAGCCCATATAGAGGTCCTATTTGATGCACCTGTATTTCGTATGCCGACCTATGACGGCACCAGCAACGAGTACAAACGTTATGCGACAGTGACATTTCAATTGAATGGGGCTGAAAGGACATTGAATATTTACCAGAGTGTGGCCTTATTTCAAAATCCTGCCTATAAAAAACATTTATTTTTACCATTTTTAGATCAGACAAATGGCCAGGAGAGCTATAGTGGCGGACGATATATCGACTTATCCACGGATGACATCAAGGGCAGTATCATTGAAATAGATTTTAATAAGGCTTACAATCCTTATTGTGCCTACAGCAACGGTTATCGTTGTCCGGTTCCCCCAATAGAAAATAATTTAGACACAAAAATTATGGCAGGAGAAAAAGCCTTTCATAAAGCGAAGAATGAGCGTCCCGTTAACCTAAATGGTGGACAGGAATTTACAGAAGCTGATAAGAAGATTATTTTGTCAGGGGATGAAAACACGCTTCTTCGTGTATTGCAAACTACCGACGAAAAAGATTTAAAGGTATTGAAAGCAACAAGCAACGATGTTAAATACAACGACCCACTGTTAGAAACGCTTTCAAAGCGAATGTTTGCGACCGTTCGGGATCCAAATCACCCAGGCGTGGGAATAGCTGCTCCCCAAATTGGCATCAACAAAAATCTCATCTGGGTACAGCGGTTTGACAAGCCGGAACAACCTTTCGAGTTTTATGTAAACCCCAAAATCCTTTGGCGTTCGAAGCTAAAACGGAGGGGAGCCGAGGGCTGCCTCTCCATCCCCAACCGCAAAGAAGATGTGTTGCGGAGCTATGCAATCCGTCTACAATACATCAATAAGGAAGGAAAAGTGATTGAAGAGAACATTGAAGGCTTTACCGCAGTAATCTTCCAGCATGAAACGGATCACCTCTTCGGCATATTATTTCCTGATCGTCTGGAGGAACAACAAAAAGAAAACTATGTGCCACTGAATGATAAAATTGATTTTTCTATTTTACCAAAAAGCTTAACACCGTAGATTTCAGATTTACTGGAGATCCTTAAAGGGCATGACTGGATATCAATCAACCATCATGCGTCATTAAAAAGCCCCCATGAATTGCATCGTGGGGGCTCAATATCATGGAATCTACTTGAATTTAGATCAATCCTTTTTCTGCTAATAGTTCGGCAACTTGAACGGCATTCGTCGCTGCACCTTTACGCAGGTTGTCTGCGACTACCCACATATTTAACGTATTCGGTTGCGAGTCATCACGACGGATACGTCCTACAAAAACCTCATCTCTACCATGTGCATCTTTTGGCATCGGGTATTGAAGATTAGCAGGATCATCAACAACGATACAACCACTTTGAGCAGCTAATGCAGCACGTACATCATTTAGATCAAAGTCATTTTCGAATTCGATGTTCAATGATTCGGAGTGCCCGCCCATCACTGGAATACGCACAGTTGTTGCTGTTACCTTGATTGAATCGTCACGCATGATTTTGTTTGTTTCCAAAATCATTTTCATTTCCTCTTTTGTGTAGCCATTTTCCTGGAATACATCGATATGCGGAATAACATTCAAATCAATCTGATAAGGATAAGCTTTCTCGCCTTCTTTACCGGCACGCTCGTCCATCAACTGATTAACGGCTTTTACACCAGTCCCGGTTACGGACTGATAAGTCGAAACTACGACACGTTTAATTTTATATTTATCATGTAATGGTTTTAACGCCACTACCATCTGGATAGTTGAACAATTCGGGTTTGCAATGATTTTATCATCAGCAGATAATACATCGCCATTTACTTCCGGAACGACCAATTTCTTCGTCGGATCCATACGCCATGCGGAAGAATTGTCAATGACTGTAATTCCGGCTTCTGCAAATTTTGGTGCAAATTCTTTGGACGTATCGCCTCCCGCGGAGAACAATGCAACATCAGGTTTCAAAGCAATAGCCTCAGATGGTGTAACCACCTTATACTTCTTTCCCTTGAATTCAATTTCCTTACCCTTGCTGCGCTCTGAAGCTACCGGAATCAATTCTGTTACTGGGAAATTTCGCGCCGCCAACACGGTTAGCATCTCAGTACCTACAAGGCCTGTTGCGCCGACTACTGCCACTTTCATTTTTGTCTGTGTTTAAATTGTATATAAAATTTGTTATTTGATTTGTTTTTAGTTGATTCTTGAAGAATGAATTCTTCAAATTTAAAAAATATTCCGTAATTACGCTATTAAAATAATAAATTATCCCCCATTCTGCTAAAAAAGTCACAACGGTTTTGTTTTTTCCACCTTGATCAAAAAAATATTGAGCACAAACCGCCGTATTTGACCTAAAAAAATTGAAGTAACGATAATTCAAAAAAAATAAAAATTTTCGCTGCTCGTTCAAAAAAAAAGAACAAACGATTGAAACGGTTTAAAATCTCATAAAAACTGCGCCAAGAGTCTATAAATTAACATTTTTAGGAGACTGTCCTTTGCATCAAACAGTTGCTAGCTAATGAAAAGCCGCTATATTTGCATCATGAAAGAAAGCATTATTATCATTGGTGCAAACGGCCAAATCGGTACTGAATTGGCAATCGCTCTGCGTAAAAAATTTGGTGCAGAAAATGTTGTCACCACAGACATCAGAGAACCACAGACAAAAAGCCCCGACGAGAATTTTGAAATTGCAAATGTGCTTGACAAAAATGGTCTGGACATATTGTTTCAAAAATATAAACCTACTCAAGTATATTTATTGGCAGCCATGCTTTCAGCAACAGGAGAGAAATATCCTGAAAAAGCCTGGGAGCTTAATATGAATGGATTGCTCAACGTGCTTGACCTAGCTGTTACATATAAAGTTTCAAGGATATTCTGGCCAAGTTCCATTGCTGTCTTCGGCCCGCACTCACCAAAGGATAATACAGCCCAATACTGTGTTATGGATCCGAATACAATCTATGGCATCAGTAAGCTTGCAGGTGAACGTCTTATCGAATGGTATCAGGAGCACCGCGGATTGGATATCCGTAGCGTGAGGTATCCCGGTATTATTTCCTGGAAGACCGAACCGGGAGGCGGAACAACAGATTATGCTGTTGATATCTTCTATGAGGCACTGAAAACAGGTACATACGAATGTTTCCTATCCGAGAACACAGCATTACCGATGTTATATATGGAAGATGCCATCCGCGGCACACTCGAGCTAATGGACGCACCACAGGAAAGTTTGAGCATCCGTCATGCCTATAACCTTGGTGGTATTACTTTTACTCCGAAAGAACTCGCACAAGAAATTAAAAAAATTCTTCCTAATTTTGCAATCTCTTACGTAGCGAATGACCCGAGACAGCAGATTGCCGATTCATGGCCTGCAAGTCTGGATGATTCATACGCAAGCAAAGACTGGAACTGGAAGCCAGCATTTGACATCCAGAAGATGACAGTCGATATGATTGAGAATCTTAAAAACAAAATATAACAATGGGAAGAGCTTTCGAATTCAGAAAAGAGCGGAAATTCAAACGCTGGGCTAAGATGGCCGTACAATTTACACGTTTAGGTAAAGAGATCGCTATGGCGGTCAAAGAAAGCGGCCCGCACCCTGAAACCAACTCGAGACTTCGCACAGCAATACACAATGCTAAGGCTGTAAACATGCCTAAAGATCGTATAGAAGCGGCTATAAAACGCGCTTCGGAGAAAGATTCAAAAGGTTATGAAGAATATGTATATGAGGGTTATGGCCCACATGGTGTGCCGGTTTTGATCGAGACAGCAACTGACAATACCAACCGTACCGTAGGAAATATCCGTAGCTATTTTACAAAAGCTGGCGGTTCGTTGGGAAAAACAGGATCATTGGATTTTATTTTCAATCGCAAATCTATTTTCCGTTTTGCAGCTACAGACGAATTGGATCTTGAAGAACTGGAACTAGAGCTCATCGATGGTGGTTTGGAAGAATTATACGTTGAAGCTGATGAAGAAGGTAATGATGTTGCCGTAGTGCAGACTTCTTTCGAGGATTTCGGTAATATGCAAAAACTGCTGGAAGAGAAAGGCATCGAAGTAACCTCGGCTAAATTAGAACGTATTGCTTTATCGCACTCTGACATTACAGAGGAACAAGCCGCGGACGTGCTGAAGATGATCGATAAAATCGAAGAGGATGATGATGTACAGGCGGTATACCATAACATGGCTTAAACTGTGTATCTCACAAAATATCTAAAAAGAGCGCTAGTCGCTCTTTTTTTATTGAAATGCCTCCCAGCTCCGTCGGAAAAATTACTACATTTGTAATAGACTATATCAAACGCATAACAGGATGACTTTTGAAGAGTTTTTCACGAAAAAGAAAATTGATTTAAAAGCTTTAAAAGCTGCAGATGAACCCTTATTTGAAGAGTTCAAAGCACACTATTCTGCTATGGGCGAGAAAAGCTTTGATCATAGTAAGAAGTTTTGGTTCAACAAACTTCGGAAGAGCTTCCATCTAACGGAAGAAGAGGTGGTGGTTGTCAAAAAAACAATCCAGGAAGACAAAATAGAAACGACTTCCCCCACAACAGACGCCAATGCGTCAAAACCTGCAGGTTTCAAACCTCGTTTTAAAGCACCTGTCCCGTCCGAGCCCGCCAATCAAAAGGAGGAACATAAAACACAACCATCCACAACACGTTCAGAAGCGGCTGATAGCGCCGTAACAGAAACACCGAAGGCAGCTGGGTTTAAGCCCCGCTTTAAGTCCGGCGTAACTAAAAGTGCAGAACCAACGGAAGAAACGTCCACATCTAAAGATTCGTCAGAGGCTTCGGCTCCAGAAACGCCGAAGCCCACGGGATTCAAACCACGGTTCAAGCCGGGCGTGACAAAAGTTGCTGCACCTGAACAGTCAGCAACTTTGGAAGAAAATCCAGTAACACCTTCAGAGACGACGGCCCCAGCGCCGGCTGAAACCGCCAAGCCAACTGGGTTCAAACCACGCTTCAAAGCGGGCGTAACGAAAACAGAAAGTGCGGATTCTTCGCAAAAAAAGACGATGCCAGTAGAGGACACGAAGACAACTCCAGTATCTGCAAATAGCGCTGCGACAGCGGATACCTCCTCACCTGCGGAGGCCCCGAACAGTTCGGCAAGCGAAATCTCGAAGCCCGCCGGCTTTAAGCCGAGATTTAAAGCAGGGATAACCAAAACAGCAAATACCGACTCGACACAAGAAGTGGTTCCACCAACAGAAGACCTGAACATACAGCAGACCGCTGCCCCTACTCCACAGGCGACGCCAACGCTACCGGAAAGCAACAGGGACAAACCGGCCGATGAACTGCAACAGAACAACGAAATTGCGCAGGAGCAGGCAGCGGCAAACAAGCCGACAGGATTTAAACCTCGCTTCAAAGCTGGATTAACAAAAATTGATAAAAAGGAAGAATAATTTTCACTACATTTAAACTGATTTTTTTCAATTAGTTTAAAAATTCCGATTAAAACCAAAGACCAATGTTAAAGGAAGAAAGACAAGCATTTATTATACATCAGATCAATCTACATAACAAAGTTTTATCTTCAGATCTAAGTGTTCAACTGAATGTATCCGAAGATACTATCCGACGTGACCTGAACGAGCTCGCAGAAAACGGCAAAGTTTTAAAAGTCTATGGTGGAGCACTCTCCAAGTCCTTTCAATTTCCTTTTCAGGATGGAAATGTCTACGCAAAAGAAGCGAAAAAAGAGATTGCAAAAAAGGCAAGCACTCTGATCTCCAATGGCATGACAGTACTTGTTGGCGGGGGAACGACCCTTATCGAGCTAGCGCGGACAATTCCGGATCATCTTCAATGTACCTTTTTTACCATCAGTCCACTGGTCGCATTGGAACTCGCGGAGAAACCTAATCTCGAGGTGATCTTGGTCGGCGGAAAGCTTTCACGTAATACAAATATTGTATCCGGCGCTCAGGTGGCCAATGAATTAGCAGATTTAAAGGTAGACCTCTGTCTATTAGGAACCAATTCACTTTCTGTAGAAGACGGAGTTACTGACTCAGACTGGGAGGTGGTGCAGATCAAGCGCGCAATGATCAAATGTTCTAAAAAGGTTGCTATACTCAGTATTGCGGAGAAACTCAATTCCGTTCAAAAAATGAAAGTAGTACCCCTACGTGATATTTCCTATTTGATTACTGATATCAATCCGACCGATGTTTCCTTAAAAGAATTTGCGAATACAATTGCAATACTTTAATATTGCCGCTCATTTAATTTAGCATGTCATCGCAAACGGAAAATGACTCTTTAAAATCAAAAACAACAAAAGGACTGCTGTGGGGTGGCATGGCCAGTATTATCCAGCAGTTTTTGGGCTTCGGCTTCGGTATTCTACTAAATCGTAAACTAACAGCAGAAGATTACGGTTTAGTAGCCATGATTACCATATTCTCTGTTCTTGCATCGGCATTTCAGGAAAGTGGTTTTATCTATGGTATTGTCAATAAAAAAGAAGTTCAGCACAAAGATTATAATGCCGTATTCTGGACAAGTGTTGGGATAGGTACATTTATTTATATTGTATTATTCTTTTCAGCTCCTCTCATTGCCCTGTACTACAACCAGCCGGTACTTGTTGAACTCAGTCGCTTCACCTTTCTGTCCTTCTGGTTAGGAAGTTTCGGGATTGCACATAACGCCTACCTTTTCCGCAATTTAAAGATCAAGGAAAGAGTGATCACCGGGACTTTGGCCCTTATCTTATCAAATACAATTGGTATATATTTAGCCTATAAAGGTTATGCCTATTGGGCATTTGCCGTTCAAATCGTTTCCTATAGTGGTTTTAATATGCTTGGCTTTTGGTATTTCTCCAAATTCAAGCCCTCATTTACCTTTGATTTCAGTCCTATCCGCGATATTCTAGGGTTTAGCAGTAAAATACTGGTTACCAATATCTTTATCAATATTAATAAAAATATATATGCGGCAATTTTGGGAAAACATTATACAACCGAAGAACTAGGATATACTGTTCAACCAAATAAATGGAGCCAAATGGCGCAGAATATTTTGACCAATATGGTCAATAATGTTACACAGCCGATTCTGCGGGAAATAGAAGATGATAGGGATAGACAGCTTCGTGTATTCCGCAAGCTCATCTCCTTTACAGCTTTTTTGGCTTTTCCAATGTTATTTGGTTTAACTACAGTTGCACAAGACTTCATTACGATTACAATAACCGAAAAATGGCAGCAAAGTGCTATCTTTCTTCAAATTTTCTGTATTGGCGCGGCTTTCGATTCTGTAAGCAATGTCTTCTCCAGCTTGATTATCAGCAAGGGTAAGTCCCAGATCTATATGCGAAATATCGTTGTTTTTGGTTTACTTCAAATCGCTATTTTAGTCTTTGGCAAATCGCTTGGCATTGAAATGCTCATCGCCTTAACCTCAGGATTAAACGCGCTATGGATATTTGTCTGGTACGCTTCGGCTAAACCTTATATGACCTATTCATTCCGTTATCTAATTCAGGATGTATTTTCATATGCTATATTAGCCGGTATCAGCTGTTTGGCAGCACACTACGCCACCGCATCCATTGCCAACCTTTATCTCCGGTTTGCAAGTACTATTGTTGTCGCCGTCTGTGCCTATATCATCGTCAATAGAATCTTTAAGCCGAGTATTTTGCTTGAATTATTCAGCTATGTCATCACAGTTATCCGAAAAAAATAGATGGCCAGGATTCTCACCATAATCGTTTCTTATAATTTTGAACCTTGGATTCACAAATGCATACCCAGTTTGTTAGCATCAAGCCATCGAACGGATATCCTTGTTATAGATAACAACTCAAGAGATCATACCACCCGTATCATCAAAGAAACTTACCCGTCAGTCAGACTGATAGAAAGCCCCGAAAACCTCGGTTTTGGAAAGGCCAACAACATGGGGTTGACCATCGCCCTGAGGGAAGATTATGACTACGCCTTTTTGGTCAATCAGGACGCTTGGGTAGATCAGAACTGCATCGCCAACCTGATCAAAGTGAATACCACAAACATTGGCATTATTTCTCCCATCCACTACGATGGTACGGAGGAAAAACTCGACCATGGATTCTCAGTCTATACGAAACATACGCAGTTTGAAAATTCCTACCGAACCTGCTCATTCGTCAATGCTGCTTTTTGGTTGATACCTAAAGCTGTCATCAAAAAAGTCGGCGGTTTTTCTCCAATTTTCTTCCATTATGGAGAAGATAAAGATTATGCCAACCGCATCCATTATTATGGACTGAACTTTGTGCTGGCTGAAGATGCCCGGGCTTATCACGACAGACAGCAGCGCCAAGTAGATCGCAAAGTTTTTCTAAAAAGCGAATTCGTTTATCATCTGACGGAATATTGCAATATCAATTATACCTTTACAAAGGCTTTTTCGATGGCTATATTGGCGAGCGTAAAGAAAATGCTGTCTTCTTTGGGTAAAGGTCGTATTTTTGAAACAAGAAGTTATCTCAATATCGCTTTTAGACTATTAGGCAAGACCGGAGAAGTCCGGAATACCCGTCGGGCTAATAAAAAAGCTTTTAACAAAATTTTTTGACAGATGGATAGTCCTGCTCCAGTTTTACTCTTTGTGTATAATCGTCCGTCGCATACGTTAAAAACACTCGCTGCCCTGGAGAGAAACAAGTATGCTGATCAGACTGTTCTCTATATTTATTCGGATGCAGCAAAGGATGAACGCGCGGCTCAGGCAGTCGAAGAAGTCCGTAGGATTATTAAAAGACCCTGGCATTTTCAACAGATTAAAATTATCGAACGGGACAAGAACTGGGGCTTGGCCGCCAATGTCATCGATGGTGTGACGAAGGTCGTGCATGAACATGGGCAGATTATCGTTTTAGAAGACGATCTTGAAACATCTGCATTTGCGCTTGATTATTTTAATAAAGCGCTAGACCGTTATCGGGAAGATGAACAGGTCATGCAGATCAGTGGCTACGGTTACCCTGTACAAAACCTACATGAGCTTCCTGAAACGTTTTTCTTTCGGGTAGCCAATAGCTGGGGCTGGGCAACATGGGACCGTGCGTGGCAACATTTTAACCCAGACATCGATGAGCTTGTTTCTGATTTTTCGGAGGAACAGATTCACCAATTCAGTATTGAAGGAAAAGAGAACTTTTGGAAGCAGGTACAGGAACTTCGCAGCGGAAAGATCAACTCCTGGGCAATCCGTTGGTACGCTTCGGTATTCAAAAAAAATGGACTAGTTTTGTATCCGAGGAATTCGATGACACAGAATATCGGCAATGATGGTACTGGCACCCATACAGCAGCAGAATCAACCTATCAGGTTACATTAGCTGATCGTCCTATAGTTTTTTTTCCAACAGAAATAGTGGAGAATACGCAGGCCTATAAAGCGATCAAATATTTTTACGCACATCGGAAAGGTTCTTTACTCAGTCGGGGCATCCGGTTCCTCAGAAAGAAAATTAACAAACTCAATAAATAGACATGGCTGCTCATCCAAAATTTTCAATCATCACTGTCGTTTACAATAATGTGCGGGATATTGAGCACACCATCAAATCGGTTGTTAACCAGACTTACGACAATATTGAATACATCGTCATTGACGGGGAATCATCCGATGGCACTTTAGCCATTATTCAAAAATATCAGGATAAAATTTCGGTCATATTATCTGAAAAAGACAAAGGAATTTACGATGCGATGAACAAAGGCCTTGCTTTGGCTACGGGGGACTATGTCCTCTTTTTGAATTCCGGCGATGAAATATACGATCTCAACAGCATCGAAAACCTAGCAAAGCTCAGTGGTGACGCCGATATCCTCTATGGTGAAACGATACTGATAGATGGCGATAGGACTATTATCGGTGAACGAAGACATAAGGTACCCGCAAATTTCGACTGGAAGAGTTTTCGTTATGGCATGAATATCTGTCACCAGGCCATCTATATCAAACGGAGTATTGCAGAACCATACGACCTCAATTATAAACTCTGCGCGGATATAGACTGGGTCATTCGCTGTGCTAAAAAGGCAAATAAATCTGTTAATGCGCATCAATATGTCGCACGCTATCTCGTCGGCGGGATGTCAAAACAGCGACATAAGGAGTCTCTAAAAGAACGCTTCGCCATCTTCAAACACTATTACGGCACCATTCCCAATTTATTCAATCATGGGATCATCGCTTTAAAAGCGATCTGGTACCGCATTAATTACGGCAAACCCCAAGACTGATGCTAAATCCTGAAATCCTCACTGAACTTGTCACAGTTAAAATGCCTTTCGGCAAATATCAAGGCTACACGTTATGCAATCTTCCGGAGCCTTATTTGGTTTGGTACAATCAAAAAGGGTTCCCTAAAGGCAAATTAGGTCAGCAACTGGCCACACTGTATGAGATCAAGCTAAACGGCCTGGAATATCTTCTGGAACCTTTGAAGAAAAGGTGACGAAGGTCATTTTCTTCCATTTATTATTTTTCGTAGCTTTGCAGTGAATTTATTTTTGCATTAAACGCCGTTTGCAGCGGTATCAATGAATATCATGACACAATATCAAACATTGCTGTACTATTGTTACAGCCCTATCGAAAACGCAGAACAATTTGCGACTGATCACCTTGAATTTTGTAAATCACTTGGCTTAGTAGGACGTATTATCGTCGCTGATGAAGGCTTGAATGGTACCGTTTCGGGTACGATTGAGGCTTGTCGGCAATATATGGATGCCATTTATGCGGATGGTCGTTTTAACAAAACAGAATTTAAGATCGACAATGTTGAAGAACCTTCTTTTATCAAAATGCACTGTCGCTATAAAGCTGAAATCGTGCACTCTGGCCTAAGAGATCCGAAAGAAATCGATCCGAACCGACAAACAGGTGTGCATCTGGAGCCAAAAGATTTCTTGGCCATGAAAGACCAGGAAGATGTCGTTGTATTGGATGTGCGTTCAAACTACGAACATAGTGTAGGTCGCTTTAAAAACGCAGTGACCCTGGACATCGACAATTTCCGCGAGTTTCCAGAAAAGATCAAAGAGCTGGAACAATATAGAGGAAAAAAAATATTGACTTACTGTACTGGCGGGATCAAATGTGAAAAAGCTTCTGCCCTACTATTAAAAGAAGGTTTTGAGGATGTTTACCAATTGCATGGTGGAATCATTAAATATGGCAAAGAAGCGGGTGGCGAAGATTTCGAAGGCCAATGTTATGTCTTTGACAATCGTGTTACAGTAGATGTCAATTCGGTCAATCCATCTGTGGTATCAACCTGTTTCAATTGTGGTAAACAGACCACCAAGATGATCAACTGTGCCAACCCCGTATGTAATGAGCATTTCACCCAATGCGATGAATGTGGCTGGGAAATGGATGGCTGTTGTTCGGCGGCCTGTAAGGAAAGTCCGAATAAGCGGGAATACGATGGCACAGGATACTATGTAAAGATACCACAACCCGTCAATGTAGACAAAATCAGCAAGAGAAAACATAAGAATTTCCCACCTAAAGTGAAGGTCTAAAATTAATTCAATAAAACCTTCATGATTTCGCTAGCACCAACAGCTATGGAAGCAAACTGAAGGTTCTTTCTTGCCAATAGAAACAAATACTTTCATAAAAAAAGTCGGTAACTGATCAGTTACCGACTTTTTTTATGTTGTAAGATTGCTTTACTTCGCAAACATTCCTGCGATTGAATCGAGGATATTTCCTTTGGATTGGCCATCGTTACTTTTGTCAAAGAAACTTCCAGCCAGACCGCCCAACATATCAGTCATACTGCCACCTGCGGAAGCCTGTTGTGTTTCTTGTGCAGGTTCTTCCTGTCCGCCACCTAAAAATGAGCCAAGGATTCCCCCTAGCATACCACCACCTGCACTTTGCTGTCCGCCGCCACCTAGAACAGATCCGATCAGGTCACCAATGCCGCCGCCGTTGGACGTCTGTTTTTGCTGACCAAGATATCCCATGACAATAGGTGCTAGTGTAGCTAGAACACCTGTGACCTGCGCTGAACTGATACCAGCTTTATCGGCAATATTCTGTGTCACCACTTCTGTATTTTGCCCAAACATATGGTTGACAATCTTGTTCCCGTCGTCGGATCCGCCCTGACCAAATAAATCACCTATCTTATCGAAGATACCGCCACCGCTATGTTGATCGATCGCTTTGTCGATGTTTTCCGATTGGCCTTTGTTTTTCGCATTGTAATTCAGTGCTGCGATCATCAAAGGAACAGCCGCTGCCACAATCCATTTTGCTTTGGATTCACTGACGCCTGTCATTTTAGAAATGGCTTCTATTGCTTTCGAGCCAACTCCTCCTGTAACTAAGTCTGTTAAGTTCATAAGTCTTCGTTTATAGTTAAGATGAAGATAACGATTTTTTATGAGGAGTTTAGAAAATATATGCCAACAACAAAAAGCCCTGTGGAGTCTTAACTACACAGGGCGTTTACATCATCAATCTATGCGATATTGTATTACTCGATCAACTTTGTTGAGAACTCATTTTCGATCTCTTTTAACTGCGACTCTTTTGTCAATGAAACATTGTTCTGAACACGGGATTTTGTCCATCGTCCAAGTGTCATATTAAATTCGCCATTAAACTGGATAAAAGTATCCGCTGATGGTGAGACATACACAAATGCTTTGGTATTATCTCCATTTCTATAGAATGGTTGATTGGTTAAATTAACCGGATTAACAATATCGTAAAAATCAGTATTGGCAATGCGGTACCCAGCACTTGCACTGGCTAGAGAACCGCCTGTGCTCACGAAAATGACATCCTCCGGAATAGTTGTATTTATAACTTGAACAGTAGAGAAAATGGCTACTCCAAAAGCATTTCCACTGTTGGCAAGTAAATTACCGGTTTTCGTCCCAAAATCATACCCGCTCTTGTTTGCATAATCATAATTTGTAATCCAATGAGCAGCCGATATATCCGTCGATTTCTCACCACTAATCAATTTATTTGTTCCTCCCACGTAGAAAAACTGACCTTTTTTTACGGAACCAGCAGTCAGATTAATTTTGTATGTTCGTAAGCCGCCTGTAGCCCAACCATCGGTAGGTACGCCTGTCGGAGTTGAGGCATTTGCATTATTCGTAGTTACAACGCTGAAGGGGGTTTTAGAGAAATCGATATCTTCTGTTGCTAAAAACTGCATGTATTCATAGTTTGCATCTGTTGAGCCACTAGGATCATTCAGAAGCCCAGTGACAATAGCCTTCGGAGTTTTGTATTCTGATTTGATCTGTACAAGATCTGACTTTGTTCGCAAGGATTGATAAGGAATAAGGCTATCACCTGACATCTCATTAAATTGAATTCCCCAATAATTCGCCATTTTATATTGAGGCAAATTTGCTAGTTCAGATTTGGGATTAGTTCTAACCGTAATAAAACCGAAGCCGTCATTGATTTTTTGGTCACCAGATAATGTCTGCCCTTCACTTGGAGTATAGCTAAATCCTCCTTTCACAAGAACGATTAATGTACTTTCGTATTTTGTCGGATCTTTCAGGATTTGATCTGCTGTGACACGGAGCGCTTGGTAGCGATTATCACCGGAAATTTTCTCAATTTTACTGCTGGGGAGATCAGTTATCTGCAATATTCCGTTTAACCGCTGCAGTTTACCGCCAACCAAGTCGACTACGATAGAATCTCCCGGAGAGTACTCCTTTGCTTTCTCCCCCAACTGAATTGAGATACCACGCAATAAATCTAATCTCCTACGATCTTGAAGCACTAACACCCCTTCCGGTAAATTGCCAGCGCTATGATCCGAAGTGACAATCCCCGTTATTTTTGAAGACCCGCCCAAAGTCTCTAAATTTAAGTCTATGGGTGCTCCTTTGAATATTGTCCGCACATCATAGATACCAATATAAGGGCTAATCTCACCTCCGGGATAATTTGGACTATCTTTCTTACAGGAATTGAAAAAAAAGATCCCAACAATTCCTAGCATTAAAAAAATTATATGTTTTTTCATGTTTTCTTAATTATGGTTTTTGCCACCAAACTTTGGTATTAATTTCATCAGGTCCTTGCTGCTGAACAGCTAATTTGTAATTGGTCGGATTCGCTGATTGGACAATCACTGGATAATACATCCGTGCAGGCATTTCCCCATTATTCTTTAATCCTTTACCTTTTGGTAGTATAGGATGTCCTGTTCTGCGATATTCATACCATTGTTGCATATCAGCCATAAATAGTGCTTGATATTTCTGAAAATGTATTTGCTCCATCTTCTCAGCGAAAGATACATTATCCTTCCATTCCCTATCCGATTTCGCTAAATGCTCTTTCGCAGTTACCGTCCAAGTTGGTATCCATAATTTTATATTATTTTCAACTCCACTATAAAAGTAATCCTCTATATTTCCTTCAATCCATCCCTTTAATACAGCTTCTGCTTTGATAAATTGCAATTCGGCAAAAGGCATAATCATACCAGTTAACGGTTCAGTCTGCAAACTATTGACACCATTATTTTGATCAAAAGAATAGAAATAGGACATTTTAGAATAATCTTCCGACCCAGCTGCATAGCCACTAGGCACCCCCACATAATTACCTGAGACCGGAGCAATCCCCATTCGATTAATTCCTGATGTTCCATAAGTTGGAATATCAATACGAGGATCGTTAGTATCTCTTAAATAATCTAAGAAAAATGAGCACAACGCAACTGCCCTGAAATCCTGCGCGCGGGTTGACTTAAACGGTGAGATGTATGCTCCATCGTTCGTCCAACGCAATATTGCCGAATCGTCATTGCTGGCCATGATGGGATATCGATCTTTTTCTGTAGAAAGAATTCCTTTAATTTTATCCAATACATAATTTTGATTAGGACTCTTCTTATCAGCAACACGCAACAGCAGCCTTAAATATAAAGAGTTGTTAAACTTTCTCCATTTAGTCAGATCACCTTTATAAATTGGATCATTGGTTGCGTCTATTGTTTCGGTAGATTCTTTTATTTGAAGCAAAGTATTCGCAGAGTCTAACCGGTGCAACATATCAAAATAAATATCTTCTTGTTTGTCAAATTTTGGTTCCAATATCAATGAGTCCCCAGCGAGGTTAGACTGAGAATACGGGATATCTCCATACATATCGGTCAAAATAGAGTACAGCCACACTTGCCCAATAATAGCAATGGCTTGATAAGACCTATTGAAAGTGACTGGCTCTATCGCCTTTTTATACATTTCCTTGAAGTTCGTGATCTCGGAATAATGTGCGCCCCAAATGTAGTCTGCCCAACTCCTTCTAAAATCGTAACGAAAGACTTTCCCGTCACCATCACCAATTGAAACCGTAACTTGCATTAGCTCATTGTTAAACGACCTATTTCTGCTCATGTTTGCAGAAACCGAGTTAATAAATGCATTTGCCATAAATTGATAGGGATATGCATTCTCAGTTTCGTTAGGGTTCGTATTAGTCTCTATAAAATTCTTTGTACAAGATTGCATCAATCCCACAACAAGAATTCCGATTATTATTATTTTAAAATTCTTCATGATTATCAGATATTAAAAGCCTACAATTAAATTAAACCCATAAGTTCTCGTGGAGGGAAATTGAGCAATTTCAAAACCTTTAACGATATCTCCATTATCCAGAGTTCCAAATTCAGGATCAAAAGCAGGCCATTTCGACCAAATAAATAGGTTCCGCCCATATAAGCCCACTGTCAACCGTTGAAGGCCATACTTCGAAATTATTTTTTTGTTGAATGAGTAGTCTAACCTTGCTTCTCTAAATTTGATAAAATCTGTTGGATAAGTGCTCCCTTCAGCATTATCTTGCCCAAAATGTGAACGATAATATTCATCGATATTGGTAGCAATAACGTCATTTTTCCGATATGTCCCATCACCATTGTCAATAACTCCGTTACCAATAATACCACTATAACGACCCGGAAGCGTATTCTTAGTTTTACCCTGCTCCGCCAATTTATAATGTGTAAGTGAGTGCCCCACCCCACCCCATTGAGTGTCAAAAAGAACATTTAAATTGAAGCCTTTATAGCCAAAAGTATTACCAAAGCTGATTTTACCTTTTGGGAGCGTATTACCTAAATAGATAATATTACTCGTTAATTTAGCGTATCCTGTAGATGGGTCGTAGATCACCTGGCCATCGGGCGCTCTTTCATAGCCTATTCCGTAAAGGTCACCCATACTTCCCCCTTGTTTTGCTACAATCTGTCCTGACCCCACGGACCTATACTGTAGTACTAATGAGGAATCTGGCAAATCAACAATTTTATTTTGGTTAGCTGTATATGTAATTAAACTTGACCATCTGAAACCATCTTTTTGATTGATCTGAGTTGTATTCAACGACACTTCAACGCCTTGGTTCCGAACCGCTCCCATATTGGTTTTAAATGTTCGATAGCCAGATGATGGGTCTAAAGAACGATTTAATTGCTGATTAAACGTCTTCGAACTATATAACGCTAAATCAAAATTCACCTTACTCTTAAAAAACTTTAGCTCAGTTCCTACTTCATAAGATCTTGTTTTTAACGGTTGTAAATTCGGATTTTTCAATAGACTTGACGCTGTCACAGATCCCGGCAACAGTCCATTACCTCTTTCATACAATTGTTGCAACATATAAGGGTCTTGTCCACCATTTCCCACTTCCGCTATAGATGCTCGAAGTTTTGCGTAATTAATTACTTTCGGCAATTTCACAACTTCCGAGAGAATAAAACTACCATTTAAAGCGGGATAGATCAATCCCAATTTTTTTTGTGGATTAACAGGTGTTGCCATTGTACTATTCCAATCCATCCGTCCCGTCGCATCCAAATAAAGGAAGTTCTTATAAGATGCTGTGACCATACCATACGCACTGTTCGTCACAAACTTATAAAACTTCTGATCTGAAATTACACCATACTTGCTATTTGCTAAATTATACACACCGGGATATGTCAGTCCATCTGCCGTATATGCTTCCCTTTTATAATCATTATGAAGTGTGCTTCCACCCACTGTAGCAGAAAATTTAATATCTTTATTTATATCTTTCTCATACTTTAATAGAAAATCCAGTACTGTTTCCTTTGAAAATAAGGACTGTGAACGATAACTACCTTCCGGTAATTTGGTCCCTGAATCATAGGGTCTTTCCTGAGCACGATCTTCTACGAAGAAATCTAAAGATGAGCGCACCATTAAACTTAGTTCTTTGTTAAACTGATAATTCGCTGAAGCATTACCCGTGAAAGTATTACGATCATTTCTATTAATAAATTCATAAGATATCGCAAATGGATTTTCAGGATATGAACTAAATGGATATTGAATTGCCTTGTCTTCTAATCCAAGTTTCCAATAATTTCTCAACCAGTTATAGTCAGCATTGGGTTGCCAGAAAATAAACCAATACATGAGAGACTGATTACCATACCCAGCTCCAGGGAGGTTATCTGACCACCGTCTATTATAATTAATCTTTGCATTTATTGTTAGCTTATCTGAAATTTTTGAGGTCGCAGATAAAGCAAATGCAGTCTTATCATAACCTGTATTAGGTGTAATCCATTTATTCCGGACATCCGTATAAGAAAAACGCGCAGATGTTTTTTCGGATCCACCATCGATTGTTAATGAGTTTGTAAATGTTCTTCCTGTCTGAAAGAACTCTTTGCTATTTGAGTACGGTTGCCATAATGTACGTTCCGCACCCTGCGCTTGTGTAAGTGGATCATATTGAAAAAAATACTGACCATCAAATTTAGGTCCATATGCAGAGCTGGTACCACTTGTACTGCTGCCATCTGCTGAACTCCCGAAAGAATAGTAATTTGCCCCACCGGTGCCCTGTCCATATTCATATTGAAAATCTGGCCAGCGATTGACAGATTCCAACGCTGTATTACTATTAAAAGTAACCCCTAATCCTTTCCCTTTTTTTCCTGACTTTGTAGTAATAATGATAGCCCCGTTTGCACCACGTTGACCGTACAGGGCTGCTGCGCCAGGTCCTTTTAGAACGGTAATATTTTCAATATCTTCAGGATTAATATCATCCATCCCTGATCCATAATCGGCAGGCATGTTATCAGAGCCCGTTCCATAAACCGAGCCTGAAGATCCCCCTACACGTCTACCACTTCCCCCATTTATCACAATTCCATCTACGACGATTAACGCTCCTGCATCTCCATTTAGATTAGCTTCTCCTCGTAAAATAATCTTGGTGGATCCTACTGGTCCTGCATTCGATCGCATTAAATTAACACCAGCAACTTTACCGGACAATGCATCCATCCAATTGTTAGATAGCGCTCCTGTTAAGTCATCCCCTTTTAACACTGTTGCAGAATATCCCAAAGCCCTTTCTTCACGCTTAATCCCCAGCGCAGTGACAACAACCTCTTCAAGTGCTGCAGCTGTGGGACTTAATGCAATTTGAAGATTATTTTGAGATGTTTCGAATACCTTTGTTTGAGCTTCATAACCAATCAATTGAAAACGTATCTTTCCACCAGCCTCAACATCCACCTCAAAATTACCACTCCTGTCGGTCGTACCTTTTGCGATTCCCCCTGACAAAATGGAAACCGAAGCTAGCGGCTCCTGTGTCTTGCTATCTACAACTTTTCCTTTAATTCTAATCTTCCCCTGATTAAAAATGTGTGTGGCTCCGCTACTGTTTTCCATTGGAACAGCCGCCGCAGCTACATCCAGATTGCAGGCAACTATCAGCGCTGCAAATAGCACTTTCGAGGATGAGTGCCTTAGATTAATTTGGATAGGGTTAATACTAAACATAGATATTAGTGTAAATTGTTAATTTTCAATTTGGGACAAAAGTATATTCTTAACAAAAAGTTTGTCTTAACTTAATGTTTTCTTTTTGTTAAGAATTGTTTCGAATATTATTTCCTTTAAGGAACATCTTTCCCGATTTACATCTTATAAAAATGCTGAAGAATCCATTTAGACAGGAATTTCACGCATTAGGTCTAAAAAGCACTTCCTTTATTTTGGTTATTTCATTATTATAGAACCGAAAATAATTAATATTCTATAAAAAACGAAATAAATCGAAATTATTTAAAATAAAACAATCCAATAAGAAACCAGCATTCAACAAATTAATAGTAAGGAAACACAACAAAAGAAAAAAAACAATGCTATTGGCACTCAAAGCAAACTCGCAGCCACACATTTTAAACCCACTAAGATTTGGCTAAAGTACATTCTTACAATACTATATTGGATACTACATCAATGCTGTAACAACATGACAACTATATTTCAATGTAGCCGGTCGAGATAATATTATTATATACAAACAGGTGTATAAATATCAATTAGTTTTAAATTCTAGAAGCTAAGTTACCGATACATTTTACTCCGGCTAAAAAAAAGAAAGCCCAAACTTTCGTTTGGGCTCCCCTCTATAATGAAAACGCAGATGTTAACATTGCTCGAAGCTCCATTTCACATAGTTTATATTCTTATCGTCAGCAAGATACTTTTTCTCATAGTATGTCTTGATTGATAAAACATTATCAACCAATTCCGAGTGATACAGATCTGCTGTCTCTTTATATTTCTTGAGTTTCTGTAACTCTATTTGCTCAAGGGTATAGGCATAAAAGCCATCATTATCTGTCTTTAGATTCATCATACCTTCTGGCTTCAAGATGATTTTGTAGCGATCTAAAAATTTAGGTCCGGTCAGACGTTTCTTCTCACGGCTATCCTGCGGCTGTGGATCTGGAAAGGTAATCCAAATTTCATCAATCTCATTTTCGCCAAAGTGCTCAAGAATTGTTTCAATCTGTATCCGTAAGAAGGCTACATTTTTGATACCATCTTCTAATGCAGTTTTTGCACCACGCCAGATACGGTTGCCCTTAAAATCAATACCGATAAAGTTCTTATCCGGAAACATGCGTGCCAAGTTCACCGTATATTCCCCTTTACCACAGGCGAGTTCCAAAACAACCGGGTTCGTATTTCCAAATTGCTTCTCCGCCCATTTTCCTTTATATTCTTTGCCGGCATCGAGCTGGATGACATTCTCAAAAGTCGCTACTTCGGCAAATTTACGTAGTTTATCCTTTCCCATTTTTTAATTAATATCCCGCAAAAATAACCTTATATTTGCAGGAATCAATAACTTATCGTGGAAAAAGACGCTAAAATTTATGTAGCAGGCCATCGAGGAATGGTCGGATCGGCAATATATCGCAAATTAACAGAACTGGGATACAGTAACATCGTGACCCGTACGTCTCAAGAATTAGATCTGCGCAATCAACAGGCAGTTGCTGACTTTTTCAACGAAGAGAAACCTGATTACGTTTTCCTTGCAGCGGCTAAGGTTGGCGGTATTATGGCGAACAACACCTATCGCGCAGATTTCATCTACGAAAATATGGCGATACAGAATAACGTCATTAAGTCCTCCTACGATAATGACGTTACAAAGTTGATGTTTTTAGGTTCAAGCTGCATCTATCCTAAAATGGCGCCACAACCTCTAAACGAAGACTTATTGTTGACAGGCACCTTGGAACCTACCAATGAGCCTTATGCCATCGCCAAAATAGCGGGTATTAAAATGGCGGAAGCTTTCCGTGATCAATATGGCTGTAACTATATATCAGTTATGCCAACTAATCTCTATGGTATCAACGATAATTATCATCCACAAAACTCGCATGTTTTACCAGCCCTGATCCGTAGATTTCACGAAGCAAAGATAAATAACCTTGATGAAGTTGTTATCTGGGGTACCGGTACTCCCCTAAGGGAATTTCTTTTCTCGGATGACCTAGCTGATGCCTGTGTCTTCTTAATGAATAATTATGACGAAAAACAGTTTGTCAATATCGGCATCGGTGAAGATTTAAGCATAAAGGATCTTGCTGAACTCATTAAGGACGTCATTGGATATACCGGCAAAATCTCATTTGATACAAGTAAACCTGACGGAACACCACGTAAGTTAATGGATGTATCTAAATTACATGCATTAGGCTGGAAACATAAAACCAATCTTCGCGAGGGAATTAAATTAGCTTATGCTGACTTCCTGAAAATAGAAGAAGCGGATTCTTAATAGGTCTCGCTATAGGAAGGGATACCATACTCATTGACTTCATCTTTTATTGCAGTCTCACTTTCAATTTGCACACCTTTCTTTTTCTTCTTTTTGGGACGGATAAAGTTAGTGAGCTTACTGATTAAACCACTGATTTTATCCTGATTGATCTGACCGACAGCCCGCTCAGACAACAACAGCATCAGCGCCTTTTTTAGTACGCCTGTGTTCTTCAGAAACAGTCTGTTCATAATAAAAGGAACGCCTATACGCAGGGTTTTTGTCAGCCAATCCGAATCGGGATTATTACTTTTTGCAAATAATTGCTGGACGATGTTTACTCCGGGAATATTATTTTTTAACGAATTGAAAAATCGGATCGGAGCTTCAATCTTATTGTTAAACAAGGTAAATTGTGCTTTCAAGTAAGCTTCCTGTTCGTTTTTAAGCTCTTTCAAACGAGCAATTTCTTCCTTAAGCTCCTTTAAATTGCGTATTTTCGTCTGCTTATTATTCATTTGTAGCCCCTTCTCTATCAAATTTTTCCTTGTTTTTCAATTCTTCTTCCTCTTCTTCAATCTCGTCGTTCCATTTGGCCAAAAAGCGACGAATAGAAAGATCCATAAACTTGGCTTCCAAGGCTGGCTCAAAAATTCGTATGATCACGATAATCACCATAAAAATAGCCGCTGTTGCCAAGAATCCCAATGAATAGCTTCCTAATAGTTCACCTAGCCAAAATCCCAATGCTAAACATAAAAAAAAGACAACAAACAAAGTAAAGATTAATTTGGTCGCGTCTACTACTAGACTAGCAATCAGGCGTGATGAACGCTCGATTGTCTTCAATTTAACAAGCTTAAACTGGGAATCTACGTATTCCTTGGTTTTCTGGAAAGTACCACTAAGTGAAAATTTTTCTTCTTCCATTCATCTTAAATTTATGTAGGCTATCTCAAAAGTCCAATATCAACTTCTTAATTGTCTAAATTCTGTCTTTTGAAATAGCCTATAATGCTATGTATTTCACCAAATCGTCCCAAAGGACAACTTGCACTTTATGCATGCTCGATGATATCATCGTCTACAATCTCCTCGGCCTGATTTAATTTACCTTTTAAGGTGGAGACAATTTTTTCTTTAAATTCATTCAACTGATCGAATTGTTCTTCAGCTCTCTCACGAATAGCATCACTCAAATCGCTTAATGAATCATTGATCTTATCTCTTGTATCTGATCCTTTATCCGGAGCAAATAAAACTCCCAAAGCTGCCCCCGCAGCAAGACCTGCCAACAACGCCAAAGCTACTTTACTTGTGTCATTCATTTCTTTTTCGTTTTAAAGTTCTAATTCTATTATACGATGAATCTAGTCTTCGATAATAATACAATTTATAAAGCAAATCGTTTGCCAAATACCGCATTTTATCCATTATTTACTAGAAACTATCCAATTACAATATAGTCATTTTCCAACAATTCCCTATCGATTTACAATAATTTGCCACAACATTATTATTTATAATTTAATATTTAGTATCTTTAAATCAACCGATTACAAAATTAATGTTGAACAAAACCTATTGTAGTGCCGTCTATGGAATTGAGGCATGTACCATTACCGTTGAGGTCGTAGTTTCTACAGGACTACATTATTATATCGTCGGACTTCCTGACAATGCTGTCAAAGAAAGTCTCAGACGCATTGAAAGTGCCATTACTTCCTGCCAACTTCACATGCCACGCCAGAAAATTGTGGTCAACTTGGCACCAGCTGACATCAGGAAAGAAGGTTCCGGCTATGATTTGTCTATCGCGGTCGGTATACTAGCCTCTTCCGGACAGTTGATAAGCAATCTGTTGGAACATTACCTGATCTTGGGTGAATTATCTTTAGATGGCAGCATAAAACCCGTCAGAGGTGTCTTATCCATCGCCCTACAAGCATTAAATGATGGATTTAAAGGAATCATACTTCCTCAGCAAAATGCGCTGGAAGCCGCCATCGTTACCGGAATTGATGTGATCGCTGTCGAAAACCTCAGCGATGTGGTCCAGTTTCTCAATAATTCGAAAAGTATTGCTCCAACCAGAGTCAACATCCAATCCTTCTTTCACACCGAAACAAATAGATATGATGTTGACTTTTCGGATGTTAGTGGACAGGAAAATATCAAAAGAGCACTGGAAATCGCTGCGGCAGGAGGGCACAATGTCATTCTAATAGGTCCGCCGGGAGCGGGAAAGACCATGCTGGCTAAAAGATTACCAACAATTCTGCCGCCGCTCACCCTCTCCGAATCGCTGGAAACAACCAAAATTCATTCCGTTTCGGGAAATCTCAAAGCGAAAGATGCTTTACTTACGAATCGGCCATTTCGCGCCCCCCACCATACCATCTCTGACGTTGCCATGGTCGGTGGTGGCTCCAATCCGCAACCCGGTGAAATCTCCTTGTCGCATCACGGGGTACTATTTCTGGATGAACTTCCTGAATTTAAACGAAGCGTACTTGAGGTCATGCGACAACCGCTGGAATCCCGAAACATCAACATATCCCGGGCAAAATTATCCATTGATTATCCGGCCAGCTTTATGTTAATAGCAGCAATGAACCCTTGTCCCTGTGGATACTTTAACCATCCCGAAAAGGAATGTATCTGCGGCAGCAATACCGTTCAGCGATATTTAAGTAAAATATCAGGTCCTTTGTTGGATCGCATCGATCTGCATGTAGAAGTCACACCGGTACAATTTGAAGAATTGAGTGGCTCCCGTCCTATTGAAAACAGTCTAATGGTTCGTAATCGTGTCATTCAGACAAGAGCGATCCAGAAAAAAAGATTTGAATCCTACTCCGATATTCATTGTAATGCGCATATGAGCACAAAACTTACCCGAGCTATCTGTCAGATCGGTGAATCGCAAAAGCAACTACTTAAAACAGCCATTGACCGCTTGAATCTTTCTGCAAGAGCTTACGATCGAATATTAAAAGTAGCCCGTACTATTGCAGACATGGAAAATAGCCCTTCGATAGAAAATCACCATCTCGCAGAAGCGATCCAGTATAGGAATTTAGACAAAGAAACCTGGGGTGGAAAATTTTAAAACTGCGCTAAGCAATGTTTGATGACCCAGGGAAAGCAGATAATCGTCAGGATCAATCCGGATAATGCACCATAGAAATGCGCATCATGATTAATCCCGTCCTGCGCCTTTTTGGAAGCCCAGATGCAATACCCTAAAAACAGGAAAGCAAATAAATAAGCCGGCAAACCAATGATAAACATAACCCCTATCTTCGTCCTTGGATCAAAGAGGATATAGCTAAATAACACGGCACAGATAGCACCGGATGCTCCTAAGCTGTAGTATCCATAATTATTTTTTTGCTGAACAATTGTTGGAATGTCACTCAGCACCAGACTACCAAAATAAACGACAGCAAAGAAGAGATGTCCATAAGGGCTGGCCTGTGCCAGTATCATTTCCAATCGAAATGCGAAATAATAAAAAGTGATCATATTGAACAGCAGATGCCCCCAGTCTTTATGGATAAAACCACTAGTCAATATTGTATATACCCGCTGTTTACGAGCGATACTATATGGATGGAGCATTAACTTGCCATAAAGCTGTTCATGAGAAAAGGTATAGATACTCGTGACAAGCGTAAAAAAGAAAATAGCGCTCGCTACGGGAGCCTGTTGTAAGTATAAAGTAAGCATGCCTAAAAACGGTCTTCTAAAAGTAAAACATAAAGTTCTTTAGGGCCATGAGCACCCAGAACTAATCTTTTCTCAATATCAGCTGTCCGCGAAGGACCTGTAATTGTTGAGATCATCGTTGGAATTTCCTGTCCATAACGCTTTTGGATGTATGTCAGAGCATCTTTCACATCCCAAACTAACTGAGAAGCTTTAGCAACAACAATGTGAATCGGAGGATAGATACTCAACCGGCGCCCGGAAGCATTGGCATTGCTGACCATAATACTACCATTACGCGCAATCAACGCTTCACATGAAGTAATACTCGCATTGGCAGACTCGAAGTCTTTCTCCGTTTTGAAAAAAGGGAAACCATAGGGACTCAGCAGATTTTGGATCCCCTGCTCCCAGGCATAGATATTTTTTATATTGTTTACCTCGGTTAAAGCAATCAGATTCTCAATGAGGCCGATCTCACCATCGCAATAAAGAAACTTACCGCCAGCGGCTGTCAGTTCGCGAACAAAAACAAGATCAACCAACTCATCCTCTTCTTTGTAAAGGGGTGTTTCTTTGAAATTAGGATGGGGATTATCGTTCTTTTGAAGTAATGCCTGACGTATGCGTTTTAACATTACCTCCTTCGCTGTCGCGTTCTTCACATTCATGGCTCAATAGCAATATAAATACAGCGCTAGAGTTTTTCTAGCGCTGCAAAATCTAAATTAGTTTAAACTACCTGACGGATTATTGTCCAATCGCCGGTCATCTTTTGAAGTTGCCTCCTCGGGGTGAACATCCAATGGTAAATCGGTCTGTGGTACACCGCCACCGTCAGCCCCGTTGACAAACTCATCATAAGTTGTCTTGGTATCGAAAGGACGCTTACCTAATATCTCTTCAAGATCGGACTGGAAAAGAATTTCTTTTTCCAATAGTTTCTCTGCAATCTTAATCAAACCCTCGCGTTTATCCAATAAGAGTTGTTTTGTACGTGCATAGACATCAGTAATCAGATTACGAACTTCAGCATCAATCAGCTCTGCCGTTTTGTCAGAGTATGGTTTTTGAAAAGAAGCTTCTGAGCTATCACGGAAAGACACATTTCCTACCTTATCATTCATACCATAAATAGCGATCATTGCATAAGAAAGCTGCGTAATACGTTCCAAGTCATTCTGAGCTCCTGTGGAAATTCTACCAAAAGTAATATCTTCTGCTACACGTCCACCCATAGTCATACATAAGCTGTCTACCAGTTGTTCTGTTGTATATAAGAACTGTTCACGAGGAAGATATTGTGCATATCCCAAAGCCGCTACCCCACGGGGAACTATAGAAACTTTAACCAAAGGATCGGCATGTTCTAAAAACCACCCAGCAATGGCGTGCCCTGCCTCGTGATAAGCAACAATACGTTTTTCTTCAGGAGAAATGATTTTATTCTTTTTCTCAAGCCCCCCGATCACACGATCTACGGCATCCTGAAAATCCTGCATATCTATCTCAGATTTGTTTTTACGTGCAGCAATCAGCGCAGCTTCATTACACACATTCGCGATCTCTGCTCCTGCAAAACCCGGTGTCTGTGCTGATAATTTTTTGGCATCTACTTCTGCAGATAACTTCAATGGTTTTAAATGCACTTTAAAAATATGCTCACGACCTATCAAATCTGGTTTATCAATTGAAATCTGACGGTCGAAACGTCCCGGACGCAATAAAGCTGTATCCAATACATCGATACGGTTTGTAGCGGCTAGAATAATAACGCCGGAGTCTGTACCAAAACCGTCCATTTCCACCAACAACTGGTTCAATGTATTTTCACGTTCGTCGTTGCCACCCATCATTGAGTTTTTACCGCGGGCACGACCGATCGCATCGATCTCATCAATGAAGATAATACAAGGGGCTTTCTCTTTGGCTTGCTTGAACAGGTCGCGGACACGTGAAGCACCCACACCGACAAACATCTCCACGAAGTCTGAGCCCGATAAAGAGAAGAAAGGCACCTGTGCTTCGCCCGCAACAGCCTTTGCCAATAACGTTTTACCTGTTCCCGGAGGGCCTACAAGTAATGCTCCTTTCGGAATTTTACCGCCTAGATTCGTGTATTTACGTGGATTTTTCAAGAAATCCACGATTTCCATAACTTCTTGTTTTGCTTCTTCTAAACCTGCAACATCATTAAAGGTGATATTGATTTGTGATTCTTTATCAAATAATTGTGCTTTGGATTTGCCTATATTAAAGATCGCGCCCCCACCGCCACCTGCACCACCGCCCATGCGGCGCATCAAGAAAATCCAGATCGCTGCCAATACCAACAAGGGCAACATAAACGTCACAAACCAGCTCGCCCAAGGATTGGAACGGTCGGCATATTTCAATTGCACTTTAGGTGTTCCCGGAGCCAATTCAGCCTGCGATGCCGCTAATTTCTTCTCCAGAACCTCTGCTGAGGCATCCTTAAAGATGTATTGAGGTCCTGTTTCCTCTTGACCAGCAAGACTGGGAATAGGATCATTACTCTTGGTTACATCTTTAAAACTTGGATTGTCTTTCCAACCTTTTTTTAGATAGACTTCTACCTCGACAAGATCATTTTTCTTATATGCTTCCAGACGCTCAACAGCTCCGGTTTTTAACATGCGTGTTTCAAAATCACTATAGCTAATTTCCTTAGCCGGGTTTTCTCCAAAAACATATTGCAAGGCAAAAAAACCTAAAAACATGGCAATCATAAGCCACACGAAATTGAATTTCGGCGGTTTTGGGCTTACCTTACTACTTGGGATTTTTTTCATTATATCGTAATTATATTTTCTGTATAAACTATTGTATTGAGGCGGTTATTAGGCGCTTTGAAAATGCTGAATCTGCGCATCTCCCCATAAATCCTCAATGCCGTAATGTGCTCTCTTCTCGGTCTTAAAGATATGTACAACCACATCCACAAAATCCAAAATCAACCATTCTCCATTTGATTGTCCTTCTTTATATTGGGGTTCTTGACCAAAAGCTTTATAAACTTCCTCCTCTACACTCTTGGCAATAGCGTTAACCTGAATGTTCGAGTCGGCATGACAAATCACAAAATAATCAGAAACAGAACTGTGAAGATCTCTTAAATCCAAGCGAACAATCTCGTTTGCTTTCTTTTCCTGCATACCGTGAACGATAATTTCTGATAGACGTTGCGACAATTCTGAACTTTTATTTTTACTCATTAAAAAATATGATAGTTTTGACTTAATATTTATTTAATACTTTCAGTTTGCAAAATAACAATATTTCGGGACTTATCATCGGTCAAAATGTAATATATCTTGACAAAGTTGCCTCTACAAACGATTATTTAAGAGAATTATTGTCAAATTTCAAGCCACTCGCAGAGGGTACTGCCATTTTAGCAGAAGAACAGTTTCAAGGAAAAGGACAACGGGGGAGTACCTGGGTCAGCGAACCCGGAAAAAATCTGACCACATCCATTCTTTTAAAACCTCATTTTTTATCCATAGAACAACAGTTTGCACTCTCAGCCTCTGTGGCTATCGCCATGGTAAAGTGGCTTAAAAGCAAAACCGAGCAGCCTGTAACCGTAAAATGGCCCAATGACATTTATGTCGACAGCAAAAAAGTCGCAGGGGTCCTTATTGAAAATAAGTTAAAGGGAAATAAAATTGATGCTTCTATTGTCGGAATAGGAATAAATATCAATCAGGTCAATTTTGACACACCGATAACAATTACTTCCCTAGCTCTTCTTACAAACAAAGCCGATTATGTCATAAAGGACCTGGCCGTCGAGCTTTTTGAAAGTATACAGCAGGAATACAGCAACCTCTTCAACCAATCCTGGCAGCCTATATTGGATCGTTATAATGAGTCCTTATTTTGGAGAGACCAAGAGCGGCCATTTTTGGTCGCGGGAGAAAAAAAAACAGGGGTCATCAAAGCCGTGGGGATCGATGGCCAACTACAAGTGCTTATTGACAACAAACTGCATAAATTCAACATCAAGGAGATAAGCCATCTTATATCCTAATCTTTACACAAAATCCAGATAAGCCATGTTAGAATATGCTAAATTTGTGAAGCGGATAAATTAAACCTTTATCAACTTTAGTTATCAAAGGTGTATATCGAACTGCAATAATTATTTAGGAAAATGAAAAAATTAGTATTGTTAATAACTGTGGTAATTTTCGCAGTTACCGGAGCCTTCGCTCAAATTCACAAACCTGTAAAATGGACTGTAGCCAGTAAAAAACTGAACAACAACGAAGCTGTTGTTTATGTCAAAGGAACAATCCAAAACGGATGGCACATCTATTCGCAGAATATTAAAGATGGCGGACCTATCCCAACCTCATTCAATTTTGCTAAAGCTGCTGACTACGCATTGGTAGGTAAAACTGCTGAACCAAAACCAAAGGTAAAACACGAAGAGGTGTTCAAAATGGATGTTGGTTATTTCACAAATGAAGTAATCTTTCAACAAAAAGTGAAGTTAAATAAAGGTACTGCAACAGTAAAAGGCACCGTAGAATGGCAGGCTTGTGATGCGTCACAATGTCTCCCACCGGACGAATATGCTTTTGCTGTGACAATCAAATAGTAAAAATGATCATACACGGATAAAATAATAAGGCGATTCTCATCGCCTTTTTTTATTTTTGAAACTGACATCAGAAACAGATACGCATGTTAAAAAACACATTTATTCTATTTTTAATTGCTTTTTTCAGTCTTTCGCTGACTACGACAGCTTTTGCATTTCAACAAGACAGTCTAACGAGCACTGAAGGGCTTCAATTTGAATCTTCACCTGACACCACACCAGCAGTGGAAGCTGTACCGGACGACCTGGCTTTTTCAGAGGCTCCGGATACAACGCTGAGTCAGGATAGCAGCAAATTGGACAAAGCAACAACAACTGTTTCTTCTACGGATTCAGATACAGGAAAAAAATCGCTTTGGAGTATTTTTATTGCTGGATTAATCGGTGGTTTTGCTGCACTTTTGATGCCCTGTATCTTCCCGATGCTGCCCCTGACTGTAAGCTACTTCACCAAACAGTCGGGCACCCGTGCAAGCGGCATTAGCAAAGCACTACTCTATGGCCTTTTTATTATTGTGATATACGTGGCTTTGGGGATGATTATCACAATTGCGTTTGGTTCGGATGCGCTGAATGCATTATCGACGAATGGCATATTTAATTTCTTATTTTTTCTATTACTCGTTGTCTTTGCGGCATCTTTTTTTGGGGCTTTCGAAATCACGCTACCAAGCTCTTTTGTCAATAAGATGGATGCCAAATCAGATAAAGGAGGCCTGGTCGGTCTCTTCTTTATGGCTTTCAGCCTTTCACTGGTATCCTTTTCCTGCACAGGACCAATTATTGGCACGCTGCTCGTTGAAGCCGCGTCAAAAGGCGAGCGTTTAGGTCCGGCCATCGGTATGCTGGGTTTTTCCATTGCTTTGGCGATTCCTTTTGGTCTTTTCGCTATGTTTCCTTCGATGTTAAAGTCGTTGCCGAAATCGGGTGGATGGCTCAATTCGGTAAAAGTGGTTCTTGGATTTTTAGAGCTTGCCTTGGCTTTAAAGTTTTTGTCCAACGTAGACTTAGCTTATCACTGGAATTGGTTGGATCGTGAGGTATTCCTATCCTTGTGGATTGCCATATTTGGTCTCATGGGCTTATATCTTATTGGGAAGATCAAGTTTTCACATGATAGTGAACTGAAATTCCTTTCTGTACCGAGAACGCTATTGGCAGTCATCGTATTCTCTTTTGTTGTCTATATGGTTCCTGGTCTATGGGGCGCACCATTGAAATCCATTTCAGCTTTCTTACCGCCTTCTGCAACACAGGACTTTGACCTTTCGGCTGGAGTGACAAGCACGCCAGCTCACAGCGACGGTAAAGTGAAAAAATATGCAGAAATCTTCCATGAGCGCGGTACCCCAAAAGGGTTTGATCCATACTACGATTATGATCAGGCTCTGGAAGCTGCAAAAGAACTAAATAAACCTGTTTTGATCGATTTCACAGGCTGGAACTGTGTGAATTGTCGAAAAATGGAAGCAAATGTATGGACTGATCCGGGCGTAGCCAAATTGTTAAAAGAAGAATTTGTTATGGCGGAACTCTTCGTTGATGATAAAACAGAATTACCCGCCAACGAACAGTTCATTTCCAAATATAGCGGCAAGAAAATTAAAACAATCGGCAATAAAAACAGTGATTTTCAGGCATCGACCTTCAATAGCAATTCACAACCACTATATGTCATTGTCGATGCTTCTGGGACGGTATTGGTACCACAAACTGGTGCAAACTATAATATTGAACAATACAAAGCTTTTTTACAAAGTGGTATTGATGCTTTTAGGGCAAAAAAATAAGCGGCCCATTCTTGAACTGCTTAAATCGTTTGTTTTAATTGTTGACCCTATTATAAAGTTTACATAAAGTTTAATCTTCATTTAGATTAAATGCAGATCAGATGGCTATTATTTAATTGTTTTGAAGTGATTCATCACTTTTAATAACGGAAATATAATTGTATATAAACACAAAAATAGCTAAGTTTGAGTACGTATGAGTAACATTAAAAAAATTGCTGTTTTGACATCTGGAGGAGATGCTCCAGGAATGAATGCTGGTATTCGCGCTGTCGTAAGGGCGGGTATCTATAACAATCTTGAGGTATTTGGTGTACGCAGGGGTTATGATGGTTTGGTCAATGGTGAAATTATTCCCATGGACGCCAAATCTGTGGCCAATATCATACAGCGTGGCGGAACTATCTTAAAAACTGCCCGCAGCGAAGCTTTCAAGACAATAGAAGGACGCAAACAAGCTTATGATAATTTACGCAGCCATGGAATTGACGCAATGGTTGTCATCGGTGGTGACGGAACATTTACAGGCGCATCAAAATTCATTGACGAGTTTGACTTTCCAATTATCGGCCTACCGGGAACGATCGACAATGACCTGGCCGGGACTGATTTTACCATTGGTTATGATACCGCAATAAACACCGTTATTCAGGCTGTAGATAAGATCCGTGACACCGCAGAATCCCATGACCGTGTTTTTGTGATCGAAGTTATGGGACGTGACTCGGGCTTGATCGCCATCCGTTCTGGTATAAGCACCGGTGCGGAAGCTGTATTGGTTCCCGAGTTTGAGGTGGATTACGATACAATCATGAAAAGGCTGGATAAAAGCCGGAAGAATAAATCTTCACGCATTATCATCGTTGCCGAAGGTGATAAAGAAGGTGGAATGGTCGTTTCGGAAAAAATAAAGGAAAATTTCCCGCATTACGATGTAAGGCTTTCTATTTTAGGCCACATCCAACGTGGTGGGAGCCCGACCTGTATGGACCGTGTATTGGCTAGTAGACTTGGTGTTGCCGCAGTAGAAGCACTCGTAGCTGGACGTAGGGGCGAAATGGCCGGACTGATCTGCAGTGAAGTTAGATTCACGCCTTTCAAGAGCGCGATTAAACATAACGTTAAACTTAACGAAGATCTACTTCGTATCATTGAAATACTTTCCTTGTAAGGGAAGTTTTTCTCCATCGGATATATAAAAAAAGAAACGCGCATGATATTTGTGTCATGCGCGTTTCTTTTTTTGACAATACATGCTATCCAAACCGCCTTTATATTATCTTGAAAGCCTATTTCAGTAGTTTATTGAGATATTCTTCATTTACGGCAGGCAATTGAATCGCCTGTCCAGCCTTAGCCATTGAATCCGCAAAATGATTGGTATTTACGATCGCCTGCTCATAGGCTTTGACAACCTCATCGGAAATATATAAAGACTTGGGATCTTTGATATCAACTTTATATTGATTGTCAGCTAAAGACACATGGTGATAGAAGCGATAGGCAGCTGCCTTCAACAGGCCCAGTTCTTTTTGTGACAACTCATCTATCCGCGCGTTTGGCGGTAATGTCACATCTATAAATTCCGTCCCCTTCGCCAGTGCGTCAATGGAATGATCCAAAGGGATTGCACTGAGGGCCTCAAGGTTTACTACGGGTACACCATTTTCTTTCTTCGAATTACAGGCAACAGCAAAAATAGCCAAGACCATTGCCAATATCAGTTTTTTTTTCATTTTATGTTATTCTGAGTGCACTTCACTCTGTTCAATCTCCACGAACTCCTGCGTAAATGATCCGCCGCACCAGGATTGGTCGGAAGAAGTAATTTTTTAAAGCTGAGTTCATCCTCAGGAGATAACTAAAAGATCAATAGCTGGTTCTAACAAAAAACACCTATTTAAAATCCATCAACAAAGATAAGACTTTAAGTAGGTGTTTCGTATTTCAGTACCGGGCTGAAAGAACAGCCTATTTTAATAGCTCTGCCAACTTAGCTTCCAAAGCTTCTCCTCTCAGATTTGAAGCGACGATTTTACCCGACGGATCAATTAAGAAGTTCTGTGGAATTCCACGTACTTCGTACAATTTCACGGGAGCAGATTTCCAGCCCTGTAAATCGGACACATGTGGCCATTGTTGCAAATTATCATCATGAATTGCTTTCATCCAAGCATCTTTTTTCCCTGGATTGTCCAAGGAGACACCAAACACAGTAAAGCCTTTATCTTTAAATTTATTAAATGCGGCAACAACGTTCGGGTTTTCGTGACGACAAGGTCCACACCAGCTCGCCCAAAAATCCAACAATACGTATTTTCCGCGAAGTGAAGATAAAGAGACATTATTACCTGTAGTATCCGGTAATGTAAAATCAGGAGCTACTGAACCTATGGCAACAGCTTTCAATTTCTGAATACGTTCTGCCAGTTCTTTACCTTTTTCAGAATTTTTTAATTCTGGAGACAACTTATCATAAGAAGCTACATATTCGTTCACATTTTCGCCACTCACGTTTTCGGCAAGCAGATCCAATGTATACCAGCTTTTTGGATTCTTATTGATAAATTCGGCGTCTGCCTTTTCCATTTTTTCGGAAATCTCACCAGCTTGTTTTTGCAAACCTTCAATAAATTTCGGGTCTTGTTTTTGAGTTTCAGACGCCGCATAATATTGTTGATTCAATGCCTCAAATTGATCTGCATATGGTTTTACAAAAGCTTTGTATTGTGTAAAATCATCATTGATAGCTGTACCAGTGATGACAGCATCTTTAAATCCCTTGGAGGCATCTACTTTGATCACACCTTTGGACAAATACAATTGCGAAGTTTCAGGTTGCTTTTGAGCACCTCTTAGTTCTCCAAAGGAAAGCCCTTCGGGAGAATAGATCATGACACCTTTCGTAGGAGAAGCTACCTGACCGTTGAATTTAAACTCACCTTTCACTACTGCTGCCGAATCTAGCTGACGTGTACCATTATTAGCGTACTGCATAAATACTTTAGCTTTGTCAGAAGCAGCACTGACTTTTCCTGTAACTGTATAGCTTTCTTGTGCCATCAATAAGGCTGGTAAAAAGCTTAAACCCATTAATAATCCCTTTTTCATAATTATATACTTGCCATAAATGTAAAACATTTATGTTGCACTAACATGCCATTTAACATTATTTAGCAAAGTTGTTACCAACGTCCCGAGGCACCACCACCACCAAAATCACCACCGCCAAATCCACCGAATCCACCACCGGAACCGCCGCCAAATCCACCGCCGCCGCCACGACTACCACCACCTAGACCATTAAGCAATGTCCACCAGAAAATATCTGAAGAACCACGGCCGTTCATCACACGGCCGCCGCCTTTTCCTCCGCCACCGCGATTCGAAAACATCACGACAAGAAATATCACGACAATAATGACAAATATGATGGATCCCGATCCACCGCCGCTAGGCTGTTTGGGATCAGCTTTATATTCACCCTTGGCATAGGAAATCAGGGAGTTCGTCGCTTTGTCAACTCCACCGTAATAATCCCTCTGGCGGAACGCCGGTTTGATATCATTCTCTATAATACGATAAGCGATCGCATCTGGTACCGCTCCTTCAATCCCATAGCCGGTCTGAATCGTAACAGCCCGATCGCCCAATGCTGCCAGCAATAGAATACCGTTATTGTATTTTTTATTACCGACCCCCCACTTCTTCGCCAGACGGACAGCGTAATCTGAAATATCATATCCTCCCGTGGAGTTCATCATAACCACAGCGATCTGTGTAGATGTAGAATCTTCAAATGCCAGCAGCTTTTGTTCCAATTGCTGCTTTTGACTGGCAGTCAGTGTATTAGTATAATCATTTACAAGTCTATTCGGTGCCTCCGGAAAATCCTGACCTATTGCTGTCATGAAAGTCAGTGCCCAAAGCAACATCACCATGACCGGAATCCGAACCCGGGAAAATAATTTCAACATAAGTTTTATTTTTTTATTGACTAGCGATCACCAAAAACTATATCATTTGGCAATTCATTGATATCGTCATGTTCACGGGGAAAGAATTTCGCCAATTGCTTGCCTGCATGTTCAATCCCTTTCACCAGTCCCTCCACAATTTTATCCATACGGAATTCCTCAACCATAAGATCTTTGGTGCAATTCCAAAAGCCCACTTCTACGCGTTGATCGATTCCCTTATCACCAATGATGGAAAATTTATGATCTTCCAATGCAATATAAATAAGAACCCCATTCTTCAGCACAGTTTTATGCATCCCTAATTTGGAAAAATAGTATGTTGCCCGGTCATGAACTTCATCCGGGCAGTGGTTTTCTATCACAACACGAATTTCTCCTGACGTCTCGTTTTCAGCCAGATTAATGGCGTGAACGACTCTTTCTTGCTCTTCTGCGTTTAAAGCCATAATATATTTTCATTTATGTTCACATTTAGCAGTCCGCCCCTTCGGCACTACTGCAATGCAAACATCTAACATAAAGCATTTTGTATAAAAAAATGGATGAAGGGCCATACGCAAGCCGCATCATCCATCATTTCGTCCATTTCTAACAAAGAAGTTATTAAAATGATACGGTAGGGGCCTTATCTGAACCAGGGGCAGCAGTAAATGTACCTTTGGCTTTAAATCCGAACATGCCCGCCATTAAATTATTTGGAAAGCTACGTACAGTCGTATTGAATTGCTGCACAGCTTCATTATAAGATCTACGTTCCGTCGAAATACGGTTTTCCGTACCTTCCAATTGCGCTTGCAATTCCAAAAAGTTTTGATTTGCCTTTAAGTCCGGATAGGCCTCTACCGAAGCTAACAGACGGCTCAAAGAACCACTGAACTGATCTTGTACTTTCTGGAATTTAGCAATATTCTCCTCCGATAAATCATCCGCATTGATGGTAACCGACGTTGCCTTAGCGCGCGCTTCAACCACGGCAGTTAATGTGCTTTCTTCATGTTTCGCGGCACCTTTTACAGTGTTTACCAAGTTTGGAACCAGATCAGCCCTACGTTGGTAAGCATTTTCAACCTGTGCCCATTTCCCTTTGACATTCTCATCTTGAGAAACCATCGTATTGTAACCACATGAGTTTAATGATACTAATGCAAATAAACCGCATAGGGCTACTAAAAATCTTTTCATTTTCATTGTTAAAAGAATTAAATACTATTCAAATTATATGGATACACTATCAAAGCATATACCAAGCTCCTACTAAGATAAGAATATTTTTATTTCCAAATCGGCAAACAACCAATATTACGTAACTTTGTGGTGGTTTTGGGATAAAAACCCAGCCCTTTATCTTATGCAAAAAGAAATTGAAATTGCTATCCTTCCCGAAAAAATCGAAGATGAGCAATATATTCTACAAGAAGGTGTAAAAGCATTGCGCCTAAAACCACAACAGGTCAAAGGATTTAAAATTCGTAAACGTTCTATTGACGCCCGCGGCAGACAGGTGGTTTATCGAGCAAGGGTCATTTTTTATATCGACGAACTCCCGTTACCAGAGATTTATGAAAACCACTTTAAATCTGTCCAGGATGGCAAGCCGGTCATTATCATAGGTGCTGGCCCTGCAGGTCTATTCGCGGCGATCCGCTGTATTGAACGAGGTCTCAAACCAATTGTCATTGAAAGAGGCAAAAAAGTTCAGGACCGAAGACGCGATCTTGCGAAACTAAACCGCGAAGGTATTGTAAACCCTGAATCCAACTACTGTTTTGGAGAAGGTGGTGCGGGAACTTACTCAGACGGCAAACTTTATACCCGCTCAAACAAAAGGGGGGACGTAGACAAGGTTCTCAAACTTTTTGTATCTCATGGAGCGACAACAGACATCTTAGTGAATGCCCGCCCCCATATCGGCACAAACAAGCTCCCTCATATTATTGAGGCGATGCGGGAAAGTGTGATCGAATTTGGCGGTGAATTTCTTTTCGACGAACGTGTAGATGATATATTGGAATCCTTTGGTCAGGTTCGTGGTGTAAAATTAGCCAGTGGGGAAGAAATCAAAGCTGATCATGTTATCGTGGCTACAGGTCACTCCGCAAGAGATATTTTTGAACTGTTTCATCGCAACAACTGGCTGATCGAAGCAAAAGCCTTTGCCCTAGGCGTCCGCATAGAACACCCACAGGCTATTATTGATCAGGCACAATACCATTGCCATGTCAGAAGTGAGCATTTACCGCCAGCCTATTATAGTCTGGTCGAACAGGTTAATGATCGTGGTGTTTTTTCATTTTGCATGTGTCCGGGTGGCGTTATCGCTCCCTGTGCAACAGATCGTGATGAAATTGTGGTCAACGGATGGTCCCCTTCCAAACGTAATAATCCACATGCCAATTCAGGCACTGTCATCCAGATCAACCTCGAAGATGTACCTAATGCCCTAAATGATCCCTTTGCTTTACTTGATTTTCAAAAGCAAATTGAACGCAGAGCTTTCGAGGTTGGTGGAGGAAGTCTTGTTGCCCCCGCACAACGAATGGTTGACTTCGTTGAGGGACGGGTCTCGATGGACCTACCGGAGAATTCGTACAAACCTGGGACATCTTCGGCAGACTTGCGAGAGGTTTTACCGACTTTTGTACATGAAGCCCTTCGGGGTGCCTTACCAATATTTGGAAAGAAGATGAAAGGGTATTATACAAATGATGCAATTTTGGTCGGTGTAGAATCGAGGACATCTTCACCCATACGTATACCGCGAAACAAAGAAAATCTGCAACACCCTCAGGTCAAAGGACTTTACCCTTGCGGGGAGGGAGCCGGCTATGCAGGGGGTATTATTTCGGCTGCTATAGATGGGATTAATTGTGTCGATGCAATTGATTTAAGTTAAGTTTTTTTACTTTTTCTCTTGCAGAATAAGAAGAAATGCCTTACTTTTGTAGCATCAACGCGAAAGTAGCTCAGTTGGTAGAGCACAACCTTGCCAAGGTTGGGGTCGCGAGTTCGAATCTCGTCTTTCGCTCTAAATAAAAAACGCTTCCAAAATTTGGAAGCGTTTTTTATTTGTGCTCAACTTACTTTTCCGTGCGCCCTAAACTCATAATTGATGCATTGAAAAAAGATAGCAGTCCCACCAATACAACAATAAGACCCGCAATAATAAATGCCGTCGCTACTCCGATCACATCTGCGATAAAGCCTGTAAAGAGAAGTCCTATCATACTTGGTAAAATGGCGATGCTAAAATAAAGCGAGAACACACGACCCAACATTTCCGCCGGCACCTGCTCTTGAATAATTGTCATAAATGAGGCCGAGAAAATGGACATTGAAACTCCGCCCAGGCCGGTCATAATGACAAAAGGAATAAACCATGTAGAGGGAAACCAACCTGATAGGGCAAATGTGAGTCCCAAAACAATATGCATACTATTAACCAATGCCACCTTGGACACCGACACTTTTGCAAGTCCCAGAAAGCTTCCTCCAATAAGCATACCTATCCCCCAAATAATCTCAATAATGCTCATTTCCCATTTGCCGCCACTATAATGACCAATGGTCAATAACGGAAACATGATCGCAACGGGCATAATACAGAAGGTCGCCACCATGGCATAAATAAATAACATTTTTAAGCCCTTATTATGATAGATCGCTCTCATTCCTTGCTTAAGATCTTCCAAAACGGCAGCAATCGAAGGCTTCACATCCGATCGGGAAAGATGTGGGATAGTTACAAAAAATAAAGATGTGATGGCCACCGCAGCACCAATGACATCCAGGTACAGCACTTGTGAAATCGGGAAATAACTAATTGCCAACGTCCCCAATGCAGGGCCTGCAATACTACTTACCGACTGTAGCATCTGATTAATACCTGAAACACGGAGTAATTTATCTTCCGGTACGAGAAGTGGCGCAATTGCCTGCATGGCTGGCGAGTGAAATGCTGAACCGATCGAACGACAAGCCATCAACAGATAAATCAGAAACATATTGGTACCATCGCTTTTGAGTACAAAGGTCATTCCTAATGTACAGAGTGCGATAAAGCTATCTGCAAAGATCATGACTTTCTTTCTATCCCACCGATCAATATAAACACCAGCAAATGGTCCGATGATCGCTTGTGGCAATAAACCTGCGATTGCAGCAAAAGCCAATACTTCAGCAGACTTGTGCGTCAAACTCAACCATATCATGATCGAAAAGTTGACCGCTGAACTGGACAGTAAAGAAATAAATTGTCCAATCCATATATAACTATAGGTACGAAACCAGTTATTTTTTTCCATAAAATTTTAAATAAAAAATACAACAGGTGCATGATCAAGAATGATCAGCACAATAAAATAAAACGTTTATGACACCTACCTAATCAGCAAATGAAAATAGAGGATCGCGCGCCGAGTATCAGACCTGTCAAAGCTGCAAGTAGATACCTCAGAGAGCAACAATCCATTCATTAAACGAACAGGTGTGTCCAATGGAGAATTTAAAAACGTAAATGAGCTATAAAACCCAAGGTTTATAAGCGTAAGCTGTATATAAAGACATGTTCATAATGGTACAAAAGTAGGAGAAAAGAAACAAAAACACAACTCCAAGGCTTCTACCTATTTCCACCGAATCTTTAAAGAGAAAACTTGATCAAAAAAATAGGCGTTTACCGGTTGGTAAACGCCTATTTATGTTTATAGTTTGTGTGATTTTATTTAGTTCGTTCTCAGACTTTCTTCCACAAGCTCTTCAACATATTTCCGAACAACCTCGTTTGAAAAACGGGTCGTTACATCAAATGCAAAGGCGTGAACAAGTAGGATACGCGCCGATTCCTCACCGATTCCGCGTGCCCTCAAATAAAATAAAGCTTCATTATCAAACTGACCGATCGTACATCCATGTGAACATTTCACGTCATCCGCAAAAATCTCCAGTTGGGGCTTGGTATACACCGCTGAATTATCCGACATCAGCATATTATTGTTCTGTTGGAAAGCATTGGTTTTTTGTGCATCTTCACGAACGAAGATCTTTCCGTTAAAAATAGCCGTAGATTTATCCTGTGTAATATTCTTATACCATTCGTAAGACTCACAATGTGGCTTAAGATGATCCACAACAGTGTGATTATCGACTAATTGATCTCCTGCAGTCAGGTTAATACCGTACAAATGACTTTCTACATTTTCAGCATCCAAACGCACATTAATATTATTGCGGATAAAAGATGCACCAGGGAAATTACAGTTGTAGTTATTGTAAAGGCTGTATTTTTCTTGGTATACTTCCGTATGATTAAAGTAACGGCTTACAGATTGAGCCACTTGAAGATAGTAATGTTGAACTTTAGCATTCTCTTTTACGACAATCTCCGAAACTTTATTATGCACATTGCTTGCGGCACCATCTGCCGTAATAAAGCTCTCGATCAGTTCAAGTTCAGCATTAGCTTCAACAATAACCAAATTCCGCGTTTGAGCAAAGAAATCTTCTTTCCCAGTCGCTACATGGATAATCTGAATTGGCTTATCAAGTACAACTCCTTTTTTCAAATGGATAAATACACCATTCGTAAAAGCAGCCGTATTAAGCGCCACCATGATATTATCGGACTTATCAGCATATTTTGCGAAATGTGCCTGAAATGCAGGTTCAGTAGCAGCGTCATCCATCGGAATAACAACAAGTCCTTTTACCTTTTCCAGTTCACTCACTGCCAATACATACTGGCCATTCACCAGAATAATACGGTAAGCATCCAAATTTGGGATCTCTCCCGCACTAAAATCCAAGCCCTCGATATCCACATCTACATCAAGCGCGTAAGGCTTATTTATAATACTGTGAATGTTTGTATATTTCCATTCTTCATTCTTAACTGTGGGAAAGCCTGCTGCTTCGAAACGTTCGAATGCTTGTTGACGTGCTTCCGTAAAGAAAGCAGGTCCGTCTGAAACACCTTGCTCTTTAAAAGCTCCCAACACTTGTTGAAGTAATGATTCTGAAACTAATGTACTCATGTTATTTTTTAATCAAATCGCCAAAATTCTCCTCTACTCCTATTTTACCGGTGTAAAAGATTAGGCGTTTTGTGTATCATATTCTTTTAACCAATCGTATCCTTTTTCTTCGAGCTCTAAAGCCAATTCTTTAGGGCCTGATTTCACGATACGACCATTGTATAATACGTGAACAAAATCTGGAACGATATAATCCAATAAACGTTGGTAGTGTGTGATGACAATAAAAGCATTGTCTTTAGAACGCAACTGATTCACACCATTTGCAACAATGCGAAGTGCATCGATATCCAAGCCTGAATCTGTCTCATCCAAAATCGACAATTTAGGATTCAACATCGCCAATTGAAAGATCTCGTTACGTTTTTTCTCACCACCGGAGAACCCTTCGTTCAAAGAACGGTTAGCTAAGTTGGCTGAAAATTCAACCAGCTTTTGCTTGTCTTTTACCATTTGTAAGAACTCTTTCGCTTCCATCGGAGGCAAACCTTTATATTCACGAATATCATTCACTGCTGTTTTCAGAAAATTGATATTCGAAACACCCGGGATTTCAACAGGATATTGAAACGCCAGGAACAGTCCCTCACGCGCACGATCCTCTGGAGAAAGATCCAATAAATCCACGCCATCCAAAAAAGCAGAACCTTCACTCACTTCGTATGATTCACGTCCGGCCAAAACATTACCTAAGGTACTCTTTCCAGCTCCATTAGGTCCCATAATAGCGTGAACTTCCCCTGCTTTAACTTCCAGGTTTAATCCCTTTAATATTTGTTTGTCTTCTACAGACGCATGTAAATTTTTAATGCTTAACATTTTATTCTTATTGAGTATTGAACGATAGGCCAGTATTAGCTAGCTTGCTCAATTATTTATTATCTATCCTACTGAACCTTCTAAAGAAATCGCCAATAATTTTTGTGCTTCCACAGCAAATTCCATCGGCAACTGATTTAACACCTCTTTAGCGTAACCATTAACAATTAACCCAACCGCTTTTTCGGAGTCAATACCGCGTTGGTTTAAATAAAACACTTGATCTTCACCAATTTTTGAAGTAGTTGCTTCGTGCTCTAATTTTGCAGTCTTATTACGGTTTTCGATATATGGGAATGTATGTGCACCACATCTATTGCCGATCAATAAGGAATCACATTGGGTAAAGTTTCGGGAGTTATCTGCATTAGGTCCGATTTTCACCAAACCTCTGTAACTATTATGGCTTTTTCCAGCAGAAATTCCTTTTGAAACAATTTTAGACTTCGTGTTTTTACCTAAGTGGATCATTTTTGTACCTGTATCAGCAACTTGGTAATTACGGGTCATCGCAACGGAATAAAATTCACCGATTGAATTATCTCCTTTTAGAATTACTCCCGGATACTTCCAGGTAATTGCAGATCCAGTCTCTACCTGAGTCCACGAAATCTTGCTGTTATCGCCTCTACAAATACCACGTTTCGTCACAAAGTTAAAAATCCCCCCCTTACCATCTTTGTCACCGGGATACCAGTTCTGTACAGTAGAGTATTTAATCTCTGCATCGCGTTCAGCGATCAATTCCACCACAGCAGCGTGTAGTTGATTTTCATCACGCATAGGTGCAGTACAACCTTCCAGATACGACACGTAGGCCCCTTCGTCCGCAACGATTAATGTACGTTCGAACTGACCTGTATTTTGTGCATTAATACGGAAATAAGTTGACAACTCCATCGGACATTTCACGCCCTTCGGAACATAAACAAATGATCCATCCGAAAACACGGCAGAATTTAACGCAGCATAAATATTATCTGTCTGGGGAACCACTGTTCCCAAATATTTCTTTACGAGATCAGGATGCTCTTGTACGGCTTCGCCAAATGAACAAAAGATTACCCCTTGCTCCTTTAGCTTCTCACGGAACGTTGTCTTTACCGATACCGAATCAAAGACCGCATCAACAGCTACCACACCGGCCAAAATCTTTTGCTCATCCAAAGGAATACCCAACTTTTCAAATGTAGCAATTAATTCAGGATCAACTTCGTCCATAGAATTCAATTGGGGTTTTGCCTTTGGGGCAGCATAATAAGATAGATCTTGAAAATCAATCTCTGGAGCTCTGAAATTTTGCCAAGTAGGCATCTTTAACGTCAAGAAATGACGAAAAGCTTTCAATCTCCACTCCAATAACCATTCAGGCTCATTCTTTTTTGCCGAAATGAAACGCACCGTATCCTCTGTAAGGCCTTTGGCTGCGATTTCCATTTCGATATCTGTCGTGAACCCGTATTTATATTCTTCGAGCTCCAGCTCTTTTAATAAATCGTCGTCTTTAGTACTCATATTTCGCTCTCACGGTTTAACTAATCGGGAGGGTCTAACCTCCGCACCTATCGAACTGCAAAGTTACAATTTCAAAGCCAATAAAATACATTTTATGTATCCTCAAACAGGTATTTTTAATAAAAAAATGACATTTATCACTTCATTTCATTGAAATGCGCACATTTCAAACGATTATGACAGTCAAATGATTTTAAATCAATTAAAATTATATCACAACATCTATTATATAAACAAAATCTATTTATCATCAATAATTTTGTTTATTTTTAAATTTCCAAATATAATTTTGTATATTTACAAATACTATTGATTATTAAGACTTAAGATATGCCGTTTGCACCAGACAAAACAGATTTAAAAATTCTTAAACTATTACAAGAGAATGGCCGTATTACCAATTTGCAATTAGCATCAAGTATCGGGCTCTCTCCTGCACCAACTTTAGAACGTGTAAGAAAACTTGAAAATTCGGGCTTTATCAAGAGTTATCATGCTTTTGTTGACGAAGAAAAATTAGGACTAGGCATAAAATCCTTTATACAGATCTCGCTGGATTTCCACACACACAACGCAATTCCAGAATTTGTTGCTGCCGTAAAAATGATCCCGGAGGTAACAGAGTGCCACCATGTCACCGGCAACTGCGATTTTATTCTCAAAGTTTACGTAAAAGACATAAAAGCCTATGAAGGTGTTATCATGGAAAAGATTGCCAAGATTCCTTTTGTAAAGACATTTCAAACTATGATGATTATGTCCACAAGCAAAAAGGAACCGATCATTCCATTAGAATACTAAAAAAGAAAAGCCTATGAAAAAATCATCCGAATATCAGGATCTCGCAATGATCCTTGCCTGGCCTGACGCTACGATCCGTGGTGACGAAGCATGGATGATGTTTTTCAAGAGAATAGGTCTTGTTAAAAATCTAAACTTTAAAGTCGGCCACACGGGCATTGTCCTTATCGAACGTAATACAGGCAGACTTTGTTTCTACGATTTTGGCCGGTATATCGCCCCAAGAGGATACGGGAGAGCACGTTCAGAAGATTCTGATCCAAAATTAACGATTAAACTTAAAGCACAAATTGAACGAAACCACATCCTTAACCTGCCGGAAATTGTCCGGCATTTTGAAGAGATGAAAGATGCCATGCAAGGAGTCGGCGATCTTTATTTTTCTATTGTCCCAAAAATAGATTTTTATCGCGCAAAAGCTTTTGCTGATCAATGGGTACGCCGGGGATCATATCCCTATGGCGCCGTAGCCTACAATAACAATAATTGCTCCCGATTTATCGTAAGACTCCTTATCCACGCCTCCAATAAGTTTCATTTCTGGCATCCAATCAATTTCCCGGAAACCATAAAAGCAAGCCCAATGAGCAATATAGTAAACTCTTGCTCCGACGGGTTGATCTATAAATATACGACATCAGGTGGCCTGCAACGTATAAAAATGGGGCGATTCACATCATTGCTATTCCTGCTTAAAAAACTAAGGAGTAATATTTTGACTCGTTACGCCAAAACCTTACCTGAAGATATTACAATTGGCGGAATGCTGCAGAAAGATAAACCCTGTCACCTCCCAGCCAGCGCACAGTACTTAGGCGGTGTCGGCGAAGGAGCTTGGTTCCACATAGACCCCATTAGTGCGAATCGGGCAATCATACATCGATTCACGCAACAAGGAGAGCATGAATATAGTGTTCTGGGCGAAATGAACCAGCCCATAGATTTTGAAAGTTCTTATCAGATCACCTACGACAGCCACTTTCTATTCAGTCATCTACGACAAAATAAGAATATCATTCGAGTCAAACATATCCATATTTTGGCGATTGGAGAAACAGGCATTGCTGCCCGAGACAAATATGCTTAAGCCAAACGCCAATCAATAGGAGCCTTACCATGTTCCACCAAATATTGATTGGCCTTTGAAAAGTGTCTGCTCCCAAAAAAACCCCTGTAAACAGAAAGCGGAGACGGATGCACGGCTGTCAAAATAAGATGCTTATGCTTGTCAATCAATGCACTTTTCTTTTGTGCGTAGCTGCCCCAAAGCAGGAAAACTACATGCTCACATTGTTCAGAAATTGCATATATAATACTGTCCGTAAAAACTTCCCAGCCTCTCTTCTGATGCGAACCGGCCAAATGCGCCCGCACAGTCAGCGTCGCATTAAGTAACAACACACCCTGTTTCGCCCACGCTGTCAGGTCGCCCGATCGCGGTTCCGTAAATCCATCGATATCATCCTGCAATTCCTTAAAAATATTTTTTAAAGAAGGTGGTGGCATGATCCCCTCCGGCACTGAAAAAGACAATCCATGTGCCTGACCATCGTTATGATACGGATCTTGCCCTAGAATAACAACTTTAACATTTTGGAGCGGAGTCAGCTTAAATGCGTTCATCACCAGATCAGCAGGCGGAAACACTTTTGTTTGTTGCCGTTCTTGCTGTACGAAGGCAGACAATTGTTTCATATAAGGCTGACTGAACAAAGGTTTCAGTACTGGTGCCCAAGAATCATCATATAGCTTTTCCATAAACCAAACTTAGAAAAAGTTGTATGCAATGGCAAATTTATTCCCCTATCCCAATTCATAAAACACGAACGACAGCCGTATAATTGTTTAGCATAGGATCGTTTTGAATATCTATAGGGATGGGAAATACATAATTTTACAAAATAACCACTTGAACGGGTTGCTTAAACGCCGAAATTAACGGATATTTGCAGAATTAAATTGAACACAAATATTTTTTAAACAAAGATTTATGTCAAATCTCGTTAGAATCATCATTTGCAGTGCATTGCTGATTGGGACAGTTGCTTTATTTTGGACAGGAAATTGGGGATGGGGAATACTGGGCATCTTGATCACAATTCTTGGTTTTGTTACTGTATTTTTTCATGAATACATGCTTATCGCGCAATGGTATATGCGCAAACAAGATATGGCCGCGGCCGAAAAATGGTTAAAGAAAATCACGAATTATGAAAAACAATTAATCCCGCAACAACATGGTTATTATAACATGTTAATCGGTTTGATTGAATCTCAACGCGCGCCAATGCAGTCTGAGAAGTATTTCAAAAAAGCACTCGCACTCGGGCTTCATATGGATCATAATATTGCCTTGGCAAAATTAAGCTTAGCAGGTGTAGCGATGGCAAAACGCAATAAACGTGAAGCCGAGAAATTACTTCAGGAAGCTAAGAAAGCAGACAAAAACAAACTGTTAGCTGATCAAATAAAAATGATGAAAGATCAGATGGGCATGTTAGACAAACAACAGATCCGATACAATAGATAAGAAATAAATTTCAAAAAGCTAAAAAAGTGCTGAATCTTCAAAGATTCCAGCGCTTTTTCTATTTTACATCCGTCCAATCAACTATTTACTCAGCAAGATAGGTACTTCCAAAAACTTACCTTCTTCCTCGCTACTCTCAAAAACAAGCTTGATACTAATAGGCTTATCGGTCTTCTTCCAGTCTTTCACAATTACTTGGATATCTACAGGTTTATCCTCCTCAAGTAAGTAATGCAAATAGTTCTGTTTATCTTCAAAGTTAATCCGGACATTTCCCATCTGAATTGAGGAGAAAAAATGTGGCTGCTTTTTTTGATCCAGAATCTGTGTGGAGAAAGTATTCATTTTATACTCCCGAGGATCTGTACTATAGGATATCGCGAATAAGTTAATAACCAGCTCATTTGTCGTCTTATCCACACGAAAGTCTTTTAAATCGAATTGAATATCATCAACCACCAGTAACGAATCTACAGATTGCGCTTGCGTCGTGCCAGCAATAAAAAGAAAAAGCAGGATAACAGCACAATGGAAAAATTTAGTCATATTATTATATTATTTAAAAAGCCACGCTAACCGTGGCTTCAATCTAGTAAAGATCTATTGAAATCAAATTATGCACGCAAACGGTCGGCTGAGCGAATCAGTTTTTCATCCCGGCGTACTCCGCCCAATGCCAGCGCACAAAAAATAATTGATATTGGCAGCAAAAAGAAACCTACCCCGATATTCCCTGCTCCTAGGAACTGACCAACCGTAGCAAGATGTGTACTTGCGGATGAATAAAGCCAAATTGCGAAAAAGATAATTGCAACAATCTCTACCCATATCAATAAAAGCTGAACCTTACGCTGTTTAAATTTAAATATGGTGAAAATCGGAAGCAATCCCAACAGCGCCGTCACAATGGTCTGCAGGATATAACCGAATCCACCTTCATGAACCGGCTGTCCAGCAGCAACACCATAAACACCTGTCACCTTCACATTTTTTCCCAAACCGACTAAATCACTGTAATTTACATAAGGGAATAAAAATAAGCCGAATATAATTAGTCCTGCCACTAATAAATAAACAGTTTGGATACGTTGAATCATATTTTAATTTTTGTATATCAACAAATATAATAAGCTTTCTTTCTATTTAGAAATCAGAACAATCGAAAGGGCTATTTTGTTGCAAATTTTAGAATGTATCATGCCAAATGTTTGTTGAAATCCGTTAAAGCGATCTTCTTTCCAATAACCGGAAGTAGCACCGACTCCTTTTAGTATATTGATACCGGTTAGCTCATGGAGTTCTTTTCAGAAAGCATTATCTTTGCACAAAATTAAAAGATCATGCTATATATATATGGTGCAACAGCGCATGCAAAAACTGCTGTAGATGTAGCCGAAGATTTGGACATCGAAATCGGAGGGCTTATTGACAAGTCATTGCTGATCGAGGATGTATTCGATTATGAGGTCCAACTTCATCATCAAGTTAAAGATGCTGCAGAAAATTTCTTTGTTGCCGTTAAAAATCCGGGGCTACGCGAAAGGATCGTATCCGAAAATCCAGATTGGAATTTTCAGTCCTTAATTCACCCGAAAGCCTATGTCTCCAAAAGGGCTGAAATTGGCGAAGGATGTATTGTTCTTCCCGGAGCAACGATAGCCCCCGATGTACAGATTGGCAACCATTGTATCATCTCCGGATCGGCAGTCATTGAAAGCAACACCATTATTGAAGATTTCGTAAACATCGGACCAAATGTTTCCATCGGTGCCAACGTACTGGTAGGCCGAGGCTCAGAAATCAAAGCCAACACCCATATCGAGGACGAAGAGACCATCCCCAAAGAGAGTGTCGTTTAAGGATTAAATTCCCGCCGAGTGAAACTGTAGATCGTACAGTTTTTTGTAGTAACCTTCAAAAGACAAAAGCTCTTGGTGTGTTCCAATTTCTTTTATTTCCCCCTTGTCCAAAACAATGATCTTGTCTGCCTTCTGAATGGTGGACAAGCGGTGGGCAATAACAATCGAAGTTCTTCCCCGCATTAAATTGTCGATCGCACTTTGGATCATTTCCTCAGTTTCGGTATCTACGGAGGAGGTAGCTTCATCCAAGATCAGGATTCTGGGGTCATGAACCAGCGCCCGAATAAAAGAAATTAATTGTGCCTGCCCAGCAGACAATGTTGCTCCTCTTTCCTTCACGTCGTAATCATATCCACCGGGAAGCCGCATAATAAAGTCATGTGCGCCAACTTCTTTGGCCGCTTCGATAACTTGTTCCCTCGAAATTGAAGGATCACCCAATGTAATGTTATTGATGACAGTATCCGAGAAAAGAAACACATCCTGCAACACCGTAGCAATGGTATTTCTCAAATAATCAAGATCGTATTCGCGAATATTTGCACCGTCCAGGAGGATTTCACCTTTATTGATCTCGTAAAACCGACTAAGAATATTGATTGTGGACGATTTACCAGCACCGGTAGCACCGACCAAAGCCAATGTCTCGCCAGGTTGTACACTAAAATTGACATCCCTCAGTACCCAGCTTTCATCGTTATAAGCAAACCAAACATGCTTAAATGTAATTTCCCCTTTAATATGGTCTGGTTTTAATGTACCCAAATTAGGAGTCATCTCATTGGTATCCAGCACTTCAAAAATGCGTTCAGCACTCACCATACCCATTTGAAGCGTATTAAACTTATCAATAAGTTCCCGAATAGGCCTAAAAATCATATTGATATACATAATAAAGGCTACAACTACACCGGGTGAAATCACATCGCCCATGATCTGTTTGGCTCCAAACCACACCAACAAGCCTAAGGAAATTGCCATGATAATTTCCAAAACTGGAAAAAAGATAGAGAAATACCAGTTGGTACGAATATGTGCGTTCCGATGCTGCGCGTTAATTTCTTTGAATTTATCCATTTCCTGCTTTTCACGCGCAAAATATTGAATAATACCGACTCCAGTGATATGCTCCTGTAAAAAGGTATTCAAATTAGACACCCATTTCCTAACATCGATAAAGGCAGCTTTCATCGCTTCTTTAAATACATAGGTTGCAGCAATCATCAAAGGCATGGGAATAAGTACGATTAACGTTAATTTCCAATCCGAATAGAACATAACGCCCAATATCACCGCCAACTGCAGAAGATCGCCAATAATCTGAATCAATCCCTCCGAGAAGATATTGGAAAGTGTTTCCAAGTCAGATATCGTCCTTGTAATCAACTTTCCTAAAGCGGTGCGGTCAAAATACTTAAGACGCAGCTGTACAATGTGATTAAACACCTGGATGCGAATGTCCCGGATAACAGACTGTCCCAGCGTATTTGTCATAAGGGTATGATAATAACGAATCAGGGTCTGCACCACGACCAATGCCAGCATGGCTATGAGCATATAGGACAATCCCCCCGTATCAAAATTTAAGATATAGTTGTCTAGCGTATGCTGGATAAGCATCGGTAGCGCCGGGGCCACTGCCGCCAATAGTATTGTTAAAACCACGGATATCCAAAATGTGACATGATAAGGTCGCATATAGCGACTCATACGCCGCAACAAATTGACATCGTAGGTTTTGCCTGTTATTTTATCTTGACTCACGTTATTATTTATATATAAGGGTAAGCTACTTCTGTTAAATACAATCCTTGCGCCGGGACGGATACCCCAGCCTTGCCGCGACTTTTGCTTTTGATCACTTCCTGCATAAAGGAAGCCGGTTTGCCCTTCAGTCCGATCTCCAGCGAAGTACCTACGATCGCACGAACCATGTTGCGCAAGAAACGATCTGCGGTGATATGAAATACCAGATCCTGTTCATCATGCCATAACCATTCTGCTCTACGAATATCACAAATATTTGTAAACACCTGCGTATGAGACTTGCTAAAGCATTCAAAATCTTGCTTACCCAATAAAAATTGAGCAGCCTCGTTCATTCTGTCCACATCAGGGCGGTCACGCATGAAGCAGGAATAAGGATAAATAAACGGATCTTTATGAAAATGAAGGTGGTACTCATAAGATCTATGTGTCGCATCAAATCGGGCATGAGCATCATCAGCAACTTCAATCAGCCTCTTAACCGCAACGTCAAAGGGTAATAATGCATTAAGTGAATGAATAAAACGGTCAGGCTTTGTTAATATCCCTACAGCAGCGGCATCAAAATGAGCATACAGTTGCTTCGCATGTACCCCCGTGTCTGTCCTTCCCGCTCCAGTGGTCTCAATAGGTTCCCGTAACAATGTCGCCAATGCTTTGTTCAATACTTCCTGTACCGAAATCGCATTATTCTGAACCTGCCACCCATGATAAGATTGCCCAAAGTAGGCTATTTCTAAAAAAAAACGTCTTTTATCCATTATACGACACAAAGGTACATTTTTCAGAATGAGCTACATTTTCCCAAAGTATTATTTTGCTTATTTTGGTCAATATTTTAATCCTCAAATGACAAAACTTATAACAACCTTAGTTTTAATCAGGAAATTGCTCAAGTTTAAGTTGTTACCAAATTAGGCCTACTGCACGTTGAGTCCGCGTCGAGTGGCACATCAAGTCCGTCTTTTCAAGCGTACCTACGCAGGGGACGCCCCCATTGAAAGCCAGCAAAAAACGCGCCCTTAACACCTAGTTGATTTTAAGCAAAACAAAAAGCTATAATATATCTATCAGATTTTCAAAAGCCATACCCCGCGAGGCCTTTAATAATACCGTAGCTCCGATAATCGGTCTTTCTTTCAGGGCAGCCTTCGCCTCTAAGGTTGTTTCAAAAAATTCGGCGCCATCATTTTTATGTTCAAAAAATGCCTTTCCGACAAAAATTTTGCGATCAGCGAACATGCTTCCTACGTTATCCACGATTTTACGATGCTCTTCAAAAGATTCAGCACCAAGTTCAAACATGTCCCCCAAAATAACCGCTTTCTTGTTGGCCTCAATAATTCGGACATTATCCAAAGCAGCTGCCATACTGGTGGCATTGGCATTATAATAATCACAGATCACCGTGTTGTGGGGCGTTTTCATGATCTGTGAACGATTATTTGTCGGGGTATAGCTTTCAATACCCAAATTGATCTCCTTTGGCAAGATATCGAAATGTAAACCTACCGCTATTGCAGCCAAAAAGTTTTCTGTGTTGTATGAACCTGTAAGTTGCGTATCTATGATATAAGTCTGGGGGTCTCCTTTCGTCTTCCATGAGATCTGTAACAATGGAGTTGCTTTCAACAATTTACCAATGACATCATTGGTTTCGGAAAACCCATAAGTCACTATTTCAGCTATTTGCCGTGCCGCAGCCATTTCTCTTAAATGCGGGTTATCCGCCTGTAAAAAGAGTGTCCCCTGATGATCTTGCAACCAATCATACAGTTCACCCTTTGTTTTCTTAACACCTTCAAAAGAGCCAAAGCCTTCCAGATGCGCCTTTCCGACATTGGAGATCAATCCATGTGTTGGTTCAGCAATTTCACATAAAAACGCAATTTCACCTAAATGGTTGGCTCCCATTTCTATAATAGCGATTTCAATGGATCCATCAATGGCCAACAGCGTCAAAGGAACGCCAATATGGTTATTTAGATTTCCTTTTGTCGCATAAGTTTTATATTTCTGCGAGACAACGGAATACAATAATTCCTTTGTGGTTGTCTTTCCATTTGTGCCTGTTACACCGATAACAGGAATATTTAATTGTCTCCGATGATAATTCGCCAGATCCTGCAATGTCTTCAATACATCGTCAACCAAGATATACTGTTCGCTTTTTTTATAAATTTCCTCATCAATAACGACATACTTCGCTCCGATTTGGAGCGCCTGTTCTGCAAACGTATTCCCATTAAAATTTGCGCCCTTCAGTGCAAAGAATATACTATCCTTCTCAATCTTACGTGTATCTGTTGTAATATTTGGATACTGTTTATAAATCTGATATAACGATTGAATGTCCATGTTTAGAAATTTGTTGAACAAATATAACCATTCTGTCCGATTTCAAATCAACAGGGATGCACATCTCAAATATTTGGATCACAAACACAATCCCCGATAACGTTTGCGCATTTATTTTAATCAATTTTCTTTAACTAAGACTTTAATATTGGTAATTTCATTGACCAATTAAACAGTTTGGAATGCGGACGATTATACTTTCACTTTTTTCACGTTCTTTCTCTCTTCTTGCCCCAACAGCAAAAGAACAAGGTATCGTTGTTGGGAAAGATGGCTTCTGCAATTTCCAAATCATACAGGTATTGAATAAAAATCCGCTGTATTTAATAGAATATAGGAATAAACAACTTGGTCCTGTGTCACAAAATCGTGTCAAATGGGAACATCTTTTAATAGATGGAGCAGCTGATAGCCTTAATTCTCGGCTTGTATTCAAGGATTGGACACCAATCTTACATCTAATTGCTAAGTAATGACCGGTAACGTTTGCATAAGTTTTTCATCTAAGTTAGGAACAAAGAATGTACAATTGCTTTTACAAATAACCATTTTTAAACCAAAAATGTAAAAAATGAATTCGTTTAAAAAGCACTATTCCCGTACATTGAAACTTGCACTTGGACTGCTTCTCGTGCTGCCACAGCTGTGTATGGCTCAAGAACCTGCCCGTCCTATTATACAACAAGTCGAATTTAAGAAAGACACGTTAAGTATTAGCAATTATGGCGCTAAAGGTGACGGTCAATTTCTTAATACAGCGTCAATCAACCAAACCATCCGTACATGTAGCGAACGCGGTGGCGGTGTGGTACTGGTTCCAGCCGGAATTTGGCTGACAGGGCCTATTGAAATGCGAAGCAATGTAAACCTGCATCTCAAACGAGACGCCATCTTGCTTTTCACAAGGGACTTTGATCAATACAAGCTTGTTGAATCCAATTGGGAGGGTGAACCGGCTTGGCGCAATCAAAATCCAATATCAGGCAAGAACCTATATAATATTGCAATTACGGGCAATGGCATTATCGATGGCAACGGAGGTGCTTGGCGAATGGTCAAAAAAAGCAAACTTACAGCCTCCCAATGGAAAAATCTCGTTGCCTCAGGTGGCACAGTTGATGCCGCCAATGAGATTTGGTACCCCTCAGAAAGCTCACTAAAAGGTTCAAAAGAGAAGAAAGCAGGGGTAATTCGTCCGGGCACAACCATCGATGACTTCAAAGATGTCAAAGATTTCTTAAGGCCCAATCTTTTGGTATTTACAAACTGTAAAAAGGTATTATTGGAAGGCGTAACTATACAAAACTCCCCTGCATGGAATCTACATCCCCTATTATGTGAGGAGCTGACCTTACGAAAGCTCTCGATTCGTAACCCTTGGTATGGCCAAAATGGTGATGGTGTCGATGTCGAATCTTGCAAGAATGTCCTGATTGAGGACTGTACATTTGATGTTGGTGACGACGGCATATGTATCAAGTCAGGCCGGGATAAAGCTGGCCGTGACCGTGGCAAGCCAACCGAAAATGTAATCATTCGCAATAATGTTGTTTATCACGCACATGGTGGTTTTGTGATCGGAAGCGAGATGAGCGGTGGCGCCCGCAATATTTGGGTGGAAGACTGTTCATTTATCGGGACTGATATTGGACTTCGCTTCAAAACGACAAGAGGCCGTGGCGGAGTAGTAGAAAACATATTCATCAACAATATCAATATGATTGATATTCCCGGCGAGGCTATTCTATTTGACATGTATTATGCAGCAGTAGACCCCGTTCCTCTGGCTGGAGAAAAAAGATCTTCCGTAAAAACAGTAACACTTCCGGTTACAGAAGAAACTCCGCAGTTTAAGAACTTCTATATCAAAAATATTGCAGCAAAAGGAGCATCAAAAGGAATTTTCCTACGTGGTCTTCCTGAAATGCATATTCAGAACATCTGGATTGAGGATGCCACATTGGAAGCAAATAAGGGCATAGAAATCATTGAAGCTTCTCATATTAATTTAAAAAATATTGTATTAAAGACAACAGAAAACAATCCGTTGATCGCCATCAACAATAGCTCCGCGATAAATCTAGCTAATATCCAAGCATTGGATGCTCCAGAATTGTATATCAAGGTTGCAGGTGAGAAAAGCAGTGATATCCGTCTCTCGAATTCCAACACAAAAGCGGCTAAGGCTGTCAGTCAATTTATAGCGGGAAGTACGAAAAAATCCTTAACGATCAAAAATTAGGACCGTGATGAGAAAGTTATTTTTAATTCTTTTAAACCTTATAGCACTTGTTCCATTTTCAGGATTCGGCCAACAAAAACCTTTTTCTGAGCAGATGGCCAATACTGTACTTGAACAGCTTTATCCGGATTCCCTATTCAACAGGACCGACAAATTTCCGAAATGGTCATACGATATGGGGGTTATTTTTGAAGGTCTCACGGATGTATGGCGCAATACGGCAGACGCGACCTATTTTAATTATATGCAGACCCGCATGGATGCTTATCTCAGCATTCAGGATTCTATTAAGAACTATGATGCGCAAGATTTCAATATCGACAATATCAAAAATGGTACGGCACTATTAACGCTTTACAAAGTGACCGGTAAAGAAAAATACCTTAAGGCCTGCCACCAATTATATGCACAGCTCCAAAAGCATCCGCGAACTAAAGAAGGAGGTTTTTGGCATAAGAAAATCTATCCCTATCAAATGTGGCTGGATGGCTTATACATGGGACAACCTTTCTATGCAGAATATGCTAGCCTGATGAATATTCCTTCCGCCTTTGACGATATCGCCAACCAGTTTAGCTACATGGAAAAAAACGCCCGTGATGCGAAAACAGGCTTGCTGTATCACGGTTGGGATGAATCGAGAAAAGAACGTTGGTCTGACCCGAAAACAGGTTTGTCACCACACTTCTGGGCCAGGGGCATAGGCTGGTATGTGATGGCGCTTGTCGATGTATTGGACCATTTCCCGGAAGAGCATCCACGTAGACAAGAACTCATTGCGATCTTAAACAGAACGTTATCGGCAATCGTCAAGTATCAAGATGCCAAAACCGGTGTTTGGTATGATATTGTGGATTTAGGCACCAGAAAAGAGAACTACCTCGAATCCTCGGCTTCAAGTATGTTTGTCTTTGCATTGGCAAAATCATTGCGCAAAGGCTATATCCCGGTTTCATTTCAAAAAAGTCTGGACCGGGGTTATAAAGGGCTTGTGAAGGAGTTCATTACTCCAGCAGGAGAAAATCGTGTGAACCTTAACAAAACGGTCCAAGTATCTGGCTTAGGCGGGAAAAAATATCGTGACGGTAGCTTTGCGTATTATATGAGCGAACCCGTCATTACCAATGATCCCAAGGGAATCGGTGCTTTTATCCTTGCAGCATCAGAAGTTGAATTTGCGAAGGCACAAAAGGGTAAGAAACGGCATACTGTCACATTGGATAATTACTTCAACAACGAATATAAAAAGACAGTATCGGGTCAACTTACCCCCTATCACTATCTTTGGGATGGCGATGATAACAATGGATTTTCGCTATTGGGCAGGATATTTGAAAAAAACGGGGCCCAATTAAATACATTAAAGACAGCCCCTACACAACAGAATCTATCCAAATCCAACATTTATATTATCGTAGATCCCGATACAGAGAAAGAAACTGAACATCCACATTTCATGAATGAAACAGATGCCCAGCAGATTTCACGATGGGTTGAACAGGGCGGCGTACTCGTTCTTTTATTAAATGATAGCGGCAATTGCGAAATCGCGAAATTTAATACCCTCGCACAAAAGTTCGGCATTACATTCAATGAAGACAGTCGCAACCGTGTTAAAGGAAATGATTTCCAAACCGGGGCAGTTCTGATCCCGCAAGGTAATACAGTATTTCCAAATACATCCAAAATATATATCAAGGAGATTTCAACGTTACAAGTAAAAGCTCCGGCCCAAACATTGATTAAAGAGAAGGGTGATAACATCATTGCAACGGCGAAGTATGGAAAAGGAACCGTATTTGCAATTGGAGATCCTTGGCTGTATAACGAATATACAGATGGAAGAAAACTGCCTCAGGAATATGAAAATTTTACTGCAGCAAATGATTTAGTGCGCTGGTTAATCAAACAGATCAACAACTAGAACCATGAGAAAAATAGCTATCCTAAGTTTCATCGCGGTATCAGTGTTTCATCACCACTGCATCGGACAGTCGTTGCCGTCCAAAGATTCATTAGCAGAAAAGATGCTCATCTATCAACTACCAAATGGTGCATGGCCTAAACAGCTAGTCGACAAAAGTGTCGTCGACTACCAGCGGCCAATTACAAAAGAAATCCTGCAAAAGATTAAAAAAACAGCTATTGACCATGCCACGCTCGACAACAATGCGACAACCCGGGAAATAAATGGTTTGATCAAGGCTTTTAAGGATACGAAAAATCCGGCTTATCTGACCGCTGCGGAAAAAGGTATCGCATATATCTTATCGGCTCAGTATGAGAATGGGGGCTTTCCTCAATATTATCCGAATAAATCACTCTATAGAGCTGAGATAACTTACAACGATAATGTCATGATCAATGCGTTATTGGTGCTTTACAAAGTTGTCATTAAGCAAGACGGCTTTGAGTTTATCAACCCCATATTTGTGTCAAAAGCACAAACAGCAGTAGAAAAAGGCATAGCCTGTATCCTGAAGACACAGGTCATGCAAGACGGGAAAAGGAGTATTTGGGCTGCGCAATACGATCAGCACACTTTAGTCCCTGCTCAGGCCAGAAAATTCGAACCTGCTTCATTAAGTACGAGTGAATCTGTTGCCATCGTTCGGTTTCTGATGATGCAACCCGCGACGCCAGCGATCCAACAAGCTATTGAACAGGCCATACAATGGTTTCAGCAAAATGATATCGAAGGTTATCGTTTTGATCGCGTACAAAATAAGCTGACAAAGGAGTATGAGCGTAGGCTTGTGGCTGATAGTACTTCAACAATTTGGGCACGATTCTATGATCTGTTTGACAATCGCCCGCTCTTTGGAGATCGCGACAATACCGTCAAATACAATTTTGAGGACGTATCCGTAGAACGTAGGAATGGCTATGCCTGGTTCGGCAACTGGCCAGAGAAACTGATCGAAAAGGACTTTCCGAAATGGAAAAAACAATATAAAATTCAATAATAAATAGTTATCAGATGTTACTCACAAAACATACTATAAATACAATTGGTTCGGATCTGGTCAGTAAGCCTACCGAATCATCTTTCTCTTATCCAGAAAAGATTCTTCAATTCGGCACGGGCGTACTGCTCAGAGGCCTACCAGATTACTTTGTCCATAAAGCCAATCAACAAAGCCTGTTCTTTGGCAGAATCCTTGTTGTAAAATCAACAATTTCAGCCGGTGCTGATGCCTTCGAACAGCAAAACAACCTATATACATTAGCTATTAAAGGTATAGAAGACGGTGAGGAAATTTCACATTACGAAATCAACAATTCGATTTCACGTGTGCTGGCGGCCAACAAAAATTGGTCAGAGATATTAAAAAGTGCCGAAAATCCTGATCTTGAAATTGTCTTTTCCAACACCACAGAAGTTGGCATTGTCATGAGTGAAGATACTATCAATGACGCACCACCGGCTTCTTTTCCAGGTAAACTTTTAGCCATTTTATACCGGAGATTTGTTTACTTCAATGCCGACAAAAATAAAGGTTTAACCATTGTTCCGACCGAATTGATCACGGACAATGGCACTAAACTGAAATCAATAATAAGGGATCTTGCTGAGCTGAATAAGCTCCCGAAAGAGTTTTTGAACTGGCTTGATACCGCCAATGACTTTTGCAACACGCTGGTAGACCGTATTGTTCCTGGAGCATTGCCTTTAGCGGAATACACGAAAACCTGTACCTTACTGGGCTACGAAGATCAATTGATGATTATGGCCGAACCGTTTCGCTTGTGGGCGATAGAAGCTATTTCTGAACGTGTGCAACAACGGTTGTCATTTGCCTTGGCGGACTCAAATGTATTGCTGGTTCCTTCCATTGAAAAATATAAGGAAATCAAACTGAGGCTCCTTAATGGAACACATACATTAAGTTGTGCCCTTGCTCTTCTTGCGGGTTTCAATACGGTAAAGGAGGCTATGCAAAATGCAGCATTCAACCAATTTATACGACTTTTAATGCAAGATGAAATTGGTCCCGCAATTTTAAGCGACAGTATTTCAGTTGCGGACATCAACGATTTCTCATCCAAAGTAATCGATCGCTTTGCGAATCCTCATCTTGAGCACAAATGGGAATCCATTGCTTTAAATTACAGCTCAAAAATGGCGATGCGCAATATCCCACTGCTAAGAAAGTGGTATACAGCCCACCATGAAGCACCACAACTGTTTGCACTTGGATTCGCGGCTTATCTCTATCTATTAAAATCCAAGCTGGACGGCGATCAATATACGCAGGTGATCAATGGACGGACAATAATGCTCCAGGACGAATTGGCTCCAAGATTACATATGGCCTGGACCAATCCAGATAAACTTGTCCATACCGTGCTTTCAGATACGGATTTATGGGGGATCAATTTAACGGAGTTTCCTCATTTTGAAGAAACAGTCAACCAGAAATTACAGCAGATCATTGAAAAAGGAGCATTAAAAGCACTTGAAATTCCATCAGTTCTTGATAATAAAAAGGTATAAATAGCACTACAAATGAAAAACAACGTATTAAAGATACATCCCAAAGACAACGTTTTGGTCGCATTACAAGATCTCAAAAAAGGTGATGTGATTTCATTTGAGGATATACATTATATTCTACAAGAAGATATTCCGGCCAAGCATAAATTTTTTATGCAGGACATGCACTTTGGTGACGAAATCTACATGTATGGTGTACTCGTTGGAAAGGCTCAATTTGATATTCCTCAGGGAAGCATTATGAATACAGACAACACCAAACATGCAGTAGAGCCTTATCATTTCAGACCTTCAAACTATCACTGGGAAAAGCCTGATGTTTCAAAGTTTGAAGGGAGAACTTTCAATGGCTATCTTCGCCCGGACGGCCGTGTTGGAACCGCAAATTACTGGCTATTTATCCCAACTGTATTCTGCGAGAACCGAAATCTTGATGTTATCAAAGAGGCGCTGTATAATGAGCTTGGCTATTCAGTCACTGCAAAATACAAGAACTTCACCCATCAGCTGTTAAAAGCCTATGAAAAAGGTGAAACGTTAGACCTGTCCTCACTAGAACAGCTTAACACGATTACCGAACAGTCTGACCGTGTATTCAAGCACGTGGATGGCATCAAATTTTTGAACCATCAGGGTGGCTGTGGCGGAATTCGACAAGATGCGGCCATCTTGAGCAAATTGCTTGCGGCCTACGCCGACCATCCGAATGTCGCAGGCATTACGGTATTGAGTCTAGGCTGCCAAAATTTACAGCTGAATGATCTAGTCAACGACATTAAGCTACGTAATCCAAATTTTGATAAACCCTTGTACTTGTTTGAACAGCAACAATCAAAAAGTGAGGAGCAATTGCTGAAGGAGGCGATACTGCAAACTTTTATTGGGCTGACAGAAATTAATAAACTCGGTAGACAGCCAGTACCATTGAGCAAATTGACCTTAGGTGTAAAATGCGGTGGCAGTGATGGATTCAGCGGCATTTCAGCCAATCCTGCCGTAGGTTACACCGCCGACCTATTGGTTGCTCTTGGCGGAAAAGTACTATTGGCCGAATTTCCGGAACTATGTGGTGCCGAGCAAAACCTAATAGACCGTACTATAGATCCAAACGCCGCCAATAAATTTATTGACCTTATGACTGCCTACAGCAATGCCGCAGAGGCTGTTGGTTCGGGGTTTTATATGAACCCATCCCCAGGCAATATCCGTGATGGGCTTATCACGGATGCTATAAAAAGTAATGGTGCCGCAAAAAAAGGTGGAACCTCACCTGTTGTAGATGTCCTGGACTATACCGAGGAAGCGACAAAGCCCGGTCTTAACTTAGTCTGTACGCCCGGAAACGATGTGGAAGCAACAACTGGAAAAGCAGCGGCGGGCGCAACACTCATTCTGTTTACAACAGGCTTGGGTACCCCTACAGGTAATCCAATATGTCCGGTCATCAAAGTAGCAACAAATAATGTATTAGCCACCAAAATGGCCGACATCATCGATATCAATACCGGTCCTATTATAGATGGAGATAAATCTATCCAGGCCATGGGAGAGGATATTTTAGAATATTGTATCAAAGCAGCTAGTGGCGAAATAACACCTAAAGCTGTCCAATTAAACCAAGACGATTTCATACCTTGGAAAAGAGGTGTGAGTTTATAAAAATAGGATATTGTATGAAAGCTTTTTTAGACGACAACTTTTTATTAAACACAAAAACAGCCGAAGAGCTGTATCACAACTATTCAAAGCATTTGCCGATTATTGATTATCACAATCACTTGATTCCGGAACAGATCGCTAATAATGTCAAATTTGACAACATTAGCCAAGTGTGGCTGCATGGCGACCATTATAAATGGCGGGCCATGCGCGCCAATGGTATCAATGAACGCTATATTACGGGTGATGCTTCGGATGAAGAAAAATTTATCAAATGGGCGGAAACTGTTCCTTATACATTGCGCAACCCATTACACCACTGGACACACCTTGAATTGCAACGTTACTTTGGCATCACAGATTTGCTGTCTCCAAAAACGGCAGCCAAGATATACGCTGATACAGGTGCCTTATTACAACAAGATAGCCATTCGGTTCGCGGATTATTGAAAATGATGAATGTTGAGGTCGTTTGTACCACCGACGATCCGATCGATAGTCTCGAGTTTCACCAACAATTCGCCAAGGAGAAAGAATCGTTCAAGATGCTTCCCGCCTTTCGTCCTGATAAAGCCATGAACTCGGACGATATCATTGCGTTGAATCAATACATCGATAAACTGGAAGAGGTCAGCGATATTCAAATCAATAGTCTTGGAGATTACTTGAAGGCATTAAAAGCAAGACATGATTTCTTTGCAGCCAACGGATGCAAAGTGTCGGATCACGGCCTGGAACAAATCTATGCAGAAGACTATACCGAACAGGAAATCGTGACGATCTTTGATAAAATTCGTACAAAAAAGGAAATCTCCTTGGCCGAAAATCTGAAATTCAAATCTGCAATGCTGATTTATTTTGCAGAATGGGATCATGAAAAAGGCTGGGTTCAGCAATACCACTTAGGTGCATTACGCAACAATAATGCCCGTATGCATCGCTTGATCGGACCAGATACAGGCTGGGACTCCATCGGAGATTTTAGCCAGGCACGTGCATTGTCAAATTTTTTGAATAAATTAGACAATCAAGATAAGCTAACCAAGACCATCTTGTATAATCTCAATCCGGCGGACAATGAACTTATTGCGACTATGATCGGGAATTTCAACGATGGTTCTATCAAGGGAAAAATCCAGTTCGGCTCTGCCTGGTGGTTTTTAGACCAAAAAGATGGTATGACAAAACAAATCAATACATTGTCGAATATGGGTTTATTAAGCCGTCTTGTTGGTATGTTGACCGACTCCAGAAGCTTCCTGTCATTCCCGAGACATGAATATTTCAGAAGATTATTGTGTGACATCTTTGGGCAGGACATCGAAAAGGGCGAGATACCGAATGATATCGAATGGATAGGGAAAATCATAACAGATATCAGCTATAATAACGCGAAAGAATATTTTGAATTTTAATGAATATGCAGGGTAAAGTTTTAAGCTTTGGAGAATTGTTGTTACGGATCTGTCCCGACATCGAACAAGATTGGATTGAACAACACCAGCTGCCTTTCTACGTGGGGGGAGCAGAACTGAATGTCGCCACAGCCTTAGCATTGTGGAATGTACCATCATCCTATTTATCCGCAATTCCTCAAAACGCCATCTGTGAAGGTATTAACAACTACCTAAAAAACAAAAACATAGACACCTCGACTATGCTGTGGACCGGCGAGAGATTAGGGATTTATTATCTCCCAAAAGGGAAAGATCTAAAAAATGCCGGTGTCATCTATGATCGTGCGAATTCTTCATTTGCAAACCTCAAAGCTGGCAGCATTGATTGGGAAGAGATTTTTGCTGATGTCAAATGGTTTCATTTTTCAGCGATCTGTCCTGCTATTAGTCAAGATATTGCTGATCTATGCCAGGAAGCAGTTATAAAAGCACAGGAAAAAGGCATTTTTGTATCATTGGACCTTAACTACCGCGCAAAGCTTTGGAAATATGGGAAAGCACCGAAAGAAATTATGCCTAAAATTGCCCAAAATTGCAATTTAATCATGGGGAATATCTGGGCTGCACATCAAATGCTCGGCACGCAGCTAGACGAGAAATTCCGAACTTCTTCTTCGGGGTATCAGGAAGAAGACTTACTGGCACAGGCAGATCGTACAAGCAAAGAGATCATTTCCGTGAATCCGATTTGTCAATATGTGGCCAATACCTTTCGTTTTGACCATCAAAGCAAAGGTATCAAGTATTATACCACATTGTTTGACAAAGACAGCCTGATTAAATCAACGGAATATACAGCCGAAGAAATTTTGGATAAGGTGGGTAGCGGCGATTGCTTTATGGCAGGCTTGATTTACGGCTTATACTCCAACCTTTCTCCCAAAGAGACCCTGGAGTTTGCAACACTTGCCGCATTTGATAAACTGTTTATCGCCAGCGATGCGACAACAAGTACAGTGGAAGATATAAAAAATAGAATGATAGCATGAATTTGAAAGAAATTGTATTAGATAAAATCCTTGAACAAGGGATACTTCCTTTGTTCTTCCATCACGATAAGGCCGAAAGTATAGCTATTCTGCGAACCTTATACCAAGCCGGTATACGTGTCTTTGAATTTACAAACCGTGGTCCCGAAGCATTAACAGTTTTTGAGAGTTTAATTGCCGCAAGAAACCTTGACATGCCTGACCTTTATTTGGGTATAGGCACCATCAAATCGGTTGAGGAAGCGCAACAATTTCTGCAAATCGGTGCCGATTTTATTGTCTCTCCGATTGTAAATCCTTTGGTGGGGTCGCTTGTTCATGAGCAGCATAAATTATGGATTCCGGGATGTATGACCCCAACAGAAGTCTATACAGCGCAACAGCAACAAGCAGCACTTATAAAATTGTTCCCTGCAAATATACTGGGGCCAACATTTATGTCATCTATCCGGGACCTTTTTAAAGGTCAGAAATTTATGCCTACGGGGGGTGTAGAAATCGAAATGGAAAACTTAAAAGCTTGGTTCAACTCCGGTGTATGCGCAGTAGGGATGGGCAGTAAGTTAATTGATCCTAAAGACACTGGCAACTTATTTGAGAACACTAAAAAGGCACTTGACTTCGTCTCGAAAGCACGATAACAGTAAAATCCCTCTGGTACCAGCTTTAAAAAGCAAATACGGAGGGATCTTATTAGCGTGAAAAAACAGACGCTTACACTAAAAATAAACTATTAAACCCATTATGATCAACACGGAGAAAAAGGGTAATTACCGTTGGGTAATATGCTCCCTACTATTTTTTGCTACTACAATCAATTACCTGGACCGCCAGGTGCTATCCCTGACCTGGAAGGATTTTATTAGCCCCGAATTTCATTGGACAAATACGGACTATGGTAACATTACGGCCCTGTTTTCAATCTTTTATGCCATCAGTATGCTGTTTGCAGGTCGCTTTGTGGATTGGATGGATACAAAAAAAGGTTTTCTATGGGCAATTGGAATCTGGTCCTTTGGCGCAATACTGCATGCCTTCTGTGGTATAGCGACGTCAGGAATTGTTGCTGGTGAATGGTTCGTTGGTTTCGAAGGCGCAAAAGAGGCAATTTCTCATGTCAACAACGTGGGGTTAGTAATCAGTGTCAGTGTCAATCTATTTATCTTTGCCCGCTTTGTTCTTGCGGTCGGAGAGGCGGGGAATTTTCCTGCAGCGATTAAAGCCACTGCGGAATATTTTCCGAAAAAAGACCGTGCCCTCTCAACGAGTATCTTCAATTCAGGTGCAACTATTGGCGCCTTGGCAGCTCCCTTAACCATTCCTGTAATCGCCGCGCATTGGGGCTGGGAAATGTCTTTCATCATCATCGGTGCATTAGGATTTGTCTGGATGGGTTTTTGGATGTTTCTCTATAAAAAGCCAAATGAAAACCCAAAAGTCAATGCGGCCGAGCTGGCTTATATCAATCAAGATGACCATGAACAGCAGATCACACCTACTGGCGATACCAAACTTCCAAGAACGACCATTTCTGAATGCTTAAAATATAAGCAAACCTGGGCATTCGTCTTTGGAAAATTTATGACTGACGGAGTCTGGTGGTTTTTCTTATTCTGGATGCCGGCTTATCTTTCTGCCGTCTACGACATAAAATCATCGGATACAGAAGGACAGCTCGCAATTTTTGTGCTTTATGCAATTACCATGTTGTCTATTTATGGTGGATGGCTACCAACCTATTTTGTTGACAAAAAAGGAATGAACGCTTACGAAGGGCGCATGAAAGCCATGCTGTTGTTTGCTTTTGTGCCATTGGTCGTACTCTTTGCACAGCCTCTGGGACATATCTCCTATTGGATACCTGTCATTCTTATCGGTTTCGCCGGAGCCGCACACCAGTCCTGGTCCGCCAATATCTTTTCGACTGTTGGAGACTCTTTTCCAAAGCGCTCCATTGCAACCGTTACCGGAATTGGGGGGCTCGCGGGAGGTGTAGGAGCCTTTATTATCAACAAAACATCAGGATGGCTATTTGATTATGCCAAAGAAACCCAGATGACTTTTATGGGCTTCAAAGGCGAGGAAGCAGGTTATTTCATTATCTTTTCCTTCTGTGCCATTGCCTATTTAATTGCATGGGTCGTAATGAAAACACTAGTTCCTAAACTTATTTTAATAAAAAATTAACATATATTGCAAAATTTATATTATATTAGCAATATCTTTATAAATATCAATCTAAACCATTTTTAAAAACAATGAGCTTAAACTTAGAAGGTATCTTCTACGAGGAGAAAGACATTCCCGCAGAATTTACGCTCGACGAACAGGTCGATCAAAGAGAGTTCCTTTCCAATGGAGAAATGATTTCTTGGACGGGTCAAGTAAACGAAGTTTTTTCACCTATTTGTGTGAAGACTAAGGATGGCTTGAAACGTAAGCGCATCGGTAGTTTCCCTGTTTGTACAGAAAAAGAGTCCATGGAAGCCTTAGACGCTGCTGTAAAAGCATACGACAATGGCCGTGGAGAATGGCCGACAATGAGCGTTGCCGATCGTATTACTTGTGTTGAAAATTTCACACAAAAGATGATTGCCAAGAAGGACATTGTCGTCAAGCTTATTATGTGGGAAATTGGCAAATCCTACGCTGACTCCGTGAAAGAATTTGATCGTACGGTAGAATACATCTATGCGACGATCGATGCACTGAAAGATATAGACCGCGATTCTTCACGTTTTCAAATCGAACAGGGTATCGTTGCCCAAATCCGAAGATCTCCATTAGGAGTCGTACTCTGTATGGGGCCATTCAATTATCCGTTGAATGAGACCTTTACGACATTGATTCCCGCATTGATCATGGGGAATACCATGTTATTCAAACCACCTAAACATGGTACATTATTACACTATCCTTTATTAGAAGCTTTTAAAACAAGTTTCCCTAAAGGTGTTGTCAATACGATCTATGGCCGTGGCAATAAAATTGTCCCTAGTCTAATGCAATCGGGAAAGATCAATGTATTAACGCTAATCGGTTCAAGCCGTGTAGCTGACGAACTTAAAAAATTGCATCCAAAAGTGAATCGCCTCCGTGCAATTCTTGGTTTGGACGCAAAAAATGCAGCAATCATTACCAAAGATGCAGATTTAAATCTAGCAGTTTCTGAAACAGTATTGGGTTCACTTTCATTCAATGGTCAGCGTTGCACGGCACTTAAAATTATCTATGTGCACCGTAGCTTGGCACAAGAGTTCCTGAAACGTCTCTCTGCTGAAGTTGCTAAATTGAAATATGGAATGCCATGGGAAAAGGGAGTATCTTTGACTCCGCTTCCTGAAGTCAATAAACCGGCATATTTGACTGAATGCATTGAAGATGCAAAAGCATACGGTGCGAAAGTAGTGAATGAGAACGGTGGCCAAGTCGCTGAATCATTCTTCTATCCGGCGATTGTTTATCCTGTCAATTCACAGATGAAACTTTATAGAGAGGAGCAGTTTGGCCCGGTTATCCCAGTCGTTCCTTTTGATGACCTGGAAGAACCTATCGAATACTTAATCGGATCTTCGCATGGACAACAGGTAAGTATTTTCAGCAATAATGCAGCTGTTGTTTCATCGCTTATTGATCCACTGGTCAATCAAGTGAGCCGTGTAAACATCAATTGTCAATGCCAACGCGGCCCGGATACTTTCCCTTTCACAGGTAGAAAGGACAGTGCTGAAGGAACGTTGTCAGTAGTCGATGCCTTGCGTTCATTCTCCATACGTTCTTTAGTGGCGACAAAATTCACTGAGGAAAACAAAAAACTATTAAATGACATCGTAAGTGAAAATGAATCAAATTTCTTAAGCACGAAATATATCTTCTAGTATACGGATGATACAAAAAAGCGACATCGAGATTATCGATGTCGCTTTTTGTATTCATTTTTTCAGAAATTCTCAAATACTTTTCATATCCACTGCATCTTTTTACGACAGCCGTCCCTCTGTCAATCAAATTGATTTGAGTCTATGCTTCTTCCTGATTTTATAACGTCCTAAAGTTACTTCAGAATCAGATTGTCTTGAATAGGTAACTGTAAATCGCGAATCCCCTCGGCAATGAGTCTTGCCACTTCTTTAGCACCAAAAGTATTCAGATGCGTATCATCTTTCTTTCCCTGTGGATAATTCTTTTCACCGCTGTTCACATGCAAAAACAATTTCTTACTGTCCTCTACTCCGTAGGACATGACAAGTTTTGTTGTCTTATCCTCCATGTCAATCAAAGGAGTTTGCATATCCCTAGCAACCTTACGGATAATTGCAGGATATGTTCCATGGGTTTTCACGAGCACGTCATTTTCAAATTTACGCCGTACTATCGGTGTCAAAAGAATCGGAATACCGCCCTTCTCTCTTGTTTGATTGATATAGAAAGTCAAATTCTGTTCGAACTCTTCCAACGAAGTTCCCACAGCAGGTTTATGGATCTTTTCATCATTATGTCCAAACTGAATGAACACATAATCTCCTAGACGAAGGTTTTCAAAAATAGGCTTCCAATGATTTACAGCACTTCCATCTTTGCCCACATCATGTTTAAAGGATTTGGAACTACGCCCATTTAATGCACGGTTATCGACCTTCACCTGTTGATTGAACATCTTTGCAAAGGCCATTCCCCAACCAGTTTCTGGAAAGGTATGGCTGTCTTTATCCGCAGCTGTAGAGTCGCCAATTATATAGATTGTGCGGACTTGTTCTCGCTGTAAAGCCAAGAGAAAAATTATCATCACACAGCCCGAAATAAGTGTACCGATTTTTTTCATATTTTTAGGTATTTAAATAAAATGATTAAATTACTTTTGCACGAACTGCATGGATATTTATTTGGTTATCCTATAATCAAGTTTACAAAGTATATTTCACTTGTTAATGCCAGTATCATTAATAAAGTTGTGCAAACGTTGCCGATAACGTTTGCACAGGGGATTTAATTAGGTTTTGTAATTTTTTTTGATTAATATTATAGTCTATTTTGCCGATTATGAAATTCGAAAACTATACAATCAAAGACATTGCTAAAGCGCTTAATTTATCAACTTCTACCATCTCCAGAGCATTAAGAGATAGTTATGAAATAAGTCCTGAAACAAAAAAAGTTGTATTGGAATATGCCGAAAAAATCAATTATCGTGCTAATCCCATTGCGAGGAGCTTAAAGGAACGTCGAAGCCACTCCATTGGTATCATTGTCAGTGAAATAGCCAATAATTTCTTCTCCCAAGTCATCAACGGCGTCGAATCTATTGCTTATGACAAAAATTTTCAGATCATTATTTCACAGACACATGAGTCTTCGGAAAGGGAACGGCTTAATGTGGAGTACCTAACATCCAGAGGCATAGATGGCCTACTGATTGCATTGTCTTCAGAAACCGAGGACATTTCCTATCTCCATCAATTAAAAGAACGTGGATTTCCAATTGTATTTTTTGATCGAATCCCAAAACAGTTTAACACGTACAAGGTCGTGGTCAACAATCAGCAAGGGGCCTACGATGCGACCCAGCATCTTATAAAACTCGGAAACAAGAAAATCGCGCATCTGACAAGCTCAAAATCCTTGTCCATAACAAGAGATCGCTTAGAAGGATATAAAAAGGCATTACTGGCAAATCATATCGATTTTGCCCCGAATCTTGTCAAATATTCTCAATATGGGGGTCTGCATTTAGACGAAATTGAAAAAGCGATCGAAGAGCTTATCCAAATTGGTTTTGATGCCATTTTTATCTCTGGAGACAAATTGACCACGGGATACCTTCATGTTACAAAAAAAAGAAATTTCGGCGCCGCTAGCAATATCGCTATTGCCGGATTTACAAATTCTAATGTTGTCGAACTATTTTCGTCCAAAGTCACAGCAATCAGACAACCTGCTTTCGAAATGGGGAAAATTGCTACCGAACTGCTGATCAAACTGATAGAAGCCAAATATCCTATTACAGAATTTGAGACCCGTGTATTACCCACCGAACTGATCACCAATGATTAAATAAAAAGCCGTAAAAACAAGAAATTCTTACGGCTTTATACAATTAATTAACGAACAGTAATTATTGCGCTCTTTCTTTCTCTTCGTTGCTTGTATCTTTCTTACGGTAATTATTTTTAAGGTTACCAAATTTGTATGAATAGGTCAGCCGTATAACCCGACGATCTTGACGTTGCCTGATCTGAGAATCAAATTGACCAAAAGTAGTGACCAGGTTTTGATTGCCAGTATTGAATAGATCACTCACCGCCAATTTTAAGGAACTACGCTGATCTTTAAATGTTTTGGTCGCTCCCACTTCCATGTCCCATCTTCCCTCTAAGTCATACACACTGTATTTAAAAGGTGAAAAATAGCGTAAATTAACATTAGCCGTAAGACTCTTACTTAATTTTAGATTATGCATGGAATTCGCTTGAAGGAGAAATGATTTCCTTTTGATCGGAATGCCTGAAATCATACCATCAAAATCAAAGTAGATTCCAGTGATATTATTATTCATGCTCCAGATCTTCAATACCGTAATGGGAATATTTAGATTTAAATAAGAGGTTAAATTCCGACCTAAATTCTCCCGCACAACCCAAGTCTTATCTCTGACGGAGTCCTGTCCCATGCTTTCTACAATTGCGTCTTTCACATCATTGACACCCAATGTCACATTATAACGCTGCAACAAGGTATAATTCAATGTGAATTCATTGGAAAATTGGGGATTTAGATACGGATTTCCGCGCTCAAAGGTCAACTTGTCAATATAATAATCAAATGGATTCAGTTGACGATAATTAGGACGGGTCACTTTTCTGGTGTAACCTATAGACAATATATGATTCTCATTTAGCGAATAGGTCAAATTAGCGTTGGGGAAAAGTTGAAAATAATCACGTTTCACACGCTTGCTCTTTGTTAATGAGTTTCCATCTGACATCGTATACTCTCCCCGCACACCAGCTTTTAAACTCCATTTTCCAATGCTTGTATTATAATCGAGATAGCCCGCCACTATTTGCTCCTTATAGACAAAATGATTTGTACGTGTCGTATCATTTATCCAGGAGCTATTCTGTAGGGAGTCTTTCTGCAACATTTCAAAAAGCAGATCATTATCAGACTTTACATTCGAATATTTCCCCCCCATCTCAAGCTTGGATTTTTTTGATAAGGGATGTTCGTAATCGAACTTTGCAACATAGATATCGATACCGATTGGCATTCCACTGCGTTCATTTTCCAACGGGGAAACTGGCTTCATACCGGCATCAAAATATTCATTGCGATAGGTGACACGTTTATTGCTCCTAAATTTGCTCCAGTCCAAATCAACAGTCAGTTTCCGTCCATTGGAATCTATCTTAAACTCATTATTCAGATTAGCGGAGTAGCGGTCAAACAATTCTTTGAAAGAGGACGATGAGCTTAATATCGTATCATAAGCGGATACGGTAGTACCTATATTCGTCCTACTGTCATTGTCATTGTATTCGGTATTATTTGACCCATTGAATTGCAGTGTTAATGTATTTCTTGAAGATGTCTTTTGTTCAACGCCAAAACGGTAGGAATGATTGCGTTCATCTTCATCCAATATTGATTTTTGATTGAAATATTTCTTTTTACCATCATTCTGTATAACCCGGTCTATATACAGCTTACGGTAAGACTTTTCATCCGAATAAGCATAGGAACCAAACAGTGTTGTATTATTCTTTTTGTAATTTAATGAAAGGGAACTATTTCCCTTGAATTTTTCACCGCTTCCTGCCGTCAGGTTAAAGGTCCCGTTAAATCCTTCCATACGATTCTTCTTAAGGACGATGTTGATTGTTCCTACAGCCCCTTCAGCATCATCCTTAGCGGATCGTGTCGTAATCACTTCAACGGATTTAATCTGATTACCATCCGTGCTTTTTAAAAAGCTCAAAAGTTGCTCACCGGACATATAGGTTTGTCGTCCATCAATGGTAACGGCCACCCCCGATTGTCCCATCAATTGCAAATTATTGTTGTTGTCCAAGCTAACACCGGGCGCACGCTGCACGATATCCAGTGCATTGTTGCCGGCAGCCAATGGAGAATTCTCTACATTTAGGATCAACTTACCGGGCTTACTCTCGACCATAGGACGTTTACCTTCCACGGTAACTTCCTCTAATTTTCTGTTATCCGCGATCAACTCGATCACAGCAGGAGAGTAATCGGACTTATCGATAGCAAAAGAGCTACTTCGGTTTGAAGTATATCCCACCATCTTTGCTTCAACGAGATAATTTCCGGGCCCCACGTCCGTGAATTGATATTCTCCGTACTCATTGGTGACTACCGCCTTTAAGACAACAGCAGAATTAGCTTTCATTAGGTAGGCCGTTGCTAAAGGCAGCGGCAAATGATCTGCCGAGTGCACTTTCCCAGTAACTTTCACTTGCGCATGGGCAAAGGAGACAATTAAAAAATTTACCAGTAAGAAGTAAAAATATTTTTTCATTATTAGGATAATCTTGTTTAACGTAATGAAACTTCAAAAGGGCCATCGTCATCTTGTTACAAGTTGACCTCAGCGCTAAATGGCATCATCATGGTATTGGCTTGTATGATCTGTCTTCCGCCCGGTTGAAGCGGAAGACAGCTTATTATTTATTTTTTATTTGAACGGACACGCCATCTTTTTTCGCGTTGATGATGGTATCCCGACGGATCACAATGGAAGTATCGGCAATAACAACTTCATTACGGTCAGAATCTTCTCCCTCCTCTTCATCTGATTTTTTTGGAGGCAAAGCACATTTAACACCGAGCGAAGTCACAATAAATTCCACATCCTTGACATCCCTTAAATCTTTATTATAGCGGTCGCGGCAATCGTAAAATGAAATATCGCGCAATTTACCTTCCAAATTATCATTGATCACCAATTTTGTTCCGACAGGCAAAAACAGAGTAACATTCACTTCCTGATCACGGTAGCGTTCACCTTCGCTCAATTGAAAAGCACTGTCAAAAATCAACGCAGCAGTATCTTGCTTCAGTGCATAATTGATCTTTGCAGCTCTATCTGTAGCCATCTTATAGGTACTGCCTTTTGCAGAATATTCATAACGTACATAAGGTGCCTGCAAAGAGTCAATACGTTCTATGCGGATCCGGATATCCCGTTTCAGATAGGACGAAAGATTCTCGCTTTTTATTCCGATACCAGTTTTCACTCCATTTTTTAAACGGATAACCCGAACATCATTTTCACTTAAAAAGTATACAGGCTGTCTTTGTAAAGGTTTTTCTTCGACAATCGTACTCGACTCCCTAAATTCTTTTGCAACCGAGGTTGAATAATAGATAATGGCTCCTATAGATGCCAACCACACCAAGAAAAGTGTTGTTGTCAAATAGTTATTCATCGGTTTCTTTTCGAAGAGCACACGTAAAAGCAGGTAAAATAACCCTGCTAGCGGAATGAATATGGACAAAAAGCCCGCAATCAAGGCAAATGGCACATCACTGGGATCCATTAAATAAAACGGTCCGGAATCGTCCATCACATCAGGAATCACGTTTACAATAGCTAATGCAAAGAATATCAGCCCGATAATCAATCCGATAAGCGTTATCCCGACAAGGATGACAAAAAAGACACCGATAGCTTTCACGATGATTTGCAATAGCTTTGTCACCCCATCTCCTGTACGATCCAGTCCACGTGAAAAGGTATCTCTCACACCACTCATTTCTTCATCAAAAGAGCGCTTAAAATTCTGGATATTAGGCGCTTCACCACGCATCTCCATTTTGTCCGCTCTTGTAATCGCTGGCGGCATCACGATCCAAAGTATCACATAAACCAATAGTCCCGATCCACCGATTATGACAAAAAGTGCAAAAAGTAACCTTACCCATTTGGATTCAATTCCAAAAAAATGGCCAAGACCACTACAGACTCCACTGAAAACGCGATCGTCGGGATCCCGCATTAATTTCTTACCGACCTTAAAACCATTGGTATTCGGTTCATGCCGAAAGGAGCTATAGTCATCCTGATCTTCCGACTCAAAGTCACTAACCCTCCCCATTTGATCAATAACTGCATTTACATCTTCCATATTGAGCACCTCTTTACTGCCCGCCTGGATCTTCTCTGTAAACATCTCTGAAATACGGTTCTCAATATCCTGCAAAATCTCACGGCTGTCTTCCGACTGACCAAAATGCTTCTGTATATCAATCATGTACGACCGCAGTACCTCATAAGCATCCTCCTCAATATGGAAGACGATGCTATTTATGTTGATAATTATTGTCTTATTCATCGCTATTGTCTTTAACTGGTTTAGTTGAATCATTGTTTCTACCCACCAATGATGTGTTTACAGCAAACACCAATTCATTCCAGGTAATGTCCAATCTTGAAAGGACATCAAGTCCTTCTTGGGTAATTTCATAATATTTTCTAGGCGGACCTGAAGTCGATTCCTTCCATATATAACTCAACAAGCCATTATTTTTTAGACGTGTTAAAAGCGGATATAAGGTTCCTTCCACAACCAACAATTGAGCTTTCTTCAGTTCGCTGATAATATCGGAGGCATAAATTTCTCCTCGAGAAATTATGGATAGGATACAATATTCAAGTATCCCCTTCCTCATTTGGATTTGTGTATTTTCAGCTATCATAACAATACAAAGATATATGTATTTTATGGTACCATGCAATACATAGTACCATATAAAACAAAAAAATATATTAACAGACTGATTATTAGGCAAATAATTTTTTAAAATTATTTACATTTCACTTCTATCAAGAAATTTTTGGATATTTATCCCCATGATTAAAATCCTACTGGACTACAAATGGTGTTTTATTTGGGCCATCATAGTCATTGTTTTATGTACGCTCCCCGGAAATAACTTTGATACAGTTCCCAGCTACCCCGGAATGGATAAACTCGTTCATGCGGGCATGTTTTTTGTTTTTTGCACACTGATGTACAACGGTGTTATCCAACAATTTAGCGGAAAACCAACACGCTGGTTACCCATCTTTATTGTCTCTTTTTTCGGTTTTCTGTTTGCAGGATTGACGGAATTACTTCAGCTCTATATTTTTACTTACCGTAGTGGTGACTTGTGGGATTTATTTGCTGATTCTGTAGGGATTGGGATGGCCGGATTTGCCTATCTGTTGAATTATGTCGACAGGAGGCACTGATTAGCGATAAACCCGGCTATCGAATAAAACTATTGGGCTCGGGCCAAGGTTACCACGGACACTTTACATCCGAGGGATTCCTGCAGCGTAATTGCGGCCGAGACAATAGTAGCACCGGTTGTCAGTACATCATCAATAAGTAAAATATGTACATCTTGTGGCATTGAAAGCTCCTTGCAGGCAAAGATATCTTCCACATTTTCATAACGCGCTAAACGGTCCTTACCTGTTTGTGTCATTGTTGCCCGTTTACGTATCAATACGTCCTCCCATAAGGGAATATGCATCACCCGCGACAGTCCACGACCAAAATAGGCCGATTGATTATACCCTCTTTTTCGAAGCTTACTCGTATGTAATGGTATTGGAACAATAGCCGATAATCCAACGTACAGTTCGGATTGAAGGAGCTTGTGGCCACACTGATAACCAAAATATTCTGCCAAAAATGGCTGGTTATTATATTTAATCTGGTAGATTAGCCGCTCTACACGACTCCCCTTTTGTAGGAGGAGAAAAGAGCAAGCCTCTTCTATAGGCGCTTTGCCCCAAAGCTGCCTAGCGGTATCGTTATCCGAATACGTATGAAAATTGGTATAAGGCAGATGATAATCACAGGCAATACAGATATATTTTTCCTGATATTTTAGCACACAGCCACAACAGGCACATTCTTTGGGAAAGAATATGGAAACAAAATCACCAAGAATATTCCGTAGATCAAATGGCATAATGCTAACTTCTTCAGCTAAAGATAGCAACAATCTTGCAAACTAAGCCTCAGCAGTCTCTTTATCCTTGTCTTTTATTGCCAATTGTCCGCATGCCGCGTCAATATCCTTTCCTCGGCTTCGCCTTACATTGGTGATAATTCCCTGGCTTTTTAGGTAATTCGCGAATACGTCTATCTTGTCAGCTTCGGCATTCAGGAAGTCGGCCAGAGCAATTGGGTTATATTCAATCAAATTTACTTTACAGGGGACATGCTTACAAAATTTAACAAGCTCCTTAGCGTCTTCCAACTCGTCATTGAAATTATTGAATACAATATATTCAAATGTTATCGGACTCTTTGTCTTGGCATAAAAGTATTTTAGCGCTTCAGCTAGTGCAGCTAAAGAGTTCTGCTCATTGATCGGCATAATCTCATTACGCTTTTTATCATTTGCCGCATGTAATGAAAGAGCAAGATTAAACCGTACCTGATCGTCTCCTAGTTTCTTGATCATTTTCGCAATACCGGCTGTTGACACAGTGATTCGTTTCGCAGCCATATTAAGGCCGTCCGGAGCTGTGATCCGCTCAACAGACTTCATCATATTGGCGTAATTCAATAGTGGCTCACCCATACCCATATAGACAATATTTGTCAAAGGCTGACCATAGTTTTCTTCAGCCTGTTTACTAATAAGTACCACTTGGTCATAAATTTCATCTGCATTAAGATTACGTTTTCGATCCATGTAACCTGTTGCACAAAATTTACAGGTCAGGCTACAGCCCACCTGCGAACTCACGCAGGCAGTCATACGCTCAGGTGCAGGAATTAATACGCCTTCTATGATATTACCGTCATAGAGCCTAAAGCTGCTTTTAATGGTTTTGTCCGAGCTGATTTGTGACTCTTTAACTTTGACTGCATTAATCGTAAAATTTTCCTTCAGCTTTTCACGCAGGGCCTTACTCAGATTACTCATTTGATCAAAATCTGTACAAGATTTTTCCCATATCCACTCATAAATCTGCTTTGCACGAAAGCCCTGTTCACCCAACGCGGTCAGTTGATCTTTGATCTGACTCAAAGACAAACTCCTGATATCTATTATTTTACTTTTTTCGATCACGGTACAAAGATAAGAATAATTAAGTGACAAAAAATCCCGTTCTAAAGAAAATAGAACGGGACAACTGTTATGTATGTGTTTTAAAATAGGTAGATTCGCTATCCATTAGCCATGTATGGCTTCTTTATTTCCGTAAGACTGGATCAGTTTACCTTCAAAATCCAACCACTCTTTCCAGCGTTTTTCCACATCGACATCTACGGAATACTTCCTTGCAAAATTCAGAAAAGTTGTATAGTGGTTCGCTTCGGAAACCATCAAATCGTAATAAAACTGAGCAAGCTCCTTGTCCTGGATATTTTGAGACAAGACCCTAAACCGCTCACAACTACGCGCTTCAATCATTGCAGCAAATAATAGTCTATCGATAAACGCCATATTGCGGCTACCGTCCTTTTTGGAAAATTTCATCAATTGACCGACATAGTCATCTTTCCGCTCGCGACCCAATGTATAGCCCCGTTCCTTAATGATGTCAATGACCATTTTGAAATGCTCCATCTCTTCAATGGCTATAGCTGTCAATTCATGAACCAAATCCTCGTGCTCTGAGTTGTTTGTGATCAAGGATATTGCGTTTGAAGCAGCCTTTTGTTCACACCAGGCATGATCTGTCAAAATCTCTTCCAAATTTCCTTCCGCGATATTTGCCCATCGCGGATCTGTCAACAACTTAAGTCCAAGCATCTTACTTTCTAAAATAATTTAAAGCCAAAGGTAGTTAATATCTCTGCTTAAAAAAAATGATAATGTTTTCTTTAGCTATCTCTATTAAGTATTGACCTAATTTTAGGTGCTATTTTTTCGCCATAAATTTCAATTGACCGCAACATCTCTTTGTGTCCCGGAGCGCCAACGTCCATATGCGCGGAGAAACGTGTCAATCCAAATTTTTCATGGATTGCCAAAATTTTATCAACGGCATATTCAGCATCTCCAACAATAAGATGTCCTCTTGAAGACCTGCCAAAGTCATATTGTGTCCGTTGATAAGGTGGCCATCCGCGGCTTGCTCCAATACGATCCATCTGTGCCGAGTAAATGGGATAATAGTAGTCCGCAATCTGCCCACTGTTATCGCCAAAAAAAGCGTGCATATGAACCCCGACTTGAAATTTTGCCATATCGTGCCCATTATCTTCGTAGGCCTGACGATACATCTCGAACAAATGGTCGAAACTTTCGTACATCCCCCCAATAATCGCGAACATGACAGGTAAACCTAGTTTTCCAGCACGGATAACAGATGAAGTGGTACCTCCTACTGCAACCCAGATTGGCAAAGATCCATTCTTTGGTCGCGGAAAAATCTCCTGATTGATCAAAGGAGCTCTAAAATTGCCACGCCAGGTAACCGGATTCTGTTTATTCAACCGAAGTAGAAGTTCCAGTTTCTCCTCAAACAAATCCGCATAATCCTTTAAATCATATCCAAATAACGGAAATGACTCAATAAATGACCCCCTGCCAGCCATGAGCTCTGCCCGACCATCGGACAAGAGATCTACTGTTGCAAAATCTTGAAATAATTTGACGGGGTCTGCCGAACTCAATACGGAAACAGCGCTACCCAACTTGATGTTTTGGGTCACTGTGGCTGCCGCCGCCATTATAATCTCCGGAGCAGCAACGGCATAATCTGCCCGATGATGCTCACCGATCCCAAAGAAATCCAATCCAACCTGATCCATCAGTTTGATTTCTTCGATTATTTCTTTCATTCTATCCTGTGGCGCCTGGATCTGACCTGTACCGGGGTCTATCCTCGAGTCACCAAACATTCCTATTCCTAATTCCATGTCTCTTCTCTATTTAAAAACTAACTCAAAAATAGCGGCTCCATTTCATAATTTAGTTGATCTAGGATAAGAAAATATCAAAAAAGAGATAATGTTGTTTTAACGACCTGCTCCGCATTGCCGCTAAAACGATGTCCGCCCGAAAGATAGCTCTTATTAAAGTTTTTTAATGTAATCTTTTTTACCGGAAACTCAGCCTCATCATCTCCTAACACCACACTTGTTTTGATGCCTTCTATCCGGTTTATCTCAGCAACTACATCAAGGCTCCGTTTGGTGCTGCTTCTGCCCAAAATATCGGCAATATGTATCTCCAGATCGGTCGATACTGATGGTTCCAGTAACACAATGCTACGTACATTTTCCTTTATTAAGGGATCAATACGATTTATGATAAAAGGTACCGCATCTGCTCCAAAAGAATATCCCACAATAAAAAACTGGTGGTTCTGTCGAGACAAAATCAGATTTTTGAGTGTATTTGACATATCCGCAGCGATATCCTTAGGTGTTTTTTTCCTCCAAAAATAGCTCCTGGAGTCAATCGCTGCCACAGCGTATCCAGCATCGGCAATTAACTGACATATCTTATTCGAAAAAGAATTGAAACCACCATCTCCACTTAAATAAAGCACCAGAGGCAATACTGTTTTGTTGTTCCAATATTTCATCTCGACCAAACGTTGTTGCGCAAAAGTATGAAATGCCACGCAGCCGATTATACATAAAATGGTCAATTTTTTCATCGGAATAGTATTACACGCTGGATACCGCTCAAGATGACACTAATCATTCGGTTTCATTACTTTAACTAGCGCTGCCGGAAGCTGTATCAGATCAAAATCGTTATCAAAGATAAGGTATTTATTTTCCCAAAAAGTCGCATACTTCTCTTTAAAATCACGTAAGCTGTGGTAATGTTTAAAATTCCCAAGTCGCGTTGACGCAAATTTCATAATCTTTTCTGCAGGGCTCTCCGTTGCTTCCAGTCCCGTCATCGGAACCATCCCCAGATTCAGGTAACTATATTTTTGAGCTTTTGCATAACTGATCATCTCTACTATCAACGCATCCATGCTCCCGCTGGGTGCTTCCAGTGATTTTCGGATCATATCGTAAGTGCATTCATCTTTGGCGTAATCAGGAATGACGTTCAAGAAAGCGACGATTTTGCCGTTCCCATTTTTAAGGACAATAATATCCTGTTGGATCAGTTCTTCGGTATTGAACATTCCCTGAGAAAAAACCATTTCTTTTTTATCGAATTCTCTCAGCCATTCATCCGAAACAGCCCGAAGTTCACCAAGGACTGCTGCACGCTGCGGAGCCTTCAGCACTGCGGTTGTAAATCCCTTTTTCTGGATTGCATTCAGTCCATTGCGCAATGATTTACGCTCTTTTCCTTCGAGCGTAAATGTTTCCAGTTCCAAAACAGCTTCTTGCCCAATGGTTATCTTCTGTTTACGAAGCGATGAGAAATGAACCAAGCTGTTTTCATCGACCCGATAATAAATCGATTTTAATCCATTTGCATAACAATAACGATCAAACTCCTCGACAAGCTCTTCTTTATCCCCCTGTTCACATACCGGCTCATCCAATACTATGGCAAACTCATTTGCCAATCTATAGGCTGTAAACCCTTCGGAAATCTCAGAGAAAAAAAGATATTTGTCTTTCCCGAGTTTGAAAAAATCCATGGCAGACTGTCCGAATTCATCCAGTAGCTGTTGCGCCCGTTCACGCTCGGATTTACTAGAATCTTCATCTATGATCAGGCGTGGGCGAGCGAGCGCGTAGATCAGAACGAACCAGCAAAAAATCCCCAGGACCTGTGTAATACGTAAGAACTCCTGCCCAAAATTGGTATGTGGCATCAGATCATCATCAATGAACAACAAAAAGCTTTTTGCGGTATGATAAATGGACTGCCGCCAAGTAAATTCAACCCCAAAATGTTGCTTATCAATAAAGTAGAAACTTAATACGTCGAACAAACACACCGCGACCAATGCAACGACGAATGTTACAAACCCGATCCTCACCCAGCGAATATTGCTTTTAATTGGATATTGCTTATAACTGATCCCCAAAAAAACGAGTGTCATTAACGCTACCGATGCCTCTTCATAATCCAACGCTTTAAACACATGTCCAAATAACGACAGCGCACTAAAAATAACTGCGATCCAAAAGGCTACACGAAAACCTTTGATTAAATAAGCCGACGTAACCAACAAACCGACTCCTAGAACAAAAACCATAAACTTAGATGCATGGATCGCTTCAAGGGGTAAATAAAACCGATCCAGCTTCATTCGATCAGCCAAAGGCGGCGTCAGTACCGAAACAATATTAACCATGCCCAAGAAGAAGATCAGCAACGCTGGCCCTACACGCGCCAAAAGCTGTCTACCCCGCCAGGCGAAAGCGATTAACCCTAACAATAGTGGCAGCCAAAATTCAAATACGCGATAAAGAATAGTTATTCCCAAGCCTTCTGCCTGACCGTAGCCATAGGCCTTGAAGATATACAGCATCGTTAATTCTACGGCTCCTAAACCTCTTAGAAAAGGTGACACAATCATTAAAACCACCGAAACGGTATAGGCGATAGCCGCTGCTTCAAAGGAATGATCTAAGCCCAGTGCATACATACTGACAAAAGCATGGACTATCCCACAGCATTCAACAACCATAGACGCCAACACGGTACCCAGAAGATATTTCATTTTTACTTCCCCAGAAAATATCTCGTCTATATTGGAGGCAACAGCAGGAAATTTTAGTTCTACCCAACGGTAAATTCCTTTGTGTGTACGGAAAGACCATATGAACCAGAATACAACACCCAGCAGTATACCCAAAATTAACAATGAAATCCAGGCATCACCAAAATTTTTATTGTCCAAAATGGTATACAATATGACGGGGACACCAATCATAAAGACAGTTAACAGTCCTACATACCCGTACAGCGCACCAGCCTGATGAATCTGCGTCGTATTCAGATTCCGCTTTCGCAACTGAGTAGTTGTATAAGCGAGCGAACTAATGCCGCCCGCAGGAAGAAATACACTGAGCAGATTTCTTTTTAGGAATAGATCTATGGCAATTTTCAAGTTGATCGAAAGACCAATGGCTTTGAAACTCTGCACATACATTACACCTTGTAATAGGACATAGAGCAGGGTTATACAAATGCCGACCGAAACCCAGGTTAGATCTGCCGCTTTTAACTGCGGAATAATGGCAGCGAGTTCTTTCCTTTCATTTCTAAAAAAAACAAAAGCCATTAAAATAACCAAAACAGCTATTAGTTCCTTCCAATAGGTTTTTGGTGAAAAACGTCTAATGCGTTGAACAATAGTCTTGCCCATATTATCGTTTATTGTCTAATAACCGTACCGTATAATAAACACGAAATAAAGCTAATCGTTTCAAAATGACAAATTGTTAAGTTTTCGTCAATTCTTTTGACATTAATCAGTAATTTTCACCCATGAAAGAGAAAAGGGTATTATTCATCGGGCTGGTTTGGCCGGAACCAACATCATCAGCCGCCGGTTTTCGGATGATGCAACTGATCGAGACATTCCTGGATCGTTCTTATCAAATTACTTTTGCTTCTGCAGCAGCCAAATCCCCCTATAGTGCCCCATTAAAGTCGCGAGGTATTACCGAACAAGCTATTGTGCTCAATAGTGATAGTTTTGACGAATTTATTGGATGGTTACAACCCGATATTGTTGTATTCGATAGGTTTATGATCGAGGAGCAATATGGCTGGAGGGTGGCTCAACAGTGTCCCGGTGCACTTCGGGTACTCGACACCGAGGATCTCCATTTCTTACGACAGGCACGGCAAGCGTGCGTCAAAAATAAAGACGATTTTTCCTTTCAAGAATTGTTTACAGAAACAGCAAAGCGGGAGATTGCTTCCATATTGCGTTGTGATCTATCATTAATTATCTCGGAGTCTGAAATGAAAATACTGACGGAAGTCTTTCGGATCTCGCCTGATATTCTATACTATCTACCTTTTCTGGAAGATGAAATTACGGTCGACGAGGCGAATACCTGGAAGTCATTTGAAGAACGAAGAAATCTGCTATTTATCGGCAACTTCATCCATGAACCCAACTGGCATACCGTGCAATATCTAAAAACAACGATTTGGCCAGTTCTTCGTAAAATTCTCCATAAAGTAGAGTTACATATCTATGGGGCATATCCGACACAGAAAGTCCTTCAGTTACATAATCCCAAAGAGAATTTTCATATCAAGGGAAGAACAGATTCTGCAAAGGACACCATGTCCAACTACAGACTATTGATTGCGCCGATTCAATTTGGCGCAGGAGTGAAAGGCAAATTTATCGACGCCATGCATACTGGCACCCCCACCGTCACGACATCGATTGGCGCTGAGGCGATGAAGGGCAACCTATCCTGGAATGGTTTTATTGAAGATGAACCCGAAGCTTTCTGCCAAAAAACCATGGCACTTTATAACGACAAAGTTGCCTGGGCAACAGCGCAGGCCAACGGTATCCGTATCATCAACGAACGTTACGAGAAACGCAAATATCAAGCGGACTTTATGACCAATCTATCCTTACTTAAGGTACAGCTGGAGAAACATCGGCAACACAATTTTATTAGCCAGATACTCTTGCATCACACTGTACAGAGCACAAAATATATGTCGTTGTGGATTGCTGAAAAGAACAAGCAATAATTAATTAACCTCCCGCCACCAAGGGGAATATACAGTATCCAATTTATTCAGATGAACCAGTTCTCCTATCTTTGGGGTAATAAGTTTACTATGTTCCTTTTGAGCAGTTTCATAAAACTTTTCCATTGGCTCTTTCCATCCGTGCATGGCCAAAGCAAATTTTGACGAGTGGACAGGCAAAGTGACTTTGGCTTGTAAGTCTCTGGTTTCAAGCCCCCACTCTTCGGGTAAAGAGTGAATATAATGCCAGGCATCATTGTACTGCCCGTTCTCCAGTATAGCCAGATCGAAGGGACCGAATCGCTCGCCTATTGTCTTGAAATGCTTACCATAACCACTGTCACCACCTAGAAACAAATTGTATTTCCGTGTTTTCAGGACGAAGGAAGTCCAAAGAGTATTGTTTCTCGTGATCCTACGTCCGGAAAAATGTCTAGCAGGCGTAAAAGTTACCTGAAAATCAGGCACAAGATTTATTTGATCATACCAATCGCCTTCGATAATCTGTTGTGGTTTATAACCCCAAGATTCGAAATGCGCACCTACCCCCAAACCGCAGATGACCTGACCAACTTTATCACGCAGTTTGATTATGGTCTCATAATCAAGATGATCATAGTGATCATGGGAAATAAATAGATAATCTATTTTTGGAAAGTCTGCTGCAGTATAATCCACAGCGATTTTAAATGCCTTGTTACTCCCCGGAACGGGCGAGGCGTTTTCGCTGAATACAGGATCAACGAGCAGCAGTTTGCCATCAATTTTCAGCAGATAAGAAGAGTGTCCAAACCAGACCAAAATATCCTGGGCGGGCAGTTTTTTTAGATCACATTTCATGGCCGGTAATGCATCCAATGGCTTAAGTCCCGGCTTTTTATTAAAAAGAAAATCCCACATTAAAGAGACGATGTTTACATCACTCTTCAAGGATGGTGTCACCTCAAGATTATGAAAGACACCATTTCTGAAATTAGGCGATTGCTTCATCCGCTCCAATCGCGCACCTTTAAAGCTTCCGCCAAACATCGGATGGACAAAATAATAGAGCAACCCACTGACCAAGACAATCAATAGCATCCCTAAAATAATCCATCCAACGTTCTTCATTTTAGAAACTATTCTTCCACATCATGGATTCGACAGGACGGATAGTCTTGCCATTATATTTTGCATTACCCTTTGTATTGTAAAACGTCTCTATATCGCCTTCTACAGCAAAATAAATCAATTGACCGATTGGCATACCTGCATAGACTCTGACGGGTTGTGCAACAGATATCTCCAATGTCCATGTATTACAAAAGCCCACATCGCCTTTACCAGCTGTTGCATGGATGTCAATTCCCAAACGACCGGTACTGGATTTTCCTTCCAAAAAAGGAACATGTTTGTGCGTTTCGGTATATTCCTGAGTGACGCCTAAATAAAGAGTATTAGGTTCTAATACAAAACCCTCTTCTGGAATTTCAAAATGATTAATTTCATTATGCTTTTTGGCATCCAATACGCGATCCGCATAAGTTGCCAAATATTTACCCAAATGAACATCGTAGGAATTTGTTCCTAAGCACTTACGATCAAATGGTTGAATGACAATACTGCCATTTTCAATCTCTTCAAGAATTCTTTTATCCGATAAAATCATGTGTATCAAGATAGCAAGAGCATCAGGCCATGCTATATAAATTCAAAAATACGGTTCTCACTCAAATTTTTACGCTATTTTTTTATTTAAAAAACAAACCCATCAATTTTTCAGATCGCTTGGTATTGATTGTACGATATCTGCGATTTGTTTTTTAAATTTGGGTATGAGTCTAGTGTATTTACGTGAAATAGATAGCCAAACCAAATTTGCCATTTGGCGAATTGAAGAATCGGATGATGATTTATTGTCAAAACTCCAGTTGGATGAGCGTGAGAAGGCCAAACTAGGCTCTTTTAACAAGGGTAAGCGGCGCTTACATTGGCTGGCTACGCGTGTGTTGTTGCGGACTTTATTGAATACTTCGCGTTATATTGATTGTCCTTCCGATGCTAATGGTAAGCCTTATCTTGCCAACTTCCCACAGAAGATATCCCTTTCACACTCTTTTGACTATGCCGCAGCAATGATAAGTACTAAAGGGGAAGTAGGTATTGATATGGAGATCATCAAGACGAAAGTTGAGCGGATCCAGCATAAGTTTCTCAAACCCATTGAACTTGCTTTTATTACGCAAAACGATGCACGATATGAGCAGCTATATGCCTGTTGGTGCGCCAAAGAAGCAATCTATAAACTTCAGGGGAATTCAGGGGTTTCTTTCTTAAACAACATGACCATACAACCCTTCGAATACCAAAACCAAGGTGTCTTAAAACTTGAGCTCGACAGCAACCACGATCAACAGACTTTTGAGGTACATTATGAAAAATTCAATGAATATATGCTTGCATATGCCGTTGGCTAAGGTCGCCTAAAAAAATAATTTTTCTCAATTTCAGCGAATTAGCGACATAAGCACACTTTTTTTTTGTGCTTATTGAAAAAGCTTCTATATTTGCAGCATCACAAAGGAAATGGCCCGTTCGTCTAGGGGTTAGGACGCAAGATTTTCATTCTTGAAACAGGGGTTCGATTCCCCTACGGGCTACAAAAAAAGAAACACCTGCAAGTCGAAGCTTACAGGTGTTTCTTTTTTATCTCCTTTGACCATTTATCTATTTCCGAGATTCATTTCAATAGTTGTATTTAAGACTTTAATATCTTCGCTTTCTCCAAATCAAACTCGTCCTGATTGATAATACCGGCATCCAACAATTCCTTTAAATCAAATAAAGCTTGTTTCTTAAGTGAGATGTCCACTCCTGCAACCACTTCGGGTACCTTTTTCTCTTGAAGTACAGGCCCATCATCAACAGCATTGGACTGCGCTCCAAAGTCGATCAATAAAGCGGTTATCTCATTAAAACCTTGTACGTTTGAGTAGTCTATAGCCTTTTGTTCCAATACGTTTGCGATATCCGTGAGCGCCCCCTTGGACAAGAGATACCGCAAAACATCCTTTTTACCATACGCTGCCGCATAATGGACGGCGGTATTGCCTGAGGCATCTTGCTTATCAATTGTCGCACCACTATCCAAAAGCTGCTTGACCAACGAAAGATAACCCATTTTTGTTGCAGTCTGTAATAGTGTTTCACCGGCATAATGAGGTTCAAATCCAAGAATAAATGTACGTCCACCAGTGCGCTCGATCAGCTTTTCCATATACTTCCCATCCTTTCCATCAAAGGAATCCACAGGACGTGCGTAATCCGCAGAAAGACCCCGTTCCAAAAATAAGGCCAATAGCTCCTTTTGGTTGCTATTGCAGACATACCACACTGGGGAAATCCCTTCGGCGGACTCAACAAAGATATCACTTCCTTGTTCTATCAATTTCTGCGCAAGGACGCGGTTACCCATTTTTACTGCATGCAGCAGAGGGCCTTCGCTCAAGTCATTCAATAAATTGACTTTTGCACCATGGTCTAACAAAATATTGACAATAGGTACTGCCCCCAATGCCACAGCTAAATTCAAAGCTGTGTTTCCTTCCTTATCAGTCGCGTCCACACTAGCGCCATGCACAACCAAGAGCTGTACTACTGGCGGATATTTTGCCTGTACGGCCAGCAATAATGGCGATTCAGCATTATTATTTAGCACATTTACATCTAGCCCCTGTTCAATCAGTTTTTCGGCCATCTCCTGTTGTCCGGTCTGTGCGGTGATATGCAATAAGCTATTACCCAAGAAGTCATTGATATGAATATTGGCATTTTTGTCCAGTAAATAAGCCGCAGTTTGCTTCTGCTTTTGTAGCAGGGCAAAATACAAAGGTGTCTCACCGCGATGGTCTTCATAATCAATAATTGCTCCAGCCTCGACCAATTTTTTCACCAAGTCCAAGTAACCGCGATGAGCAGCATAATGCAATGCTGTACGCCCTATTTCGTCCGTATAAGATACATCGACTTGATTCTTTTCCAACAAGATTTCTGCAATTTTGCGTTTACCGCCTTCACAAGTAACTATAAATGATTGAGACATAAAATTTTATTTTTCGTATTTATTGTTTCAACAGCCATTCTACTGTCTTTACTTTGAGATTATCTTCCATTGCGTAATCGACCGCTTTTTTGTCCTTGATATTTTCTACCTGAGGATCAATACCCTCGCCGACCAAATACTTCACCTTTTTGTAAAGATCACGCGCTTTACTTTCATCATAATTGATATCAACTTGACACACCTTATGCAACATTGTATTTCCTTCGTTATCTAAATAATTGATATCCAAATATCCTCTTTCCATAACTTCTTGCAATGTAGCCGCAGATCGCTCTGAAAGCCAGTCAACACCTGTTTTCTCTTTCTGATACCAAAGTGATGCTACCGTCGGATCTGCCCCCTGTTCCAGCAGCAAATTTAGGATTCTAAGGTTAGCTTCGCTGTCCGAAGGCATCATTCGAAGAAATGCATTGAGCAGATTTTCTCCCTGCTTATTAACCCCATGGAAGTCCGGTACACCATAATTTAGCAGCAGCTCCAATAAATCGGGATTGAATTGTCTTGTGACAGCGTAATGAAAAGCGCTTTCACCGTGCCAGTCCTTCAGTCCGGGGTCTGCACCTGCGTCCATTAACTTGACTACTACCTCCATTTTTATCGTGTCCACGGCCATGTGCAACGCTGTCTTCTGCTCGACATTGCTGACATTAGGATCGATACCCTCCGATAGCAACCAATCCACCAGCTCAACAATGCGATCCACAGGTTGCATACGAAGACTACAAACCTTGAAAAGCAGTGTCTGTCCATATTGATCCATACGCTGCACATCTGCCCCAGCCTCCGCAATAACTTTCAACAGTGTAATGCTGACATTTTCTTGTAATGCATATTCAAATAAAGTCGTACCGCCAACCTCTTCGTTAATATCATCGATCTGTTCTAGATATCCTTTAAACCAGACCAAATAGCTTGCTAGCTGGTCGGTTGAAATCTGTGGCTTTAATAAAGCATGGAAAACGGTTGAACTGAAGCGATCGTAATCATATAGATCCTTAGAAATGAAACCCTTATCAATAAATTTATCCAAGACACCATAATGCCGAGACCTAATCAATTGGCTAACAGCACTATTCAATTCGTAATCTTGAAATTCAGCCTTACCGCTTGCCGAGGCTATAATCTGCTCTATCGCCGTTACATCGCCTTTACGCGAACACTCTGCAAGTGCTCTTAACTCGTTATTCGTCATTTTTTTTTCTATTAAACTAAAGAAAAAGATAGTAATGTGGTTCTTTTAAAAACGAGTTAAACAAAAGAATAGTATCAATAATGAGCAAAATCAACCGATACAACGAACAGGCTGCCGTACTGATCAGAAAACTATAAAAAAACCGCTCCGAGAATGGAGCGGCTATAATTTGTCCTGATAATAAATGTCACTATGGGACTAATATATAGCGACGGGAGCTGCCTTTTCCTGCGGCTCTCTATATTGCAGAACCTTTCGTAACACCTCAGGATTTTCGATAACTTTTGGCGCAAACCTCGAACTATTCATATAGGTGAGTATGGATTGTAGCATCTGTCTTGCGACGGGTCTGTTGTTTAAATCAATCGCCAGATCAAATGAGGCCACCATCAGTTTGCCTTTCCCCACCGAACCTTCAAAGAGTGTGGCCAGATTTCTATTGTTCGCAAAATTATCGATCATCTCTACAAGGGTTTTGCCGCCTTTGATCTGATCCATCAACATTGTTGTCGATTTGATCTGTAGGTCCCACCATTGCCAGTCGGTATGTTCCTCTGTCGGAAAATTAGCGAATACAGCGTGTTTTGGATCGCAGAGCAATCCCATTGTACCAGCCTGCTTCGGAAAATGTACCGGGCTCCAGAATACTGGAACAAACTTGCCTTCAATACCTGTAATTTTTTTCCAGTCAGGATTTAAAAGAACCTTTTTTCCAGCCTGCAACAGCCCTAAAGCTTCGTCTAGCTCCCTAGTATAGCTTACTTCAGTAAAATCAATTTGATTTTCTTTGGGATACACCCATATATTCCAGTGATTTTCATAGCTTGTGCCTTTGAGGTTAATATGAACTGTCAACTTTTTGGCTTGCTGTATGGCTTGAAATGGTACTTCAAAGCGGCCTACATGTCCATTGTACCCCTGACCTACGTTTGTTTGAAAGTGACCTTTTGCAAGAGTTTTCGTACCATCTTTCATAGACCACTCGACCAACTGATCGCTCAACGCTGCAGCTCCATAATTGCTGATGTCTAAAATCCCCTCAAATACTTCATCATTGGTATATACGGCTTTGGAAAACTGGAGCAAGGGAACTATTGGCGCACAAAACTGTCTGAATTCAGCTGCTGAAAGAATATTCTTACTATCCCAAAAGGCATCCAATAGCCCCACCAAAGCTGTACCTTGGCCTGGAAAATCATGGAGATCCAATAGTTGATAACCACTGATACCCGGTGTTTTTAAGGCCCGTTCCAGCTCTTCTTTATAGAGAATTGCTGCCAACTTGCCTGAAGACGTGGCATATTCCTTCGCTTTATGCAATAAACCCTTGCGTTTCAGATCTTCGGCTACAGCAATAAAGTTCAACGGCTTTAAAACACCTGTATACTTTTTGATCTCCGCCAAATTGGGATAAACAGCATATTGTCCGATCTCATGTGTAACGACAGGAATAGAAACGCCATCCAATGAAGCGCTGTAATTTTTATTAAAGACAGGAGGTTCACTATTAAAGACCCCCTGCCCTCTCACCCATCCCTTTGCCGTCCACTGCGTAATCAGAAAATCGTCAAAGGGTTCGCCGACAATTCCATGTCCTTGTTGAAAAGTAAATGATGTCGCCGTATACAAATGTCTCTTATCTTTTTCCTTTAGGTTTTTTACCAGTGCGTTAAGGGCATCGAAGTCACCACTTAGCTCATTTCCCATACTCCAAAAGCAAAACGATGGATGATTGCCATATTGCCTGATCATCTTATCAGCTTCCTCATATAAAAAACGTAGCACCGCATCATCCTTACCAGCATTATTTTCCCAGATAGGCAATTCGACCTGAAGATAGAATCCCATTTCATCAGCTACAGCAAAAGCAGCTTCCGGAGGGCACCAAGAGTGGAACCGTAAATGGTTGAGTCCCCATTCCTTTGCTGTCAAAAACACCTTCTTCCATCCCGCTTTATCCATTGGGGGATGCCCTGTCAACGGAAAAATGCTGCATTCCAATGTCCCCCGAAGAAAAAGGGGCTGCCCATTGATTTTCATGACCGTTCCCTCCCTTGACAATTCACGCATACCAAATGATGTACTCATCACATTGACTCCCTCACCCGATTGGCACACCACTTCGACATCATAGAGATTTGGTGAAAATTCGCTCCATGACCGGATTTTTGCGCCCAGATCATAGCTTAATTGTATGTTGGAATCACCTGGGGCTAATAAAACCTCCTTTTCTATTGTCGGAAGATACTCGCTATCACCCTTAAATTTGGCTCTTACCCGGAGTGTACTACCTGTATTTCCTTGTGTTCTATTCGAAAGAACTACCCGCAGGTCTACACGTTTTGCTGTCAAAACCGGAAAAGTACTTACTTGCTTGATATGAACCCGATCCAATGCTTCAATACACATCGAACCGATGATACCGTTCCACATAATCTGGGTATGATCCGTATAAGCATGTGCCATATCATCGACACTGATCGCCAGCTTCTTGCGGTTATCAATGCGGATAGTCAAACGCTGCTTTCTCCCAGCCTTTAAAAAAGAACTTAAATCAAATTCATGCGAACCTACCAGACTGCGCTGTTTTTGTGGAATTTCTACTCCGTCAACCCAGACATTAGACTCCCATATAATCCGCTCCAGTTTCAGGATCATTTCTTTACCCACCCAGCCTTTCGGAATAAATAGCTCCTTGCTGTACCAGGCTGCCCCCACATACCGATGTTTCCTTGTCAGATGCGAAAGTTGGGGGTTTGTTAGTGCCGGTGTTAAGCTATTCGCAGTTCCCAGTCCTGCATCGTCGGTTGTCCCAGGTAATTTAATGGCTGTTGTGAAAGACCTATTAGTCCAACCGTTCTTCACCCCCACATCCTCTGGATCAAGTTGTACACTCCATTGTCCGGCAAGATTGAGCTGATGCCCTCCGAAGGCCAAAACGCTGTAGCTCTGTAGAAGAGCAAGCAATAAAATGAGATAACGATGCATGTCTGAATTTAATTATTTAGGGTGACTTCCGCTATGAAAGAGCGCAATATTGACAAACAGCCTTGATGATTGGGTTCTAGTTGCCACACTTGTGTAAGATAATCCTTAGCCAGGTCCAAATCGCCTTTACCTAAGTAACCTAACCCCATTACGTACAAGCAATGAATCTTATTTTTATGGTCAAGGTCATCCTCCCAGATATCCATATCAGGCAATGAAACTGCAAAATAATCGATTTTAAAAGGTTTGTCCAAATAGGTTTTACCATGATCAATTAGGCTTTGAAAACATTGTTCCGCTTTTTCTTCTTGTTTGAGTTCGAGCCAGGCCAATCCTTGAAAAAAGATCTTGTCAGGTTGTGGATCATTATAAAAAAGAGCCTGTTGGGGTTCCTGAGCCCCCATAGTAGCTTTGATGAGATAAGCTGTTGCTTCCTCCTCATTTCCCAATGAACGGTATGCAACGCCTTTATAATAATCAATATCGTTCTCCTCCATGGTAATCAGTTTACCCTCACCGAGATTATGCGGATAGCTGTCAATAGCTGTTAACAGGGCCAAGGCTCCCTTCGGATCGTTGGCTTTTAATCTTTCTTTTGCCAGTTCCAGATGGCAGATTGTATATTGACGGGACACTTTCCCTTCTCCTCCTTCCCAAGGTTTAAACTGTCGGGAAGCCAATAATTGCCGAGCTTCTTCGTATCGTTCCAGAAGATTGAAAAGTGAAATCCGTTCCAGGAAAAGATCGTCTCGGCTGACAGCAAGATCTGCATATCGATCCAATAGCGTCAGTCTTTCCACATAATTGTATCCTTGTTTCTTATAGAGCTGGTGCAGTTCCATCAGCAGTCGTGCATCTGTTTCATCCAATGCGAATGCTTTTTCTAACAATGCAACAGCCTCCGTCTTCCTGTCCATCCGATTATAATAGGCCAGAGCCAAATTTCGGAAAACGGTAGGGAATTGTTGATCCAATTGTATTGATTGCTCCCAACAGTCTACCGCATCTTGATGTTGTCTCTTGCCGTACCATAGATTCCCCAGGTAGTAATATGCTTTTGCATCGTGATTATTGTGCAGGATCGCGTCCTGAAGTATAACGATCTCTTCCAACCGATTTGGGAAGCAATAAGTCGGGTCCATGATACGAGCTTTGTCATAATAGGCTTTTGCTTGATCATTTTGTCCGATACAGGCGTTAAAATAACCTAGTCCATAATATATCATTGGATATACTGCTTGCGGATCATCGATTGTTTTTTCCAATAACAGGATGGCTTCTTCATACAGACCAGCTTGAGCAAAATCCAACGCATATTCCACCACACTCTGTACATTGACTTTACATAAATTTAGAATAGGCGCTAATATAGCCTCGTCCTTTGTCAGCAAATACCATTCGAATTGACAGCCCATATTAAATGGATCTATTTCCAAAGAATCTTTAATATAACCCAACGCTTCCTCTACCCGTCCCAGTTTTCTTAAAATCGAAGCCTTTAATTGCCGTGCTTTATGATGTTTCCAATTTCGGTTTATTGAACGTTCTATTTTTTCCAGAGCAACGTCCCACTGTCCACGCGTTGCATCGATCTGTGCAAGGCCAAAATAACCTGCATCCTGCCAGACAGCATTCCAGGTTGCCTTGTAAAAAGCGGCGTAAGCTACATCCAGCTCACCGGATAGCTGTAATGCCAATCCAAGGTTATAGTAGGCCTCACCATCGTAAGGATTTGGATTACGTTCAGTAAGTCGCGCGATTGCGGTACGGAAGTAAGGGATGGACTCGGCTATCTTTCCATTTCTCAATAAAAGAGCACCCATTGCATTGTTACATCGTACATCATGCGGATCCCGTCGCAGAGCCTCAATATAGTAATCCATGGGATTATAGGTGGCGTGCCGGTATTGTTCAAGATGTTGTCCTGCCAGGAATAACTCCTCCGTCGAATGAACGAATTGTGGTGCTGAAACAGCCCGTGCCGGTTCGGGGATAGCTGTGCTATCCTTTTTCTTTTCCAATTGATATTGCAGCATTTCGTTACCATTGCTATCATAAACGGAAAGGATCAAATCAAATGGATTACCCTGTAAATCAGAAACAGTTTGTTTATAGATATCACGAGGAGAACAATAGATCCTTTCCTCCAGATAAACTCTTCCTTGCTTATCCCGCAGAACAATATGAAGTCCTTCAAATGCAGCTGTAGCATATAGAATAATGTCGGCACGCTGCTGATGGACCTCCATATTGAGGACAAGATCTTTTGTTGCATTCTTCACATGACCAACAGCCGCGTAAGGCATAAAATATTGTGACCATGATTTCACCTCATAAGGCTGTAACCAAGCAAAATCGGGCTGATTGTCGGTGTAAACACCTGCCATTAATTCGATATAAGGACCATTTTCGTCTGTCAGATTCCGGTCCCAAGCTAAGCCAAAATCACCGTTTCCCCATGTCCATTGCTTCTTTCCCGGAGAAATGTGGTGATCCGCAACGTGTAACATCCCTGCATTGGTGTCTCCGGCTTCATAACCTCCCACAAAATTATATTTTGATTGGATGGCCATATAGGATGTCGGAACAGGAATATTTTTGTATTGTGCGATATCAACTCCAGCTGAATAATCGTATTTATAATAGGTTCCTGTCGCGATCGGAAATGTTGAAACTTCTCTTTTGCCATGATCAAACACAGCGTTTACATCGGGAGGAAAAACCGAATAATAATCATCATTGACGACAACGGCCGGATTGGCCCACCATAGGAAAGTTTGCGGCAAGGCGGTGCGGTTGTACACCTGAACCTTTATTTCAATAAAGGCTTTGTCGGGATAAAGTGTAAATCCCTGCATGGCCTTCATTCGAAACATGCGTTCGATTTCATTGCACCATACAGTCACACTGCCATCGGCATTATGTTCAACTAAATATTCTGTTGGCATAAAGGTCGTCGGACGGTGATGCTGAGGCCAGTTGAATTCGATTCCACCAGAAATCCAAGGACCTGTAAGCCCTACTAGAGCTGGCTTTATCACCTCATTATAATAGACAAAATGCCGTTCTCTAACCTTATCGTAGGCCATATGAATTCTTCCACCAAGTTCAGGCAGAATCATTACTTTGATATATTCATTTTCTAAAAATAGTGCCTGATATACCTTGTCCGTTTTCTCGTCGCTAATTTTTTCGATAATGGGATAGGGATATACCACCCCGGAGCTACCTTGGTACACGCGTTTTTCAGCATAAATCGGATTTTTTTCCATCGCGCCAACCTCGTAGGTTGGTATCGCCACAGATTCCGCCCAAACTTTTACTATACCGCGCTGATCGACTGTAGATTTAATCAGGTAACGTGTCAATTCTGTCATGTTCTAAAGAGCTATTAGGTTATATACTGTAAGTTGATTTAATTATAAAAATGGATTTCTATATGCAAAAATCAGGGTATTATGGCTTCATCAGACCATTCCTGTTCAATTTCCTCGAGACTCTTGCCTTTGGTCTCTTTCAATTGTCCCCACAAAAACACATAGCCAATCAAGCAGACTATTCCATACAGCCAGAATGTGCCCGCCGCCCCCAAGCTTTGGTTCAACATCGGAAACGTATAAGTAAGTACAAAACATGCTATCCATAACAGCGAGGTAGCTATAGCCATCGCTTGAGCTCTAACTGCCGTAGGGAAAATTTCAGCAATAATAACCCAGGTCACTGGCGCTAATGTCATCGCATAAACCGCAATTCCAGCTAATACCAAAAGAAGCACAAAGATTCCACTGCAATTGAAATAGTAGCAAGCACCTAATGCCGCATAAATACCAAAAAGCCCCGCCGAACCAAACAACATTAATGCGCGACGCCCGACCCTATCGACCATATACATTCCTACGAAAGTAAAGATCACATTGATAACGCCTGTTATAATGATATTGAAGAGCATCCCCGAAACTGTGTATCCCGCGGCTGTAAAAATTTCTTGTGCATAGTTAAAGATCACGTTGATGCCGCACCATTGCTGAAACACGGCGATAAAACTTCCGAGCAGCAATAACTGCAATAATTTCCCCTTAAATGGGCTCCTTTTCTTCGGTGTATCTTGGTTTCGTTTAGCCGCATCAATGGTAGCCATGCTTTCTTTAGCATAATAATCACCACCCATCCGCAAAAAGATACGTCTGGCCTCTTCATGTTTTCCCTTGTTGTATAGCCATCTGGGGCTTTCCGGAATCAGGAAAAGCAGCAATAAAAAAATAACCGCCGGAATCGCTCCCGCCCAAAACATCCACCGCCAGCCCTGCTGCCCGTTCCATGTTGAGGCTATAACTTCTTCGGGCAACACGGGCTTTGCAATCAGCCAATTGACAATTTGCGCTGCGAGTATACCCAATACAATCGTCAGTTGGTTAATCGAAACAAATTTCCCACGGCTCTCCGCGGGAGCTATCTCGGCAATATACATCGGCGCCAAATTGGAAGCTACGCCTATACCTATTCCTCCGAGCACCCGATAGATAATGAAGATGTTAAGGTCAGCAGCCATACCTGTCCCTACCGCAGAAATAATAAATAGAATTGCAGCTGTATAGATCAATGGCTTTCGTCCATAACGGTCTGCCAAGCCACCCGAAAGTAATACGCCGATAAAGCTCCCTACAATTGCTGACGACATCGCCCACCCCTGAAGTGCGGGAGCAGACTCCAAATGAAAATATGCCTCATAGAAAGGCTTCGCCCCTCCAATGACAACCCAATCGTAGCCAAAAAGAAAGCCACCAATAGCGGCCACAAATGTGATTAACAGCAAATACGTTGTCTGGGTCTTTTGCATAAGAATTTACATATTTAGATTTATTGACGTAAAATTAGTGGAATACTGTATGTAAATCATGTAAGTGAACACGATAAACATGTAAAATATTACTATTTTTATAGCATATACCAAATTTCCTGATTTATGAATAGAGATACAGATGTGATGGCAGAAGGATTCAAAGGTGAGAAGGCAATTGTGCTCCCTTATTCCGTGTGCAACTACCAAGCTGCCAATACAATTACTTCAAAATTACACATCACACATATTGGCTACTATCCGAATGCAAAAAAGCATTATCGTGACCGTCAGGAAGGCTGTGCAGAATATATTTTGATTTATTGCGAAAACGGCCATGGGTGGATCAAACAGGATGGAATAACTTATAATATCGCCAGAAATGATCTTTACATCATTCCTAAAAACACAAGGCATTCTTATGGTTCCAGAGCCAACGACCCCTGGAGTATTTATTGGATCCACTTTCAAGGTACTGAAACATCTCTTTTTGAAAATATCATCGGACAGATCACTCACATGGATGACAACCACACAAACAAGCAAAACGACCGACTTCAGCTATTTGAAAGTATATACCAAAATCTGGAAATGGGCTATAGTCCAGAAAATTTAGAATACACAAGTTTTTGCTTTCAATATTTTTTGGCGTCCATCAAATATTCGACACAATACAAAGAAAGCAATCCGATTAAGGTAGATAATATCATTCAGGATATCATCCTGTTTATGAAGGACAATCTGGAAAATAACATTAGCCTGGACGAGATTGCTTCACATTTTAACTATTCGAAATCGCACTTGATCAACTTATTCAAACAGAAGACCTCTTATCCGCCCATGGTATACTACAATCAATTACGCATGCAAAGAGCCTGTTCATATCTACAATTTACGCTGCTAAAAATTAAAGAGATCGCTTTCAAGCTGCATTTCTATGATCCCTTTCATTTTTCCAAGGCGTTTACCAAAGAGATGAAGATGTCCCCCCAAGATTATCGGAGAAAGTATCAGAAATAGTGCTGATTTCTTATAGTGTCTTATTTAGCATAGGGCTATTTCAGATAGGTTTCCAGTCTAAAGCCTACCCTCGGCGAAAGAAGATCAACCTAACAATTTGTGGCGCCGAGTTACCGCTAGGATAGAACCATTTTTACAATGGAAATTTAGGCGTTCTTTTTTCAAGAAAAGCGGAAACTCCTTCTTTGAAGTCGTCTGTTCCGAACAAGTGACCAAATGCATCCATCTCCACCTTACTACCATCGCGCTTTTTATCACCAACGGCATTGATGGCATCTATGGCGCTGGCAACCGCGACACGTGAACGTGTAAATATTTTCTGAAGTATCTCTTCGGCACGCGAAATCAGCTTTTCCTGTGGAACGACTTCGTTCACCAGTCCCATTTCATAGGCTTTATGCGCATCAACCATATCGCCGGTCAAAATCATCTGCATAGCATGCCCCTTCCCGATCAAAGCTGGTAAGCGTTGTGTCCCACCATAACCCGGAATCAGTCCCAAAGAAACTTCAGGAAGTCCCATTTTTGCATTTTCAGAAGCAATGCGCATATGACAGGCCAGTGCCATCTCAAGCCCTCCACCTAAAGCGTAGCCGTTGATAGCCGCAACAACGGGTTTTGGCGCTCCCTCAATAAGATCCGTAAATATAATATGACCGCGCTCGCTTAGCCAGCGGGCCTGGACAACAGACAGGTCTGTAAACTCCTTAATATCCGCCCCAGCGACAAATGCTTTCTGCCCTGCTCCCGTCAATATAATACCACGGACATGACTATCTGCATTAAAGTGCTTAAAAATATCCTGTAGTTCATCAAGTGTCTCCTGATTCAGGGCATTCATTTGAGGTTCGCGATCTATTAGGATATAGCCAATGCTATCTTTAACCTCATATTTTAAATTCGAATAATGGGTCATAAAGCTAAAAATTAAAATGTATGGATGCTGTAAAGGTATCTAAAGGCACCCCTTCTCCACCTTTGTAGCTCAATCTCTTTTTATACTCTAATCTAAGCAATTTAAAGATATTATCCACACCGACCAAACCTTCAACATAAGGTTTATTGCGCAAGGCCTTTGTTTGGACAATACCATTTTTATCGGCTTCAAATTGAATATTTTCAGGCGTTACAAAAGGGTTATTCACATCACTCAGTTTTCCATAAAAAGCTTTAAAACCTGTCAGTTCACGCCATTTCAGTTTTCTGAACAAAGGGATTCTATTAAAGAAAAACCCGTTCCAGTTATGATGATAGGTCAATTTTAAAAACTGGTCGGATGCAAACTCTGAAGTGGCCATCAAATCAAAGTTGACCAGCGGCCCCGCTTTATCTCTGGAGACATCGGGGAGCTCCAACAGCGTATACGGCAAATGTTTTCCCCAGATCCTTCCTCCGGAAAACTCAAAATCTGCCTGTCCGGCCGGAGATAAAAACATCCGCTTGAACACACTGAACCTTAAGGCATCATAACTATAATCTGCTCCCCAAAAGCCGGTCAGCCCCCTGTTATATTGAAGTGTAAAAATCGGGTATTTATTTTCTACTGTACCACGATCTAGGTTATGGTAGGTAAAATCTTCATTTGGAGCCCAGCGTAGGATAACTTGTAGATCGTTTGTATTTACCCTACGGATCGTATCGGGGCTGGGTAGAGTATTGATGTAAAATAAATCACCCCTTGGCTGTCTCCGGGTATGAGTAAATGCAGTGGCGATACTGACATGGTTACCAAACTCAATCAGATGATCGAGACGATAGATATCGTTAAATTGCCATTTATTTGGCCTATTCTTTCCAAAAGATCGGAAAAATCCGTCGCCTTTTAGAAAGCCCAGATTACGACCCGGCTCCATGACATCGTGCTGTACAGTAAAGCGCAGATAGTTTGCAGGAAACTGAACTATACGCTCGCCATTAAGGGTAAACGCTGTACTTAGATAATATTTTATCTCCTTATCTTTATCGCCATAAGCGGTATACCCTTCTATAAATGCCTTTTCGGAAAACAGACGTGTAGTCCGACCACTCAGCCGGATACGGTTACCTTCATAATTATTCCGGCTATAGAGGTACTCCAACGGCCCGAACTCAAATTTTCCGGCATTGTAATAGCCTTTTGCCAATAAGTAACCTAAAGCAACCAACTGGTTGAAGGAGCGCATATTCTGAACGGAATCCACTTTTTGGTAGGCCCCCAATTCAGCTTTGCTCAGTGGCGCAGGTCTGACTTGAATCATCGGAACCTTTGCCGAGGATTGAAGCAGGTATCTTTTTTCAACGGGAACCCCCGCAAAGTTATCATTTGAGATTGAGTCTGTCCGGTGTCCTAGGTATTGCGTTTCCCTACGTCCATATAAAACATCCGATTTGCTTGCACCAAACAATATTTTTAAATCGGTATGTACCGGAATCATACTCCCATTTTTAAATTCGCTGTAGCCCAAATCGATCTGTACATCATTGATCCAGTTGATATTTGCCGCCTTTCCAATATTCAATGTGGCCCGCTGAACAGCAAACCGCGTATCGTCTGAGATAAGGAGAACACCGTAGAAAAGCAAATCAATCTTGGATTTACCCTCAAAATGAAGTTCGATATAGTCTTTACCAGCAATCTGGACGGTATCCTCTATACGGTATTTATAAAAGGCGGTGGCACCTGTAGCTATCGGACTCAAAATCCCCTTATTCGCAATCTGTATGGTATTCTCGTAGAGATCGACATTCCGAAGTATGGTCTGGAAACGGGTCTGCCAATTGTCGTTATTAAAAAAACGGGGATTTAGTTCTGTCTGATTGTGGCTAGTGACAATCTTTTTGCTCCGGTTAGGGTCGTGCGATGAATAGACGTTTGCATAATTTTCTTCCATATAGAACGGAGCTATCGTTACACCTCGAAATACCGAGGAGTCAATATTTTCAAAAAGAAACCGGAAGGGTTTTGGAACTTTTTTTGCTTTATCTTCTGGGTCCACAAAGCCAAATTGCGTCTTCTCATACTCATCAAAACGGATCTCGGGAATACGAGTATAGTGATTTTGCGGACGATGAGCAATGACCTGTTCTATCAGCGCAATCGCAGGATCTTTTGGTTTCCTATTCTTTCGATTGATGACAACCATATCCAGCGTATTGTCTTTCGAAGTCAACCGAACAGTCATCAAAGTATCAGGGCCCCGGTGTACGTCTATCGTCCTTCGCTCATATCCCACTGCCCCAAATGTCAATTGCCGATGTTGCTTTATATCCTGAATCTTAAAGTAACCAAGTGTATCGCTGGTACCTCCTCCCCCCTCTCCGACCCAGTTTATCGATACGCGAGCAATTCCCTTGCCCGTCTGTGCATCAACAACCTTACCGCGAAGAAATTCTTGCGCAATCACTTCCCCCCCGAAAAGCAGGAATAATAACACACTAAAAAAGCTTATTGAAAAAGATTTAACACACACTTTAAACACCATCTTCAAACTGATAGGATTTCTTTTTTACAATATACAATTTGTATTCAAGAGTTATACCAATAAATATAAAAAAAGCATAACGAAATCGCTATGCTTTAATAAACAACAAGTATTTTAACAGAAATTTTATATTAACTTTATAAGACAGTCTGGATATACGCCGATAAGAATGGTCAATCCAACCGCTAGCAATAGAATGAATGAGTAATTCCATTGCACATTTACACAGGATTCTTCGCTGTCTCTAAAATACATCGCAACCACCACTTTCAAATAATAATAGACTGCGATAGCGGCATTGATAACCGCTAACACCAATAACACAATATGGTAATTCTCCATGACCGAGGAGAACATCATAAACTTACCAATAAACCCTGCAGTTAACGGAATACCTGCAAGTGAAAGCATCGCTACAGTAATCGCAAATGCCAGCATTGGATTTCGTTTTCCTAATCCGTTAAATGCTTCAAAATGCTCTGATCCCGTTGTTTTCTTGACAAGGATCAACCCAGTGAACGAAACAATTGTTGCAAGTGAATACGCTAGCCCATAAGCGAAAATACTATTGGCTGAAGTAGCCCCGACCGCTATAATAGCGAACAGCATGTAACCTGCGTGCGAGATACTGGAATAAGCCAACATGCGCTTGAAAGAAGATTGCATGACAGCTGAAATATTTCCAATAAACAATGTGATAATCGCTATAATCAAGAATACCGGCTCCCAGAAATCTTGTAAAGGAACTAGGCTGTAACTAAATAACCGTAATAAACCTGCAAAAGAGGCCACTTTGACCACTGTACTCATATAACTTGTGATCAGAATAGGCGCCCCATCATACACATCTGGTGTCCAAAAGTGAAATGGAGCTGCCCCTACTTTGAAAGTCAGGCCGACAATAAGCAATAGGATACCCCCATAAAATAAGGGTGAGATCGCATGCGGATTATTCACAACATAGTCTTTTATCTCATCCAAATTGAATGAACCTGTGGCTCCATATAATAACGCAATACCAAACAGTAAAAATCCAGTCGAAAATGCGCCCATTAAAAAGTATTTCAGTGCGGCCTCATTTGACGCTTTATCCCGCTTACGGATACCGACTAAAATATAAAGCGCAACGGACATGATTTCTATACCCAAAAAGAGCATCGAGAAATTGTGATAGCTATTGACCAAAACAGCCCCCGTCAACGAAAATATCAGTAATGAATAATACTCTGCGACTTGTCCCCCTTCATCAAAATACCCCTTTGAGATAATAAATATGCACAAAGTAACGGCGATGCATAAGACCGAAAAAGCAATCGCATAATGATCGAAATGAACCATCCCACTGAAAAGAGGCCCTTTGTCAGCTGTCCAATCATTCAATAGAAAACCAATCGCTACCAAGAATCCAAGGATGGAAACCGGTAAAAGCAAGGCTTTCGCTTTGAACAAGCCAAGATAAAGAACAACTAATGCTAATATTGAAAGTGTAATTATAGCTCCCATACAAATTGATATATCTATTTATCTGCCTAAAAATGTGCTTAAAACTTCCACTGAACCCGCAGAAAGATTCAATAGGAAATTCGGGAATATACCGATATAAAGAATCAAGAAGGAGATCAAACTCAATACAACGAGTTCTCCCCCTTTTACATCTTCAAACCGCATGGTTTTGTCCGTAGTTTCCCCCAACATCGTCTGCTGATAAAGGCGAAGCGTATACACAGCCCCTAATATTAACGTTAGTCCGCCGAAAACTGCAAACCAGAATCCATATTGAAATACACCTTTCAATAACAGAAACTCACCAATAAAACCGTTGGTTAGAGGCAGTCCAACTGCACCCATACAGATAATCATAAAAAAGATCGCTAATTTTGGAGCTTTGCTCGCAATTCCGCCAAGTTCTGAAAGACGACGTGTTTGCGTACGTTGCTGCACGATATCCAGTACATAAAAAAGCCCAATGACCGAAATACCGTGATTTAACATTTGTATTGTTGCGCCACTTAAACCATTTGTATTCCAAGTGAAGACCCCCGCACTGATCAATCCAACGTGTGCAATAGAGGAGTATGCAATCAACCGTTTGGCATCGTCCTGCTTAATGGCAATGATAGAAGCATAAACAATTCCAATGATACATAAGATCATGGCAAATTGCCCATACAAAGCAACCCCCGTGGGAACCACAGGCAATAACCAACGCATTAAACCATATACCCCCATCTTCAACATAATACCAGCCAACAACATGGTTCCCGCCGCCGGTGCATTCGTATATGTATTCGGCTGCCAAGTGTGAAACGGAAAGATGGGAATCTTAATCGCAAAGGCAATAAAAAATGCCCAGAATAACCAACGTTGTGTGTTATCCCCCAGCTCCAAAGCGATAAAAGAAGTCCATTCAAAATCATGACTTGGTACTTGTTGATAGAGATAAAGAATTCCGATCAACATCAAAAGACTTCCCAAAAAAGTATAAATGAAAAACTTTAGATTAACCCGAATACGATCACCTTCGCCCCATAGTGCGCAGATAAAATAAATCGGAATCAAAGCGATTTCCCAACCCACATAGAACGTAAAAGCATCCAACGCCATAAACACAAGCAGTAATCCAGCTTGCATAAAAGCCATCAACGCATAAAAATTGCCCCTATAGTCTTTAGAAAAAGTTGTTGCAATAATGAAAGGCATCAATCCATTGGTCAATAGTATCAGCGGCAAACTAATCCCGTCTACCCCAAGATGAAAATGAATATGCAGAGCAGAAATCCATTCCCAATTTTTTTCGAATTGCATTCCGCCATTCGGATCAAATTGACAAAGGAATGGGATCGTCAATGCGAGCGATACTATTGATAAAATCAATGCTATTGACTTGGCGACATTGGTCTTTAATAACGCTAAAATCAATGCGCTGATTAAGGGCAATAAAATAAGTAAGAAAAGGTTATCCATCGATTATACTAAATATTAAAGACTCAAAAATCCATACACGAAAATAGCAATCACTCCAATTACCATCATCAATAAATAAAACCCAACATTTCCATTTTGAAGCAAGCGGAGTACTTTTCCTGTATCAAATGTTGCTTTACCGGCTCCATTAACAACACCATCAATACCACGTTGATCCACGACCTGACCAAAGAAAGTCGATAGCCAGTTGATCGGGCGTACAACGACAGCATCATAAAGTTCATCCACATAAAATTTATGGTAGGAAAGATTTGCCAGAAATCCCCGTGGAGCTTCATCTCCAGCAGGTATTTGCTGACGCTTCACATAGACGTTGTAGGCAAGGCCAACCATAATGAATACACCAACTACAGAAACTGCCATTAACATATATTCCGTACTATGCTCCAAATGATGTGCCGCAGGAATCAATGCCTTCCCCTCAGCAAATACAGGCGCAAGAAAATGCTCCAACCAATGGTTTCCACCTAGCGCTGCGGGTAAGTTTATCGCGCCACCAGCAACAGAAAGCACTGCTAACACCATCAAAGGGATTGTCATACTTTTTGGTGATTCGTGAAGATGATGCTTTTGTTCCTCCGTGCCTCTAAATGAGCCAGAGAATGTCATGAATAGCATTCTGAACATATAGAAAGCTGTCATTAACGCTCCCAAAAATCCTAGGCCCCATAAGAGCGGATTGGCAGCGAATGCATTGGCCAATATTTCATCTTTAGAGAAAAATCCGGAAAATGGAGGGATACCTGCAATTGCTATTGTTCCAATGAGCATGGTGATATAAGTAATTGGCATCGCTTTCTTCAATCCACCCATTTTTCGCATATCCTGTTCATCACTCATCCCGTGAATAACGGATCCTGCACCAAGAAATAATAAGGCTTTGAAGAATGCATGAGTCAATACGTGAAAAAATGCACCCGTAAATGCTCCTACGCCTAGACCAAGAAACATATAACCTAATTGAGAAACTGTCGAATAAGCCAGTACTTTCTTAATATCATTTTGCGTTATTGCGATTGCAGCGGCCAGCAAGGCAGTACAAATCGCGATAATGGAAATCAATTGTAGGGTAATCGGTGAAAGTACGAATAATACATTTGACCGTGCAATCATGTAGATACCTGCCGTCACCATGGTCGCGGCATGTATCAAAGCCGATACAGGCGTAGGACCAGCCATAGCATCCGGGAGCCAAGTAAACAAGGGAATTTGTGCTGATTTACCTGTTGCGGCTATAAATAGCAATATGGTGATGCTCACGACAGCGATGTCTCCCGCGGCAAAATTCTTCGCCCCCGCAAATACCGTAGAAAATTCAAGTGATCCGAAAGTTCCCAATATCAGAAATACCGCCAACAAGAATCCTAGATCACCTATTCTGTTCATCACAAATGCTTTTTTCGCAGCATTTGCATAAGAAGTATTTTTATACCAAAATCCAATGAGCAGGTAAGAGCAGAGTCCTACACCTTCCCAACCAATAAACATGACCAGATAGTTAGAACCCAACACCAACAACAGCATGAAAAAGATAAATAGATTCAAATAAGCGAAAAACTTACCAAATCCGTTATCGTGATGCATATACCCAATAGAATAAATATGGATCAAAAATCCAATGCCAGTGACAATCAACAACATAATTGCACTTAATGGATCCACTAAAAAGGAAAGACTTATTTTGAGATTTCCCACAGAGATCCAGTCAAATACATGTTTTTCGACAATTCCTGCCTGTCCCGCCTGTCTTGATTGATATACTTCGGAAAAAAGGATACAACTGCAGATAAAAGAAATAAGCACCACGGCGCTGCCCAAAGCACCGATCATACTTTTGGAAAATGCATTCCTGCCCAATCCATTCACTATAAACCCGATCAAGGGCAAAAGGGGAATCAACCAAATTAATTCACTCATCGTATTTATTTCTTAAGTTCTACCAACGAAGTTTATTCAAGGAATCGATATCCACAGACTTCGTATTCCGATATACCATAATAATAATAGCCAAACCGACCGCTACTTCCGCGGCTGCAAGTGCCATAATAAAGAAGACAAACACCTGTCCTGATGAATCACTATGCTGCACCGAAAAAGCTGCTAACAGCAGGTTGACAGCGTTAAGCATTAATTCGATCGACATCATAATAATGATTACGTTACGACGGATAAGCACACCGACCACGCCAATAGCAAAAATAATCGTGCAAAAAATCAAATAATGATTTATCGGTACACCCTGCAACTGTTGAACAATTGTTTCCATTAGATTTGTTTAGGTTCTTTCTTAGCTAATAAAATCGCTCCAATCATGGCTGTCAATAATAATAAAGAAGACAGCTCAAAAGGAAGCAAAAATTCGTTAAACAATACCTTGCCCAGATTTTTTACCAGTCCAATTTCAGGATTAACGATTGTCAAAGGGTTAGAGATCTCAAACACACGGTATACTCCAAAAAAGGTAACCACTAAGCAACAGCCAGCAATTACCCCCATAAATTTAACCAGATTGGACTTCATCGGTTCGGTATCCTTATTTAAATTGAGCAACATGAGTACAAATAAAAAGAGTACCATGATCGCCCCCATATACACAATAAAATTGACTACAGCCAAAAACTGGGCATTCAATAAAATGTAATGCACCGTAAATGTGAAAAAGGTAATGACCAGATACAATACACTATGCACAGGATTCTTTGTAAAGATGGTCATCAGCGCAAAGAAAATAGACAAGAAGGCTACAAAATAAAATACTGTCATAATTTCTTGAATTAGCTCTTTAATTTGGTAATATCAAAAATTGGCTCGACCAGCTTATCCTTCCCATAGATAAAATCCCTACGTAGATAATCTGCTGTCACATGTGGACCGTCCAAATAAATAGCTTCTTTTGGACAGGCTTCTTCACAAAGACCGCAGAAAATACAGCGCAACATGTTAATTTCATAAACTGATGCGTACTTTTCTTCACGATAGAGGTGTTCTTCCCCCTTTTTTCGTTCAGCAGCAGTCATTGTAATTGCTTCGGCAGGACATGACAACGCACATAATCCACATGCGGTACAGCGCTCGCGTCCCTCCTCATCGCGCTTTAGCGAATGTTGCCCCCTAAAATTCTTCGAATAAGGTCTTATTTCCTCAGGATATTTAACAGTGGGGATTTTCTTAAAAAAATGTCTCAATGTAATACGCAGGCCCCTGACTATTGCCGGAAAATAAATTCTTTCCGAAAAGGTCATTGGTTTTTGTTCGATTACTTTCTTACGATTGCTTAGTTGCATAAAAATCCTTTCTTATGATGAGAAATAAGTATCTTTTATCAATGTAAATACCCCTGTAAGTACAATATTGGCAATAGCCAAAGGAATCAGCATTTTCCAGCCCAGATTCATCAATTGATCATAACGGAACCGTGGTAATGTCCAACGTACCCACATAAAGAAAAAGATAAATCCAAATATTTTAAGGAAGAATACGATTACCCCAATAATGGTGATCCAGTTTGCGGACAGCCCAAGGTCATTCATAAAAGGGAAATTATACCCTCCAAAATAAAGTGATGCCATCAATGCCGAAGACACAAACATATTGATGTATTCGGAGAACATATAAAGCCCCAATTTCATGGAAGAGTACTCTGTATGATAACCGCCGACCAATTCAGTTTCACATTCGGGTAAATCAAAGGGAACACGGTTACACTCCGCAAATGCACAGACCATGAAAATAATAAATCCCAGTGGCTGTGCCCAGATATTCCAATTGACAAAACCCGATTGTTGGGCTACAATTTCTCTAAGTGAGAGACTTTGGGTCACCATCAACAATGCGATAATGGAAAGTCCCATGGCAATTTCATAACTGATACTTTGTGATGCCGCACGAATTGCGCCCATTAACGAAAATTTATTATTGGACGCCCATCCGCCCAGCATGATGCCATATACGCCCAATGCGATGACACCAAACATGTACAATATACCGACATTGACATCTGCTACCTGTAGCGAGACCACACGATCGCCGATCTGTAATTCCTGTCCCCAAGGGATAACAGCCGAACTAATACAGGCCGTGATAATCGCAATAGTCGGCCCGACAATAAAGAGCACCTTATGTGCACCTGCAGGAATAATCTCTTCCTTAAAGAAGAACTTTCCACCATCGCACAATGGCTGTAGGAGACCAAATATACCAGCCCGATCCGGACCGTATCGATCTTGCATAAAACCTGCTATTTTACGCTCGGCAAGTGTTGAATACATCGCAATCACCAAGGTAATAACGAAGATTACAGACACCAATATTAATTTTTCTATAACAAAAGACCACTCCATGATGCGTGCTTATTTCAATTTTTCTGTTCTAGCCAACTGTTCTCGATTTTGTTGTTGAAGTATCGGGTTCTCCTTCACCACTTTTGGCGGATTAAAAAGTTCATAATGATTGGCCGAGATAACAGATTGCGAATCAATTTCTGTCGGTTCATCCAAGATCCAATCACTTGTTTTTTTCTGATCAAAACGACAGGTATTACAGATAAATTCTTCTACCTCACCAAATTCATCTTTCCGTGCAGTTACACGGATAACTTCTTCCCCTTTATACCATAATGTCACTTTACCAGAACATGTCGGACAATCACGGTGCGCATCTATCGGCTTTGTAAACCAGACCCGGTTTTTGAAACGGAAAGTTCTGTCAGTCAAAGCCCCAACTGGACAGACATCAATCACATTCCCCGAAAAATCATTGTCGATTACATTTTCGATATAAGTAGATATTTCCGAATGATCTCCACGCCCCAAAATACCATGCACGCGTTGATCCGTCAATTGATTCGCCACATAAACACAACGGTAACATAAGATACATCGGTTCATATGCAATTGGATTTTGTCCCCAAGATCGATTCGTTCAAAAGTACGGCGTTCAAACTCATAACGTGTATCTGCACTGCCATGTTCATACCCAAGATCTTGTAACTTACATTCCCCAGCCTGGTCGCAGATCGGACAATCCAAAGGATGATTGATCAAAAGAATCTCAACGACGCCCTTTCTTGCCTCAACGACCTCTGGTGAGGTAATATTCTGCACTTCCATACCATCCATCACCGCAGTCCGACAGGATGCTACGAGTTTTGGCATAGGCCGAGGATCCTTCTCGGAGCCTTTCGAGACCTTCACCAAACAAGTACGACACTTCCCACCACTGCCTTCCAGTTTAGAATAATAGCACATTGCCGGCGGAACGATGTCGCCACCAATTTGCCGTGCTGCATTCAATATGGTTGTCCCCGGCGCGACCTCTACTGGTATACCGTCGATTGTGACCTTAAACTTTACATCTTCCGCTTCTGCCATGATATTTATAATTTATCGTTACAGCTTTTATTATGATACAATTGGTTGTAAAGGATCCGCATAATGCGCCAATCCGTAATTTTTTGTTTGTGACTCCTCCGGGTGTAGTATATGCCATTCAAACTCATCTCTAAAGTGCCTGATCGCCGCAGCAACAGGCCAAGCAGCCGCATCACCCAATGGACAGATCGTATTCCCTTCAATCTTGCGTTGTACATCCCAAAGCAAGTCAATATCGGACATAGATCCATGTCCACTTTCAATTTTATGTAACACTTTTTCCATCCAGCCGGTTCCCTCACGACAAGGCGAACATTGTCCACAACTTTCATGGTGATAGAACCGAGCAAAGTTCCAGGTATTACGAACAACACATTGGTCCTCGTCAAATACGATGAAACCACCCGAGCCAAGCATGGTTCCTGTTTGGAAGCCGCCATCAGCTAACGATTCGTAAGTCATGAGACGACTGTTTCCGGCAGCTGTCTTCAGGATAAGGTTTGCTGGTAGAATCGGCACCGACGACCCGCCGGCCACAACAGCTTTCATCCGTTTTCCGTTAGCTATTCCACCACAATATTCTTCCGAGTAAATAAACTCCTCCACCGGTAAGCCAAGTTCGATCTCATAAACACCAGGTTTGACGATATTTCCACTGGCTGAAATCAATTTCGTTCCTGTACTACGCTCGACACCGATCTTTGCGTACTCTTCCCCACCCAAATTAATAATGGGAACGGTCGCCGCAATGGACTCCACATTGTTTACCACAGTTGGGCAATTATATAATCCCGCTATAGCCGGGAAAGGGGGTTTAATACGTGGATTACCACGTTTACCTTCCAAAGACTCCAATAATGCAGTTTCCTCCCCACAGATATACGCACCTCCACCCGGTTGGACATAAATCTCCAGATCATAGCCTGAGCCCAATATATTCTTACCTAAAAATCCTTTCTCCTTTGCTTCAGCAATGGCGCGCTCCAAAATTCTGATCTGCGGCATCATCTCACCACGCACATAGATATAGGAGGTATTTGCGCCAAGGGCAAAACTAGACACAATCATCCCTTCGATCAAAGCATGCGGGATATGTGTCATCAAATAACGATCCTTGAATGTGCCTGGCTCAGACTCATCCGCATTACAGACCAAATAACGGGGAACACCCTCTGGTTTTGCGAGAAAAGACCATTTCATTCCTGTCGGGAAGCCTGCTCCACCCCTTCCGCGTAGTCCCGATTTTTTCACCTCCTCAACCACATCTTCGGGAGACATTGTTTTTATTACTTTTTCAACAGCTACATAGCCCCCTTTCTGACGATAAACCTCAAAGGTATTGATGCCCGGGACATCGATATGTGTCAATAAAAGTTTACGTGCCATATTATTCTGTTTTAGCTTTTAAATTATCAATCAATTCATCCACCTTAGCCTCATTCAGGTTTTCATAGAAGGTATATTCGGGACCAATCTGTAAAACAGGCCCGAAACCACAGGCAGCCAGACATTCTACACCTCGCCAGGAGAAAAGTCCATCCGCCGTAACCTCTCCCTCTCTTACGCCAAGCTTTTGCTCTAAATGCCCCATGATCCGTTCTGCCCCCACTAAACAACAAGGACCGGTACGACAGATTTCCAAGACATATTTACCTTTAGGTTCCAACAAAAACATGGTATAAAATGTTGCGACCTCATAGACTTCGATCGGTAAAATATGAAGATAAACAGCTACTTGGTCCATTGCGTCCGCACTAACCCAACCAAATTCCGCTTGAACCAAATGCAAAATAGGTAACAGACCTGATTTCTGCTTTCCTTCAGGATAACGGCTTACCACCTCTCCAAACTTGGCAAGCAACTCGGGAGAAAACGTTACATTTTCATTATGTTGTTTTACACTAAGCATCTAATTCTCCTGCTATAACGTTAAGACTACTCATGTTAATAATTGCGTCAGAAATCAACATCCCTGCGCTCATAGGCGCAAACATTTGATAATTGACAAAAGAAGGCCTTCTAAAATGAAGACGATAGGGTGAACGGCCACCGTCATGGATCAAATAAAAACCCAGTTCACCATTTGCTCCCTCTACCGAATGATATACTTCGGCTTTAGGTGTGTCGACCTCGCCCATAACAATTTTAAAGTGATATATCAGTGCCTCCATATTGGTATAGACCTGCTCTTTCGGTGGTAAGTAGAAATCGGGGACCTCGGCATGGAATACGCCTTTCGGTTCCTTTTCGATTTTTTCCAAGGCCTGCTCAATGATGCGAAGCGATTGCCACATTTCCTCGTTTCTAACCATAAAACGATCATAGACATCCCCCGTTGTACCCACAGGAACTTCAAAATCAAATTCTTCGTAAGAACAATATGGGTTTTGTACCCGAACATCATAGTCCACGCCTGTAGCCCTTAAAATAGGGCCGGACCAGCTATAATCTAAGGCTTCCTCCGCAGAAACGGCAGCGACACCAGAAGTTCGCTCAATAAAAATTCGATTCCGAACGAACATTTCCTCAAACTCTTTCAATACAGGAGGATAACGTTTTAAAAACTCACGAATCTTATCAAAAGCAACGGCATTAAAATCCCGTTCAAATCCGCCAATACGGCCGATATTTGTTGTTAGACGTGCACCGCAGATCTCTTCGAAAATCTCATAGATAAATTCACGTTCCTGCATCACATACAAAAAACCTGAGAAAGCCCCTGTATCTACCCCCAAAATTCCATTACAAATGATATGATCGGCGATACGAGCAAGCTCCATCACGATAATCCGCATATATTGCACCCGTTTTGGTATCTCGATTTTCAACAGTTTTTCAACGGTCATGTGCCAACCCATGTTGTTAATGGGCGCCGAACAATAATTTAAACGGTCCGTTAATGGAGTAATTTGATAAAAAGGCCGATGTTCAGCGATTTTCTCGAAAGCTCGGTGGATATACCCTATCGTAGAAACACCACTCACAATTCGCTCCCCATCTATCTGAACTACATTCTGGAATACGCCATGAGTAGCCGGATGTGTGGGGCCAATATTAAGGGTGATAAGCTCATCCTGCGGATCATTATCATCGAAAATAGGCTGATTAGAAGTTATCTTGCTTATAAAATCGCTCATATCATATAAATTAACGGCCGAAATACAAATCTTTTTTATCTACTCGATTTGGATCTTCCAAGGGATACTCCTTCCGCATTGGAAACACCTCCATATCGTCAACATTTAGGATTCTTCTCAAGTCCGGATGACCTATAAAATTTACACCAAAAAAATCATAAGTCTCACGCTCCATCCAATTTGCCCCTTTCCAAACAACTGTAGCAGTTGGAATTTCGGGATTTGGACCAAACAAAAACACCTTTACACGTATCCGAATGTTGTGAATCAAACTATGTGCATGATACACAACGGCATATTCTTTCTCTAAATGGGGAAAATGTACCGCAGTGATATCAGTTAAATGAATAAACTGTAACTCGGGGTCCGACTTCAGAAAGCGCAACACATCTATTATATCCTCGGCATCGACAAGGATGGTCAATAAATTATGTGCATCTGGAATTTCTACAATCTTTGCCGGGAAATTTCCTTGGAGTTTCTCCAATAAAAAACTGCTCTCCATCCTCTATTTATTAGTATGTATACCGTATTTTTCTAATAGCGCCCTATATTCAGGCGTATTTCGTCTATTTAAGGACTCATTTTTAACGATATCCTGTAAGCGCAATACACCATCCAAAATAGCCTCGGGCCGAGGAGGACAACCGGGCACATAAACATCCACAGGAATAATCTCATCGATACCCTGTAACACAGAATAGGTATCAAAGATCCCGCCACTGGAAGCACAGGCCCCCACTGCAATCACCCAACGCGGCTCGGCCATTTGCACGTATACCTGTCTCAAGACAGGAGCCATCTTCTTTGCAATAGTTCCCATCACTAACAACATATCCGCCTGACGTGGGGAAAAACTAGGCCGCTCTGCCCCGAATCTGGCTAAATCGTAGGTGGAACCCATCGTAGCCATAAATTCGATACCACAACAGGATGTCGCAAAAGGCAAAGGCCACAAAGAGTTTGCACGCGCCAATCCGATCGCTTTATCCAAACTTGTCGCAAAGAATCCCGCACCTTCTACTCCCGGAGGAGCTTCTGCCAATTTTATATCACTCATGAAAAGACGATTTATAAGGTTTAAGTACAATTGACCATTACAGCCAATGTTACAGGACAACTTAGTCCCAGTTTAATGCTTTTTTCTTAATGACATAGATAAAGCCCAACAAGAGCAATCCCATGAAAATAAACATTTCGATCAAGCCCTGAAAGCCCATTTCTCTAAAGTTGACAGCCCATGGATACATGAAAATAACTTCAACATCAAAAATGACAAACAGGATTGCCACCAAAAAATACTTAATGGAAAAGGGTTGCCGCGCGTTTCCTACGACTTCAACACCAGACTCAAACGCTCCGAGCTTATTTTCTGTCCTAACTTTCGGCCCGATAAGGTGTGTGATAATTATGGTACCTACTCCGAATCCTACCGCTACGATAAGCTGTATGAATATAGGTAAGTAATCTATCGGCATACTATTGGCGTGCTCCATCTCAATCAAAATTTATATTGGTAACTGTCTTTAAATATAGAGATTCCGTGACTAAAATCAAAACAAAAAAGGCGCAGATCGTACGATCTGCGCCTAATTTAGAATCATTTTAGTTAAGCTTATTTTAAAGCTTCTAAGTATCCTTTGACATCCTCGTTAGTAGGATCAATCTCCACTACCTTTTGGAAGTTTTGTTTTGCTTTCGCTGTATCTTGTTTCAAATAATGGAAAAGACCAATATAAGTATAACCATCCACTAAGTACGCTTTATTCTTTTCTTGTGTGCCTCTTTGGTTGATTGTATCAATCAATTTTTGGAATGCCGCCACGAAGTCTCCTTTTGGCTGTGCCATATCATCAGAGCCCAAAGCTGAAAAAGCTTTATAATATAACGCATTAACTAAATACTTATCTTGAGCCTCTTTATTGTCAGTTGTCTCAATGATCGTAAGCTCTTTTTGCGCATTAGCAAAATCAGCGATAGCTTGATTTCTCAAATCTTGATTAACATAGTTCCCTTCAGCATCTTTCGCTTGAGTATCTTTTTTGAAACCAATTTGATAGCTACCCTCACCAGCGTAATAGTGCGAATCGAAGTAATAAGGAGAATCTTTATACTCACCTACAAGTCCAAATAGTGAAACTGCGGTTTGTAATTCTTGCTCCTGATATTTTGCAAAAGCTAGCTCTGCAACCTCTCCCAACAGCTCTTTATCGCCTTCGATCGCTTTTTTAATATTTGCAATTCCCTTTTGAATATTAGCTTCGTTTTCAGGAGTCAGAACTGGAGCTGCCACGGCAGCTGTGCTATCTGCGCCAGCGGCTGGAGTAGCGGGTTTTGGACTGTTAGTAGCAATTTCAGCCATACCCAGATACATATAATCCAAAGGAATAACACGATCTTTCTCCATCTTGCTAAACATTTGATTTAAATACTCTAACGCTTTTGGATAATCCTTTGATTTTTGGAACGCAATATAACCTAAGTAACGATAGATCTTTGGATCTATCGATGGATTTTTAGCCAATTCTTCTGAAACTGTTTTCAACTCGTCATATTGACGCGCGTAAACCAAGAAGTCAGCATAACGAATTTTTGCTTCTAGTGTATTATCACCAGCTACTTCCAAATATTTCTTGTATTGCTCAACACCTTTTTTGTTCAGTTCAACATATTTTTCATCAGTCGTTCCAGGCATTTTCGACCATTGATAATACGTTTCAGCCAACTCACGGTAAGTAGGTGCATAAGTAGGAGTTTCAGCAACAATTGCTTCCAATTGTGTTACAGCCTCATCATAGGCTTGAGCGCCTCGAACGATAATTGCCTGACCAACTTTGGCTTTAACCGAATTTTGATCAATATCCATAGCATCCCCATAGCTTGTATAAGCTAATGAACCTTCTCTCAATCCACGGTATGCATCACCTAAAGCTAAAGGAATAGCAATATCTTTGGTATTTTTTGCTTTCGCCTGTGTCAAATATTCCAAAGCTTTCGCATAATCCGGTTCTGGTGTATTAATATATGCACGACCGATTTCCAATAATGGCTCGTAGTCCTTTTTACCTAACTTTGCTGTTGCTAAAGCAAACTTCGATTCTGCACTAGCTTTATCTTTTTTCAATAAGTCAACATAGCCTAATCCGACATTATTGATAGTCGCTTTTGGATCATTAGTCAAACCTTGGTTGAAAATCGCAGCGGCAGAGTCCGCTCTGTCGTTTACCAAATAAACTTGACCCAAATAGAAATAATTATCTCCATTCTTAGGTTGCTTAGTCACTAATTGTTGAAGAATAGTTTTCGCTTTACCATAGTTTTCAGCCTCGATGGCTGCTCTAGCATCTTTCAAACTCTGCGCACTTATTGTGCCCACAGATCCAGCCAATAAAAGACTAAATAATAATTTACTGTTTGTCATAATCTATTTTTGTACTATTTATTATCTATTTAATATAACTCTCATCTCTAATAATGATCTCTCGTCCGGGCATTGTTTCAGGGACCAATCCCGCTTTTAATACAATGCGCTGTCCGCGATCTCCTGTCAAAAATGCGCTAAAGCCTAAGCCCAAACCCATATTTGGTTGATAATTCATGATGTAAACCGGTCGTATGAACGGATACACTCCGTCCGCTATGGTTGACTGTGATGGCTTATAAAAAAGCCCTTTAGACTCTCCTTCACCCACATTTTCAATGCTCAATGTACGAATTTTCTCCAATAATTGCGAATTTTTTTCAACAGCTTTTAAAAACCAATTATAACCGATAACGCCCACAGAATTTGTATTCTCACTGATATACCTCATTACGTCCTCACTATCCTTCATGGCTGAAATGGCCTTTGGATCAATTTTATCCAATTTATAATAGTCCTTTAAAAAACGCAGCGTACTTGAATTCGCATTGTCAAAAATCAAACGTTGGCCACTTAAATTACCCTCCAACAAAGACTTAACGTTCTTTTGGGACATTATAGTATCAGCACTGCTACGATTATTGATTAATACAACAGCGTCGGATGCCATCTGGAAAATTTTAGGCTGAATACCGCGCTTCTTAAAATAGTCGCCCTCCTTATCCGTTAGCTTTCTGGTTAACACAATAACATAGGCAGAATCTGCCAGCAATGCATTGACCGCTTTTATTTCTGGTCGTACCATAAGCTCAAGGCTGGAATTCGGATAGGAACTCTCAAATACATCAGCGGATTCTTTGATGACCGGCAATAATGTCTGATCGACCAAGACGGGCAATTTGCCGGTTAGGATATCCTCACTCTCTCTTTTGCTCTTCGACTTGTCTTTACAAGATTGAAATAACCCTGCACAGAGAACAAGCATCACAGGAATTATACTATATTTTCTCATACGATACATCATACAATAAGACAATTAAAATAAATGAATAGTTTAATTTTTGAAGAGAGTTGATTAAAATTAAAAAGAGCGCCAGCTGCTAATTAAAATTGTTTTGCCAAAGTCGTACAAACCGCATAAAAGAATAGAGAATCAATACAACGCCAAAAACTGTTTTGTACGTCGGATTTATCTCAATGGGAAAATTATCCCAAAAAATAATCAGTAGACCCAAAACAAAATAAAAGGCAAACATAAATAGTCCTAAAATAGACAGAAATCGCTTTAAAGGCGATTTCTGTCTATAATTAGAATTATTATTCGAATTAAAATCTGTCATTCTAATTTTGAATAGTATTCAAACGAATTGGCAAGGTGTAAGCGACACGAACTGGACGACCATTTTGAATACCTGGCTTCCATTTTTTAGCCTTTTTCAACAGCTTAACAGCTGCATCTCCCGTACCATATTTCAAATCACGTTTTACGTTGATATCAGTCAAACTACCATCTCTTTCCACGACGAAAGAAACTTCCACAACACCGTTGATTCCATTTTCTAATGCCGCTTGAGGATAATCATAGTTAGAAGAAATCCATGACATAAACGCTTTCATACCTCCAATTGGCTCTGGATTCACCTCTACTGCCGTAAAGATTTTATCGCCATTTGGATCACCATTTGGATCACCCTTTGAAACACCAGTGATTCCACCGTCCTGTTTCTTCGAACCAAACTCACCACGTGCTACTGAAGTACCTGTAGGACTACCCTTCAACGTAATGCGTGCCGGTGTTTTATTTGGATCTTTCAACTCTTCTTGAGAAGCAACTTCCTCCACAACTTTATTAGCAGGAGCTACTTTTGGCTCAGGAAAACGAATCAAATCCTCTTTTGGCACATCCATCGCCACTTGCTGAGGTTTCTCTTCCGGTTCTTGTGGAAGCGGCTCCTCTTCTGGTGGTTCTGGCGGTTTGATCTCTTCAAGGTCTTCCAAGGTAACTTCTGTTACTGCCGGAGGTGCTTCAACAGGTTTCTTCGGAAAAATTTTATCTCCGAAAAGACGAAGAAGGCTGGCAAGAACCACTACGCCGATAACGACAAGAAGTCCTCTATTCGTCGCTTTAGGGGCAAGTTTACGTAGCTCATACGCGCCGTATTCCTTGTTACGTCCCTGAAAAACGACTTCAAGCCATTCTTTCTTAAAAATATCTAATTTTGACCCTATCATATTTTTATACTTTATCGTGCTATCTAATAATGATTAATCATTGTAGATATTATCACGTTTTAAAACCTCCACTTCTTCTGGACTGATTTTAGCAATCATGTAACGTTTGATATCAACGATTTTCATTTCGTCAAGAATATCTACCAAGTTACGTTGCGTGCTTTTATCGCTCGGTCTAATGATAACGATCAAATCCTTACCGCCAGCAACGCGCGGTACATAGGCTTTCTTCTCCATCAATACCTTGCGAATACCATCAGCTCCGTAACCAACAGTCGTTGGTCCTTCGATAGGATTTTTTACTTGTCCGTAAATCACAGAGACTTTGTTATCAGATCCCAATAAAACTGTCAATGAACGGTTATCAGCTGTCAATAAATCGGGCTGAGGCTCATCCTTAACTTTATTTTTATCTGGCATCGCCACGTCCATCGCTTGTGGTTTATTTAAAGATGTGGTCAACATGAAAAAGGTAATCAATAAGAAAGCCAAATCCACCATGGCTGTAAGGTCGACCTTACCGCCGTTTCTCTTGGACCGAACTTTCCCGCCTTTGCCTTTTTTACCACTATCCTGATTTAATTCTGCCATTTTTTGTTCTTATTAAATCGTCAATTATTTTTCCTCAGCACGCATACCAGTGATGAAACTAAATTTGTTTTGCTTTTGATTGCGCAATGTTTCAATAACCTGGTTTACAGAAGGATATTTTTCATTCGCATCAGCTTTGATCGCAATTTTCAAAGGCCCCGGGTGAACAAAGTTCTTGTCCGATGATTCCTTTTCCTTATTTACCTCTTCAGCTGCTAAACGTGTGTTTTGAACCCAGTAATACAACTCATTGGAAGTATTTTCTGTACTGTCAATCGGAATACCAGTTTGTACACCTTTTTCTGTACGTTTACCTGCGTCCAAAGCCAATAATCCTTTCAACTTAGACATTGGTACACCAAAGTTTTCCATCAGTTTGAAATGATCATAATCTTCTTGTGAAAAGCCAATGCCATATTTTGCAGACATTCTTTCTAATGCTTTCACGCGAACCTGTTGATCTGTCGTTCCGAAGAAAACTTTTCCACCATCACCGATTGTAATCATACCCACATTAGAGTCAGGTAATTTATCTTTCGTAGTTGATGCTGGGGTATCCACCGTCAATGCTTCCGGTTGGCGCGCTGTCGCCGTTAATACGAAGAACGTAAGCAGCAAGAACGATACGTCACACATCGCTGTCATGTCGATCGACGTACTGGCTCTTTTTACTTTTGCTTTACCCATTTTTAATTCTTCTTTTTAAATTAATTAAACTCAATCTTCTAATCTATGATGCTTTTGATTTTTGATTTCCATAAAATAAAATCAAAAATTTTCATCACAGTTCTTATTTGTGGTTTGCAGCGTATGTTTGTACGATTGAGAAACCAGCTTCGTCGATAGAGTAAGTTAATTTATCGATTTTTGCAGTAAAGATGTTATACAATACGATAGCGAATGTTGAAGTCGCGATACCCGTAGCTGTATTGATCAAGGCCTCAGAGATACCGTTTGCTAATTTAGCTGAATCTGGAGCACCGCCGGTTGCCAACGCCGAGAAGGCTTTGATCATACCTGTTACTGTACCTAATAGACCACATAATGTACCGATAGAAACTAAAGTTGCGATTACGTTTAAGTTTTTCTCCAACATCGGCATTTCTAATGCTGTAGTTTCTTCGATTTCTTTCTGAATTGCAATAGTAGCTTTTTCAGTATCGACATTAACATCAGCTGATACGGCTTTGTATTTCAATAAACCAGCTTTTACTACGTTTGCAACTGAACCTTTTTGTTTGTCACACTCAGCGATAGCTGAATCGATGTTTCCACCATTAATCAAAGATTGAATTTTTCTAACAAAGTTTCCAACGTTTCCTGTACCAGAAGCTTTGTTGATAACGATTAAACGTTCTACCGAGAAAACCCAAACCATTAAGAATAAACCAAGCAAAACAGGTACGATAGCCCCAGCATGGTAAACCATTCCTAAGTAGTTACCTGGATTTGGAGCATTTTCAGGATTGTTGTCAACGAAGTTAGTCGGATTACCCATCACAAATTTCCATACACAGAAACCCACGATGAAACAGATGATGATTGCAGCTTGAGCAAAGAAAGATCCTCCGTTGTTGCTCTCTTGTTTTGCAGCAGTTTTAGGTGCGTTTGCCATTTTTCTAATTTTTAGTTTTTTACTGTTGTTTAAATATATAATGTTGTTTAAATTATATGCACTCTTATTCGCTTTCGAAATCAATTTTGCAAAGCAAATTTAATATTTAATGTCAAATTTAAAATATTCATCTCAAATATATGTAAAAAATCAAATTTGTTTTTTCAAACTGAATACACCATCCAATGGTGTCATTTTTCTCAGCAGTTCCCGTATATAATCATTATTACCATCAGCTAAATCGCTTATTAGCAATAATTATTTTACAATGAAAACCATTTTTTTTTTGATATGCAAGAAAAACGAGGATTTTAAGCGACAAAAAGTAAGTGATTACTCATATTTCCTGATAAATGACTCCGTTTATTCTTTGTCATATCCACCTAATAAACAACCCATTAGATTTACTATAATTCACACAGATATAGTTGTTTAACCACCAACTAATTTCACCCGATACCCTTCCTTAAGTAACAAATCATAGATCTTCTGCTTAAATTCACCCTGAATAACAATTTCCCCGTCTTTCACCGTCCCCCCTACTCCACATTTTTGTTTCAGGAATTTACCCAAGGCCCCCAGATCTTCCGCTTGTCCTATAAAACCCGTAACTAGGGTCACAACTTTGCCCTTCCGCATTTTGCGGTCAAGCTGCACTTTAAGGTTCTGCTGGTTGACAGGTAATGTCTCCGCTTCCTGAAAAAGATCGGCAAGCTGATAGTTAAAACTATCATCCGTTGAATATACAACGCCTTCGTAAGACTGTTTCTTATTTTTACTCATGATTTTAACAAATAATTTTTATCGCCTTTGGCATAATCGAAATATTTAGCTTATCGCCAAGTTCGATAGGCTCGCCATCCACATGTACCGGCGACGTCGTATCTACCTCAATTTCAATACTCTTGCCCGGGATGATCTCAACATAGCTTGACTGATCCGCGGATTTATTAAATAGGTGAAAAATCATTTTTGGTAGGATATATAAAGGGAACTTGTGCACGATACAAACATCCAATATGCCATCGTTGACCGAAGCTTGCGGTGCGATATAAGCATTATTCCCATACTGGGGCGAGTTGGCGACACTGATCATAAAGGCCTGTCGTTCGTAGACTTTTCCATCTATCGTTAATTTATAATGCGCCGGCTGGTATTTGCTCAGCACATTAAAAACAGATTTCATATAGCCCAATGGACCGCGGATATTTTCGTTGGCAAAGTTTTCACTCACCGATGCATCAAATCCGAGTCCCGCTATATTAAAAAAACGTCGGTCATTGATAACACCACAATCAACTTCTATAGATTCAAAACGATTTATACGGCGGATAGCTGCAGCTTCATTCATCGGGATACCTAAGTAGAGTGCCAGACCATTACCAGATCCTTCCGGAATGATACCCAAGGGTATGCCTGAACCAACTAAAGCAGACCCCAGCTCATTGATCGTTCCATCTCCACCCACCGCAATCACCGCATCGTATCCTTCCTGAACGGCCTGCAAACCGATTTCATAAGCGTGATTGGGCCTTGCAGTTTGCTGAAATGTAGGATCAAATTTCTGCAAATCCAGCACATCCAATACCTGCTTCTTAAAAGACGTTTTACGCTTTCCTCCTGAAATAGGGTTAATAACAAACAATATTTGTTTACGTTCTGACATATCCAAAGATAACGGAAATTACCAATTTCTTAAAATAATGTAATCTTTGTACGGCTTTAGCATCGCTTCCTACTCTTTTTAAAATTAAAAGACAAATTTGATTTTAAATATCCCACAAAGTATTGTAGCTTTGTCGCAACAAAAAATAGAATGTGGACTGATTTGCGTGCTGTTGCCTACACAAGCAACGACAAGGAGATTGCAACCACAGTAAAAAAGTGCTAAAAACCCTTCGCTATCACGGCTCTTATCACTTTGCTGTTATTTCATTTCTAGCGCAAATCCAATATTAAAATTACGTAAGGCATGGCTTATTTATTTACGTCAGAATCTGTTTCTGAAGGGCATCCAGACAAAGTTGCGGATCAAATTTCAGATGCATTAATAGACAATTTTTTAGCATGGGATGAAGATTCACGTGTTGCTATTGAGACTTTGGTAACGACTGGACAGGTCGTTCTCGCTGGTGAAGTTAAATCGAACATCTACTTAGATGTGCAGAAAATAGCCCGCTCTGTTATTCAAAGAATTGGCTACACAAAGTCTGAATATATGTTTGAAGCAAATTCTTGTGGTGTATTATCCGCAATCCATGAGCAATCTGCAGATATCAATCAGGGCGTGGACCGCAAAACAAGACAAGAGCAGGGGGCTGGTGATCAAGGCATCATGTTTGGTTATGCCAACAATGAAACGGACAACTTCATGCCCTTAGCCTTGGATCTTTCCCACCGCCTTTTATATGAGCTAGCAGAACTGCGTCGGGAAAACAATGAAATACAGTATCTACGTCCGGATGCGAAGTCACAAGTAACCCTGGAATATGGTGATGACCACAAACCAAAAAGAATTGACACCATTGTCATTTCTACACAACATGATGACTTCGCCACCGAACCGGTCATGTTGGACAAGATTACGCAGGATATCAAAACAATCTTAATCCCTCGCGTAAAGGCACAACTGAAGCCGGAGCTTCAGCTGTTATTCAATGATGAGATTAAATTTCATATCAATCCCACAGGTAAGTTTGTTATCGGGGGGCCGCATGGCGATACAGGGCTTACTGGCCGGAAGATCATTGTTGATACGTACGGAGGTAAAGGTGCCCATGGTGGCGGTGCCTTTTCAGGAAAAGATCCGTCAAAAGTGGATCGCTCAGCGGCATATGCTACCCGTCATATTGCCAAAAATCTCGTTGCGGCGGGTGTAGCAGATGAAATCCTTGTTCAGATCTCTTACGCAATTGGCGTAAAAGACCCAATGGGTATTTATGTGAACACCTATGGAACAAGCAAAGTAAATCTCACAGACGGTCAGATTGCTGATAAAATAGCTCATCTATTTGATATGACTCCTTATGGTATCGAAACTCGTCTTGGTTTAAGAAATCCAATCTATTCAGAGACTGCAGCTTACGGTCACATGGGACGAACTCCAAGAAAAGTAACGAAAGAATTTGAAAGTTCCACGGGAGAAAAGAAACAAATCGAGGTCGAATTATTCACTTGGGAAAAATTGGACTATATCGAAAAAGTAAAAGAAGAGTTCGGTCTATAAAGGACTAGCTAATAAAATAAAAAAGAGATGCAAGAAATGTATCTCTTTTTTTGTACCTTAATGGTTCTAAACCGTATCATCAATGAAAAGACGCAATTTTTTATTTGCACCTATGGTGCTCGTCACCGCACCCACATGGGCAAATCCAACGCAGTCAGATAATGACCTGCCCCCCAATACAATTATTCATGTTGTTAATTTTTGGCTGAAGAAAGATATCAGTGAAAAAGATAAAAAGGATTTTGTCGGTTTCTTTGAAGAACTCCGCAAAATTGACACGATCAAAACACTCAATTATGGCATTCCAGCACCGACAAATGCGCGAGCAGTTGTTGATAATAGCTTTGACTATACATTGATTGTCACATTCAAGGACCTTAAAGATATCACTATATACGAAACACACCCGATTCACCTGAAAGCAATCGAAAAATATCAGCATTTTTGGACGAAAGTCATGGTCAAAGATACTTCCATCATTAAATAAGCCCGCGTGCTTTTATCTCCAAATATTTATTGACTGAGTTGATCGTTAAATTTTCGGGTGCAGTATAGATCGTTTGAAATCCATTGCGGATGAGCTCTTGCACAATAAGCTGTTTCTCGTAGATAAATTTCTCTGCAATGATCTGGTTATAGATTTCGATGGTCTTTTTCGGAGCGCTTTTGGCTAAATTTTCTACTTCAACATTTTTGAAGACAATAACAACAATGATATGGCTCCGGTTTAGCATGGAAAGGTAATTCATTTGCCTTCTCAAGGAGTCTAGTGTCTCAAAATTAGTATAGAGAAAGATCAGCGAGCGCTTATTGATATGAGCATTTGCATAGCTATAAAGTTTGCCATATTCAGGTTCCTCAAAGTTTGTAGTCACTTGATATAGCGCTTCCGAAATCTTGAGCATTTGGTTATTTCTCTTTTCAGCAGGTATAAACACATTCACATCTTTCGAAAAAGTCAACAATCCGGCTCGGTCCTGTTTTAATATTGTCGCATTTGAAAGAACTAATGATGCATTGATTGCATAATCCAGTAATGTGAGCCCATCAAAAGGCATTCGCATAGCGCGCCCCAAATCTATAAATGAATAGATCGGTTGTGATTTTTCCTCTTCATATTGATTGACCATTAACTTTTTGACCTTCGCTGTAGCCTTCCAGTTCATATGACGATAATCATCCCCCTGAACATATTCCCTGACGTGATCAAACTCCATGGCTGAGCCAATGCGACGGATACGCTTTATTCCTAATTCATTAAGTCTATTGCTCGTCGCCAAAAGCTGATACTTCCTCAATTGAATATATGATGGATAACAGGGAATCTGCTGCGCCTGATTGGTTAAAAACCTTCTCTTAAAAAACCCAAACCGCTTCACCAGAGTGATACATCGGCCAAACTCATATATACCTCTTTGCGTTGGTCGCATCAAATAAGAAATTTCAGTGCTTTGATATGCGGACAAACGCGTAAAAAATTCATTGTTCCGTATCTGCAACTGTATCGGAAATTCTTCCAAGATTTCGATGGAAGCAGGAAATGGATAAAAGGAATTGATCATTAATTTCATCGGATTTTCATCGCCGTTGGATAATTTCTCTGGATATATCCTTGTAATTTCGACACGTCCGTTGCCGGAGAATAATACAATGAAATCAAAAATCAATACCGCCAGCCACAGCCAAAACACAATCCATGCAACAGTAAACAATCCCCTCATAAAAAAAGAGATTGCAAAGAACATCGCTATTCCCAACAAGGAATAGAAAAACTGATTGGTCAGAAAGAGCTGCTTTATTTTCGCCATTATCTTGGAATTTCTACCGAATTAATGATTTGATCTATCACATAAGTCGTTGTAAAGCCTTCCATTTCTCGCTCGGGAGTCAACATGACCCGATGACCTAATACCGCAGCAGCCACTCTTCGAATATCCTCGGGTGTCACAAAATCTCGTCCGCTCAACGCCGCAGATGCTTTGGACGACTCCAGTAGCGCAATAGAAGCCCTCGGCGAAGCCCCCAAAGTTAAGCTCGGATTGGTACGTGTTTTTATGATCACCTGAGCAATATAATTTAACAATTCGTCATGTACAAAAATTGATTTGATCAGACGCTGAAAAGAGAAAATCTCTTCCGCCGAAACCACACTGCCAACTTGATCCTCTTTATTTGATGCTTTTTGTGCATGATGCTCCTTCAAAATTTCCAATTCGTGCTGAAGTTCCGGATAATCCACATTGATCTTAAATAGAAAACGATCCAACTGCGCTTCAGGCAAACGATAAGTTCCTTCATGCTCGATGGGATTTTGCGTAGCGAAAACTATAAATGGAACAGGCAAGAGATAGGTATTTCCATCGACCGAAACTTGATGCTCTGCCATACTTTCAAAAAGCGCGGCCTGCGTTTTCGCAGGAGCACGGTTGATCTCGTCAATCAAAACAATATTAGCGAAAATCGGCCCTTTGCGAAATTCAAATTCATTGCTCTTTAGATCCAGAATAGATGACCCGGTCACATCTGAAGGCATCAAATCTGGGGTGAACTGAATCCGTTTAAAGTCACTACTGATTGTTTTGGCAATTAATTTTGCAGATAAAGTCTTCGCGACACCCGGTAACCCTTCTATTAAAGAGTGTCCGGACGCTAAAATCGAAATCAATAACATATCAATCAATTGATCCTGTCCTACAATAACTTTTTTTACCTCCGACTTTACCTGAGCCATTTTTTCATATAAACCCGATATATCAATTCGGTTTTCAAAAGATATATATTTATCGAAGTCACTCATATCATTTTTGCTTTATGTTTAAAATCTTCTATAATTTCATTGATCTGTCTTAATTGGGTCAAGTCGTGCATTTGTGTTCCCTGCATTCGAATTATTAACCCAATGAGCTGTTGTGTTTCAGCAAGTGGAACACCTGACCGCTCAGCCAATTCTTCACAGAACCCGTTTTCTCTTAACTCCAGTGTATCCATATGAAAACGGCTCCGAAGGTCGTGCAGAAAATAATCTATTTTTTTATCAACCATATTGCCCGGCGTGCCGTTTTCATAATATAAAGTCGCAATTGTTTCACAAAATTCTTTGGAAAGATTCGGCTCCGGTTTGACAATCGCCACCGCACGCTGTTCTCTTTTACTCTTAAACACAAGTAAAAGAATAAGTCCCCCCAACAGCACATACCAAGCTTGTCGTAATCCTTCATTGGTCAATAAAACCCGCAATGGAGTACGATATTGATCCATATTCGCCTTGAAATCATACCAGGCAATCGGTTTATCGTTTAAATATGATAATGCTTTGGCAGCATAAGCATATTGAGAAGCGGAGTTCAGTAAATAATAATTGCCAAATAAATCGGGAGTCAAATGTAGATAAAGTCGACCTTTACCAACGCTCACTTCGACGAAATTAGGTAATAAATAATCTTGATAAGTAATTCCCCCTAAAATAGTCGCATTTTTTGGCAATTTACTAAACACCTCGCTTAAGTCCGATTTAGCATAATGAATTTTAATATTCTCATTGGCCAGCTTCACTCTTAAATGACTTTTAATATCAACACCTTTCTTGTAACCATAGAAATCCTCCACTTTTATGTTTAGGGAATCCAAAAGAGTATAGTCAATCGTTTCAGCGATAATCATTGCTTTCCCCCCTTGAGACACATAGTCAAGTAATTTATTGCTGGCTGCTTCACCCAAGGAAAAATACGAGGTATAAAACAGCAGATTCATTGCAGTTCCCTCTGTACTATCCAGGTATTCATAGAGCGGGCGCTTGACATCTACATTGCGCTGATCAATTATATACTTTAATTCCTGCCGGAGCACATAGGCTCCAAAAGGATTTTTATCTTTTGCATCGAAAGTTCGATCCCAAATTATTGGTTTCTTGCTCGTCATATCAATGACGCCAATCAGTAGCAAAACAGCTCCCAGCAATATCAATCCAAATTTTACTGATCCTTTCATTTAATTTGATTTTGATATTGGTTAAACAGTTGTTCATAATGACTAAAGTCGGACTCTTTTAATTCAAATTGTCCAAACCAGACGTAGTCAAATACCCGGGTACATTCCTCGAAGCCCACACGCAAATCCTTATCTTGGAGCTCATTCGCAAATTCTGCATTTGTTTTACTATGCTTCCATTTGATATAACCTGCTTGTGCCAACTTTTGAATATTCAATAATTGTAGGTAACGAATTCCCAGCGCATAATTTTTCTGCGCGACAGCATCCCTAATATACTGACTGAGATCGCTGTTCATCAAATTTCTTTCCACATACGCCAATGTATCCAAAGCGTCTGCTTCATACTCATGTTTAATGAAATACTGGTTTTTATTGTATAATATCTTATAGAGCATAAAAGCCAGCGCTATTAACGCCAGGAAGGCAAATACATAACCAAATTCTTTGTTAAATTTATATGGATTATCCGGCATGATATCCCCGAGCCATTCCGAAATACGTTGTAAGATACGTTGCAATACACTTATTTTATCTTTGATATTCTCAGAATACACAAAATCATCACGCTCATATCGTTTGATAATTTCCGGATAGGGATCCATCTTAAAAGCGCGTTCTTGGCTATATTTAGGAATAGAATCAAATAAATGCGGATCCCAAAGGTCATCTTTTCTATCCGCTGCTTTAGCCATCGCAACGGAATCCACCATAGCAGAATCCAAAAGGGATGCAACAGAATCTACAGTCACCGAATCTGCAGAATATCTTTCTGAATCTGTCTCACGCGGTTTTGGATCACAGGCGCTCAATGAAAGCATGTATACAAAGAAAAAAACAAATAGTAGCCTATTCATTTCCACCTCCAATCTGATCAATCATCCCATAAATACGTTCCCCGAATTTGAGGTCCTTGGCCGTTTCGTAAATTATCCCATTGGCCAAGACACCGGACATATATAAAAATAACGTAAATAGAGTAATAAACATCCCGCCCAAGGTCATCAGTAATTTCCCCCAGGATGAATCAAAGAAGGCCGCTTCCATCCCCAAAAAATTATAAGATATCAGCGAAACAATTATTAAAGGAATTACAGAGATCATCATAACAGCCATCTGGAAAATAAAATTGACAATATAAGCCGCTACACCATATTGGATCAATTTTTTGCTCAGCATAACATAAGCATCTGTAAAACAGCTTCCCAAATCTGAATAACCTTCACGATAAAATAAAAACGAACTAAATAACCAAATTCCGACCATTGACATTAATATACCAATTGCAAAGCTTCCGATAAACGGGATAAATGCCGAGATTACAGCAACGATGGCGAGTGGTATAAAAACAACGATCAAAGCCAAGATCATCGCAAATAAGAACATAAAATACTTACCTATATTTGCCCTAAAATTTCGTAAGACCTCCTTTCCTGTGAACAATGTGTTTTTACGTTCTTTCAGCAGAATAAAGTATTCGATAGAAATTCCATATACATATAATCCCAGCGCAATTAGAGCCATGATCAGTAATGCAGCCCAGGTAAATCCATCAATATCTTCAAATGAACTACTGTGTGCAGAGAACGTAATTTTTGTAGAAAGGAAATAATATACCAATGCTATTGCTGCTAGCGGTAATGCAGACAGCCCAAATATGGTCGTCACAAAATGTTTATAGATCAATTTAAAAAGATCAATAAAGCTCTGGACAAAATCGCCTATCTTTCGTTCTTTCTGAAATTCAAAATCTACTTCCATTGATATCGTTTTGCTAACCGATAGGGGTTAATAACATAAAAAAATAGTATTGCCAGCAATGACAGGAGTATGATGAATATACTGAACCAAACAGATACGTTATAATATCTTGTTACAAAACCTTCTAATGTACCGGCGACGATAAAAAATGGTATCGTGCTGACCAATACCTTCATGGATGTCTTTGCTGTCTGAACAAAAGAAGCCATCCGGGTATAAGATTTGGGAAACAAAATGCTATTTCCGATTGCAAGCCCACAGCCTCCAGCGACAACAATCACAGAAATTTCAATCGTGCCATGGATCCATATCGCAGACATAGCCTTCCCCATCACACCATATTGGAAAAACATCTGATGGAATGCCCCCAACATAATGCCATTGCTAAACAATATATAGCCCGTACCGATACTCAAAAACAGCCCAAAAGCAAAAGCCATAAAAGCCACACGGACATTATTGATTGTAATCCAGATCGCTGATCCAAAACTACTTCCTTTACCATAAACTGCAGCAGGATCGCCTGCTTTAATGCTCTCTATGGTGGAATCTACATAAAAATCTCCCAAAATAAGCCGAATAAAATCTATATCGTACATCGCCGAAAGGAAGCCAATCGCTGATGCAAGAACAAAAATCAATAGGGAATAAAAAAGCTGCCTACGAATTGACCAAATTGCCTGTGGAATCTCCTCGTTGATAAAAGACTTGAATCTACTATTGGAAGCCTTTCGATCCTTGTAGATTTTTTGATGTGCAGTTACAGCAAGTTCATTTAAATAATTTCGTACCTTACTATTGGGATAAAATGTCTGCGCATAAGCAAGATCATTTGTTAGCTCAATATAGTTCGATGCCAATTCATCTGGATCTACCTGTATGTTAATTGACAAATTATTTTCAATTAACGTCCATTTTTCTTTATTTCGTTCTACAAATGATGCTTCTCTCATTAATTTTTTTAACTGGCTAAACCAAATATATGAATAAGCTTGAGATAAACACAGCACAAAATGTAAAAATCCAGTATAATCTTGCTAGCCTAGGTTCGAGGATGATCGCATTTGCCATTGATTACTTTATTATTGTCTGTTACTTTTTCTTTTGTATGTTTCTGTTGGATGCATTAAATATCACAAGCAGCGACCCCTATCTTTTCTATGGTATTATAATGGGAATGACATTACCCGCATTTTTTTATACCTTAATTGCTGAAACAGCATTCGGCGGACAAACTATTGGTAAAAAGATTATGAAAATTAAAGTGGTGAAGCTTGATGGTTCACGCGCTGATTTTTATCAATACCTATCCCGCTGGACCTTATCAATCGTCGATATATGGATGACAATGGGCGGCATTGCAATTACCTCAATTGTGCTCTCCAAACATGGTCAGCGTATTGGGGATATTGCCGGAGAAACATCTGTCATTAGTTTGAAACCCAGTCTGAAGCTCAGCGATACCATTTATGAGGAAACTTTTGAAAATCATCCTATTTTGTTTCCTCAGGTCATCAAGTTAAGCGACAAAGACGCCAATGCGATCAAAGATGTCTATCAAACTGCATTTGATAGACGGGATGTAGGCATACTGACCGCCTTAGTTCAACGTTTAGAAACAATTATGGAGGTGAAACATCCCGAAAAGATGACCCCGAATGATTTCGTTCTACAAGTCATGAAAGATCACTATAGCATGTTTAAGGATAAATAGACCTGAATACCCTCTTAAGTTCTGCACTTACTTGGTTAATGCAACCGATATTAGTCAAGTATTACATCTTTTGTAGGTGTATAATTGAATTAGCAGCACACAGCTCCCATTAGAAGGCAAATGGAGATGTACCCATAATTTGTTTTTTGTGAAGAGCGCATTATGGGATTTAAATACAAGAAAGGACCGAATAATCGGCCCTTTATATGTTTTAGCTAGAAAATTATTAAGCTGTTACAGAAGCTGCCGAAGTTGGTATCTGACGATCCACTTTTTTAACTAAACCTTGTAAGACATTTCCCGGACCAACTTCCACAAATGCTGTGGCACCATCGGCGAGCATATTTTGTACAGTCTGTGTCCAACGAACAGCCCCAGTCAACTGTGCGATCAAATTTTGCTTAATAATAGCAGGTTCCGTTTGTGGCTGCGCATCAATATTCTGATAAATTGGACATCTCGGAGATAGAATATCCGTAGCTTCAATCGCTGTCTGCAATTCTACTTTAGCGGATTCCATCAGTGGAGAATGGAATGCACCACCAACATTTAATTTTAGTGCCCTCTTCGCTCCAGCCTCAGTCAATAAGGCACAGGCTTTATCGACACCTTCAATTGATCCTGAGATCACCAATTGTCCCGGACAATTGTAGTTTGCCGCGACAACAACATCATCCACTTTAGCACAAATCTCTTCTACGATGGCGTCCTCCAATCCTAAAATTGCCGCCATTGTTGAAGGTTGCAATTCACAAGCTTTTTGCATGGCATTTGCACGCTGGGACACCAATTTCAATCCATCTTCGAAACTTAAAGCACCCGCCGCAACCAATGCCGAAAACTCACCCAAGGAATGTCCTGCAACCATGTCTGGCTGAAAAGAGTCGCCTAATGCTTTCGCCAAAATAACAGAATGCAAAAAAATCGCAGGCTGCGTAACATTGGTCTGTTTCAATTCTTCATCCGTACCGGAAAACATAATATCCGTGATACGAAATCCCAAAATATCATTTGCTTTCTCGAATAAAGCTTTTGTTTCTTCATTTAAATTATACAGGTCTTGCCCCATCCCAACAAATTGGGCTCCTTGACCAGGAAATACATATGCTGTTTTCATCTGTTATATTTTTTCTTTAATGGCTGATAAGAGCTTGCAAGCTCGGTTTCATATTTAAGAATTACTGTAATCGCAAATATATAGAATTCTATCAAATATTAATCTTCCGGAACAAAACTCAACGACAACATCTTCCGGGGATCAAATACATCCTGTGCAATCGCCAAAAGGTTTGTACGATCTAAATGTTGTATTTTCTCGATCACTTCATTCAATAAGATAACGCGGTCATAATCCATCACATTCTTTGCCGCCGAAATAATCATACTCATTCTATTTTCTTCCGTCAGGGCAATTTGGCCAATAAATTTCTGCTTTGCCTTCTTCAATTTGATTTCGGAAAGTGGCTGCTCACACAGTTTATGTAGCTCTTTAAATACGAGTCTTTTAGCTTTTTCAACCTTTTCCTCATCGGTTCCCAGATAGATGCTAAATAATCCTGTATCTGAAAAAATCGTGTAATTGGATTCGATGGTATAGGCAATCCCGTATTTTTCCCGGATGGAGAGGTTAAGAATCGACCCCATTCCCATCCCGCCCAACATATTATTCAAAAGCAACAGGCCGGTTTTGCGCTCATCACGGTAGTCGTAAGCCAATGATCCGAGCATATAATGCACCTGATTAATGGGCTTGGGGACCTCAAGTTGCAGCGCTGTAATTGGTTTTACATCATTTCTGGAACGTGAAATTGCATGTTGCTCTATTTCTCCAAAGACCTTATGCAACAATTTCTCGACCTCTCGTAGACTGTAATTACCTGTGATACCGATCACCATCTCATGCGTATCGTAGTTTGAGCGCATAAAGTCTGTGATATCATTCCTTTGCAAGGCTAAAAGCTGATCTTCAAGTCCCAATATATTGTGTCCTAAACCAGAGCCTTTAAACACGAGATCTTCAAAATCGTCGACGATGGATTCTTCCGGGCTATCCAAATAAGAAGCCATTTCATCAACGATAACCGATTTTTCTTTGTCCATCTCCACCTCGGGAAAAGTAGAATGAAAGAAAATATCCTCAAATAAATCCAGCGCCCGGTGGAGATATGGTTGCAATATGGAGGCATGAACACAGGTATATTCTTTTGTGGTATAAGCATTCAGGTCACCACCGACAGACTCCAGATGATCGATAATCTGCTGCGTTGAACGTTTCTCTGTTCGCTTAAATAAAAGATGTTCAATAAAATGAGCAACCCCAAATTTACCCTCCGATTCGTCCCTTGACCCCGCATTGATGACCATACACACATGGGTTACCGGCAAATTTTGATATTGGAATACCACACGGATTCCATTTGAAAGTCTAATGATTTCGTACTCCATTCAGTTTATGAAATTTCTCTAATTGATGTGTTTACGCATAAATTTGCGCGGGTGAAAAGCAAAACCATTTTTCTTATACAGATGAATGGCCCGCTCGTTATGTTCCTCGACTTCCAGCAAGATCATTTTACAATTCTTTGATTCCAGGTAGGAAGTTACAAAATCGACGGCCAATTTTCCAAGCCCCATCCCCCGGGCTTTTTCGCCCACAAAAAGTTCATCGAGAAGCCCGACTCTTCCTTTGAATTCAAAACTAAAGAAATAAGCGACGATCATATAACCCAAAATATCTTCTCCTTTGCGAATCAACCAAGCTTGTCCAAGTTGAGGGTTATTAACAAAAAGATCAAAATTATCAATCGTTGTCTTGCGGTCGATATCGTACCCATCGATGGCATAAAACTCTTCCATCATAGCTACAATAGCCGGGATATCTCCAATTGCTAATTCATCAAACTTAATCATTTCGTATCTGTTTCTGCAAAGCTAGGTATTTTTAAATGCAAAACGGTCATAGTGAAATCACTATGACCGTCTTTTATTCGTTATAAGATCGTTATTATTTACATACGTGGTGGACGCATTCCTCCTGGGAATCTATTTTCCCCTTCAGGATTACCCATCGCAAATTTCTGGAACTTATACGTAAATAACAGCATAAAGTAGCGTCCGAGACGGTTGGTACGGCTATCAGTAGTTAAGAAGCCATCTACCGTACGAGACAGATTTGTTTGTTGATTTAATAAATCAAATGCTTGCAGACGTAATGTCCCACGTTGCTCTTTTAAGAATCTTTGTTCAACATAGGTATTGATAATGAACGGATTGGAAGACAAGCCCTGACCATATCCCTGATTGAAAGATTTAGAGAGATCGGCGCCAAAAATAGTATTCTTCAGAATATTGTATGAACCAACTAAGGTTGGTGTCCAAGTCTGAATATCACTATTTCGCTGTAACAGACTATTTTCTGTATGTGTAAACTGGTAACGAACCCCGGGATTGATTTCCAGATTCTCAGAGGGGTTATAACGGAACATTAGTCCCTGAGTCAGGACGAAATTACGAGCGACGTTTTTCTGTCCGATATTGTCATTTTCATCAATTGAAGAATAGCCAACGGTTTTATTTACTGAAATCCCCCCCATCAACATCACGTTAAAGGTTTTTTCTTTCCAGGATTTACCATAATGATAAAATGAATTGATCGCATACGGACGATCTCCAGTCTCGTTTAAATAGCGTGTCTCTGAGATCAATGCCGAATCAATTTTTCCTGTTGTGGGATCTTGTTGAATAGGGCCGTAGTACGATTTGTTTAAGCTAACAATTTTATTGTCTGCCAGTGAACCATTTAGGAACACAAAGAAATTGTTTCCTTTCTGAAAGTCATTTTTGCGAAATCGTAGTTTCAAATCGTGGTTAAATTCTGGACTCAGACTCGCATTTCCATAAACAATATTTGTCGAGCTTGTGCTCAGATTATATGGCAATATTTGCGATACACCTGGTTCTGTCGGAGATCCAGAGTAGTTTACGCTTAAATTGGATTGACGTGAAAATTTATATTCAAAACGAGCGATCGGCATCCAGTTCATATTCTTGCGGGAAATCGGAATAATCTCACCCGAATTAATCGCTGATCCTGTCAATTGGGAGGGTTGACCAGCCACACCCACAGAGTACGTCACTTTATCATTGCTGAAGAGATAGTTCGCTCCGATTTTATGCGTTGTAAAAGCATAGTCATAATTATAGTCAAGGTTTAGCTTCGCATTTTCAAATGCGTTTTCAATAATACTGCTATCCTTATCATAACCTATTTGAGTGATATTATTGTCGTATTTATTTTTGTTAAAATCATAGGTTATCTCTAATTTTCCGTTTTTGGATAGAGGTTCAGTATAATTTACCGAAGCTCCGGCATTCCAGCTCTTATTGAGCGCATCCTGAACCGTACGCTGGTAAATGTTACTCATGGGTTTGTTGATATTGGACGGGTCGTAAATATACCTGTCGAGTATCTGATTTACGTCTTTATCTGTTTTGGCATTATTGTAATTGAAATTGAAAAACAAGTTACGTCCCTTGTCATTCAGTTTACGGTTATATAAACCACTGATCCCAAACCTTGGCGCGGTGGAATTTGTTCCAGTTGTTAGTACTTGCTTATTATCCAAAACATTACTTAAATAAGTAATAGAATTGGTTATCGCATTATTATTCCCGTCATCATAGCCAAACTGTGGCACTAGCTTAATGTAATCCTTCGCGGTGGGCTTCCACTCTACGTTTGCCTCAAAACGATGATTTCCGCCAATGGTATTTGAATTTGCATCTACGCTATCCGCCTGCGACCGACCGGGCGTTGCATTCACAATATATCGTTGCGAGAGTGTTGTATTATTGCTATGGCTATAACTATAGCTACCATAGGCTGTCAATTTATCCGAAAAATCCTTACGAAAATTAAGTCCGATGGAGCCTATTTTGGTCAGACCGTCTGAGCCACCAAACATACCGCCGCCGCGACGTCCACCACCACCCTGGCCGCGCCGGGCACCGCCACCTGTGGTATTAAAATCAAACAGGGGCGCATTGGTGTTGTTTAAATTTCCGAGAACAGAAACCTGCTCGCCTTCGCGCATTCCCATCCACATTCCTGTTGCCTGATAACGGTCTTCGGTACCGTAGCCTGCACGGAGTGTCGTCATATGACCTTGGTTGTATTTAGGATCAATCTGAATGTTCAGTACTTTTTCGGAATCGCCATTCTTATTTCCTGTAATATTGGCCATGTCCCCGTAGTCATCGATAATCTGCATTTTTTGGATAATATTGGCAGGAAGGTTTTGAGTGGCGGTTTTTACATCTCCACCAAAAAAGTCCTTACCATTGATCCGCACTCGTTTCACCGATTCTCCCTGAGCAGTGACATTACCATCTTTATCCACCTCCACGCCCTGTAGTTTTTTTAAAGCATCTTCCGCAACGGATCCATCACGTAATTTCAGGTCCTTCATCGTGTACTCTAGGGTATCACTTTTCACAACTACCGTCGGCACCCCATCCACAACGACTTCCTCAAGCATTTGAGAATTCTGTTGTAAAGTCAGACTTGGGATAATGTATTTTACCTCTCCCTTCGGAAAGCCGAACTCTTTTTCAAAACGTTCAAAGCCTAAATTAGAAACAGTAATCTTAAATGTATCTGCCTTGATCTTATCAAAGATGAAAATCCCGGCCATATTTGAACCTGCAGTCATGGAATCCAATTTTGAAGTCAACCTAACTGTTGCTCCCGCAATAACGCGGTTTTTATCGTCTTTCAACATTCCTTGTACACTTCTCGTCTGACCATATACGGTGCATCCTGTTAACATACTCAACAAAAAAAGCATGAAGCCTCTCATAATACTTATTTTTATATTTCTATAATTGACAAATTCTTGACTGAATGATCCTGTTTTATTTAACCCATTCCTCCGCTGTCCATGCTCAACAGCACATTCAATATCTTTACAAAAGAAGAGATTATTAGTGTTAATTAATGTAAAAGGGCATTATTCACACAGAAGTTACAATGCAAAACTCTAATTTTATTTGTACTTTCGTTCATTTACAGAATAAAAGATGCTACTATCATATTATCAAGATCAACAGGTTGAAGCCGGATGTGACGAGGCAGGTAGAGGTTGCTTGGCAGGACCGGTCTTTGCGGCAGCAGTAATTTTCCCTGCCGATTACCATCATGAGCTTCTAAACGATTCGAAAAAACTAAGCGAAAAAAAACGCATGGCATTGCGCCCGATTATTGAACGGGAAGCACTCGCCTATGCTGTGGCGAGTGTCTCAGCGGAAGAAATAGACCGCATTAATATTCACAATGCCAGTTATCTTGCCATGCATAAAGCATTGGATATGCTACAGATAAAAGCAGAATATATTATTGTGGATGGAAACAGGTTTATTCCTTACCAAGAAATCCCCCACTCGTGCATCATAAAAGGTGATGGCAAATATCTTTCTATTGCAGCGGCTTCCATCTTGGCTAAAACCTACCGAGATGAATACATGGACAATATTGCTTCGGATTACCCCGCTTATGATTGGCTTAATAATAAAGGCTATCCGACAGTAAGACACCGGACTGCGGTGCTTGAATACGGGTCAACACCACATCATAGAAAAAGCTTTAGAATAACTGATCCACAGCTCAAATTATTCTAAAGCTTCAACCTTTAAAAAAGAAACAGCTGTGCTATGCAGCTGTTTCTTTTTCTGTCTCCCGTAACGAGAAATATGCTGCTGCCACTATTCCTAATCCAAGGATAATCGATGATATTAAAGTCAAAAGATTCCCCATCTTATGTGATTCCGGATCAAAGATAAATTCGACTTTATGTGTTCCTGATGGCAGCTGTAAAGCTCTCAGCAAATAATCTGCACGGATAATTGGTATTTCTTTTCCATCGACATACGCCTTCCATCCTTTATCATAAAAAACTTCAGAGAATACCGCAAATGCGTCATTGGTAGCTGTGTATTCGTACTGCATTTTATCAGGATGGTACGATGTCAGTTTAATTTCCCCTGTTGTAGCCGAGCTGGACGTTTTTGCTTTGATTTCATTCTGATACTGTTGATTCACAAAAGCTTCTTTACGTGGATCAAAAGAGCTGATCGCCTGCATTTCTTCCGCATTTCCTTTTACAAAGGTTATTTTATCCACAAACCAGGCATTGCCAGCCGCTGTACTCCGTCTCACGATACGCTGCGATTGATTTTGAGGATCTGTTGTGATCAAGTAACGCACATTGAACATATCCAGCACATCTTCATTGAGCGCTCCGTTGAATTGATTCTCCAAGATTTCCTGAAAACGCATTAATTTAGCGGCATGATACCCCCCTAATGATTTATGGTAATAGGAAGGACGGGCATCAGAAAATGGATCTGTTGTCAGGTCAAGGACGCGATAACTTGGGTCTTTATCCATCAAGATCAATTGGTCAACCTCACGTTGCTGGAATACCTGCTGTGCAGTCGCTCCCTTCTCCATAAAAGATTTATCATTCAAAAAGCGTTTATCTACGCTCCACAGATCGAATAGGAACAAGACAAGCAAAATCCCCAATAATGCCCCTTCACTGACTTTCCTTTTGAGGTAAAACCAAACAGCCCCAAATGTGAGCAATACAATAACAAAGGAACGATAGGCATCCTTACTTGCGATATCTTTACGGTCCAAAACCAGTTGATTCACCATCTCTGTCGCAAAAGATTTATCACCAATCTGTTGTGTGAAAGACTCTATTAAATTATTATGACCGGCATTTCTAAAATTCAAGAACAGATCCGGCAGCAAACCGATCAGCAGACAAACTCCACCGATACCAACAAAAGTATACAGCACTTTCTTGTCCAGGTTTGGAATTTCTTTGGCCCGTGTTAGCAACTCATTTACTGTCATAATAGCCATCAGCGGCACTGTAATTGAAACGAGTACCAAGATGGATTCCACGGCCCGAAACTTGTTGTACATCGGGAAATAATCAAAAAATAGATCCGAAACCAGTGTAAAGTTCTTTCCGAATGACAAAAGCAAGGCTAATACAGTGGTCGTCAGTATCCACCACTTTAGGCGGTTCTTAACAATGACAAGTCCCAGAATGAACAAGAAGAAAATGCCAGCCCCAAAATACCATGGCCCTGAAGTAAAACGCTTATCACCCCAATAGGTCGGCATTCCTTGCGCCATCTGTCCTGCCTGAACCGCAGATGCCCCCCCTTTTTCCATAAAGAACTTGGCTACATGTGACTTTTCATCCAATTGACCACCACTTGCTCCCCCATAAGCATTAGGAATCATAAAGGTCATGGTCTCGCCGACACCTTGGCTCCACTCGTAAGCGTATTCCTTATCAAGTCCTTTTTCTTTTGTATTGTTATTATCGACCTTTGTAATGTTGGCATGCCCGCGTGTACTCAGTTTACTATACTCCCAGGTAGGCAATAAAATAGAAGCGTTGACCATCAAAGCAATGATAACCGCAATCACTTGTCTCCCCGAGGCGATAAAGAACTCCTTTAGTTGTTTTTGCTTGATCGCATCGACTAAGATAAAAATAACGTATACCATCAAGGCCATTAACAAGTAATAAGTCGTCTGTAAGTGATTGACACGGATCTCTAGAGAGAGAAATAAAGCCAGCAGTACCGGCCCCCACAGCCTGCTTCCACGGTAACACATGATCACCGCAGCGATGACGGGCGGTATAAAAGCGATAGCATTGGCCCGGGTGATATGTCCTGCCTCTATATAAATAAAGTTGTATGATGTAAAGGCTATTGCCACTGCGCCCACCGCGGCGAGCCAGGGTTTGATGCGTAATACGCTAAAAAGAAAATAAGCCCCCAAAAGATAAAACAACACAGTGTCCATTGGGCTTGGAAAAACAAATTTGACGGCTTTCAGCATATAAGTGCCGATGTTATTTTCGTTCGCTTGCCAGATCTGATAGGTTGGCATTCCTCCAAACATGGAATTCGTCCACATAGGAGCTTTCCCATCTTTGGCTTTATAGTCAAATAATTCTTTTTGCCCAGCTTGCGCCTGCACCACATCCGATTGAGCAAGAGTCTTTCCCTGCCAGACGGGCGTGAAATAAAAAAATACGAGCACAATGAATAGCGCAATAACGATTAAATGTGCTGAATTTACCTTAAACCAATTTTTCATTTATCCTCTTAGGTTGTTTACAAGTCTTAAAAGCCAAACTTAGATAAATTTGTTTTTATATACAATTATAATTATGACCAATCTATTAAATATGCCTCGCTTGATCCTAGAAAGAAAAGATCACAGAAAGTGTAAGGCCAATCGCGCGATTTCCTCACTTAATTAATACCGTAACGACAGTTCCTGAAAATGAAATGAGACGCCTTTTGCAAAAAAGGCCCTAATTAAAATTAGGGCCAATCTGGATTTATTTCATCTTAACGGCAGTTCCCGTTGCCCCGACCATCATCATTCCGCCTGTTCCTACAGTCTGGAAATCCAGCCGAACGCCTACGACAGCATCGGCTCCTAACGCCCTAGCGCGGTCTTCAAGCTCACGCAATGCTGCCTCACGGGTTTCCTGAAATGCACGCTCATAAGAATTAGAACGACCACCAAAAAAATCCCTAAAACCGGCCATCATATCTTTAATGGCATTCGCTCCAAGAACAACCTCTGAAGAAACAATCCCCAGATAACGATCGATCTGGTGCCCCTCGATAATACTTGTTGTTGTTAATAACATAATTTTTATTCTCCTTTTTGAATTAACTTATTAATATTGGACAATTCGCCAAAAACAACCAAGATGTCACCTTCTGCCATTACTGTTTCAGAGGTGGCAATACCAGATGCTTCCTTTTGTTCCTTGGTAATTCCGTCCTTAATTGTCTCTGTAATCTTCACTGTTGTCAATACGATAATTTTATAAAGGTTGGTCAGATTGGCCTCCCGCAATGTCATTCCAACATAACGCTGTGGCACCTTTGTTTCTACGATGGAATACCGATCTGATACCTTAAATGAATCAACAATATCAATATTGTCCAACCGCATTGCCAATCGCTCTGCGGCTTCTTCCTCTGGCATGATATATTCATTGATCTCCATAGCTTCCAAAACTGTCTTCTGTAAATCAGATACGATACGGCCAATGATACGTTTTACTTTTAGTTGCTTTAGGAGTGCAACTGTCATGAGCGATGCGCCTTCATCTTCTCCAATGGCGACAATGACAGCATGAGCGTCTTTTAAAGGCAGCGAAGATACAGCCTCCCGGTCTGTAGTATCTAGGCATACTGTATGCGTGATCTTATCTTTGAGCTGCTCTACAATAGTTAGATTTCGATCCGCACCGATGACTTCATGACCGAGTTCGGTAAGATGGACACCCAATGAACGTCCGAAGTGCCCTAACCCTAAAACAATATACTTCATAACTCAAACTAAGATAAATTTATTTTATTTGCAAGTCTAATCGCTTTACAAATAGACGCACTTTGATCTTTTGTATATTTATACAGAAGAAAAAAATTAAAACAGGATCTTTTCTTCCGGAAATATAATATTTCTACGGGTCGTATTTTTAATAAATGCTACCAACAAGGTCAACATGCCTACACGACCAACCAGCATGGTCACGACTATGATCAATTTTCCCCCCATACTTAAGGAAGGCGTTATTCCCAAACTTAATCCGCAGGTCGTATATGCCGATAAGGATTCAAAAAGCAAATCTTTCATGCTTTTGTCCGGATCGGTAAAAATAAGAACAAAAAAACTCAGCCCAACGACAAGGAATGACAATAGGATAATCGCAAAAGCCTTATTCACGGATTCACTCGCTATTCTCCTTTTAAAAATTTCAATATATTCTTTTCCTTTTGCCAAAGAAATGATATTCATAAAAGATAGCGCCACTGTCGTCACTTTTACTCCACCTCCAGTAGACCCCGGAGAAGCTCCCACCCACATCAATACCATAATCAGAAAAGTAGTTGGCGCGCCGACGAAACTCAGATCAATGCTATTGTAGCCCGCCGAACGCGCAGCATTTGCCATAAAAAACGATGTTGCCCATTCTCCGTCAAAACCTTTTTCCAAAGAAAGTGTATTCTTGCGTTCTAAAAAATAAAAGAACAGCGTTGCTGCAACAATAATTATCGCATTACATAGCAATACTAATTTGGAGTTAAAACTAAAGCTCCACGCCTTATGTTTGTAATTTTTCTTCGTAACCAAACGGTGATACCAAAGCAATATTGACTCCTTAACGTAGGTATAGAAGTTCAGTACAATTCCAAAGCCTAATCCACCAAGAATAAACAACGAAGAGAGCGCCAGCTGAAATGGATAGTTGAACTTATAGGCCTCATTGGTGATTCCGCCAGATAAAATAGAGAATCCAGCGTTACAAAATGAAGAAATGGAATGGAAGATGGAAAAGAAAATCATACTCCCCATATTAGGGAAATTAGCCTTTTCAAGGGTACTAAAGATCAATACCGCGCCTAGAAATTCAAACAATAGTGTAATAAATATCATGGTCAACAAGGTCTTGATCACCGAGGCCACTTTATTTTCCCCCAATATTTCGCCAAACATCAATTGGTTTTTGAATGAAAATCCGCCAGAAAAAAAATAGCCAAAGAAACCCGTAAAGGTCATGATTCCGAGTCCGCCGACTTGTATCAATACAATAATAACGGTCTGGCCAAACATGCTAAAGTTGGTCGAAATATCTGCTACGGATAATCCAGTTATACAGACAGCACTGGTCGCCATAAATAAGGCATCGACAAAACTGAGCGGAGCTTCTATTGTTGTTCGCGGTAGCATCAATAGGACTGTCCCGATCAGGATAAGCACAAGGAAACTGATGACAAACAGTATGGTGGGGTTAAAATAAAAATTATCGAAAAAGAGGGTACTTTTGGATAGCTCAGCGATAAAAATAATATAAATACCCAAGTAAATCCACTGCTCACGGGAAAAAACAGCTAGTGCTTCAATTCCGGCAAAACGGGCTATCAAAATAAAAATAAAATAAATCAGGATGAGCAGTCCGGAGTAATGTTCGACGGCAATTTTTTTCAGCGCATAAATGGATGATGACTCCCGCAACGCAATCATAAAAAAAAGCACAAAAAATAAGTAATGAATTGTCTTGCCCAGTAATATGCCCAACATCGGGTCTGTGACATAGCCTACGTTGAAAATCACAATTGCAGCACAAATCATGCTGGCGTACAACATGATCTTATCTACTAGACCGTTTTTATATTTGAAAACAAATCGAACAAAACTTAATATCGAATCTATCATTATAAACCGCAAACTAAGATAAATTTGCCTTTATTCAAAAATCTATCTGCATCTTCTCCTCCTATGGGCAGGCTATTTCCACGTGAAACGGAATCTGCCGAGGCTTTTGCTCCACCCCTGTCCCCTAATCCCCAGGATTTTCTTTCTCCAATTCCTTTTCAGCCTTCTCTCGATCCCGTTTTCGTTTTTCTTCTATTTTAGCGGCTGCTTTTGCCTCCTCTTCTTTTTCCTCCTTTAGCAATTCTTCGGCAGTTTTATGCTTTTTAAATATCCCCGAGAATAATTTCTTCGCTTTCTCCACTCCGCTCACGACCTTCTCAACACGATCAGCCGTATTCATTAATTTTGCCTCGCGCTCTGGTCCTAAACCAACACATTGCTTGATACCCATCAGCAAACTTTGCCACATTGCTTTAAAGAAAGGATGATAGGGATCCCTATGTTTGTTGATATGCCCTATCGTGTATTTACCATACAGGTCGGGGTTGCCGGGATTGAATAAAACCTGATTGACCATGAAAGAAAGAAAGCCTTTCTTTTCCCTGCGTCCGTCGTCACCTGTTTCAGAGAGTATATTAACCTTTAGATCATTGTAATCCATTTTAAACGTTCCTTTACTCCGGTAATCATTAGCCCAGATATCAAATACGATTTGTCTCAGGTTACCAGACTTAACCTCAACATTCAGCAGTGGCCGAATCATTTTATTAACAACTGTTAAATCCATCTGTCCAAGACTCCCTTTGTAGGTATAAGCTCCAACTTTAGAGGTCATATCAAAAACAAAATTGGTTACGAGCTTTCCTGAATTCATAAAATTAGTGCTCAGATTAGCCCGCATGAGTTTCTGTTTCAACAGCTTTGTGGAATCGTTGGTCACATTCAATATTGTACCGTAGGTATGATTGAAAGTGATGGTTCCTATCTGGCTATATTTATCGCTCATCTCGGAATAAGAAATGCCAATATTATCCAAGATCAGCGAATCAATTCCCAACCGGGTTGACATCTGCATCAATTTCATGTGTGGCGCATTTCCGATCTGCCGGGTGGCAGGACTTTTATAATGCTTATCGCTATAAATAGAAAGGTGCCCATTCTTTAAGAATGCTTTTTGTGCATAAACCTTTTTATCTCTGGAAAGCTGTCCAAAATTGAACTCCTCCAGTTTAAGGGTATCCATTTTAAAAACAACATAACTCCCCCCTTCTCCTTTCTTCTTGTAGTAAGCTGCTTTATTTAACGTCGGTTGGTAAGCCACTTTAGTCAAAAGGACATTTCTTTTTTTACTATTGATCTTAAGCTTATCAAAATTGATTTTATAAAATCCATCCGGAGTTTGATAAGTAAAGCCAGGCACTTCAATGTCGATCATCTTCGTATGATAAAAACGCTGACTATCTTGTTCCGAAGTTGAATCAATAAGAACGTCATCAATCCGCACTTTCACTTTTTTTATTTCAAAGTCCTGATGTACACCCTTTTGCACCTGTGTATATTTAAAATCTATATTATTCAAGTTAACAGCTTCAACGTGAATCTTCTTTAAATTATCTTTTATCTTCTCATACAGGGGTTTCTTAGGACCCGGGCTTACCGTATCATTATAACTGTGCACCTCATTGATAACATGTATAGTAGGCGTATCTACAGTAATATCGTGTAAAAAAAGCTCTTTATCCATCAGCACCTTACGAATGCCAAAACTTTTAATCTTAAGCTTGTTGATGATTATTGCATAACGATTGTCCGGAGCCTTTTTCAGAAGCTCCAATTTCTTATACACTATACTATCAGGAATTAAATGAAGGTTATCAATGGTCAGATTCCCCAATGCCAGATTAACATGGATATCGTCATAGTGAACTGTATACAGGCTATCAGTTGCCTGCAAAACCAACTGTTTTATTTTGGTATCCAGCAGCGGTTTCCATTTATTGCTAAAATACATGATGCTTCCGGTCAAAGCCAGAAGGGTAAACACAACAATTCCAATGATCCACTTAAAAATAGGCTTCATAAAGTCGTAATCTCTTTGTAATTTAGTCTTTATTTTATTGAATAGCAAACAAGATCAATTCCCATTTTGTTTCAACCACTATTAAATAAAGCAAATATGCAGCTCCGAACACGACTTTTTTTATTTCTTATACCTTTTTGGCTACTTGTGTTCTATTCTTGTTCAGATTCCAAACCCGAAACAGGCTTCTATTTTTGGAAAACGGTCTTTAAAATTGACACCATGGAACATCGCGCATTAAAAGAAATCAAAGCCAAATCCATATATACACGAATTATGGATATAGACTTTGACCCATCCGGTGTCCAGGCGATCCCAATTAGCCCCGTTACCTTTTCCCAGCCAGTCCCTAAAGAACAAGCGTTAATACCTGTCGTGTTTATCAATCAACGTATTTTTTCAGAAATGGACAGTTTACAGATAAGGGCTTTGGCCAATAAAATTGTCCCTTTTGTCTCTGCAAAAATTAAGCAGGCCGGCAAAGAAGAATTTAACGAATTGCAACTGGACTGTGATTGGACTCAATCCTCACGGGACAAATTTTTCTACCTGCTCAAGTACCTACAAGAATTACCTGATTTAAAAGGCATTGTCGTCAGCTCGACACTAAGGTTACATCAGGTTAAGAACACTGTTACAAGTGGTATCCCACCAGTAAAAAAAGCAACATTAATGTGTTACAACATGGGCAACTTGCGCCAATTCGGAAACCAGAATTCTATCCTGAATCAACAGGACCTAAATACCTATTTAGGTGGTACGCTGCGCAATTATCCAATTGAAATGGATGTTGCTCTTCCCTTATTTCAATGGTTTGTCGTCTTTAGAAACAATAATTACATCGGCATTTCAAAATATATTAGCGAGCAGGATATTAATAATACGGCTTTATTTACCCCTAATCCGAACAGTAACTTATATATTTTAAAGGTTGACCTCCCTAAAGCAAACCTCAAAAAAGGAGATGTCGTGCGGTTTGAGAAAGTAACACAAAATGATCTTTTGCAAACGGCAAAATTTTTGAGAGGAGAGTTAAAAGGGAAAAAACACCAGATTATTTTTTATCATTTAGATCAAGCTACATTAGCAAATCATGACAATGTCGAGTTACAGGAAATTATTCGTGCTTTCTAGCACTACTATTGCATTCTTCTTTGGGGAAATTGCAACAAATATTGCTTGTGGTCCCGAAGTGGATCCCTATGACAACCAGACGACTTACTATCTTCCAAATCTTGAAGACAACGGGTTTTCTGCATTTCAATACATCCCTTATCAATTTCTTTACACCGAAGAAGCTCCAGTTAAGGAAAGTCTCGTTAACAGCGAAGCGTGGGCAAAACACTTGGGGCCTAGAGTGAATGCAAATGATATTGAACAATTAATGTACCGCAGCGATTCGGCGACGGCTGATTTGGCCAGTAATCAAAAAAGATCATCCTGGAACAATCTTCCAGACTCCGTCAAAGGAAATACATTTTTACAAGCCTTAATTGATGGTAAGCATGAGCCTGAGCGAGCTTACTTTGTTTTCACAAAAAAACAGGAGCCTATTACAAATGTTCAGCATAATTACTGGGATCCCGATACGCGGAATTTTAAAGAGATCGTACAATATGCTGAACTCGCCGAAGCGCAGATCAATAAGCATAAAAAAAACAGTTTTCTTTTTGTGCGTTATGCTTATCAGGCTGCACGCTTATATCTATTCGGTCAGGAATATGGAAAAAGTATTGCTATTTATGAAAATTACCTACAGCCTATTAAAGGGAATGATGCGATTCTGAATTGGGCACTTTCAAACTATGCTGGCGCCGTCCGTAAAAATGGAGATGGAGCCAAAGCCGCCTACCTTTTCTCCAAATTATTCACTGCAAGTCCCGAACGACGTGTTTTAGCCTACTCAAATTTTCATTATATCACAGCTTCCGATACTGAAATTTTTCAATATGCAACTAATGATGCTGACAAATTTAACATTAACGCCATTATTGGTTTCGGTACAGGAGACCGCACCATGAAATATTTAAACGCGTGTTACCAGCTTGATCCAGCCAATACAGTAAATGCTGTTTTGCTAGGAAGAGAAGTCAATAAAATAGAAGGCGACATGAATGAGTCTTTTTATATCGGCTATGGCGAAAACTTTAATTATTATTCCCGAAACGAGGATAAAAACACGGTTAAACAACATTTGGATTCCCTACGCAATTTTGCTTTAAACCTTTATCAGGACAAAAAATACGTCCAACCACAGCTCGGTTTGATTACTGCAGCCTATTTAAGTTGGATGAATAAAGAAAATGATCTGGCAAAAAAATATCTTTCCCTGGTAAAGGAGCGTGATCTAAACCCTAAACTGGCAGATCAATATCAGATTACGGCGTTACTTACGCAGTTAGCCGACTGGCAAACCAGCAAACAGATTGACCAGCCAAAGCTTGTCAAAACATTAGCGTGGCTGGAGGAGAAAGCTCAACGGGACAGCAAAAACTCAAGCAACAAAAAGGAATGGAGCTATAGTGCCTTCGAATACAGCAACTATAGTTTAATCGCCAGAAACATACTCCAGAATCTCGTCGTTAAACACTACCTCAGCACACAGGATACTGCTATGGCGAGTTTGGCTGCTGTTAAAGCAGATATCTTCTATAATTATGGTGTCGCAAAGGATTCTCTTGAAGACAACATGCAATGGTCCACCATGCACTTTTGGGAAAATAGTCTTACACCCAAAACATTATTAAAAATAAGAACTTTATTGTCCGACAACACACAGCAAAACACATTGTCCCGTTTTTTACTTGAAGATATAAAGCATTTCAATAGAGACTATCTGACCGAGCTTTTAGGTACCGCATATTTACGGGAACTAGACTTCCAAAACGCAGCCAAAACACTACAGGCACTTCCTAAAGACCACAAAATAAAAGAAATAAAGAATTCTTACAGCGAAGACGAAAATAATATTATACCCAGCCCATTCATCGTCACCATCAATGATTATCCCAAGAAATACGGAAAAGAGAATACAACCAAGTTAAAATATGCTGAACGTATGGCGCGATTGGAAAATGCCATAAAAAGCGAAAAAAACAATCAGAAGAAAGCAGACTATTATTTTCAGATGGCTACAGGAATTTATCAGACCAGCACCTACGGAAATGCCTGGTCATTAGTTTCTTATGACTGGTCATCCACAGACAGTCATGCCGCCTCAACGATACACTGGCAACGGAATTATTTGCAGACAAAATCAGCAAAGGAATGGTATTCCAAAGCCCGTTCACTGAGCTCAGATAAAGGATTTAAGGCTAAATGTACCTTCATGCTTGCAAAATGTGAACAGAAAGATTTCGCTTATACGGATGAAACACGCTGGCAATATTATGACTCCCCTTTGAAAAATCCGTTCTACCGCTTTTCGCTGCAGAATAAATACTTTAAAGAGCTAAATACACATTATAAGGACACGCCTTTTTTCAATATGGCTTCAAAGGAATGCACCTATTTAAGGGACTACCTGAATCTAACACAAGCCATAAAATAAACACGCCTGTCCTTTTAAATACAGAAGAGGCTTCCATATATGTGAAGCCTCTTCTGTATTAAGCTCTACTATCTTCATTATGATATATACTGAGATAACTATCGTAGCGTGAAGGTTCAATCTTCCCATCCTCCACGGCTTCCATAATAACACAGCCGGGCTCGTTGATATGTCTACAATTATTGAATCGACACTGGTTCATCAACGCGCGCATCTCCGGGAAAAAGTGAGACAGTTCTTGTTTTTCGATATCTACGATTCCCAATTCGCGAATGCCGGGCGTATCAATCAGCTTTCCCCCAAATGGCAAATCAAACATTTCTGCAAATGTCGTTGTATGCTTTCCTTTGTCAGACCAGTCTGAAATTTCACCCGTTTTCAGACCATACTCAGGTACAATTGCGTTGATCAATGTCGATTTACCCACACCAGAATGTCCCGAAACCAATGTAATTTTATCCTGAAGCAGCCCCTTGACAACATCAATATTCTTTCCAGTTAGGGCTGATACCTCATAACACAGATATCCTATTCGTTCATAGATAGCTTTATATTCGGCTAATATCTCTAGCCCCTCATTACTAAAAAGATCGAGTTTATTAAAAATAAGCACCGCTGGTATGCCGTAAGCTTCGGTCGTTACCAAAAAACGGTCGATAAAACCCAAAGAAGTTGGTGGAGAAGCCAAAGTGACCACCAGTAAAGCTTGGTCCAAGTTTGCTCCGATAATTTGCGTTTGTTTGGAAAGATTCACCGACTTTCGGATAATGTAATTGCGACGGGGTTCCAGCTCGCGAATGACAGCACTTTCAAGATCCGGCTCTATATCAAAATGCACCCAATCGCCGACAGCTACCGGATTGGTCGTTTTAATCCCCTTGGTACGAAATTTTCCTTTGATCCGGCAATCATATCTTTTGCCGTCTTCGCCCAAAACCTGATACCAACTACCCGTAGACTTTGTTACCAATCCTCTCATAGAACCTGTTGCATTAAATGTGTCATAGCACAAAAATCGGAAAAATTTATTAAACTTACGGTTTGATGAATTTCTTACCTTTGTAAGGAGACTAAAATTCAATTTTGTGAAAAAACTATTTCTTTTAGATGGAATGGCTCTGATATATAGAGCATATTTTGCATTGAGCAAGACCCCGCGCATCACCTCGACAGGGTTGAATACAGGGGCAATCATGGGATTTACCAATACACTATTGGAGGTATTGAAAAATCAGCAACCTTCTCATATAGCAGTAGTGTTCGACACGGATGCTCCTACCGCACGCCATATTGAATTTGAAGCCTATAAAGCACATCGCGAAAAAATGCCCGAAGACCTTGCGGCATCTATTCCTTATATCTACCGTCTGATTGAAGGATTCAATATCCCGATCATTACAATGGACGGCTATGAAGCGGACGATATCATCGGAACATTGGCGAAAAAAGCAGAACAAGAGAACTTCCAAGTCTACTGTATGACACCGGATAAAGATTTTGGTCAGCTTGTCTCGGACAATATTTTTATTTACAAACCGGCACGCATGGGCAATGGGGCTGAAGTACAAGGCGTCAAAGAAATTCTCGAAAAATGGGAAGTTACCGATGTCTGCCAAGTCATTGATATTTTGGGTCTATGGGGGGATGCTGTAGATAATATCCCGGGAATTCCGGGCATCGGAGAGAAAACGGCAAAGAAACTTGTTCAGGAGTTTGGCTCCGTTGAGGGAATAATAGCCAACGCCGATCAGCTTAAGGGCAAAATGCGTGAAAACGTTGAAAATTTCGCCGAACAGGGACTGATCTCAAAAAAACTAGCAACAATTCTATTGGATGTTCCAGTTGAGCTTAACGAAAAAGCATTGGAACTTGAGGATCCGAATAAAGAGATTCTCGAGCCGCTTTTTGCTGAATTGGAATTTAGAACGCTCGGGAAAAGAGTATTTGGAGAAGAATTCTCCATCCTTGAGAAAAGTGCTCCTGTAAATGGGCAGATGGATTTATTTGCTTTACAGACAACAACTATAACCACAAGTACAGCTATAGAAATAGAAGCATCTCATGAAAATATTGTTCTAAACAATATCCATAATACGACACACGAATACATGTTAGTAGATACTCGTGATGAACAAGAAAAACTTGCCAAGGAGCTAACCACAAAGGACAGCTTTTGCTTTGATACTGAAACAACAGGATTAGACGCGAATCTTGCTGATATTGTCGGACTTTCTTTTTCGTTTGAAACAGGAAGAGCATATTATATCCCTACACCAGCTAATCGGGAAGAAGCACAGCGAATCGTCGACATCTTTAAACCAGTGCTTGAAAATCCGGCCATTGAAAAGATAGGTCAGAATATCAAATACGATATTCTCTTATTGGCAAGATATGGCGTTAAGGTTCAGGGGACCTTATTCGATACCATGCTGGCGCATTACCTCATTGACCCCGATACGCGGCATGGCATGGATGTACTTGCAGAGAACTATCTAAATTACACCCCAGTCTCCATTACTGAACTCATTGGAGAAAAAGGGAAAAAGCAAGGAAATATGCGGGATGTTGATTTCGAAAAAATCAAAGAATATGCAGCAGAAGATGCGGACATTACTTTGCAGCTCAAAAACATTTTTCATCCCCTTTTGGTAGAAACGGACACCTTAAAATTGGCTCAGGATGTAGAATTCCCACTTGTATACGTGCTTGCGGAAATAGAACGCAATGGCGTAAAAGTGGATGTCACTGCCCTTGCTGAATTTTCCAAAACATTGGAACAGGACATTAAGGACCTAGAGCATGCTATATTTGAAAAGGCAGGAGTTAATTTTAATATTGCATCTCCGAAACAATTAGGTGAAATACTGTTCGATAAACTCCGTTTGGATCCAAAGGCAAAAAAAACAAAAACAGGGCAATATAAAACGGGAGAAGATGTTCTATTAGCGTTAGCGCACAAATCGGACATCGTTCAGGATATTTTGAATTTTAGACAATTACAGAAATTAAAATCAACTTATGTAGATTCATTACCGGAGCTGATCAATCCAGAAACTGGTCTGATTCATACATCCTACAATCAAGCCGTCGCAGCCACTGGCCGCCTGAGCTCTACCAATCCCAATTTGCAGAATATTCCGATTCGCACGGAAAGAGGCCGGGAGGTGAGAAAAGCATTTATACCGCGTTCGGAGGACCATGTGATCTTATCCGCTGATTATTCACAGATTGAATTGCGCCTAATTGCGGAATTGAGTAAAGATCAAAATATGCTGGAAGCCTTTAATCAAGGCCATGATATCCACCGTGCTACGGCAGCAAAAGTGTATAATATGGCTTTTGATGAAGTGACATCAGAACAACGGCGAAACGCGAAGGCCGTAAACTTTGGGATTATTTATGGTCAATCCGCCTTTGGTCTATCCCAAAATCTAGGTATCTCACGCAAAGAAGCAGCGGACATTATCAATGAATACTTCAACCAATATACGGGTATAAAGAAGTATATGAGCGATGCTGTTGAATTTGCGAAAGAGAAAGGTTACGTTGAAACAATTTTAAAGCGTAGACGTTATTTGAGAGATATTAATTCGGCAAACATGACGGTTCGTGGATTTGCTGAACGAAATGCGATCAATGCACCGATTCAGGGCTCAGCAGCAGATTTAATCAAGATTGCTATGATTGCGATACAAAAAGAAATCGAACAACAGGGACTCACGGGTAAAATGATTATGCAGGTACATGATGAACTGGTCTTTGATGTTCCGAAACAAGAAATCGAAGCTTTCAAAAGCATTATTCTGGATAAAATGACAAATGCCATAAAAACCACAGTTCCATTGGTTGTCGAAATCGGAGAAGGTAAAAATTGGCTTGAGGCACATTAATTTTGTTATGACTAAAAAAATCATTTATTTATTATTGTTCTTATCGTCGTACTGCTTTACGACTATTCAAGCACAAGAAGATAAACCCGTATTTTACGAAAAATTAGATCAGGGATTGATTCGTTTCCATTTTGATAAATATTATTATCTGGCAGCAAAAGACTGCGAATTCAAATCAATTGAACGCGTTAGCAAATTTGATTTCACAAAACAGATTTTTGATGGGGAATTCCGTGACTTTGCGCCCAATGGTGGTCGTATGCTGGTTGGCAATTATAAGGAGGGAAAAAAAGAAGGCCTTTTTCAGGCTTTTCACCCAAATGGTGTGCTGAAATGGGAGATAAATTTTAAAGACAACTATCCTGTTGGCGATTGGAAATATTATTATCCCGATGGTAAACCGTTATTGACGATCTCCTATGGTGATTTTGGTTATTTCATCAAAGATTACTGGGATAACCGGGGAAAACAGGAAGTTGTTGAAGGTGAAGGAAACTATGAATTTGCAATACCTTTTGAAGGCTTCACTGAATTTGGTTACGATTTTTATCTTCGCAAAGGTAAAGTAAAAGGTGGTAAACCGCAGGGAAATTGGAACACCTACTTTTACAATGTGGGGCAGCAACCCATTTACGCAATGACACAACGATTTGCCAATGGGAAAATCACCACAACCTACGATGATAATGGAGAACTCCCAAGCGAAGATTTTCAGTCGTTGAGTATTTTGCCCTACGACTATTTTGTCCGTGCAGAATTATTACAGAGTAAATCCTGTAATTTTGATGACTATTCAAATTTCTATACGTTTCTTGCCAAACGCTTTACCGATGGCTTCAATAAAAGTGGAATTGAAGTTACCGGCCAATTAAACTTTTCCTACGACGTTGAGGTCAAGAAAACAGGGATAGCCAATTTACGGAGTCTTAAATTGAATGTAAACTCAGATAATGAAAACTATCTTAATATTTTGAATCGCATTGCCAAAAGCATAGATTTTTATTTCCCTACCTACAAACAAGATAAACCTCAGGACGATACGATTAAAGTTTCTGGAAGTGTTGCAACAGCAGGTGATGGAAATGTCTATACGCATTCAATTAAAATTGAAAGAGAAATCGACAATTCGAGTAAATAATTATCTTTGCAGAAATAAATAGATATGAAATTCCATAAAGAAGGATATACCACCTTAGCGATTGCTATACTTATTATCTTTATCATCAATGCCGTTGCGGATTATTATGATGCGTCACAGTATGTAAAATGGTTTATATATGCCCTTTCGGCATTCCTATTCATCACTGTTGTCCAGTTTTTTAGAAGCCCCAAGAAAGTCGTTAGTCCACAAGATGGTACAATCTTATGCCCCGCAGATGGAAAAGTTGTAGTTATCGAAGAAACCGAAGAAAACGAGTATTTTCATGACAGAAGGATACAGGTCTCCATTTTCATGTCTCCTGTCAATGTGCATGTGAATCGAAACCCCATCAGTGGTCTGGTCACTTTTTTCAAATACCATCCGGGAAAATTTTTGGTTGCCTGGCATCCAAAATCCTCTACAGATAACGAAAGAACGACTGTCGTGGTGAAAGACAACGCAGGCAGAGAAGTTCTTTTCCGTCAAATCGCCGGCGCATTGGCCCGTCGCATTGTCTGGTATGTAAAAGAAAATGATCAGGTCGTTCAAGGAACCGAGTTCGGTTTTATCAAATTTGGTTCGCGTGTCGATCTATTTCTACCGCTGGGAACAGAAATCAATGTGAATATTGGCGATAAAGTTACTGGGGCCAAGACCATTATCGGAAAATTTTAACAATTTATTAATACCATAATAAGTAACTTAGGCTCCAATTAGGGGCCTTTTTTATTCAACAGATGAATTTTAGACAATTATTATTGGCAAACTCCGCTGGCGTTGGTATCGCAATATCCACCATCAGCTTCTATTATAAACATGATCTTCAGACCGCGCTGATTATATTTTTTGTTGCACTTGTGGTCTGCTTTCTTCTATTCAATTATCTGTTCGAGAAATACATCTATCGCCGTCTCAACACCATGTATAAGCTAATTCACAACCTCAAGCTCGGCAAGGACCTTAAAGATGCAATTGGTGAACACGTCAGTGAAGATCCCATCACAGATGCCGAGAACGATGTCAAAGCCTGGGCGAAAGATAAAAAAAATGAAATTGAACAATTAAAATCTCAGGAGAAATTTCGGCGTGAATTCCTATCCAATATCTCACATGAATTCAAAACGCCCCTCTTTGCCACCCAAGGTTACATCGAAACCCTGCAAGATGGATTAATGGAGGAGGATATGGAAATGGCAAAAAATTTCTTGGACAAAGCAGCACGCAACCTCGACAGATTAAATTACCTGATTCAGGATTTAGATGAAATATCCAAACTGGAATCTGGCAAAATGGTCTTGAATATAGAAAAATTTGATATTGTAGACCTGATCAAAGACACTTCGTATTCATTGGAAGACAAAGCCAAACAGCACAATATCAAAATCGAGTTCAAACCCAAGGCCGGGACACCACATTGGGTCAAAGCCGACCGCAATAAAATACATCAAGTACTATATAATCTGATAGACAACTCACTCAAATACGGAAAAGAAGGCGGGACCACGAAAATAAAAATTTTCCCACTTTTTGAGCAAGTACTCATAGAAATCACAGACGATGGATACGGCATCGAAGAAAAGAACCTCAACCGGGTATTCGAACGATTCTTTCGAACAGACAAAAGCAGATCTAGAGATATTGGCGGATCCGGCTTAGGTCTCGCTATTGTAAAACATATTATTGAAGCCCATCAGCAGAATGTAAATGTGCGCAGTACCGAGGGTATTGGAACCACTTTTGGCTTTACTTTACAAAAAGTTCAGACTGGAGATTAAACAATTGATGACACTTTTGTGTTTAAACAAAACCAATGTTAACATTAACTTAACATTAGGGTATTATTTTTGCAAAAATAAATTTAAGATATGTCTTTAAATAGCATTTTTCAATACTTCGTTCCAAAGGACAAAAAATTCTTCCCTTTGTTTGAACAAGCAGGCAACAATTTGATCGAAATGTCTCAATTGTTAAAAGATATTGTTAACTCAAACAATCCCGAAAAGAAGAAGGAGTTCACACGCAAGATGGAAGACTTGGAGCACAGAGGCGACAACATCACCCATCAAATTCATTTGGAACTAGGCAAAAACTTTATAACTCCTTTTGACCGTGAAGATATACACTCACTGGCAAGTTCATTGGATGATGTAGCGGACTTTATACATGGCGCTGCCAACAGAATGGATTTATACAAAGTAGAAAAAGCAACAGAGCCAATGATCGAAATCGCGGATCTATTGGTAGAAGCCACGGAGCATGTCTCAAAAGCAATCCACGAACTTCGTGACTTAAAAAACATTCGCAACATTACTGATTCGTGCGTACGTATCAATAGTGTTGAAAACAAAGCAGACTATATTTTTGACAAAGCGGTGGCTGATCTTTTTGAATTTGAAAAAGATGCGATCTCACTGATCAAACACAAAGAGGTATTATCCGCAATGGAAGATGCAACAGACAAATGCGAGGATGTTGCTAACGTCTTAGAAAGTATTCTGGTTAAAAACGCATAATCATTCGATCATTAGTGCATAAAAATTCTACGAGATTATGATGTCAACATTACTCGTTGTTGTGATTGTCCTAGCGATTGCATTTGACTACATCAATGGATTCCATGATGCCGCCAACTCAATTGCGACAGTTGTATCAACAAAAGTTCTCACACCGGCAATGGCTGTATTATGGGCTGCCATATTCAACTTTGCTGCTTATTTCTACTTTACAGACCATAAAGTGGCCAACACCATTGCCAAAACGGTACTGGAAGAATATATTACCCTTGAGGTCATCTTTGCGGGCTTACTCGCAGCAATTGGCTGGAACTTGTTTACCTGGTATTACGGAGTACCATCAAGTTCATCACATACTTTGATTGGAGGGTTTGCGGGATCAGGAATGGCCTATGCTTTCATTCTTGGAGCAGATCCTATTCATGCCATTAATATCGACGCGACTTTAAAAATTATCGCTTTCATTGTTCTGGCCCCAATCATTGGTATGACCATATCCATTATCATTACGCTCATAGTAATCAACTTGGCGAAAAACTCCCGTCCTAGTGTTGCCGAAAAATGGTTTAAAGTATTACAGTTGGTTTCTTCGGCAGGCTTGAGTTTTGCCCATGGAGGTAATGACGCACAAAAGGTAATGGGTATTATCCTTGTAGCCATGGTCGCTGGCGGTTATATGGAAAACACGGAACATATGCCTGAATGGATTCCATTGACTTGTTACGCAGCAATTGCAGCCGGAACAATGAGTGGTGGCTGGAAAATTGTGAAAACAATGGGAACGAAAATTACGAAAGTAACACCATTAGAAGGGGTATGTGCCGAATCTGCGGGAGCCGTTACCTTAGGGATAACCGAACATTTCGGGATTCCGGCATCTACAACACACACAATCACAGGTGCCATTATCGGTGTCGGTGTTGTCAAGCGTGTATCGGCTGTCCGCTGGGGAGTTACCATCAGTTTATTATGGGCTTGGATACTGACAATTCCGGTGTCGGCTTTGCTTGGCGGGCTGTCTTTAGTTATCGTTCATTATTTACTTTAGAAAGAATTTCTTAATTTTTTTCTTAAAGCTATTGAAACAAAACAAAAATTTGGTACTTTCGTACCGGATTTTTGTTTTGTTGTTTCACATTAAATACTTAATTTAGTACAAAATATAGCAAAAACAAAAATTTAACATAATTTTAAGACTTTGGCACGGCAATTGTACTGTTCCATGTGTTAAGACAAGAGAATTTAAAGTTTGAAAACAATTAAAATTAATAATAACCTTAAAAACAAGAGTATGAACTATTCTACAATTAAAAAAACAGCTGTTGCTGCTACATTAGTTGCCGCTTTAGGTTTCGCTGATACAGCACAAGCTCAACAAGTATTCGGTGGTAGATCACAATACAGAACTTGGTCTATCGGAGTTCAAGGCGGTATCACTACTCCTAATGCTTTAATTGGTGGTAACAATAACTTCGGTCAAAAAGTTGGTTACTTTCAAAACAAAGTTGGTGAGTACTATGGTTTGACAGTACGTAAACAATTCTCTCACCTTTTCGGTTTAGAAGTTGAAGCGAACCGTGGTAAGATCAAAACTTATAACCATGATGAGTCTGGTCCTGCTTTCGAAGCTGGTTCTGGTTCAAATTTAGGTCGCGCTCAATCAGCTGAAACTAAAGTAAACTGGGCTGCTAGCTTAAACGGTGTATTCCAATTGGGTACTATTGACTTCTTGAGAAGAGAAAATGCAGTTAATTTCTATGCTAAAGTAGGTATTGGTACATTCGCTTACAATCCTATCCAGTACTCTAACAATGAGTTCGGTGGAACTGTTGTTTATGATCAAAAATGGGGTGAAGACGTATTAGGGGATCGTTCTCCTTCCAACCCACGCGACAAAGATTACCGTTTAGGTATGATCGTTCCAGTAGGTGTTGGTGCTAAATTCAAATTATCTGAAGTTGTTGCCTTAAACTTAGGTTACACAATGAACTTCACGGATGAGGCATTATTGTACGGACCTGGTAGAAACGGAACTACAAAACAACGTTTCGCTAACGTATACGGTGGTTTAGAATTCACTTTAGGTTCAAAAGACAAACAAAACTTGACTTTTGCTAACCCAGTTGCTACAATGTATGATGAATTGAAAGATCCTTCATTGAGAAACGAAGTTGAAGCATTGAAACAACGTGTAAGCACTTTAGAAGGTACTGTTAACACATTAAGCGCTGATGCTGATGGTGACGGTGTATCTGACAAATTTGATAAATGTCCTAACACGCCAGCTGGTACTCCAGTAGACGGTTCAGGATGTCCTATCAAATTCCCAGAGCCAGTTGTTAACAATGTAACTTCTAACGGTTACTATGCTCCAATTCAATTTGAATTTGACAGCTCAGTGTTGAAAACTGAATCTTACTCAACTTTAGACAAATTGGCAAAAGAAGTACGTGATAACAATTCATCTGTAACTTTAGACGGTTATGCATCTGCAGAAGGTTCTGAAGCTTACAACTTGACTTTGTCTAAAGACCGTGCTAACTCTGTAAAACAATATTTAGTAAATGCTGGTGTTTCTTCATCAAGCATCACTGCTAACGGTTACGGAGAGAAAAACCCAGTTGCTTCTAATTCAACTGAAGAAGGTCGTGTTCAAAACCGTCGTGTTGAGATCAAAAAATAATCGTATATAAAATTTATACCATTATATTAAAAGCCGGCTCTAGAGCCGGCTTTTTTATTTTGACAGTATTTATCCTTAACTTTGTGGATGATATCCAATTTGTGGAAAATTTGTTCAAGCAAATTAGATAAGAAATTAGTATTTTGATTTAAGGAACAGAATACTGGTTTTAAACTTTTGAGAATGGAAGAGGATTTTGAATTTGAAAACCCCGAAGAAAGAAAAATCTCGGTGGACAGATATGAGGAAATGCTTCGAAACGAGGATCAGTATTTTTTTGACTCCAAGGCTTTCGAAGGAATAATAGACTACTACGCTGAAAAAAATGACCCTGTAAAGGCTTTACAAGTAACAGAATTTGCGATAAGCCAACATCCTTTTGATATTACCTTCCTGTTGAAGCAGGCCCAATTGTTTTCAACAATTCAGCAATACCGGAATGCATTGGCTGCCTTGGACAAGGCGGAACTACTGGAGGCTTCAGAAGGCGATATATTTTTGATTAGAGGCGGTATACTGGGAAGCATAGGACAGTTTGATGAAGCATTGGATCAGCTATTCAAAGCATTGCCCTTATTGGACAATAAGGATGAAGTCTACTTTCATGTTGCGATGATTTTTCAGGCGCAAATGAATTATGACAAAGCTATTGTCTATTTAAAGAAAGCGCTTGAACTTAATATGGACTATCAGGAAGCTCTCTATGAGCTGGCTTATTGCTATGATGTGCTTGACAGACAAGAAGAAAGTATATCTTTTTATAAAAAATATATTGACTCCGATCCGTATTCGTATTATGCCTGGTATAATTTGGGTAACTCTTATCATAAAATCAGCAAATTCGAAGAAGCATTGGACGCTTATGACTATGCCATATTGATCAAAGAAGACTTCTCGTCGGCTTATTTCAACAAAGGAAATGCACTTGTCAACTTAGACCGCTACCAGGAAGCGTTGGATGTCTATAAACAAACCTTCGAATATGAGCAGCCTAGCGCCGACACGTATTGTGCCATAGGGGAATGCTACGAAAAGCTCGAACAAATGGAAGAAGCTCGAAACTACTATAAAAAAGCCGTGAAGCTAGATGCCGAACTAGCGGATGCCTGGTTTGGTATCGGAGTTACACTGGATTTTGAAGAACGTTATTTTGAATCGCTTCATTTCTACAAAAAAGCTTTGGAACTGGAAGACACAAATCCAGATTACTGGTTCGCCATCGCAGATGCAAGGTATAAACTACAGCAAATTGATCAAGCTGAGGAAGCTTATAAGAAAGTTGTTGCACTAAATCCATCCGATATTGATGCTTGGCTAGATTATTCGTCTATCCTATTCGAACAGAGCAAAATGGATGAAGCCATCAATGTGATGTCGGATGCGATCACACAAAATCCTGAAGCAGCGGAATTATACTATCGTGTAGTGGCTTATCTATTTGCTAATGGACAATACAATGAAGCTTTAAACTTTTTGGAATTAGGCTTAGCTACAAATCCCGAAAAGCATTACATTCTCTTTGACTACCTCCCCCAATTACAGGGAAATCAAATCATTACTGAGATTGTAAAAAAATACACAAAACCAAAAAATTAAAACAGGAAACAGATAGGTATACCCTTTGGCAATCTTTCAGATTTAACTGAAGGTATATAATTAGATTGAGCGTACACCTCAAAGAAATATTAAACCATTCGATGAAAAAATTAGGTCTGATAGGATATCCGCTGGGGCATTCATTTTCCAAGAAATATTATTTAGAAAAATTTGAAAAGGAACGTATTGAACATATAGATTATGATCTATATCCAATTGAACGCATAACAGATTTCCCCCCAATTTTTTCGAATAAGGACTTCTATGGAGTAAATGTTACTATTCCCTATAAAATAGAAGTCATGGATTATCTTGACGAACTGTCAGAAGAGGCCGAGGCCATACAGGCAGTAAACTGTATCCGTATTCGGCACCTACCTGACGGCAGGCCCCATCTTAAAGGTTACAATACGGATGCTTATGGCTTTGAAGCTTCACTAAAACCACTTTTGGTTCCTCACGATAAAAAGGCCCTGATTCTAGGAAACGGAGGAGCGGCAAAAGCAGTAACTTATGCTTTGGATCAATTAGGCATCACATACAAACTTGTGAGCAGAACCAAACAAATAGACAACTATACCTATGATGAGTTGGATGCCTCAATATTAGCTGATTATACATTAATTATCAACTGTTCTCCCGTAGGCACTTTTCCCAATATAGCAGAATTTCCTCGCTTACCTTATGAATATATAAATGATCGTCATTTGCTTTATGATCTTATCTATAATCCAGAAGAGACAACCTTCCTAAAGAAAGGCAAAGAAAAAGGTGCTCGAACTAAAAATGGGTATGAAATGCTACTGCTTCAGGCAGAGAAGAATTGGGAAATTTGGAATAGCGAATCTTTCTCTATTTAGAGAGCAATAAAAAATGTAATTTTACCATATGCTAACGATCAGAACATTCACATTTAATCCATACCAAGAAAACACTTACGTATTATATAATGAGCAGAGAAATGCCATTATTATCGATCCTGGGATGTATGGTGAAAAAGAGCAGTCCGAGTTTTTGACATTTGTCGATCAACATAATCTCAACCCCCAATCGTTATTGAATACGCATTGCCATATTGATCATGTTTTGGGCAATTATTTCATTCATGAGAGGTTTGGTCTTCTTCCTAAATTTCACGAGGGTGAACTACCTATTTTGGTAGCGGTTCAGAACTATGCTCCTCAAATGGGATTCCGTTATGACATTTCTCCTATTGGAGAAGCATTTTTAAATGATGGAGACAATATCCAGTTAGACAATGACGAATTAGAAGTGATCTTAGCGCCCGGTCATTCACCTGCTCATATCTGCTTCTATTCTGCTGCACAAAAATTTTTAATCGGTGGGGACGTGCTTTTCCGCAACAGCATTGGCCGTACTGACCTCCCCGGAGGGAACCATCAGCAACTTTTGGATAGCATCAAACAAAGACTCTATACGCTACCGGATGATACTGTTGTCTATCCTGGTCATGGTCCATCAACAACAATAGGATTTGAAAAGAACTCCAATCCATTCATACAAGGATAAGATATGAACCTGCCTCTTCTATTTGCCAAAAGATACCTCTTTTCAAAAAAATCGGTCAACGCAATCAATATCATTTCGTCAATTAGTGTGATCGGGGTTATGGTAAGTAGTGCAGCATTGATTATACTCTTATCCTCATTCAATGGCATGGAGGAACTGATTCTATCTATGTATGGTAAATTCGCTCCTGAAATAAAAATAGAGCCTCACAGAGGAAAGCTTTTTACAACAAATAAACCGATTTTTAATGAGCTTCGAAAAGATACAAATGTAGTTCATTATACTGAAGTTCTAGAGGAAAAAGTATTACTTCAATATGCAAATCGACAATATATTTCAACGATAAAAGGAGTCGAACCTCAATCGCTCAATAAAAGCATTGGCGATAGTATACTCGTGGACGGAGCTTACCGACTCATGCAAGACTCGACCAATTTAGCTATACTTGGAGCAAGCGTTCAAGCCAATCTTGGTATATCCATGCAAAATGAACCCGAACTAATCCAGGTTTACTCACCGAGAAAAGGAGTCAAAAACAGCTCCAACCCTGCAGAAGAATTTAATATTAGAACTATCAGCCCCAGTGGAGTTCTTAGATATCAACAGGACTTCGATAATTTTATTATTACACCCATTTCATTCGCCAAAGAAGTGCTCGGCGAATATGATCGGGTTTCATCCATCGAATTCTATCTGAAGACAGGTACTAATATTAAATTATTTGAACAAAATCTTCAAAAAAAGTTAGGCACAGATTACATCGTTAAAAACCGCGAAGAACAAAATCCAACGTTATATAAAAACGTGCGTGTAGAGAGATGGGTTGTGTTTTTTATATTAACATTAATTAGTGTTATCGCCATTTTCAATATTGTTGGTTCATTGACAATGTTGGTATTGGACAAACAAAAAGACATGACAGTCTTAAAAAGTCTAGGCGGAAATAACAATTTAATTCAGCGTATTTTCTTTTATGAAGGACTAATGATAGCAATTATCGGTTGCGTTTTGGGTTTATTGATCGGTGCAATATTTAATTATATTCAGTCGACCTATGGTATTATACGAGTTGAAGATGGAGCGAACACAATTTTAGACAGTTATCCCATGGTCAGCAGATGGAGTGACTATGCCTTGGTATTCACTACTGTTACCGGTATTTCAGGTTTAGTGTCCTATTTCTCTGCAAAAGTGAGCGTAAAAGAGCTGAACAAACTAAAAGCAACGGATTAATAGCGTGCACTTTTGGAACGGCTTTGGCTACCTTTCGTAATTTGTTGAATTAAACTCCCCCAAGCAAAAGGATTTAACAATGGGTTTGCATAACGCTGGTTGATAACTTTATTATTCATTGTGTTAAAACTCTGTGCGTTATTGATCGAGCGCATTTCATTGCCGTCGCGAGGTACGACAGCCGCCATGGCGGACAACGATTCATAGGAGAGCGATCTTCTTGCACGGACTATATTATCTTCAGATACATCCAGATTCATAAATGCAATATTAAATTCTTCGATACTTGCCCAAGGATAGGGGGTTACCATTGGCAATTCAGTTACCAAATTTTGCATGACGATATTAGCGGTATATTTGTCGCCGGAAACTTCAGGAATAGTTATGGTAAGTGGATCGAATCCGACGGAAGTAAAACGAATTGTATCCCCCACGTGAGCCACAAAAGAAAAATAGCCCTCATTATTCGCAGCAACCGCCTCGTTACGGAAAGATAAGTTGGTTACTGTGGCATAACCAACAGGAAGCCCGGATCCCACGGTAGTTACAATACCGGAATATTGAATAATCTTCTTTTCTTGCGCTTTCAAAACCGAAGAGTCAAAAAATATAGATAGAACTAATAATATAGGGATCAGCAACTTCATAGAACAAATTTACACAAAACCGGCTGAGTTAGCCGTTAAATTGTGTTAATAGATAAACTAATTGACCGAGGGCATCGTCGCATCAGGAGAGTCCGGATCGGTAAGGTTGATGGCTTCTACCGCAGTAACCTCTGGTACAGCTTTCTTGATCGCTTGCTCCAATCCCGCTTTAAAAGTCATGATGCTCATTGAACATGAAGCACAGGCGCCCAATAGTTTTAATCGCACGACATTATCTGCTGTAATCTCTTCAACACTCACATTTCCGCCATCAGTTTCCAAATAAGGTCTCAAGGTATCCAATGCTTGCTCCACTTTTTCTTTTAAAGTCATACTCTTTATTAAATTCATTGATTGTATATGTAAAGATAATCAAATATTTTAAAATCTGTATTTTTCCTCTTCATACGCAAGAGAAAAACAACAAGATCATGACAATACCGCTACTAAATTGCATTCAACGAGTTAAAGAATGTTAATAAAAAATGTTGTTTTTGGGATCAAATAATTATTAAACTATATTGCACAGTAAAATTTAATTGATTAGTATAACAAATTCACTTATCTTTGTAAAATGTTTTTAAATAGGCGTATAGCGGCTATCTGTGCCGGCATGATGTTTCTATTGGTGTTTACCGGTTGCAAGAGTAAATTTGAGAAATTGCGCGCAAGCAATAATATAGCTCAAAAGTATGAAGAAGCCGTAAAACTATATGAGAAAAAGAAATATACAAAGGCATTAGTTTTGTTTGATGACTTGCGGACAAAATTCCGCGGACAAGCTGAAGCAGAAAATATCTACTACTATTTGGCTTTTGCCAATTACCGTCTCAAAGATTATACTTCAGCGGCATATCACTTTAAGGACTTTGCTGATGTTTACCCGAATAGCGCGCGGGCAGAAGAATGTCGTTTCATGCATGCTTATTGTTACTATTTGGATTCACCCCGGTCAACACTGGATCAGGCAAACACGAAGAAGGCAATAGATGCCCTACAGCTTTTTGTCAACCTGTATCCCGAATCTGAACGATCTAAAGAAGCTGCAGATCTTATCCAAAAATTACGGGACAAACTCGAGCTTAAGGCTTTTGCCAATGCTAGGCTCTACTATGACATGGGATTGAATGATGATTATAGAGCCGCTGTCATTGCGTTACAAAATGTACTAAAAGAATATCCCGATACAAAATATGCTGAAGAAATTGAATTCCTAACGCTAAAAGCACAATACATCTTCGCTTCGAAAAGTATTCTGCAAAAACAGGAAAGCAGATATGACGAAACATTGGATTATTACCGTAGCTTTGCTAGCGCTTATCCCAATAGCAAACATATGAAAGAAGCGGAATCTATCCGTGAAGATTCGGAAAAAGGAATTAAAACAGCTGCTTCTCACATGAAAGAATATAACAAAGCGGTAGCTGAGCAAGAAGCTTATATAAAAGAACAAAAAGCGAAAAAAGAAAAAGAAAATACCCAAAAAGATGAGTCAAAAAAATAACAATTCAATTCCAAATTCTACAGTTACACGTGACTTAAGAAAATTGGACAAAGGAACTGACAATATCTATGAGTCCATTGTAGTTATTTCTAAACGCGCAAATCAAATTGCAGTAGATATTAAAGAAGAACTAAACGGAAAACTTGCTGAGTTTGCAAGCAATAACGATAACTTGGAAGAGGTATTCGAAAACCGCGAACAAATAGAGATTTCTAAACACTACGAGCGCATGCCCAAACCTACTTTGGTAGCAATCGATGAGTTTTTACATGACAAAGTGTACTACAGAAATCCCTCGAAAGAGCAAGACTAATCCCAAAATCCACGATGACTTTAGCTGGGAAAAATATTGTAATTGCTGTATGCGGCAGCATTGCCGCATACAAAATTGCAAATCTAATTCGTCTGCTCATAAAAGCGGATGCCCGGGTTAAAGTGATTATGTCTGAGGAAGCCACAGCTTTCATTACCCCGCTTACGCTTTCTACACTTTCCAAAAATCCGGTTTTAATTGACTATTACCAACCAAATACAGGTGAATGGAATAATCATGTGCAAATCGCACTGGAAGCTGATTATATACTCGTAGCTCCTGCAACAGCAAATACCATCGCTAAGATGGCTAACGGACTCTGTGATAATCTACTTATGGCAGTATATTTATCAGCAAAGTGTCCAGTGTTCTTTGCTCCGGCAATGGATTTAGATATGTGGAAACACCCATCTACACAATCCAATATTGCCAAACTTCGAACTTACGGCAATATAATCATCCCTCCTGAAAAAGGGGAGTTAGCCAGTGGGTTAATAGGAGAAGGACGTCTTGCCGAACCAGAGGAACTTTTCCGCTTTTTAGCAGATTTTGCCAAAGAAAAACTTCCCCTATCGGGCCTAAAGGCGCTCGTATCAGCTGGACCAACGCATGAAGCCATAGATCCTGTCCGCTTTATTGGCAATCATTCCAGTGGAAAGATGGGCTTTGCCATTGCCCAACAATTAAAGGAACTCGGCGCCGATGTCACATTAGTTTCCGGACCTACTGCACTTCCTCATCCCCAACAAATGACAGTCATCCCTGTCACTTCCGCAGCCGAAATGCTTGAAGCCTGTGAAAAATATTTCGACGATGCTTCTATCATTGTCATGAGTGCCGCAGTTGCGGACTATACTCCTATCGAAGTGGCATTTCAGAAAATAAAGAAGAAAGAGAATGAATTTTCGATCGCTTTAAAGAAAACAACGGATATTCTCGCAACTTTAGGCAACAAAAAGAAGAAAGAACAATTACTGATCGGATTTGCCTTAGAGACCAACAATGAGCTGGAAAACGCCAAAGACAAATTAGTCCGAAAAAATCTCGATTTTATCGTGCTCAATTCCATGCAGGATCAGGGAGCCGGATTTGCTACAGATACCAATAAAGTCACGATTATCAATCGTTCAGGCGAGAGCAGTGTGTTTCCTCTGAAATCGAAGGAAGATGTGGCAAAAGATATTTGTTCGCTCATCTTACAACATATTCCTTCGAAAATATAAAATCATTTCTGGAATTCGAGCGGCATCTCAGTTCTCTCCCTCCTAGAGATTCACAATTCTTAGTTCCTTAGGGTAGTAGTTATTGATCCTATTCGGTAAGACTTTCATCCATCCCAATGACATGCCTTTATACTTCGCAAGTGTCCAGCCTTTAATATCAGCAGAAATATTCTCTGGGGTCACATTCTCCTTTCTAAGATAGTTTTGAGCTTCTCCCAGCGAAAGTTCAAGATGTTGGAAGTTAGTATTCAATACATTACTTAATGCCAATGCGTGGCTTGGAATCAGTTCCTTTCGACTGAGCTTTCCAATATTAATTCCAGCATTTTTGAGATAGAGCACATTCTGTAGATACTTCAAATCATTTTCATATACTTTTGGGAATATATAGAGATCATCGTGATGGATAAACGGTAAAAATTCATCCACATCTAGCAGCCAAGTGTCCAGAACTCCCTTTGGCACGTCAGACTTTTCAGGTTTTATCCGTTTTCTATTAAATGTAGATTGCTCAGCTATTTTGCGCAAAACAGTAATAAAAAAACCTTCGCCGCCTAATTTATGCGGGTAAAAACGGTACCCATGCGCTGCATGTTCGGCCGATTTTGTATGTTCAATGCCCCAATCACCATCAATTGCGATCTCAATAGACTCAAAGTCTCCCGTTCCTATCAGCCAATCCGCTATCTCTTCATTTTCCTCTTCAGAATAAGAGCAGGTTGAGTAAAGGAGGTACCCTCCGGTCTTCAATGCAGCAATACTTTCTGCCAATATTCGTTGTTGTCTTTCACTACAGAGTTTAACATTCGCTTCCGACCATTCATCTATCGCATCCGTATCCTTTCTAAACATTCCAGATCCAGAGCAAGGTGCGTCCACAACCATAAGATCAAAATATCCCGGTAATCGGTCAAAAGCCGAAGGGTCATTATTGGTAACCACCGTATTTGCGTTTCCCCATTTTGTTAAGTTATCCTGTAAGATATTGACACGCGTCTTAATAATCTCATTGGCAACTAGTAGGCTTTCAGGATGTAAACTACTGTTTAGCAAAGTAGACTTTCCCCCGGGAGCTGCACAGAGATCCAGCGCATAAACTGGCTTAGCTCCTATCTCCAACCGACGAATAATATGGTCTATAAACATAGACGATGCATCTTGGGGATAATAGCCACCAGCGTGAAATAAAGGATCAAGCGTAAATAGAGGGCGTTCCTCAAGATAAAAAGCGCTCTCGCACCAAGGTACCATGCCGCTACTCGGAAAGGGACATTCCCTCAATTTTTGAGGGTTTAACCGTATTGCCGTTGCCCGTTTGCCCTCTTCATGTACGCTAATAAATCCTTCGGTATCGAATAATGGATTTACACCCAGTTTTTTCACTAATGAATTTGGCAGAAAATTACTCATGTGTCCTAATAGTTTGGGCTAAAATTAATATAAATAAAAATGAAGTCAAAATAAGTAGTAAATTACGGGAAAGAGTAAATTTGTGTCATGAAAGATCTCAAGAAATATGCTATTATCCCGGCGACACCAGAAGAACTGTATCTCGCCCTAACAACCGAAATTACGGCCCGTCTTTGGACTGGCGATCTTGTATCGATAGATGCGACAGTAAATGGTGAATTTTCCTTGTGGGATGGAGCAATTACAGGCCGGTTCCTGGAATTAGAACCTTCTACGAAAATCGTACAGGAATGGTATTTTGGAGAAACTGATAGCCCTTCAATTGTTACATTAAAGTTGCATGAGCACAAAAAAGGGACATCATTGGAGATTAGGCAAACCAATATACCGGATGAAGATTACGAAAATATTGCTGAAGGTTGGGAAGATCCCTATATTTCTTCCCTAATTGATTTCTATACGGAAGAATATTAATTTTTATGAATATCTTTAGAAAGCCCAGTTTTTTTTAAGCTAGGCTTTTATTTTGCTTTATTTAATAAAGAACGTAACCTTTGCCTGAACTCTTTCTCCAATACCGAAAACAGAAAACATCCCTTGCGATAAGTTCTTTTAAGCACTTTAACATTCCATTATAAGATCTCCTTGGGCCTTATAGCTAAAAGAATAGCCTAGCTTCATCCTTTGTACCTTCCAGTTTCTACATTGGCCTTCAGTCCGGGAAGATCACCGTAGTAGGTCGAGAAAACAAAGCTGATGAGATGGGAAACGATACAGAAGAATATAATACGAAACACCTTTTGCAAAACCATTATAATCTTACAGCTTCTCATAGCGAACATGGAGCGGGGGCATAGTACCGGCAAAGGGAGGAAATGGACCGGAGGATAAATAAAGGTCTTTGGGGAGCATCCAAACGAAAGAAGCCCTTGACTGTTTCCAGCAAGGGCTTCCGTGTAAAAAAAGGCACCGACCTACTCTCCCACCTGTTACGGCAATACCATCGGCTCTGGCGGGCTTGACTGCTCTGTTCGGAATGGGAAGAGGTAGACACCGCCGATATAGGCACCTAAAGTTTTTTTATAGTATCAAGCTGTCAGACATGAGTATTTAGACTTTCCCGTGAAAGTGTATACCCATCCTATAGCTCACTCTATATTGACATATATATTGAAAGAGTTCTGTTTCCTTTGTTTCAAAAATTAAAGAGGAAGACAACAGTGTCTGTCTGCTTGAGAAAGCTTCGGGCTATTAGTACCACTTGGCTTTGGTCTCTCAACCTTTACACCTATGGCCTATCAACGTAGTCATCTCCTACGACCCTATTAGGAAGTCTCATCTCGTGGCTAGTTTCGCACTTAGATGCTTTCAGCGCTTATCTATTCCAGACGTAGCTACCCTGCCGTACACCTGGCGGCATAACAGGTTCACCAGAGGTCTGTCCAACCCGGTCCTCTCGTACTAAGGTCAGATCCACTCAAACTTCCAACGCCCACAACAGATAGGGACCGAACTGTCTCGCGACGTTCTGAACCCAGCTCGCGTGCCACTTTAATGGGCGAACAGCCCAACCCTTGGGACCTTCTCCAGCCCCAGGATGTGACGAGCCGACATCGAGGTGCCAAACCTCCCCGTCGATATGAGCTCTTGGGGGAGATCAGCCTGTTATCCCCAGCGTACCTTTTATCCTTTGAGCGATGGCCCTTCCATACAGAACCACCGGATCACTATGTCCGTCTTTCGACCCTGTTCGACTTGTCGGTCTCACAGTCAAGCAAGCTTATGCCATTGCACTCCGCGTACGGTTACCAAGCGTACTGAGCTTACCTTTGAAAGCCTCCGTTACCTTTTTGGAGGCGACCACCCCAGTCAAACTACCCACCAAACAATGTCCTCCACATGATGGAGTTAGAAACCGGATACAGAAAGGGCGGTATTTCAAGGGTGATTCCATGACTCCTGGCGAAGCCACTTCAATATCTCCCGCCTATCCTACACATCCTGTACCCAATCTCAATGTTAAGCTATAGTGAAGGTGCATGGGGTCTTTCCGTCCCGTTGCGGGTAATCGGCGTCTTCACCGATACCACAATTTCACCGAGCTCATGGCTGAGACAGCGCCCAGATCGTTACACCATTCGTGCAGGTCGGAACTTACCCGACAAGGAATTTCGCTACCTTAGGACCGTTATAGTTACGGCCGCCGTTTACTGGGGCTTCGATTCAATGCTTCTCTTGCGATGACATCCCCTCTTAACCTTCCAGCACCGGGCAGGTGTCAGGCCTTATACTTCATCTTGCGATTTTGCAAAGCCATATGTTTTTGTTAAACAGTCGCCTGGGCCTTTTCACTGCGGCTGCTCATCACTGAGACAGCGCCCCTTCTCCCGAAGTTACAGGGCCATTTTGCCGAGTTCCTTAGCCATGACTCACTCGAGCACCTTAGGATTCTCTCCTCGACCACCTGTGTCGGTTTGCGGTACGGGTCTTCATAACCTGAAGCTTAGCGGGTTTTCTTGGAAGTCTGTTTACCTGCTCTATCAGCGCCACCGGAGCTTTGCTGTACTATTGGGTTTCAGCTAGAGTTGCGGATTTGCCTACAACTCCAATACCTACGCCTTTCAACGAACTATTCCGTCAGTTCGCGGCAGTGTCACTACTCCGTCACCACATCGCAGTTATCAAGAGTACTGGAATATTAACCAGTTGTCCATCGGCTTGCCCCTTTCGGGTGCGCCTTAGGTCCCGACTGACCCTGATCCGATTAACGTTGATCAGGAAACCTTGGTCTTTCGGTGGGCGGGTTTCCCACCCGCCTTATCGTTACTTATGCCTACATTTGCTTTTCCATAACCTCCACACAGCATTACCACTGTGCTTCCCCGGCGATGGAATGCTCCCCTACCAGATGCATATCTTTCAATGCAAATCCATAGCTTCGGTACCGTTCTTGATGCCCGTTTATTATCCACGCCCGGCCGCTCGACTAGTGAGCTGTTACGCACTCTTTAAATGAATGGCTGCTTCCAAGCCAACATCCTAGCTGTCTGGGCAACCGGACCTCGTTAGTTCAACTTAGAACGGATTTGGGGACCTTAGCTGATGGTCTGGGTTCTTTCCCTCTCGGCCTTGGACCTTAGCACCCAAAGCCTCACTGCCGGCCATATCTGATAGCATTCGGAGTTCGTCTGGATTTGGTAGGATTTGACTCCCCCGCACCCAATCGGTAGCTCTACCTCTATCAGACTCCATGCCGACGCTGTTCCTAAAAACATTTCGGGGAGTACGAGCTATTTCCCAGTTTGATTGGCCTTTCACCCCTACCCTCAGGTCATCCGGAAACTTTTCAACGTTTATCGGTTCGGTCCTCCATTACATGTTACTGCAACTTCAACCTGCCCAAGGGTAGATCACAAGGTTTCGCGTCTACCTCATCTGACTATGCGCCCTATTAAGACTCGCTTTCGCTTCGGCTGCGTCCCTGAAGGACTTAACCTTGCCAGACAAGAGTAACTCGTAGGCTCATTATGCAAAAGGCACGCTGTCACAGAATCTCTCTGCTCCAACCGCTTGTAAGCACACGGTTTCAGGTTCTTTTCACTCCCCTGTTCGGGGTTCTTTTCACCTTTCCCTCACGGTACTGGTTCACTATCGGTCTCTCAGGAGTATTTAGCCTTACCAGATGGTGCTGGTGGATTCCCACAGGATTTCTCCGGTCCCGCGGTACTCAGGATACCACTATGCCAATATTCTTTACCTGTACGGGGCTCTCACCCTTGTCGCGCAGTTTCCCACCTGCTTCCAGTTCATAGCATTGTACAATCTCGTGGTCCTACAACCCCGACCATGCCGTAACATGATCGGTTTGGGCTCTTTCCCGTTCGCTCGCCACTACTTGGGAAATCATTGTTATTTTCTTCTCCTACGCCTACTTAGATGTTTCAGTTCAGCGCGTTCGCGTTTTATACGACTATTCTTCAAATAGTCAGGTTGCCCCATTCGGAAATCTCTGGATCAAGTCGCATTTGCCGATCCCCAGAGCTTATCGCAGCTTATCACGTCCTTCTTCGCCTCTGAGAGCCTAGGCATCCCCCGTGTGCCCTTATTTACTTTCTTCACCGGCATAGCCTTTTGCTACTATGCGGCTGCTTTTGATATATATACCCGTATGCTACGCAAAGATTCGTCCGGCATTCACCGGGGGTCTCCTCTTTACATCAGACACATACACGTATTGTCTCTACTGTTGTCTTCTCTTGTAATTTTTTTTCTCTTTCAATATGTCAAAGAACTCTTTTTTTAGTAACCAGTAGTTAGATGTTAGTATTTAGACTCCTATATATCGCTATACCGTCATCTTCATACTAAATACTTGATACTATGTACTAAGAACGTGGAGAATAACGGATTCGAACCGTTGACCCCCTGCGTGCAAGGCAGGTGCTCTAGCCAGCTGAGCTAATTCCCCTTTTTAATTTCGTAGTCCCGAGCAGATTTGAACTGCTGACCCCTACATTATCAGTGTAGTGCTCTAACCAACTGAGCTACGGGACTAGCTATTCTGTTCATCTATCTCTCTCAGGGACCGCTCCATCCGGGGCGGGCACTTTCTTCTGATGTTTTATTCTTTTTCAATCATATGTAACGTGACGAGTACCGGTCCGCGATACTCTAGAAAGGAGGTATTCCAGCCGCACCTTCCGGTACGGCTACCTTGTTACGACTTAGCCCCAATTATCGGTTTTACCCTAACACGCTCCTTGCGGTCACATGCTTTAGGTACCCCCAACTTTCATGGCTTGACGGGCGGTGTGTACAAGGCCCGGGAACGTATTCACCGCGTCATTGCTGATACGCGATTACTAGCGAATCCAACTTCATGGGGTCGAGTTGCAGACCCCAATCCGAACTGTGAATGGCTTTTAGAGATTAGCACCATATTGCTATGTAGCTGCCCGCTGTACCATCCATTGTAGCACGTGTGTAGCCCCGGACGTAAGGGCCATGATGACTTGACGTCGTCCCCACCTTCCTCTCTGCTTGCGCAGGCAGTCTGTTTAGAGTCCCCACCATCACATGCTGGCAACTAAACATAGGGGTTGCGCTCGTTGCGGGACTTAACCCAACACCTCACGGCACGAGCTGACGACAGCCATGCAGCACCTAGTTTCGTGTCCCGAAGGACGGATGCGTCTCTGCATCCTTCACTAACTTTCAAGCCCGGGTAAGGTTCCTCGCGTATCATCGAATTAAACCACATGCTCCTCCGCTTGTGCGGGCCCCCGTCAATTCCTTTGAGTTTCACCCTTGCGGGCGTACTCCCCAGGTGGATAACTTAACGCTTTCGCTTGGACGCTGGCGGTCTATCGCCAACATCGAGTTATCATCGTTTAGGGCGTGGACTACCAGGGTATCTAATCCTGTTCGATCCCCACGCTTTCGTGCATCAGCGTCAATACCAGCTTAGTGAGCTGCCTTCGCAATCGGAGTTCTAAGACATATCTATGCATTTCACCGCTACTTGTCTTATTCCGCCCACTTCAAATGGATTCAAGCCCGTCAGTATCAAAGGCACTGCGATGGTTGAGCCACCGTATTTCACCCCTGACTTAACAGGCCGCCTACGCACCCTTTAAACCCAATAAATCCGGATAACGCTCGGATCCTCCGTATTACCGCGGCTGCTGGCACGGAGTTAGCCGATCCTTATTCTTCCAGTACATTCAGCCAGATACTCGTATCTGGGTTTATTCCTGGACAAAAGCAGTTTACAACCCATAGGGCAGTCATCCTGCACGCGGCATGGCTGGTTCAGGCTTCCGCCCATTGACCAATATTCCTTACTGCTGCCTCCCGTAGGAGTCTGGTCCGTGTCTCAGTACCAGTGTGGGGGATTCTCCTCTCAGAGCCCCTAGACATCGTCGCCTTGGTAAGCCGTTACCCTACCAACTAGCTAATGTCACGCGAGCCCATCTCTATCCTATAAATATTTAATCAACCGGACATGCGAACTGTTGATGTTATGCGGTGTTAATCTCTCTTTCGAGAGGCTATCCCCCTGATAGAGGTAGGTTGCTCACGCGTTACGCACCCGTGCGCCACTCTCATTAACTTAAAGCAAGCTTTAAGTTAAATCCCGTCCGACTTGCATGTATTAGGCCTGCCGCTAGCGTTCATCCTGAGCCAGGATCAAACTCTCCATTGTAAAATGAAGTTTTTGATTCCAACTATTTATAATAATCAGAATTCTTTTTTTTATATCTCTGATCTTGGACCGAATTGAACTATTCTTGAATTTGTTCATGACTTTCGACTTTCGTCTGTCTACCCGTCACGCTTACATGATTGTGTTTTCTTAAAGAACTTCTCTCGCTTCAACTTCCGTATCCGCTATATCCCGATGGGCACCAGCCCCTCTTTATCTTTTTTTGTTCCCCTCCGTTTCCGTTGGGACTGCAAAGGTAGAAATCTTTTCGGAACTTCCAAAAAACTTTTAAAGTTTTTTTCTTTTCCCTTTTTTCGATTTCCGCGTTTAATTCTCATTAAACCCTTCTTTTTTCATGGATACCTGCTCTCGCGGTAACCGTCCCTCCCTTGCGGAGTGGTGCAAAGATAGGGAGTTTAATAACAAACTTCCAAGACTTTTGTTCTTATTTATTTCGTTTTGCCGCTAACTGGCTGTGAACTTGGGGGATTATTTTTCCAAAAGAGGACTCTCCGCGGTCCGAAAGGCCGGTTATCCGCGGATCTGCGGCAGACTCTGGGGCACAACGGGGGACCGGGGCGGCGACCGGAGGACTGGAAGAGGATACAGAACGCCGTGAAATCCCAGGCCGGTCACTTGCATCCTTGAACGGAGCATCGGCGGCGCCGGCGCTTTTTTTTTTCCAGAAGCACAGGACCGGCCAACAGAGATCCCTAGGGGGATCCCGTGGGAAGGCCGGAGGACTGGAAGCAGACGTGGACAAAACAGTAAACCCGCCGGGAAGACAACAGGACAAAACAAAAAAATCCGATGAGCCGGCCCCACCCGGACTGGGGAGACCGAATCATGGGCAGGCATAAGAATCGCAGCCGGGCAGTCCGCGGAGCCCATAGAAAAATAAGGCAACAATACCAACAACAATGTCGGTAAAGACCCTATGTTTAGTTAAGTTTTATTTAGGTTTTGTTTAGGTTTAGTTTAGGTATTCTTTAGGTAAAAGCTAACCTATACCTAACTAAATCCTAATCTAAGTCTAGATTATTTCTAAACTATTATAAAATTGATACCTGAGCAGATCATAACATAAACTAAAGACGGAGATGCGACATGAACGATAGTAGGACTGTGGTTGCGAGCCGTGGACCTGGATCAGAATATTTACCAACTTAAACATTGTATTTCTTATCTAACGCAAAAACACTTCATTAGGATCAAGCTAAGCAAACCACAATTCATCACCGAGGGCAACTACAACTAGTCAGAATCAGGTAAAACACATAAAAAGGTAGAGGAGAAGCTACCGCTTATCAAACTAACCCGAGGAGCTTAAAAGAACAACAGCAGGACATGGCATCCTAAAAATCAGAAATGCTCGTGGTCCCACGGCATCGATAGCAGCAATTACACTTAAGTAAAAACTTAAAGGACGCACGCTGTACAAAAAAACAATGATTTTGTCTGCTTTCTGGTCTATCAAACTTGATCTAGATCAAAAAATTACGAAAAGGGATCACATATATACAAGATGTTAAAGATATTGAATACTTTTATTCTAAATAAACATCATATTGGTCATGATAGATTATAACGAGCTTTTAAAACAAGTAGAGCACTATTCTAATACTTATATTGTAGAAAACATATCTTCTTGTCATTGTTTTCACAACAGCCTACACACACATTCAGTAGTACAGGCGGCAGAAGAGATTTCGTCGTTCTATAAGTTAAACGATGAAGATCATTTTATTGTGATCAGTGCTGCTTATTTTCATGATCTAGGCTATGTAGAATCTGACAACGCGATTGGCCATGAGAAAAGAAGCGTAGAAATAGCTTTGGACTTTCTGAAAGATAAAGACATATCCGAAGATGTTAAAGAAAAAATCAAAGGTTGCATCCTTGCGACGAGAATGCCTCAGGACCCAAACAATCTACTGGAACAGATTCTTTGTGATGCCGACCTGTTTCATTTTGGTAATGACGACTTTGAAAAGAGGAACAAACTTATGAAAGCCGAAGCGGAAGCTGTATTGGGAAAAGAAATTGACAAAGATGTCTGGCGTGCAGGTACAATAAAACTTTTGGCCGGCCATCATTACCATACGGATTATGCGCAACAAAAGCTCAATGCAAAAAAAGAACAGAACTTAAAAGAACTCGAACGAAAACAGGAAAAATCCAACGCCAAGAAAAAAGAAGACAAAAAAGAAACAAAAAAAGAGAAAGACAAAAGCGCCAAACCCGAACGTGGCATAGAGACGATGTTTCGGATAACATCGTCCAACAACCAGCGCCTGAGCGACATGGCTGACAATAAAGCGAACATATTATTAACCGTCAATTCCATTATTCTATCCGTTGTCATTGCGGTACTGTTTAGAAAATTAGATAGCAATGAGCATCTGATCTTTCCAACGATTATCCTCACTCTAATTGTTGTGGCAACTATGGTGATGGCCATATTATCGACTATACCCAAAATACCCGCTGGAAAATTTTCAAAACAGGAGATTGAGGATAAAACCGTCAATCTATTATTTTTCGGAAACTTCTACAAAATGAAACTCGACGACTATAACGAGGGGATGCAAAAAGTAATGATCGACTCCGAATTTTTATACGGCATGCTTACAAAAGATGTTTATTCCCAAGGCGTCGTTCTGGGCAGAAAATACAAGTTATTACGTTATTCTTATGGAATCTTTATGTTTGGCTTGGTCATCTCTGTTATTTCTTTTGTTATTGCAACACTCTTATAAAATGGATACTGCTCTTCTAACCGCATTATTCCTTAGATTATTTTTTGAATGAAAAAAAAAGACCTATATATCAACAGAGATATCAGTTGGCTTTCCTTTAATGACAGGGTACTTAACGAAGCTGGACGCCCGGCAGTACCATTGTTGGAGAAATTACAGTTTCTCGCTATTTTTTCCTCAAACTTAGATGAGTTCTACCGTGTACGGATGCCCGTATTAATGGCTTGGAAGAAAATTAAAAAAAAGACTACTGACCAGGTCGTCCCGAATCTTGACATTGGGACGTATAAAAAAGCATCCAAAATTATCCATAAACAACAGGAAAAATTTGGACTCTTTTTAACTGATATTATTCAGCAGTTAGCTGCGGAAAACATTATCCTAATCTATAACCAAGAGATTCCATTAGCGGTAAAATCTCTTGCCGCAAAATATTTTTTTAGCACGATTGCTTCTTATCTGCAAATCATTCCTGTTAACGAAGAATTCTCTTTTTTTCCGATCAACAACCGTCTGTACTTTGCTCTGACAGACAATAGTGCGTCTGATCTGTTCATTGTCAATATACCCGCAGATCGCATTAATCGGTTCTTCACCTGCCAGGTCAATGCCAAAACATATGTTGTCTTCATCGACGATATCATTAAATTATTTTTACCCAACTTCATAAAAGACAAGAGTTTAAATTTCTACACCTTCAAAATTACCCGGGACGCTGAGCTTAATTTGCAAGATGAATTTGAGGGTGATATTGCTCAGAAAATAGAGGCAGAAGTCAATAAAAGAGATCTTGGTTACGCAACCCGATTCTTACATCAGCCGGGTTTTCCAGAACAGCTCATCGAAAGACTTGCGGTTCTTTTTGACCTGCGGAAAAGTAGTATTGTCGCCGGAGGTTATTACCATAATCTAAAGGACTTTTTCTCCTTCCCAATAAAAGAGGAAGCATTGTCCTTCCCGAAACAGCGACAGATAGAGGTACATCAGGATTTCGAACATTCCCTTTTTGATCAGCTCGATCAGAAGGATATATTGATCTGTACTCCTTATGAATCGTTTGATCCCATTCTTCGATTTTTTAACGAAGCGGCTATCGATCCTGAGGTTGTGGAAATCCACACGACACTCTATCGAATTGCCGGTGATTCGCATATCGCCCAAGCGCTGGCCACTGCAGCAAAGAATGGAAAGAAAGTAAATGTGTTTGTTGAATTAAAAGCACGTTTCGACGAAGCCAATAATATACATTGGTCCAGAATTATGAAGGAACAGGGGGTAAGAATCAGTTATAGCATTCCTAATCTCAAAGTGCATGCTAAAATTGCACTTGTCAGACGAAAAGATGGAAAAGAAAGCGCACTATTTGGGACTGGCAACTTAAACGAGAAGACCGCCACCGTATATACTGACTATTTTTTGATGACATCCAACCGTTTACTGACAGCGGAACTAGGTCAGCTATTTGAGTTTTTACCCAATAGAAAGAAACCAAGCAGTCCAACAGATATTTCATTTCGGCACCTATTGGTAGCGCAATTCAATCTAAAGCAGACTTTCATCGGGCTGATCGACGAAGCAATCGCTCAGCTCAGCCAAGGAAGAACTACTTTGATAAAAATTAAGCTAAACAATTTAGAGGAAGAATCGTTAATCAATAAATTGTATGAGGCTAGCCAAGCAGGTGTAAAGGTACAATTGTTGGTCAGAGGAATATGCCGGCTTAAGCCTCAAGTACAAGGTTTAAGTGAAAATATCAAAGTTAAACGGATTGTAGGTCGCTATTTAGAACACGGGAGAATCTTTATATTTCGGTACGGCGATGATACAAAGGTATATTTAGGTTCCTCAGATTGGATGGATCGCAATATCTACCGTCGGATAGAAACCTGTTTTCCAGTACTGGAAACAGTATTATCCAAAAAGATTCAGCAGCTCTTCGAAATCCAGTTCGCTGACGATATCGAAGCTACTTTTATTGACGACCTAGGGCAAAACATACCTATAGCACATCCGCTTGGCAATAAATCGCAGCAACAAATTGTTGATTACTTAAACAACTAAATTGATGAAAAACTCAACACGACTATCAGTTTTTGCTTTGGGAATAATTTCCTCGGTATTAATAGCTTGCAACCCCAGTAACGCAAACAAAGAACGCACAGCTCATTTTACGGACACAACAACAGACAAAAAACCGCAACAGGCAATTCCTTATCAATTGCTGTCCGGCGAAAAGATAAGTTTACCCAACGAGCTGCTCGAAATATCAGGGATCGCATTTTTAGAGGGGCAGGATGAAGAGATTTATGCCATTCAAGATGAACAAGGATTACTTTTTAAATACCATTTGCCTACTCAGAAGCTCACATTCAGCCAATTCGGAAAAGATGGTGATTACGAAGACATTGGTATTAGTAAAACACATTTCTTTGTTTTAAAGAGCAATGGCAGTGTCTATTCCTTCCCAATGACAGATAAAGATAACATACAGGCGGTCGCTGAGCAAAAAGACATTCTTCCTAAGGGCGAATATGAAGGACTTTATGTCGATAAAGCAGCTAACCTCGCTTATGTTCTCTGCAAAGAATGCCGAGTAGACAAAAAACAATCACAAACAACCGGATATATTTTTTCCATTGGAACGGATGGCAAATTCAGTCCAAAAGGCGAATTTGCCATCCAAGTCGATGAGCTAAAGAAACTTGATCCCAAGATCAAAAAGACCTTCAAACCGTCAGCGCTTGCAAAGAAAACCGATAGCAATGAATGGTATATTTTATCCTCCATTGACAAGGCGCTCGTTGTAACGGACGAAAACTTCAAGGTCAAATCCTTAACGCCGTTGGATCCAAAGCTATTTCCTCAACCAGAAGGGATCAACTTTGATTCAAAATCCAATCTTTACATCAGCAGTGAAGCCGGTGATCAGGACAAAGGAATCATTTATAAATTTGAAAAATAATCAGCATGCAACGGGTCTTACCATTTCTTTTACTTTTTTTTACCGCACAAGCTTATTCTCAGCAGAAGAACAAGTCGACCTTGTCAGCTGAAGCATACAAAGACAAGTCTTTGACGCAAGCCGTGATAAAAGATAGTATTACTGTTGTCGCAAATGCAAAGTATGGACAGGCGGGCAAATTTAAAAAATCATTTCTGGGAGAAAACTACCGCAAAGAATGGGCTGCCGAAACCTCATTACCCATACTTCAGCTATCTAAATTATTCGGAGGTCTAACGCCGGTCAAACAAGGAGGGGGCATGCAATCCGTGTCACTTCGATTGACAGATCCAACAGGAAGAGAATGGGCCCTTCGATCAGTAAATAAACGAACAGAATCTTTGATTCCAGAAGAATTGCACGGAACCTTTGTTCAGGATGTCCTGGACGATGCGACAAGTGCGCAACATCCTTATTCCGCGCTGATGATCCCCGCACTAGCCAATGCTGTCAACGTCCCACATGCACATCCTATTATTGGATTTGTCGCACCGGATCCGATCCTTGGCCAATACGCAGGGCTATTCGAAAATACTGTAGCCCTATTGGAAGAACGGGAACCGCTGGGCGACTCTGATAATAGTGCTAAAGCGGTTCGCAAACTCCAGGAAGACAATGACGATAATTTTAAACCCAAGGCATACCTCAGAGCACGCATGCTGGACGTGATGGTAAGCGATTGGGATCGTCATGAAGATCAATGGCGCTGGTACAATGAAAATCAGAATACGAATGACAAAGATAAGGACTATATTCCCATTCCACGTGACCGCGATCAGGCTTTACGTGTTACACAGGGATTTTTGATGAAAGATATTTACCAGCGATTTGTAAATCCTGTTATGCAAGGTTTTACTATGGGCATTCCAAATATCAGATATTCCCTTTTCAAATCCAGGTTTTTAAATGCACACCCCAGCAATCAGCTCTCCCACAAAGAATGGACAAAAGAAGTAGACCAATTTGTCGCCCGATTGACCGATTCGGTACTCCGGCAGTCTGTCAACAGCTTGCCCCAATCATCCATAGCGATTCGGGGCGAACAGATTTTCCGCACCCTTCAGAGCAGACGTGATGCTCTGCCTACTGCGATGGAACAATATTATCGCTTTATCAATAATATTGTAGATATCCATTTCAGTGATAAGAACGAGAAGGTAGAGATCGTCAACACCAAAGACAGGGGATTAAATGTCAAGGTATCCAAAATCAACAAAGATGGAAGGGTGACTAAAACAATAATGGACAAAGTTTACGAAGAAAATTTGACGAAAGAGATTCGGTTATACCTTTCTGAGGGGCAGGACTCGTTGTTAATAAATAATACAAATTCTCCGATAAAACTGCGAATAATTGGCGATAGTTTGCCAAAAACCTATGTAATCGACAATAGCAGATCAAGAATAAAGCTCTATGAAAACACGTCCAATTCAACGATTTTAGGAGAAAAAAAACGAGTCAAGCTACATCGCGGTAAAGATAGCGTAAATACAGCATTTGTTCCCGTAAATTTATACAATTCCTGGCTACCATTGTTAACAGCTGGCTACAATGCTGATGATGGTTTTTCTTTGGGGCTTGGCGCAGCATATACCCACCAGCGGGGATTTAGGAAAACGCCTTTTACCTACAAACAACAGATTACAGTCGCTACGGCATTCCGCACAGGTGCCTATAAAATACATTATCGCGGTGAATGGGAAGATGTCATAGGCAATGCCGACTTCGTCATTGACGCACTGGCAAAAGCTCCCGACAATACACAAAACTTTTTTGGCGTGGGCAACAATTCATTGTTCTTAGAAGACCAGCATGGGGCAAAGTACTACCGTAGCCGATTCAATATTTTTAATATCAATCCGCTACTGAGGTGGCATCCATCATCAACGTTAAATTACGCGATTGGCCCCCATATCCAGTTCTATCATCTGGATCCCGTTGAAAATCAAGGTCGTTTTATCCTAAATCCGCAGGCGCTGCATTCCTATGATAGTCTCTCCATTACCCATGACAAGGCCTTCGCTGGATTAAATGCTTTTCTAATACAAGATACACGTAATCGCAAGATCAATCCCAGTAAAGGAGTATTTGTCAAGGCTGCAATGCATTCCTTTTTAGGTTTAAATAAATATTCGCGTCATTCGGCACAGTTAAGCGCAGAAATGACCGGTTATTTTAGTGCAATTAACGAAGGTATTATATTTGCCAACAGGGTAGGAGGAGGAACGGTGGTAGGTAACCCAACATTCTATCAATATCTTTTTCTTGGTGGTCACGAAAATCTACGTGGTTATCGACAATACCGTTTTGCTGGGGAACAAATGGTCTACAATAACCTCGAGGCTCGTGTTAAGATCCATGATATAAAAAGCTACGTTCTGCCCGGGGAGCTGGGCCTCATGGGCATGTATGATATTGGAAAAGTCTGGGCAAAAGACCATAACAGTTCCACTTTCCACCAAGGATTCGGCGGTGGGCTTTATTATATCGTGGCAAATGCCTTGCCCCTGCACTTCGTGATGGCCAAATCCAACGAAGGCTGGTATCCTTATTTTAGTACAGGCTTTCGCTTCTAAAGTATGTTCAATAAATGGAAATAAGGAAAGTACAACTGACAAAAGGCAAAAGCATAATCTATAAGCTCGAAAAAAAACTTCATTTTGAACCTTTCTTTCGATACCTAGAATCCTTTACCGAAAGTGGTATATCTTCTGATGATATGATTCCATTATTTGCCCTAGAGCGGATAAAAGAAATTGAAAGTGTCAGCGGTAAGCTATGTAAACACAACTTAAGTGCCTATAAAGATATTTTGCAGCTCATCTATAGCCTTTCGGTATCGCTTATAGATACAGATCCCAAACGATATTGGGCGCTCGCTACGCCGCTTGCAGAAGAAACGTTTTATGGGACAGATGCCTTTTTTGACCTCTGGAAAAATAGATTGGAGGAACAGGATATCCCAGGTCAAATGCAAGATGGAAAGACCCTAAGCAACCAGGAAAAGCTGATATATGCGCTTATTCTCGAACGTCTATACGGACTGCCTGCCAAAGAAAATAATACAATTGTTTATCATCATTTAAATGAAAAAGGCGACATCATCGATTATTATGATCTAACTATAGATTTCAAATTTGTTGATATTAAGCAAAAAAAGGAACTTCCGCAATTTGACTTGAGAAATCTGAGCAAAAACACCAATGACGCTTCTTTGTTCAATTGGGATCATGTCATTAATGCAATTAAGCTAGAAGATTTTGAATTATCCGGGTTCACTATTCTCACTGTCAAAAAAAGTAGTCTTGAACATACTATTAACAGAATTCAGTCTATTTTATTGGATCTTGCCACATACAATTATCATCTTTTTTTATCAGATGTGGAGAAAATTATCACTCCGATCCTAAAGAGTACGGATACAATCTTTAGTCTGTTTCCATTGTTTCAGTTAAATGGCCTGCCTTTTTTTGATTATTCCATTACAAATAAAAGTATTTTAATCTCCGAAGCACACGCCAGCAACAGCTATACCAACATCAATCCGCAAGTTGCAAACTACTTAAAACACCCGCATCTTATTTTTTATAATACCCTAGATGCCATTAAAAATACAACATCCATTTTTGATGAACGAATTAAGGCGTCCGGGGTTAAGACCTATCTGTGTATTCCATTGATACATAACCACGCCTTGTCCGGGATTATGGAAGTCTACAGTCATCGGCTGGATCAATTGGATAATGAAACCATTCAATCCCTTCGCGCGCTTGTGCCGCTATTGTCTCAGCTATCCTATGATATCACGGCAGAGTTCAAGAAACGCATTGACGAGATTATTATTAATCGGTTTACAACAATCCAGCCGGCCGTACAGTGGAAGTTTAATCATATTGCAGCTCAATATATTCAGGAACTGGAAAATGATGAACAGAACGCCCATATTAAACCTGTTATTTTCGAAGAAGTCTATCCTCTTTATGGTGCTATAGATGTAAAGGATTCTACCGTCATCCGCAATGCATCTATTTTAAAAGATTTTGGTTTCAAAGTGAAACAACTAGCTCTTCTCATTGACGAACTATCCAGGGACGGCAAACATCAGCTCATTATTGATTTTTCAAAACGGGTAGACCAGATTACTTTGTCACTCGACCAAATCTCCTTTGATGAATCCATGGTCAAGATCATTGAATTTTTCAGAAAAGATGTACAGCCATTTATCGAGGCCGCGAGACGAGAATTCTCAACAAAGCACGCCATTATTGAGCATTATGCCAAGCATTTTTTCACGAATCGTGAAACTGGAGAATTTTACAGAAATGAATTTGAGACCTCATTATGGAAGATAAATCAAATCATCAGTAAGGAACTCAATCATTTCAACAGTTTTATCCAGGGCAATTATCCATCGTATTTTCAAAAATTCAGAACCGACGGTATTGAATACGATATCTATATAGGAGAATCCATTACACCACAGCAGACCTTTAGCAAAGAATTTATCAATATCTTTAGACGACAGCAGATTATCTCCATGGCCCGTATTGCACTGAAAGCACATCACGCAAAACAGGATTTACCAATTCCCTTAGAGACCACACAGCTTATTTTCATCAACCCTCACAGTATTGACATCAGCTTTCGTGAAGACGAGCGTAGATTTGATGTCGAGGGCTCATTGAATATCCGTTACGAAATCATCAAAAAAAGAATAGATAAAATACGGGTAAAACGGACCAAGGAAAGGCTCACCCAGGTCAACAAGATTGCCATTGTCTATCTTTCGGACGAGGTGTTAGAAGACCTTAATCTAAGTATAAAGGCTATCTATGATATGGGCATCATTGAAAGTACCATAGAGCATCTCAAACTGGAGGATGTACAAGGAATAGTAGGTTTGAAAGCTATTCGTCTTACAGTAAACCTAAACTATCGGGATTTCTCCTAAATTTGCATAAATCTCTCTCGATCTAGTAGAGCGTAAATAGGGGAATTATTTTAATAAAGTATTACGATGATAACTGATGCCAACTATTTTTATTTAAGCGATTTGCTTGGCACCTTATTTTTTGCGATATCGGGCACCTTATCCGCAAAGCGTAAGGACATCGATATTTTTGGAGCTGCTTTCTTGGGCTTTGTGACAGCTATTGGCGGCGGATCCATGCGCGATGTATTTCTAAATTTACGCCCCGTTTGGGTAAATGATAGCAATTATCTTATTGCGATATTCTTAGGCATCTTAATTGCAATTGTCTTCAATAGGCAGCTCTATGGCTATTATAGAACCTTGACACTTTTTGATGCAATAGGAATCAGCTTCTTCACCATCTTAGGCGTGCAAAAGTCATTGAACTATGAAAGTAATGTCTATGCAGCCATCATCTTTGGTATGTTTACAGCTGTATGTGGGGGTATGATACGAGATATCCTTCTCAATGAGACGCCTTTGATCTTCAAAAAGGAGGTATATGCTACGGCCTGTTTGGCGGGCGGATTAATTTATATTCTGCTTGTTCACCTCGATCTGGATTTGTCCTGGGCAGCCATTATTGCTGCCAGTGTCGTTTTTCTGATTCGAATGACCGCGGTTAAGTATCGGTTATATCTTCCCCGATTGGACTGAGTGGGAAGATTGGAAAACTATCGCTACTATAAAATAAGAAAAGCGTTAGTTTGGACTAACGCTTTTTCTTTTGCTGTGGAAATTTCATTTTATAGCTCACTCGGATATTGCCTTTGGCAATCGCATCCAACTTACCCTTTAACATTGTTTTCTTAAGTGTACTCAATTTGTCTGTAAACAGCTTCCCTTCGAGATGGTCATATTCGTGTTGAACAACGCGTGCCGCCAATCCGGTCAGATCCACTTCGTGCTCCTCAAAATTCTCGTCCAAATAATTGATACGAATATTTTTATGACGAAGTACGTCTTCATTAATATCAGGAATACTTAGGCAGCCTTCGCCAAAAGCCCATTTTTCACCAGATTCCTCTACCATAATCGGGTTAATGAAAACTCTTTTGAAAGATTTGAGCATTTCTTTATTCTCTTCGTCGTCGTCAGCAAACGGCGTCGCATCAATAACAAACATACGTATTGGCAAGCCTACCTGCGGCGCCGCAATTCCTACACCATGTGCAGCATACATGGTGTCAAACATATCATCTATCAATTTCTTTAAATCAGGATAGTCTTCATCTATTTCCTCGGCAACCTTTCTTAATACAGGGTCGCCATACGCCACTATCGGAAGTTTCATATATAAATAATTATTTATAAGTGTCGATTGTCATTGGTACAAATGAAGTCGTCGCACTTAGTTTGTTTTTTAAAGTCCTATGAAATATGCTGTATAAATTATATAACACAAATTTTTTTCGCCTGCAGATGCTCAGCCAACATCGGTGTTATGCTTTTTAAGCATGGATATTTCACAGTACAATCATATTTTGCACAAAGATACGGATAATTATTAAAAGCGAATATTTCGTCAGAACTTCCATAAGAGTTACTTTTGTTTTATGAATCCAGCTTTTAAAGATCTTGTTATTCGGTTCAAAATCGAGCTTGAACGGCACCTGGCAGTGCGATTACCCATGATCGAACTAGATGGATATCTACAAATTGAATCTTCTGAATTAACAAAAAAGATCTTCCTCTATCCCAACGAAAGACGTTCACGGTTTCAGGGGCCCGAAGAAGGCATCCATATAGACGAGGATATATTGGCACAAAAATTCGACCTCATTGTGCAGCGCATCGTTGCCAAATGGAAGAATAATCGTCGTATTTACGCACGGAAAACAATCGTTGCGCGGATTGATAAAAAAGTAAGCCAGCAGTTCCTCGTGGAACATCATCTACAAACTCCACTTCCGGGAAAATACAGATACGGACTATATGAGCAGGGCGAACTCGTGTCCATAGCTGTTTTTTCCGGAGGGCGCCGTATGAGCGATAAAAATGACGAATACCGATCTTTTGAGTTATTGCGCTTTTGCAATAAATCTGGCTATAATGTGATTGGCGGACTAAGCAAATTAATCAAGGCTTTTGCGAAAGACTTTTCCCCGGGAGATATCATGACTTATACCGACAGAGATTGGAATCAGCATTCTTCCTTAGAAAAAATCGGTTTCACGATAAAAGACATTACAGCTCCTATCACTTTCTGGGTTGCAGGAGCGCATAGATATACTTATCGTAATGAAGAAGAGCTAAGTGTATTAATGGATCAGGCTCCACTTGGTTTTCCAAAGGAAAACATGGGAAGCATCAAGATGATTTTGTATATAAAATAAGCTAAATTGTGTATATTGTACACTGTAATAAATTTGAAAAATAAATAATCAAAAATAATAACGTTATGAAGAGAAAACTTCGCATGGGTATGGTCGGAGGCGGAAACGACGCCTTTATTGGAGCTGTACACCGCATTGCCGCTTTTATGGATGGAAAGATTGAATTGGTTTGTGGCGCATTTAGCATTGATCCACAGATTTCAAAACAATCTGGAGAAGACCTATTTGTAGCTCCTGAGCGTGTCTATCTAAACTACGAAGAGATGATCGAGAAAGAATCTTTACTCCCTGAGGGGGAACGTATGGATTTTGTAACGATTGTTACTCCAAACTTTCTACATTTTGCTCCTGCTAAATTGGCTATGGAAAAAGGTTTCGATGTTGTTGTTGAAAAGCCAATGACAGTATCTGTTGAAGAAGCAAAAGAATTACAGGAGACTGTAGAACGTACAGGCCGTACATTATGTCTGACACATACCTATTCAGGTTATCCGATGGTAAAGCAGGCCAAAGCGATGGTAAAAGAAGGCCATTTTGGTAAAATAAGAAAAATTGTTGTTGAATATCCACAGGGCTGGTTGAGCCGCTTAACTGAACGCGAAGGCAATGCTGGCGCGGCTTGGCGCGCAGATCCAAAACGCTCGGGCAAGTCGTTGGTCATGGGTGATATCGGTACACACGTAGCTCATCTTGCGGAATATGTTTCGGGATTAAAAATCGAAGAGTTATGTGCTGATTTAACGACATTTGTTGAAGGCCGATTATTGGATGATGATGGCTCCGTATTATTGCGTTTCCAAAACGGCGCCAAAGGTGTATTAATGGCATCACAAATCTCGGCAGGAGAAGAGAACGCTGTTCGCATACGTATTTATGGCGAAAAAGGCGGATTGGAATGGGCCAACGAAGACCCGAACAACCTGATCATCAAAATGCTTGATCAACCTCGCCAGCTGTACCGTACAGGAAATGCATACGCTGCGCCGTATACATTGAGCTCGTTTGCAACGCACAATACACGTGTTCCTGCTGGTCACCCAGAAGGGCTATTGGAATCCTTTGCCAATATCTATCGTAACTTTGCTGCAACAGTTACCGCAAAACGAGAAGGAAGAACTCCAACCGCGGAAGAACAAGACTTTCCAACAGTTTATGACGGGGTCAGAGGTATGGCTTTCATCGATACTGTCGTAAAAAATAATGAAGGAACAGAAAAATGGACTAAATTTGTTCTGTGATAGACAGACTAAAACCTATACTTTCTCTTTTGGAACAACAATCGGTTCCAAAAGAGAAAGTTATTGTTATCCTAGGCCCAACAGCCTCTGGCAAGACCAAACTGGCAGTACAACTAGCCCAACAAATTGATGCCGAAATTATCAGTGCCGATTCCCGTCAAATTTATCGACGCATGGATATTGGAACAGGAAAAGACCTGACTGAATACCAAGGCATTCCATACCATCTCATTGATATACGAGAACCGGGAGCTAAATACAATCTTGGAAATTTTATTGCGGACTTCCATCAAACCCATCAGTCCATTTTAAAAAAGGGCAAGCACACGATCCTCTGCGGCGGAACGGGTTTATATTTGCAGAGTGTTATCCAACAGACACCCTATGCACTAATTCCCAGTATAACAGGCTTCAAAGAGTCTCTCGCCGGGAAGACAACACCTGAATTGATGGAACGGCTGAGCGCCTATGTATGTCCGTTGGATTTTCAGATAGACCATTCCACAAATAAACGTATTGTCCGTGCCATTGAGATACTGGAATTCCTGCAACAGAATCCTGAGTTCAAACCCAAACAGCAAGCTCCAGAAGCTCTTGTCATTGGTTTAAATCCACCATTAGAAAATAGGCGGGAAAGTATTAGTAAGCGATTGAATGAGCGAATCAAAAGTGGTTTTCTACAAGAAGTCGAACAATTACTGACCGAAGGAGTTTCTCATGACCAGCTGCAATATTATGGTTTAGAGTACAAGTATGCCTCCTTATATCTCCTTGAGCAAGTGGATTATACGACCTTTTTCACCAAACTGGAAACAGAAATACACCGGTATGCCAAACGTCAAATGACTTACTTCCGAAAAATGGAAAAAGACGGGATCAAGATCCATTGGATATAAACAAAAAAGGGCTAGTATGACTACTAACCCTTTTCGTTAATCTCTTTCTATTATAACTTGATTTCCTCGTCCTTCGCATTGAAAAAGTGGAATTCAGTTAGATAATATGACGTCATTGGATTTACTTTAATCCATTTACCGTACTTCATAAACCATTTCATTCTTTTAGAAATCAACCCAGACTTAATGTAGGCGTCTATGTACGGGTGAACACATAAGGTCACCTTTTTCTCATTCTGTTCTTGAAGAATAAAACTCAAATTATTTTCAATATCATCCATTAGGACAATGCTTGACCGGATTTCACCTGTACCATCACAAGCCGGACATTTCTCGTTTGTGACAATATTCATTTCAGGTCTTACACGTTGGCGGGTGATCTGCACCAGACCAAATTTACTTGGCGGCAAAATCGTATGCCTCGCCCTATCCGACACCATACATTCTTTTAAGAATGTATACAACTCTTTTCGGTGATTGGGTTTATGCATATCAATAAAATCGATGACTACAATTCCCCCCATATCACGCAGGCGCAGTTGCCGCGCAATTTCCTTTGCTGCTTCCATATTGACCAGCAATGCATTATCTTCCTGATTCTCCTTATTGGCAGAACGGTTACCACTATTGACATCGATTACGTGCAGGGCTTCAGTATGCTCAATTACGAGATACGCGCCGCCGGGCAAAGTAACAGTCTTGCCAAAAGCTGCCTTGATTTGCTTTTCAACTCCGAAATGGTCGAAAATTGGTTCTTTATGTTTGTAAAGCTTTACAATTTTCTCCAGATCCGGAGATATATCGTGTATATATGATTTTGTTTCTTCGAAGATCGAAGGATCATTAACATAAATATGCGAGAACTCATCCGTTAGGATATCCCGTAGAATAGTGGACGCGCGATCCATTTCGCCGAGAACCTTTTGTGGTGGTTCAGCATTACGAAGACGTTTGGTAAACAGCTCCCATTTTGAGATCAGGTCCAATAAGTCGCGTTGCAGTTCTTCAACACCCTTTCCTTCAGAGACTGTACGGATAATTACACCAAAATTAGCTGGTTTAATACCTTCGACAATCTTTTTGAGGCGGTTGCGCTCGTTACTGCCTTTTATACGCTTGGAAATGGAAACAGTACTTGAGAAAGGCACCAAAACGACAAAACGACCTGCAATTGATAGGTCTGAGCTCAGACGAGGTCCTTTTGTTGAGATGGGTTCTTTGGCGATTTGCACTGGCACGAGCATATTTTTGCTCAAGACATCAGAGATCTTACCAGCTTTATCGATATCCTTTTCAAGTTTTAAACTATTGAGCAGTTTTTCTTGATAACTGCCATTCTTTACGATACGCGTAAGCTTTAGCAAAGATTGAACTTGGGGACCCAAATCTAAATAATGTAGAAAAGCGTCCTTTTCGTAGCCTACATCCACGAAAGCCGCATTTAGCCCCGGCATAATTCGCTTAATCCGTCCGAGATAGATATCCCCAACGGCAAAATTGTTATTTGCGGGCTCACGGTTAAGTTCAACGAGCTGCTTGTCCTGTAGTAAAGCAATAGTTACCCCTTTATCAGGAGTCGAATCGATAATTAATTCCTTTACCAAAAGCTACTCATTTTTGATACCTATGCAATATCCTATCGCAATTTTCGGTATCCGATTAAACATTTAAAGAACGTTGTTACGAAAAAAACAATCTACACATCCATAAAGACATGTAGATCGTTTCGTAAAGCTATCTCAGCAAAATGGGCCAAGATGTTTAAAAGCTCATCACAAGATTATTTTTTCTTGTGTCTATTTTTTCTTAAACGTTTTTTACGTTTGTGAGTAGCCATCTTGTGTCTTTTTCTTTTTTTTCCGCTTGGCATAGCTAAATTTTTTAATGATTATAAATAATAAATTAATTACTTGCTCAATTCCGCAATCTTTCGATCGATGAATTGTGATAGGGATGGATCAGCAGCCAGCTCTTTACTTTTTTGAAAAGCAGTGACGGCCTCTTTTTTCATCCCAATATTTTCATAGCCTGTGGCTAAGTAAAAGTATGACTCTGCATCGGGCTTCTGATCGATAACGGTCTTAAAACGCTCGATGGCTTTGTCAAACTGACGGGACTGTAATGAAAACAATCCCAAAGTTTTATTCGCTTCTAAGTTTTTAGGATCAGCAGCAACAACTTCCCGTAATAAAGCAATACCTGCCATTGGGTTGTTTGTTCCTGATACCATTGCGGCACCTAATCCTGTCTTTGCATCCAGACTACTTGAATTCGCTTTTAGCGCTGCCTCATAAGCATGAATTGCATTTTGATTGAGTGCTTGGGCTAAAGTAGAATCTTGCAAATTCGTATAAGCAGCACGATAAGCATTGCCGGCTTTCAACCAATATTCAAATTGAGGGGAAACCTTTGCCATTTCCTCATACACAAATGCTTGAGGGGCTGGTTTTGCGACATCGTCCCACTTATCTGCCAACTGTTGCAACAGCTTTATCTTATCTTCACCAGAAGCTTTTGCAACTTGGGCCTCAATATCGGAAATTTCTTTGACTAAACTAGCATCTAAACCTTGTTTTGTCATCGAAGAGATATTTTCCAAGTTTACTTCATTGGAAGGTTTCGATTCAGATGCTGCAGCAGTTTGTTTTTCTTTGTCCACCAAACCTTTAATAGGCTGCGCAAATAGCACAGCAACCAAGGCTACAACTGCTCCTATGACTATTATCTGTTTGGTTTTTGCCATTTTAATCTATTTTAAGATTATTTATTGCCATTTTTTACTTTCTCTACGAAAATCTTAGCTGGCTTGAAGCTAGGGACAAAATGCTCCGGAATAATGATTGCTGTATTTTTTGAAATGTTTCTTGCAGTCTTCTCCGCTCTTTTTTTGACTACGAAGCTACCAAAACCTCTTACATATACATTTTCTCCTCCGATCATTGCGTTTTTGACAACTTTGAAGAACGCCTCTACGGTCTCTTGAACATCTACCTTCTCTAAGCCAGTTTTGTTAGAGATTTCTGCAATAATTTCTGCTTTAGTCATATCTATTTTACTGTAATTATTTATTTTTCAACCCTTAAGCCAACTAATGTTTGGGGATGCAAAAGTATTGTTTTAAAATGAGGAATGGAAATTATTTAAATACTTTTTTGATAAATAAGCTTCCAAAAGCCAAACATTTACAATCAATTAACGCGATTTCACATCCAACAAATACTGAAATAAATATCAAAAATAAAAACAATTTCCTAATTTACAACAAGTTGATTCATTGGATGTCATAGAAAATTCAAGATATGCCAATTGCATGACTAATACGGTCCAAATCTTCAAATGTATGATGTGCATTGACCACAATCCTATTCAATAAGGAGTCCGTAGGAAGCGGATAGGGGAAACTCGAGACCAGTATACCGGACTCCATCAGCCTTGCATATAGGCTGGTATCCTTGGAAGAAAAGACCGGAAAATTAGCAATGCTATTTAAATATCCATCAGAAAGTGATTCGAAATAACGAATATTTGCCTGCAGTTTTTCAAATTGTGTACGATAGATGTGTTCCCCATTTAAAAAAGCAAAGAGGCTCGCCGGGGAACTGGGGGAGGCCCCCGTATAAAAATTTGATTTCTTAAGCTGTTCAATCCGTTTCGCACTGGCCAAGATCAGCCCTGCATCTGTCGCTAAGCCTTTTGCCAAGGAAGCCACAACAATCAGCTCGATATTTAATCCCAGAAAATCACGCCCGGTTAAAGAAATGCCATTTTCAGACAGTACACCTATACCATGAGAATCATCCAAGATTAAGGCTACTTTCTTCGTTGCCGAAACGTTCCTAAAAATCGAGAAGTCATAGCTTTCTGGAGTCATATTATCCAAGCTATTGCTAACGATAACAAAAGAGGCCGCTCTGGATTGATTGATATACTCGACAGTTCGCAGACCCCAGTCCCTAAAGTCGCCCGTTACAGCAGGATTTACGTCAAGCCATAAAGAGGGGTGGCAGGAAGGAGCGTAAAGCAGCTCACCCTCCTTTGATAACATTTTTACAACAAATTGGGTCGCCAAATAGCCGCTTGACAGCAATAATCCCGACTCAAAATCAAATCGCTGCGCCGCATATTGTTCAGCTTGATCAAATATAGCCTGTTGAACATTATTATTCCGCGAAGTACCGTTATTAACACCATACCGTCTCACTCCCTCAATAAAAAGTTCGGCATATGCTTTATCCGTGGCCAGCCCCAGATAAGAGGTTCCCCCAAAAAAGAGGTACTCCTTTTCATCCAGATATATGGACCGTCCGGTGGGCTGATCAAGTTGTGTGAAATTTTTCATTTTAACCATGGAGTCCCTGCTGCATGCAGGGTATTATAATCAATAATACGCATTTGGATTGGTCTATCAAATTGTAACAGAAACATTCGGTTCTAATTTTCAGCTCCGTTTATGACCAAAGAGTAGCATCACAGGTGTCATTTACTTGCGTCATTTACTCATGAACGAAAAATCCATTAGCACTACAAAAAGCAAGTTAACAGCTCGGGCCGGTCGATCTAGGGTAAGCTTTAAGTACTTCCGGATTGGCGATATGCTGCGGTTTTCCTTGCGCGAAAGCGACAATATTTTCAAAAGCCGGCTTAAACAGCTTTTCGTATCCATCTTCTTCCACATAGCCCAAATGCGGAGAACAGATGACATTTGGCATTTGCAACAATGGATAATTGGGATCGGTGACTGGTTCGGATTCATAGACGTCCAGGCCTGCAGCGCCCGGAGTTCCCATTCGCAACGCGTCCAGCAATGCCCCCTGTTCAACCAACTCCGCACGTGAAGTATTTACAAATAGCGCCGTAGGTTTCATGGACCGTAGGTCTTCCAATTTTACGATACCCCGGGTTTCTGGCACCAATCGTAGGTGCAAGGTTACCACATCCGCAAAATGGAAGAAATCTGATTTACTGGCTGCTGCTAATAGCCCATCCTTCACTGCCTCTTCCCGTGAACGTTCGCTGCCCCAAACGATCACTTCCGCGCCGAATGCTTTGGCATATTGGGCGATCAGCCTACCTATCTTACCGTAGCCCCATATCCCCACTGTTTTTCCTGCCACGGACTGACCGATATTCGTCTGCCATTGCCCCCGTTTCATCGCAGCAATCGCCTGCGGCAGCTTCCTTAAACCATTCATAATTAACAACCAGGCCAGTTCGGCAGGTGCAGTCGGGGCCCCGACACCTTCTGCTACAGCAACCTGATAAGCAGTACAGGCCGCTAGGTCAAGGTGATTGGAAATTTTACCGGTCTGACTGATAAGCTTCAGGTTTGGAAGCTTATCGAGCAGATCCGTAACGATTTTCGTTCGCTCCCGGATTAGCACCAACGCCTCTGTATTTTTAATCTTTTCGGCTAGCAGAGCCGGATCTGTATAGGATTGTTTCAATATCTCAACATCATGACCATCAAGTATTTTGAAACAATCCAACTGTCGGACAGCATCTTGATAGTCATCTAAAATGGTTATTCGCATCTCTATGTGACTTAATTTTCACCGCTCGTCAACACGAGCGGTTCTCATTCCAAGCATTAATTTACAGCATAAAATCGGAATCCGACATTTCATCATCATATTTTGACATTTCATCCACTCTTTTTCTTGAAAGCAAGTGCCCCGTTTCATTTTTGGATAAAAGTCAATAAAATGAAGCTGGTATTAACCTTATTATTTTTAAGTATCACCACCGTTTTCGCTCAGTCTATTCTCAAGGGCAGGATAGTAGAGAAAAACGGTAAACCTATCTATTTAGCCAATGTTTATATAGAAGGTACCTACGATGGGAGTACAACAGACTCGCTCGGAAATTTTACTTTTGAAACCAATGAGCGGGGTGCCAAGACAATCAAAGCGTCAGTTGTAGGTCGTCCACTGTATAGCAAACTCATTGAATTACCACATAAGGAACTTTTGGTTATTCAATTACAGGCCAGCGAGAATCGATTGCAAGAGGTCAGTATTCAAGCCGGAGTCCTTCAAGCCAACAGCTCTGGTAGAAACACCGTGATGAGCCCTTTGGATATTGTCACCACGGCTGGGAGCATGGGCAACATCATTAGTGCCCTGGCAACATTACCGGGTGCACAAGTTGCGGGAGAAAACGGCCGTCTCATGGTTCACGGCGGAGATGCCTCCGAGACACAGACTTACATCAACGGGATACGAGTCGCACAACCCTATACCGCAAGCCCAAATGAAGTTCCTGTCAGGGGTCGATTTTCACCGATGCTCTTTAAAGGGGTGAATTTTTCCACTGGCGGTTATTCTGCGGAATTTGGCAATGCCTTATCCAGCATTTTGGCCCTTAGTACAGAAAACACCATTGAGCAGCCCAAAACAGAAGTTTCCTTATCATCTGTGGGCCTTGGTCTGGGGCATACATTACAATGGGGTAAAAACTCACTGACATTCAACAACAGCTATACAAACTTAAAACCCTATTCAAAAATCATTACCCCCGACATCAAATGGACCAAACCCTATGAAAACGCTTCCGGAGAACTGATCTATCGCCATCAGTTTAGAAAAGGTTTTCTAAATATTTATGGGGCGTACAATTTTGAAAATATGGGGCTTTTTCAGTCCGACATCAATTACGAGGAGCCTATCCCATTGAAAAAGAAGTCCAACAATAGCTACGCCAACATCACCTATAGTCAAGACTTAGGAAATCGCTGGGCATTCAATTCAGGTGTTGGAATAGGCTATCTGACAGACAAGCTTCATTACAGTAACATTTACCTGCCCAACGACGAAAAGAGCCTCCATGTAAAAGGATCCTTAAGGAAAACCTGGAAAAACAGTATAAAAAGCATTTGGGGAATAGAATATTTTGACAACAATTACAAGGAAGAATACCATCGTCAAGAAGTCGCCTACAGCTATGGGTACCATAGCAAAATAACTTCATTGTTTACCGAAACCACTTTTGGCCTATTACCTAACCTTATTGGAAAGATCGGCCTACGGGGGACTACGTCCAATTTACAAAGCAAAAAAACAATAGAGCCAAGGGCATCCTTGGGCTACGCTATGAACAAGTACACCCAGCTCTCGCTGGCCTATGGAACGTTTCATCAACAAGCTCCAAGCCCATTTTTAAAATATGACCCTCAGCTGGATTGGCTAGCCGCCAGACATTATATCGCAAATTACTTTTACGAGAAGGGTGGACATCTCTTGCGTCTGGAAGCCTACCATAAGACATACGACAACCTGATAAAATATAACAGCCAAACAGCAAGGTACGACAGTCAATATGACAACAATGGCAACGGCAAGGTCAAAGGTTTTGATGTATTTTACAAAAACACCAGTAGCGTAAAGAATCTACAATACTGGATTTCATACTCCTACACAGACAGCAAAAGAAATGAAGCGAACTATCCCCATACAGTTACTCCCTCTTATGTTTATAAGCATAGCCTTTTTATTGTTGGAAAATACTGGTTTTCAGGCCTCAGATCACAGCTCAGTTTGACAAATTCGTTTGTTTCAGGAAGAAATTACAACGACCCGAACCAAACCACTTTTATGAATGGCCATACCAAAGGATATAATAATCTATCCATGAGTTGGTCATTCCTCTACAGTCAGCAAAAAATTATCCATTTCTCTGTCAGTAATGTTCTCGGAGCTTCACCGATCTATGGATATCAATATGCAGACCGACCGAATACACAAGGGACTTATGACCGGAGAGCTATTGTGCCTACAGCTAAACGCTTTGTCTTTTTGGGCTATTTCTGGACGATAAGTAAAAATGAAAAAGACAATCAACTGGATAATCTATAACAATCAACAACTCATCATCAAAATATGTCGGTTCATCCAAAAATATTCCCAATTGCAAGCAACTATCCGCAATTTCACTGGAGTTCAACAAGATATGAACCAGCTATAGAAGAATCAAAAATGTTAACCACTAAACGAAAAATCATGAAATCAATTATTATCGCCATTATCTGCTTCATAAGCAGCAGCACATTTGCACAAAGTAACTACGAAAAAAGTATGGGGCAAGCCATGGGCTTATGGCAGTCCGGGGAGATACAGAAAGCCGCTGCACTCTTAGAACGTATTGCCCAAGCCGAAAAAGACAATTGGATCCCGACCTATTATCAGGCAATGATCCTGACGACAGCCGCTTTTAGGGAAAAGGACAAAGAAGCGCAGACAAAATACATACAATCTGCCGAAGACATTCTGAATAACAGTATGCAGGACAATAACTCGGAATGGCTCGTATTGCGAGCCATGAATAAAACTGCATTAATGGTAACCGATCCCATGACAAAAGCCAAGGAGCTATCACCGATCATCATTGGTTTGTATAAAAAAGCATTGGCAATCACACCCAGTAATCCACGAGCGGTGTTGGGGCTGGCAGAATTCCAGATGAACGCCAAAAAATATTTCAATCAGGACAGCAGTAAAGAATGCGAGGATGTCAAGAAAGCGGTATCTTTATTCAATGAAGAAAAGCCTGCTGCTCCCTTTGCACCTTCTTGGGGTAAAGATCGGGCAGAGCAGATACTAAAAGCGTGCAAATAATATTGCTGTGAAAAGATTCCCAATTAGACCCATTATTCAGGCCATATTAGCAAGTGTGGTTGTTTCCACCTATTTTGTCGTGGTGGCCAAGCTCGATCATAAAGACATCCCTTTACTATCCATCATCTTGCATCCTAATATGGCAAGAGGTTTATTGTATGGATTTATTCTTTTTCTGGGTCATGGTTATTTATCAAAGTGGGTCACAAAAAAATATCCAAGCAGTAAGGCTTTTAAAAAGAAGATGATTGCTTTTTATAGTCTCAGTTTCATCTTGACCATACTGGTGGTTTTTTTAGTAAATGCTTTTTTTTCCGGCCTGTTTATCCCGACCGGATCTAAAGACTTTCTCCAACGCTTCAATCATTTTATTAATCAACAGCGTGTTGCTTACTACTTTCAACTTGCGATTATCTCCTGGTTCATTTCAATGCTGTTTTTTGGTTTCTATTTTTATAAAAGGTTCAAAGATTACCAGATTAAAGAATCGGAACAGGAAAAACAACAGATCACAGCACAGTTCGAATCTTTAAAAAACCAATTGGATCCCCACTTTCTGTTCAACAGCTTAAATGTGCTGAATGGACTAATCGAAGAAGATCCCAAAAAGGCAAGCCTGTTTACAACGGACCTTTCAAGGATATACCGCTACGTACTGGAACATAAAGACAAGAGTCTTGTTAGCTTACAGGAAGAGCTGACCTTTTCAAAAGCCTACTTGAATCTCTTGAATCTGCGGTTTGAAGCAGGCATCCAGATTGATTTGCATATCCATCAAGACGAGAGCAGTGGTTGTATTTTACCGCTTTCTCTCCAATTGCTCATCGAAAATGTAGTAAAGCACAATATTATTTCGTTAAAGAGTCCACTGATGTTGAAGATTTATCGTAAAAACGATTATTTATATGTCGAAAACAATCTCCAGAAAAAGAAAGTATTCAACAGCACCCCTGGCATCGGTTTAAAAAATATCCAGGAACGTTATGCATTACTGTCCGATCAACCAGTTTACATTCAGGAAAGCGTTGATTTGTTTTCTGTGGGGCTGCCGATTATTGCCGAAACAGTAGCATGAAAGCCAGCTAGTTCAAAAACAAGTCAATGCCAGTAGTATTTGATGACAAGGATCAATCCGGTCCAAGAGACCATTAAATAAAACAAAGAAAATACCAGTAGCAATTAAATGTCATAAGCAGGCAGGTATGACCTGAATGCGAAATAAATAAACCACTCAGGGATCAGACGATCAATGGGAACGAAAATATCCAATGAAAATATTAATTATAGAAGACGAACTTCCCTCCGCAAGATTGCTCCGAAGAAAATTGGAACGGCTCGGTTACACGGTAGCAGCAACACTGCAGACCGTTGAAGAATCGATTGAATGGTTTAGGTCAAATGCCGAACCTGATCTACTTTTTATGGACATTCAACTTGCTGATGGCATATCGTTTGAAATCCTCGAACAGGTAAGACCTAGCTCGGCTATCATTTTCACGACAGCGTATGATGAATATCTATTACGGGCATTTAAACAAAATAGCATTGATTACCTGTTAAAGCCGATTGAAGATGAAGAACTGGAAAATGCGATTGAAAAGTTTCTGCAGTTTCGGCGCCCAGTCTCTCCATTTGATCTAACAACTTTTGAGACATTATTTAAAAATACCACTCAAACATTTAAGGAGCGTTTTACCATCAGGATCGGCCAAAACCTCAAGATTGTAACCAGCCAGCAGATCGAGTGTATCTACAGCGAAAACAAAGGGACCTACCTGTATACCAATGAAAATGGGAATTACCTATTGGACCAAACCTTAGATGCTTTGACGCCACAATTGTCACCCAAAGACTTTTTCAGAATAAACCGAAGCAACATTGTTCAATTTAATGCCATCAAAACTATTGCGATACATTCCAATGCCAGATTGAAAATATACCTCAACCACTACGAATCTGACGAACTTATCGTTTCGAGGGAGAAAGTCGCTGCTTTCAAAAATTGGCTCGATCAATAACCTCGGGTTGAGCGTACACTTCACTATCCATGAAGTTATTAAATTACATGCAAGTGATCCAGGATCAAGTCATCGAGCAAGCATCTGCCGGCTAGGAAAAGGCAGATATAATGGTAGCGGTTACATATTGAGCCTATAGTTCAGCGGAATACTAAATCTCAGGGATACAGCAAACCCCTTCATTGGACGATAATCTTTTTTGTCTTTGATGGAAAAGCCATATCCAAAATCGATATCCAACAGTGTCGCCAAGCTGGCCCCGACTTTTGGAGTGAAAGTATACGGGGTCACCTCCGCACGTACAAATGGTGTTAATACATACGTTTGCGGATAATAGGTTAACGCTGCTTCTGGAATAACAGCAAATTTCTTTTGTGTCCAGGTAAAGTTGGCTGTGGCATCCGCCCGCAAGATATTATCACCTAAAAATGGAAATGCAAAATAGGCTCCTGTTTTAACGATGCTTCCTTTTTGGAACTGGTAGCTCAGTGTTGGACCGATCAAATGATCTTGTGCAGTGGCCTTTCTTCCAAATGCAAGCAATATGATCATACAGGTTATCCAAAGTGTATTTCTATTTTGCATGGTTCATCATTTTAATAGAGATGAAAATTCAAGGGGATATTCACTCCCACAGATACCGTAAAACCATCTATAGGCTTAAAATTCTTCTTTGTGTTATAATCAAAGCCATAGCCTATACCCAAGTCGACGATAGAAAACAAACTTGCGCCAACTTTAGGCGTTATCGTATAAGGAGTCAGCTCGGCCTTTACAAAAGGAAACAGTACAAAGTCATTCAGATAATAGGTAAAGCCCACCTCCGGAACCACTGTTGTCCGGTTCTCCATCCAACTAAAATTGGCACCAGCATCTATTTTCATATACTGAAAATCGTTTGGGGCAAATAAACCCCATCCTGAAACTTTTAAGAAATTGCCACTTTGGTATTGATACCCTACCGAAGGTCCCCAGATCCATCTATTGTGTTCTTTCCAAGATTTATCTTGTGCCTTTACGAGGAGAAAAGAACAACATAGCACAGCAAATAACAGTAGTGTTTTTAGTTTCATTCAGCTAAATTACAAACTATAATCTATTTTATGGAATACAACAGGTGCGTCCCAGAATAGTTTTACTTAAAACAGAAAAATAGTGTTCATGCAGTCTGATATTCGCAAATTGAATCGGCAAAACTCCCTCTTTGGCACCGACTAAGGTTTAAGCAACTTGATTCTAATAAACTGAGATCTTTCACTCAAACTTCCTTCCTCGCCCCAATAACCATTCACGTGGTTGGCAGCGGTATAGATATACCCATCTTTACCCCAGAACATCAGTTCCTCTTTCCAGGTCGGCATCCATTCTTTAAAACTAACTGAAAGCATTGGGATCACTTTTCCCTGTTTCACGTGGAAGACTTGCAGATCACCTGTTGATTCATAGGGATCAGCATGCAACGTCATCAAATATTTTTTATCCGCGGAAAAGAAAGGATAATCGCCGCATTCCACAATAAGATGACCATCCTGCCGATCAAAAAGGCGTACATCAGCACTTTCCCAATAGTTGCCCGCGACGGCAAAAGCATTCAGAAAATCGTAATGCCCCATATACGAATAGCGAGATTCCAGCTCATTATCTATATCCTTATCTGTAAATGTCAATTTTTTTCCGTTTGCCAATGGCAATTCCAAAATCTTTCCGTTTTTAATATATGAAAGTGTGTCTTTGATCAGATAGTCTTCTGCCGTATTTCGAGCGGCCAAAAAAGTTTGCTCATCTATTAATTCCAAAAAGAGATGCTGATCCAAAGGATGCCCTTTTTCGTAATAGTTTTCCTTTCCGTTCACCCTCTGTGAGACAATAATATTTAAATCTTTGGGTGATATTGTTATTTTATCCTGCTTACCCAATTTAGATTTCGCCACATATCCTTTTTCCCATTGTGTTACATCATTGGCTTCACCATTGGGGCCTTTATAATCCCGTTGTATGCGATCCATCACTGCAAGCCATTCCCCCTCTTCACCGATCACGTCCAGTTTTGTCCCATACGGATATTTTCCAAGCGCCGGAGCATTGTCATCTGCCCCCTGACGCAAAACCACGCCTGCACGGTCGATCACATACAGATTTTTCAAGACCTTCGTCTGATCATAATTGATCGGCAAGGGCGGAAACTTCTCCGCTACCGCGGTATCTTTGATCGCACTCACATCCATTTGCACCGAATCCGCCTTCTGGATAACTTTCTTTTTTGCTCCGTCACCACAGCTTAACATTCCCATCAAAATAGTACTTCCGACAAGCATATACGCAGGTAAAAATAACAGTCTTTTCATATAGGTGAAGATAGCGATTCCTGTGCCGAAAAAAAATACTGGTATTCAGGGGTTCTCCCATATTGCTATAAATTCGGAAACGTCCATATACCGTCCCTACCGATATCACACAAACGCCAATGTATCTCCGTAACTTCACGCTTCCTAATTTTATAACTTGCGCCAGAGTGTCTTTCGATTTACCCGTAGACCGATCTTCATATTCTTGGCTCTTATTACTGTCAATACGATAACCAAAGCGATCGTCAAAAAGCGGAAGATATTAGCATACCAGTTGCCCGCAGCATTGTCGTCCACATTAAATAGCATCCAGGCCAGATTCATCAATATATGTAAGGCTACCGGAATCCAAAGATTAAACTTCCACTCCGTATATAACCAGGCAAACAATACCGATCCCAAAAATGTTGTCATAAAAATGAGAACCAATTCCATCGGATCCTGACTTTGATATAGATGCAGGAATGCAAACACCAACGAAGTTGCCAGAATAGCGGGAATAAACCCAAGGCGTGTATAGCGGTAAACAAGACCAAAAAAATAAGCCCTAAAGATAAGTTCTTCAAACAATCCCGCAGAGAAGGTATTAATGACCAATGAATTGAAATCGGGCTCCCTGATCAAAGAAAACCTAAATGCATAACCGATAAACATCGGGAGTGTTGCCAACGCGGCGATTCCTATCCCTAAAGCAGGAGAACCATTTACTCCAAATTTAGACACCAGTGTATCCTGATCTTTAGGCTTGAGTAAAAGTGCCCCTAAGAGCAAAGGCAGCAGGCTGAGGATATAGGCTACCATATGGGCCAGGGCCCTGTTGTGAATAAAGCCGATTATCCGGGACTGAACAGCCGCAAAAAATAGCTGGTCTAATGCAAAGTAAATCCCGAAAAAGAAAAACAAAACAAGCAAGTTGAAATTAGTGCGATTCATATTTTTTTGGGGACAAAACTATATGGCAATGTCAGGACTAACAAAAATATGTGGCGGTTCGCCAGATTTAGGGACGAATGGTACAGATTATCGCAAGCCAATTGAACCACATCATTTCAATAAATAGGCTTTTACAGCCGGGAGCATCGAACGCGATACCAGTGCATATTCGTCCCTATCAGCGAAACGCAACAGATAGCCTTTTGCATTGCCCTCCTTGACCAGAATCTTGTCGAAATTAACCAGATAGGATCTATGGCAGCGGTGTATGTTCACATCTGTCAATTGCTCCTCTAACTTTCCCAAAGTGATCCGTATAATCTCTTTTTTGGCTATTTTATTTTCATAAAAATAGACCTCACAATAATTATCCATGGATTTGGCAAATATAAAATCCTGTCGGCCAAAACATACAAGCTGGCTTCCATTAGCAAGACAAGCAATAGCGTTGTTATCAGAAACAACGGCATGCTGATCCGTTAAGCTCCCCAATAGTGGAGTTGCTGGGGCATGAGCACCGAGGTTCGATATACGCTGCGCCGGTAAACTCACCCGTATCGGCAAAACTTGCTTCTGGGCGACAGGGACCGATACAGACTCGGTCGGTTTACCCCGATCCGTTTTTATGAGTATTAAAAAATAGATCAGTCCGATGGGCACATAAAGCGACAGGGTATAAAGTCCCATATACAGCAAGTTGATCCATTGCATGGACACCCGGCTCACAACACAACTATTGTATAAAAAATTCAATATTGTCGCTGCTACGTATACCAATAGCATACGCAGGAATTCTTTTTTTACCGTCCATTTCTTTCCGTTGGCCAATAAGGCGGAAGCGAATAGATAAGATAAGGCGAAAATACCCCCATAGCCCATCAATAGTATATATTTGGCTGAATCCTCAAAATTGTAGGTACCAAAAGGCTGAAAAATGATTAAAAAAAGATAACAGGATCCTCCCAGCAAAAAAGCGTACCGCAGCGAGGCCCGGAGAGAAAATATGCCAGGGATGACCTGTTGATACTGCCCTAGCCATCGAGTTAGATTGATCATAATCAGCAACAAATTTACTAAAAATTTAGCGCTGATTATAGCACTTTTTGATCGTACAGAAACACTTATCGACTAATTATGGCGAAATATTATTACACTATAATAAAGAAATATCCAAATTATATTTAACTTAGGAAATAGCTTTCATCAAACAGGCCTTTTATATGGTCTGATGACTATAGTCATAGTATTATTTAAACACATTATATTTTAATAATTATGCGTTTACGTCATGTACTTACCTTCTTTTTCTGTGTTTGCAGTATCCATGCTTTAACAGCACAGCAAAAACAGATCCTTTTGGAAAATGTCAAACTCATAGATTATAAAAACCAGAGCCTTAGCGGCCTGAAGCACGTTCTGATCAATGGCAACACGATTCAAACAATCAGTGCTGCACCCATTAAAACCACGGGAGCCGAAATTGCAAAGATAGATGCCAAAGGCAAAACATTATTGCCCGGCTTGATTGATGCCCACGTGCATTTGGTTTTTGGAGCACTTACTATGCCACAGATGATGACAAACGATCTTTCTGAGGAATTTCTGGTAAACAAGGTTGGCCAATCAGCGCGGAAAATGCTCATGCGTGGATTTACGAGTGTGCGCGATGTGGGCGGGCCGATTTTTCCATTAAAGGCTGCGATTGACAAAGGTAAACTAATCGGCCCCAGGATCTGGCCTTCCGGGGCTACGATAAGCCAAACTGCGGGGCATGGTGATTTTAGGACGCCAGAGGAAAAATCGCGCAGATTCTTCGGCATTGTTTCACGCGCCGAAAGATATGGAGCCACTTTTATAGCCGACGGACGCGATGAGGTACTGACCGCCGTCAGGGAAAATTTACGGTTCGGCGCCAGTCAGATCAAACTCATGGCCGGCGGGGGAACTTCCTCAGCGTATGACCCCGTGGATGTTACACAATATACCCTGGATGAGATGAAGGCGGCGGTCGAAGCAGCAGAAGATTGGGGCACTTATGTTACCGTACATGCTTATACGCCCAGGGCGATACGCCGGGCGGTCGAAGCAGGGGTAAAGTGCGTCGAACACGGACAGCTATTGGATGAGGAAACGCTGCAACTTCTTGCAGAGAAAAATATCTGGCTCAGCTTACAAAATCTGGTCGAAGACACTCCTGATATGGATCCGCAAAGGCGAATAAAACGCAAGCCCGTTATCGAAGGACAGGAAAAAGTATGGCCTTTGGCCAAGAAACACGGTGTTAAGCTCGCCTGGGGAACCGACTTCCTTTTTGAACCAGATCTGAATGAACTGCAAAATTCATTTATCCTCCGTCTTCAAAAATGGTTTACGAATGCTGAGATCATTAAAATGGTTACCCAGGACAACGCGGAGCTTTTACAGCTTGCGGGTTTACGGAGCCCATATCCCGGTAAACTAGGCGTGATCGAAGAAGGAGCCTTGGCCGATATGCTTCTGGTCGATGGCGATCCGCTCCGAGACTTGACACTGCTGGCCGATCCGGACAAGAATTTTCTCCTTATTATCAAAGACGGACAAATTTATAAGAATAGTTTACAAAAACGTTGATAGGTCATTCCAAACTGATCCGCGATCTTTATTTTTATAATTGACTTTTACATATAGGACCAGCCTTACACATATTTTTTGTAAACGGCAGATCATAAAGGTGTTTATTTGTCAAAGCTTTAAACACCTTTTGCTTTTTATTGATTAGTTTTGTGTTTCAACGATAAATTAAAGCATTTCGGTGGCATTATTATTCAACGATGGACGTCCGGTAGTTAGACTGAGAGCATTTCGTGCTATCGACGATCCTACGACCTGTGAACGTTTTATAGAAGGGCACGCCCATGTCTTGACAGCGATAGGCGTCAAGAAAGTTACTTCATCCAAGAACGAATGGATGTATAATCCGGCGTCATTCGTCCTTATTGTAGAATCTCTTGATGGTGAGAAGGTATATGGAGGTGTCCGGATACATGCCGCCGGAGGAAGTGAGCCGTTGCCGATAGAACAGGCTACAGGTGCCATGGATGCGCGGATTTACGATTTAGTATACGACTACGCTTTACACGGTACCGGCGAAGGCTGCGGGCTATGGAACTCCCGTGAAATCGCAGGATATGGAATCGGCAGTATTTTCCTCACCAGGGCCGGAGCAGCCATCAGCACACAGATCGGGATCAAATCGTTATTTGCACTGTGTGCTCCATATACGGTAAAACTGGCAGAAAGTGTCGGTTACCGCATAGATACCAGCGTTGGTAACAATGGTACTTTTTACTATCCAAAATTAGACTTAGTGGCGACAGTCATGATCATGAGAAATCTGGATACGTTGACTGAAGCAGATCAGGAAAATAAGGAAGCCATTTTCTCCCTCCGAAACAATTCCAATATCGTACGGATAGAAACCCTGCGGAATAAAGAAATTGAAATTCACTATCAAATAGACATCCCTAACCTAGACCGGTGGGATCTTGAAGAAGTCATAAAAAATTTGCAACACACATCGGCAGATCACAATACAGATCAACGTAATCTAAATATTTTGTAATGGACACTAAACACTATGGCGCCGGTTATTTACAGGATACCGGAGAGTTTCTCAAGCAATTAAAAATACAGTCCTATTCTCCTTTCACTACGATCAAAGAAGGGCTCCTTGCCGATTTGGGTTGCGGTACCGGAATGGATGCTATTAACCTGGCCAATATGCTGGGAAGCGAAGTACAGGTGATCGGCATTGACCATGATGCGAAATTGATTGATCATGCGAAAGCAGGTAGCGACGGAATCAGCAATGTTAATTTTGTTCAGGGTGAGGTATATCAGCTCGATTTCAAAGATGAGGAGGCTTCCGGAGTGCGGATGGAACGTCTTGTCCAGCATTTGACTGATCCACAAAAGATGTTTCGTGAGGTATATCGCATATTGGGCAAGGGGCAACCTGTGGTTATCGTTGAAACCATCTGGAATAGCCTGACTTTCTACACCCAACATGTAAGCATAGAAGCCAAGATCTGCCATTATTTGACCGAAGAGAAGATCAACAACGGCTGGGCGGGCAATAAGCTAACAGCAGACCTCCTTGCAAATGGATTTCAAGATGTTCAACTGCAAACGTTGTGCATGGTGACACGTTCAAAAGAAGAGGCCAACCGTTATCTTTTTTTAGACAGCATCCTCTTGGAAATGTTCGAAAAAGGCAAATTGAGCCAAGCAGAATTTGATGAATTCCAACAAACCCTGAAACAATTGGATGAAACCGGCTGTTTTTTAGTGTCCATGAATCTGGTCATCGCCCAGGCAAAAAAATAGCGTCCTAAACATGAAATGCTGGTTTTCCTTGATCTGTCTGTATATTCTCGCCTGCCTCCCATCACGAGCACAGCTCACTGTTGACCATTCCGGACAACGGCTACTGATCGGTCGCCAGCTGGAGCGCTATACGGGACCGGGAAATCCTGAATTTTCAAACATTTTATCTTCATCGGACTTTCAACCCCTAAATAGTGCAGTACCAAACTTGGGCACCTCATCTGACGCTGTCTGGTTTCGCCTTCCTATAAAAAATGCCAGCGAACAAGATTTATATTTTCTATTAGAAATTGCCTATCCGCTATTGGATGAAGTTGAATTATATAGCCCGTCCGGGAATGGCTCTTACCAATCGATCAAACTTGGGGAACATCAAAATTTTTCCATACGAAAATATAAAGTTCCGAACTATGTATTTGATATTCATCTGCCCAAACGGTCGGAAAAGACCTTTTTCATTTGTATAAAAAGTACCGAGCAGATTATATTACCCATCTATCTGAGTAGCGAGCGACAATTTGTGACGCAGATGAATAACGATAGCCTCATTAGTGGCATCTATATCGGAATAGTACTTATTATGGTGATATATAATCTCTTTCTATTTTTCTCTGTAAGGGACAGGGGGTACCTTTATTACGTGTTATATGTCCTCTGTGCAGGTGTCACCCAAATGGGCATCAAAGGTTATAGCTTTCAGTATCTGTGGCCTTCCTGGCCTTACTTTGCAACCAAAGGCCCCATCATATTTGGTTGTTTATCGGGGCTTAGTGCGCTTTTATTTGCAGATTCATTTCTCCAATTAAAGAAAAATGCACCGCGATCAAGACGGATAATCACCATTTTTATTATTTTGTTTGCCATTGGTACCATCCTGGCGCTAGCCAGTTTAACGCAATCCGCATTTTTCGTGATGCAGGTGACCACCGGTGCTGGCTCTTTATTTGTCCTCTATTTATCCTACCGAATTATGATAAGCGGTTATAAACCAGCAAAATACTTTGTTTATGGCTGGACCGTCTTACTCCTGGGGTCCGTTGTGTTTTTGTTAAAAGACTACGGAATATTAGACTATAATAACTTTACAAGCAACGCTGTTCAGATTGCCTCAGTAATCGAAATGGCATTGCTATCCTTTGGTCTGGCCTACAGCATCAATATACTCAAGCAGGAAAAGGAAGAATCTAGGCTACGAGAATTAGCTATCTCTTTAGAAAACGAGCGGCTCATCCGTGAGCAGAATGTGGTGTTGGAGCAAAAGGTCAGTGAACGGACACATGAACTAAAAGAATCCAATGCGTCATTGCAAATGACACTGACACATCTGAAAGAAGCTCAGTCACAACTGGTTGAAGCCGAAAAAATGGCCTCGTTGGGACAGTTGACCGCAGGAGTCGCACACGAAATCAACAATCCAATCAACTTCGTCACCTCGAATGTAGCCCCCCTGAAAAGAGATATCAGGATGATCTGGGACACTTTGGACGAAGTCGAACGTATTGCTTTTGCACCGGAGTTTTCTGATGACGAGAAGCAATTACAGATCAAAAAATTCAAGGATGATCTGGACCTTGACTATTTGAAGACAGAAGTCGATTTCCTATTGAAAGGAATGCATGATGGGGCCCATCGTACCGCTGAAATTGTAAAAAGTTTACGTATCTTCTCACGTGTCGATGAGGACACATTAAAATTTGCCGATATCAACGAAGGCATAGCGTCCACGATGGTGATACTGAACAGCTTGATCAATAATACGATTGAAGTTGAAAAAAAATATGGCGACTTGCCGATGGTAGAATGCCATGCAGGGAAATTGAACCAGGTATTTCTGAATATTATAACGAATGCACTGTATGCCATCAACAAAAAATTCGGTGATAACGGAGGAGGGAAATTAGGGATAGAAACCGGACTCGCTGCGGATCAGTCCAGTATTTTTGTTAAAATAGCAGACAATGGCATCGGTATTCCAAAAAATATTCAGGAACGTATTTTTGAACCTTTTTTCACGACAAAGGACGTCGGCGAGGGGACAGGGTTAGGGATGTCCATCGCCTATAATACCATTGCCAAGCATCATGGTAGGATTATTGTAGAATCGGAAGTAGGAGAGGGAACAGTCTTTACGCTACAAATCCCCATACAACAAAAGAATTGACGTAAAAGTAAACCCAATGAGTTCGATAAATTATGATTAATTTCGGTCATTTTGGGAAAGTAAACCAGATTATAAAAATTATGCAGACGGAGCTTGAAATACTATATATTGATGATGAAGCAAATAACTTAATTGGTTTTAAAGCGAATTTTAGATACGATTATGTCATTCATACTGCATCAAACACAGCTGAAGCCGAGAAAATACTTCTCGCCAATCCAAAGATCCGTGTGATCTTTTGTGACCAGCGTATGCCCGAAGAACTGGGAATAGATTTTCTGCACCGCATCAAAAGAGATTTTCCGAAGCCTATCCGTATTTTATTGACTGCTTATGCTGACATGGATACAGTTATTGACGCGATCAATAAGGGGCATATCTTTCGCTTTGTCCGCAAGCCTTGGATGAGGGAAGAGATTATTTCAGCAATTGAAGAAGCAAATAAATTTTATGTTGCAAATTCGCTGTTGGAGACCAAGAATCAAGAACTACAGAAAGCGTACGATGAGCTAGATAAGTTTGCCTATAGTGTCAGTCATGATTTACGTGATCCTTTAACAGGGGTACTCTCCGCCGTAAAACTTGGGCTAGAATTTGACAATATAGACCGCATCCATGAATTACTTACTTTGATGGATAGTTCATTGGTCAGTCTAGACGCTTATATTGATAGTCTAAGGGACTACTATCTGTTGCGGAGAGGTGAGCTCTTGCTCTCTGAAATTAATTTTGATGAACTTTTCGGCAATGTGAGACAGTTCTATAAAATGTATACCCAAAACAAAGACGTAACCTTTGATATTTGTGTTGACCAAAAAGAACCATTTAAATGTGACAAAGCTATCCTGGAATTGATTTTACACAATTTACTATCCAACGCCTTCAAATATCAGCGAAAGGGTCAGGCGGAGCCATTCGTTAAACTATCTGTTGACGTATCTGACAAGCAGGCGAAGATTGTGGTGAGCGATAATGGTATCGGTATTTCTCCCGAACACATTCATGATATTTTCAAACTATTTTTTAGGGGCAGTGATCAGGCCAAAGGCATGGGATTTGGCTTGTATAATGTACAAAACGCATTACTAAAGCTGCAGGGAAGCATTGATGTACAATCGCCACTGGGTGCAGGCACGACATTTACGGTCAGTATACCGAGTAAATAGTTCTGACTTTCCTAAAAGCTTTTGTTTTAGGAAAGCAGTTTTTGGCGCAGCATAAACTCAAGTTGATCATTGGATGATTCGAGTTTCGCATTCGTTTCGATTATTTTTTGCCGTTCCAGATATACCTCATACGCACGCTGAATCGTTTCGTCCAGTTCCGCTTCGCTCCAAGGTTTATTGAGGTAATGGAATATCTTTCCTTTATTGACTGCATCGACCACAGCAGCCATATCAGTATACCCCGTTAAAAGTATCCGCATTGGAGCTGCATCAATCTTAATGATCCTCTCCAAAAACTCGACACCGGTCATTTCGGGCATCCGTTGATCTGTAATAATGATATTAATCGAATTATTTTTAACAAGATCAATTGCCTCTGCTCCACTAATGGCCGTAAATATCTTATATTTTAAACGGAATGTCGCCTTGAAGGAAAACAAATTATTCTCCTCATCATCAACATACAATATTGAAATCTTCTTGTTTTCCATAAACTTATTGCCTCCGATACAAATTTACGGAATAAATTTACTGAATTAAGTAACACGAAGGTAGTTTTTACAGAGTTGGCCATTTAGGGAGCACGAAGAAGATCTGGATCGAAAAAATATCCTTCACATATAAATGTATAAAACAAACCCGTTTAAAAGAGTCTCAATTAAAATCTCGATCCTGCCCATAAATATTTATAGTAGAAAATAACATAACCATCGCTATTAAGGGTTTCATCATCGTTTTGGTATTTGATAAAGAAACAAATTTAGGAGCTATTCAAGTAAAGGTACCATCTACACGGGATTCCAGTTATTATTTAGATTATGGGTGGAGAATTAGTGAGAACTCATTTCTATATTTTATACCCCTTAAAAATTTTGAGTTCTCACAACTTTCTAGTCTTATTCAATTAGAGAGCATTTGGTTCGCTACTCGTTAAAACTTAAAAAATAAAAAACCTCCTTAACTTTATACAAAGGGGAAGGAGGTTTTATCATATAGATTAGCGAGAACAGATGCCTGTTTAAGGCTCAAAAAACAAGGTTAATTAACAATATTTTTAAACTACTGTTCTAACAATAGATTTGTCTATACATTTTGAAGTTTTAAGTATCCCAAGAGAAGTTCAATATTGATTTTTCACTATTTTGCGAGACAAAAATGAGACAAAGTGAGACACTTTGCGAGACAAAAAGGCCCTAAAATGACCATTTTTTAGTATCTTTAAACAAAGAAGTAATTAATAGATTTTATAACTTCTCGGCATGGCATAAATGCAAAAAACCGCTTTAAAGGCACTATAAGCCAACAAAAAAAGCCATCCTACATTTGTAAAACGGCTTTTTTGAAAGTGACCCCGCTGAGGCTCGAACTCAGGACCCACAGATTAAGAGTCTGTTGCTCTACCAACTGAGCTACGAAGTCATTCGATAAATCAAATGTAAGGTTCAGCAAAGAGAAAGTCAAGTATAAAGTAGATTTTTTATTTTTTGTCTTCCATTTTTTGTTCCATGGCTTCGATCACCTTAAATGTACATTCATACATTGGTTCCACAAAATTATAACATGCGATAACGATCAAAACCTATTCGGCAAAGTCCAGATTAGACATATAAGCACTTATAAACTGTCAAAAGAGTCTTCTGGGCATCTCGATGAATCGACCATTACTCACTTACAGCCAAGCAAAAAATAGAACACCTTCAGGTGGCCTAGTTTCTACCGATCCGAAGTAGCAATAAGCCCCATGATCATTGGTCTAACCTCCATCTTAATAGGCTTATTTATAGCTTTCGAGTTGCCCTTTTTTAAGCGAACAACAACAGTCTTATACCCGATCATTTGTGCACGTAGTTCCTGGTCTTTACTAAATAGGGATTGTGGTACCCAAAGCTCAAAGCTGCCATTTTCACCAGCTTTCGTATGGTGATCTCCAATTGACACGTCAGTTCCCGCCATGCTGCCCTCGCCAGAAGCACATACAATTTTTCCTGAGATCTTTACCTTAATGCTATCCTGATTTGACAATGCAGGTTCACTTTTGAGAGCTTGGCTCGGAATTGTCTGTTTTTCGACAGATTCGATCGCTGCTACGTCTTTTGAATGTACCATAGCCACTTTTCCTGTTGTGAAGGTTTGTGCCTGCACCGCAGGCAAGCTCAATGAACCGATCAGCATCAGTCCGGCAGCAATCCCATTCCACTTATTAAGCCATACCGGATTTTTTGCAAAGGAAAAACTGGCATCCAATTCACGTAACAGCTGATCTTCATAAAAACGACCGCAAAGCCCTTTACTGGATCTTTTGATCTGATCAACGATTTCCTGATCACTCATCTGTGAGAAATCAACGACTATCTTTTCGCACTTGCCACAAAAGCGCCCTTGTTCCTTTGCTGTCATTTTTCCCCAATCCGCCATGCAGGATTCTTTTACTTGTAATATGATCTTTTCCATGTCTATTCTTTTTATGTTTTGAGAAGGGATGCACAAAAGATCAAGATTTCACAAGAGCGGGATAAAATAATTTTAAATAGCTGTAAAGAGGTCGCAGGGGAATTAATCTTGCTATAGCCGGAGGGGATTCCCCTCCAGCTTCCAGCCTTGTATTGTTGTGCAGTATTACTTGAGATCGGCTAAGATTTCTTTCACTGCCCGCTCCAGCTGCGGATCTTTATTTTCCATACGGTCCTGAACTGTATTTTTCACAAAAATATCAGGTGCGACACCTGTCTGCTCCAGATCCTGACCATCCAGCGTATAGCAACCCCAGGAAGGTAGGCGGTAGAACGACCCGTCCACCAGTCCCTTACCTGAGGTAAAGATGATCCAGCGGTAAGTTTCATTACCAATGATTTTACCCAGTTTCAATGCTTTGAATCCAGCTGCGGTCATCTCTGCGTCACTCAGAGACTGTTCATTGATCAACAGCACGATCGGCTTGGCAGCGGGTGCAAAATTACTCTGTGGCGCTCGTTTTCCACCACGATACTGCCATTGTAGATAGGGCCGCTGCGACAAAAAGCGTAAGACCTCATCGTGTACATTTCCTCCGGTATTATACCGCAGGTCTAAGATGATGCCCTGCTTGTTATTTTCCTGCTCAGCCATATCGATAAGAAAACGCTGTAATTCTCCGCCCGACATATTCTTCATATGTGAATAAGCAATCTTATTGTCACTAAGTCTGTCTACACGGCTGCGGTTATCCTTGATCCATTCATCGTAAATCAATTCCCTAAAAGCTGTACTCGAAACCGGCCGCACATTGGTATGGACCTCTTTGCCATTACGGCTTAATGTCAGTTGCACTTCCTCTTCCAATGATGGTCCTGTAAAATAACTGTCCCGATCTGCCGTAGTATTCAATTTAACACCATTGACCGCGACCAGCACATCACCCGCTTTAATATCCACCTCTTTCTTTGCTGCAGGTCCGTTGCCTACGATCCGGCTGATCTTATACGGGTTTTCGCTATCATATTCCACTCCGATTTCGTTGGTCACGAAGCCAAAAGGCTTCCGTTCTTCGGCCCCCGTGGAACTAAAGCCCAAGTGTGATGAGTTGAGCTCGCCCAGCATATCGTTCAGGAGAATACGCAGATCATTGCGGTCGTTAATGCCGGGCAGATATTTTTCGTATTTCTTTTTGGTTGCCGTCCAGTCTACCCCATGAAAATTACTGTCATAAAAGTTCTCTTCCAGATTGGCCCAAGTCTCATAAAACATCTGGTTAAACTCTTTCTCCAGATCTCGGTTGAATTTAAAGCTCATGGTTATCGCATCGAGCTTGTTTCCCTCCAGACTGTATTTCTGGATGGTGCCCCTGTTCAGCACAAAGTATTTACCTGCCGATTCCTGTACCTGTCCCATGCCACCTTCGATGACCTTTTCAGTTTTGGGCGCCGTGAATGGTTCATATACGGTACGGTAAGCACTGAATTTACCCTCATGGTCAGACGAATAGAACACATAGGTCTTATCTGCCTTTTGGATCACCAAAGGGTTGTACTGTGTCCCGGACGCAGGACTGACCTGTTCGATACGATCACGCAAGCCCTCAAGATCAAGCTGTACCAAGACCGTTTTCTTCGATTCTGAACCGGGAGCTGCCGGCCTATTCTTATCTGCATTTGACTTACTCTTATCCTTAGCGTCGTTTTCTTTTTTAGGCGCTTTCGGCTTATTTGCGACCGAATCTTTTTTTACTGCGGGCTGGGCAAATAATTCGTCAAACTTGGCACTGCGATACGGTTGGTCAAAATTGGTCAGTGCCATACGGAAGATGCTCGAATTTTGCATTCCTGTAGGGTATGAGGGTTTCGTTCTGTTGCTCGCAAAATAAATATACTTCCCATCCGGAGACCAATAAGGGCTGGTTTCGGAGACACCGGTATTGGTTAGGTTGGTCGTTTGTCCGCTCTTGAGGTTATGGACAAAGATATCCTGCTCAAAATTACGCATTGCCGTAAATAACAGATAATTGCCGTCGGGCGAAAATGAGGGGGAAGAATTCTGGAAGCCCCAGATTTCGTCTTTAACCACGGTCTGGCTTTTGAGACTCCCTAGATCCAATGTTCGTACCTCATCGCGGCCGCTTAGGTATACTGCTTTCGTTCGGTCGGCGTTAAAGCTAATGTCGCGGTTGTTTCGAAGGTCTTCGGTCAGCTGCTTCACCTCACTTTTTCCATCCGCCGTACGTGAAAACCAGTTTTGATATCCCCGGTATGTTTGACTATAAAGCAGGGTTTTACTGTCCTTAAGCCATTTGACTTCCATGACACGCTCGCCTGAGCCCGGCATCTGACGCACAAACTTGCCTTCGCTATCGGAAACAAATAGCTCTCCTCTGGATACAAAGGCTATTTTTTTGCCATCGGGCGAAACATCAAAATTGCTGATATTGCCCGAAATATTGAATTCCTTCAGCTTTCCAAGTACTTGATTACGGTTTAAAGCGATATTGGGCTGTACCGTTTTTTTTCCGGCGACATCATAAATATAGAGTTGATACCCCTTTTCAAATGCAATTTTATCGCCATTTGCTGACACAAACGGTCTTTTAATGGATTCTGTAAAGCTTGTCAGTGCTGATTTGGTCGTACCGCTGAGCTGATACAGGTTGTATTCGCCGTTGTTTTCATCCGAAACATAGTAGATGTTTCCCTTTTGATCTGCCGTTGGCCAAAGATCTTTTCCAACATAGTCTGTATATTGCTGAAAGGCTTTTGTTTTGGGGTTATAGGAACGGATATCGGGGTTGAATGCTCCTTTATATCGCTTGCGGTTTGCCGAACTATATCCTTCCCAGCTATCGTTAAATAGGAGCTCTCCTGAAGGTGTAGGAACGATACCGCTGATATAGTTGAAAAAATGTGGAAATAGGCGGGTTGCCGTCCCCCCGTCCAATGAGACTTGGTAGCCTCCCATGCGATTATAACGTGTCGAAGTAAAATAGAGTGATTTACTGTCCCAGCTCCAGCTGTCCACCTCATCGGAGGCATCATGTGCGGTCAGCTGACGGATATCCCCACCGGCCAAAGGCATGACATACACATCCATATTCCCATTTTGATTGGCCGAGAATGCTAACCATTTACCGTCCGGAGAGATTCGGGGGTTGATTTCGTTGCCCTCCATACCCGTAAGCCGGACAGCAACCCCTCCCTGGCTCGCTACTTTCCAAAGATCTCCTTCATAGCTGAATACCATCTCCTTCCCATCGGGTGTCAATGTTGGATGAGACAAAAATGTCGGTTGCTGCGCAACGACATAAGCAGATCCGCCGTAGGCCAGAACTGCACTCAAAAGCAGTTTTTTTATCATTTATCTAGGAGGCTAATAATTGTTTGCCTTTAACAAAAATAGAATACGAAATCGAAAAACTACTGACGTATTGCGAATTTTACATTTTGATTGTATTTTAACCTGACATAAGTAGGTCTTGTTTGGACAACTTCGTATATTTAAAGTAAAAAAGGCAGGTAAATTCTACATATGCCGTCTTGATCAAGTAGAAGTAGGGGCAAGTTTGGTTCTGGAAAATGTATCAATCTGATAATAAAGCGTTTAACATAACAAAATTTACACAAATGCATAAAAGAAGATAATTATCGCAACCTTAGCTGTTATAAAGCAAAATTAAAGAAGATAATTATCACTTATTTTAGATATAATTTTCAACAATCTTTATTATCATTTTCTACTCTTGCCAAGCCTTAGCGATTATGTTCCTTCGGGACTGAGTGATTAAATTTCTTTATTGATGCTGTCGTAAAATGAAATACTTATCCGTAACTTTGCACCCTCAAAATCAGGAACTATGGACACTACGCTAACTCTCTCAGAAGAAGATCTTTATAATAAACGTAATCGCATTCGGATTGCAGTATCTCTTTTCTTTTTTTGTCAGGGTATTGCTTTCGCCTCCTGGGCTAGCCGTATTCCGGTCATCAAGGAGCGTCTTCATCTGAGCGAAGGGCAGCTGGGAACCATTTTATTGATGCTTCCCATAGGACAGCTGGTCACAATGGCTCTTTCGGGTAAATTGGTCACCAGATATGGTAGCGCCAAAGTGCTGCGTATCGTACCGATTGCATATGCATTGGTCCTATGCTCCATCGCCTTTGCTCAAAATGCCTGGCAACTGGGAGCTATTCTCTTTCTTTTTGGCGTAACGGGAAATATGTGTAATATCTCCGTCAATACGCAAGGGGTAGCTACCGAACAGATCTATAAAAAGTCCATTATGACATCTTTCCATGGCGCATGGAGCATCGCCGGCTTTACAGGCGCTTTGGTCGGGCTGCTCACCATGAACCTTGGTCTGGATACCTTATCACATTTTTTGATCATATTGGCCTTGGTCATCGGCAATACATTCATCAATCAACGCTATCTGGTTCCTGGAAAATCACCACAGAAAGAACGGCGAAGTTTTTTTTCCAGACCTGAGGGCAGTCTTTTACAACTGGGCATCATCGGTTTTTTCAGCATGGCAACCGAGGGCGCCATGTTTGACTGGAGCGGGGTATACTTTAAGGAAATCGTTCATGCGCCCGAAAAGCTCGTTGTCGTGGGCTATGCTTCTTTTATGATCATGATGGCGACGGGCCGTTTTGTGGGCGACGCCGTGATCCGTAAGCTGGGACGCAAAAGAACCTTACAATATAGCGGACTCCTGATGTTCGTAGGTATGATGACCTCGGTCATTTTTCCTCAATTTATTATATGCACGCTTGCTTTTATGCTCGTGGGTATCGGTGTCGCCTGTAATGTACCGTCTATCTATAGCATCGCCGGTCAAAATAAAAATGTGCCATCAGGCGTGGCCTTGGCCATGGTTTCCAGCATTAGCTATCTCGGGTTTTTAATGGGTCCTCCACTGATCGGCTATATTGCAGAAGCATTTAGTTTGCGCTATTCCTATGGTGTTTTCGCCTGCTTCGGCCTACTCATGTTTGGCATGGTCGGAAGGCTATCCCTATTTAAAGAGACGCCGTCCAACACCTAATTCAACTACATTAGGGAATACAAATAGCGAAGATGATTATCCATTAAAATAAAACAGGAGAAATTACTTTCATCGTATTTCTCCTGCAATTGAAAAGCGAAATTGCTGACATCACTTCTCCTTATGTAGCCCCGAGCAGAATCGAACTGCTATCAAATGTTTAGGAAACATCTATTCTATCCGTTGAACTACGGGGCCGTTTCAAAAGCCAAACTTAGGTTTATTTTATAAATAAGTCAATAGTAAGTTGAAAATCCATACTATATTTTTTTCCGGACGCTGTGATCAGAAGCAAAATGCAATTCGGTGAGGATTGCCGCCAATAATCTCAACTGCCACCGCACGCTGTTATAAACCCGATAATACATACAATGGCAGTTCCAGCTATACCTTAATAGATTCACCGAATTTTTAAAAGGCAGTACTTAATACACTTACAATATGCTTTATAAGGGCAACAGCAGTAGACTCCCATCAATGGAGTTATATAATTTAAAAATCCATCTTTAAATGGTGCCGTTGGTCCAATATGCTCATCTATTTTGGCGGGGAAATTTAAGTCAATTTTATAAAGGAAAAAATGTGGAGGGAGAAGGATTCGAACCTTCGAAGCCGAAGCAACGGATTTACAGTCCGTCCCATTTGACCGCTCTGGAACCCCTCCAGCATTGCCCTATTTTGAAATAGAACGTCGCAAAAGTAGTTTTTGCACATCAATTGTGCAACTATTTTGACGCATTAATCTGTAACTACCCCAGTATGAATTGTTTTATTTTTTCAAGAAATCCCCGTTCGGGCCGTCTCCCTTCAAACGCACTATATTAATATAATAAAAACTTATTGTTATATTCCAGTCATAATAGATTTTGATGATAGTGTATTGGTAAAATCAATTCGCTTTTTGAACCGGGTTACCTTATCTTTGTGTCAACAAAAAAAGAAAGATATATTATGAGTTTCACAGGTAAAAGTTTTCCAAGCATTACAGTAGATGCGATTGATTATTTAGGCGACAATTTGCAGATCAACATTTTTGAAAAAGCAGTTAAAGAAGGTAAAAAAGTACTTTTGTTCTGGTATCCAAAAGATTTCACTTTTGTATGTCCTACAGAATTACACGCGTTCCAAGAGGCTGCTGCTGAATTCGAAAAACGCAATACAATTTTAATCGGTGCTTCTTGCGACACAAACGAAGTTCACTTTGCTTGGTTAAACACTGCAAAAGATAATGGTGGTATCGAAGGTGTTGAATATCCTATTTTAGCTGATACGAACCGCAACTTATCTAGCGTATTGGGTATCCTGGACGTTCAGGAAGTTGAGCATCCTGAGTACGGTACATTAGCACAGGGATCTGCTGTTACTTACAGAGCTACTTATTTGATCGACGAAACTGGCCGTGTATTCCACGAGTCTGTAAACGACATGCCTTTGGGCCGTAACGTAAAAGAATATTTACGTTTGATCGACGCTTATGCTCACGTGCAAAAATTTGGCGAAGTGTGTCCTGCAAACTGGGAAGAAGGTAAAGATGCAATGAATGCAGACAGAAAAGGTGTAGCTGACTATTTAGCTAAACACTAACAATAAAGGACCTCAGGTCTTATCAACAGGGGCCTTTATCCCGGCTCCTGTTGATTTCTCCATCAATCACCTTAATAATAAAATCATGTTACAAGAATTAGAAAGCGATAATTTACAAGAAATTGTAAACAATAACGATATTGTGATGGTTCAGTATGCTGCTACATGGTGTGGTAACTGCAAAATCATGAAACCAAAATTCAAGAAATTGTCCGGCGAAAACGAGAGTGTTCCTTTTATCATCGCTGATGCGGAGAAATTTCCTGAATCACGCAAATTGGCAAACGTCAATAATCTGCCTACATTTGCTGCATTTAAAAATGGTAAATTGGTAAATCAAGTACAAACAAATAAGTTGGACGCATTAGTAGAATTATTCAATGAAGCTGCCGGTAATTAAACATCTTACAGAATTCATCGAACAAAATGATGTTGACTATGTCCTGGAGACCATCGAGACACTGGAAGCTCTTACAGAGGCTCCATTGAAAGATGAGGAACTCGACGTGATCGGTGAATTAATTTCTAACCTATACGGTGCCGTGGAGGTTGATAAATTGATAAAAGAAGGCAATTCGAAGAAAGATGCCTTAAATATGTTCATGAAACGTGTTCTAGGAGCAATAGACAAATAATTTTGCTTGACTTAACACACTGAAGTGAAACTTTCTTTTCATATTTTTAGTTGCTCAAAAGCTAAATTGTTGACAAAATTTAGCAATGTGGAAAACTAATTGAAGGAATCTGACAGAACTAAATATTTTCTACATATATTTACTATGTTAAAGGTTGCCACTTGGAGCGAAGCGACAAAATAACTATTCTCTAAAAATTCGTTTCAGGAAAAAATATTTTAATTGTTAAACGGAAATTTCAACTTGGTTGGAATTTCCGTTTTTTAGTTTTGGACGAATTTTAAGCTAACCTTCTTATTTCCTCAGCTTTTCACCTTCTTTAAATCAAATAATATACATTAATATTACAATGCGTAACGATGCTGTTTTGGATGAAATCTTTATCTTTAGGCATGCGAAAACCCTTTCTTTCTGTCATTATTCTATTGGCCAGCATGCTGTCAAAGTCAACTGTACAAGCACAAAATCCCCAGTGGAATGCCGCCGAGATTAAGCTCAACCTGGAAAAATTGAATGTTTTAGGCTCCGTTCTGTACTTTGCAGCACATCCGGATGACGAAAATACCCGTCTGATCGCCTGGCTGGCCCAGGAGAAAAAATATAGAACGGGTTATTTATCCCTGACCCGTGGTGACGGAGGGCAGAATCTTATCGGCACCGAACAAGGTGTTGAATTGGGACTGATCCGCACGCAGGAGCTTCTTGCTGCGAGAAAGATCGACAAAGGGGAACAATTTTTCTCCTCAGCTTACGATTTCGGCTTTTCAAAGACTCCTGAGGAAACATTTGACTTTTGGGACAAACAACGGGTGCTCGCCGAAGCAGTATGGTTAATCCGCAAATTTAGACCTGATGTGATCATAACGAGATTTCCACCCGATGCCAGGGGTGGCCATGGCCATCATCAGGCCTCCGCAATGCTCGCACACGAAGCATTCAAAGCCGCCGCTGACCCCAAGCAGTTTACGGAACAGCTTCAATATGTAAAGCCATGGCAGGCGAAACGCCTTCTCTGGAATACCTTTAACTTTGGCGGACAGGACAATACGCGTGAAGATCAGCTCAAAGTGGACATCGGCAACTACAATGCGCTGATAGGTGCCTCATACGGTGAAATTGCCGCACATAGCCGCTCTTCCCATAAAAGCCAGGGTTTCGGATCTGCCGCCCAACGCGGCTCTTCCATTGAATATTTTGAATATGTCGACGGCGCACCCGCAACAGCTTCTCCGTTGGAAGGAATAGATACTTCCTGGAAAAGAATACCAAATAGCGGAACAGTACAATCACTGATCACAAAAGTCAATCAAAACTATCAGATCGACAAACCGGAATCGGTCTTACCAGAACTGCTGCAGCTCTATAAAGCCCTCAATCAGATCGAGGATGATTACTGGCGGGATCAAAAGAAAAAAGAAGTCGAAAAACTGATCCTTGCCTGCGGCGGGATCTGGCTTGAAAGTATCGCAAAAAACCCGGATTATGCTGTAGGTGATCAGATCAATGTCGACAACGCCCTTATTGTGAGACGTCCGGATGCTACCGTACAGCTGGTGAAGCTCAATGGCAAAGAGATCCATAAAAATCTGGTCAGCAACCTTCTTTTAAAAGATACTATTGCGGTAAATGCGACAAACTCCACACAACCTTATTGGCTGAATGAGCCCCATGCCAAAGGGAAGTTTAATGTCAGGGACTTCAGCCTCACCGGTTACCCCGAAAACCCCGATCATCCAAAAGTACGCTTTGAATTAATGATCAACGGTACCACCGTCACATTTGACCAGAATATACAATATAAGTATACGGACCCTGTCCGTGGTGAAATCTATAATCCGGTCGTCATTCTGCCACAGCTCACAGCAAAGAGTTCGAGCCCACTGGCTCTGACCCAAAATGCCCGATCTGTCAAAGTAAATATTTCATTCCAAAAAAATGGACAGGCACCCGCACAATCATTTCGCATAACGCCAATTAGCATAAAAGGCTGGGAAATAAATCCGCCTTCATTTGACCTCCAGTTTAACCCGGACGTTAACAGCCTATTAAAAGAAATCACAATAAGCCCTTTGAATTCGGCTATTTCATCCATTGATACGCTACTCTTCCAAGTTGATCAAAAAGATCGACTAAAAGAGATAAAAACCATAGGCTATAACCATATTCCGGAGATCGTTTATTTTCCTGATGTTGCTATAAAAATGAGCAATATAAATCTCAGCAATGAAGTCAAAAGAATAGCCTACATCCATGGCGCGGGAGACCTTATTCCCGAGTCGCTCAGTGCTATTGGCATCAAAGTGGATGTATTAACAGGTGAGCAGCTCTTAAAAGGAGATCTATCAGGCTACGATGCGGTCATCCTGGGTGTCAGGATATTCAATGTCAATAAAGATATCGCACAGATTCAGAAAACACTGCTGGACTATGTCAGTAGTGGCGGCACTGTTCTCGAGCAATATAATGTAAGTAACGGATTGGTTTCCAAAAATTTGGGCCCCTACGCTTTTGGCCTTGGGAGGAACCGGGTTACCGATGAACTTGCCACGGTTCATTTTGACGAAAAAGATCCGGTTTTCAATTATCCCAATAAAATTACAAAAGCAGACTTTGATAATTGGGTGCAGGAGAGAGGTCTGTATTTCGCCGAAAATATCGACAAGAGATACCGTACACCGATCAGTATGCAGGATCCGGGCGAGCAACTGCACAAAGGATCTCTTTTGATTGCTAACTATGGGAAAGGGAAATTTGTCTATACATCACTATCTTTTTTTAGACAATTGCCTGCGGGAATTCCCGGAGCTTACAGATTATTTGTAAATTTGTTATCAAAATCAAAATAGAATATCATAATGGAAAATCAGATTGACAACAACTGTACAACAATAGATGCAGGAAAGGCTAAAGGAATTATCCTTTTAGTTGCTGTAGTATTTGGTGCATTAATTGGCTTCACTGCAAATGAGACATTTTTAAGTATCATTGGTGGTGCTGTTATCGGATTGATTATCGCTGCATTTTTTAACAGTGTGATCTATCCTCAAAAGGCCTCAGATAGATAAAAAACAAGATGAATAGCTGGAAACGTTACTATTGGATAGTCGTTATCTGGCTATTTATATTTATCCTTTTTCTGTACTTTTTTACGAATCATTATTCATGAGTACGGTAGATTGGATTGTTCTATTGCTAACACTTTTGTCGATTGTCGTCTATGGCATCTATAAAAGTAGAGGGATCAAAAATATTGATGGTTATCTTCTGGGCAATCGTTCATTGCCCTGGTACCATGTCGGGCTTTCGGTAATGGCCACTCAGGCGAGTGCCATTACTTTTCTGTCGGCTCCGGGATTAGCCTACTCCTCGGGAATGAGTTTTGTACAGTTTTATTTTGGCCTCCCCTTGGCCATGATTGTACTCTGTATCACTTTTATTCCGATATTTCACAGACTTAAAGTCTTCACGGCTTATGAATTCCTGGAGAAAAGATTCGATGTCAAAACCCGAGGGCTCACGGCATTGCTGTTTTTAATCCAGCGTGGTATTTCAACGGGTATCACCATTTTTGCCCCTTCGTTGATCATTTCGGCCATTCTGCATATCGACCTGACACTAACAACGCTGATTATCGGAAGTTTTGTAGTTATCTACACCACCTACGGAGGCACAAAAGCCGTATCCCATACACAGTTGCTCCAGATGAGCATTATCTTTGGATCACTACTTATCGCAGGTATGCTCGTCATCCATTTGCTCCCGGAGGATATCGGTCTTTCCAAAGCGCTTCATATAGCCGGTAAATCGGGTAAAACCAATGCACTGGACTTTACTTTTGACTTGAATAACAACTATACGCTGTGGACGGGGCTGATCGGAGGTTTTTTCCTGCAGCTTTCTTATTTCGGAACTGACCAGAGCCAAGTAGGCCGTTATCTCACCGGTTCATCCATAAAAGAGAGTAGAATGGGACTAATTATGAACGGGCTTTTGAAAATCCCCATGCAATTTGCCATCCTGCTGATCGGTGTCCTGGTATTTACGTACTATCAATACCATCAACCACCGATTTTCTTTAACCAGGTCGAAGTACAGAAGTTGAAAGAAAGTCAATATGCTGCGTCCTATCAAGAGCTTGAACAAAAACATACACAGCTATTCCAACAGCGTGAATCGCTCGTCAATGGCCTAAGTACCGCACTGGATCAGGAAGATCGGGATGGCATCGAGGCCTCACGCTCGGCATTACAACAACTGAATGCACAGATGCAGCAAGTGAAAGACAGTACACTGACACTAATCAAGAAAAACAATCCGGCAGCCGAAACAAACGATAATAATTATGTATTCCTTTCGTTTGTAACCAAAGCATTCCCGAAAGGCCTGATCGGTTTACTGATCGCCGTTATTTTTCTGGCATCCATGGGTTCCACGGCCAGTGCCATTAATTCCCTGGCCTCAACCACAACCATAGATATCTACAAACGTTTTATAAACCGCAACGCAACCGAAAAGCAGGATCTCTTCTGGTCACGTATATTTACCTTGATCTGGGGTATTTTTACCGTCGTTATCGCACTTTATGCAAACAGACTGGGCAATCTTTTGGAAGCGGTAAATATCCTAGGTTCTTTATTCTACGGCACGATCCTCGGTATATTTATCGTCGCTTTCTATCTACACAAAATTCAGGGGAAAGCCGTTTTTATCGCTGCGGTCCTCTCTGAAATCATGGTCATTGGCATCTGGTATCTCGATAAGATTCCTTTTCTATGGCTAAATCTCATTGGTTGTGTGGCGGTAATGATAATCGGGTATCTTATACAGCTTTCGCTCGGAAATAATACTGCGGCATCAAACAGGAGCAGTAATCCATAAAAATAATCCATAAAAATAGGGTAGCGGTAGATGGCCCGTAAACAGAAAATCTGATTACGAATCGGAGTTTTATTTGAAGAGGGGATTTTAATCGTCTTATTTGGCATCACGGCTCATGATTCGCTTTTAGAAAGCCTATTCGTATTTTTTATAAATATTGTAAAGTACGCTCTTATCATACACCGTCAGCTCGGGTGTTGTGTCGCGCACGATAAATTTCCGCTTAAATGCGACGATCGCTGCCTTTAGGTTAGAGGTGTCATACCCGATGATTTTAAGCGCATCTCTGGCATTAAAACTATCAGGAGGGGTAATTAGTTGGCCTTCATCATACCAGATACCAAATCCTCTTTCCGCAAGCTTCTTCCAAGGGAAGAACACACTGGGGTCATTCTTGCGCGACGGAGCGATATCTGCGTGACCGATAAAATTATTGTCAGGGATCAGATAGCGTGATTTTAAAGTATCCAAAACCGTCATCAGTGAATTGATCTGGGCATCTGGAAAAGGCTCCCTGCCATTATTGTCCAATTCTATTCCGATAGAGCAGGAATTCATGTCCACAATGGATCCCCACTTTGCAACACCAGCATGCCACGAACGGACATAGTCATTCAGCATCTGGATAATCTCACCGTTGCGGCCGATCACATAATGTGAACTCACCTTGGTCCGTGGAATCTGGAATGTCTTGATGGTCTGAGCGACGCTATCTTGTGCCGTATGATGGATGATCACAAAGTTTGGCTTGCGAACATCATAGTGAATAGCTTCTGCTTGACGCCATTCGGGGTGAACCCCGGTTTTCTGCAGGAAGATTACCTTTCTCTCCTGAGGTGTCAATTGATTCGTATCGGGCTTGGCAACAACCTTTTCTTCCAATACAACTGCAGGCGCAAAAGAAGCGACCAATGGTCTGGACACAGCGGCATGTCCCTTGGACTTACAGCTCGCCAAGGACATCAACACAGCAAGTATGATCCCAATTGACACTGGTCTAAACATTATTTTGGTAAACTATAGACAATTCCCATGGCCAACGACTGGCTTAACTGAACTTTTGAAATAACATCCGGATCATAGATCATAATGCCGTTTAAATTGACGTTGATCACCCGGGTCACTTTTGCTGTTACGGTAACATCCAAACGATGGGTCGGATCCGAAATCTTCTCATAGTCAGCGAATAGATTGTAACGTGCCTTCACATTCAATTTATCCGTAAAGTTCTTGTCCAGGTTGCCCGTAAGCTGAAAAGCGAGTGCATTCGCAAAAGTACGGTCTTCTTTCACCCCAAATCGTTCCCCTGTTCCTACCGTAGGGTTGTTAGGGTCTCTATAATAACCGTATTTCTGAAAAAAGCCTTCTCCCGAACGAGGTTTTACACGCTCATCCAAAATAAAGGTCTGCCGTGCGGTACCCGTACCAAAACGCAACGAAAACTCATTGCTCGGCTTATATTCAAGACCGAATGATTCCGTTAGATAGGCGGGCGCCATAAAGGCATTTTCAATGTAATCAATGGTGTCCTTACCATTCACCGTTTTATATTTATAACCCGCATCGAATTGTGACTCGAAGGTAACAGATGTAAACAGGGCCCAGTTTGCCGATAATTTATAAGATAACTTGTTATCCCAAAATATCCGGTCATTATTCTTTTTGGCGATATTATTCGTATTCTTGATCTTACCGTAACGAAGGTCTACTTCGGTCACAAAATTAAAGTTGTCCCGCGTATAGTCTGATTTATGATTGGCGTTGAGGCCAACAGCGATGGAACCGACACCACCACCTTTCCAGTTATCATTAAAGGACGCCTGGTTTAAATTGATACCAAACTTGGTCCAATGCTTCCAGTAATCTACTTCAAGATTGAGCTTGGGTACTACCGGACGAATAGTTTTGATATTTAAAGGTTGCTCTTTTTGTACAGAAATTATGGTATCTGGTTTTGCTCTAAGATCCTTCAGATCCTGTGCCCTTATGCTCGTAAAAGAAAGGCAAAGCATAGCCATGCCCACAACATTGAATAATTTCATTCTGAAAACGTCTATTTTTTTGTTTACGGTACTAATTTATAATTAATTGTTGGAAAAGGCTCTATAAAATATTGCGAAGGGTTCAATCGGTAGCGTGAATAGCAGTCTTTGATGTAATTTGTTACTTCGTAATCGCTTGCTGCCAGAATGAAAAAATAGGACGGTCTAAATATTCGCCTAAATTTTTCGGCTTCCTCAAAACTGAGTCCTGTCACTTTACTGATGAGTTCCTTCGTAAATTTATAATCAATCACATTCTCCTTATAATCGTTTTCAATGGTTTTAGTCAGCCTACGCGCTCTCTTAGCCTCTTTGCTAAATAAACTGTAAATGGAATTTATACTCAGTCCTGCTCCGGTAGGGCCAACGGAAAAAACATCACCATATCCAGCCAGCCGATAGGCTTTGTTATAATCTTCTTTTGCTTTTTTCAGAATTTCCTCAGGACTCTTTCGTGCGGACACCTGAACTTCATCAATATAAATGGATTCACGCAATAAATGAAACAATAGCAATCCCTTATTATCAACAGATAGGGTATCTGAAAAATAGCCTTTGCTCATCGCGACAACCTGATCACCTATCCGGGCAGAAAAGTCAAATTCGCCTTTGATATTATTATAGATTACTTCACCTGTACGGAGGTTCGCAAGTCTCACATTTCCGATACGTTGTTTGGTGTTTTTGTCAAATACGATACCTTCAACTCTTTTTTCCTGACAAAAAAGTAGCGGGATACAGCCAAGTATGGCCGAAAATAGAAAAATATATCGTAATAGCTTCACTTTCGTAAAACTACTATATCGCCATACAAAACTGAAATATTTAACATCTTTTAAAGCGTAACTATTTAGATATAACCAATAGCTGTCCTAAGGACAATGCTTCATCTGTTAGGTCATTTAATGATTTGATCTGTTCGACAGAGACATTATAGCGTTTGCTCAGCGAATAAAGGGTATCTTGTGCTTTTACCTCGTGAATACGCATTGCCACGGGGCTTTTGATTTCTTCGGTCTTGACGACAGCAGGAGGAGCCTCCTGAACATGCTGAACGATTTCCTCTTTCACAGTCTCTTCACGTACCACTTTCTCCTTCGGCGTTTCTTTACGGTCATATTGGTCGAGCTGATACCGTTCGATCATTTCTATCAATAAATCCGGATAACGGGGGTTGGTTGCGTATCCTGCGGCTTTAAGCCCTTTGGCCCAGCCTTTGTAATCGTTCTTATCTAATTTAAACAATGCGGAATATCGGGGACGCAACAGGAATTCGGAATGATCCCTAAACGATTGTTCGGGGTTTTCATATACGCGAAAACAATCGTTGATATTATCGTCAGGGCGAGTTACAGACTTACCTTTCCATACGCCTCCGCACTTTATGCCAAAATGATTATTTGCTTCACGCGCTAGATAACTATTGCCATTACCTGACTCTAAAAGCGCCTGAGCAAGTTTTATACTGGCCGGAATACCATACTTGTTCATTTCCGCAATTGCGATATCTTTATAATGCGCAATGTAGTCATTTCCAGCCATGGAGGGCCGACCTGTAGAAGAAGATGAAGAAGTTTTTGAATTGGAACCGGATTTAGCTGATGATAATGTGCCTCTCCGGCTTGAACAGGATGTAATCAACATCATGAATACAAACATGCCATAAAAAAACTTCTTCATGCAGTAATGTCGTGCTTATTTTTTTGTTGACGAGAATTTATTTTGCTTAGAATCGTTATCAAACATATCAAGGTGATACCGTTTTATGGTAGCGATTACTTTTGCTGTCCAACCTTTACTCGTGGAGTATCCCGAACGAGCTATCGCCTTGACCCAAGCTTCATATTTTTCTCCCGGATGTTTTTCAAAAAGGCTTTGGGTAGTCTTTTTTCTTTTTACTATCCCTACAAAGTCATCGTACGAGTCCAATACAGACCGATAACCTTTGTAAGCTGACCGAATAACGGTACTGTTGTTTTTTCCTTTGACACCAAAATGGTTGTTCAAATTCTTTGCTACCCTGCTACCACCATTTCCACTTTCATGCATGGCGATGGCTAAGATAACCGATGCCGGAACTCCATGTTCCTCCATCATTTCTTTTGCAATTGGACTGTACTTATCGACATATGCCGCACTTTGAGCTGAAACCTTTGATATTCCAAAAGTTGCTAAAGCCAGTAACAGTACAAAGCTTTTTAATTGTTTTAAATTCATGAAGAATGTTTTAGTTCACAAATTACTTCTTGCGCAACGCAAAAAGTCCGTCTCGAATCGGTAATATTACCTTCTCTACGCGCTTGTCCTGAGCTAAACGTGCATTCAAATCAATGATCTGCTTTGTTTGGTTGTCTGGTTTTGAATCTAACACCTTACCTTTCCATAAGACGTTGTCAATCAAAATGAGTCCCCCAGACGGGACTTGATTTATTATCGTTTCGAAATAATATAAATTTCTCTTTTTATCAGCGTCAATAAATACCAGATCAAATGTTTCATTCAATGTGGGTATGATCTCCGCTGCGTCACCAATATGGTACTTGATTTTATCCGCAAATTCAGATGCATCAAAATACCCTTGGACTCTTTCCTGTTGCTCTTCATTGATATCAATGGTATGTAAAATCCCATTTTGCTGAAGACCTTCTGCGAGACATAATGTGGCATATCCCGTAAAAGTTCCGATCTCCAAAATGCGTTTCGGAGCAACCAATTTACTCAATAAAGAAAGAACTCTTCCCTGGTAATGACCAGATAACATATGGGGCATTGTCTCCTTCAAATATGTCTCCCGATTTACCCTTTTCAGTAACGAATTTTCTTCGTCTGTAGTATGTTCCAAATAGGACTCTAAATCGTTGGCAACAATTTCCATAACCACAAAGGTACCAAAAAACATTTTTATGATAAAAATATTTTTTTATAAAAAACTGATAAACAGAACGATATAATTATCGGTTTGTAAAGAGATTTTTGAGCGACTTGCCCTAAAAGCCCAAAAACGCACTATCCCCATTTTTTGATTTTTGCATTTATTTCCCGAATTCATCAAAAAATAAGCCCTCTTGAAGACGTGCTTCGAGAGGGCTTATTTTTATTATTTAGCGATAAAAATACTAAGCAAGATCGGCCGTGATCAGGCGTAAAAACTCGGATCGGGTTACGTCATTTTGAAATGCGCCTGTAAATGCGGAGGTCGTTGTAACGGAGTTCTGCTTTTGTACCCCACGCATCGCCATACACATGTGCTTGCACTCCATCACCACAGCGACTCCACGGGCGCCCAAGGTTTCCTGGATACAATCTCTGATCTCATTGGTAAGGCGTTCCTGTACCTGCAGACGACGGGCAAAGATATCCACGACACGAGGAATTTTACTCAAGCCTACAATATGTCCATTTGGAATATAGGCGATGTGTGCCTTGCCAAAGAAAGGTAACATATGATGCTCACACAAGGAGTATACTTCAATATCCTTTACAACCACCATCTGGCTATAATCTTCCTCAAACATGGCTCCTTTAAGCACTTCTGCAGCATCAATATCATATCCATGCGTTAAAAATTGCAGGGCTTTAGCGACACGCTCAGGAGTCTTTACCAGACCTTCACGCTTGGGATCTTCGCCCAAACATTCCAATATATCTGTATAATGAGAAGCGATGCGATCTACTTTTTCAGTATTGTATTTGTCGATCTTAATATATCCATCCAACTCTTCGCTGTCAAATGAGTGTTGACTCATAGTTTCTCTATTTAAATGTATTAAAGATTAATCGCCAAAATATTCGACGTAGTTATTTTCGGTTTCATGCAAACGTACACTATGCAATGCAACTCCTTCTTCCTCAAAAAGCGGTTTGAGGATTTTGAATATCTCAATAGCGATATTTTCTGTAGAAGCCATGACGTCTTTCATAAAATCAACATCCAAATTGAAATTACGATGATCCACTTTGTCAATAATGCTGCGGTTGATAATTTCTTTCATGATCTTTAAATCGATCAAAAAACCAGTTTCGGGATTTACTTCCCCCTTGACCGTGACAAAAAGGTCATAATTGTGCCCATGCCAATTTGGATTAGAACAAAGCCCAAACACCTGTTCGTTTTGTTCATTGCTCCAATCTTCACGATACAGCTTATGTGCTGCACAAAAACGTTCACGACGAGTTATAAATATCATAATAATACAAAGATACGGCTTTAAGGCCAATTTTAACATTTCTATTTTAGGAATGCCGTCAGAATATGGTAATATAATTAAGGGAGAAAGATCATCCGCTGATTTTTACTTTAAAGTACCCGAGACCTGCTCGATAATTCGTAATTTTCGCACACTATAAAAGGAAGTTCATCATGAAAATATTAATTGTTTCCGCCACGCAGTTCGAAATTCAGCCTTTTTTGGAGGTTGCCGCAAATTACCCCGCCTGTGACACAATAATCACAGGCGTAGGAATGGTGGCAACAGCATTTGAATTAGGAAGGGTGTTGCACGAGAATAAATATGATCTCCTTATCAATATAGGTATTGCGGGCTGCTTTGACCGCAATCTGAAAATAGGAGCGGTTGTACAGGTCGTCTCAGAATCGTTGGTCGAATTGGGGGCGGAGGATGACCAACAATTCATTCCGATCGAACAATTGGGTTATGGAAAATCCAAATTTCAATCGTCTTTGCTTCATGGCGAAAATATAGTGCTTCCGTTTTTACCCCAAGGACAAGGCATCACAGTGAATAAGGTACACGGGAATGCAAATACTATTGAAAAACTTAAACAGCTCCACCCTGACAGCTGTATCGAGAGCATGGAAGGCGCTGCAGTTTTCTTTGCGGCGGATAAAATGGATCTTCCGGTGATCGAGCTTCGTGGTATCTCCAATTATGTCGAAAAAAGAAACCGTGCCACGTGGAACATTCCGCTGGCAATAATGAATAGTAATAAAGCACTTATACAAACATTGGATTTCCTGCCGGACTTATTTTCCAAAATTTAATACAAAAGTCATTTACTTATTAAAAAATGACATAAAACTATACAATTAGGCTGGTCAAATCTTCAAAATATCAATTTTAAATAGTAGATTTGTAATCTAAAAATTGACACTATTTTACAACTGATGAGAGAAATACAATTCAGAGAAGCACTTCGTGAAGCAATGAACGAAGAAATGCGTAAAGACGACAAAATATTTTTATTAGGTGAAGAAGTTGCTGAGTATAACGGTGCTTATAAAGTAAGCCAAGGTATGCTTGATGAATTCGGTGCAAAACGTATCATTGATACACCTATTGCTGAACTTGGTTTTGCTGGTATCGCTGTTGGTGCAGCAATGAACGGTCTAAAACCGATCGTTGAGTTCATGACATTTAACTTTTCACTTGTTGCGATTGACCAAGTTATCAATGCTGCTGCAAAAATCCACTCCATGAGCGGTGGACAATTTTCTATTCCTATAGTATTCCGTGGCCCGACAGGAAATGCAGGTCAGCTAGCAGCACAACACTCTCAAAACTTTGAAAACTGGTTTGCAAATACACCGGGTTTAAAAGTGGTTGTTCCTTCAAATCCTTACGAAGCTAAAGGTTTATTGAAATCTGCCATTATTGACCCAGATCCAGTTATTTTCATGGAATCCGAGGTTATGTACGGTGATAAAGGTGAAGTGCCTGAAGAAGAATACTACCTCGAAATCGGAAAAGCAAATATCATTCAGGAAGGTACTGATGTTACTGTTGTTTCTTTCGGTAAAATGCTTCCTCGTGTTGTAATTCCTGCTGTTGAAGAATTGAAGAAAGAAGGTATTAGTGTAGAATTGATCGATTTGCGTTCTGTGCGCCCAATTGATTACCCTACACTTATCGAATCTGTTAAGAAAACAAACCGTCTGGTTATCGTAGAAGAAGCTTGGCCTTTGGCATCAATCTCTACGGATTTGGCATTTAATGTGCAACGCAATGCGTTTGATTATTTGGATGCTCCTGTTATCCGTGTGAACTGTGCTGACGTACCTCTTCCTTATGCACCAACCTTGATCGAAGCTGCTTTACCGAGTGTAGAGAAAGTGGTCAAAGCCGTGAAAGAAGTATCTTATATCAAAAAGTAATTCAGTTACTTTTCGAAGCAAATAAAAAAAACCCTTTTACATCAGTAAAAGGGTTTTTTTTATATATTTATTTGTCCTGTTATTAACAACAAAAAATCTAATAGATGAAAACACTAAAAACAATGGCTTTGACTGCTCTATTTGCATTTATAGTCCTATCTGTATCCGCACAAAAAAAATACACCCTACGGGTAAATCCCGACGAAGGAAAGAAAATAGCGCAAAATGTGATCATGGCAATGGACATCGAAACCGGGGAACAGAAAATTGTAACCGATTTGACGATGGGGTTTGATATTACAAACACTGCCAAGAAAGACAACTCCTTTCTATTTGAGCTTAAATACACTGGTATCAATATGAAAATGAGCGGAGAAGCTATGGAAATGACCTATGATTCCAAAAATCCGGAAGCAAATGAATTTTCAAAACAGATGCATGCTACAGTAGGCAAGCTAGTAGATAGTAAGATCAGCTTTTCAATAGATCAATTGGGAAAATCTTCCGATATACAATTGCCAGAAGGGGTCAATCTGCCTTTTGATCGAAGTATGTTTGAAAATATTAGCACAGTATTGCCTGAACAAGCCATTGCTGTCGGCGAATCATGGAGTTCAAAAACCGAATCGGAAGAATCAGGCCTACTCATCGAAAATAAAATGACACTCGCCGAAGTGAATGAGCAGGGATATAAAGTAAATGTGGAAGGAAAAATGTTTGGATCGGACGCAAAGCAGGTGGGTAGTATTCAGGGATTCTATGTGTTGGATAAACAGAGCTGTCTGACCAAAATAACAGAGATGACAAGTGATGTCGATATGCCCGAGGCAAAGATCAAGACGGTCATAAAATGCCAGTAGATGGCAACAAAAAAGGGGCTTAATTTTAAAATTAAGCCCCTTTTTTGTCACGCAGATATTAAGCGTTGATTTCTTCTTTGTATTGATCCGCAGATAACAATGCATCTACATCAGCTGCATTATTCAATTTAATACGAACAATCCAGCCTTCACCATAAGGATCAGAATTCACCAATTCAGGAGAAGCATCAATTGCATCATTAACCGATAAAATTGTAGCTGCTACAGGTAAAAACAGATCAGAAACCGTTTTTACAGCTTCGATTGTACCGAAAACTTCATTTGCGGCAACTTCTTCACCTACAGTGTTAATGTCAACAAAAACGATGTCACCCAATTCACGTTGAGCGAAATCGGTAATCCCTACAACTGCTTCATCACCTTCAACACGAATCCATTCGTGATCTTTGGTGTATTTCAATTCTGCTGGAAAATTCATTGTATCTAATTTTTTGATTTTTAATGCCGTGAAGTTACAAAATATCTTCAATTGTCAAAAATGTTATAATGAATATCATTTTTGTGTTTATTTTTAAGCTATGAATCCTCAAATCGAAAAACTTTATCAGATCGGCCTAAAAAAAGAGCGCTTTATTATTGGTCTGATGTCCGGAACCTCATTAGACGGCCTTGATATCGCATTATGCCGTATTGAAAATGCCGGAAAGACGACCAAAATCAGTTTGGAAAAGTTTATCACAATGGACTACGAGGAAATTTTTAGGACCAAAGTCCGCGAAATATTCGCAAAAAGAACCATCGACCAGCAGCTACTTTCAGGCCTTAATGCATACATAGGTATCACCCATGCAAATCTGATCAATCAAGCGCTCAAAAGTTGGCGTATTTCAGCTGCCGAAATAGACTGTATCGCCAGTCATGGGCAAACGGTCTACCACGCACCGCAGTCGTTGACAAAAGACCTTAATTGGCCTAACAGCACATTGCAGATCGGTGATGGAGATCATATTGCCATGCATACGGGCATAATTACACTGTCAGATTTTAGGCAGAAACACATTGCCGCAGGGGGAGAGGGGGCGCCATTGGCAGCCTATGGCGACTACCTACTTTTTTCTCATCCTACTGAAAACAGATTTTTACTGAATATAGGTGGTATTTCGAATTTCACCTTTATTCCGAGTCATCAAAGTCAACTGGAGGCTTACGCTACGGATCTGGGACCTGGAAATACCATGATGAACCAGTATATGAAAGCACATTTTGACCTGGAGATGGATCGAGACGCCGGGACCGCAAAAAAAGGAAGTGTCAATAAGGACTTGTTGGAACAGCTTCTGGCCGAAGAATTCTTAGCCTTGCCCTTTCCCAAAACAACAGGACCGGAACTGTTCAACCTAACTTACCTAAAAGAGGCTCAAAAACGTTCAGATACAGTAGCACTTCCGGATGAGGATGTCATGGCTACACTCAATCGCTTTTCGGCTCAGGCCATGATCAACGGCATACGCCGGCAAGCAGCCGGATTACCGAACGTCTCGGTATATATCAGTGGTGGAGGATTACATAACCCTTTGCTTTTCGACGGTATCAAAGCCAGTCTGCCCGACTGCAAAGTAGAAAGCTTCGCAAGCCTGGGGATTGACCCAGATGCCAAGGAAGCTGTTCTCTTTGCTTTGTTAGCCAATGAAACCCTCGCTGGAACAAGATCGAATGTTGAACACATTAAAGACTCTCCGGCGGTTTGCATGGGCAAAATTAGCCTGCCAGAGTAGACTACTCACTTTCTATCGCCTCTTGTAAAAACTCCTTGAACGGTAACATCTTTTTATAAGAGGCGATAATATTATCCAGCGCATTTTTGTTTGACAGGTCTTTAATGGTCAGGGGCTGATCCAGAACAAAGCTTTTTAGCTTGATAAAATCAATATGGGGATTGTCCTCGCTATAACCAGCAGGAGCACGCTTAAGCAGATCTTCTTTGAACAGCGTTATTTTCCCATCATCCAAGGCTCCGTTGAGAATTTTTGCCAAATGCTCACCACTATAGTCAATTTCCTGTCTTATCGCTTCCAGATGAGGTTTCTCCGGCCGCCAATAACCACAGGCAATAAATGAATTTTCTGCACCGATATGAATATAATATTCAGGACCCTGCAACTTCCTTCCGTCAACAGATATCCCAGCCCCAAACCAAGTCTTATAAGGCGTTTTATCATTTGAGAAACGAGTATCTCTATAGATACGGAACAGACATTTATTGGCTTGAATGGAGGTATTTATTTTGGGGTCAAATTCACTCAGCGCAGCTATTAAATCGGTTAGAAAACTCCGTACATCCGCTAATGCAGACTCATATTTCTCGCGGTTCTCCGCAAACCACTCCCTTGAATTATTTTCCTTTAATTCTATCAAAAAATCAAAGGTAGATTTCTGAATGTGACTCATAATGCTATTAACTGATTAAAATTAAGAAAACATAAACTATAGGTGCTGCCAATAGTAAGCCGTCAAAACGATCTAAGAAACCTCCATGTCCCGGTAGAATACTGCCCGAATCTTTGACGTGCAAGCTTCGCTTTAACATAGATTCAACCAGATCACCCAATGTTCCAATAATACTGATAATCATGGCAACAGTAATCCATTGCCACAACGGCAAACTTCCAAAATATTTTTCCAGATTTATAGCGACAACAATGGCCAAAATGAAACCTCCAAAAAAACCTTCCCAAGTCTTTTTTGGAGAGATACGCTCAAACAATTTATGTTTACCAAAACTCCTTCCGGCAAGATATGCCCCCGTATCATTGGTCCAGAGCAATATTAAAAACCCAAGGGGAATATAATGATTATATACCCCATTGATAAATCCCAGTTTAGCAAAAAGAAAGAAAGGAAATGTGACATAACAGATACCCAAAAAAGTATAGGCGATATCATTAAAGGGAAAACTTCGCTTTTGAAAAAGTGAAATGATATAGGTCAGGCCGACCAATGGTGTAATGAGCCATAGAAATTTAGGTTCCAAAAGGTCCATGGCCACCATAGCGCCTATAGCAAATCCTGTCACCGCCAAAATGATCCCCAAAGTCTTGTTGGGCGCTCGCTCTTCAGAAGACACAATACCATAAAACTCATACAGACACCATGCACTTAACAGTGTGAAAAAGATACTGTATAGATATGGCCCGAATAAAGTGGATGCCACCATGACAGCTACAAAAATAGCACCTGTTATCGCTCTTGTTTTCATTTTAATTCTCCCCCTCAGCTTCTTCAATCAATCTTTCGGCAGTATCAACCGAGTTTTCACTAACATATAGTTCTATTTTTCCAAACAGATAGGAAGAATCCTGTTTATTTAATACCACCGTTGGGATACCATTCTCTTCCAGCATCTGTTTTACTATTTCAGCCTGAATAGCATTTGTATATGTTTTAATTTTCCTCCAATCGTTCTCCATGGTTTCCTTTTTGTGTTGACAGATAAAATAAGAATACAAAAATAGCAGTAAAAATGAAGCCTACAACATATATCCACCAAGATTGCAGCTCAAATGCATTGATCTCTTCATAACTTTTACCATTTCTTGTATAATAAAAAGACATCACTGTCGCTCCGGCGTTATTGACAAAATGACCAAAAATAGGCAACAGAATATTTTTGCTCCAGACATAGAGGTAACCGAAAAATGCCCCCAGCAGCATCCGTGGTATAAAACCAAAAAACTGCAGGTGTATTGCACTGAAGACGATTGCAACAACCCAAATGATAACATGAGGATTGGAAATCCACCGGCCGACGATATTCTGGAGGACACCGCGGAATAAAAGTTCTTCGCCTATGGCCGGTATCAGCGCCAGAACCACAAGATTAAACAGAAATCCGAAAAAACTTGTTTCAACGATAATTCCTTTGATCAGATCCCCTGATTCTCGCTCACTGCGCTCCATCCATAACTGCACGGATCTCATATTGTCCGGCAGCTGTAACGATTCGTTCCAATGTCCGATCAAACTCATCAGCGGCATAAAGGCAAGCATCGCAAAAAAGATGTAAGCAAACTGCTTTGCCTGTGGTGTATATTCCTGTTTAAAATAAGTGATTCCGTACCCCTCACGTGTATGCATCAGATATGCCGGTACAACAAAGGACCCCAGACTACTCATCAACAACAAAAAACGCATTTCATTTGCGGAACCTTGCATGAGGGTCGCCAATGAAAATACTTGCCCTGTAAATTTGTAATAGAAAAAGAGCATAAGGATACCGATGACCTGTGAGAGAAAGGTAAATCCGATGACCAACAGGACCAGACGCAATAAGGATTGAAATGGGGAAGTAGTTTGCTCGGGATACATAAAATTTTAAATATGTTTTAAAGATAACAATAAAAGCATGCTACTTTATAAATTTCGCGGCAATTCAATAAGACATCCCAGACCGGATCAGTAGAAAAAACGTTATTATGAAATGCTCCGGATCTGTTTGAAACTATAGAAATAATTATCAAAATCTAGTAAAAAGCGCTGAGATGGTATATAAAAAAGGTTCCGGGAATTATTTCGGAACCTTTTTTATGCATTATCGATATTGATCTATTAATTTACCCGTATCGGATCTGCCGGTTTTTGTAGATTTTTGTAAGGATAGGTTTTCATTTCTTCCAGTAAAATCTTCACCGTTCTTTCCAGTTGTGGATCACGTCCTTCTAAGAGATCCTTCGGCAATTGCTCCACAAAGATATCCGGAGCAACACCTTCATTTTCTATAATCCAGTTACCTTTCAGGTCGTATACCCCAAAGTTTGGCGAGGTAATGCGGCCACCATCCAACAACGGTGGATATCCGCTGATACCGACCAAAATACCCATTGTAGTGCGGCCAACCAGCTTACCTAAACCTTTGAAACGGAACATATATGGCATCATATCACCTCCCGAACCCGCATTCTCATTAATAATCATTGCTTTTGGTCCGTAAATACCATTGCCAGGAGTGGTAAACCCTCTACCATCACGGATCCCCCACCCAGCAATTAATTCACGGGATAGTAAATCAATGACATAGTCGGCTACCCAGCCACCACCATTGTTTCTTTCATCCATCAGAAGGGCCTTTTTATCCATCTGGGAGAAGTAATAACGGTTGAAGTAGGTGTATCCCTCCGGACCGGTATTTGGCATGTAAACGTAAGCTATTTGTCCATTGCTTAGCTGATCCACTTTCTTGCGGTTACGTTCCACCCACTCCATACTGCGCAAACTCATTTCGTCTGCAAAAGAAATCGGTTTCACAATGACTTCGCGCGCGCCAACCAGCGATGGTTTAGAATTAATTTTTAACGTCACCTGTCTGTCTACAGTATTATCAAATAAACTATAGATATCCTTGTCTTCCGTTAATTCAATACCATTTACAGCAACAATGTAATCGCCCTCTTTGATATTCAATCCCGGTTCCGCCAACGGTGCCTTAAAGGAAGGATTCCATTCCAGGCGTGTAAATACCTTCGCGATCTGGTAATAGCCATTTTTGATCGTATAGTCGGCTCCTAATACGCCCACCGACACAGATGGGGTGGAAGGCTGGTCACCCGGATAAATATAATTGTGTCCAACAACCATTTCACCCATCATTTCATTCAATAAATAACCCAAATCTGAACGATGGCTAACAAAAGGGAGAAACTTCTCATATTTTGCTTTCATGGCTTTCCAGTCTGCTCCATGCATATTCTCCACATAGAAATAGTCTTTCTGCATTGCCCAGACTTCATTGAAGATCTGTTTCCATTCTGCGACAGGATCCACCAACTGTTGAATACCATCCAATTTGATAACTCCTGCTGTCGGGGAGGCTACTTTCTGTCCGGCAGTCACAATATTATAACCGTTAGCTGTCTGATATAACATCTTCTTGCCATCGGCACTGATCACAAAACTACGGGCATTCTCCACCAATGTTTTATTTTCCAGATCTTTGAAATCATAGGCTCCGATGGTACCTCCGCGCTGATACGTCAACTGGTTTGGAACCAGTCCGTTCAGATTCCAATAAGTACCTACCGGCAAAGGTAAAGCGACAATGCGACTCTCAATACCGTCAAAATCGACCTGAATTTTTTTATCTTCAGGCTTACTGGCCGGAGTTTCTTCCTTTTTATCCTTTTTCGGTGCTTTTTTATCGTTTTCTTTTACGCGAGCTGTTTTGTTGTCTTCTTTTTCAGCTGGTTTGTCCGCTTTATCTTCACGAATCTGCTCTTCGTCACTTTCATTCTTAAAGAACGAAGGGGTTTTACTTGACAAAATAAAGGCATATACGGCATAATCAACATTACGCTGTGTAGCCGACATGTGCAGACCAGAATTGGTCAATCCCGTATTGGTACTTGCCGTGAAGAAAAGATATTTCCCGTCCTGTGAAAAAGCAGTGCTGCGAACAGAACTCATGCCATCTGTAATCTGCTGCGTTTTCTTGGTATCCAGATTGTACATAAAGACTGCCGGTACGCCGTTTTCTAAGGTACGAGTAAATGAAATCCATTTGGAGTCCGGAGACCAGCTCGGTTGAAAATGATTCGAAACTCTGCCGGTTTGGCCACTCAGTTTATCATCCGCGACCTTCACGATGGCTTTAGATGTTATATCAATGTAGTACAGATTGAGGTGAGCATCGTTATAAAACAACTTTTTCGAATCTGGAGACCAGGTAGGTTCAAAATAAAAATTGGTTTCGCCCAGATTGAAATATAACGGCTGGTCCTTTCCAAACTGATCCACTAAAACTAACTGGTAAGAACCGTTCTTATCCGAAATATAAGAAACCCATTTTCCATTGGGTGACCAATCCGGAAAACGTTCGTGTGAACCCGGAGAATTCGATAAATTGCGTGCTTCACCTTTCTCCTTGGGAACAGTAAAGATTTCTCCACGGGCTTCAAAAAGGGCACGTTGCCCTGTGGGAGACAGGGCCGCATAACGAATGTCGTCCTTGATATTTTTATAGAAAGGGCGCTTAAACATGGCATCCGTATTTACACGAATGTGCAGGGCGGTTACCTTATTATTTGTTAAGTTTAATGTATTCAATACACCTGCGTATTCAAAAATCAGTTCATTGCCGTTTCCATTTAACGAGCGCACATCGTAATCCTTGAAATCAGTTAGCTTTTCGACTTTCTTCGACTTGGTATCGTAACTGAAGATGTTGACTATTTTATCGCGATCCGACAGGAAATAAACCTTATTACCTAACCAAAGGGGCTTAACATCATTACTTTTTACCTGGGGAATTGCTTCTATTTCCTTGGTTTTTGTATCAAAAATCCAGATGGTAGGTGTACCACCGCCTCTATAGCGCTTGAAAGCCACGCGATCCCGCTCTGTCGGATCGGTATTTTTGATATAGGCCCAATAGCGTCCGTCCACGGAGGGGCTACCCTGTGTTGCTTCAGGCATCAGTAAAGCCTTATCCATACCAAGCCGCTGAATATTAGAACTGTATAATCGTGGGCTTAGTGCATAGGTAAAATCACGGGATGTCGTATAATAAACTTCATCATTATTCAGCCAGCCACGTAATACATCCGAAGAAGGATGATAAGTAATGCGTTGCGGTTCCCCTCCTTCAATAGGAAGAACATAAACATCTGTGTTACCGTCATAATTGCCCGTAAAAGCCACTTTCTTTCCATCAGGAGAGAACATCGGGTTTTGTTCGACACCCGGATTTGTTGTCAGACGTCTCGGATTAGCACCATTTTTGTCTGCTATCCAGATATCTCCACCGTACACAAAAGCAATATTACTGGCGCTGATACTTGGATTTCGGAGTAATAAAGTTTCCTGGGCTTTTACCTGTAGAAATGAAGTACCAATCAAAAATGACACAATAAACTTAAAAGGAGTTTTATTCATAAATGTTAAATGGTTAAAATTAATATGCAAAGCTACTATTTTGTTCATTACATTGCTCAGCATATCAACTTCATAAAAATATAAAGGTTAAAACTTACCATACAAAGCTACTATTTTGTCCAATAAATAACTTCGTATATCAACAAAGTTGCATAAAAAATACCGTAAAAAAAAAGCCCTGCTTTATGGGCAGGGCTTTATCCTTTTATTAACGATTAAAAACCGTATTCTTGCTCAATTTCCAATACGATACCTTCGTCGACCAAAACACGACCGCAATGTTCGCAGATAATGATTTTTTTACGTTGACGAATCTCAGATTGCATCTGAGCAGGGATTTTATTGTGACATCCTGAACAGCTATCACGATCGATAGAAACGACCGCCAAACCATTTTTGAAAGAATTACGTAAACGGTAGTAAACTTTTACCAAACGTTCTTCAATATTCGCTTCCGCTTCTGCAGCTTTAGCCAATAAAGCATCTTCTTCCTTTTGAGTTTCTGAAGTAATTGTTTCCAATTCTTTCTTTTTACCCTCAAGTTCGTTTTTGCTGTATTCCAGGTTACCTACAGTAGCATCGTAGTTTTCTGTTTTGTTACGAATCTCGAATTCTGCTTCTTTGATTCTTTTTTCACAAACCTGAATCTCAAGACCCTGGATTTCAATTTCTTTCGAAATAGCGTCGTATTCACGATTGTTTTTTACCTCATTTAACTGCGACTCATATTTTTTGATGGCAGCCTGGGCATCCTTAATCATGTTTTTACGCTTAACGATCGAATCTTCTAAATCGTCTAAGTCTGTTCTGATCTTCTCAATACGAGTTTCTAAACCCGCAATCTCATCTTCAAGATCTGCAACTTCCATAGGCAACTCACCACGAACCTGGCGAATTTTGTCTATTTTAGTATGTATGGCTTGCAAAAGCCATAGTGCTTTCAATTTTTGTTCTACGGTTTGTTCCATCAACTGTAGTATTTTATAGGATTTGTATCTATTTCTGTTGTTAAGGTTGCAAAGTTAGGAAATTTTTTCGTAATAATGTCGTACAATAATTCTTGCGTAAATTGTTCGCTCTCAAAATGTCCCGTATCCGCAATGACAATTTCACCCTCCGCATCAAAAAATTCATGGTATTTATAATCAGCCGTTACAAAAAAATCAGCTCCAGAGCGCTTTGCCGCCCCTAATAAGAAACCGCCTGCACCACCGCAAACAGCAACCCTGCTTACCTTTTTGCCTAAAAGCGCCGTATGACGAATAACATTTAGTTTGAGATTCGCCTTCAGATAAGCCAAAAAATCCTGTTCATCCATAGGCTCCGATAAATTACCGATCATTCCGGCTCCAATTTCTGTGGCTGTATTCTGCAAATCAAAAAGATCATACGCAACCTCCTCGTAGGGGTGTGCTTCATAAAGTGCCAGAAGAAGTTTTCTTTCAATTGAACGTGTATAGATCACTTCAATACGCGTTTCCTCGACACGCTCCTGTGTTCCTATTTCGCCGATAGTAGGTGCTGATCCAGCCAAGGGCCTGAAACTTCCATAACCAGCCGTATTAAAACTGCATTGGTCATAATGCCTACCGATCTGGCCCGCTCCGGCATCAAATAGGGCTGTCCTGACTTCTTCTACATGACTCCTTGGCACAAATACAACCATCTTGCGCAGCACATTGGGTTTCGATTCCAGTATCGCCTGATTAACCAATCCAAGCTTATCTGCTATCTTTGAATTGACCCCGCCAGTGACATTATCCAGATTGGTATGTATCGCGTATAGCGCAATTTTATTCTCTATAGCTTTTATGACAGTGCGCTCCACATAATTCTTTCCATTGAACTTTTTTAAGCCTTTGAAAACAATGGGATGATGTGAAATAATTAAATTGCATCCTTTTTCGATCGCTTCCTGTACAACTTCCTCCGTACAATCCAACGAAATTAATACTTTGGTAATCTCCTGATTTGCATCGCCTACGATAAGTCCGGCATTATCATAAGATTCCTGCAAATCCAATGGAGCCAGCTGCTCCAGGTATTGAATAACTGCTTTAATTTTCATCGTTTATAATCACCTCCTTTTCTCTAAATTTATCGTGTTCTTCTAAAATTCTACGGTTTGCACTGATGTTGAACCAATAGTTGGCCAATGTGACAAAGTGCATAATACCCAAAACACCTAGAATAGAAATCGGCAAGGGGATATTTGCAGCCAAATAAACCCATGCATATAATGATCCTTTCCGATAAGTTGGGTTTTCCTCTACAGCTATCTTACGATCATAGAACTCATTGATGAGGGAATCTCTCAGGCGGGAAGCGACCTGAAAATTCCAATAAATATTGACTAATGGAATCGCCACCAACCAAGATTGATTGGGTGTCATCAATCTATTTTCCACCGCGACCAAGTTTAAAGTTTTGCGAATCGTATTCGCAAATAATAACCAAATAATGGTGCGTATAACGATTAGACCTAAGGCTGTATACAGTACTTCGGGTTTACTCAATTCTTTTACTAATTCTTCTTGCGTCATTGGAATATCTTGCTCTTATTTATTTTTCCTGTAATAACAAATCTACTAATTCTTTCAGCTTTTTTATTTGGGGGTTGTGATCGCTGATCAATTCAACGGTCTTAAAATGACGCTTCTTTGCTTTGGCATAAAACGGATAAAAGTCATCTTTGTCCATTGCCTTATTATCTTCGTAGGTCAAGATGTAAGTCGCCGGAATTTTCTCTCTTTTCGGGTTTCTTAAATTGATTTTATCAGTTATCGTTTTCAAAGGGTGGGGGACATCCCGCGGAAACTTGCGTTCATCCTTTACCCAAAATGGAATAATAAAACCGTCCTTCTCAAATTTTAAAAGACCATTGTCCCCATCAGGCTTTACCATCAAACTCAGAACGGACTCCTGATTATCCGGAAGGATAGCATCTAAATATACCAACTTTTTTATCCGGTCCGGAAGACTGTCTGCTACACCCGTTATGATCATGCCTCCATAGCTATGTCCAACCAATACAATATCCGTAAGATCTTCAAATAATATCGTATTGATCACATCGTTGATATGAGTCTGTAAACGAATAGAAGTGTCCGCTAAATGATAACGTTCTCCCAAACCGGTTAGTGTAGGACGATATATTTTATGCCCTTCTTTCTCTAATTCATTTGCTGTCTTTTTAAATTGCCAGGCGCCACCCCATGCTCCGTGCACAATAACATAAGTAGTTTGCTGTGCATAAGTGGATTTTAACCCCACAACTAATGAAAAAAACAATATAAAATAACTTAATACACTAAATTTCATTGTATTATATTTCTATAAAATAAACATGTCACCATTTCTAAATCTACTCAACAATTTGCTATGTTCCAATATGCATTTACCATTTCAATAGCAAAAACATTAAATGTAAGTACTCACTCATTATCCATTTACTCAATTAAACGGGTTTAAATACAGATTTCATATAAAAACTGTTATCACAATTAAGCAGGGTAGGGGAGAACACCACAAAAAAAGTCAGACATACAATAAAAATATGGTTGGCTTTTTATGATAATCCACCTTCTGTTTTTTCCATTCCGCAATGGTCAGGCTCCGTATAGATTCATCAGCAGAGGTCACATTACAGGCTACACAGAGCTGGGTATTCGCTTTACAGGTTTTCAGAAGATCCTCGAGCAGGTGATTGTTTCGGAAAGGTGTTTCAATAAAAATCTGGGTTTGCTTTTCGCGCATGGATTGCAGTTCAAGATCTTTGATCTTCTTCGTGCGTTCATTTTTATCAATAGGTAAATAACCTTGAAAAGCAAACTTCTGTCCACTAAATCCTGAAGCCATAAGTGCCAATAGGATCGAGCTGGGACCAACCAATGGCACCACTTTTATCCCGAGCTGATGAGCACGGGCAACAACAGAAGCGCCGGGATCAGCTACGCCCGGACAGCCGGCCTCCGACATTAAGCCGACATTTTTACCTTGCTTCAAGCCCTCAAAAAAATCGTTGATATTTCCTTTGTCCCGCGCATGCTTCCCATAATCATGTATTTTCAATTCGCTTTGGGGTATTTTTAAACCAGCCAGCTTTAGAAACTTTCTTGCAGTCTTTTCATTTTCCACGATATATTCGTCCAATGCATTGATTGTTTCGACCAAATAGGGAGTAAAAGACTGGAATGCAGCATCATCGCTCAGAGGAACGGGAATTAAATATAATATACCATTTGCCATATACAAACCTACTAATTAACGATCATTTGATTGTAGTAATTTTAAACTTAGCATAATTTAACCTTTAAAAATGATTAAGTTTGCAAATTTTAAACTCATTATTAGTATTTTAGCATAAGTATTTGTTGCAACAATAAACATCATCCAAATGATCACACAAATTACAGAAGGCGTAAAAATCTCGGTTGAAACCATCTATCAATCGGAGTATTCTAATCCCGACCGTGAACATTTTATGTTTGCTTATCACATCAGCATAGAAAATCTGAGCGATTACACGGTACAATTGATAAGTCGTTACTGGAGAATTTTTGATGCAAAAGGCGACTATAGGGAAGTATCAGGTGAAGGTGTTGTAGGCGAGCAGCCCGTCATCGAACCGGGCCAGATACATCAATATACTTCGGGATGTAATCTTAACAGTGAATTTGGTTTCATGGAAGGCCATTACAACATGATCCGTTCTTTGGATAATAGCAGTTTTCAGGTTGAAATACCACGTTTCAATCTGATTGCGGATTATGCATTGAATTAAATTTATCAAGGTAATATCATTATTGCCGATTTATCACACAACGACGCTTTTTTCGCATCGAATAAGAAACTATTTCTTTATTTTTGCGTGCATTCTAAATCAACTTGTTACTGAGACCATGCTACACGGCGACAATTTACGCCTCATGCACCGGTTAACATCATATAGAAAGCCACCCAACAGATTTAATTAGTCAGCAATCAAAACAGATTATTGATTCACTATATAAATAATTGAAAATCAAAAAGAAACAACACAACTATTTGATTTTCAGATCATTAAAAACTATCAAGGGTAATGAATTCTTGAAGGAAATTTTATTGTATTAAAATGACTAAAATTAATTTTTGGGTGATATAACGTGAGTATTTTAGCTACAGAACAAGTAAGCCATTCCTTCCACGATAGGTGGCTTTTTAGAGATTTACACTTCGGACTTCAAAAAGGAGAGCGGGTGGCTTTGGTCGGAATAAATGGTACGGGCAAATCAACATTGCTTTCTATTTTAGCAGACCGTACCTTGCCAACAGCAGGAAAAGTTGTCAAAGAAAAAGGTATAAAAATAGGTTTTCTCGAACAAGATCCTGATTTCACAGGATTAAAATCAATCAATGATTTTATATATAGTGCGGACAACGATCAGCAACGTCTAATCAGGGAATATGAAGAACTTCTTGAAAGCAGTGATATCGATCAAAAAAAATTAGAAGACCTTACGGAAAAAATAAGTTCACTGAATGCCTGGGAATATGAGCATAATATAAAGACGATTTTAAATCGCCTAAACATTATGGACTTTCAACAGGATATAAAAAGTCTCTCCGGAGGGCAACGCAAAAGACTGGCACTAGCCAAGCTTTTGATCGATGAGCCGGATGTATATATCCTCGATGAACCAACCAACCACCTGGATATAGAGACCATTGAATGGTTAGAGAAGCTACTCACAACAGGAAATAAAACTGTACTTTTGGTCACACACGATCGCTACTTTCTCGATAATATCTGTACGGAAATCCGGGAACTGGATAGGGGCAATCTATATATATATAAAGGTAACTATTCCTATTTTTTGGAGAAGAAGTCAGATCGCGAGACTATAGATGCAGTCATGGTTGAAAAGAGCAGAAATCTACTACGTAAAGAGTTGGAATGGATGCGGCGCCAGCCCCAGGCTCGGGGTACCAAATCGAAATCCCGTATCGAAGCATTTTACGATCTTGAGGAAAAATCAAAATCAATCAAGGGAAACGACTCTGTTCAGCTTAGTGTAAAAGTAAGTAGACAGGGAACTAAAATTCTTGAGTTGGAAAAAATCTCTAAACATTATGGACCAAAAGAAATCATTACGGATTTTTCTTACACATTCAAAAAAGGAGACCGCATAGGTCTAGCAGGAAAGAATGGCACGGGTAAATCGACCTTTCTAAATCTTATCACAAAAGAAGAAACCCCGGATGCCGGAACCATAGCAGTAGGAGAGACCACCGTATACGGATACTATAAACAAGGGGGACTCGAAGTAAACGAAAATGACCGCGTACTTGATGTTGTGAAAAATATTGCGGACTATATTGAGATGGCAAACGGAGAGGTAATTACGGCATCTCAATTACTCACGCACTTTTTGTTTCCTCCGGAGAAGCAGTTTGGCTTTGTCAACAAACTGAGCGGTGGAGAGCGAAAACGTCTCCAGCTGATGCGGGTATTAATGAAGAATCCAAATTTTCTTATACTGGATGAGCCTTCCAATGATTTGGACATCGATACCCTAAATGTACTTGAAGAGTTTCTCGACAACTACAGAGGAGTACTGATATTGGTATCTCACGATAGATATCTATTGGATAAGTTGACGGACCAACTTTTTATATTTGAAGGAACAGGCAAGATCCGTATCTATAACGGAAACTATGCCGACTTTAAAATAGAACAAGACGAACTTCAAAAGTTAGAAAAGGAAAAGCAAAAAAAGAATGTTCAGGAAATAGCCAAGCCTCAGATTAAAGAGGAAAAGAAAAAGCTTTCTTATAAGGAGCAACTCGAATACAACAAACTCGAAACAGAAATAGAAAACCTAGAACTACAGGTGAAAGCCAAGACTGAAGAACTAAACCAACTGACAGATCATACCAAGCTTTCAATAGTCGCAGAAGAGATAAAAACGATGCAAGAACAAATAGATCAAAAGTCCGAGCGGTGGTTATATCTTGCCGATTTTATGTAAAATTTTTCATTGGGTTTCACGTGGAACGTAAAGAAAAGAGTAAATTTGTAGATAAATAAAAAGCCACGTTTCACGTGGAACAAGGAAATAAAAATGTTTAAAAAATATAATGTAATTGTAGTAGGTGCCGGACATGCCGGATGTGAAGCAGCAGCAGCAGCAGCCAACCTGGGTTCTTCCACATTACTTATTACAATGAATATGGGTGTGATAGCTCAGATGAGTTGCAACCCAGCTATAGGTGGGGTAGCCAAAGGACAAATCGTAAGAGAGATAGATGCTATGGGTGGATACACCGGGATCATTGCAGATAAATCAACGATTCAATTCCGCATGCTTAATCTTTCAAAAGGCCCAGCAATGTGGAGTCCACGTACACAAAATGACCGGATGCGATTTGCAGAGGAGTGGAGATTACAATTGGAATCTTTACCTAACCTGGACATGTGGCAAGACACCGTAAAAGAGGTCATCGTTAAAAACGGAAAAGCATGCGGAGTAATCACTTCTATGGGAATAGAAATTGAATCGGATGCTGTTGTCTTAACAAATGGAACATTCTTAAACGGTGTGATACACATCGGTGATAAAAAATTTGGCGGCGGCAGGACAGGAGAGAAGGCGGCTACAGGACTAACCGAACAGCTCGTTTCACTGGGCTTCGAATCGGGCAGAATGAAAACCGGTACTCCACCGAGAATTGATGGCCGCAGTCTAAACTATGCGCTCATGGAAGAACAGTGGGGCGATGAAAAGAAGGGACGATTCTCTTATACAAATGTAGAGATGCCTACCGAACAACGCTGTTGCTGGATTACATATACTAATGAAAAGGTACACGAAATGCTCCGCACCGGATTTGAAAAATCACCCATGTTTACTGGACGGATCAAAGGATTGGGACCACGTTATTGTCCTTCCATAGAAGACAAGATCAACCGTTTTGCAGAACGTGAGCGACACCAGATTTTTGTGGAACCGGAAGGATTCAAAACAGTGGAAATATATGTAAATGGTTTCTCTACCTCTCTTCCCGAAGATGTACAGCTAAAAGCACTTCAACTCATCCCGGGCTTTGAAAATGCAAAGATGTACCGCCCGGGATATGCAATAGAATACGATTACTTTCCGCCAATGCAGCTTGACCTAACATTGGAAACTCAATTGGTAAAACATCTGTTCTTCGCCGGACAGATCAATGGAACCACAGGGTACGAAGAAGCAGCAGCACAAGGTTTCCTTGCTGGTATAAATGCACATCAACGTGTCAATGACGATAAAGAACTTATTCTAAAAAGATCTGAGTCCTATATCGGCGTACTGGTGGATGACCTCGTCACAAAAGGAACCGAAGAACCCTACCGTATGTTCACTTCAAGAGCAGAACACCGGCTGTTATTACGTCAGGATAATGCCGATATCCGCCTTACGCCTTTAGCTTACAAACTAGGATTGGTCAGTGAGGAAAGACTAAGGAAAGTGCAGGATAAAATAGAAAACTCGAATAACATCATTGAATACCTCAAGCAGAATTCGACAGATCTCGAAAAGATGAATACTGTAATGGCCGAGGTTGGTTCAAGTGCGCTTCCACAAAAAACACGTTTAAGTAACATTCTTGCCAGACCGCAGGTTAACATACAGGACATCGTCAAAGGGGACGAAGGCTTCGCTCAATACGTTTCCCAATTTGATAAAGAAACCATAGAGCAGGCTGAAATTAACCTCAAATACGAAAGCTATTTCGAAAAGGAAATCGAAATCGTCAATCGCATGAAGAAGATGGAAGATAGAGAAATAAATCCTGATTTCGATTATAGTTTGTTAACTTCACTGTCCATAGAAGCCAGGCAGAAATTAGCGAAAGTAAAACCGAGAACATTAGGGCAGGCTTCCCGAATTTCAGGCGTATCACCGTCAGATATCAGCGTTTTGATGGTACATATGAGTTAATTAACTGATTATCAGATTATTATAAATAAAAATAAACAAGCTTAAAATAAGCGATTTAAGACAATATTCTATTTTTTATGACAACTTCTTTAAAAAATAATAAAAGTAGTTCAGAAAGGCTAAAAAGTAGCTTAAAAACGAGATTACTTATTTTAAGCATGTTTATAATGCTCATTGGCTTGTCAATACAATGTGCGAGCATACAACAGCCGACAGGAGGGCCCAAAGATTCTATTCCACCAAAAATACTACAGGAAAGTCCTACGAACTTTTCGAAGAATTTTACAGAGAAAAAAATACTCATTACGTTTGATGAGTATGTCAAGTTGGCCAATCAACAAAAGGAATTTAGTGTCACGCCTGATATGGGGACTGCTCCCCAATTCAAAGTCAAGAAAAAAAATCTGGAAATCACTTTACCCGATTCCCTGGAAAAAAATACAACCTATAGCATTTATTTTGGTAAAGGTCTTGTCGATTATAATGCAGGAAATGCATTGGTAAATTATGCTTATGTATTTGCAACGGGCGATAAAATTGACTCACTCAGCATATCGGGCAATGTAAAGAGCGCAATCACAAAAGAAGTCCTGAAAGAGGTTAAAGTTCTTCTAATCCCCATCAGTCAAGATTCAATTTTCGGAAAAAAGAAAGCGAATATTTTTACAACAACGGATACTGCCGGAAATTATAAACTCAATAATCTTCGGGAAGGGACATATCGTATCTATGCGCTCCAGGAAAAGAACAATGACCGGATCTATAATGCACCTGATGAAGAAATAGGTTTTCTAAAAGATTCCATTGTATTGGGGCAAGATCTTACCAATATTAATCTCGAAATATTTAAAGCAATTCCAAAGAAATTCCGTACCCAGGAAAAGAAGTTTGAAAAAAATGGTAGTGTACTCCTCATTTTCAATAGAAGAGTGGACAAACCCAAACTCCATATTCTGAATGATGAAGTCAACAACAAGGATAAAATAGTACGGTTCTCGAAGAGTTCTGATTCCGCAACTTTATTTCTGCCAAACCTGAAAATAGACTCTTTAAAACTCGTTCTAACGGAAAATGAAAAACCGTTGGATACCATTCTCGTCAGAAAGGGAAATGTAAAAATCGAACAGGTAATTGACCCTCAATTTACACCAAATAATGGAAAAGTGGACAGAATCAATCACCTTCAGGTATCAGCCTTTACACCAATAAAAAATATAGACAAGGCAAAGCTAAAATTCAAAGAAGACTCGCTTGTAAGAACAAATTATCAATTGGCAGTGGATACAAATGATGCCAATATTTACCACATCCGTTATAATTGGAAAAAGGATAAAAAATATCAAATAGAATTTACCGAAGGTGCCATAACAGGATATTTCGGGGAACAAAATAAAGAGAAAAAATTCGATCTGACATACGACGATAGCGAAAACTATGGGGATCTAACATTTGATTTCACCGATCTGGATAGCAACACAACCTACCTGGTCGAACTGATCAATGAGAAAAAAGATAAAATATATAGAATTGATAAAATTACCAGCAATAATGCTTCTGTAGCTTATAAACAATTTCCGGGGGGAAAATATACCATACGTGTCATTCGGGATGACAATGACAACGGCATATGGGATACCGGAGATGTTGAAAAGAAGACTTTTCCAGAACCCGTTGTGTATTTAAACAAGGTTTTCACGATACGTGCAAACTGGGAACAAAAAGATAGCTTTTCAATAAGTGCGCTCAAAAAGGAATAAAGTCAAGGTCACTGCTAAAGAAAAGACAAAAATGTATTTGCTAATACGTTTAAGCTAAAACCAGGAACTATATAATACGTAGTTGTGCGGCAATTGCTGCAAAAGCGCTTTCTGCTCCTCAGTCAGCGCTTTTATCTTTTTAGCCGGAACGCCGGCATATAAAAAACCGGACTCACAACGCGTATTCTCCAAAACAACAGCGCCAGCCGCGATAATTACATTGGATTCTACTACAGCATTATCCATTACGATAGCTCCCATCCCGATCAACACATAATCTTCCACGATACATCCGTGCAGCATTGCCTGATGCCCAATATTCACGTAATTACCAATGGTAGTCCCGCACTTTTGATAGGTACAGTGAATAACAGCGCCATCCTGGATATTTGTATAATGACCTATACGAATATAATTAACGTCTCCGCGAATCACTGCATTGAACCAAACCGAACAGTGGTGCCCAATCTCTACATCGCCAACAATCGTCGAATTGGGTGCTAAAAAGCATTCTTCCGCGATCAGTGGAGACTTGTCCAGAACAGGTAAAATAAGTGCCATAGCTCCTAAAATATAGTGTCTTGTAATACAGTTGAGTGCTGTGGATAATCCGTCGTATAATGCAGGCCCCTACTCTCTTTCCTCAACATAGCCGACTTGGTTACAATATAAGCTACCTGGATCACATTTCGCAGCTCACAAAGCTTCACAGAAAGCCTCGTGTTACGATAAAAATCCTCCGTTTCCTCATATAATAAATGTAGACGCTTTAGGGCTCGTTCCAATCTAAAATCTGATCGGACAATACCTACATAGTCACTCATAATTTTCTGACATTCACGTAGGTTATGACTAACCAAAATATCCTCATTAGAAAGTGAAGTTTTCGAGTCATCCCAATCCGGAACATCAGTAACGTAATGTATGGACTCGATCGCTTTGGTCCCATCCAAAAAGATGCGATGAGCATATACAAGGGCTTCCAGCAAAGAATTCGAAGCTAAACGATTTGCCCCATGTAGTCCGGTTGACGAACACTCACCACAAGCGTACAGGTTGCGTATGCTGCTTCTTCCGAAATCATCCACATAAATTCCCCCGCATAGATAATGTGCTGCCGGAGTGACCGGTATAAAGTCTGTCGCCATATCCAATCCTATGGAGAGACACTTCTCATAAATATTTGGAAAATGCTTAATGATATCCTCCTTATCCCTATGGGTAATATCCAAATACACATAATCTATACCCGATTTTTTCATCTCGGCATCTATGGCACGTGCGACAATATCCCTGGGAGCCAATGATGCTCGCTCATCATATTCCTCCATAAAAGACTCTCCATTCACACGTCTAAGAATTCCTCCGAAACCACGAACAGCTTCAGACACCAAAAATGCCGGAGAATCTTTAGGATTATATAATGAAGTGGGATGAAACTGCATAAATTCCATATTACGCACCTTGCCCTTGGCCCGGTAAACCATGGCTATACCGTCACCGGTAGCAATAGTCGGGTTCGTTGTACTCGAGTACACGTGGCCAGCTCCACCGGAAGCCATGACAGTCACCTTACTTAAAATTTTGTCCACGAGATGTGATGAAGTATTGAAAGCATAGATACCATAACAGGTAATATCCTCCCTATTTTTATCGACATATTCCCCCATATGATGTTGGGTAATCAGATCAATGGCAAAATAATGTGTTACTATTTCAATATTGGGATCGCTATGGGCCTGTTCCAACAGCGCTCTTTCTATTTCGTAACCTGTTATATCCTTATAATGAAGAATACGGTGAGCTGAATGCCCGCCCTCTTTAGCCAGGTCATATACCCCGGATTCTTCCTTGTCAAATGAGGTTCCGTAGGAAATAAGTTCAGCAATACGGTCCGGTGCTTCCCTAACGACGTTTTCCACAATTTCCACATCACATAATCCATCCCCAGCTATCTGAGTATCAATGATATGCTTTTCGAAGCTATCAGACTTATCCACAACGGCAGCCACTCCCCCCTGCGCATATTTCGTATTAGACTCATCCTCATTGGACTTGGTGACTATCAACACTTTACCAAATTTAGAAGCTTTTAACGCAAAGCTCAATCCGGCAATACCTGATCCAATGACCAAAAAATCTACCTTTCTATCTGCCATATATTTTAATTTCACAAACTATCCCCAAAAATGATGGTTGAAATTAACGAAAAATGTGGAAAACGTGTAAATAAAAGGTTAAATAAAAATGAAAAGTATTTAACATTCCACAGATCCCCTATTCACAGCACGAATTCCAATTATTTTTCCGCACAAAATTTGATAGATTTCCACATTTTCTAGACATGAACTATTCAACAAAAAATTATGGAAAATAAAAAACAAGAAAAATTAGATTTTTAAAAATCAGCTCTTTAATGCAAAAAATCTGTTGAAAAATTGTTGAAAACTCTATAAAAACGGTAAATCAAAATCGATTCAGATCAATTTATACCACTTTTCCACACCCTAATAAACAATAAGAGAATCTTTAATTTAAAATATTAGTATTTATTGAAAAAAAAGATTGTGGAATACGTTCGAGAATCTTTGTTTAGCTTTGTCAACATCGAATCAAACCTATTTAGGATGCGATATTTGAAAAGGGATAAACTCCCCTTTTCAAATATTCAATTCTAAACGGCTTTATTTTCGATAACTGAATTCTTGAGGTATTTTAGACCTTTTTAGAATGGAATATTTTTTTTAAAACTTTTTAAACAATTTTTTATGGAATTTTAAACAGGTTTGTAGCAGTATTTTTATGTCGCTTATCTCAGAAATCGGTTTTTGAGTCGTTTACACTAAATTATTTAGGCTTTGCTGGCTTTATTTCAATTTTATGAAAGTCTGAAAGCGTTTGAAATTGAAAAAAATAGGAACTGGAGTCGTTCAGGTTTGTATATTTCTTTTTTTTTTAGATAAAAATAAAAATATACGATGCTGAGAGCGTTTTCGCTGATTTTTTATGGAATTTTCAAATTGGAATTTTATCGATATCTAGTTTTTCGTTTCTCTGAAGCTATTTAGATTCGCATATCGGATTTTTTTTATAATTTTTGTGATTTTATGGCATTTTGAGAGACCTTGGATCAATCTAATTTAATTTTCGCAATTGCAGATTTCAAAGTGTCTATTGGCAAAAAATCTGGTAAATGTGTTCGGAGATCAGTTTTTAGCCGATTTCCTTGCAATATTTTACATTTTGCAAGATCTGTTTGTAATTATGCGATTTCTGAAGGGTTTGTCACCAACTTTAACATAATTAAACTCAATTAGAATTGAATATTTTTTTTTGTCAATGCTGTTTTTATTAATTATTCGATTTTAAGCAACTTAATGATAGATTTTGCGACTGATCTTTGAATCCTCTCCACTAGCAAATGGCAAATGGATCAAATTCTGGGAGATTATTTATAAAAAATTGTTGTGGATTGAAGATTCTTACTATATTTGCGACCCAGTAATGATTGGGAAGCTAAAAAAAATATAATTTAGTCTTTTAGATTTCGATAATTACCATTATCAGATATAATAAATTTTTTAGACGAAAGTCAGGCGCTTTATTTTAAAAATAAAGTCCTTGTGATTGCGATAGATTTTTATTTTAAATGCTTTATAGGATTAAATGGATTGTAAAGCGCTATTTTGCTGTTAAAAATAAACTTTTATAAACTTATTATAATTTTATTATTTTATAAATTAATAAAATAAAGCTTTAAATTAACTATTCTCTATAAATGTAGGATATTACTAATATTTTATAGTAGAGATTTCTTCAATTTTTCATTTCAAAATTTATTGAACCGGAAAAATAATATTTTTAAGGCTCTTCAAACAAACCAGCTTAGATTTTTATAAAATTTTGTTTACTCAATAATAGCGTAAATATTGCATTCTAAGGGCGTTAAGCTTACTTCTTTTGATCTCATAGATAAAATAAAACCCGCCAGTTTGCGCTGTAATTTTTCGTTATCAATCTTTACGCGATAATCGTATCCTAAATGACCTTAAAGTACGAAGGCATCGAATAAATTATAAAGCTGATCTGCCTATTCAAAGCTACTCGAAAACTATCCGGGCCCAGATAACTGTCTATGCCCGACTATCTCGAATAATTTCGCTTTTAATAGTTAAAGTATATGCTTTACAATTTTTCAATTTGAGTGCTCTTACAATCAATTGTACGATATGATACTATAATTCATTGAAAATATCCGATTCTCATAGACTTTAATAGCGATTTGGTAATTGAAAAGAGAAAGCTAATGGATTTCCTTCCAATTTTATGGACCTAAATTTTAGATTTTATCGAAATAAAGCCCTTTAGGTTTTCTTAAATACATCCCGTTAGGCTATTGTACGAAAATATTCCATTCTAAACGAGTTTATAATGGAAGCAGCCTTATCTTCTCGCATTTCATTCTCTGTCGTTAGATACGACAGAATGATATCTGGTACTTGACGTTTGAAACAGCATAGAGTAACTTTTTACTAAACCCTTTGAGCTTTTAATATATTTTTTCTTTCTTTTTTTCTTGGTAAATTTTAGATTCTAGAGGGCACAAAACCATAACAGCGTGAGAAATGTTAATAAATAAAGCTTCCGTTTGTGCTATATTTTTGCTTGTTTTGTATTATGCCTAAGAACGTTCAATAAGCGGAAAATGGAAGGAAAGTCATTTTCTACCTTGGAAAGATTTTGGTACAAACCCGCTGAGATTTTGATATATGATATATTGCCTGGCAGTTTTCTGTATATCTGACTCAAAAAAGGTTTAAAATGGATCAAATCTTTGTGTATTTATTTTAATGATAATTATTTAATTTTAAATTTATATTATCTTTTTCCCAATTGCTCGACTACATATTTGATTAATTTGCTTTTTATTGACTTTTATATATGTAACAATGCGTATTTTTGTTGTTCATAAACTGTTGAAAGTACCCGCATGGAAATTGTAAATTATGAGCTTCAGGCAAAAGGATATAATGATGCTCCGATTGACCCCTCATTGGATTTGGTAGCTGAAATCCAACGATTAAAGAAAGAAAAGAATGCTGTAATTTTGGCACATTACTATCAGGAATCTGAAATTCAAGATATTGCAGACTATATTGGAGATAGTTTAGGCCTGTCCCAGGAAGCTGCAAAAACAGATGCCGATTTAATTGTTTTTGCCGGAGTACATTTTATGGCGGAGACAGCGAAGATACTTTCGCCAACAAAAAAGGTTATTTTGCCGGATGCTAAAGCAGGCTGTTCGCTGTCGGATTCATGTCCACCACACTTGTTTGCTAAATTTAAGGAACAGTATCCGGATCATTTGGTCATCACTTATGTCAATTGTACTGCCGAATTAAAGGCACTTTCGGATATAGTATGTACGTCGAGCAATGCAGTTCAAATTGTGGAAAGCCTTCCGATAGATCAGAAGATCATTTTTGGTCCCGATCGTAATCTTGGGGCTTATGTAAAGAAAAAAACCGGCCGTGATCTAGTATTATGGAACGGTGCTTGTATGGTTCATGAAATTTTTTCTCAGGATAAAATTGATCGCCTGAAGAGTGAATATCCTGAAGCGAAGTTTATTGCGCATCCTGAATGTGAAGATCATATTTTAGCGAAGGCGGATTATGTGGGTTCCACATCAGGTATGCTTAAGTTTACGCAAACAGATAATGCACAAGCTTATATTGTAGCCACAGAATCTGGGATTCTTTATCAGATGCAGAAAGCAAGTCCTGGCAAAACTTTTATTCCTGCACCACCGAACAATGCCTGTGCATGTAATGATTGCCCTCACATGAAGCTTAATACGCTTGAGAAGCTTTATAATTGTTTGAAATATGAATCGCCTGAAATTTTACTTCCCGAAGACGTCATACTTCGCGCACAACGCCCTATTGAGCGTATGTTGGAGATATCAGCAAGCTTAGGATTGTAATAAATTGTATAATTTTTGATGATAATCGATATGATAACAGGTTGGTTTTCATATCGATTATTATTTTTATAGTGCTATTAACGAAGCTAGATCATAGCGGTATGAGATACCTGTTTGGGCATTATATGATAGTTTAATATTTTAAATTTTTTAACATGTTCGATTTTGATAATACTGAACGCACCAGTCTGGAGGAAATGGGCGAGTTCGGTTTGATTGACTATATCAGTAAAGCAGTGGAACTGACCGAAAAATCTACCATTAAGGGAATTGGTGATGATGCAGCGGTATTGGATTTTGAAGGAAAGAAAACCTTGATTTCTACTGATTTGCTTTTGGAAGGTATTCATTTTGATCTGCGGTATGTCCCTTTAAAGCATTTGGGATATAAGGCAGTACAGGTCAATTTGAGCGATATCTATGCGATGAACGGAATAGCTTCCCAGATTACGTTTTCTATCGGGTTATCTTCCAAATTTCCACTGGAAGCCGTAGAAGAGATCTATCAGGGAGCTTTGATCGCCTGTAAGAAGTATAATGTCGATTTGGTTGGGGGGGACACTTCGGCTTCGGCCCAAGGTCTTGTTATATCCGTTACGAGTATAGGTTATGCCGACGCAGATAAGATTGTCTATCGCAACGGTGCAAAGGAAGGCGATTTATTGTGTGTATCCGGAGATTTGGGAGCAGCATACATGGGACTGCAGCTATTGGAAAGAGAAAAAGATATTTATTTGGAAAACCCTAATGTGCAGCCGGATCTGGAGGGTAAAGACTATATTGTTGAACGTCAGTTAAAACCGGAAGCACGAAAGGATATTGTTGAATTATTTGCAAAATTAGATATCCTACCTACATCAATGATGGATATTTCTGACGGTTTAGCTTCCGAAATACTTCATATCTGTCGACAATCTGATAAAGGTTGTAGATTGTATGAAGAAAAAATTCCATTGGACCAGATGACCTACGATACCGGACGTGAATTCGGTATTGACCCGACGGTTGCAGCATTAAATGGGGGGGAAGATTATGAACTGCTGTTTACAATAGCACAGGCAGATCACGATAAGATCAAGAATTTACCTGATATCAGTATTATAGGCTACATGACGGCAGCATCAGAAGGCTGTGAAATGATTTCTAAGTCCGGAAATCTTTATCCAATCACGGCGCAGGGCTGGAATGCTTTTAAAAAGAAAGATTAAATTAAGATAGCTAAAGAAAACAGCCAAGTTTTCAATGAATGAATATTGAAGAAGTTGATGTTAAAATATTCAGTCGATAATAAAAAAGGTTGTCCAGCTGGACAACCTTTTTTATTGTTCTAGTTCTTCTTCGAGTACCAGATCCTCTTGCTTGGGATCTCGCTCCTCGACATTGAAATTGTTGTAGCCTAATCCTACTTCAATCTGCAGAAGACGCTGCTGTAACATTTCTAGAATTGCCAGGAAATTATAGACAAATTGAACCTTGTTTTCGGAGTTTTTCAATAGTTCCTGAAAATCTAATTTCTTATTGATTTCAATAAGCTCAGCTATCGCTTTCTTTTGTTGTTCGATTGTATAAGGATATTTCACAACGGTATGCGTTACCTCGGGTGGCCTATTGCGAAATTGATACATCATTTGCTCATAGATCATCATCAGGCCATATAGATCAAAGCTATCCAGGTTTTCACCTGTAGCATCCAATTGAAGCTGTTGGCGTATATCATAATGGATATTGCCTCTGCTATACAATTGGAGACGGTTTTCTTCCATCACCCGGAGGCCTTCGCAGACCTCTTTGAACTGCTTATAGAGAATAAGTTTCTGAACGAGGTCTTCCCTCAGATCTATTTCGTTCTCATTTTCATCCAGATCCGGTCTCGGCAGTAACATCTTTGCTTTGATACGCATCAATGTAGAGGCGACAAAAATAAATTCGCTGGCCATCTCCATATTGAGTGCCTGCATCTGACTTACGTAAGACAAAAAATCATCCGTAATTTTCGAAATAGGGATATCATGAATGTTCAGTTCGTCCCGCTCGATAAAAAATAGTAATAAATCAAAAGGTCCCTCAAATTGAGGAAGCTTGATTTCGTAACCTTCTTCTACTTGCATATCTTATTACAAATTTACATAATAAAATCTGTTGGAATTGTTCATATGAAAACTATTGCTGTTTTTATTTGTTGTAGCTCAATATGGAAATGCGATTTATTTTAAAGATTAAATAAAATTGTCGTTACTTTGTGTGAACATTTAATGTAAATAGCAGTACTATGCAATTGGAGGCTGGAGAACTATTAAGTAAAATAAACGATCCCTCTGATCTAAAAAAGCTAAAGGAAGACCAATTAGAACAACTAAGCCAGGAATTACGTCAATTTATTATTGATCAGGTTTCGGTGAATGGTGGTCACTTTGCAGCAAGTTTGGGAGTCGTTGAGTTAACGGTGGCGTTACATTACGTAATGAATACCCCCTATGATCAATTGATATGGGATGTAGGCCATCAGGCTTATGGTCATAAAATTCTGACTGGACGTCGCGAGGTATTTCATACGAATCGTATTGAAAACGGTATTTCGGGTTTTCCGAACCGTTTTGAATCAGAATATGACGCATTTGGGGTAGGCCATTCTTCTACCTCAATTTCAGCAGCTTTAGGGATGGCTGTTGCTTCCCAAATAAAGGGAGAAAAGGATCGTCAGCATATTGCGGTTATTGGGGACGGAGCTTTGACCGGTGGAATGTCTTTTGAAGCATTAAACCATGCTGGTATCTCCAAATCTAACCTATTGGTTATTCTGAATGACAATTGTATGTCGATAGATCCTAATGTTGGCGCGCTGAAAGAATATTTGACGAGTATTACGACATCAAAACGATACAATAGATTTAGGGATGATATCGCTGCTGTGCTGACAAAAATTTCTGAGGTAGGGCCAAATGCACTCGGTATTGTTAAAAAACTGGAGAAAAGTATCAAAGGGACTTTATTAAAGAATGCTAATCTTTTTGAGTCATTGAACTTTAGATATTTTGGTCCGGTTGACGGACATGACGTAAAGAAATTAGCTAAGACGCTTGAAGATCTTAAACATATACCCGGTCCCAAATTGCTACATGTTGTAACAATTAAGGGAAAAGGGTTCGCACTTGCTGAAAAGGATCAGACGAAATGGCATGCGCCGGGCTTATTTGATAAAATTACCGGAGAGATAAAAAAATCTTCCAGTGAAAAACCGGTAGCACCCAAATACCAGGATGTTTTTGGACATACGATGGTCGAGCTTGCTGAAGCAAACAAAAAAATTGTTGGTATCACACCGGCGATGCCTTCAGGCTCTTCAATGAATATCATGATGAACGCAATGCCTGATCGGGCCTTTGATGTCGGTATTGCTGAACAACATGCCGTCACATTTAGTGCCGGTCTGGCGACACAGGGGCTATTACCTTTTTGTAATATTTATTCGTCGTTTATGCAACGTGCCTATGATCAGGTTATCCATGACGTCGCGTTACAAAATTTGAATGTTGTTTTCTGTCTGGATCGTGCGGGGGTAGTTGGAGCGGACGGAGCCACACATCACGGAGCTTATGATATTGCATTTATGCGTTGTGTCCCCAATATGACCGTTTCTGCTCCAATGAACGAAGAGGAGCTCAGAAACTTAATGTATACTGCACAATTGCCTAATAAGGGGCCTTTCGTCATTCGCTATCCGAGAGGAAATGGAGTAATGCCGGATTGGCGCCGTCCATTTACGGAAATAGAAATCGGAAAAGGGCGTGTGATTACCGAAGGTGAAGAACTTGCTATTCTAAGCTTCGGCGCTATTGGTAATGAAGCCGTCAAAGCCGTACAACAATTGAATGAATTGGGAATACATCCTGCACATTATGATCTGCGATTTGCCAAGCCTTTGGATGAAGACTTATTGCATCTGGTCTTTAAAAAATTTAAAAAGATAATCACAGTTGAAGATGGCTGTCTACAGGGGGGGATAGGGGCTGCTGTATTGGAATTTATGGCAGATCATGGTTACAACAGTCAGATTGTACGGTTAGGTATTCCAGACCGAGTTGTAGAGCATGCCGAGCAGAGTGCCCAATGGCGAAATTCTCATTACGATGCCGCTGCAATTGTGCAAGAGGGAAAGAAAATGTGTGATGGAAAATTTACCCATACGATGGTTGGATAGATACGAGTATTTTTATTTATACCATAAAAAGGAAATTCTTTAAGAGGGTTTCCTTTTTTTATGATATAAAACCAAGTCTTTTTTTTAAATTTTCACGTCGGCTATGTTACAAAATGATTTTCCAATAACTTGTTGATACGAGATTTTTTTATTTTCCAATGGCTCCAGAATCGGTTAGAAAGATATTTGGTAATGTTGTTAAGTAGACTTTAAATTCTTATAAATTTAATATTAAAAATATATGAACTAAAGGTTGTATTTCGCTTTTATTTTGGTTAATTTAGTTCTAGACCTTTAGACTGATCTGTAGTATGTTTACTACTTTTTTTGTTCTTTTTTTTGAAATAAATTTGGAATGTTAATAATTATTTTTAGAGATCAATTTTAGCGCAAGTTTTCCACAATTTTACAAGGTAACTAACTGATATATAGATTTTTATTAATTATTTTATATTTTAGTTTTTTAGCTGATTTTTTTTTGTCATCTTCGTTCTCAGAGAAAGTTATCAACATATTTTTTGTCGCGTATTGTAAATCAACTTATTAACAATTTTAGA